>CAWEBT010000001.1:0-64657 GCA_963807335.1 uncultured Actinomycetota bacterium
GCATGAGCGGACGCTGAGGTCGGAGCATGAGCGGATGCGTCCGGCTATGTTTCTTCGTGCGCATGAGGCGTGTAGCGCTTGTAGACGGGGGATGAACGGTGGGCGAAGCACCTGACTGGTTGTCGCTGTTGGGGATCTACACCGACCGGTTCAGCGACGTCGTCCGGTATGCCGAGCTCAGCGCACGGGTTCCCTCCTGCCCGGGTTGGTCGTTGCGTGACCTCGTGGTGCACCTGGGCGGTGTCCATCAGTGGGCGGCTCATGCCGTGCTCGAAGGCAACCCCCACCTCCGTCCGGAGCCGCCCGCCGAAACCGGGTGTGAAGGGTTGACTACTTGGTACCGCCGACACGCCTCGCACCTGGTCGATGTGTTGACCTCGGCAGCGGCGGACGCACCCGCGTGGACCCTCGACGACCGACACCCCACCGCGGCGTTCTGGAGGCGGCGTCAGGTCCACGAGACCGTGATGCATGTGTGGGACGCCGACAATGCTCTACGCCAGCCTCGACCAATCGACCCCTCCCTCGCATGGGATGGGGTCCTCGAAGTGCGGGACGTCATCTACCCGCGACAGGTGCGACTCGGGCGCGTTGAGCCCCTGTCGCGTTCCGTCCACATGGTCGCGACGGACGTGTGCGGAGACGCCGTCTTCGGCGACGGCGAGTCGATCGTGCTGCAAGGTGAAGCGGAGGTGCTCCTAAGATTGCTGTGGCATCGAGCGGATCTCAACGCGCATGTGTCTGACCCGCAAACGCGCACGCTCTTGTCAGGTGCCATCACCCCGTAGCCCTCGCCGTCCGCACATCGGCATCCGGTAAGTCGGACGCGCGCCGACAGGCGCCGCAATGGGGCTGGTATTCGAACGTGCGACTCGCGGCAGACGCGGAGACGGCAGCGAGCCTATGGGCCGGGCGCACCGGGAGCGCCCGGTGCCGCGACCTGCGGGGCTCAACCTCCGCCCACACCCCCGCCCTGGGCCAGCGTGCCGGCGACCCGATCGACTGGCCGTCGTCGGGACGTCGTTCGGCGCGGAGGCGGCGCTGCTGACCGCGGCGCGCGACAGCCGGGACCGCGCCGGTCCGCTACGACGGGTGGTCGGCCAGCCAGTCGTCGACCGGGATCGGGGTGCGGGTGGCGTACCCCTCGGGCAGCAGGATGCTTCCCCGGCTGGTCAGGTAGTAGACCTGCCAGTGGTAGTAGCCGGCGAGCGCTGTCGGGCGCCGCTTCATCACCTCGGCCAGCAGCGTCACCCCACGCACGTACGCCGAGGAGTTGTTGTAGCGGTAGAGCGCGCCAGCCTTGCCGCCCGACCGGTTGAAGCCGTTCGCCGCGAGGTAGCGGCCCGCCGCCAGGATCGCGTCGCGGGGCGAGGTGACGTCGCCGCCCCCGCCGTACGCCGCCCAGGTGGCTGGCATGAACTGCATCGGGCCCTGGGCGCCGGCCGTCGACGTGGCGCGGATCCGGCCGAACGCCGTCTCGACCAGGTTGATCGCGGCGAGGTACTCCCGGTCGACCCCCGTCCGGCGCTCGGCTCTCCGGTAGAGGCCGCGCAGCCGCGGCAGCGGTGCCGGCGCGATGATGCGCCAGGCCGGCAGCTCGTCGCTGAGCTCGGATCGCCTGCTGGGATGCATGGAGCGGAAGGCCCGGCGGGAAGCCACGTTGTCGTGGACCAGTCGGTGCAGCCGGCGCGGGACCAGCGCACGCACACGGGCGTCCCACCGCGGGTGGCTGCCGAGCTCGCGGTAGGCGAGCTGCTGGAGGCGTCCGGCCCGGACCAGCGCTCCGGGAGCCGTCGCCCGGTCGGCCAGGGCGCCCTCAGCGGCGACGATCTGCTCGGCCACCTCGCGGGGGGACCGGGCCGGTCGCAGGGCCGGTTCCGGCGTGGCTGCCAGCGGAGCGCTCGAGGCCGACGCCGCCCGACCCGTCGCGCCGGGCCGGTCGGCCGGGGCCGTCGCGGGCGCACCGCACGCCGACAGGCAGAGGGCGGCAGTCAGGACCCCGGCACCGAGTGCGCGTCGACCGGTCACGATCCCGAGAGTAGGCCCCCGGGCGCTTCCCGCGTCGTCACTCCGGGTGGTCGGCCGTAGTCCGAAGTGATCAGATTCGGGCCAGATCCGTGTCGAAACCTGAAGTCGGCCCGGCATCGGCCGAACATAGAGGCATGTGGAACACGGCCGACACCAACTACGGGGTGACGAACACCAGTCACCTGTCGCACGACCGCCCCTGCTCGTCGTGCGGGCACGCGATGCACTCCTACCTGCCGTGCTCCGACAGCTGCGCCTGCACCCCGCTGCCCGCGCCGGGCCTGCCTGCGTCGCGTCCGGGCCTCGTTCCCGCCTGACCCTCCTCGAAGCAAGCCCGCCGCCTGGCGCGCCGTAGACTGAGCCCACACCCCCTGCCTGTAGTGGCCGGGGGCTGTCGTGTTGTCAGCCAGTCGTCGGCCCAGGTCGCCGGCCCAGCCCGAGAGTGAGTCCGTGAGCCCGAGCCCCGCCCTGGAGGCGCTGGTCCCTGCCGTGCTGGCCGACCCGGTGCTCGCCGAGTCCGTGACCGACGCGGCGGAGGGCACGCTCACCCGGCTCGACCTCACCGGCCCGGCCGCACTGCGCCCGTTCATCGTGCGCGCACTGGTCGATGCCGGGCGGCAGGTGCTGGTCGTCACCGCGACCACCCGCGAGGCCGAGGACCTGGTCGTCGAGCTCGGCGACCTCGTCGACCCGACCACGATCGGCTACTACCCGAGCTGGGAGACGCTGCCGCACGAGCGGCTCAGCCCGCGCAGTGACACCGTCGGTCGCCGGCTGGCGGTGCTGCGCCGCCTGCGACACCCCGGGACGGACCCCACCAACGGGCCGCTCCAGGTCGTCGTCGCCCCCGTCCGCTCGATCCTCCAGCCGCAGGTCAAGGGACTGGCCGACCTCGCCCCGGTGGAGCTCGTGCCCGGCCAGACGCTGCCGCTCGAGGACGTCGTGCGCGGCCTGGCCGACGCGGCGTACTCGCGGGTCGACCTGGTCGAGAAGCGGGGCGAGTTCGCCGTGCGCGGCGGCATCGTCGACGTCTTCCCGCCCACCGAGGAGCACCCGTTGCGGGTGGAGTTCTGGGGCGACGACATCGAGGAGATCCGCACGTTCTCGGTCGCCGACCAACGCACCCTGGAGCCCGTCGCGAGGCTCTGGGCGCCACCGTGCCGCGAGCTGCTGCTGACCGACGAGGTACGCCGGCGCGCGGCCGAGCTGGGTCGAGCCCACCCCACGCTGCTCGAGCTGACCGACAAGATGGCCGCCGGCATCGCGGTCGAGGGCATGGAGTCGCTCGCGCCCGTGCTCGTCGACGACATGGAGCTGCTCGTCGACCTGCTGCCCGAGAAGGCGCACGTGCTGGTGCTCGACCCCGAGCGCGTCCGCTCCCGCGCCCACGACCTGGTCGCGACCAGCGAGGAGTTCCTGGGAGCGAGCTGGGCCGCCGCCGCGGGTGGCGGCACGGCGCCGATCGACCTCGGCGCCGCGTCGTACCGCTCGATCGCCGACGTGCGCGAGCACGCCATCGCCCAGTCGAAGGCCTGGTGGTCGATGAGCCCGTTCGGGCTGGGCGACACCGCCGAGCTCGCCGAGCTCGACATCGACGTCCGGATCGGTGCCGTCGAGTCGCGGACCATCTCGGCGCTGCCGGCCGAGAGCTACCGCGGCGACCTCGAGCGCGCCGTCACCGACATCCGGGGCTACCTCGGCGACGGCTTCCGCGTCGTGGTCGTGCACCAGGGCCACGGCCCGGCCCAGCGCTTCGTCGAGGTGCTCGGCGAGCACGACGTCGCGGCCCGGCTGACCACGGACGGTGCTCACACCCCCGGCGTGGTCACCGTCTCCACCGGCTGCCTCGGGCACGGCTTCGTGGACACCAACCTGCGCCTGGCCGTCATCACCGGTGACGACCTGTCGGGGCAGAAGGCGTCCACGCGCGACATGCGCAAGATGCCGGCCCGCCGCAAGAAGCAGATCGACCCGCTCGAGCTGACGGCCGGCGACTACGTCGTGCACGAGAAGCACGGTGTGGGCCGCTTCGTGGAGATGAAGCAGCGCGAGATCCAGGGCGCGATCCGCGAGTACCTCGTCCTCGAGTACGGCGCGGCCAAGCGGGGCGCGCCGCCGGACCGCCTCTTCGTGCCCGCCGACACCCTCGACCAGGTCACCCGGTACGTCGGCGGCGAGTCGCCCAGCCTGGACCGCCTCGGCGGTGCCGACTGGACCAAGCGCAAGGCGAGAGCCCGCAAGGCCGTCCGCGAGATCGCCGCCGAGCTGATCAAGCTGTACGCCGCCCGGCAGGCCACCGCCGGCTACGCCTTCGGACCCGACACCCCGTGGCAGCGCGAGCTCGAGGACGCGTTCCCGTTCCACGAGACGCCCGACCAGCTCACGACGGTCGACGAGGTCAAGGCCGACATGCGGCGCACGGTCCCGATGGACCGGCTGGTCTGTGGCGACGTCGGCTACGGCAAGACCGAGATCGCGGTCCGTGCGGCGTTCAAGGCGGTGCAGGAGGGCAAGCAGGTCGCCGTGCTGGTGCCGACCACGCTCCTGGTCACCCAGCACCTCTCGACGTTCTCCGAGCGGATGAGCGGCTTCCCCGTCGTGCTGAAGGGGCTCAGCCGCTTCCAGACCGACAAGGAGGCCCGCGAGGTCGTCGCCGGCCTCGCGTCCGGGGAGGTGGACGTCGTCATCGGCACCCACCGGCTGCTCAGCTCCGAGATCAAGATGAAGGACCTCGGGCTGATCATCGTCGACGAGGAGCAGCGCTTCGGCGTCGAGCACAAGGAGCAGATGAAGCGGCTGCGCACCTCCGTCGACGTGCTCGCGATGAGTGCGACGCCGATCCCGCGGACGCTCGAGATGGCCGTCACCGGCATCCGCGAGATGTCCACGATCACCACCCCGCCCGAGGAGCGGCACCCCGTGCTGACCTACGTCGGTGCCTACGAGGACCGCCAGGTGATGGCCGCCGTACGCCGCGAGCTGCTGCGCGACGGCCAGGTGTTCTACATCCACAACCGGGTGCAGAGCATCGAGAAGGCCGCGGCCAAGCTGCGCGAGCTGGTGCCGGAGGCGCGGGTCGCCACGGCGCACGGCCAGATGGGGGAGCACGCGCTCGAGCAGGTGATGCTCGACTTCTGGGAGAAGCGCTTCGACGTGCTCGTCTGCACCACCATCGTGGAGTCCGGGCTGGACGTCTCCAACGCCAACACCATGATCATCGAGCGCTCCGACACCCTCGGCCTCTCACAGCTCCACCAGCTGCGTGGCCGGGTCGGCCGCTCCCGTGAGCGGGCCTACGCCTACTTCCTCTACCCGGCCGAGAAGCCGCTGACCGAGACCGCCCACGAGCGCCTCGCGACGCTGGCCCAGCACTCCGACCTGGGTGGCGGCATGGCCATCGCCATGAAGGACCTCGAGATCCGCGGCGCCGGCAACCTGCTCGGCGGCGAGCAGTCGGGCCACATCGCCGACGTCGGCTTCGACCTCTACGTCCGCCTGGTCGGCGAGGCGGTCTCGCAGTTCCGCGGCGAGGAGGAGGCGGAGGACGCCGGCGAGGTCCGCATCGAGCTGCCCGTCGACGCGCACCTGCCGCACGACTACGTCTCCAGCGAGCGGCTGCGCCTCGAGATGTACAAGCGCCTGTCGGAGGCCCGCGGCGACGAGGACGTCGACGGCATCCGCGAGGAGCTCGTGGACAGGTACGGCGAGCCGCCCGAGGTCGTCGAGACGCTGCTGCTGGTCGGGCGGTTCCGGGCCCGGGCCCGGCAGGCCGGGCTGCACGAGATCGGCCTGGCCGGCAAGAACATGCGCTTCGCGCCGGTCGACCTGCCCGACTCCCGCGTCGTACGCCTGCAACGGCTGTACCCGCAGAGCCGCGTGCTCACCCAGCTCGGCGCCGTGCTCGTGCCTCGACCCGTCGGGTCGACGGCAGGCACCGGGCGTGCCCTGCTTGAATGGGCGCGTGCGGTGATCGACACGGTGCTCGACCCGCCCGATGCAGCCCCAGTCAAGGAGAAATCGTGAGCACGTTCCGTCGTCACCTCGTTGCCGTCGTGGCCACTGTGTCCGCAGGGGCACTGCTGTCCGGTTGTGCGGGCAGCGCCTCGCCCGGCGTCGCAGCCGACGTCGCCGGTGAGAAGATCACCGTGAGCCAGGTCGACCGCGCGGCCTCCGCCGTCTGCACGGCGATCGAGCCGGACCTGCGGGGTGCGGGCAACGTGGCCGAGCTGGGCCGGGTCCGGCAGTTCGTGGTCAGCCTGCTCGCCGCGTCGTCCCAGGCTCGCCAGCTCGCCGCGTCGTACGACGTCGAGCCGGGCACGGCCTACGCCCGCCAGGTCGGCCAGCTGACCGAGACGGCCAAGTCCTTCCCCGAGGAGATCCGCTCCGACTACGTCGACGTGATGTCGGCCGAGTCGCTGATCAACGCCGTCGTCGACGCCGTGGGCCGGGCGTCGCTCAGCGAGGACGGCATCGCCGACCCGACCGTCGAGGCGATCGCCCAGCGAGGCCAGGAGCTCTTCATCTCCTGGCCCGACGACAACACCATCGACATCGACCCGCGCTACGGCCTCGCGGTCGTCGACGGGCAGATCCAGCCGGCCGACACCAACCTCTCGGTCGCGGTCAGTGACGCCGCCAAGTCCGGCATGAGCGCGGAGCCCGACCCGGTCTACGCGCGCAGCCTTCCTGCCGGTCACCGCTGCGGCTGATCGCCGATGCCTGCCTCCGGCGCGTCCCTCGTCGAGTTCCTCGAGGTGATGCGCCGGTTGCGTGCCGAGTGTGAGTGGAAGCAGTCGCAGACCCACCGGTCGCTGGCTCGCTACCTGCTCGAGGAGTCGCACGAGACGCTCGAGGCGATCGACAGCGGCGACCCCGACCACCTGCGCGAGGAGCTCGGGGACCTGCTGCTCCAGGTCTACTTCCATGCGGTGATCGCCGAGGAGACCGGCGACTTCACCATCGACGACGTCGCCGCCGGCATCATCGAGAAGATGGTGCGCCGCAACCCGCACGTCTTCGGCAGCGAGCGCGCCGGCGAGATGACGCCGACCGAGGTGAACGAGCTGTGGGAGTCGGTCAAGGCGACCGAGAAGCAGCGCGACGCCGTCACCGACGGCCTCCCGCCCGGTCTGCCCGCGCTGCTGTACGCCGACAAGGTGCTCGACCGGCTCGCTCGCGCCGGTGAGCCGGTGGAGGTCGCACCTTCGCCGGACCTCGGTGACCGGCTGCTCGCCCTGGTGGCCGAGGCGCGAGACGACGGGGTCGACCCCGAGCAGGCCCTGCGCGACGCCGTACGCCGCCGGTTGTAGCTACCAGCCGTGGGTGCCCGGCTCGCCCTTGAACGGGCCGGCGACCGCATCGGTGACCCAGCCGCCGTAGAAGCCGCCGGCCTGCGGCCGCACCACCTCGCCGTCGACGACGCACCGGTCCACGAGCGCGGGGAACACCGCGACGTGGTCGACCAGCGGCTCGAAGCCGGGCGTCGGCGTCGGGTAGGTCCACCCCGCCCGGCGTGCGGTGCGCCCCGCGGTGACGAGGTCGAAGTACGACGCTGAGCCCTTCCACTCGCAAGACGTCGAGCCGCCGACCGGCGCCAGCACCCCGTCGGCGAAGTCGGCGACGGGGACGTAGAACGTGGGCGGGTGGCTGGTCTCCAGCACCCGCAGGGACCGGCGGGTGCTGGCGATCGTCACGCCGCCCAGCACGACCTCGACCAGCGCGTCGCTCGGCACGAGCGCGGGCGGTCGCGGGTAGTCCCAGACCGACTCCTGGCCGGGTCCGGGACGGTCAGGAGTCGGGTGCACCTCGCCAACGTACAAGCCACCTCCCGACGACACCCACGACGAGCACCGTGATCCCGGCGACCACCGACACAGCCGGGAGCGTGGCGACGAGAACGATGCAGCCGAGCAGGCCGGCCACGTTGAGCGCCCGTGGCCAGCGCCGTTGGGACGCGGGCTGACCGAAGGCCGCCGCGTTGGCGACCGCGTAGTAGACGAGCACCCCGCAGCTGGAGAACCCGATCGCGCCTCGCAGGTCGAAGAACAGCACCAGCACCACGACCGCGACGCCGATCGACACCTGGGCGTGGTCGGGCACCCGGTGGGTCGGGTGGATCGAGGCCAGCCACGTCGGCAGGTCGCGCTCACGCGCCATCGCCAGGGTGGTGCGGCCGACACCCGCCAGCAGGGCCAGCAGTGCGCCGAGACTGGCCGCGGCCGCGCCGACGCGCACCACCGGCCCGGCCCACCCTGCCCCGGAGGCGGACATCGCGTCGGAGATCGGCGTGGTCGTCTCGGGGAGGTCCGTGCCCAGGACGAGCAGCAGCGCGACCGCGACGGCCACGTAGATCGCGACGGCGATGCCCAGCGCGACCAGGATCGCCCGGCCCAGCGACTCCGGCCGGCGCACCTCCTCGGCCAGGGTGGCGATGCGCGCGTAGCCGGCGAACGCGAAGAACAGCAGCCCGGCCGCCTGGAGCACCCCGAGGGCACCGCCCTGCCCGACCCACGGGTCGGCGGCTCGCTCGCCGCCGTACGCGACGGTCAGCGCGACCGCCAGGGTCACCAGTGTGGTGCCGAGCAGGACCCGCGCCACGACGGCGGTGCGGGTGATCCCGCGCAGGTTGGCCAGGCTGAGCACGACGACGGCGGCGACGGCGGCGGCGTGCTGGAGCCATGGCGTGCCCGGCACGGCGTACGCCGCGAACGTCATGGCCATCGCCGCGCACGATGCGGTCTTGCCGACGACGAAGCCCCAGCCGGCGAGGAAGCCCCACCACGGGCCGAGCACCTCGCGGCCGTAGAGGTAGGTGCCGCCCGCCGTGGGGTAGGTCATCGCGAGCTGTGCCGACGCGACCGCGTTGCACAGGGCCACGAACGCCGCCACGGCCAGGCCGACGAGCAGCCCCGCCCCCGCGGCCTCGGCGGCGGGGGCGAAGGCGGCGAAGACGCCCGCGCCGACCATCGCGCAGAGCCCGACGACCACCGCGTCGCCGGTGCCGAGCCGGCGGTCGAGTGAGGGAGCGGGGCCGGTGCTCACGCTCCCATCCTGCCCGCAATCTCCTCGGCCGCGGTGCGCAGCTCGTCGTCGGTGACGTTGGGCAGGACGTCCTCCCACAGCGGCAGCATCGCACCGGAGGCGTCGAGCATGCCGAGCGGCCGCGGCATGAACCACACGTGGAAGTGCGCGCCGCCGTCGCCCCAGCGGTAGAGGTGCACGCGGGCCACGTCGCCGCGCGCCATGATCGCGCGGTCCACGTCGGCGCAGAGCGCACCGAGCGAAGCCAGTGCCTCGACGGGCAGGTCGGCGAAGGAGTCCACGTGTGCCCTCGACGCCGCCCACACCGTGCCGGGGATGCTGCCGCCGACCGGCGGGTGGACGGTCCAGTGCTCGTCCGACCAGACCGCCGCCGGCCCGCGACCGGTGCACACGCCGCACGGCTCGCCACCGGGCTCGCCGCGGCGGGGCGGTTCGGGGATCGTCGGCTCGGGCAGCTCGCGCAGGGTCAGGGGCTCGGTCCAGGGCAGGCTCATCACAGGGTTCCTCTCCACAGTCGGTGCCGTCTTGTCGGCCCGTCTCGACCAGCGTCACCCGCGACGCGCGACCGCGCTTGATCGAGTTCGCTGTCAGGAGATGTCGCGGGCGAACCACTGCTTCGGGTCGCCGAAGCCGAGGTCGGCGATCCCGAGCTGCCGCAGCCGCGCGACGGCCAGCAGCCGGTGGTGGGCGGCGAAGGTGAGCACGTGCGCCACCATGGCGCCGTACGTCAGGACCACCGGCTCGGGACTGAACGCGTCGACGAACGTCTCGTCGAAGCGGCCCTCGGTCGAGAAGCGCCGCACGTTGGCCACGAACGTCGGGCCCGTCCCGGCCAGCCGCCGTTGCATCGACAGCACCGTCTCGTCCTGCTCGACGGCGAAGTCGTACTCGTCGTCGGCGACCGCCGCGTTCCACATGCCCATCTGCCCGATCAGCCGGGAGAGCGCCCACCGCAGCGACTCCCCGTCGATGCCGTCGACGGGACCGCTGAACGGCTCGTCGAGCTGGGCGTCGTCGAGCCTGGCCGCTCGCGCCACGAGCTCCCCGACGAGCCACACGTGGTGCTCGACCATCTCGGTGATGAGGGCCATCTCGTCCATCCTGTGTCGGGCCGGCAGGCGCAGGCCGGCCGGCGGGTGGAAGTGCACGTCGCTCGGCGCGGCGATCTGGAAGCGTGCCGGGCTGGCGCGCCAGGCCGACGGTGCCGCGTCGTACTCGCGACGGAAGGCCCGGGTGAAGGCCTCGTGCGAGGAGAACCCCGCGTCGACGGCGATGTCGAGGAGGGTCGCGTCGGTGGTGATCATCCGGTACGCCGCCCGCTCCATGAGCAGGCGCCCCGGAAGCGGGTCGGGCTCTCACCGGCCAGGGCGCCGATCACCCGATCGAAGTGGAACCGAGACAGGTGCGCCTGCGCGGCCATCGCCGCTGCGCGCGCCGGGGTCGCGTCGAGGTCGGCCGCCAGCCGGTCCACGAAGGCGACGAAGTGATCGCTCGCGTCCACGACGGCAGTATGCGCGACGGGTGAGGTCTCCCGGTCATGCCTGCGGGCAGGTCTGCCTGAACGGCTGGTCGCCGAAGTGCTGGCGCCACTCGTGCGCGGTGAGATCTCGACCGGCCGCCCTGCAGGCCGAGTCGACAGCGCGCTCCGTGCTGGGATCCCAGACGTAGACCGCCGGATCCAGCCACCAGGGCGCGATGAGAATGGTCTGGTCGTCCGGTCGGAAGACTGCCGAGGTGTGGACCGACTCCGGCAGACGCACTCGCGCGGAGATGGTCGCGGAGCGGACGTCCCACAAGGCCACGCTGCCCTCGAAACCCGCACTGACCATCCGTCGTCCGTCGTTCGAGAACGACAGTGGGCCTGCTCCGCCTGAGTGGGCGAGCTGCGCTGGGCGGACCGCGCGACCGGTCATCACGTCCAGGATCTGGACATAGCCCGAGATGCCCGCCACGGCCGCGTGGCGCCCATCGGGGGACATGGCGATGTGGGTGGGGAACCCGACATCGATCTTCCCGGCGCGCACCAGCTTTCCCTCGTCGAGATCGATCAGCGCCCAGCTTCGGACGGGGTTACGCCAGAAGTAGGACTCGTCCAGACCGCCGACGACCGCGAAGGCGTGGCGGTCGTCGTGGCTTGGGACGGCCAAGGCCGAGCCACCCAGGTCGATCGCCCTCCCGACAGGGGAGAGGCTCGTGGCGTCGACCAGGCTCACGTGTCCGTCGGTGCCGGACAGGAGCAGAAGATCGCCCCCCGGCATGAACTGCGCGTCGACGGTGGCCGGGTCCACCTGCCCGCTCGTCAGCCGCTGCGCACGCTCATCCCACACAGTGAGGGTGTCGCCGACCACCTGGGTGAAGCGGGTGCCGTCCGGGTCCCAGGCGCCGGACGCTCCGGGCTCCTCGCCCGCGCTGAACGTCTCGGTCGACACGGTCCGCGTCGTAACGTCGAGCAACACCAGCTTGTCCAGGGTGAGGCCGTCCGTGGTCTCGTCGCACAGGTCGTAGGCGATCTTTCTGCCACCGTCCGACGGGACGGCCAGGCAACCGGCGCTGCTGCCGCGGCGCCACGGCAGCTGTGGCATGCGGAGCCGGCTGAGGTATCGCCGTTCCCCGGTCACGTCCCATTCGCGGACTGCGCCGTCGACGGCCGCTGACACCACACTGTGCCCCCGGGGGTCGAGATCGACCGCTCCGGAGTTGCCCTCCGTGAGCTGCAGGAGAACGCGCTCCCGACCGGTGCGGACGTCCCAGACGGCGACGTCCCGGTCGTGCCACGTCACGGCCATGAGTCCCTGCCCGTCGTCGCTGAACCGAAGGCCGCTGTGCTCGCCGTCCAGGCGGAGCCGGTGCAAGATCGCGCCCGTCGTGGTGTTCCTGATGAGGGTCTCGCCGAGATCGCTGCGGCTCTGCGCCAGCACCCGACCGTCCGGGCTGACGTCCAGCTGCCCCCACGTGGCGCGCTTCTCCTCGGCGAGCACGATCGTCTCGCTCGACTCCAGGTCTCGGGCCTTCAGGTCCGGGGCGAGGGTGTACAGCCGCCGGCCGTCCGGTGACAGCGCGGCCGAGGCCAACCCCTGGGGGTTCGTGAGGTCCACGGCAGCCACCGGTGCGGCCGGCCGGGCGACGTCCCAGACGAAGGCGGTCAGCGACCGGGTCTTCCAGTCGCGGTCCATCCGGACCATCCGGCGGAGGACCGCAACCAGGCGTGACCCGTCGTGGCTGAACTTGATGTCCAGGGCCTGCCAGTGGCCCCAACCCAGCCCCCGGGGCTGCTTGGACACCGGCTCGAGCGTCGTCGCGTCGAGCAGCGCCACCGGGTGCTGGCCGAGAGCCGTCCGAGACGCCGCGATGTAGTCACCGCTCGGACTGAAGCGCATCGGTCGGGTCTCGTCGGCCTCGGTGTCGCGTGGCCCCACCTGACGTTGAGCCACCTGGTCTCCGGACGAGAGGTCGAGGAGCCGGAGACGGTGGTAGGTGTCCAGCACGGCCACGTGCTGGCCGTCCGGATGCAGGTCGAGGGATCGCGGGTCGTCGCCGGCCAGCGGTGTCGCCGCGATCAGGGCGGGGTGCTTCGACAAGACGCCGATCAGACTTCCGAGCGTCTGCGAGGACCTGTCCATCCGGACAGCGGCGACGGCGAGAAGCAGGGCCGTGTCGATGTCGCCGGTGACCAGGGCAGCCGCGCCGGCACGGCGGGCGATCGCCTGCGTCTCCGAGGCCAGGGCAGTGGCTGCGCTCTTGGTTGCTCGATTCGACTGCAACACCGCCAGACTCCCGGCGGCGAGGGCGACGACCAGCAGGACGACGGCGACGCTCAGCACCGTCCGGAGCCGACGGATCAGCCGGGACTGGGCGCGGGCGCGCTCGGCGGCGCTGTGTGCCTCCGCCTCGTCGGCTGCCCGGGCCACGGTGAGGAAGGCGCGCTCCGTGTCGGTGAGCGCGGACCTCGTGCGGGACTGCCAGTCGAGAGCGCGGGTCAGTCGGACGCCGCGGTAGAGCTCGCTCGCGGGGCGGCCCAGGGTGTCCCAGGCATCGGCCGCACCGCTGAGGTGGTGCCGGATCCGTTGGCCCTCGACGTCGTCCTCGAGCCAGCCGCGCAGTCGGGGCCAGGCCCGGGCCAGAGCCTCGTGGGTGACCTCCAGGACGCCCTCGTCGCTGGTGACCAGCCGGGCATCGACGAGCAGCTCGATCAGCTGCTCGTGATCTGCGTCGGAGGCGACGAGCCGGCGCGGGACCCGGGTGCGCACGGCTTCTCCGTCGAGGCCGGGTGAGAGCAGCCTCAGCACGAGGTCGCGCAGCCGGCTCCGCTGGGCGGTGCCGATCGAGGCGTACAGGCGTTCGGCCGACTGGGCCACCGCGCCGCGGATCCCTCCGGACGCGAGGTAGCCCTCCACGGTCAGGGTGTGGCCCTCTCGACGCTGCCAGGTCTCGACCAGGGCGTGGGAGAGCAGCGGAAGCGCCCCGGGATCATGGCGCACCTCGTGGACGAGCAGGTCCACCAAACCGGGTTCGACGATCAGCCCGGCCTGTCGCGCCGGGCCCTCCACGGCGTCGCGCAGGCCGGCCTCGTCGAGGGCGCCGACGAGGTGCAGACCACGCTCGACCAGTCGGCTGAAGCCCGGATGCTCGGTCACCTGGGTCAGCCGGTCGCCGCGCACGGTCACCAGGACAGGTCGGTGGGTCGCCTCATTGGCCAGCCGTGCGAGGAAGGCGCGCCGCTCGTCCGGGTCCTCGCACACCGCGAAGACCTCCTCGGCCTGATCGACCGCCAGCACGGTGGGGGGGCCCTCGTTGCCGGGCAGTGCGGGCAACGCCCGCATCGGGCGGCGCCCTGGCGTGATGACGACCACCTTGTGGCCACGTTCGCGAAGCGCCGCGAGTGCACCTGCGCGCAGGATCGAGGACTTGCCTGAACCAGAGGGTCCCACCAGGGCGACGAAGGAGTTCTTCTCCAGAAGTTCCAGGCAGGACGCGACGTCCCCGCCACGGCCGAAGAACCTGTCTGCGTCGTCGACGTCGTACGCCTTGAGCCCCTGCCAGGGACAGGTCGTCGATTCGACGAGGGGTTGCGGGACGAGCAGGTCCACGTCCTGCCGAAGGATCGACCGCTCCAGAGCCGCCATGTCTGGGGACGGGTCGATCCCCAGCTCGTTGTGGAGCACCGCGCGAAGCTGACGGATGGTGCGCAACGCCTCGCCCTGGGCGCCGCACTGGTACTGAGCGAGCGCCAGCAGCTCCCACCGGCGCTCTCGCAGCGGCGCAGCGCTCACCATGGCATGCCCCCGGGCCAGCACCTCGCGTGGACGACCGCTGCGCATGAGTGCGTCGACGCACATCTCCTCGGCCTCCAGGCGCAGCTCCTCGATGCGCTCGGCCTCACGCCGCGCCGGCGGCCAGTCCAGGAGGTCGGGGAACGCCCGGCCCGTCCACAGGGCCAGGGCCTGCTCGAGCAGGAAGGCGACCCGGTCCGCCTCGCCGATCGCCAGGAGCTCTCGGGCGCGCGTCACCTGTGCCTCGAACTGCCAGGCGTCGACCTGGTCGGCGGGCACCACCAAGGCGTAGCCCTGGTCGGACGTCACGATGGCGCCGCGGCCCAGGACCTTGCGCAGCCGTACGACGCAGGACTGCAGGTTCTTGACCGCCGACGCCGGGGCGTGGTCCCCCCACAGGGCGTCGATCAGCTCGTCGGCGCTGAAGAAGTGACCCTGGTCGGTGGCCAGGGCCTGCAGTACGACGCGGTCGCGCATGCCCAGACGTCCCGAGCCATCCAAGGTGAGTGGACCGAGAACGGTGATACCCACCCGATCCAGTATCCGCCCAGGCCGACGGGGGTCAACGGGATAGATACCCGCCCGATACCGGTCGAGAGCCTGACGGGTACCGGTATGCGGGACAACTGACGGAGACGGACCGCACGGCCCGCCAACCCGACAGGAGAAGCAGATGAACACGAGACACAGCTCCATCAGTGGCTGGGGGCTCGCTGTGGCGGCCGGAGCGCTCGCAGTGCTCAGCGTGGGATGCGGAGCGGAAGTCAAAGCTCCGGCGAACGACATCGGGAACCGGGCTCCCGCGGTCATCGAGCCCGGTGTACCCGAGGTCCCGGACGTGGGTGGTACCGACAAGTGCGCCAAGTGGCCCTCGGAGGCACGGGCAGAGCACCGGACCCTGTGCCGCTGATCCCGAGGCGACGGCGCCGGCCCTCGGGGTCGGCGCCGTCCACTTCCGCGGACGCAGGCGGCGCGCTCCGACGATGGCCGTTAGGCTGCTGAACGCTCGTCCGATACCTCCCTGAGACCCCAGGAGCACACCGTGGCATCCATCGAAGCAGTCGGCGCCCGCGAGATCCTCGACTCGCGCGGCAACCCCACCATCGAGGTCGAGGTGCTCCTCGACGACGGATCCTTCGGTCGAGCGGCGGTGCCCTCCGGTGCCTCGACCGGCGCGTTCGAGGCCGTGGAGCTCCGCGACGGCACGAAGCGCTACGGCGGCAAGGGCGTCGCGAAGGCCGTCGGCGGTGTCATCGAGAAGATCAGCCCGGCGCTGCTGGGCCTCGAGGCCGACGACCAGCGCCTCGTCGACCAGGCGATGATCGACCTCGACGGGACGCCCAACAAGGCCAACCTCGGCGCCAACGCGATCCTCGGCGTCTCGCTCGCCGTGGCGAAGGCGGCCGCGGACTCCGCCGGCCTGCCGCTGTTCCGCTACGTCGGTGGCCCGAACGCGCACGTCCTGCCGGTGCCGATGCTCAACATCCTCAACGGTGGCGCGCACGCGGACAGCAACGTCGACGTGCAGGAGTTCATGATCGCGCCGATCGGTGCCGCCACGTTCGGCGAGGCGCTGCAGCAGGGCGCCGAGGTCTACCACTCGCTGAAGTCCGTGCTGAAGAAGAAGGGCCTCTCCACCGGTGTCGGCGACGAGGGCGGCTTCGCCCCCAACCTGCCGTCCAACCGCGATGCCCTCGACCTGATCTCGGAGGCCGTGAAGGGCGCCGGGCTCAAGGTGGGCAAGGACATCGTCTTCGCGCTCGACGTGGCCGCCTCGGAGTTCTTCGACAAGAGGAAGTACACCTTCGAGGGCAAGAAGAAGACCTCGGGCGACATGATCGACTACTACGCCGACCTCGTCGCGTCGTACCCCATCGTCTCCATCGAGGACCCGCTCGACGAGGAGGACTGGGACGGCTGGAAGGCCATCACCGACCGGCTCGGCGACCTCACCCAGCTCGTCGGCGACGACCTCTTCGTGACCAACGTCGAGCGGCTGCAGCGCGGCATCTCCGGCGGCCAGGCCAACTCGCTGCTGGTGAAGGTCAACCAGATCGGCTCGCTGACCGAGACCCTCGACTCCGTCGCGCTCGCCCAGCGCAGCGGCTTCACCTGCATGATGAGCCACCGCTCTGGCGAGACCGAGGACACCACGATCGCCGACCTGGCCGTGGCGACCAACTGTGGCCAGATCAAGTCCGGCGCGCCCGCGCGCTCCGACCGGGTGGCCAAGTACAACCAGCTGCTGCGCATCGAGGACCTGCTCGGCGACGCGGCGCGCTACGCCGGTCGGGGCTCCTTCCCGCGTTTCGCCGGCTGAGTCGGTCATCCTTGTCCTGAGATGGCACAACAACGACGTACGTCCCGGGTCGGCCCGGGCGGCAGCAGGCGGCCCGGGCAGCGTGACAGCCCGCGCGCCCGCTCGACCGCGCCCTCGGCCGGGCCCGCGCCCGCGGCGCCTCCCGCGGCGCGGGCGACCCCCGGGCAGCCCGCCTCGACCGGCCGGCGTCGACCACGGCTGACCGGCCGGGCCGCCGTGCTGGTGCTCGTGCTGGCGGTGCTGGTCGTGTCCTACGCGTCGTCGATGCGGGCCTACCTCCAGCAGCGTGAGCACATCAGCGACCTGAAGGCCGCGATCGCCGAGCGCGAGACCAGCATCAACGACCTGGAGCGCGAGAAGCGGCGCTGGCAGGACCCGGCGTACGTCGAGGCGCAGGCTCGCGCCCACTTCGGCTACCTGATGCCGGGCGAGACCGGCTTCGTGGTGCTGGACGCGAAGGGCAACCCGCTGGAGGCCAACGCCGAGCTGAGCGACCCCGACGAGGTCGTGAAGACCAAGCCGCAGGCGTGGTGGGACGACGCCTGGGCGTCCATGGAGCTCGCCGGAGACCCGCCGAAGCCCGGGGACGGTCCCGCCGAGAAGATCGGCGCCAAGGAGTGATCGACCCCGCTGACGAGGCCGCCATCGAGGCCCAGCTCGGCCGGGCCCCGCGCGCGATCCACGGCGTGGGTCACCGCTGCCCGTGCGGCAACCCCGACGTGGTCACGACCGAGCCCCGGCTTCCCGGCGGCACGCCGTTCCCGACCACGTTCTACCTCACCTGCCCGCGGGCGGCGTCTCGCATCGGCACCCTCGAGGGTGGCGGCCTGATGAAGGAGATGCAGGCCCGGCTCGGTGCCGACCCCGACCTCGCCGCTTCCTACCGGGCCGCCCACGAGTCCTACCTCGCCGCGCGCGCCGAGCTCGGCGAGGTCCCCGAGATCGACGGCATCTCCGCCGGCGGGATGCCCGACCGGGTGAAGTGCCTGCACGTGCTGGCCGGCCAGGCCCTGGCGCAGGGTCGTGGCGTCAACCCGTTCGGCGACGAGGTGCTCGACCTGCTGGGCGAGTGGTGGGCAGACGGGCCGTGCGTGCCCGCCCCGTCGGGCGAGGCCGAGTCCCAGGCATGATCGCCGCGATCGACTGCGGCACCAACACCATCAAGCTCCTCATCGGCGACCTGCCCGACGTGGTGGTGCGTGAGACGCGGATGGTGCGCCTCGGTCAGGGCGTGGACGCGACCGGCCGGCTGGCCGACGAGGCGCTGGTGCGGGCCTTCGCCGCCATCGACGAGTACGCCGCGCTGATCGCCGCCCACGACGTCACCAGGCTGCGGTTCTGCGCCACGTCCGCGACGCGCGACAGCGCCAACGCGTCGGTCTTCGCCGACGGCGTGCTGGCCCGGCTGGGCGTGCCGCCCGAGGTCCTGTCCGGCTCGGAGGAGGCGGCGCTGGCGTTCGGCGGGGCGGTCCGCAACCTGCGCGACGCGGCGACACCGCCGGTGCTGGTCATCGACGTCGGCGGCGGGTCGACCGAGCTGATCCTCGGCTCGGCGGCTCCTGACGCGGCCCACTCGATGGACATCGGCTCGGTCCGGCTCCACGAGCGGCACCTGCACGCGGACCCGCCGACCGCGGCGCAGGTGGCCGCGTGCGTCGCCGACATCGACGCGGCGCTCGACGCCTGTCCGGTCGACCCGGGCGCCGCCGCCACGGTCGTGGGGCTGGCCGGCAGCATCATCACCGTCGCCTGCGGCGTGCTCGACCTGCCGGCGTACGACGCCGCCCGCACCGACCAGGCCGTCATCCCCGTCGCCGACGTGCACGCCTACGTCGACCGCCTGGTCGGGCTGACGGTGGCCGAGCGGCTGGCCCTGCCCTACATGGAGACCGGCCGCGCCGACGTGATCGATGCCGGCGCGCTGATCCTCTCTCGCGTCCTGCGACGGACGCGCGTCGAGACGATGGTGGTCTCCGAGGCCGACATCCTCGACGGCATCGCCTGGTCGATCGGCTAGCTCGCGACGCCCCACAGCGCCGCCACGTGGCGGGCGTCGGTGCCGCAGCAGCCGCCCCGCACCGTCAGCGCCGGGAGGTGCCGCACGACCGGGTCGTGGTCGGCGGCGAACACCCTCGGGTCGCCCTCGTCGAGCTCGGGGGCCTCGTCGAGCTCGGCGTGCGACTGCGTCGAGGCGTTGGCCAGGATGCCGACGATCCGGGTCCGCCACGGCCCGGCGTCGTTGCCGGAGAACGCGCGGGCGAGGTGGGTCGGGTGCGCGCAGTTGATCTGGAAGTGGTCGGGCGGCGCCTGCTCGTCGACGGCGGTCACGGCCGCGCCCAGCGTCGTGCCGTCGGGTAGGCGGCCGTCGGTCTCGAGGGTGAAGGAGATGGCGACCGGCACGCCGCACGCGCGGGCGGCGCGCACCACCCCGACCGCCTCGGCGACGCCGGTGAGCGTGTACGCCGACACCAGGTCGACACCCGCCTCGGCCAGGGCGGACACCTGGGTCAGGTGGTAGTCCTCGGCCTCCTGGGCAGTGAGCGCGGCGTCGGGCTGGTAGCCGTCGCCCCGCGGACCCACGACGCCACTGACGACCACGTGCCCGACGTCCTCGTGGCGGGCCCGGATCTCGCGCATCAGGTCGACCGCAGCGTGGTTGAGCCGGCGCAGCTCGTCGGGGGAGTGGCCGAGGCGCTCGGCCCACTGGGTGCTGGCCCGCCAGGTGGGTGTCTCCAGCACGAGGGCGGCTCCGGCCCGGCTGGCGATGTCGGCGTACGCGTCGTAGTAGTCGACGAGCAGCCGCCGCCCGGCGTCGGTGCCCACGAGCGGGTACGCCGCGAACTCGGGGAGGTCGACTCCCCGGTGGAAGATCAGATCGGTCTCCAGCCCGCCGTCGGTGACGAACCGGTGGCCGGCCAAGGGTGTGTTCAGGGTGCTCACGATGGGTTCCTCTCGTACCAGACTATTCGGTCTGTTGTATCAGACCAACTGGTCTGGTAACAAGGGGTTCATGCCCAGAGACGGAACCGCCACCCGCGAACGCATCCTCGACGTCGCCGAGCGCCTGGTGATCGACAACGGCTACGCCGCCACCTCGGTCGACCAGGTCATCGCCGGGTCCGGCACGTCCAAGGGCTCGTTCTTCCACCACTTCCCCGCCAAGCGCGACCTGGCCCGGTCCCTCGTCGAGCGGTACGCCGCCGCCGACATCGCCACCCTCGAGTCGGCGCTGGCACAGGTCGCGCCGATCGAGGACGCTGGACGCCGGCTGGTCGCGTTCCTCCAGCTGTTCGAGGACGCCGCCGACGAGGTCATGACGGCCCAGTCCAACTGCCTGTACGTCGCCGTGCTCGCCGAGCGCCAGCTGGCCGGCGACGAGACCTCCGACCAGATCCGGGTCGCGGTCGTGGCCTGGCGCGATGCGCTGGCCCGGATGGTCGGTGAGGCGGGGATCGTCGGCATCGACGCGGAGGCGCTCGCCGACCAGGTCTTCGTCACCTTCGAGGGGGCGTTCGTGCTCGCCCGGGTGATGGGCGAGCCTGGTCACATGCGCGCCCAGCTGCGCGTGCTGCGGCAGCTCGTCGAAGGGCTCGTCGCCCGGTGACCGTCGACCTGCCCCATCCGCTGACCCGGCAGCCGTTCGCGTCGCCGGTGCCGCCCGGCACGGGCTGGCCGGAGGACCCGGCCTCCCCGGACACGCCGGTGGCCCGCTCGGCGGGCGGCGTACGACGGCTGGCCGCCACCTCGGATCTCGGTGAGCTCGATGCCCGGGTCAGCGTGTGCTCGGCCTGCCCGCGCCTGGTGCGGTGGCGCGAGGACGTCGCTCGGGACAAGCGGGCGTCGTTCGCCGACCAGCCCTACTGGGGCCGGCCGATCGCCGGCTGGGGAGCCGACGAGCCCGAGGTGCTCGTCGTGGGCCTCGCGCCGGCCGCCAACGGCGGCAACCGGACCGGCCGGGTGTTCACCGGTGACAGCAGTGGGGACTGGCTCTTCGCGAGCCTGCACCGGGTCGGCCTCGCCACGCAGTCGACCAGCGTGCACGCCGGCGACGGACAGCGCTTGGTGCGCGCCCGGATGGTCGCGACCGTGCGGTGCGCGCCGCCGGCCAACAAGCCGACCACCGACGAGCGGGACACGTGTGCGCCGTGGATCAACCGCGAGATCGCCCTGCTGGCCCCGAGGCTGCGCGCCGTCGTCGCCCTGGGCGCCTACGGCTGGGACGGCGCGCTGCGAGCGCTGGCCGGAGCCGGGATGGAGGTGCCGCGGCCCAAGCCCCGGTTCGCGCACGGCGCCGAGGTGACCATCGGCAGCCTGACGCTGCTGGGCTGCTACCACCCGAGCCAGCACAACACGTTCACCGGGCGGCTGACACCGGACATGCTCGACGACGTCCTCGGCCGGGCGAGGGTGCTCGGGGCGCGGGCGGGTGGATCCTACTTATAGTCGGGTGCACAGGAAACCTGGCCCCGGTATCCCAATCGGCAGAGGAAGCGGTCTTAAAAACCGTTCAGTGTGGGTTCGACCCCCACCCGGGGCACCCCTCGAACAACCCTCGAAAGACCCTGGAACAACTCAGCGCCTCCTCAGCATTCGTGGGAACACCTACCCCGCCCTGGGCGTTGGAATCTACGAGTCCGCATAGAGTGGACCCAGCAGTCGTCACCACGACGGCTTTCAGAAGGACGGCCTCCAAGGAGGAGACCATGAAGAGCAGCAACCCCGTGTTCGCGCGAGCAGAAGAGTTCAACCGCGCCAGCACCAACGCCTACGGCAACCAGACCGCGCAGGGCATCTCCGACCCCTCCACCTGGGGCACCGGCACGCCCACCCACCAGCGCTCCGACGGTCGGATGACCATCGACTCCGTCGTCCAGGCGACCGGCATCTCCCTCGCCCTCGTGATGGTCACCGCCACCATCACCTGGTGGTTCATCGGTGACGTCGCAGCCGGCAACGGCCTGGTCAACGAGGACAACTACCAGCGCGCCATCGCCCTGATGACGGTCGGCGCCCTCGGTGCCTTCGGGCTGTCGATGGTGAACTCGTTCAAGCGCGTGATCAGCCCGGCACTCGTCCTGGCGTTCGCCGCCGTCGAGGGCGTCGCCCTCGGCGCGCTGAGCAAGTTCTTCGAGTCCTTCGCCGGGGCCGGCGTCGTGACCGGCGCCGTGGTCGGCACGTTCGCGGCCTTCGCGGGCACGCTCGCGGCGTACAAGATCTTCAACATCCAGGTCGGCCAGAAGTTCCGCATCTTCGTGGTCGCCGGCATGTTCGGCATGGTGGGCCTCGGCCTGATGTCGTTCGTGCTCAGCATGTTCGGTGTGACCACCGGCCTGTTCGGCTTCGGCACTCTCGGCCTGGTCATGGCCGTCGTCGGCCTGGTGCTCGGTATCTTCATGCTGATCCTCGACTTCGACTTCGTCGAGAACGGCATCCTTGCCGGGCTCCCCGAGCGCGAGTCGTGGCGGGCGGCCTTCGGCCTCACCGTCAGCCTGGTGTGGATCTACACCAACCTGCTGCGCATCCTGGCGATCTTCAACCAGGACTGAACCGGCTGATCCTTCGACGGCCCGTCTTCCGCTCACCGAGCGGGAGGCGGGCCGACGGTCATTTCTACCCCTGGACGGTCTCGGGGACCTCGCTGGTCTCAGGGGAGGTGGTCTCCGGCAACGGCGGGCGTCGGCGGTGACGCAGCTCGACCCAACGACCACGCAGCCCCTTCTGGGACCCCGCGAGCTCGGTGCCGTCCAGCTCGGTGCCCGGGTTGCGGGCGGCGCGAACGGCAGCAGCGGCGACCGGCATCACGCGTTCGCCGCGCAGCGCGTCGGGCGCCGCGGCCTCGTCCGGCCCGAGGCCCAGGGCAGCCAGGGTGGAGGGGATCAGCACCCCGGCCAGCGAGCGGTAGCCGTCGGCGGACGGGTGGAACCGGTCGGGCCCGAAGAAGATGGCCGGCGCTGCGTCGAACTCCGGTCCGAGCACGGACGCGAGTGAGACCGTGCGCCCGCCGGCGTCGACCACGGTGATGGCCTGGGCCGCGGCAAGCCGTCGTGACCACTCGCGTGCCACCTGCTTGAGCGGCGGCGCGATAGGCCGGATGGTGCCCAGGTCCGGGCAGGTGCCCACGAGCACGGCGGTGTCCGCCTCGACGAGGCGGCGGACGGCTTCACCGAGGTAGCGCACCGACTGGGACGGCAGCAGCCCGTGGGTGACGTCGTTGGCGCCGACGAGGATCACCGCGAC
This sequence comes from uncultured Actinomycetota bacterium, assembly GCA_963807335.1. GTDB lineage: Bacteria > Actinomycetota > Actinomycetes > Propionibacteriales > Nocardioidaceae > Nocardioides. The sequence goes on from CAWEBT010000001.1 coordinate 22,897, forward strand.
GTCCGCCTTCATCGGCAGGATGCGGTCGACCTGTCCCTCGAGCTCGGTCGACTTGGCGCCGACGATCGCGACGTCGCGCAGGTAGACGCGGCGGTTGGCCTCGGCCGCGACACCGGAGGCCAGGTGGGCGCCGGGGGTGTCCTCGACCCGGTCGACGCCGTAGCCCGCCGCGCTCGAGTCGCCGAGCAGCGCGATCTTGACGGCCGGCCCCGGTCGGCCGCGGCCGTACCAGCCGGTCGAGTCCGGAGGTTCACGGTCGAGCCGGCCGATCGCCTTGCGAGCGATCCTGGCTTCGGCGGTCAGCACGCCGTAGAGACCTGCGCCCAGCACGGAGAGGCCCCCGCCGCCGTACGCCGCGGCAGAGGCCAGCTTGCGAGCGGCTGCTGCTTTCCCCACGCGGACACTCTATTGACCGGACCCAATGGCCATACGACGTTTGTCCCGTCTCGTGGAACAGGCGCGGATGCCGTTTCGGGCCGTTTCGGGCCTCAGGACGTCAGTTGTGCCTGTCCTCGTGCACGCCGGGGAGGGACAAGAAGGCCAGCAGGTCCTGCCGGGTGACCACGCCGACCGGCTTGCCGTCCTCCTGCACCAGCAGGGCATCGGCGTCCTCGAGCAGGGCGACGGCGTCGTGGGCGGGCTCGGTCGAGCCGATCGTGGGCAGCGCGGGGGACATGTGGTCCTCGACCGGGTCGGTGAGACGGGCCGAGCCGGTGAAGAGCGCATCGAGCAGGGTGCGCTCGGAGACCGACCCGGCGACCTCGGCGGCCACGATCGGCGGCTCCGCGCGCACCACGGGCATCTGGGAGACGCCGTACTCCCGCAGGATCGCGACGGCCTCGGCGATGGTCTCGGCGGGGTGGGTGTGCACGAGGTCGGGGAGCTGGCCGGACTTGCCGCGCAGCACCTCGCCGACGGTCTTCTCGTCGGAGTCCGGGCCGGTGGCGAAGCCGTACTGGCCGAGCCACTCGTCGTTGAAGACCTTGGTGAGGTAGCCGCGCCCGGAGTCGGGCAGCAGCACCACGATCACGGCATGCTCGCCCTCGGGGGTGCCGGCGAGCTCGGCGGCCAGCTGCTTGGCTGCATAGGCGGCCATGCCCGACGAGCCGCCCACCAGCAGCGCCTCCTCGCGGGCCAGCCGGCGGGTGAAGGCGAACGAGTCGGCGTCGGAGACCTCGATGATGCGATCGGCGATGGAGCGGTCGTAGCAGTCGGGCCAGAAGTCCTCGCCCACACCTTCGACGAGGTACGGCCGCCCGCTCCCGCCGGAGTAGACCGAGCCCGCGGGGTCGGCGCCGACGACCTTGACGTCAGGGTTCTGCTCCTTGAGGTAGCGACCGATGCCGCTGATGGTGCCGCCGGTGCCGACGCCGCACACGAAGTGGGTCACGCGGCCGTCGGTCTGCTCCCAGATCTCGGGGCCGGTGGTCTCGTAGTGGGAGCGCGGGTTGTGGGGGTTGGAGTACTGGTCGGGCTTCCACGCGCCGGGCTGCGACGACAGCCGGTCCGAGACGTTGTAGTAGGAGTCGGGGTGCTCCGGGGCCACGGCGGTGGGGCAGACGACGACCTCGGCGCCGTAGGCCTTGAGGACGTTGCGCTTGTCCTCGCTGACCTTGTCGGGGCACACGAACACGCACTTGTAGCCCTTGGCCTGGGCGACCATGGCCAGACCGACGCCGGTGTTGCCGGAGGTCGGCTCGACGATCGTGCCGCCGGGCTGCAACGCGCCGGAGGCCTCCGCGGCCTCGATCATGCGGGTCGCGATGCGGTCCTTCACGGAGCCACCGGGGTTGAGGTACTCGATCTTCGCGAGCAGCAACGGGCCGGTCTCCTCGCCCTGCGGCGTGGCCGGGTCCACCGTCAGCTCGGGCGCCAGCGAGGTGGACAGCCGGAGCAGGGGAGTGTTGCCGATCAGGTCGAGGAGCGAGTTCGCGTATTTCACGCCCACACGGTAGCGCCGCGACCTCCCCCCACGAACTTCACGCGTGCAGGATCCGCGCGAGCTCCTCGACGCCGTCGACCAGGCGGGTGCCCGGCCTCGCCCAGGACGCGTTGGCGTCGACCGCGTGCACCGGTACGCCGTCCGGCAGCACGCCACTGGCGACCAGGTCGTCGGCCAGAGACCGGGCGCCGGCGAGGTCGTAGCCGCACGGCGCCACGACGACCACGTCGGGTCGGCTGGCGTGCACCGCCTCCCAGGTCACCCGCACCGACTTCTCACCCGGTGTGCCGAGCACCGGGGACCCGCCGGCCAGCTCGACCATCTCGGGGATCCAGTGGCCGGGCGCGAACGGCGGGTCGGTCCACTCCAGCAGCATGACTCGGGGGCGTGGGCGGCCGGCCACGCGTCGTACGACCGCATCCCGGCGGGCCTCGATGTCCGCCACCAGCGCGTCGGCCTGCGGCCGGTGACCGGTCGCATCGCCGAGCACGCGGATGGAGGCGAGCACGTCGGCGAACGTGTGCGGGTCGATGGTGAGCACCTCGGCCGTGCAGCCGAGGTGGGCGAGCGCGTCATCGACGACCGAGACGTCGACGGCGCAGACCGCACAGAGGTCCTGGGTGACCACGAGGTCGGCGTCGAGCCCGGAGAGCGCGCCCTCGTCGAGGTGGTAGAGATCGTCGCCGCGGGCCATCGCCGCGGCCACGAAGTCGTCGATCTCCCGCGGGGTCAGGCCCTCGGGCATGGCGCTGGTCGAGACGATCGTGCGACCTCGGGCCGCCTCCGGGAAGTCGCACTCGAACGTCACGCCGACCACGTCGTCGCCCGCGCCGATCGCGAAGAGGATCTCGGTGGTCGAGGGCAGCAGGGACACGATGCGGGACACGACGAGACTCTGGCACCATCTGACCCGTTGGTCGAACCGCGAGGGTATGGAGGCAGCGTGGGCGACATCGGGCTCCACGTGGTCGCGCTGCTCGTCCTGGCGGGACTCGCAGCCGGATTCGTCGACGCCGTGGTCGGCGGGGGCGGGCTGATCCAGCTGCCCGCCCTGCTGCTGGGCCTTCCGAACGCGGCGCCGGTGCAGGTGCTGGCCACCAACAAGCTGTCGTCCATCTTCGGCACGTCGATGGCCTCGGTGACGTACTACCGCCGGGTGCGGCCCGACCCGCGCACGTTCCTCCCGCTGATGCTGCTGGCGTTCGTCGGCTCGGTCGCGGGCGCGGTGGTGGCCTCGCACATACCGCGGGAGGCGTTCGAGCCGGTCGTGCTCGTCGCGCTGGTCGTGGTGGGTGCCTACGTGCTGCTCAAGCCGAAGCTCGGCGACGTGACCGCACTGCGCTTCGCCGGCCACCACCACACGCTGGCCGCCATGGGCACCGGTCTGGCCATCGGCTTCTACGACGGTGCGCTGGGGCCCGGCACCGGCTCGTTCTTCGTGTTCACGCTGGTCGGCCTGCTCGGCTACAACTTCCTCGAGGCGTCGGCCAAGGCCCGGCTGGCCAACACGGCCACCAATCTGGCTGCCCTCTGCGTCTTCGTGCCGCAGGGCGCCGTGCTGTGGGGCATCGGGCTGGCGATGGGCCTGGCCAACCTCGCCGGCGGCTACCTCGGCGCGCGGGTCGCGGTCTCGAGGGGCGCCAGGTTCGTCCGGGTCTTCTTCATCGTCGTGGTGTCGTCATTCGTCGTGCGTCTGGGCGGTGGGGTGTTCGGCCTCTGGTGAGCCGGCGCGCGCGCCGCCGGCGCAGCGCGGCGGGCAGGGTCAGCACGGTCGCGATGACGATGCCGATCAGCCCGCCGACGGTGTTGGCGAGCAGGTCGCGGTCGTCGGAGACCCGGCCGGGGATGCCGCGCTGGGCGCTCTCGATGAACGCCGTCAGGGCGAACGAGGCCAGGCCCGCGACCCACCACCACCGGGTGCCGAACAGCAGCAGCAGGAACATCCCGATCGGCACGAAGAGCCCGATGTTGGCGAGGAACTCCAGCCGGTCGTAGTCGATCGAGGTGGCGTGGCCGCGCCGGTGCAAGGCGTCGAGGACCCGTACGACGATCGCCTGCTGGTCGGGGCCGATGGGCTGTGGCGTCAGCGTCAGCCAGCCCACGAAGACCAGGTAGCCCCCGGTGAGCAGGCTGAGGAGGGGATGGCGGTGCAGCATCGGTCCAGTGTGGGGCAGGGGTGGTCGAGGAGCCGCCACCAGCCCGGCACACTGGGGGCCGTGGACGAGCCCCGGGTGACCCGCTTCGTCACCGTCGCCGGGACCGCGGAGGCGGCGATCGAGGTGAAGCGCTCCCGCTTCCTGTGCACCGTGCGCCGCGTCGGCGACGAGTCCGAGGCCCGGGCCGTCGTCGACGAGCTGCGTACGACGCACTGGGACGCCCGGCACCACTGCTCGGCCTTCGTGCTCGGTCCCGGCGGTGCGGTGGAGCGGTCCTCCGACGACGGTGAGCCGTCCGGCACCGCCGGCGCGCCGATGCTCGACGTGCTCCGCGGCCGGGGCCTCACCGACGTGGTCGCGGTCGTCACCCGCTGGTTCGGTGGCACGCTGCTCGGTGCGGGCGGCCTGGTGCGCGCCTACTCCGACGCCGTACGAGCCGGTCTCGACGTCGCGGGCCAGACCGCCGTCGGCCTCCTCGGCGAGTGGGACCTCGACCTCGACCATGCGGAGGCGGCGCGCATCGAGAGCGACCTGCGTGGCCAGGGCTTCGCCGTGCTGGACGTGGAGTACAGCGCCCGCGTGCGGTTGCGCCTAGGGGTGGCCCAGCATCGGGGCGAGGAGTTCGCCGGCTCGGTGGCCGCGCTCACTGCCGGAGAGGTCTCGCCAGTCCGGGTCGGGGAGCGGTGGGTGGACCTGGCGTCCTGAGGTCAGCCGCCCTCGAGGCGGACCATCCGCTCGGCCACCTCCGCGGCCTCGCGCGTGCCCTCCTGCTGCAGCCCCCGGATGACACCGGACCGGTCGGCGTCGCTGCGGTTCTGGCTCAGCTTGGCCTTCGCCTCGACCCGCTCGACGTCGATCTCGAGGCCGACGATGGCGCGCAGCTGGCCGTCGACGTACTTCGCGGGGGCGTCGGCGGTGCGCCAGGGTGCGTCGCGATGGCCCTCGTGCCGCTCGACGAGGTCGTCCACCGCGCTCCGGAGCCACTCGGGGTCCTGGTGGACGCCGCTCACCCGCCCGGTCAGGTGCACCGCCGAGTAGTTCCACGTCGGCACGACCCTGCCGTGCTCGGCCTTCGTGGCGTACCAGGACGGCGAGACGTAGGCCTGCGCGCCCGCGACGACCAGCAGGACGGGCGCCCCGGCGTCGATCTCCTGCCAGTGGGGGTTGGCGCGTGCCATGTGCGCGATGACCTTGCTGCCCTCCCACATGAGGGGCAGCAGGGTGGCCGCCGGCCAGCCGTCCGCGCCGACGGTGATCAGCTGGGCCGAGCCCACCGCGGCCACCATGGCCCGGATCTCGGCGTCGTCCTCGACGGCGTTGAAGTGTGGGACGTACATGGTGCTCCTCTGCGCCCCGCTGCGCCGGGGCGGCGGCCGGACCGGGCTACCTCGCCACGATGCAGACTAGCCCTCGTGGAAGACACCGGGCCGGTTCGCCGGGCGCCCTTCGAAGGCCTCACGCTCGAGCAGCTCTACGGCCTGCTGCGCCTGCGGGTGGACGTCTTCGTGGTCGAGCAGGAGTGCGCGTACCCGGAGCTCGACGGCCGCGACGTCGAGGCGGGCACCGAGCACCTGTGGATCGAGGCGGGCGGCGAGGTCGTGGCGGCGCTGCGGATCCTGCGGGACCCGGACGCGGCGGTCATCGGGCGGGTCGTGACGCGTGCCGACCACCGCGGCCGCGGGCTCGCGGCCCTGCTGCTCGTGGACGCCCTGGACGGGATCGGTCCGGCCCGGGTCCGGATCGGCGCCCAGGCCCACCTGGCGCAGTGGTACGCGGGGTTCGGCTTCGTCCGCTCCGGCCCGGACTACCTGGAGGACGGCATCGCGCACCTCCCGATGGTGCGGGAGCGGGCGGGCGGGCCGCTCAGCCCCTGACGACGTCCCCGTCGACGTAGACCCAACGGCCTGCGCGCCGCTCGAACCGGCTGCACTCGCGGAGCACGCCATCGACGCCGTTGTGCGTCCAGGCGGCCGCGAACTCCACGACCCCCGACTCGTCGTCCGAGCCACCGGCCTCGGTGGCCAGGATGCGCAGGCCGGTCCAGGTGGTGGCGGGCTCCAGGTCGATCCGCTCCGGCCGGGTGCGCGGGTGCCAGGTGCGGAACACGTGGTCCGCGTCGCCCATCGCGTACGCCGAGTAGCGCGAGCGCATCAGCTCCTCGGCCGTCTCCGCCTCGGCGGCGCCACGGTGCAGGCGGCCGCAGCACCCGTCGTACGCCGGACCGGTGCCGCAGGGGCAGGGAGTGCTCAGTGCATCGCTCATCGGGCGCACTGTAGCGCCCGGGAATACCCTGGACATCATTACGTTGTAATGCTGTAATCATGTAACAACAGCAAGGAGCACACCATGACTTCCAGAGGAACCTCCGAAGAGGACACTCCCCGCCGTGGCCGCGGTCGCCGCGGAGGCTGGCAGACCGCGGACCTCCCGAGCGCGGCCGACGCCGCCTCCTGGTTCGCGGGCCGGCTGCCCGAGGACTGGTTCTCCGACGTCGACGTGACCGTCGACCGCGAGGAGATCACCGTCATCGGCACCCTCAAGGATGCCGACCTCGCCGGTGCCGAGGCCGAGGGCCGGCTCAGCCGGTTCCGCGCCGACACCCGCGACGAGCGCATCTCCATCGCTCACGAGGCCCAGGGCCGCTACGCCCGCAAGGTCTCGTGGGGCGCCCGCCTCGGTGACACCGAGGCACTGTTCACCCACGTCGCCGCGCCGGTGATGACCAGGCTGCGCCAGCCCGAGCGACGCGTGCTCGACACGCTCGTCGACGCGGGTGTGGCCAGGTCCCGCTCCGACGCGCTCGCGTGGTCGGTGCGCCTGGTCGGCGAGCACGCCGACGAGTGGCTCGGCCAGCTCCGCGAGGCGATGTCCGAGGTCGACAAGCTGCGGGGCGAGGGCCCGGCGGTGTGAGGGGGCTCGGTGGCGGGCGGGAATCACCGGATATCCGGTGAATCCCGGGGTTAGTGGCCTTTGCAACGGCCACAAACCCCAGGACTCGCGCACGAACCCCCGCGGCAAACACGGTGGCGGCACAGGGCTGACGACCCCTACGGTGACGCGGATGACCTTCGAACGCGTCGACCCGCCGTACTCCGCCGACGAGACCACCATGCTGCGCAGCTTCCTGGACTACTTCCGGGTGACGGTGCGCCGGCAGGCGGAGGGGCTGACGCAGCAGGAGCTCGCCACGCCGCTGCCCACCTCACCGCTGACCCTCGGCGGGATGCTCAAGCACCTCACCTTCGTCGAGCAGTGGTGGTGGACGATCGTGTTCCGGGGTGAGGAGGCGCAGGGCTTCTGGGCGCACGTCGACTGGGAGGCCGACGAGGACTGGGACTGGCACTCCGCCGTCGACGACAGCCCGGCCCGGCTGCTCGCGTGGCACGTGGAGGAGGTCGCCCGCGCCGACGCCACCCTCGACTCGGCGCTGGCCACCGGAGGCCTCGACCAGCTCGCGAGGATGCCGCGGCCGGACGGCGAGCACGTCAGCCTGCGCTGGATCCTCGTGCACCTCGTCGAGGAGTACGCCCGCCATGCCGGCCATGCCGACCTGATCCGCGAGGCCATCGACGGCGAGGTCGACCTGTGACCATCCGCCCCGCGACCGACGCCGACTGGGACCAGGTCCACCCGTTCTTCGCCACCATCGTGGCCGAGGGCGAGACCTACGCCTTCCCGACCGGCCTCTCGCCCGACCAGGCCCGAGAGCTCTGGGTCGAACGCCCACCCGGGCTCACCGTGGTGCTCGACGAGGACGGAGTGGTTCTCGGCAGCGCGAAGATGGGCCCCAACCGGCCTGCCGGCGGCGACCACGTCGGCACGGCGTCGTTCATGGTGGCGCCGGACGCGCGCGGCCGCGGCGTGGGACGACGCCTCGGCGAGTACGTCGTGCAGTGGCACCGCGAGCACGGCTACCGCGGCATCCAGTTCAACGCGGTCGTCGAGACCAACGTGAGGGCGGTGCGGCTGTGGCAGGGCCTCGGCTTCGAGATCGTCGGCACCGTGCCCGGGGCGTTCAGGTCCCCGACGCACGGCTACGTCGGGCTGCACGTGATGTACCTCGACCTGACCCCCGCAGGCGCGGCGCCGGGCGCCGTCAGCTGAACAGGTCGGCCGCCTTGACCACCGTCTCGTAGACGCCGTAGGCCAGCGGAACGCTCACCACCAGCCACGCGACCGCGACCAGAGGGGTACGGCGCGCGGGCACGTCGTACGCCGCGTCGGCCTCGAGCTGGTCGGAGGTCAGCGAGGTCGCGGAGCCCTCGGGCTCGTGGAACCTGTCGGCCACCGGCCGGATCAGCTGGTTGGCCACGAAGCCCACCGCGAGGATGGCCACCATGGTCAGCAGCGCCGGCCGGTAGTCGTCGGCGACCAGCGCACCCGGCTCGCCGCGGGCGTCGAGGAAGCCGTTGATGATGAGCGGCCCGGCGACGCCCGCCGCTGCCCAGGCGGTCAGCAGCCGGCCGTGGATCGCGCCCACCTGGTAGGTGCCGAACAGGTCGCGGAGGTAGGCGGGCACCGTGGAGAAGCCGCCGCCGTAGAAGCTGATGATCACACCGGCCAGGAAGGCGAACAGCACGACGGAGGTGCTGCCGCCGAGGGCGAGTACGACGTAGAGCACGATGCCGAGGCCGAGGTACACCGTGTAGATGGGCTTGCGGCCGATCACGTCGGACGTCGAGCTCCAGAGGAAGCGTCCACCCATGTTGCACAGCGACAGCAGGCCGACGAAGCCTGCGGCGGAGGCGGCCGCGACCGAGGAGTCTGCGCCGTCGCGGAAGAAGTCCTGGATCATCGGAGCGGCCTGCTCGAGGATGCCGATGCCGGCGGTGACGTTGCAGAACAGCACGACCCACAGGAGCCAGAACTGGGGGGTGCGGACGGCGTTGTTGGCCGAGACGTTCTCGTGGGTGATCATCGACCTCGCGTTGACCCGGGCGCCGTCCCAGCCGTGCGGCTTCCAGCCGTCGGCGGGCACGCGCACGAGGAACACCCCGAACATCATCACCACGAAGTAGCCGGCGGCGAGGGTGACGAAGAGGGACGCCACCGCGGAGCCGGACGCGATGCCGGTCGCCGCGTCGTAGCTGTCGTCGTACACGTTGAGCAGCTTCGACGACAGCGGGCTGGCGATCATCGCGCCACCACCGAAGCCCATGATCGCCATGCCGGTGGCCAGGCCCGGGCGGTCCGGGAACCACTTGATCAGGGTGGAGACGGGCGAGATGTAGCCGATGCCCAGCCCGATGCCGCCGATGACGCCGTAGCCGAGGTAGACCAGCCACAGCTGGTCGGTGCTGATGCCGAGCGCGCCGACGAGGAAGCCGGTCGCCCAGCAGGACGCGGCGGTGAACATGGCGCGGCGCGGGCCGCCGGAGTCGACCCAGGTGCCGAAGACCGCCGCCGACAGGCCGAGCATCACGATCGCGATCGAGAAGATCACCCCGATCGCGGTCAGGCTGGAGTCGAAGTGCTCGACGAGGGACGCCTTGTAGACGCTGGTGGCGTAGGCCTGTCCGATGCACAGGTGCACGGCCAGGGCGGCCGGCGGGATGAGCCAGCGGTTGAAGCCGGGAGGGGCGACCGTGTGGTCGCGGTCCAGGAACCCGAGTGCCATGGAGATCTCCTGTTGTTCAACATTCAGCCAGTTCGGTCGGGGACCGGTCTACCACGATCCGCGCGTGGGGGAGGAGCGCTGGAGGCCGGCCCGGGTGAAGTCGAATCGAAACGATGAGGCCGAGACCGAGCCGGCCGCGATTGGTCCGCTGAGTAGTGTTTTGGGGGTGACCAAGGCCCCCACCGCGAAGACCCTGGCCGAGCTGCGTGCGTCCGGGCACGAGCACAAGTCCCTCCGCAACGAGATCCGCGACAACCTGCTGGCGATGCTCGCCGCGGGCGACGACCCGTGGCCCGGGCTGCACGGCTTCGAGCACAGCGTGATCCCACAGGTCGAGCGGGCGCTGCTCGCCGGCCACGACGTCGTGCTCCTCGGTGAGCGGGGCCAGGGCAAGACCCGGTTGCTGCGCACGATCGTCGGGCTGCTCGACGAGTGGACGCCGGTGATCTCCGGCGCCGAGCTGGGCGAGCACCCCTACGACCCGATCACCCACGTCTCGCAGCGCCGCGCCGTCGAGCTCGGCGACGAGCTGCCGATCTCGTGGCGGCACCGCGACGAGAGGTACGCCGAGAAGCTGGCCACTCCGGACACCTCGGTCGCCGACCTGATCGGTGACGTCGACCCGATGAAGGTGGCCGAGGGCCGGATGCTCGGTGATCCCGGAGACCATCCACTTCGGGCTCATCCCGCGCAGCCACCGCGGCATCGTGGCCATCAACGAGCTGCCCGACCTGGCCGAGCGCATCCAGGTCGCGATGCTCAACGTGATGGAGGAGCGCGACATCCAGATCCGTGGCTACGTGCTGCGGCTGCCGATCGACACCCTCGTGCTGGCCAGCGCCAACCCGGAGGACTACACCAACCGCGGCCGCATCATCACCCCGCTCAAGGACCGCTTCGGCGCCGAGATCCGCACCCACTACCCGGCCGAGCTCGACGCCGAGATCGCGGTGATCCGGCAGGAGGCCGCCCTGGTCGCCGAGGTGCCCGACCACCTCGTCGAGATCCTGGCCCGCTTCACCCGCGGGCTGCGCGACTCCAGCGCGGTCGACCAGCGCTCCGGCGTGAGCGCCCGGTTCGCGATCGCGGGTGCGGAGACGGTGGCCGCTGCTGCGCTGCGCCGGGCGACGATGCACGGCGAGGTGCACGCGGTGGCCCGCGTCGTCGACCTGGAGACCGCCGTCGAGGTGCTCGGCGGCAAGGTCGAGTTCGAGACGGGTGAAGAGGGTCGCGAGCACGAGATCCTCACCCACCTCCTCCGCACGGCCACCGCCGAGACCGTGCGCCAGCACTTCCGCGGCCTCGACTTCGCCCTGCTCGTGGACGCGATCGAGGCGGGCTCGATGGTGACCACCGGCGAGCACGTCACGGCCCGTGACTTCCTCACCGGCCTGCCCGTGCTCGGTGAGGCCGAGCTGTACGACGACGTCTGCGAGCGCATGGAGGCGACCGAGGACGGCACCCGCGCCGCGGCCATCGAGCTGGCCCTCGAGGGCCTCTACCTCGCGCGCAAGGTCGGCAAGGACAGCGACGGGTCCGAGACGGTCTATGGCTGAGGTCGTGAGCCGCCCGGACGGCGGTGCGTCAGCGGCGCTCTGCGGCACCAAGAAGGTCGCTGAGCCACCGCCGGGTCGGTGCCGCCTCGTCCAGCGGTGCGTCAGCGACGTTCTGCCGACCCGGAACCGGCGCCTACTCACCGCTGACCTGGGCCGGGGCGCGCGCCGTGCCTCGCGGAGGCAGCCGTGAGCCGCTACCAGCGCTACGCGGGCGGCGACCCGCTGGCGGCGCCCGTCGACCTGGCCGAGGCGCTCGACGCGATCGGCCAGGAGGTGATGGCCGGCTACTCGCCGGAGCGCGCGATGCAGGAGTTCCTGCGCCGCGGCGGGCAGGACCAGGCCGGTCTCGACGACCTCGCCCGACGGGTGGCGGAGAAGCGACGTGAGCTGCTGGCCCGGCACAACCTCGACGGCACCCTGCAGGAGGTGCGCGAGCTGCTCGACAAGGCGGTCCTCGAGGAGCGCAAGCAGCTGGCCCGAGACGTCACGATGAACGACGCCGACCGGTCGTTCCGGGAGCTGCAGCTCGACAACCTGCCAGCCTCGACGGCCGCTGCGGTGAGCGAGCTGGCGTCGTACGACTGGCAGAGCAGTGACGCCCGCGAGGCCTACGAGCAGATCAAGGACCTGCTGGGGCGCGAGGTGCTCGACCAGCGGTTCGCCGGCATGAAGCAGGCGCTCGCGGGTGCGACCGACGAGGACCGCGCCGCCGTCAACGCGATGCTCGACGACCTCAACACCCTCCTGGAGAAGCATCGGCTCGGTGACGACACCGCCGAGGACTTCGAGCAGTTCATGGACAGGCACGGCGAGTTCTTCCCCGAGAACCCGCAGGACATCGACGAGCTGCTGGACGCGCTCGCCGCCCGGAGTGCGGCCGCCCAGCGGATGCTCAACTCGATGACCCCCGAGCAGCGCGCCGAGCTGATGGAGCTCTCGCAGCAGGCGTTCGGCTCGCCCGAGCTGATGGCGCAGCTCGCCCGGATGGACGAGAACCTCCAGGCCCTGCGCCCGGGTGAGGACTGGGGCGGTTCCGAGGGGTTCGGCGGCGAGGAGGGCCTCGGGCTCGGGGACGGCACCGGCGCGCTGCAGGACGTCGCCGACCTGGACGCGCTGGCCGAGCAGCTCTCGCAGTCCTACGGCGGCGCCCGGATGGACGACGTCGACCTCGACCTGCTGGCCCGCCAGCTCGGCAACGACGCGGCGGTCGACGCCCGCACCCTCGCGGAGCTGGAGAAGGCGCTGCGCGAGTCCGGCTACCTCAAGCGTGGCTCCGACGGCGAGCTGCGGCTGAGCCCCAAGGCGATGCGCGAGCTCGGCAAGGCGCTGCTGCGCGACGTGGCCACCCGGTTGTCGTCGCGGCAGGGGGAGCGCGACGTACGCCAGGCGGGTGCCGCCGGCGAGCGCTCAGGGGCGACTCGCCAGTGGGAGTTCGGCGACACCGAGCCGTGGGACGTGCCGCGCACGATCGGCAACGCCGTGCGGCGTACCCGCGGCGAGGGCCGGTCCGGTCCCATCCGGATCCACGTCGACGACATCGAGGTGCAGGAGACCGAGGCACGCACCCAGGCCGCGGTCGCCCTGCTCGTCGACACGTCGTTCTCGATGGCGATGGACGGCCGGTGGGTGCCGATGAAGCGCACCGCCCTCGCGCTTCACCAGCTGATCCGCAGCCGGTTCCGGGGCGACGCGCTCGAGCTGATCTCGTTCGGCCGGGCCGCGCGCACCATGGAGATCGAGGAGCTGACCGGCCTGGACGCCCGCTGGGACAAGGGCACCAACCTGCACCACGGGCTGCTGCTCGCCAACCGGCACTTCCGCAAGCACCCCAACGCGCAGCCGGTGCTGCTGATCGTCACCGACGGCGAGCCGACCTCACACCTCGAGCCGCACGGCGAGATCTACTTCGACTACCCGCCGCACCCGCTGACCATCGCGTACGCCGTCCGCGAGCTCGACAACGCCGGCCGGCTGGGCGCGCAGGTCACGTTCTTCCGGTTGGGCGAGGACCCGGGCCTGGCGCGGTTCGTCGACTCGATGGCCAGACGCGTCGACGGCCGCGTCGTGGCACCCGAGCTGGACGACCTCGGTGCCGCCGTCGTGGGCTCCTACCTCGGCTCCCGGGCGCCGTCGGGCGGCGCCAACTACCGCGACATGTTCGGCGGCCGCGGCTTCTGGGTCGGCTAGTGGTGCGTCTCGGAAGTTGTTGACCGGTTGGCGTGCTCAGGATGCGTGCAGCGCAAGGCGCCGGCGCGACGCCGTACCGGGTCTGTCTCGCAAGCGCCGACAACGCCGCGAGGTGCGTGCCTTGGATGCGCGAAGCGCACAAGAACGTGCGCGACGGGCCACTAGGAGCCCTGCATCTGCCGGAGCTCTACGACCATCTGCTCGATGAGGGCCTGCAGGGCCCGGACCGGGCGCACCATCACGGTGAAGTCGACGATCCGACCGGTGTCGTCCCAGGTGATGATGTCGACGCCGTGCACGTCCAGCCCGTCGAGGCTGGCGGAGAACTGCAGCACGGCGCTGTCGTCGCCCGGCCACTCCCGCTCGTAGCGGAGGGTGGGGCCCAGCACGCGCAGGGCTGCCGTGAGGTAGGTGACGACGGCGTCGCGACCCTCCTGGGGCGCGTGCACCGCCGGGCTGCGGAAGACCGCTCCCTCGGCGACCAGCGCGGCCAGGCCGCCGGGGTCGTGGCTCTCCACGAGGGCGTGCCAGTCGGCCAGGGCTGCGGCGGTGTCCATGCCGTCATGCTGGCACGGTCGGCTGCTCAGCCGGCGAAGCCCGGCAGGTGCTCCTCGAGGATCGCCTTGAACGGTGCCTCCGCGTTGAGCTGGCTCAGCAGGCCGATGCCGCCCAGCCAGGTGCGGTGGATCAGCAGGTACGACGTGGGCAGGTTGAACTTGGTGGCCACGGCGAACGACGGCTGCCGGGGGTCGTTGATCCGCTCGAACTGGGTGCGCATCCACTCGCGGGTGAAGCGGAAGCGCTCAACGCGGGTCGGGTCGACGAACGGTGAGAGGTAGTCGAAGACCAGCTGGGGATCGACCCGGATGCCTGGCTTGATGAAGCCCTCGCCACGCAGGGCCCCGACCAGGGCCTCCGGGTCGTCCTGGGCGGCCACCCGCATCAGGTTGCCCATCGAGGTGGGCAGCTGCCGACCGGGCAGCCGCGCGACCGCGCCGAAGTCGAGCACGCCCAGCTTGCCGGGTGAGCCGTCGGCGTTGGGGATGGGCCGGAAGTTCCCGGGGTGCGGGTCGGCGTGCAGCATGCCGGTGCGCGCCGGCCCGGAGAAGAGGAACCTGGCGAGCAGCTCGCCGTAGTGGTCGCGCTCCTCCTGGGTGCCGTCGGCGATGACGGTGGCCAGCGACCCGGGTGACTCCATCCACTCGCTGATCAGCACCGACTGGCCGGCGAACACGACGTCCGGGACGACGATCAGCGGGTCGTCGCGGAACGCGTCGGCGAACGCCGCCTGGGCCTGCGCCTCGAGCGGGTAGTCGAGCTCGTCGGCCGCCCGGGCCTGCAGCTCGGCGATCAAAGGCTTGATGTCGATGCCTGGGAAGACCGGAGCCACGCCGCGCGCGACGCGGGACAGCTGGCGCAGGTCGCTCATCAGAGCCTGTCCCGCGCCTGGGTACTGCACCTTCACGGCCACGTCGCGACCGTCGTGCCAGCGACCGCGGTGCACCTGCCCGATCGAGGCGGCGGCGGCCTGGCCGCCGTCGAGCCACACGAGCTGGGTGCGCCAGTCGGGGCCCATCGACGACTCGAGCTGGTCGCGCACCGTCTGGGTCGGCATCGGGGGAGCGGCGTCCTGCAGCCTGACCAGCTGCTCGCGGTAGGGCTTCACGAGCTCGTCGGGGAACGCCGCCTCCAGCACCGACAGCGCCTGCCCGAACTTCATCGCACCGCCCTTGAGCTCGCCGAGGGTGCGGAAGAGCTGTTCGGCCGTGCGCTGCTGGATGTCGGTCAGCACCACCTCGGCGGAGCTGCCGCCGAGACGCTTGCCGAGTCCGAGGGCAGACCGGCCGGCGTAGCCGAGTGGGAGGGCGGCCAACCGGGCGCCGCGCGCGATGGCCCTTCGGGGGATCGCCGTGCGCGGGTCTTCGGGCATGGCCCCATTGTCGGGGATGCCTGGTTGCCCGGCCTCATCCGCGCGGGTCAGGCCAGCGTCGCGACCAGCTCGACGAGGGTGCCGTCGAGGTCCCGGACGACCGCGTCGGAGGCCGGCCGAACGGCTCAGGCAGTGGCGGGGAAGCGGACGCCGGTGTTGGCGTGGCAGCGGTAGCCCATCGGGTTCTTCGCGAGGTACTGCTGGTGCACGTCCTCGGCGTAGTAGTACGGCGTCTCGGCGGCCGGCCGGATCTCCGTGGTGATGGTGCCGAGGCGCCGGCGGGCCAGCTCGTCGCCGTACGCCTTGGTCAGGTCGCGGGCCGCTTGCTCCTGCTCGGGGGTGGTGAAGTAGATCGCGGAGCGGTACTGCGTGCCGACGTCGTTGCCCTGCCGCATGCCCTGCGTGGGGTCGTGGATCTCGAAGAACCGCTTGACCAGGTCGGCGAACGTGACGACCTCCGGGTCGAAGACGACCCGGATCGCCTCGGTGTGGCCGGTGCGGCCAGAGCAGACCTCGTCGTAGGACGGGTTCGGGGTGATGCCGCCGGCGTAGCCCACCGACGTCGACCAGACACCGGGCACCTGCCAGTAGATCTCCTCGGCACCCCAGAAGCAGCCCAGGCCGAAGATCGCGACCTCCATGCCGTCCGGAACGTCGTCGGTGATCACCGGCGCGTCCAGCACCACGTGGCGTACCGCGATGCCGGCGTGGCGCGTCTCGCGACCACGGAGCGCCTCGTCGGCAGTGGGGAGCGTGGACTTGGCGCGGCCGAACATGGCGATCTCCTGACGTCGAGGGTGTTTTCCCATCTGCGTGTGACAACGGCGCCGTGCCCCCGGATGTTCCCCCGGCGCCGCGGCCCTTAGGCTCGACGAGTGACCTCTCAGCAGCACCGCAGCAAGTCCGGCTTCGAGACGCGCGCGATCCACGCCGGCTACGAACCCGACCCGATGACCGGGGCCGTGATCCCGCCGATCTATGCGACCAGCACCTACAAGCAGGACGGTGTCGGGGGCATGCGCGGCGGCTACGAGTACAGCCGCTCGGCCAACCCCACGCGTACCGCGCTCGAGGGCGTGATCGCCGCCCTCGAGGAGGGTGAGCGCGGCTTCGCGTTCGCGTCCGGCCTCGCGGCCGAGGACACGTTGGTGCGCGCCCTGTGCCGGCCCGGCGACCACGTGGTCATCCCCGACGACGCGTACGGCGGCACCTACCGGCTCTTCGACAAGGTCGAGCGGGTCTGGGGCCTCGAGCACAGCCCGGCGCCGGTGTCCGACGTCGACGCCATGCGCGCGGCGATCCGGCCCGGCCAGACCAAGCTCGTGTGGGTCGAGACCCCCACCAACCCGATGCTGAACATCGGCGACATCGAGGCCCTCGCGTCGGTGGCCCATGACGCGGGTGCGCTGCTCGTCGTCGACAACACCTTCGCCTCGCCGTACCTCCAGCAGCCGCTGACGCTGGGCGCCGACGTCGTCGTGCACTCGACGACGAAGTACTGCGGCGGCCACTCCGACGTGGTCGGCGGTGCGCTCGTGGTGCGCGACCTCGAGGTGGCCGAGAAGGTCGCCTTCCACCAGAACTCCATGGGCGCCGTCGCCGGCCCGTTCGACGCGTTCTTGACCCACCGAGGTCTCAAGACGCTGGGCATCCGGATGGACCGCCACTGCGACAACGCCGAGAAGGTCGTCGAGTTCCTCAACAGCCACGACCAGGTCGCCCAGGTGATCTACCCCGGCCTCGAGGAGCACCCCGGCCACGCGGTCGCGGCGAAGCAGATGAAGCGCTTCGGCGGCATCATCAGCTTCCGAGTCACCGGCGGTGAGCAGCACGCGCTCGACGTGTGCGGGCGGGCGGAGGTCTTCACCCTGGGTGAGTCGCTGGGCGGCGTCGAGTCGCTGATCGAGCACCCGGGCCGGATGACCCATGCCTCGGTCGCCGGGACCGACCTCGAGGTGCCTGCCGACCTGATCCGGCTCAGCGTCGGGATCGAGTCGATCGACGACCTGCTGGGCGACCTGGACCGGTCACTTGGCTCCGCCGACTGACGGGGCCGTGATCTGCGTCGACTTCGGGTCGACGTTCACCAAGGCCGGACTCGTCGACCTCGCCGAGGGCCGCATCGTCGCGGCCGCCTCGCACCCCACCACCATCGAGACCGACGTCCTCGACGGGTACGACGCGTGCCTGGCGCAGCTCGTCTCGCAGGATCCCCGCGCCGCGACCGCGGACGTGCTGGCCTGCTCGTCGGCCGGCGGCGGTCTGCGGATCGCGGTCGTCGGCAACGAGGAGCTGGTCACGGCCGAGGCGGGCCGCCGGGTCGCCCTGAGCAGCGGCGGCAAGGTGGTCGCGGTGCTGGCCGGCTCGAGTCGTCCGCCTGAGACCGGGTCGTGGCCCGGCGTGGTGCGGACGACCCAGCCGGATGTCGTGCTGCTGACCGGGGGCACCGACGGTGGCAACGCCGAGGTGCTGCTCAGGTGCGCCGCCGATCTGGTCGACTCCGGTTGGACCGGGCCGGTCGTGGTCGCCGGCAACGTCGACGCACAGCCCGAGGTGGCGCAGATCCTCGACGCCGGGCACGTGCCGTACGTGCTCGCCGACAACGTGGTGCCGCGCATCGGCGTGCTCGCCCCGGGCTCCGCGCGTACGGCGATCCGCGAGGTCTTCCTGGCCCATGTCATCGGCGGCAAGCACCTGAGCAGTCGCGCCGACTTCGTGGCCATGGTCGCGGGCGCGACTCCCGACGTCGTGCTCACCGGTGTGGAGCTGCTGGCCCGCGGGCTCGACGAGGAACGGCCGGGCGCCGGGGACGTCGTCGTGGTCGACGTCGGCGGCGCGACCACCGACGTGCACAGCGTGGTCGAGCTCGACCCGGAGACCGCCAACATCGACGCGCGCGGGCTGGCCCGGGACGTGGTCGCCACGACGCCCGTCACGCGCACCGTGGAGGGCGACCTCGGCATGCGCTGGTCGGCCGTCTCGACGGCTGCCGAAGCGGGCCTCGAAGACCTCGCCGACGCCGCAGCGCGGCGGCAGGCGGACCCCGGCTTCCTGCCCTTCGACGACGCCGGCGTCGACGAGGACGAGGCGCTGGCCCGGGCCGCGGTCGGGCTCGCCCTGCGGCGGCACGCCGGTCGCAGCAAGGTCGTGGTCAGCCCGGAGGGAAGGGTGGTGGAGCGCACCGGCAAGGACCTGCGCGAGGTCGGCCTACTGGTGGGCTCCGGTGGCGTCCTGCGCAACGGGCGACCACAGGTGGCCGAGCGGGTCTTCGCCGGTTCGACCGGGTCCGACGTCGCCGGCGGCTGGCAGCTGCCGAGGGCCCCGCGGACCGTCGTCGACCACGACTACGTGCTGGCCGCCGCCGGGCTGCTGGCGGCCACCCATCCGGAGGCGGCGTACCGGCTGGTCTGTCGGCTGGCCGGGGCACCGGCTCTGTAGCCTGTCGTGGTGACCAACGAGGAACCCAGGTTCCGCCTGCCGGGCCGCTCGTCGCGGGCGACCAGAAACGCGGCCGACGACCGCCTCGCCGACCGACTCACCCAGCAGCTCGCGTCTCAGTGGGCACTGATGCGGGCCGAACGCCGGACGACCCAGCCGGCGCCCATCGCGGCCGGGCCCTCGAACACCAGGCCGGCGCAGGTCCCGTGGGGCCTGGACCTCGCCGCTGCTTGGGGTTGGCGGTTCCTGGTGATCACCGCCGCGGGCTACCTGATCGCCCGCGCCCTCGCGTTCTTCGGTCTCGTCACCCTGCCCCTGGTCATCGCCCTGCTCATCACCGCGCTGGTGTCGCCGCTGGTGCGCGGGCTCAGCTCCGCCGGCCTGCCGCGTGGCCTCTCCGCGCTGCTCGTGGTCGTCAGCGGCATCGCCTTCGTCGCGCTGCTCCTGACGTTCGCCGGGCAACAGGTCGCCAACGGCGCGTCCGACCTCGCCGACCAGGTGGTCAAGGGGCTCGGAGAGATCAAGGACTGGCTGCGAGACGGCCCCCTCCATGCCTCCGACAGCCAGATCAACGACTACCTCGACCAGGCGCAGAAGGCGATCACCGAGCGCAGCCAGGACGGCCAGGTCATCAGCCAGGTGACCGAGTTCGGCGCCGCGCTCGGCCACGTCGCCGCCGGCTTCTTCATCATCTTGTTCTCCACCTACTTCTTCCTCGCCGACGGCGACCGCATCTGGGGCTGGCTGGTGCGCCTGGCCCCCCGAGCGGCCCGCGAGCACGTCGACAGCTCCGGCCGGGTCGCGTGGGTATCGCTCACCCAGTTCGTCCGGGCGACGGTGCTGGTCGCCCTCGTCGACGCCGTCGGGATCGTGATCGTCGCCGCGGTCCTCGGGGTGCCGTTCGTGCTGGCCATCGGCGTGCTGGTCTTCCTCGGCGCGTTCGTGCCGATGGTCGGCGCCACGGTCGCCGGCACCGTCGCCGTGCTGGTCGCGCTCGTCGACCAGGGGCCGGTGACCGCCCTGCTGATGCTGGGCGGCGTGATCGTGGTCCAGCAGATCGAGGGACACGTGCTCCAGCCCTTCCTGATGGGCCGGTTCGTCTCCCTGCACCCGCTCGGCGTCATCGTCGCGATCGCCTGCGGCGTGCTGGTCGCGGGCGTCTCGGGTGCCCTGGTGGCGGTGCCGCTCGCCGCGACCGTCAACGCCGTCGTCCAGCACCTGGCGCAGCGGCCCCCCGAGGAGCCCGATCCGGACGATGTCCCGCCGCTCGCCGACCTCCCGGAGGAGACTGAAGGACTCGACGACGACGACGAGCGCGACAAGGAGGCGGACAGTGACGCAACCATCCGGTGACCCGACGGCGGAGGTGACGCTCGCCGACATCGAGGCCGCGCGCATCACGATCGCGCAGACCGCCGTCGTGACGCCCATGGAGGAGTCCCGCTGGCTCTCGGCCCTGGCGGGCGGTCGCGTCGACCTCAAGTGCGAGAACCTCCAGCGCACCGGCTCGTTCAAGATCCGCGGCGCCTACATGCGGATCTCGCGGCTCACCGAGGCGGAGCGCGCCAACGGCGTGGTCGCCGCCTCCGCCGGCAACCACGCGCAGGGCGTCGCGCTGGCCGCGTCCAGTCTGGGCATCAAGAGCACCGTGTTCATGCCGGAGGGGGCGCCGATCCCCAAGGAGAAGGCGACCCGTGCGTACGGCGCCGACGTGGTGTTCCACGGGCGCTACCTCGAGGACGCGATGGTCGCCGCCCGGGAGTTCGCCGCCGAGACCGGTGCCATCGTGATCCATCCCTTCGACCACGTCGACATCGTTGCCGGGCAGGGCACCGCCGGGCTGGAGATCCTCGAGCAGGCACCCGACGTGCGCACCGTGCTGGTCCCCACCGGCGGTGGCGGACTGCTGGCCGGCATCGCCATCGCGATCAAGGCGATGCGGCCCGACGTCACGATCATCGGCGTCCAGGCCGAGGGCGCCGCGGCGTACCCCGACTCGCTGCGCAAGGGGGCGCCGGTGCCGCTCTCGTCGATGAAGACGATGGCCGACGGCATCGCGGTCGGCTGCCCCGGCCAGATCACCTTCGCCGCCGTGCGCGACCACGTCGACGAGATCGTGACGGTCTCGGAGGAGTCCCTCTCGCGGGCGCTGCTGGCCCTGGTCGAGCGCGCCAAGATGGTGGTGGAGCCGGCTGGCGCCGCCGCGGTGGCCGCGATGCTGGACGACCCGACCCGCTGGGAGACGCCCGCGGTCGCCGTGCTCTCCGGCGGCAACATCGACCCGTTGCTGCTCGGCAAGGTGATCCGGCACGGCCTGGCCAGCGCCGGCCGCTACCTCTACCTGCGCGTGCTGATCCCCGACACCCCGGGCGGTCTGGCCAGCCTGCTCACCCAGGTCAGCGAGTCCGGCGCCAACGTGCTCGAGGTCGCCCACGAGCGCATCTCGCCGACGCTGACCCTCGACGAGGTCGAGGTCAGCCTCCAGCTCGAGACGCGCGGCGAGCCGCACGCCGAGAAGGTCAAGGCGCGGCTTCGCGAGCACGGCTACCGCGTCTACGAATAGGCGCGGGGACGCGCCGGGACGACGAACGGGCCGTCACCTCGCGAGAGGGACGGCCCGTTTCGTCGGATGCGGTGTGCGTCAGCCCTTGTAGGGCTTGGCGTCGACGATCTCGACCCTCTCGGTCTTGCCGTTTGGGGTGGCGTACTTGATCTTGTCGCCCTTCTTGGCGCCGAGGATCGCGGCACCGAGCGGCGACTGCGGGGAGAAAGTCGGGATGGCGTCGTCCTCGATCTCGCGTGCGCCGAGCAGGAACGTCGAGGTCTCGTCGTCGCCGACGAAGCGGTAGGTCACGACCATGCCGGGCTCGACGATGCCGTCGTCGGGAGGGGTCTCGCCCACCTCGGCGCGCCGGAGCATGTCCTCGAGCTGACGGATGCGGCCCTCCTGCTTGCCCTGCTCGTCCTTGGCGGCGTGGTAGCCGCCGTTCTCCTTGAGGTCGCCCTCGTCGCGCGCCGCGCTGATGCGGTCGATGATCTCCTGTCGCTGCGGACCCTTGAGGTCCTCCAGCTCGGCCACGAGCTTGTCGTGGGCGTCCTGGGTCAGCCAGATGGTCGCCTGTTCGGTCGACTGGGTCATGGTTCACTCCTGTGGGACAAAGCAAAAAACCCGCCGGGCTCGACGTGCGGCTCCGGGAGCGCACGCGTGCGATGAGCGGCCCTAGCGGGTGGAACTTGTGACTACCGGACCAGTCTAGCAACGGAGCCGTCAAATCGTCCGGTCACCGTGGGCGGGGCTGGCCCGGCGCCGTGCACCCGATGTTCTCGATGCTGGTCGCCTCGCGCTCGGTGCGTACGGCGACCGAGTTGCGGCCGTGGCGCGGCTCGAACGTGAGCTCGCCGACCGTGGTGTGGTCGGCCGAGTAGGCCCGAAGCGTGCACGTTGCGTCGACCCCGTCCGCGACGGAGACGTCGACCTTGGCGGTCGTCTCGTGGGCGGAGACGACCGAGAAGCCGACCAGCTCGCTGCGCACGTCTGGAGTCGCGTGGAACCACGCCGTCCAGCCCAGCCAGCCGAGGCTCACCGCCGCCAGGCAGGCGACAGAGACCAGCACCAGCCGACGTCGGCCGGGCGTCGGGGCGCCGTACCGTGCGGCGAGCTCGGCCTCGGAGGTCATGCGCCAAGCGTGCCACCCACACCCAGCACCGCGAAGCGGGGGTGACCGGGCCCCGCGTAGCGTCTGGGCCATGCAGACACGAACCATCGGGAACGACACCGTCGGACGAGTCGAGGTCGGCGCCATCGGCCTCGGCCTGATGACCTTCGACCAGAGCGGTAGCCAGCCACGCGAGCAGCTCGCCGCCACGGTCCGGGCCGCGCTCGAGGCCGGGGTGGGGCTCTTCGACACCGCCGACGCCTACGGCCCGGGTGCGGAGCTGGGCGCCGACGCTCAGGGCGCGAACGAGACGCTCATCGCCTCCCTGCTCGACGAGCTCGGCGTCCGGGACCAGGTCTTCTTGGCCACCAAGGGCGGGCACGTCCGCACCGAGGGCGGCGGGTGGGCGCTGGACAGCTCGGCGGCCCACCTGCGCTCGGCCGTGGACGCCAGCCTCGGTCGCCTCGGTGTCGAGCAGATCTCGCTGTGGCAGCACCACCGGCCGGACCCGGAGGTCGACTACGCCGACGTGGTCGGGACGCTCGCCGAGATCGCGGACTCCGGAAAGGTGCGGATGGTCGGTCTCTCGAACGCCGACCCCGACCAGATCCGGCTGGCCCGCACCGTGCTCGGCGACAGGCTCGTGTCCGTGCAGAACCAGTTCTCGCCGGCCTTCCGCAGCAGCCGTCCCGAGATCGACGTGTGCGAGGAGCTCGGGTTGGCCTTCTTGCCCTGGAGCCCGCTCGGTGGGCTGTCCGACGCGAAGGAGCTGGCCGAGAGGCACCCCGGGTTCGCCGAGGTCGCGGCCGCGCGCGGTGTCAGCGCCCAGCAGGTGTGCCTCGCGTGGCAGCTCGCCCAGTCACCGGTCGTCATCCCCATCCCCGGCGCCAAGCGGCCCACGTCGATCGCCGACTCCGCGGCGGCCGCGGACCTGGTCCTCAGCGCCGACGAGATCGCGCTGCTCGACCGGGAGTGACCGGCTGCGTCGTCGGCTCCGGCGGCTCCGCCTAGACTCAAGCCATGCCTGAACGACCCTCCGGCCTCCGCCTGATGCACGTGCACGCCCACCCCGACGACGAGTCGAGCAAGGGCGCTGCGTCGACCGCGATGTACGTCGCCCAGGGCGTCGACGTGCACGTCGTGACGTGCACCGGCGGCGAGCGCGGCTCGATCCTCAACCCGAAGATGGACCGCCCCGACATCCTGGCCAACATCACCGAGGTGCGGCGCCAGGAGATGGAGCGGGCCCGCGACATCCTCGGCGTACGCCAGGACTGGCTCGGCTTCATCGACTCCGGCTGGCCGGAGGGCGATCCCAAGCCGCCACTGCCCGGGGGCTGCTTCGCGCTGGTGCCGGTGGAGGAGGCGGCCGAGCCGCTGGTGCGGTTTATCCGGGAGTTCCGCCCGCACGTCGTGACGACGTACGACGAGAACGGTGGCTACCCGCACCCCGACCACATCGCCTGCCACCTGGTCTCGATCGCGGCGTTCGAGGCGGCCGGCGACCCGGAGCGCTACCCCGACTCCGGTGCGCCGTGGCAGCCGCTGAAGCTGTACTACCACCACGGCCACAACCGTCCCAAGATCCAGGCGCTGCACGACGCGATGCTCGAGCACGACCTGGAGTCGCCGTGGGCCGAGCGGCTCGCCGAGTGGGAGCCGGACCCGGCGCGGGACTCCCGGGTCACCACCATGGTCCCGTGCGCGGACTGGTTCGGCGTGCGCGACCAGGCGTTGCTGGCCCACGCCACCCAGATCGACCCGGACGGCTTCTGGTTCGCGATCCCGCGCGAGATCCAGGAGAAGGTCTGGCCGACCGAGGACTACGAGCTGGTGGTGAGCCACGTCGCCTCCGAGACGCCGGAGGACGACCTGTTCGCCGGCATCACCGACCCCGCCTGAGAGGCTGGTCCCATGACCGTCCTGCTGATGACCACGCTGTCGTTCACCGACAAGATGCCCGAGGACGCGGACGTCAAGGCCGGTTGGACCGCGATGATCGTCTTCCTGCTGCTCATCGCCGCCGTCGTGGTCCTGTCGTTCAGCCTCGTCAAGCAGCTGCGCAAGGCACAGGCCGCCAAGGACTCCGGCGTGTACGGCGACGAGCCGGTCGACCGTGCTGCGGATGACGGGGCAGACGACGGGGCAGCCGACCGGTCCGATGACGGGGTCGACCACGGGGCCGACCACGGGGTCGACCACGGGGCCGACGACCAGCGCTGAGCAGACCCGACGAACGGGTCGGCTCAGCTCCGGGTGAGCCGCACGAGCGCGTCCCAGGCGGTGCGCTGCTCCTCGCCACGATGGTCGCCGCTCTCGACGAGCCGGGCCACGCGCTCGGCGCGGACCACCTGCACGGGCACGCCCGACGACTCCACGTCGGCCAGCACGTCCTCGGCGCTCATCAGCACCGCCGGGTCCTGCGGCCCGCCCGTGCCCTCGGCGAGGTTGGTGGCGTCGTGCGAGACCCACAGCAGCGTCCCACCCGGCGCGAGGGCGCGCACGGCCGCCGTCACCGCGGCGCGCCGTTCGGGGGCCGGAACCTGCAGGTAGGCGACGACGACGAGGTCGACCGGCTCGGCGGGCGCCCACGTAGTGGCGTCGGCGCAGACCCACTCGACCCCAGCCAGGCCGGCCGCGTCGGCCACCTGGCGGCCCTTGTCGAGCCCCGCCTGCGAGAAGTCCACCGCCGTCACCTGCCAGCCCTGCCGGGCCAGCCAGATGGCGTTGCGGCCCTCGCCGGCGGCCAGGTCGACCGCGCGGCCCGGTGTCAGGTCGGCGCACTCCTCGGCCACGAACTGGTTGGGACCGGCCGACCAGACCAGCTCGGTCGCGGCGTACCTCTCGTCCCACAGGTGTGCGTCCATGCCTGCCTCCTCCGGTCGGTGCCCGGCTCGTCCGAGCAGGTGCGGTCAGTCGCCGAACCTGACGCGCGAGTGCGCTGCCAGCGTCCCACCAACCGGGCCCGGACGACACCGGCAGCCCGCTGAGCCGGTCGGGAGGTCACGTTCGAGTCTCGGCCAGATGACCGGGAGATGAACGGAAATTCAACCAATTTGGGTGACCTCCGAGGGGTCGAGCCGCGCTTACGTTGCCAAGATCCCGGAGGAGGCAGTCCTGTGCCAACCAACATCTTGCCCATCACCACTGACCTCGTGGCGATCACGATCGTCGCCGCCCTCTACTTCCACCGCCACCAGCGGCGCGACCTGCTGCTCGCCTACGTCGCCCTCAACATCGGCATCCTGAGCGTCACGGCGATGCTGACGACCGCGTCGGTGGGCGCGGGCCTGGGCCTGGGGCTGTTCGGCATCTTGTCGATCATCAGGCTGCGCTCGGACAGCATCACGCAGGAGGAGATCGCCTACTACTTCGTCGCCCTCGCCATGGGCCTGCTGGCCGGTGTGGCCGCTGGACCGCCGTACCTCGTGCCGCTGCTCATCGGGCTGCTGGTCGCGGTGATGTACGTCGTGGACCACCCCCGGTTGCTGAGCCGGTCGCGACGACAGCTGCTGGTGCTCGACACCGCCATCGCCGACGAGGCCGTGCTGCGGGCGCACATCGAGAGCAGGCTGGGCATCGACGTGCGGCATCTCATCGTGCAGGAGGTCGACTTCGTGAGGGACATGACGGTGGTCGACGTCCGGTACCGCATGACCGCCACGTCGGTGCTCGCCGTGGAGCCCAACCTCACCACCGGCGTGGACCTGCCCGCGCAACCGCTGGACCTGCCCGCGCAACCGCTGGACCTGCCCACGACACCGCTGGACCAGTCCCGACCTGCCGGCCTGAACGGACACTCCATCCTGCTCACCACGAACCATGTCTCCCCAACCCCTCCCCCCGACACCAGGTGAGGTGACCTCGGCCGAGCGGACGCTGTCCGACCTCACCGCCCGGCTGAGGCCACTCTCGCTCGAGGACGTGCTGGCCACCGCGGAGCTGCAGACCCGGATCGACCGCAAGTACGTCGTGCCACTCGACCTGCTGTGCGCCGTGCTCGAGCGGATGGGCAGCGACCTGTTCGCGCTCCAGATCGGCGACCGCCGCCTGTTCAGCTACGAGTCGATCTACTTCGACACCCCGGACCTCGCGGCCTACCGGCAGCACGCCCACGGACGCCGGCGGCGAGTGAAGATCAGGACCCGTGCCTATCTCGACTCCGGCGAGTGCATGCTCGAGTTCAAGAGCGTCGGGATGCGGGGCGCGACGGTCAAGGAGCGGTACCCCTACCGCCTCGCCGAACGCCATGTGCTCGACCCGGACGCCCGCGCCATGGCCGCGGGCCTGTTGGGCACGGGCGTCAGCCCGGAGGCCCTGGGGAAGGTCCTGACAACGACCTACCACCGGGCGACGCTGGTGGACTCCACGTACGGCAACCGGGTGACCTGCGACGTGAACCTGCGCTTCGAGAACTGCGCCGACCAGCGCTACGGCCCCCTCGACGGCCTCGTGGTGCTGGAGTCCAAGACCATCGGCGAGGACTCCCCGATCGACCGCGTGCTACGGCGTCTGGGCGCGAGACCGGTGTCGCTCAGCAAGTACTGCGTGGGGATGGCCGTCCTCGACCCACGGCTCCCGGCGAACCGGTGGAACCGCGAGCTGCGGACCTACTTCGACTGGACGCCACAGCGTGACCAGCCGGTCCAGGTCGTGGCGGCGGCCCCGGTCGGGATCCGCGCTCGGTTGCCACTGCGGAGGAAGCAGTCCTCGTCGGCTCAGCCGAGACCGCTGCCCTGATCTCTCCGGTACTCGTCAGCGAGACCACCCAGGGGCCAGCCGCCGCAGGCAAGGACTCCGAGCGGGCGGACCCGTCGGTGGTGCGGCACGGGGCGAGCCAGGTCGGCGCGCGGGTCGGCACCCCGATGATGGCATTCCCCCACGACGCCATCATCGGAGTGCATTCCCGCGGTGAGCGTCTCGTTGAGGAAGTCGCTCGCCGCTCAAGGGGTCCGGGCCCCTCGTCCCGGCACCCAGCTCAGGTGGCCCTAGGCAGCGTCCGGGGCGAGGGACCGGAACTCGAGGCGCCCGTCCTCGAGAGTGCCGACGTGCAGCAGTCGGCCGTCGAGTCGTGCTTCCGCGGCCGCGTCGAGGAAGACGCGGGCCCCGTCGAAGTCGACCACCGTGTCTCCGCGCCGGGGCTTCAGTGACGGCTGCACGTGCAGGCCGCCTTCCTTCGCGTTCTCCCCGGCGATGCGCAGACCGGCCGTCGGGAGGTGCCCGGGCTGGTCGGGGATCTGACGAACGACATCTTGGGCCTCGCGAGAGATCTTGAGCATGGTGGGCTCCTTCACTGTTCGGCTTCCGTCTTGCACGCCAACACACTTACGAGCGGAGCCCGTCACATGCAACGCCTCAGGGACCTGCGGAGGCGAATGTCACGCAGTCGGTAGGAGATCGTTGGACACTCGCAAGGTGCGGCCGGCGATCCGCTCGACCGTCGCCGGTCGGGGATCTGAACGCCCCGTCGGCAGGCCTCGGGGCAGGTAGCGTGGCACGGATGAACGCCTTGCCTGAGAGCGAAACGACCGCCGAGCTGGACGACGTCGTGAGCGTGCTCCTGACCGCGTCCCGGGCGCTCGTCGCGGTCTCCGCCCGATCCCTGGCCGACGTGGAGGACGCGATCACGCTGAGCGAGTTCCGGGCCCTGGTCGTGCTGGAGGGCCAAGGATCGTGCCGGGTCGGCAGCCTCGCCCGACGGCTGGGGGTGAGCGTTGTCGCCGCCGAGCGTGTGGCGTCCCGGCTGCGCGAGGGGGACTGCATCCGGCTCGGGGACGAGGACGTCCTGCGGCTGACCGATCGCGGGGAGCAGCTCGTGAACCGGGTGATGGGCCACCGACGGCATGCGCTGACCGAGATCGTGGGCCGGATGGAGACCGACGAGCGGGAGCTCCTCGTGGACGCGCTGATCACGTTCGCGCGAGCAGCCGGTGAGCCGATCGCGACGACGGCCGGCCCCGGAGGCCACGACGGGCGCCCGGCGACCTGACCGCGGCCTCCCGCGAGATCAGCCGGCCGGGGAGGGGCTGGGGGAGGAGGTGAGGTCGGGAAAGTCGTCCACCGGGATCGGCAACGGGCTGGGGTCGGCCTCGACGCCGCAGCCGCCGGTCAGCACGGCGGCGGCGAGCAGGCCGCCCAGCGAGACCGCCACCCGGCGGGTCATCGGCTCGCCACCGGCAGCTGGACGACGAAGCGCGCGCCGCCCCCGGGGCGCTGGTCGACCCAGATCTCGCCACCGTTGGCCCGCACGTGCTCGTCGACCAGCGCCAGCCCGAGACCGACCCCAGCAGAGCCGACGGACGTGCTGCTCCTGGCGAACCGTTCGAAGACCCGCGTGCGGTCGTCATTGGCGACGCCCGGTCCGGCGTCCTCGACGACGACGCGCACGACGTCGCCGGCGTCCTCGACCCGCACGCCCGTCACCCCGTTGCCGTGACTCTCGGCGTTCCGGACCAGGTTCTCGACGATCCGCTCGAGGCGGCGGGGATCGATGCGCACCAGGGGACCGTCGCCGTTCGACGACTGCGTGACCGGCCGCCCGGCGATCCGGTCGGCCACCGAGGTCACCAGCGCGGTCACGGAGATGTCCTCCTCCGGACTCGCCGTGGACGTCGCGTCGATGAGGGCGAGCTCGAGCAGGTCCTTCACCATCTGCGCGAACCGGTGCACGTCATCGGAGAGCAGCGCGAGGATCTCCTGCGTCTCGGGAGTGACCTCCTCGCTGCGCGCGCGCAGCAGGTCCACCGCGTTCACCATGGTCGTGAGCGGTGAACGCAGCTCGTGCGAGACGTCGGCCGCGAACCGGGCGTCGCGTTCGACCCTGGCCTTCAGCTTGGTGGCCGTGTCGTCGAACGCCTCGGCGATGATGTCGAGGTCGGGGTCGCTCTGGGCACCCAGCCGGGCGTCCAGGTCACCGGACGCGATGGCACCCGCCGCCGCCGTCACGGCCGTCAGCGGGCGCAGCGCGCGACGACTGGCCCATTGCCCCAGGAGTACGCCGAGGACGGTCGCGAGCGTCGAGGTGCCGGCGAACGTGACCCCCAGCGTGGCCAGCGTGTCGTCCAGGTTGTCCAGTGGGAAGACCTCGACGTAGGTGCCGTCGTGCAGCGGGATCGCGATGCCGACGACGACGCCGCCCGGTGCCTCGAACCGCTGGATCACGGCGTGTCCGGCCTCGGCCGCCGCGACGAACTCCTCGGGCAGCGCCGCCAGCCCGGGTCGGTAGCGTTCGTCGTACCAGCGGTTCCGCCACCGGAGGAGCGGGCTCGACGTCTCCTCGGCGGAGTCGACGCGATCCAGCAGCTCGTCCAGCTCGTCCAGCTCGTCCAGCGAGCGCTCATCGGCGATCAGCGACCGGTCCACGAAGCGGGCGTTGAAGGACGCCTGGTGCAGGGTCGTGGCCTCCCGTTGCGTCCAGAGGTAGTTGGCGGCGACCGTGTAGGTGGTGACGGCGACGAACACGGCGATGAGCAGTGCGCCGAGACCGAAGGCGAACGCCACCCGGTGCCGCAGACCCCTCCGGGCCATGAGCCACCTCATGGGTCGAGCTTGTAGCCCAGGCCACGCACGGTGACGACATGACGAGGCGAGGAGGCATCCTCCTCGACCTTGGCGCGGAGCCTGCTGACGTGCACGTCGACGAGACGGGTGTCGCCGAGGTACTCATAGCCCCACACCCGTTGCAGCAGCTGTTGGCGGTTCACCACCTCGCCGAGCCGCTCGGCCAGCGTCTCCAGCAGCCGGAACTCGGTGGTGGTGAGCTGGACGGGCTGGCCGTCGCGCCGCACCACGGCCTCCTGCGGCCGGATCTCGAGCGTCCCGCTCGAGACGCTCACGGCCTGCGGCCGCGTGCGGCTTCGGCGGAGCAGGGCCCTGATGCGTGCCGAGATCTCCTTCGCGACCACCGGCTTGACGACGTAGTCGTCGGCGCCGGCCTCGAGCCCGGCCACGATGTCGTGGCTGTCGCCCTTCGCGGAGGCCATGATCACCGGGACGTCCGACGTACGGCGGATGCGCCGGCAGACCTCGAACCCGTCCATGTCGGGCAGCATCAGGTCCAGCACGACGACGTCCACCGGACCGTCCCGGAGCGCAGCGAGGGCGGCGGTCCCGTCCGGCGCCTCGAGGACGTGGTAGCCCTCGTCGCGCAGGGCGATCTGGAGGACGCGCCGGATCCGCGCGTCGTCCTCGACAAGAAGGACTCGCGTCTCCGTTGCGGTCATGTGGCATCCGTTCCGGTCGGCTGAGGTGAGACTACTCGCCGGTCAGGCCGGCGGCGCTGACCGGCAGACCACCGGGCAGGCCGAGGTCCACCCGATCGGCGATGGAGACGGTGCCGTCGGTGGCCACTTGGATCGAGGCGTACCCGGTCTGCAGCCCGGACTCGGTGCTGACGTACTGGAGCTGGACGCTGATGGCCTTCAACGGCACCGAGAAGGGGGTGGAGAACCGGTTGAACGTGGGGGTCTCCTCGACCCCGCCGGAGGTGCCGAGCTGGCTGACCACGGTCCAGGTGATCTCGTCCCCGTCGGTGTTCCACACCACCCACGGCGGCTCCTCATCGTGCAGGTGACCGATGTTGATGGACCCCGGCGGCAGGTCGGGGATCCCGTCGTCCCAGGGCGTCGTCTCCCGGCCCACCCCGGCCTCGAGGCTCCCGATGTCGTCGATGCCGATGAAGCCGGCCGCCGAGCGAGGCTGGTGGAACAGCACGATGGTCGGCTGGACCGGGTCCAGGTCCTCGCGCAGGGACGAGCCGAGCGCCGTCTCGGAGATGCCGGTCTCGTTGACGATCATCCCGCCGAAGAGGGTCTTGAAGGCCGGGTCGTTGGCGGCCACGACGCGCAGCCCCTCGACCTCGGTCGTATCGAAGTCCGGCACCCGCACGCCGTCGTCCTTGAGCTGCTGGACCGTGGTCTCGGTGTCGTGGTCTCCCTTGACCACGACGAGCGGGATGCCCGGGCTCGCCTTGGCCTCGCCGGCCACGAAGCCCGCCTCGGCCACGGTGCCGTTGGAGGAGATGTCGCCGGAGATGGTCCTCAGAGCCACGGTGTCCTCGCCGAGGTACTCCTCGAGGATCGGGTACATGGTCGTGCGTACCTGGGTGCCGACCAGGCTGCCCTGCGGGTCGGCCTCGGCGATGACGATCCGCTCCCCGTCCCGTGCCTGGAGCCCGGCCGCCTGGAGGTCCAGCGCAGACCTGAGGGACGCCTCGGCCGCGGCCTCGTAGGACTTGGCCTGCCGTTCGATCCGCTGGGCGTTCTTCTCGATGAACGGCTGGACCTGTCGGGCGACCTCGAGGGTCTCGGAATCGCTGAAGCTCAGCTGACTGACGCCGGGCATGGGGAAGGCCCGGTCGACCTCGTCGTTGCCCTCCCAGTTCCCGAACAGGTAGGCGGCGGTCGTCGTCGAGGCGGCGAGCGCCACGCCCAGGGCCAGTACGCCCACCCCGATCCGGCGGTTTCGTGAGCCCAGGGTCACCGGGATCGGGGACTGCGCCCGGAACACGAGCGTCAGCAGCGCTCCGCCGAGCAGGCCGAACCACAGCTCCACCCAGAGGAAGTCGTGGACCAGCTCGGACCGCAGCTTCTCGCCGTACGCCTGGGCGACCTCGCCGGGGTCACTGATGAACTGGGCGTTGGTCCTCACGAACTCCGGGCTCGTGTACGACGCGAGGGTGCCGCCCGCCTCCGGCGGACCGGTCGCGCGGATGGTCGCACCGAGGCCGCCGGTGCCGGTCATCTGCCAGTACAGGCGCCCCAGGATCCCGGTGTCGAAGGTGGAGACGCCGTTGTGCGACAGGGACACCTCGACCGGCAGGGTCCCGAGGCGATCTCGGAACCCGACACCGGCGATGGCCTGCTCCGCAGCAACGGGCGCGAACACCGCGGCGGCGAGCAGCGCGTAGAGCGCCCACGCTCCGAGGAGCTGGCCGATGCGTCGCGCGGCAGACGTCACGCCGGCAACAATACGACCCCTCGGACCCTCAGACCTCGCGTCCCAGCGCGGCCAGGAACTCATCGGCCATCGCCACCTGCGTGGCCAGGCGCTCGCGCCGTTGGCGCGCGTCGTCGAGCAGGGCGCTCAGGCGCTCGTGGGCCGCGGTGTCGCCCTTGCCCTGGAAGGCCTCGAGGTCGCGCATGGCGTCGCTCATCTGCTCGAGGGTGAAGCCGAGTGGCTTCATCCGGCGGATCACCAGGATCTTGTCGACGTCCGACTCGGTGTACAGGCGGAAGCCCCCGTCGCTGCGCCCCGACGGCCGCAGCAGGCCGACGTCGTCCCAGTGGCGCAGGCTGCGCAGCGAGAGACCGGTGCGCGCGGCGACCTCGCCGATGTGCATGGGCGCGGGGGACTCGTCGCTCACAGGGATCACTTCCGGATTCCAACTCTCACGTTGCGTGAGGTTACGATGGTCGCAGACTTCCGCCGGTTCTCCCCGGCCCGCGCACCCCTGGTGCGCACGACCATCCTCTCAGCCCAGCGGCCCGGTCCGGCTGCGCCCCGAACGGAGCCCCCCTCTTGAGCATGCCCACGACTGTGTCCGACAACAGTGTCCGTGCCGCGCTGCGCTCGCCGGCCAGGCTCCGCACCGAGGTGCTCGCCGGTCTCGTGGTCGCGCTGGCCCTGATCCCCGAGGCCATCTCCTTCTCGATCATCGCGGGGGTCGACCCGCGCGTGGGTCTCTTCGCGTCCTTCACGATGGCGGTGTCGATCGCCTTCCTCGGCGGGCGACCCGCCATGATCTCGGCCGCCACCGGAGCCATCGCCCTGGTCATCGCGCCGGTGATGCGCGACTACGGCTACGACTACCTGATCGCCACGGTCCTGCTGGGCGGCCTGATGCAGATCGTGCTCGGCCTCTCCGGCGTGGCCCGCCTGATGCGCTTCATCCCACGGTCGGTCATGGTGGGCTTCGTCAACGCCCTCGCGATCTTGATCTTCCTGGCACAGGTGCCCCACTTCGTGGACGTGCCGTTCCTGGTCTACCCGATGATCGCGGTCGGCATCGCCGTGATGGTCGGCCTGCCGCGCGTCACGAAGGTCGTCCCGGCGCCGCTCGTGGCCATCGTCGCCCTGACCGCGTTCACGCTCGTGGCCTCGCTCGGCGTGCCGAACGTCGGCGACGAGGGTGCCCTGCCCGACAGCCTCCCGGCGCTGTTCCTCCCCGACGTGCCGTTCACGCTGGAGACCTTGAGGATCATCGCGCCGTACGCCCTGGCGATGGCGCTGGTCGGCCTGCTCGAGTCGCTGCTGACCGCCAAGCTGGTCGACGACATCACCGACACGCACTCGCACAAGACCCGTGAGGCGTGGGGCCAGGGAGCAGCCAACGTCATCACCGGCTTCTTCGGCGGCATGGGCGGCTGCGCGATGATCGGCCAGACGATGATCAACGTGAAGGCATCGGGGGCGCGCACGCGCCTCTCCACGTTCCTCGCGGGCGTCTTCCTGCTCGTGCTCGTCGTCGGGTTCGGCGACGTCGTCGCCGTGATCCCGATGGCGGCGCTCGTGGCCGTGATGATCATGGTCGCGGTCGGCACGTTCGACTGGCACAGTGTCCGGCCGGCGACGCTGCGCCGGATGCCCAAGTCGGAGACCACCGTCATGCTGTCCACCGTCGCCGTCACCGTCGGCACCCACAACCTGGC
Organism: uncultured Actinomycetota bacterium; assembly: GCA_963807335.1. GTDB lineage: Bacteria > Actinomycetota > Actinomycetes > Propionibacteriales > Nocardioidaceae > Nocardioides. The sequence continues at coordinate 57,027 of CAWEBT010000001.1, forward strand.
GATCGGCGTCGGGGTCGGGGTGCTCGTCGCCATGACGCTCTTCGCCCGCCGGGTCGCCCACCTGACCGAGACGCGGCGCGAGCTCGTCGAGGAGAAGGATGGCACCCTGACCGCCGTCTACACCGTCACCGGCGAGCTGTTCTTCGCCTCGAGCAACGACCTCTACACGCAGTTCGAGTACGCCGACGACCCGGAGCGCGTGGTCATCGACCTGGCGCAGTCCCACATCTGGGACGCCTCCACGGTCGCGTCGCTGGACGCCATCGAGACGAAGTACTCCCGGAAGGGCAAGACGGTCGAGATCACCGGGCTCGACCAGGCCAGCGCGGATCGACACGGACGGCTGACCGGGTCGCTCCCGGGGCACTGACCCTCGAGCACCGGGCCGCCACCAAGCTGTCGGAGGTGGTGACCTTCAGCCGGGAACGGGGGACCTCCGACCCCTCCGCGGTCGGGTCGTGCGTGGTCGTGTGGTGGCTGGAGAGGCCTCTCCACTGTGCGGGGGCCGATGACCCACACCCCCGCAACGTCACGGAGAACCCATGCTGTCCAGCAAGTCCGCCACGGTCGTCAAGGCCACGCTGCCCGTCATCGGCGCCGCGATCGGCGACATCACACCCGTGTTCTACAAGCGCATGTTCGCCGCGCACCCGGAGCTCGAGCGTGACCTGTTCAACCGTGGCAACCAGGCCCAGGGTGACCAGCAGAGCGCGCTGGCCGGCGCGATCGCGGCGTACGCCACCCTCCTGGTCGCCGAGGACGGGCGCGACCCGGTCGAGGTGCTGGCCCGGATCGCCCACAAGCACGCCTCGCTCGGCATCGCCGAGGACCAGTACCCCATCGTCCACGAGCACCTGTTCGCCGCGATCGTCGAGGTGCTGGGTGACGCGGTCACCGCCGAGGTCGCCGGTGCGTGGGACGAGGTCTACTGGCACATGGCCGGAGCGCTGGTCACCATCGAGAAGCGCCTGTACGCCGACGCCGACCTGGCCTACGGCGACGTGTGGCGCACGCTGGTCCTGCGTCGTCGTCTCCAGGAGTCGCCCGACACCGTGTCGTTCGTCCTCGGCACCGCCGACGGCAGTGCGCTGCCGAGCGCCCGCCCGGGTCAGTACGTGTCGTTCCAGGTGACGCTGCCGGACGGCGCCCGGCAGATCCGCCAGTACAGCCTCACGGGCTCCGCCGAGCCCAGCGAGTGGGGGATCTCGGTCAAGGCCGTCCCCATGGGTCGCGACGCTGACGGGGCGGAGATCCCGGCCGGCGAGGTGTCGAACTTCTTGCACCACAACCTCTTCGAGGGCGACGAGATCCGGGCCTCCGCCCCCTTCGGTGAGCTGGTCCTGGAGGACTCGACGCGGCCGTTGGTGCTGATCTCCGCCGGCATCGGCGCCACCCCGATCATCGGCATCCTCCACTACCTAGCAGGCACCGGCTCGGCGCGCGAGGTGCTGGTGCTGCACGCCGACCGCTCACCCGCGCGGCACGCGCACCGGCAGGAGCTCAAGGAGCTCGTGGCGTCCATGCCGACCGCGTCGCTGCACCGGTGGTACGAGGACCTCGGCGTCCGTCCGACCCGCGACGTCCTCCAGGCCGGACGAGTCGACCTCGCGACGGTGCAGATCCCCGCCGACGCGGAGGTCTACCTGTGCGGGCCGCTGCCGTTCATGGAGGCGGTGCGCGCCAGCCTCCTCGAGCAGGACGTCCACGAGGCGGATATCCACTACGAGGTCTTCGGGCCCGACAAGTGGCTGGCGGCTGTCTGAGCCACCGGCCGCCGTGGCCGCGGGTGGCGGCCTCGTCCTTCAGTGGCGCTCGAGGATCGAGGGAGGCAGCTCGATGGCTGGCACGAGCTCGACGAGCAGGTCCCGCACGCGGCCATCGAGGTCGGCGATGATCTCGCGAACCGTCTGCTCGTCCTGCCCGCCGGGGTCGGCGACGGGCCAGTCCCGGTAGGTCACCCCCGGGACGTAGGGACATTCCTCTCCGCAGCCGAGCGTGATCGCGATCGTGCTGGCCGCGATGGTGTCGCGGGTCAGGAGCTTGGGCTGTTCCCTGGACGTGTCGAGGCCGAGCTTGTCCAACACGGCGGCCACCTCGCTGTGGATGTGGGCGCCGGGCTGGGTGCCTGCCGAGAGGGCGACGACTCGACCGCCGGCGTAGTGCTCGGTGAGGACTCGGCTGATCACGGAGCGTCCGCCGTTGCGGACGCAGGCGAAGACGACCTGGGGAACCTTGCTCGGGTCGGTGGTGGTCATGTGCGTGCTCCTGTCGTGGTGCGGTCCTGGTAGAACCTGCGGGCCCAGAGGCTGACGTAGACGAGGGCCACGAGGGCGGGCACCTCGATCAGCGGTCCGACGACCCCGGCGAGGGCCTGTCCGGACGTGACGCCGAAGACGCCGATCGCCACTGCGATGGCCAGCTCGAAATTGTTGCCGGCGGCCGTGAAGGAGACGGCCGTGGCGCGCTGGTAGTCGAACCCGAGCGCCTTGGTCAGCAGCATCGAGCCGCCCCACATGATGGCGAAGTAGGCCAGCAGCGGCAACGCGATGCGGACGACGTCGAGCGGACGGCTGGTGATGGTGTCGCCCTGGAGTGCGAAGAGGATGACGATGGTGAAGAGCAGGCCGTAGAGGGCGGCCGGCCCGATCCGCGGCAGGAACCGTGACTCGTACCACTCGCGCCCCTTCGCGCGCTCGCCCATCGTGCGGGTGAGGAAGCCGGCGAGGAGCGGGATGCCGAGGAACACCAGCACGGACTTCGCGATCTCCCACACGGAGACGTCGAGCCCGGCTCCCCCCGTCCCGTCGTCCAGGCCCAGCCAACCCGGCAGCAGCTCGAGGTAGAACCAGCCGAGGCCGGCGAAGGCGACGATCTGGAAGACCGAGTTGATGGCGACCAGGATGGCGGCCGCCTCACGGTCCCCGCAGGCGAGGTCGTTCCAGATGAGCACCATCGCGATGCACCGGGCGAGCCCGACGATGATCAGGCCCGTGCGGTACTCCGGCAGGTCGGGGAGCAGCAGCCAGGCCAGTGCGAACATCAAGGCCGGCCCGAGGAGCCAGTTCAAGACGATCGAGGTGGCGAGGAGCCGCCGGTCGCCGGTGATGTGGCCGAGCTCGTCGTAGCGGACCTTCGCCAGGACCGGGTACATCATCACGAGCAGGCCGATGGCGATGGGCAACGAGACCGATCCGACCTCGACGGCGGCGAGGGCGTCGTCGAGGCCGGTCACCCACCGGCCCAGGAGCAGCCCGGAGACCATGGCGACGCCGATCCAGACGGGGAGGAACCGGTCAAGGGTGGAGAGGCGCTGCAACACCGGGTTGTCGGGCGCGCTGGTCTCGTGGATCACATCGCTCATCGGTCGGCTCCGGCCATCTCGACGCTGCTGTCGGCGGGGTTGCCGCTGGTGAACAGGCTGGCGAGCGCCGTCATGGCCTCGGGTCGCGCGATGTAGTAGACCCAGGTCCCGCGCTTCTCGCGATTCAGCAGGCCGGCCTCGTGCAGCACCTTGAGGTGGTGGCTGATCGTGGGCTGGGACAGGTCGAAGTGCGGCAGCAGGTCGCAGACGCAAGCCTCGGCGCCCTCATGGGAGAGCACGAGCGACAGCAGTCGCAGGCGCGCCGGGTCTGCGACGGCCTTGAGCATGGGGGCGACGCCGAGGGCCTGGTCGGCGGTGATCGGTTCGTGGGCCAGCGGGACGCAGCAGGCCAGCATGTCAGCGGCGGGCTCGGCACCCGGCGGGACTGCAGGAGGATTCGACATGCGTCTATGTTGACACAGGTCGATATCGGCTCAGTCGACCGGCCTGCGCGGGCTGGCACCGAGCATGAGGGCCGCCGCCACGGCGGCGAGGCCCGCGAGGACCAGGAACGCATCGGCGTACGAGCCGAGCAGGTGCGCGAGCGTGGCGCCGACGAAGGGTGCGATGGCGGACGCGGCGAGGGCGGGAGCGGTCAGGATGCCGTTGACCGCGCCGTACCCGGCAGGGCCCCACCGGTCGGTCACAGCGGTGGCCTGGACGAGCGTGTAGATGCCCCGGGACAGCCCGAGGACCATGCCCAGCACGATGAGCAGGCCCGCGGAGCTCGGCGCCAGGGCGAGCGCGGCTGTCGAGGCCGCGACGGCGGCGACCACGATGACGCCGCGGGGGGTGACCGAGGTGGCCGCGGCGAATCGCGCGTAGCCCAGCCGGCCGGCCACCTGGCCGACGCCGCCCAGGCCCAGCGCGAGCGCGGCGAGGTTCCGGCTCAGGCCCTGCTCGACGAGCATCGGCACCAGGTTGATGATGACCGCGAAGACCGCCAGGGCGACGAGGGCGTTCGCGAGAGCCAGCAGCACGAAGGGGCGGCTGCGGGTCAGCGCGGCGACCTGCGCGCTGCGCTGGGTTGTGGTCGATGCGTGGTGATCGTCGGGACCACGCGAGGTGCGCCAGGGGTGGTTCAGGCCCCACCAGTGCAGCGGCACCGTGATCAGTACCAGGCCCGCCAGCAGCACGAGATAGGCCTGACGCCAGCCGAGCCAGTCGTCGAGGACCGAGGCCAGCGGTGCGAACACGGTGCTGGCCAGTCCGGCGACCAGCGTCAGGGTGGTCAGGGCTCGGACCCGTCGGACACCGCCCCAGTGGGTGAGCGCGGCGAACGCCGGCGGGTACAAGGTCCCGGCCATCGCGACTCCGGTGAGCACCCACCCGGCGTAGAACACGCCCAGGTTCGGCGCCAAGGCGACGGTGGCCACCCCGGGGATGGCGACGAGCGAGGCCGCCGTCATCACCTTCCGCGGGCCGACGGCGTCGATATGTCGCCCCACCACGATCCCGACACCGCCGGACACGAACAGTGCCAGCGAGAACGCGCCGGTCACCGCAACGGTCGACCAGCCGGTCTCGACGGTGATGGAGGACTGCAGCGCCGCGAACGCGTAGTAGAGGATGCCCCAGGACACGATCTGAACCGTGCTCAGCACGGCAACGACGTGTCGGAGCCCACCGTCGTCGAGGGCGTCGGGCTGCAGGAGGTCCGACTGGGCGCGGGTCGTCGCGTCCTTCACTGGCCGGGGCGGCCGAGGCCGGTCAGCTCCAGCTCCGTCGGGGCGGGAGCGCCGCAGCACCCTCCGTCGGCGAACGTCTCTGCGTCGGGGTCGTCGAACGCGCCGGCACCGTTGCACACGCCGGTCTCGGGGAGGACCAGGTCGACCCGTCCGGCGGCCTCGAGATCGCCGTCGAGCGCCGCAACGACCGAGCGAACCTGCTCGTAGCCGGTCATGGCGAGGAAGGAGGGAGCGCGACCGTAGGACTTCATGCCGACCAGGAAGAGCCCCGGCTCGGGCTGCTCGAGCTCCTTGTAGCCGTGCGGTGAGACGTCGCCGCACGAGTGGTGGTCCGGGTGGACCTGGTCGGCGAGGGTCCGCACGGCACCGAGTGCCGGGTCGAGGTCGAGGCGGACCTCGGAGAGGAAGCCGAAGTCCGGACGGAAGCCGGTCACCACGATGACCTCGTCGACGTCGCTCACGTGCTGACCGTCGACCGAGGTCACGGTGAGCCGGCCGTCGTCCTGGGTCGTGACCGACGCGGTCCGGAACCGGGTCACGCTGGTGACCAGGCCGCTGGTGGCGGCCGCCTTGGCGTCCTGGCCGAGCCTGCCGCGCTGCTCGAGCTGGTCGTTGTCGCCGCCGCCGAACGCGTCGCCGACGCTGGGGCGGCGCAGCAACCAGGACACCCGGGTTCCGGCGTCCTGGCGCGCGAGCCCCGACAGGCCGATCAGGACGCCCTGGGCCGAGGCACCCTTGCCGGCCACGGCGACGTGCTTGCCCGTGTAGCGGGCGGCCACGGCCGGATCGGTGAAGTCGGGGATGCCGTAGCTGATGCGGTCCGAGTTCTCGGCCTCTCCGAGTGCGGGGTACCCGTCGGCGCCGAGTGGGTTGGGTCGGGTCCAGGTGCCGGAGGCGTCCACGACGGCGCTTCCCAGCAGGCGCTCGCGACCGGCCGGCCCCTCGACGTGGACGGCGAACGGGTCACTCTCGCGGCCGGAGTCGACCAGGAGGTCTCGTCCGGCCCGGCCCACGCCGAGCACCCGGGTGTCGTAGCGGACCGCCCCGTGGGGACGGGAGTCGAGCAGGTCGGCCAGCGGCTGGAGGTAGGCCTCTCGCCACTCGCCGCCGGTCGGGTAGGCGGCGCTGTCGGGAGCCGTCCACGTGCCGGTGGCCTCGAGCAGGCGGCGGGCGGCGGGATCGATGAGCTCGAACCAGGACGAGAACAGTCGCACGTGTGCCCACTCACCGACGGTCGCACCGGCGTCGGGCCCCGCTTCGAGGACGACGAAGTCCAGCGCGCGCTCGGCGGCGTTGGCGGCGGCGGCGAGCCCGACGGGGCCGGCGCCGATGATGACCACGGGGTGCTGCATGACATTCTCCTCAGGGTTCGATTGATCGACGGACATCGATGAATGGCACTATATCGACCTACGTCGATGAAGACAAGGTACTCTTTTCCCATGCCGACTCCACCCAAGAGCCTGGGCAGGACCGACGCGGAGAACTACGCGGAATGGTTCGCGGTGCTCGCGGACCCCACTCGCGTCCGGTTGCTGCACGCGATCTCTACCTCGCCGACCGGAGCCCTGCGCATCGGTGACCTGGCGCAGGCGCTGGGGGTGAGCCAGTCCACGTGCTCGCACCACGTCGACGTGCTCAAGAAGGTCGGCTTCGTCGTGGTCGACAAGGTCGGCACCGCCAGCATGGTGTCGGTCAACGCCGCCTGCTGCACTGGGCTGCCGCACGCCGCTGACGTCGTCATGGGCACGCTGTCGTCTCCACCGTGCTGCCCAGAGGACCTCCCCGGGGACGTCACCACACGGCAGGTGGCCGACGAGGACATGCCGATGGTGCTCGCGATCTATGAGGAGGGCCTCGCCAGCCGCAGTGCCTCCTTCGAGACCGAGCTGCCCACGGCCGGGCAGCTGCGCGCCAGGTGGGTGCCAGGGATGGCGTGGGTCGCCGAGCTCGGCGGCGAGGTGGTCGGGTGGACCGCCGTGATGCCGGTGTCGGGACCCGAGTGCTTCGCCGGGGTGGGGGAGACCTCGGTCCACGTCGCGGAGGCTGCGCGGGGCCGCGGCGTGGGTAAGGCGCTGCTCTTCACCCAGGTCGTCGAGGCCGACCGGGCCGGGCTGTGGACCCTGCAGACGTCCGTCTTCCCGGAGAATCGAGCCGGCCTGGCCCTGCACCACTCCGCCGGCTATCGCACCCTGGCGGTGCGGACCCGCATCGCCCAGCTTGACGGGGTCTGGCGAGACACCGTCCTGCTCGAGCGCCGCAGCGAGGTCAACTGAGCTGCCTCGCGGCGCAGGTCCTGTCTCGGGCACTTCTCGGCACCGAACCACCGGGTAGCACCGCTGCCTCGGGCTCCGGGGCGAGCACGTTTCCGGCGGGACTCGACCCGGCCCGGCGAACGAGCGTGCGCGCCGGGAGACACTGGTGCGGTGAACCGCCTCGCCAACGCCACGAGCCCGTATCTCCAGCAGCACAAGGACAACCCCGTCGACTGGTGGGAGTGGGAGCCCGCCGCCTTCGAGGAGGCCCGGCGCCGCGGCGTGCCGATCCTGCTGTCCATCGGGTACGCCGCGTGCCACTGGTGC
>CAWEBT010000002.1:0-198200 GCA_963807335.1 uncultured Actinomycetota bacterium
GCGGTTGCCTCACCACCGAACCTCGACCGCGACATCATCTTGATCCGGGGCATCGAGCCGAACATGCGGTGGAGGCAGTTCTGTGCCGAGCTGCTCGCCGCCTGCGACGACCTCGGTGGTGAGATGGTCGTCACGCTCGGCGCGTTGCTCGCCGACACCCCGCACACCCGGCCGATCCCGGTGACGGGCACCGCGACCGAGCCCGAGCTGGTCGACCGCCTCAAGCTCGAGCAGTCCACCTACGAGGGCCCGACCGGCATCGTCGGCGTCTTCCAGGACGCCTGCGTGCGGCTCGACATCCCGTCGGTGTCCTACTGGGCGGCCGTCCCCCACTACGTCGCGCAGCCGCCGTGCCCGAAGGCCACGCTCGCGCTGCTCGGCCAGCTCGAGGAGCTCCTCGGCGCCAGCATCCCCCTGGGTGAGCTGCCCGAGGAGTCCCGCGCCTGGGAGCGGGGCGTTGACGAGCTCGCCGAGGAGGACGAGGACATCGCGGAGTACGTCCAGGCCCTGGAGGAGACCCGCGACACCACCGACCTGCCGGAGGCATCCGGCGAAGCGATCGCGCGGGAGTTCGAGCGGTACCTCAAGCGGAGCCGGGGCGAGGAGCCGGAGTAGCTCCCGGGGTCTGTGGCTGCGGTTTGGTCCCAAACCGCAGGTCTCGACGCTCAGCACCTGCGGTTTGGTCCCAAACCGCAGATTGGGCTCAACCGCAGGCGCGGCTCACAGCGAGAGCCCCAGCGACGCATCGAGCAGATCGCGTACGACGCCGGCGGCGGTCGCGGTCGGAGGTGTCGGCGAGCCCAGAGGTACCCAGCGTGGCGTCCACCCACGACTCGACGACGGCCACTGCGGTCGGGGCGTCGAGGTCGTCGGCGAGCGCCGCCACCACCGCCGCGACCACGGGGCCGGCCGGAGCACCGGCGCCGAGGGCCAGGGCCGAGCGCCAGCGCTGCAGCGTGTCGACGGCCTCGAAGAGACCCTTGTCGGTCCACTCCCAGTCGTCGCGGTAGTGGTGGTTGAGCAGGACCAGCCGGATCGCCATCGGGTCGATCTCGCTGTTGCGCAGGGCGGAGACGAAGACCAGGTTGCCGCGCGACTTCGACATCTTCTCGCCGTCGTAGGCGACCATGCCGGCGTGCGCGTAGGCACGCGCGAAGGAGGAACCGCCTGCCACCTGGCCTTCCCCGGCACTCATCTCGTGGTGCGGAAAGATCAGGTCGGAGCCGCCGCCTTGCACGTCGAACGACTCGCCGAGGTGCTCCTGGGCGATCGCCGTGCACTCGATGTGCCAGCCGGGGCGGCCCGGGCCGTAGTGGCTGTCCCAGGCGGGCTCGTCGGGGCGCTCGGCGCGCCAGACCACGCAGTCGAGGGGGTCCCGCTTGCCCTCGCGCTCGGGGTCGCCGCCCCGCTCGGCGAAGACCAGGAGCATCTCGTCACGCTCCATGCGGGAGATCTCGCCGAAGCGCGGGTCGGACGTCACCGAGAAGTAGAGGTCGTCGTCGACCCGGTAGATCGACCCGGCCGCCTCGAGCCGCTTGATGAGGGCCGTCACGAGCGGGATGGACTCGACAGCCCCGACGTAGTGCTCCGGTGGCAGGACCCGGAGCGCCTCCATGTCCTGGCGGAACAGCTCCGTCTCACGCTCGGCCAACGCGACCCAGTCGATGCCCACCTTCCGCGCGCGCTCGAGGAGCGGGTCGTCGACGTCGGTGACGTTCTGCACGTAGCTGACCTGGTGCCCGGCGACCCGCCAGGCGCGGTTCAGCAGGTCGAATCCGACGTACGTCGCGGCGTGCCCGATGTGGGTGGCGTCGTACGGCGTGATCCCGCAGACGTAGAGCCGTGCCGGTCCCTCCGGCCGCGTCTCGACGAGCGTGCCGGTGGCGGTGTCGTGGATCCGCACCGGTGGACCGTCGACGGGGAGGGTTGGCACATCGGGGGCTGACCAGGCACGCATGGCGGGCAGCCTACCCAGCGGTTGGGTTCAGAACGGCGGCCAGGGGATGGCCGGTCCGCGCGAGTGCGGCGCGGGCATCACCGGGTCGGCGAGCAACCGACGGGCCCGCGACTCGAGAGCATCGACCTCGTCCTTCGCCAGGAGGTCGGCGAGCACACTGTCGCCCACCCGGGACAGCACGGCGGCCACCCCGGAGACGTCCTCGTCCGACAACGGCTCGCCCAACCACCCCCACAGCACGGTGCGCAGCTTGGCCTGGACGTGGAAGCTCACGCCGTGGTCGACGCCGTAGCGGTGTCCGTCGACCATCGGGAGCACGTGCCCGCCCTTGCGGTCGGCGTTGTTGACCAGGACGTCGAAGACCGCCATCCGGCGCAGCGCCGCGGAGTCCTCGTGCACCAGCGAGACCGCCCGGTCCCGCTCGTCGACGCCGTCGAAGACGTGCAGGTAGCCCTTCGGGGCGCTGCCGGTGCGGACGATGTCGACGGGGGCCTGCTCGGGGTCGGGCTCCATCCATGCCTGCACCATGCCCGGACCGTGTGGCCCGTCGCGCAGCACCGTGGGCGGCACGACGCCCCAGCCGAGCACCTCGGAGACGGCGTACGCCGCCACCTCACGAGCGGCCAGGGTGCCGTCCGGGAAGTCCCAGAGCGGCCGCTCCCCCGCGATGGGCTTGTAGACGATCTTGAGGTCGCCCAGCGTGCCGATGAACGTAGCGTTGGAGGCGGGCATGACCCGCCCGTGCAGTTCCAGGTCACCCTCGAGCAGGTCCTCGGCCCCGATCGTCAGCTCAGGCATCTGCGTGCCTCAGGGATCACGCCGGCGGAACCCGTTGGCGCGTACGCACAGGTGGCCGTCCGGGTCGAGCGGGTTGCCGCAGAACGGGCATGGCGGGCGTCCGGCCTCGATGACCCGCGCCGAGCGCTGCACGAACGCCCGGGCCATCCCTGCACGCAGCCGGACCAGGAAGATCTCGTCGGGCTCGGGCTCCTCGAGGTCCTCGTCGACCTGCTCGGGCGAGACGACGGCGGCCTCCGTGTAGGGGAAGACCTCGATCACGATGCGCTCGTCGCTGGGGTCCCACGACAGGGTCATGGTGCCGGCCCGGAACTCCTCCTCGATCGGCTGCTCGAGGGGGTGGTCGTCGTCGAGGTCCACCGGCGCGACGGCGGGGATGAGCCCCTTGGTGTCCTCGGTCGTCATCAGCTCGTCGAGAAGCTCGTCAACTCGTTCCACGAGCGCGGCGACCTGCTGCTTCTCGAGCCCGACCGTCACCAGCTTCGGTCCGGTGCGCGCCTGGAGGAAGAAGGTGCGCTGGCCGGGCAGACCGACGGTGCCCACGACGAAGCGGTCAGGTGGGTCGAAGGCGTGCACGACGGGCATGCCGTCCACCTTATGACCGCCTTCCAGGCGGCGTGGGGCCCGCTCCCCCACCGACGGCTGCGTCGGTGTCCGCCTTGCGGCGCGTCCGCCTCGTCGGCTTCGGCGGCCTGAGCCAGGACAGGTCGCCGGCGTGGGTGTTGCTGGCCAGCACGTACGGACGCATGTCGGTGTACCTGATGATGCTCACCGACGCCGGGTCGACAACGATCCGCTGGAACTGGTCCAGGTGCGTTCCCAGGGCATCGGCGAGGATCGACTTGATGATGTCGCCGTGGCTCACCGCGACCCACACCGCGTCGTCCCCGTGCTCGTCGCGGATCTGCGCGTCGCGTCGTCGTACGGCCGCCACGGCCCGGTCCTGCATTCCCCGCATCGACTCGCCGCTGGGGAACGCGGCAGCCGAGGGCTGCTGCTGGACGAGCTTCCACAGCGGCTCCTTGACGAGGTCCTTGAGCGCCCGGCCCTGCCAGTCCCCGTAGTCGCACTCGGTCAGCTTGGAGTCCCGGCTGGCCCGCAACGCGTCGGGATGGGCCGCCACGATCGCGGCAGCCGTCTGCCGGCAACGCTCCAGGGGGCTGGTCACGACGGCGCGCAGCGGCACTGCTGCCAGCCGCTCCCCGGTCGTCCTGGCCTGCTGCTCGCCGGCCTCGTCGAGGAGCACGCCGGGCGTCCTTCCGGCCAGTACGCCGGTGGCGTTGGCCGTCGTACGGCCGTGGCGGACGAGGATCACGGTTGCCATGGCGGCGACTGTAGCCGGGTGCCGCGAGGACTAGCCTCGTTGCTGTGATCGTCGACAACGCCCTGTACCGCGCCGGGGTCCGGGTCCCGGTCGACTGCGAGATAGCCGATCTGGCGGCGATGCGTGAGCGCATCGGTCCCGGCGACTTCGTGTGGGTCGGCCTGCACGAGCCGACCGTTGAGGAGATGGAGGAGGTCGCGAACGCGTTCACCCTGCACCCGCTCGCCGTCGAGGACGCGGTCCACGCCCACCAGCGTCCCAAGCTCGAGCGCTACGAGGACTCCTTGTTCCTCATCCTCAAGACGCTCTGGTACGTCGACGACGACGACGCCGTCGAGACCGGCGAGATCAGCCTGTTCGTCGGCGACGACTTCGTCGTCTCGGTGCGGCACGGCCGGGGCGGCGACCTCCACGCGGCGCGGATGGGGCTCGAACAGCGTCAGAAGGTGCTGGTGCACGGCCCGTCGGCCGTGGTCTACGCGGTGTGCGACCAGGTCGTCGACCACTACGAGGACGTGGCTGCGGCGCTGACCGAGGACGTCGACGAGGTAGAGGAGTCGGTGTTCAGCCCTGACCGCACCCAGGACGCCGCCCGCATCTACGTGCTCAAGCGCGAGCTGGCGGAGGTACGCCGTGCCGTGCTGCCGCTGCGTGACCCGATCGCTCGCTTCACCAGCGGCATGGTGAGTGGCATCGACGCCGAGGCCGGCCCGTACTTCCGCGACGTCGGCGACCACCTGGCCCGGGTGTCCGACACGATCGACGCACTCGACCTGCTGCTGTCGACGGCCTTCGACGCACACCTGGCGCAGATCTCAGTCCAGCAGAACAACGACATGCGCAAGATCTCGGCGGGTGCGGCGCTGGTCGTCGTGCCGACCATGATCGCCGGCGTCTACGGCATGAACTTCGAGCTGGTCCCCAGCAACGACTGGGACTACGGCTTCGCCTTCGCGGTGGTCTTGATGATCGCCTCGACCGGGGTGCTGCTCAGGCTGTTCAAACGGTCGGGCTGGTTGTAGATCCGCTCAGGCCGCGAGCACGCCGGTCGCCAGCAGGAGCAGCGTGGCGGCGCCGAGGGCGACCCGGTAGAGCACGAACGGGGTGTAGGACTTCGTCGAGACGTAGCGCAGCAACCAGGCGATCGCGCTGTATCCCACGACGAACGACACGATCGTCGCGACGACCGTGGGGCCCCAGCCGTAGGCGTTGTCGCCGTCCGGGATCGACTTGAGCTCGAAGAGCCCCGCACCGACGACCGCGGGGATCGCCAGCAGGAACGCGTAGCGGGTGGCCGCTTCGCGCTCGAAGCCGAGGAACCGGCCCATCGAGATGGTCGCGCCGCTGCGGGAGACGCCAGGGACGAGCGCCAGCGCCTGAGCCGCACCCATCAGGATGGCGTCGCGCAGGGTGAGCTGCTTGATCTGCTTGTCGCTGGCGCTGGTGCGGTCGGCGATGCCGAGCACGATGCCGAGCACGATCAGGGTGGAGGCGATGATCCACAGGTTGCGGAAGTCGCGCTCGATGACGTCTTTGAGCAGTACGCCGAGCACGACGATCGGCAGCGAGCCGATGATGATGAACCAGCCCATCCGAGCGTCGATGTGGCCGCGGTACTCCGGCTTGAAGAGCGAGATCACCCACGTCGAGCCGATGCGCCAGATGTCCTTGCGGAAGAAGATGAGCACCGCGAGCTCGGTGCCGATCTGGATCACCGCCGTGAACGCGGCGCCAGGGTCGCCCCAGCCGAAGAGCTCCGGGAAGATCCGCAGGTGGGCGCTGCTGGAGATGGGTAGGAACTCCGTCAGTCCCTGGATCACGCCGAGCACCACGGCCTTGAAGAGATCGAGCACGGCGCGAAGCCTACGGGTGTTCCCACCGCGTCCGGCGCATGGCCGACGCACCGGCCCGGCGTGGCGGCGGGCCGGGTGCTCGGTGGTCCGGTGGACGGTCGCTAGCGTGGCGCCATGCAACAGCGCTCAGTGGGCTCGACAGGGCTCAAGGTCTCCCGGCTCGGCCTCGGCACGATGACCTGGGGACGTGACACCGACGAGCACGAGGCCCGCGACCAGCTGATCTCCTTCGCCGAGGCGGGCGGGACCTTGATCGACACCGCCGCCGGGTACGGCGACGGCGCGTCGGAGGAGCTGATCGGCACGCTGATCGGTGACGTGGTCGCGCGCGACGAGGTCGTGCTCGCGACCAAGGCCGGCATCTCCCGGCGCACCGGCGAGCGGGTCACGAACACCTCGCGTGGCCACCTGCTCACCAGCCTGGACGCCTCGCTGCGCCGGCTCAAGGTCGACCACGTCGATCTGTGGCAGGTCCACGTCTGGACCGACGAGACGCCGCTCGAGGAGACGCTGAGCGCGCTCGACCTCGCGGTCACCACCGGCCGCGCGTCGTACGTCGGGGTCTCGAACTACTCCGGGTGGCAGACCGCGCAGGCGGCCACCTGGCAGCGCGCAGTGCCCGGGCGCACCCCGCTCGCCTCGACGCAGGTCGAGTACTCGTTGCTGAGCCGGGGCATCGAGCACGAGGTCGCGCCCGCGGCCGCGGCCCTCGGTCTCGGCATCCTCCCGTGGTCGCCGCTGGGACGTGGCGTGCTCACCGGGAAGTACCGCCAGGGCACACCGTCGGACTCCCGCGGCGCCTCGCCGCACTTCGCGAACTTCGTCGGCGCCTACCTCGACGAACGCGGCCGCGGCATCGTCGAGGCCGTGTGCCGCGCAGCCGAGGGGCTGGGCTGGACGCCGCTCGAGGTCGCGCTGGTGTGGGTGCGGGACCGGCCCGGGGTGACCGCGCCCATCGTGGGCGCTCGCACCGCCAGTCAGCTGTCCGGCGCCCTGGGAGTGGAGGAGCTGGTCCTGCCCACCGAGATCGTCGAGGCACTCGACGACGTCTCTGGAGAATGACGTCATGAGCAGCGCCCACCCCCGGCCGCCCACCACGCGTGGGGTGGAGTGGGAGTTCCAGAAAGTGACGTTCTCCCGGGAGTTCCCGCGCGGCGTGGTGACCAAGCTGCTCGTCGAACGGGCCGAGCACGGCGGATGGGAGCTCGACCGGGTGCGCATCGGCCCCGACGGCACCCGGCGCGTCGTACTGCGGCGCAAGATCATCCGGCAGCGGCTGAGCCTCCCGGCCTGAGTCTCAGCCGCCCCACCGGTCACGGGTTGGGCGTCGTTTGGTCCCAAACCGCAAGTCCAGCGGTCAGTTGTCTGCGGTTTGGGACCAAACCGCAGCCATCACACGTCGTCGAGGAACCGGTCGAACACCCGCGCCCCGAACTCCAGCGCATCCACCGGCACCCGTTCGTCGACGCCGTGGAACAGCGCGGTGAAGTCGAGGTCGGAGGGCAGCCGGAGGGGCGCGAACCCGTAGGACCTCATGCCCAGCTTGTTGAAGTGCTTGGCGTCGGTGCCGCCGCTCATCGTGTACGGCGCGACGACGGCGCCGGGGTCCTCGGCGAGGATGGAGCGGGTCATCGCGTCGACCAGGCTGCCGTCGTACGGCGTCTCCCAGGGCGGTTGCCGCGAGAGGAAGTCGACGCTGATGTTCTCCCCGCACAGCTCGGCGAGGGTCGCGAAGAACTCGTCCTCGTAGCCCGGCAGGAACCGGCCGTCGATGTGGGCGCTCGCCTCGGTCGGGATGACGTTGACCTTGTAGCCGGCATCGAGCTGGGTCGGGTTGGCGGTGTTGCGGATGACCGCGCCGAGCATCCGGGAGGCGTCGCCGAACTCCTCGATCAGCGCCTCGGCGTTCTCCGGGGTGGCGGTGGTGCCGGCCAGGCTGGCCACCGAGGCGAGCAGCACCTCCATGGTGGGGGTGAGCCGGACCGGCCACTCGTAGGCGCCGATCCGCGCCACCGCGCCGGCGAGCTCGGTCACGGCGTTGTCGCGGTTGATCATGGAGCCGTGACCGGCGCGGCCGCGGGCGGTCAGCTTCATCCAGGCCATGCCCTTCTCGGCCGCCTCGATCAGGTAGACCCGCTTGCCCCGCACCGTCGTGCTGAAGCCGCCCACCTCGCCGACCGCCTCGGTGCAGTCGGCGAGCTCGTCGCGCATGTCCTCGATCAGCGCCTCGGCTCCGTGATGGCCACCAGCCTCCTCGTCGGCGGTGAACGCCAGCACGATCGGCCGGTCCGGGACGCGACCGTCGCGGGCGCGGGCCCGCACGACCGACAGCAGCATCGCGTCGAAGTCCTTCATGTCAACCGCACCGCGGCCCCAGACGTAACCGTCGCGGACCTCGCCCGAGAACGGGTGCACCTGCCAGTCCTCCGCGGCGGCCGGCACGACGTCGAGGTGGCCGTGCAGCAGCAGCGGCTCCCGGTCGCCGGACCCCCACCGAGCGACCACCGAGGTCCGGCCAGACGTGCGTTCGTGCAGGGTGGAGGGGATGCCGACCTCGTCGAGCAGCTCGGCGACGTACTCCGCCGCCTGGCGCTCCCCGGGGCCCTCGGCCTCACCGTAGTTGGACGTGTCCATCCGGATCAGCCGGTGACAGATGTCGACTACCTCGCCCGCCGGGTCGTGAGTGGACAGCGTGGTCGCCTCGGGCGTCGTCATGGCTTCATCAAACACGACGGAAGGACAGGCCTGCCCCGGCGAGGGCCTCCCGCAGCCGGTCCATGGCGAACGGCCCGACACCGTGCAGGTCGGACACCTCTCGCTCGCTCACCCCGGTCAGCGACTCGAGCGTGGTGTGTCCGGCAGCCGTCAGCGCCCGCGAGGCCGGTGCCCCGGTGCGCGGCAACGGCGTGCCGAGGGGAGGCGCGGGTCGGTCGCGCGGCTGCCTGCCGTGGTCGACGACCGCCCTGCCGCGAGGCGACAGCCGGTAGCCGATGTCCAGGGACTCCGTCAGCCCGCGTTCCTTGAGCTTGCGTACGTCGCGCTTGAAGCTCGCCGTCTCACGACCCACCTGCTCGGCGAGCTCGGGCGCGCGTCGACCCGGGAACAGGTCGATGAGGTCCAACGACGCGCGGGTCCAGGGGCCTTCGGAGGACGACGCGTCGAGCCGGTCCAGCCAGGCGTTCAGCGTCGCGACCTCGTCGTCGTCGGGCACCGTCTCGCGCAGCACCTCTCGGGGATCTCGCCCGGAGTGCCGCAGCCCCACCCGGAACACGGGGTCGTCGGGGCGGGCGGCGAGGGCGTCGAGAAGCGTGGTCAGGGAGTGCGCGCCGGCTCGGCAGGCGTCGTCCTCTGTCAGGGAAGCCGGCTCGACCTGGTCGATCGACGTCACCTCGACCAGACCCACGGCCGTACGCATCCGGGTGCCGACCTTGACGCGCGGGCGCGCCCAGCGCCGGAAGGCCAGGTCGACCTCACCCGTCACGATGGCCGCCAGCTCGGCGGGTCTGATCATCATGGGGCCAGTATCGCGGTTGTCGGGGCCCGGCCGGCTGTCCGGTCACACGGTCCCTCGGACCAGCTCGGCGGCCACCTCACGCAACCGCACGTTGCGGGTCCAGGCGAAGGCCTGGGCCGGGGTGCAGTGTTGACCTGCGTGACGATGCCGATCGCGTGGTCGGGGGTTCGCGCTCCGTGAACCAGGGGCAGCCGATGGAGCCCGCCTTGCTGGGGGGGCATTTGAGGCCGACGAAGCCCACTACATCAGGGGTGGGGTAGGCGGACTTCGTCGGTGCTCTCGAGACGAGCTCCATCGGTGTACTGGGCGGGTGCGGTTGACGTGGTCGACGTACTGAGACCACGGCTCTGGGCACCCCTCTGGTGAGGGTTCACGTGTACGGCGCCGCTGCGCGACAGGGTGAGCCCGGGGTCGAGCATGTCGAACATCTTGGACATGCTGGCCGACATGCCGGTCACCACGACGTGACCCGCGTGGCTGGCGGCACAGATCAGCCGGGCACAACCCAGGTCACAGAAGCCGAGGCGGCTCAGGTCCAAGATCAACAGGTCCTCGGCGCGGCCCGACAGCGCGCGCGTGAGCTCGACCTGCAACTGTCCACGGGTCGCGAGGTCGCACTCCCCGCACAGGGACAGGACCGTCGAGCGACCGACGTACTCGCGGCGCGCCGGCGACGGCCGTGCGGCAGCTACTCCCGCGCTGGCGATCATCACGATCGACTCGTCTCGCATCAAGGATCTGCGGATGCACGCGAAGCCCAACACGAGGCGCGGCTTTTCAGCGCTGGCTGCGGCACCCGTCATCGGGTGCCATGGGCGGCTGTGGTTTCAACCACGCTCAGCATAGCCGCAAGGACGGCGAGAAAGAAGGCACCAGACGCCGCCATTGTATTCAGGCGCTGTCTGGTGACTCGGAGTCCAGGTGCCCCTTCGAGACCTGCTCCACCATGTCGTGGGCCACCTCTCGGAGCTTTCGGTGCTGCGTCTGCGACAGCCGTCTCAGATGATCGAACGCGACCTCGGCATCACACCCGCGCTGCGCCATCACGATCCCCTTCGCCATGTCGATGGCCGCCCGCGACGTCAGCGCCTCGCCGAGATTGACCGCTGCCGTCCGCGCCCGGGTGAACGCCTCCGCGTTCGCCAGCACGATCGCTGCCTGCTCGCCGAACAGCGCAGCCGTGGCCGCCGAGGCCTCGTCGAAGGCCCATGTCTGCAGCGCATAGATGTTCAGGGCACCCAGCCGGGCACCATGGGCCGTCAGGGGCACCGCGACGACTCCCCTCAGCCCGTGCCCGAGAGCGGCCGGGGTGAACCGGGGCCAGCGCTTCTCGAGATCGAGGCTCTCGACCAGCACCAGCTGTTGGGTCCGGTAGGCGTGCAGGCAGGGCCCTTCGTCGAGGGCGTACTGGATCTCGTCGATCCGGCGGACGAAGTCGCCCGCGACGGTCACCGTGGTCGGCTGGCCTGCGACGACCCAGGTCACCCCGGCGCCGTCGGCGCCGTACACCGCGCGCACCGACAGCTCCGCGACCCGTTGCAGCGACTCCTGCAACGACTGCTCGGAGACGACGAACTGTCCCAGAGCGGCAAGGCTCGCTGTCAGCTCCGACGCGCTCTCCGCCCGCCCAAGCGAATCTGCCATGAACCGCTCCCGTTGACCTTCACGGCGCGCATTGGCGCCCTCCCTTGTGGAAAGCGTCCCTCCGAGGCTCCGACTTCGCAAGCACCATCTTGACGACGCGGGCGCAGGCGGGCGCCGGAACGGGTGGCGGCCGTCAGGGCAGTGTCGTCACCGAACGATCGCCACGGGGCATCTGGCCCGTTGCACCAGGTCGTGGCTCACCGACCCGAGCAGCATCCCCGCGAACGCGCCACGTCCACGCGAGCCGGTGACGACCAGGGACGCGTTCGACGAGGCGTCCACCAGGGCCTGTCCTGCGGGCACCGGGATCGCCTCCTGGACCAAGGTGACGTCCGGGTGGGCGGCTCGGACCCCGGCAACGCTCTCGGCGAGCAGCAACTCCTTCTCCTCGATCTTCTGGCCGATGTCGTGCGGCAGCTGTCCGTCCCGGCCGACGAGCAGGTTGCCTGCCTTCCAACCGTGTACGGCGACGACCACCTCACCGGTCAGCTCGGCGCGACGACACGCGAACTCGAGCGCCCCTGCGCTCTCGCCCGAGCCATCGACGCCGACGACGATCCGGTCCGCCGATGGGTGCGCGGGCTGACGGACGACCACCACCGGGCACTTCGCCTGCCTGGCCAGGTGCTGGCTCACGGACCCGAGCAGGATCTCGCCACCTCGTCCATGTCCTTGGCTTCCGACCACCAGGAGGGAGGCGTCGCTGGCCGCTTCGATGAGGACCGGCACGACATGTCCGGTGACGAGCTCGGAGGATCCGCGCACCCCTGCCTTCTCGATGATGAGATCGGCCTGGGCGACCACCCCCGTGTCCGGCTCCCAGTAGACCCCGCCCCACGGCGACGCATCCACCTGGTCGACCATCACCGCCCGCAGCGGGAGGTCCTCCAGTGCTGCCGTGTCGGCCGCCCATCGCAGTGCCGCGTCGGCGTCAGCCGATCCGTCGTACCCGACCACGATGCCTCGCGTGTTCTTGTCCATGTCCACAGGCTGCCGCTTCCGACACCATCCGGGCAGGGCCGATGGTCCCACCGGACCGGGCCCTGTGCCGGCTCAGATGAACAGCAGCTGGGCCCCGTCGGTCTTCTCGATGAAGTCGGAGGCGCTGATGATGGCCTCGACCTCGTCGTAGAGGTCCTTCTCCTCGAGGTGCGCCATGTCGGCCGACATCCGGCAGGCCCACAGGTGGCCGCCCGAGTCGACTATCTGCTGGAGGAACTCGGGCACCTCGGGAACGCCGACCTCGGCGATGGACTTCTTCATCTGGTGGGTGGCCATCGCGGTCATGCCGGGGATGCCGCCGAGACCCTGCGGCATGTGCGTCGCGGTGTTTCCGAGCATCGTGAACTTCAGGTCCGCCATGGTCGACTTGTTGATCATGTCGAAGCCCCAGAACGTGAAGAACAGGTGCGTCTCGATACCCTCCCCGAGCGCGGCGTTGGCCAGGATCAGGCCGGGATAGGCCATGTCGAGACTGCCCTTGGAGCAGATGATCGCGAGCTTGCGCCCGGAGTCCGCCTCGTCGTCGAAGCTCGGGACGAGGGGTGCCGGGCTGGTTGTCGTAGTCATGTCGGTCTCCTGTTCGGCGTTCACACGCAACCGCGGGGCTTCGGGAGCCCGGCGATGTAGGCCATCTTCTTGGCCGGCTTCTTGGGAAAGAGGGCGAACAGCTGCTTGGTCGGGATCCCGCCGACGGTCGACACACGGCGCAGGGTCGCTGTCTCGTGCTGCTCGGAAAAGTCGCTGCGCAGGAAGTGGATCGCCTTCCAGTGGTCGGGGCTCATCACGACGCCGATCTGGCCGGCCAGGGCATCGCCCAGGTCTTCGGTCCACTCGTCGTACTCCGTCATGAAACCCTCGTCGTTGACCTGGATCTCGTGACCCTCGATCGTGGTGGTGGGCATGTCAGACCTCCTGCTTCTCGGTTCGTCGGGGGGTGACCTTCCCGACCATGGACATGTGGGCCGGCAGCGGCAGCCTGCGACCGGGGAGCAGGACGTTCCAGTAGATCCAGCGGAACGCCAGCTTGCCGACGTGGTTGGCCCGGGTCTCCTTCAGCAGGTCCATGGGCCCGACGATCGGCAGCGGGTACTTCCCGGGCAGCGGCTCGGTGTCGTAGTTGAAGTCGATCAGCAGGGCCTTGTCCTTGCCCGACTCCACGAAGCAGTTCGCGTGTCCGTCGAAGCTCCCGGTCATCTGCTTCCCGGCGATGTGCTGAAGGAAGTTGCCGACGAAGATCTCGGTCGCGAAGTGCGCCACGGACCCCGCCTTGGATGCGGGGATGTCGCTGGCGTCGCCGACGGCGAAGATGTTGTCGTACTGCTTGGACAGGAGGGTGTGCCGATCGACCGGCACATAGTTCAGCTCATCCCCCAGGCCGGAGCGCTGGACGAAGTCGGCGCCCATGTTGAGCGGCACCGTCACGAGCAGGTCGAAGGGGACCTCACGCTCGTCGTAGGAGACGAGCATCTTGCGCTCGTCGTCGATCCGCTCGACGAGGAAGTCGGTCTCGACATGCACCTTGCGCTCGTCCAGCATGCTGCCGAGATGGGCCGAGGCGACCGGCTGGGTGAACGCCCCGTCGAGCGGCGTCACGTAGACGAGCTCGACCCGGTCGCGGATGCCCTGCTCCTGCAGCCAGGCCTCGGCCAGGAAGACGAACTCCAGTGGAGCCACCGGGCACTTGATCGGCGTCTCGGTGATGTGCACGACCATCCGGCCGCTCTCGAACCGGGTCAGCGCGTCCGCGAGCGCCTCGGCACCCTCGAGGGTGTAGAAGTCGAAGATGCTGCGCCGCCACTCCGGGCCGAGCATGCCGGGCGTCTGGTCCGGGCGCGGTGTCGTCCCGCTGGCGATCACGAGCTGGTCGTACGCCAGGCTGCCCCCGTCCTCCAGGGTGACGACGCTCGCCTCCGGGTCCACCCTGTCGACCGAGGCGACGACGAAGTCGACGCCGTCGGACAGGAACGCGTGCCGAGACCTGACGACCTGCTCGCGGGTGTAGCCACCGAAGGGCACGAACAGGTACCCCGGCTGGTAGTGGTGCGCGTCGTCGCGATCGACCACGGTGATGGACCACTTATCGCGGTCCAGCCGGTGCCGTAGCTTGTTGGCGATCATCGTTCCGGCCGTGCCGCCGCCGAGGATGACGAGGTTCTCCATGGGTGCATCTCCCTGTGTCGCGTCTGGTGCCTCAACGCTAGCGACACCAGGCGGTCGGCAGCAGTGACCTTGGTCCTCCACCCGGGGGACCGACGCAACCTCTTGGAGACCCGTGGCCGGTCACGACCGGATCAGGGTCGTAGGTCCCGTGGCTGCGGTCCGTTGAGCACTCGCCGAACCGGCCTGGTGCGTGGAGACTGGTGCGCGACAAGGGAGGTTCCCCATGCAGCTCGAAGACCTACCTGCCGGGACGGTGGTGGTCGGGGTCGATGGCTCCGCCTCGTCCGGGCATGCACTCACCTGGGCGATCGACCAGGCCGGCGCCGAGCGCCGGGGCTTGGTCGTCGTCCATGCCGTCGGGCCGGTCGGCGCCGTGTGGACCGACCAGGACGGCACGGACTCCCGGACCGGCCTTCCCGACACCACCCCACTCCTGGCGGACGGCCAGCAGATGGTCGACGATGCGTGCGATGAAGCCCGACGCAGGCTGCCCGGGCTCGACGTCCACGGGGTGCTCCGGGTCGCCGATCCTCGCGATGTGCTCCTGGCACTCGCGAGGCGCGCAGAGGTCCTGGTCGTCGGTTCACGCGGACGAGGCCCGGTCAGGCGGCTGCTCCTCGGGTCGGTCAGCGTCTCGGTCGTCAGGCACGCGACCTGTCCGGTCGTGGTCGTCCGGCCGGGCGACAGCCATGGCGGCCGACAGGGGGTCCTGGTCGGGATCGACGGTTCAGAGAGGTCCTCCGAACCCCTTCGGTTCGCCTTCCGCCACGCCTCGCAGCGACGTCTGCCGCTGACGGTCCTGCACACCTACCCCCTGACCCGGTCGTGGGGCGACCTGTCTCCTGAGGCCGAGGAGGAGGAGCGGGTGCTCCTGGCCGGGGTCCTGAGCGGTGTGCAGGAGGACTACCCGGACGTCGCCGTGCGCGTCGAGCTGGTCCCCGGGCTTCCCAGCGAGGACCTGCTGAGGAGGTCCGCGAGCATGGACCTGGTGGTGGTGGGCAGCCCCACCGGCGGGGCCCCCTGGGACCTGCTGTTCGGTTCGATCGCGTCCTTCCTGGCCGAGCACGCCACCTGCGCGGTGGCCGTGGTCCCGGTCGCCGCGCGCGGCTGACCCGGAGCAGCCGAACGGCCGTCTGTCGGAGACAGACGGCCGTTCCCCCCACCCGGCGAGCTACTTGAGGACCGGGCTCCTCTTGACGACCCCCTTCTCGGACCACCAGCGCCCGAGGCCCCAGGTGTCACCGGCATGGAAGAGCGCCAGGACTCCCATCGTGATCGCGGCGAGGAGGTGGTCGTCCAGGAAGGGGTGGTTCTCCGGCGGCAGAACGACGGTCCACATCAGCACGTACATCGCCGCGGCCGCGGCCGTGGCGATGCGCATGCCGGCCCCGAGGGTCAGCGCGATGCCGATGCCGAGCAGGCCGATCATGAACAGCCAGTCCGCCCAGGCGGCGCCGGCGATGTCGTTGTAGAACGACTTGAAGGGGCCGTCGGCGCCGAACGCCAAGAAGCCCTCCGTCGGGCTGCCACCGTTGATCCAGGCTGCGTCCCCGAACCGGTCCAGGGTGCCGGCCTGGTCGTACCCGGTGTGGAACCCGAGGGCGAACGTCTTGTCGAGGAATGCCCACAGGAAGGTGAGTCCGAAGCCGATGCGCAGAACGGCTAGGACGCGGTGGCCGAGTGAGGACGGCTCTTCGGTTGCCGAAACGTCGCGGGTCGCTCCCTGAGCGGTGTTGCGGTGAATGGTGGTCATTATGACGTCCTCCCCGATTTGGTTGGTTCCTTGCGGCTCAGCGTTCCGCGCCGCGCGGTCCGCGGTGAGTGCTGATGGCCCTCCCCTGGCTGCCAAAGGTCCCGAAACTGCCACCGGTCCCGGCGGCAGGGTCCTTGGTCCCTCCACCCAGGTGCCTTGAGCCCTGACGAGGCGCCGCGGCGTGAACGAGGCTGAGGGCGAGGAGAGGACGTCACCATGGAGAACGAGAAGATCCAGTCAGTGCCTGCCGGCACCGTCGTCGTCGGAGTGGACGGCTCGTCGTCGTCGGACTCGGCGCTGAGGTGGGCCGTCGACCAGGCATCTGCCGAGCACCGCACGCTGACGCTCGCGTACGCCGAGCCGTCCGCCGACACCAGCGACGGGCCGACGATCCTGGAGCGCGCACGAGACAGCGTCGGCCGCTGGGCACCAGCCCTGGCCGTCCACGAGCTCGTCGTGTTCGCGGATCCACGCGAGCTGATGCTCGACCTCTCTGCACACGCCGCCCTGATCGTCGTGGGGTCGCGCGGTCGCGGACCGGTGCGCAGCCTGCTGCTCGGGTCTGTCGGGGTCGCCGTGATCCGGCACGCGTCCTGCCCGGTCGTCGTCGTTCGGCCCGGGAACCCGGGCTTGGTCAGGCACGGGGTCCTCGTCGGCATCGACGGGAGCGAGAGATCAGCCGCAATCCTCGAGTTCGCGTTCCGCCAGGCATCACTGCACCGGCTCCCGCTGACCGTGATGCACACCTTCGTCGACCCGATCGTGAACCGGGCAGGAGCGGGGATGCCCGGCCCGGTCGTGGTGGAGCTCCGGGCCGAGGACATCGAGCGGGAACGGTTGATGCTCGCGGAGGCGTTGGCCGGGATGCAGGAGAAGTACCCCGACGTGCGGTCCCGCACCGAGCTGGCCCACGGCATGCCGAGCGAGTGCCTGTTGGCCGAGGCCTCGCGGATGAATCTGCTGGTGGTCGGCGGCCATGCCGGCGGGACTGCCTCGGAGCTGATCTTCGGCTCGGTCGCGCTGACCGTGGTGGAGCATGCGACCTGCCCCGTGGCAGTGGTGCCGGTCGGTCCGCGAGCATGAGCGAGCCCCGCCGAATCGTCGAGGGAGCGCCCGACGACCCGGTCGCGATCGACACGCGGGTCGCCGTGCACATGTCACGCGTGGTCGTCATCGAGTCAGCCGAGAGCACGCCGAGCACCGCCCTGAGGGCCATGCTCGCCTCCGGTCAGCGACACCTCGCGGTCGTCGACCGCTCCGGCACGTTTCTGGGCGTCGTCGCGTCCGACGTCGTTGCCGCCGCCACCGGGCCCACCCTGGAGGGCCTGACGCCGTGGCCCGTCCTGCGCCTCTCCCCCATTTCGTCCATGCGCGAGGCCGCGTCGGTGATGATGACCAACGGGGTGTCGGCAGTGGGGGTGCTGGACCGTGCCGGCCAGGTCGTCGGCATCCTCGAGTGGTCCGACATCTTGGCGATGGCGGCCGGACGTCAACGTCCCTGAGTCCCCTCAGCACGCGGTACGTCGGCTGACTCGCGCACTACTCGAGCAGCACCCGCTCGCCGTACGACGGCACCACGGCGCTCCAGCCGAGCTCTGCGCCGATCCGCTCGGCCAGCCGGGCGGCCGACCGTGCCTCACCGTGCACGACGTACACCGTGCGCGGCGGCTCCGGGGCGCGCGCGAGCCAGGCCAGCGTCTCGTCGGCGTCGGAGTGCACCGAGAAGTCGGGAACGCTGACCACCTCGGCCCGTACGGGGACGTAGTGGCCGTGGATCTTGACCTGGCGTGCCCCGTCGAGCAGTGATCGACCCCGCGTGCCCTGGGCCTGGAACCCGGTGAGCACCACGGTGTTGCGGTGGTCGGGCAGCTGGTGGGCGAGGTGATGGAGGACTCGGCCCCCGGACGCCATCCCCGAGGCCGAGATCACGATGCACGGGTACGCCGGCCGGTTGAGCCCTGCGGATCCCTCGGGGGTGTGCACCGCCTCGAGATCCCCCGCCTCGAACACCTCGGGCCTGCGCGCCAGCTCCGGCCTGATCTGCGGGCTGTCGCTGCCCACCGCGCTGCGGTAGACGGCCAGGGCAGCGAGCGCCATCGGGCTGTCGACGTACACCGGGAGGCGGGGGATGTCGCCGGCGTCCATCAGTCGTCGAAGCTCGAGCAGCACCAGCTCGGTCCGGTCGACCGCGAAGGCCGGGATCAGCACGCTGCCGCCTCGTCCGACCGTGCGGCGGACTGCCTCGGCCAGCACGGAGGGGTCCGCTGCCGGGTGGCTCCGGTCGCCGTATGTCGACTCGACGACGACGGTGCCGACGGCCGGTGGGTCCTCCGGAGGTAGGAGCAGCGGATGGTTCCCCCGACCCAGGTCGCCGCTGAAGAGCACGCGGTGCCCGCTCGCCTCCAGGGTCACCGTGGCCGACCCGAGGATGTGGCCGGCCCTCCGCAGCGTGGCGACCACTCCGCCAGCCAGAGCGACGGGCTCCCCGAGCGCAACCGGCCTGAGCAGTGGCAGCGTTCGTTCTACGTCGGACTTGTCGTAGAGGGGAAGGGCCGGATGGTGCTTCGAGAAGCCCGTGACGTTCGCGTACCTCGCGTCCTCCTCCTGCAGGTGCGCGCTGTCCCGCAGCACGATCTCGGTCAGTTCTGCGGTCTCCGGGGTGCAGGTGACCCGGCCGCGAAACCCCTCCCGGACCAGACGCGGCAGGTAACCGGTGTGGTCGAGGTGCGCATGGGTGAGGACGACGTCGTCGATCGCCGCGGCGGCCACTGGGAACGCCTCCCAGTTGCGTCTCCGCAACGCGGGAAGCCCTTGGTAGAGACCGGCATCCACGAGCACGCGCGCCTTGTCCGCCTCGACGAGGAAGCGGCTTCCGGTGACCGTTCCTGCGGCACCGAGGAAGGTCAATGCGGGGGCGGTCACCATGTCGCCGCGGCTAGGAGGCCGGAGACCGGAACCGGATGCCGACCACGCCGGGAACCGAGTTCACCAGGGCGTGCGCCCGGTCCTGGTCCGACTCGACCTCGGGCCCTTCGACGACGGCGAAACCGTCGACGACGTCCACGAGCCAGTCGAGGCCCTCCTGCCGGAACAGCTCATCGATCTCGGACTCGATCCGGATGTCGGGGCGCGCGAGCACCCCGATGATGTCGCGGCGACTGACCACCCCGACCAGGCGTCCGTCGTCGACCACCGGCAGGCTCTTGATGGCCGAGCTCGTCATCAGGTCGGCGGCCACCGCCAGCTCGGTGTCTCCGGACACGATGATCGGATGGGTGCTCATCAGGTCGGCCACCATGGCCTGGATGGGCGCTGCGGTGAGGCGGACGGCGATCTCGGGCGCCTGGTCGTCGGCGACCAGCATCTGGCTGATGACGTCGGCCTCGCTGAGCACACCGGTCAGATGACCGGACGGGTCGATCACGGGCAGGGCCGAGATCTCGTGCTCGTCGAGCAGTGCGATGGCCGCCTTCACCCTGGCGGTGGTGGCCACGGTGACGGCCGGCTTGCTCATGACCTCTCGCACCAACATCGGTCAGGCTCCCTCGCCCTGGGCGCGCAGGTGCCGCGCGAACCAGTTCGTCGCGGACTGCGGGTCGGCGAGCAGGACCGGGCAGGTCGCCTCCCGGAGCACGGCGCGGGCGACCGGGCCGAGCTGGGAGCCCAGCGGCACCAGCACGTCGTGCCGGCCGACGACCAACAGCTCGGAGGAGTGACCCGCCTCGATCAGGGCGTCGGTGGCGAAGGCGTGACGGGTCACGATCTCGACGTCCGCGCCGGCCAGGTCGTCCTCGATCTCGTCGAGCACCGCCTGGATCTCTGTCCGGGCGCGTTTGGCCCACCTCGCACCCTCCTCGGTGATCGACATGATCAGGTCGTCGTAGGCCCCGGGGAACGTCCACGTGTGGAGGACCCGGAGGCGTGCCCCACGGCTCGCGGCCGCCCGGGCCGCGACCCGGAGGAGGTGTTCGGAACGGTCGGGCACGTCGACGCCGACGGTCACCGTCGGAACGTCCCCGGTGGACCCGACCGGCGACCAACTCTCCGGCACCGCCACGACCGGGACCGGCGCATGCGCTGCCACCCCGCTGGACACCGACCGGTTGACCACCCGATGCAGCCGCGACAGCGAGCGCCGTTGGAGCACCACGGTCCGCGCATCGTCCGCGACCCGGTGCAGGATGGAGGTGACGACACCGCCCCAGACCAGCTCGGTGGTGATGGGGACGTCTTCCGCGACCAGGTCGGCGGCCAGTTCGGCCGCGATGTTGAGCGCCGAGCGTCCGACGTGCTCGAGGTCGACGGTGTGCACGAGGACGGTCTCGGGTCCCTGCGGCACATGGTGCACGACGTGCAGCAGGTGCAGCCCGCACCCGGCGCGCGAGGCCTCACCCGCGGCGTAGGCCAGCGCCGCGTCCATCGGGTCGTGACCGACGGCGACTACGACGGGGTCGGGGTTCTGCACGTTCATGACGTCCTCCCAGGGCTTCGAGGTGATGCCTCCACCGTGCTCCGAACCCCCGCTCCCGCCATAGGGACGAAGGACCCGGTGCCTTGGTCCGAAGGCCCTGATCACACCGGGCGCGGTCGATCCGGACCCGCACCTGGCCCACGGAGCCGGGCGCGGGCGGGCTGTCGTCGTACCCACGACTCCTACCGCGCATGAGCGCCGGGCGCCCGCGAGGGGGCATTGGTCCTGTCCGTGGGAGCCCTGTGACCCTCCCGACCGGCTCGGTCTGCGTGGCGCAATGGAGATGGACGAAGGAGACCCCATGAAGCAGCAAAACGACTGGCACCCCGGACACCTGCGGGAACTGACCCGGGACGAGTGCCAAGAGCTACTCGAACAGCGCGGCATCGGCCGCGTCGCGTGGTGCGATGCCGACGGTGCCGTGGTCCTGCCGGTGAACTACACGGTCGTGGACGGCGCGGTGCTCTTCCGCACGTCACCTCATTCCGAGCTGGCCCGGCGGTTCGCGGGTGGGCCGGCCACGTTCCAGATCGACGAGTTCGACGAGTACACCGAGTCCGGCTGGAGCGTGCTGGTGCGTGGTCGGGCGGAGCTGGTCCGAGGTGAGGAGCTGCCCGAGTCGGACGACCGGCCCGAGCCCTGGGCCAGCGGTACCCGGAACTTCCACGTGCGCATCTCCCCGATCAAGGTGACCGGTCGGCGGGTCCTGCCCTCCTGACCGACTCCGGCCGGCGTGAACGTGCTGCATGCTCGGTGGGGTCGCGGACGCGACGACACCGAGAAGGGCAGGCACAACCATGGCGCAGGTCTCACCACCCCATCGCATGAGCACGGGGGGCCGTACCGACGTCCACCCGGCGCTCAACGCGTTCCATGCCGCACGAGCGGCCGACCTCCAGCTCCGGGCGGCAGACGCGATCACGACGTTCGCCGGGTCGATGCCGTTCGTCTACATCCACGCAGCGGTGTTCGCAGCGTGGATGGTGTTCGCGGAGGGCAGCCCGTGGCCGACGCTGACCCTGGTGGTCTCGCTGGAGGCCATCTTCTTGTCGACGTTCGTGATGATCGGGCAGAACCGCCAGGCGTCCCTGCAACGGGTCAAGGCGGACCACGACTTCGTGGAGCAGGAGCTCGAGCTCAAGACGAACACGGAGCTGACGCGCGCCATCCACGTCCTCACCACCGAGCTCCACCAGCGACTGCTGGACGGCCAGGACCCGACGACGCGTTCCTGATGACCGAGCGGGCTCAGCCCCGGAGCGTGGCGTAGTGGTCCGGGACGTACGTCGCGTGCTCACGCGGGGTGCGCTCGTAGCCGCGCGAATGAGGGCGCGGCGGCAGCTCGAGGGCCGGAGCAGCCACGTCGGTGTACGGCAGGCTGGAGAGCAGGTGCGCCATCATGTTCAGCCGCGCCTGCCGCTTGATGTCGCTCTCGACGACGAACCACGGCGCCTCCGGGACGTCGGTGTGCACCATCATCTCGTCCTTGGCCCGCGAGTAGTCCTCCCAGCGGTTGATCGACTCCAGGTCCATGGGCGACAGCTTCCACTGCCGCATCGGGTCCTCGAGCCGCGCCTGGAAGCGCCGTTGCTGCTCCTCGTCACTGACCGAGAACCAGTACTTCCGCAGCAGGATCCCGTCCTCGACCAGCAACCGTTCGAAGATCGGGCACTGGTGGAGGAACCGGCGGTGCTCGGCCGGTGTGCAGAAGCCCATCACCTTCTCGACCCCGGCGCGGTTGTACCAGGACCGGTCGAACAGGACGATCTCGCCGGCACTGGGCAGGTGCTCGACGTACCGCTGGAAGTACCACTGGGTCCGCTCGCGCTCGGTGGGCGCGGGCAGCGCTGTGATGCGCGCCACCCGGGGGCTGAGGTACTGCGTGATCCGCTTGATGGTGCCGCCCTTGCCGGCGGCGTCTCGGCCCTCGAAGACCACGACCAGCCGCTGGCCGCTGGCCTTGACCCACTCCTGCACCTTGACCAGCTCGGCCTGCATCCGCACCAGCTCCGCGGCATACACCTTGCCTGTCACGCCGCGATGTTCGCCACCGTCGGCGGATCGTCGCTTGCTCATGTCGGGCAGCGTAGCCCGCACGGTCTCGACGAGGTCGGCGCAAATGAACAAAAGGCCCCGTGGAGCCGGGGCCTTCTGAGTGTCCGAGGGGGGACTTGAACCCCCACGCCCTTTTGGGGCACTAGCACCTCAAGCTAGCGCGTCTGCCAATTCCGCCACCCGGACGAGTGCGGGTGAACAGTAGCAAAGCAACACCCCGACTCCGGAATCGGGGCTGCTCCCCGCATGGTGCTCGGTTCGCCGCCCCCGATGGCCGTCGGACGCGCGCCCCGTGGCGGACATCGGGACGGATACGGTGTCGCCATGACGGCAGGCCTGCGGGTGGCATTCGTGACCGGGGCGGCCCCCGACAAGTGGGCGTCCCGCTGGCGCGAGCGCTCCCGCACGCGCCTGACCCTGACCATGATCGAGCAGGCCGAGCAGCGCCAGGTCATCGATGACGGCACGGCCGACATGGTCATCGCCCGGTTGCCCATCGAGGATGCCGACCTCCACGTCGTACGCCTCTACGAGGAGCTCCCGGTCGTGGTCGTCTCGGTCGAGCACCCGGCCGCGGCGTACGACGAGCTGTCGATCGCCGAGCTGCTCGACGAGCAGTTCGTGCTCGGTCCGCCGGCCGGGGTGACCCCCACGGCCGACCAGCTCCCCTACCCGCCGATGAGCCAGCAGGACGCCGTCGAGGTGGCGGCCAGCGGCACCGGCGTGGTCGTGCTGCCGATGTCGGTGGCGCGGCTCTACCAGCGCAAGGACGTCGCGCACGTGCTGCTGACCGACCTGCCGCCGACGCAGATGGCGCTGGTGTGGCTGAAGGACCGCGACGACGAGGACACCCAGGCCTTCGTCGGTGTCGCCAAGGGGCGTACGTCGCGCAGCTCGCGCTGAGCCGCTACCAGGACGTCGACAGCGGTCGGCCCTCGTGGAAGCCCGCCGCACTCTGCGCGCCGACCACGGCCCGCTCGTGCAGCTCCTCGAGAGTCGTCGCACCGGCGTAGGTGCACGCCGACCGGACGCCCGAGCAGATCTCGTCGATGAGGTCTTCGACGCCCGGGCGGGCGGGGTCGAGGTACATCCGCGACGACGAGATGCCCTCCTCGTAGAGGCCCTTCCGTGCCCGGTCGTAGGCCGACTCGGTGGCGGTCCGGTGTGCCACCGCTCGGGCGGAGGCCATCCCGAAGCTCTGCTTGAACATCCGTCCGTCGGCATCCTGGAGCAGGTCACCGGGAGACTCGTGGGTGCCGGCGAACCAGGACCCGATCATCACCGCCGAGGCACCCGCGGCAAGGGCGAGCGCCACGTCGCGGGGGTGCCGCACTCCCCCGTCGGCCCATACGTGCCGTCCGCGGGCCCGGGCGGTGGTCGCGCACTCGAGGACGGCGGAGAACTGGGGCCGCCCGACCCCGGTCATCATCCGGGTGGTGCACATCGCGCCCGGCCCGACCCCCACCTTGACGATGTCGGCGCCGGCGTCGATCAGCGCGTCCGTGCCCTCGGCGGAGACGACGTTGCCGGCGGCGACCGGCACGGCCGGGTCGAGCGCGCGCACCGCCCGCAGGGCGTCGAGCATCCGGTCCTGGTGGCCGTGGGCCGTGTCGACCACGAGGCAGTCGACGCCGGTCTCGAGCAGCGCCCCGGCCTTGGCCGCGACGTCGCCGTTGACCCCGACAGCGGCCGAGATGCGCAGGCCGCCCGCCGCGTCGACCGCGGGTGTGTAGAGCGTGGCCCTCAGCGCACCGAGCCGCGTGAGCACGCCGGCGAGCGAGCCGTCCGTCGAGACGGCCACCGCCAGGGGTGCCCGGGCCGAGTCGATGCGGTCGAACGCCTCCCGAGGGTCGGCGTTCTCGTCGATGCGCACGAACGACGGGTTCATCACGTCACGCACCTGCGCGAACCGGTCGACGTCGGCGCAGTCGGCCTCGCCCACCACACCGATCGGCCGTCCGTCCTCCACGACCACGGCAGCATGGTGGGACCGCTTGGGCATCAGCGACAGCGCCTCGGCCACCGTCTGCCCGGGATGCAGCTCGATCGGGGTGTCGAAGACGAGGTGCCGGCTCTTGACCCACGCCACCACGTCGGCGACGACGCCGATCGGGATGTCCTGCGGGATCACCGTGAGCCCACCGCGCCGCGCGACCGTCTCGGCCATCCGCTTGCCGGCGATGGCGGTCATGTTGGCGACGACCAGGGGCAGCGTGGCGCCCGTGCCGTCGGCGGTGGCGAGGTCGACGTCGTACCTGCTGGCGATCGCGGAGTGCCGCGGCACCATGAAGACGTCGTCGTAGGTCAGATCGTGGGCAGGAACCTGGTCATGGAGAAAGCGCACGGGCGCCAACCTACCCGCGAGGGAGGAAGGCGCCCGTGGCTGCAGAACCGTGGAGCGGGTCAGGCGTGGGTCACGGCAACGCGTTCGCCGCGGCGACCACGTCGACCAGACCGGCGCCCTTGTCGAAGGACGTCGTGACTCCCCCGCTCCCCGCGACGTACGGCGCGCCGAAGGTGTACTTGTACGCCGTCGACCTGATCGCCGACTCGACCTGACCGGGCGTCGAGGTGGGCGACTTCTGGAAGAGCTGGGCGACGATGCCCGCGATGTGCGGCGCGGCCATCGACGTGCCGCTGATGGTGTTGTAGTTGCCGGCGTCGATCGGGTCGAGCCCGGTCGCACAGATCACCAGGTAGGCGCGGCACGACGACGTGATCGTGTCACCGGGCGCCGAGATGTCGGGGTAGGTCGCCTGGTCGCTCGCCTGGCCG
The DNA here is from genome assembly GCA_963807335.1 of uncultured Actinomycetota bacterium. Classification (GTDB taxonomy): domain Bacteria; phylum Actinomycetota; class Actinomycetes; order Propionibacteriales; family Nocardioidaceae; genus Nocardioides. The sequence continues at coordinate 25,307 of CAWEBT010000002.1, forward strand.
CGCGAGGAGAAGTCGCTGACCTCGCCGTCGCGGGTGCCGGTCTCGAGGTCGTTGTACGACGCCACCGAGATCACGCCACCGGTCGGGTCCTGGCCGGGCGGGTTGGAGAGGTTCTCCGAGCCGTCGCCGCCGTCGTTGCCGTTGGCCCACACGGTCGCGACGCCCTCAGCGGCCAGCGCACGCTGCAGCTTGACGGTCGCTGAGTTCGGGTCGAACTCGCCGCCGCCGCTCGGACCGTAGGAGTTGTTGGTGACCTTGATCGGCGGGCAGGCCGTGGCCGAGACCCCGGCGCCGCAGGGGGCGTCGTGATTCTCGAGCACCCAGTTGAGCGCGGTGTCGGCGCCCAGGATGAACAGGACCGCCCCGGTCGAGAGCGAGACGAGGTTGGCGCCCGGTGCCGCTCCGTGGAGCAGTCGGCCGTCGGCGAGGGTGGTCTTGCGGCCGGCGATGATGCCGGCGACGTGGGTGCCGTGGCCGCCGACCGAGAGGGTGTCGGTGTCGACGGAGTTGGGCACGGTCAGGACCTGGCAGGCGGCCTCGAAGGGGTCGCACAGCACCTTCTGGTTGCTGACCACGGCCGAGGTGCCGTCGGCGTCCTGCAGGTAGGGGTGGGTCGGGTCGACGCCGGTGTCGATCAGGCCGACGCTGACGCCCTTGCCGTCCAGCGCGGTGCCGTCGGCACCGGTGAGCGTTGCGAGGGCCTCGTCGCCGCGGGTCGCCTTGTTGGAGGTGAACTGCGTGAACTCGATCGCCTGGTTGCCCTCGAGGTAGGTCACCCCGGGCTGCAGCCGGGCGGCAGCTATCTGGGCCTTCGTGCCACGGGCAGCGATGACGGCGATCTTGTCGAAGCTGGTCGCCTCGGTCATCCCAGTCTCGGTGATCGCGGAGCGGGCGTCCTGAAGCGTCCGGCCGTGCACCAACACTGTCAGCTTGCCGCTGGTCAGGTCCGTCAGCTGCCCGGCCAGGTACTCCTGGACCGGTGCGAGCGACGAGCCGGGGACGCCGACCCCGCTGGCCCCGCTGGTACTGACGGACGGCGACGCGGGGACGAGGACGCTGGCGGCGGCAACACCCGTGGTGAGGGCTCCGGCCAGTAGTCGCTTGGTTCTACGCATGTTCAACTCCCTGTTCGGGTGATCGGACACCCACCCAACGTGCGAGCGCACTGGAGGTCACGCCGTGCCGGCAACAGTCTGGGTAGGTGTACTCATCAACAGCTGCGCATCCGACCGGGTCACGGATCCCACGGCGCCGAGCAGGGTTGACCCATGAGCACACCGAACCAGTCCCGGAACACCAACGCCTTCTACATGCAGGCCGCCATCTCCTTCGGAATCGCCCTGCTGACGATGGTCTTCGCGATCATCTACCTGCCCGTCGACCCGTGGATCCGCGCGTTCCTCGGCATCGGCACCCTCTACCTGACAACCTCAGCCTTCACCCTCGCCAAGTGCGTGCGGGACGCCCAGGAGAACCAGTACGTCGTGTCGCGGCTCGACCAGGCCCGCGTCGACAAGATCCTCGCCGACCACGACCCGTTCAAGGTCGTCTCGTAGCCGAACGTCCCTACCAAGACAGAAGGCCCACCCGCTTGAGCCGGGTGGGCCTTCGTCGTGTGCGCCGACTACTTCAGCTCGGCCGAGGACAGCCCCAGGAGCCGGCGGGCCACGATCAGCTGCTGGATCTGCTGGGTGCCCTCGAAGATGTCGAGGATCTTGGAGTCGCGCGCCCACTTCTCCAGCAGCTCCCTCTCGCTGTAGCCGACCGAGCCGCACAGCTCGACGCACGAGAGCGTCACGTCGGAGCCGACACGACCGGCCTTCGCCTTGGCCATCGAGGCCTCCAGTGAGTTGGGCCGCCGGTTGTCGGCCAGCCAGGCCGCCTGCATGGCGAGCAGCCGAGCGGCCTCCCAGTCGGCCTCGAGCTGGAGGAACTTCGCCGCCGCAGCGCTCTGCGCGAGGGCCGGCCGGTCGTAGTCGACCTCGACGCCGGCGTCCCTGAGCAGGTCGTGGGTGAGGTCGAGGGCCGCCTTGGCGCACCCGATCGCCATGCCGGCCACGAGGGGGCGGGTGTTGTCGAAGGTGGCCATGGCGCCGGCGAACCCTTGCCGGTCGTCGATGTCGGGGCTGCCGAGCAGGTTCGCGGCCGGGATCCGGCAGTCGGTGAAGGTGATCGCGGCGGTGTCCGACGCCCGGATGCCGAGCTTGAGCTCGAGCCGCTCGACCTTCATGCCGGGCGTGCCCTTCTCGACGACGAACGACTTGATGGCGGCTCGTCCCTGGGAGCGGTCGAGGGTCGCCCACACGACCACGCTGTCGGCGCGCTCGCCGGAGGTGACGTAGATCTTCTCGCCGTTGATGACGTATTCGTCGCCGTCGCGCACCGCCGTCGTGCGGATGTTGGCGGTGTCGGAGCCGGCGCCTGGCTCGGTGATCGCCATCGCCGCCCAGGTGCCGCCGAAGCGCGCGGCCTGCTCGTCGTCCGCGACCGACGCGATGGCGGAGTTGCCAAGACCCTGCCGCGGCATCGAGAGCAGCAGCGCGGTGTCGCCCCAGCACATCTCGGCGATCGACAGCATCGAGGCGAGGTTGGCGCCGTTCCTGACCTTGCCGTCATCGGCCCGGTCGTCGCGGCGTACTCCGGAGGCGCCGGCACCCTGGGCGGACCCGGACTCGGAGAGCCCGTCGATCATCGCCGCGAGCATGTCGAGCTCCTTGGGGTACGCGTGCTCGGCACGGTCGTACTTGCGGGAGATGGGTCGGAGCATGTTCATCGCCACCTGGTGGGCGTTGTCGATCAGCCCGCGGTGCTTCTTGGGGGTCTCGAGGTTGATGGTCACACCAGCACACCGCCTTCCATGATGGCGATGGACCGGAGGTCGCGGTACCAGCGCTCCACCGGGTGCTCCTTGACGAAACCGTGGCCTCCGAGGAGCTGCACGCCGTCGAGACCGATCCGCATCCCCTTGTCGGCGCACAGGCTGCGGGCCAGCGCGACGTCCCGGGCGACGTCGCGGCCCTGAGCGGCCCGGCTGGCGGCGCGCCAGGTCAGCAGCCGCATCGACTGCAGCTCGATGGCCATGTCGGCGACCATGAACGCGACCGACTGTCGGTGCGCGATCGGCTCGCCGAACGCCTCGCGCTCCTTGACGTAGGGGATGACGTGGTCGAGCACCGCCTGGCCGGTGCCGACGGCGAGAGCACACCACGCGAGACGCGAGAGCCGGACGCACTCGGCGTACGTCGTGCCGTCGGTCGCGCCGAGCACCTCGGCCGGCACGTCGGTGAGCGTGAGCGCGGCCAGCGAAGCCGCGCGCACACCCATCGACGGGTCGGCCTCGACACGGAGACCGGCGGCGCCCGACTCGACGAGGAACAGCGTCGGCCGGCCGTCGAGCATCGCGCCGATCACGAACAGCTCGGCGGCGACCCCGCGCGGGACCATCGACTTGACCCCGGTCAGCGTGTAGCGGCCGTCGGCACGGGTGGCGGTGGTGGCCGGAGACATGACGTCGAAGAGAACCCGCGGCTCGGAGAGCGCGAGGGCGGCGGCGGGTGAGCTCGGTCCGTCACCGGGGCCGGTGCAGGCCGGCAGGTAGGTCTGCTGCTGCTCGTCGGTGCCCCACAGACCCAGCGCGGTGGCCACGGCGCCGGGCGCCAGGGTGGCGACGGCGAGCCCCATGTCCCCGTGGGCCAGCGCCTCGGCGACGAGGACCCCGGCGACCGCCGACCTCTCCTCGGAGATGCCGCCCAGGCTCTCCGGCACACCGAGGATCGGCAGCCCGATCTCGAGGCTGGCGGCGAGGAGCTCGGCGGGCGCGGCGCACGCCTCGTTGGCCATGGCGGCCGCGGGGCGGACGACCCGGGCGGCGAACTCGGTGGCCAGGTCGACGAGCATCTGCTCGTCCTCGGACGGAGTGAGGTCGAAGAGATCGCCCGACCTCGCGGAGGAGGGCCGGACCCCGTCGGCGTCCGGCCGCCCCTGCCGGGAGAAGGCCCGGCCGGCAGCCGTGGCGGTCCCGAACCCGTGCCGGGTGGCGGCGTAGACGAGCTGCTCGACCTGCCGACGGAGGCCGAGGCGGTCGATCAGCTCGCTCCGGGCCACCCTGTTGACGGCGGCCACGGCGAAGCCGATCGGCGCGCGCCTCTCGCTGGCGGCGAGTCCGAGGCGAGCGCCGGCGTTGCCGGCGGGCCGCAGCTTGAGGAGGTTGAGCATGCCCACAATGTAACTCCGAGTTACACCCGGCGCCACCGGGCGGGCCCGGCGTCGATGCTCAGAGGGTCGGCGGTGCTCCATAGGATGCCGACCATGCCGGACAAGCACGCCGAACCCACCGTGCGGGCGCCGTACGGCCCGCTGCCCCCGGGTGGCACCGTCCGCCCGATGACCCGATGGGGCACCCCTGTCATGCATCGCGCGCAGGCGCAGGTGACGACGTACGACGACGCGCTGAGGACGCTGGCCGCCGACATGGTCGCCACGATGTACGCCGCCGACGGGGTCGGCCTGGCCGCCTGCCAGATCGGCGAGGACGTCGCGATGTTCGTGTTCGACTGCCCCGACGACAACGGCGACTCGTGGCACGGGGTGGTCTGCAACCCGGTGATCACCCTGCCCGAGGGCAAGGACCGGCGGCTCGACGACGACGACGAGGGCTGCCTGTCGTTCCCGGGTGCGTTCGTGGAGTGCCCACGGCCCGACCGGGCCCGCGTCGACGGCTTCGGGCTCGACGGCGAGCCCGTGTCGTTCGAGGGTGAGGGCCTGCTCGCGCGCTGTCTCCAGCACGAGACCGACCACACGCATGGCACCGTCTTCGCCGACCGGATCTCGGCCAAGGCCCGCAAGAAGCTCCAGAAGGCGCACGACAAGACCGCGGACGACTTCCCGTCCGAGTGGCCGGTCGGCGAGACCGGCGACGACACGTGAGCGCACCGCAGCGCGTCACCACCCGCAACGCCCGCTTCCAGCAGTGGGAGGCGCAGCTCACCAACCGCACGAAGCGGCACCGCCTCGGCGAGTTCCTGGTGCAGGGCGTCCGCCCGATCACGCTAGCCGTCGAGCACGGCTGGCGGGTGCGGACCCTGCTCCACGACGGCCGCAGCCAGTCCTCGGCGTGGGCCGACAACCTGTGGGAGACGCTCGACGCCGAGCGCTTCCTCGTGGCTCCCGAGCTGCTGGCCGAGCTCGGTGGCAAGGAGGAGTCGCCCGAGCTGGTCGCGGTGGTGGAGATGCCCGAGGACGACCTCGACCGGCTGTCCGACCGGGCGCGCCACGGCCCGGTCGTGGTCTTCGACCGACCCGCCAACCCCGGCAACATCGGCACCCTGGCGCGCTCGGCGGATGCGTTCGGCGCGGCCGGGCTGGTCATCACCGGGCACGCGGCCGACCCGTACGACCCGCAGTCCGTCCGGGCCAGCACCGGCTCCCTGTTCGCCCTGACGGTGGTCCGGGCTGCCGGCCACGCGCCCGTGGTCGAGTGGGCGCAGGAGCACGGCTACCGCATCGTCGGCACCGACGAGTCCGGCATGTCGGACGTCGACTCCGCCGACCTCTCGGGTCGGGTGGTGCTGGTCGTGGGCAATGAGACGCACGGGCTCAGCCAGGGCTGGCTCGAGGCGTGCGACGAGGTGGTGCACATCCCGATGGCCGGCAGCGCGAGCTCGCTCAACGCCGCCACGGCCGGGTCGCTCGTGCTCTACACCGCGATGAGGCAGCGCACCTCGGCCTGAGGGGTCGCACCGTTGTCCGGGCGGTCTTGCGTTGGCCGCGCGCCTTTCAGCGGTGAGTGGGGGTCGCTTTCCGGCTGGCGGACCGACCTTGGGTCACCCGCCGACCGGGGTGGGCGCCTGGCCTGTCTGGCAGCGGTGAGTGAAGGTCGCTTTCAGGCCGGCGGACCGACCTCAGGTCACCGCCGATCGGGGCGCGTGCTTGGCAGCGGTGAGCAAGGGTCGCTCTCCCCCCGCACGACCGACCCCAACTCACCGCCCACCCGGGTGGGTGCCCGGCAGCGGTGAGTGAACGTCGCTCCAACCTCGCACAACCGACCCCAACTCACCGCCCACCCGGGTCGGTGCCCGGCAGCGGTGAGCAAGGGTCGCTCTCACCCCGCACAACCGCCCCCAACTCACCGCCGACCCGGCAATCCCCACTCCCGCGCCCGGCAGCGGTGAGCAAGGGTCGCTCTCACCCCGCACAACCGCCCCCAACTCACCGCCGACCCGGCAATCCCCACTCCGGCGCCCGGCAGCGGTGAGCAAGGGTCGCTCTCACCCCGCTAAACCGACCCCAACTCACCGCCGACCCGGCAGTCCCGCATGCGCGCCCGGGCAGCGGGTGAGCAGGGTCGCTCTCGACCCGCCCGCCCGGCGGCGGTGGGCAAACCTGGGCGAAGGGGCGCGACTCAGCCGCCGGCGCGGCGGGCGGCCACGTAGCAGGCGACGGCGGTCGCGGCCGCGACGTTGAGGGAGTCGATGCCCGCACGCATGGGGATGATCGCCCGCCGGTCCGCAGTCTGCTCCCAGCGGCTGCTGAGTCCGTGGCCCTCCGAGCCGAGCACGAGCGCGAGCCGGTCGACGCCGGCGACGGCCTCCTCGACGGGTACGGCGTCGGGCGCGAGGGTCAGGGCCACGGTGGTGAAGCCGGCGTCCGTCAGCGCGGGCAGGGCGTCGTACCAGTCGGGAAGGCGGGTCCAGGGCATCGTGAACACCGCGCCCATCCCCACCTTGATGGCTCGCCGGTAGAGCGGGTCGGCGCAGCGCGGCGCGAGGAGCACGGCGTCGAAGCCGAGCGCGGCCCCCGAGCGGAAGATCGCGCCGACGTTGGTGTGGTCGACGATGTCCTCCAGGACCAGCACCGACCGGGCACCGGTCAGCACCTCCTCCACCGACGGCAGGGCACGGCGCTCGAGGGAGGCCAGGGCGCCTCGGTGCACGTGGAAGCCGGTCACCTCCTCGGCCAGCGCCTCGCTCAGCACGAAGCAGGGGGCGTCGGTGGTCGCGAGCACGTCCTCGAGGCCGTCGAGCCAGCGCTCGGCCATCAGGAACGAGCGCGTGGTCAGGCCTGCCTCGACCGCGCGGCGGACGACCTTCTGGCCCTCCGCGAGGAACAGTCCGTGCTCCGACTCGATGTGCTTTCGGAGCTCGACGTCGCGCAGGTCGCGGTAGTCGGCCAGCCGCGGGTCGGCGGCGTCAGTGATCGGGGTGAGGGTGGCCATCGTCGGCAAAGTATCCGGCCCGGGCCACGCGCACCACTTCGCCGATCACGATGATCGCCGGTGGGGCGACCCGGGCGGCCGCCATCTGCTCGGCCAGCGTGCCCAGCGTCGCGAGCACGGTGCGCTCCGACGGCATCGTCCCGTCGACGATCACGGCCACCGGCGTGCCGGGGTCGCGACCGCCCTCGAGCAGCGCCTCGGCGATGGCGGGAGCGTTCTCGACCGCCATCAGGAGGACGACGGTGCCGCGGAGCCGCGCGACCGCCGACCACTCGACCAGCGACTCGGGGTGGCCGGGGGGCAGGTGGCCGGAGATGACGGTGAAGTCGTGGGCCACGCCGCGATGGGTGACCGGGATCTGCGCGACCCCGGGCACCGTGAGCGCGGACGACAGACCGGGGATCACGGTGACCGGCACGCCCGCCTCCCGGCAGGCCAGCAGCTCCTCGTAGCCCCGCCCGAACACGAAGTTGTCGCCGCCCTTGAACCGCACCACCCGCTTGCCCTGCCGCGCCCGGTCGATGAGCAGCTCGTTGATCTGCTCCTGACGCGCCGAACGGCCGCGCGGCAGCTTGGCGACGTCGATCAGCTCGACACCCGGAGCCAGCTGGTCGAGCAGCTCGCGCGGCGCCAGCCGGTCGGCCACGACGACCTCGGCGCTGGCCAGGGCATGGCGTGCGGCGACGGTCACGAGCTCGGGGTCGCCCGGCCCCCCACCGACCAGCACCACACCGGGCGTCGTGTCGTGCGCGCCGGTCGCGGTCAGCCGGCCGTCCCGGAGCGCGGTGATGATGGCGTCGCGCAGCGCCGCCGACTGACGGGGCTCCCGGTTTCCCAGCACGGCCACGGTGACCGAGCCGTGCCGGCCGGTGGCCGGTGTCCAGGCGGTGGCCAGGGTCGCGTCGTCGCTGCGCACGCAGAAGATGCGGCGTACGTCGGCCGCCGCGGAGACCGCCGCGTTGGCCTCCGGGTCGTCGGTGGCCGCGATGACGTACCAGGCGTCGTCCAGGTCGGCGTCCTCGAAGGGGCGCAGCAGCAAGGTGATCTCGGCGGCCATCCCCTCCAGGGCCGGCGTGACCTCGAGCGACACCACCGTGACGACCGCCCCTGCGGCGATCAGCGACGGGACCCGCCGCTGGGCGACGTGACCACCACCCACCACGACGACCTTCTTGCCGGCCAGGCGGAGGCCGGCGGGGTACGGCGGATGGTCGGTCACGCGTCCATTGTTGGTCGTCCGGACCGGCACCCCGGCCACAGTCCGACCCCTGAACAGGGCGCTCGCGCTCCGCCCGATCGTGCGTCAGCGGGCCAGCAGGGTCGCAAAGTCGACGACGTCCGCGTAGGGGTCGTCGACCTCACGGACCGGCGCGGACCCCACCAGGGCGGCGAGCTCGGCGCCGGCCGCCTCGATGCGGTCGCTCAGCGCGGTGGTGCGACTGCCGCCGAAGTCCTCGGTGGCCGCGAAGACCCCCGTCGGCGCCACGGTCGCGCCCAGGTACGCGAACAGCGGCCGCATCGCGTGGTCCAGGACCAGGCTGTGCCGGGCGGTGCCGGCGGTCGCGCCGAGCAGCACCGGCGTGCCGCGGAGGGCGTCCGGCGCGAGCACGTCGAAGAACGTCTTGAACAGCCCGGAGTACGACGCGGAGAACACCGGGGTGACGGCGATCAGGCCGTCGGCGCGCCGAACTGACTCGAGGGCGTCCTCCAGCGCACCGGTCGCGAAGCCCGTGACCAGCCGGTCGGCCAGCGCGTGGGCGAGCGGCCGGAGGTCGATCACGTCGGTCTCGACCTGCTCGCCGGCGGCACGCAGCGTCCTCGTCGTGGCGGCAGCGAGCTGGTCGGCGAGCAGCCGGGTCGACGACGGGTTGCTGAGCCCGGCGGTGACGACGGCGAGACGGCGGGTCATGCGAGGACCTCCCGGCGGGCCTCGAGGAGCCGGGCATGGGTGGGCGCCTCGGGCACGTGCGAGGGGCGCCCCTCGGCGAAGCCGGCGCGCAGGTCGGGCAGGATCTCGCCGAGCAGGTCGAGCTGCTCGAGGACGGTCTTGAGCGGCAGCCCGGCGTGGTCCATCAAGAAGAGCTGGCGCTGGTAGTCGCCGACGTACTCCCGGAAGCCCAGCGTCCGTTCGAGGACCTGCTGCGGGGAGCCGACGGTGAGCGGGGTCGCCTGCGTGAACTCCTCCAGGGACGGACCGTGGCCGTAGACGGGCGCGTTGTCGAAGTACGGACGGAACTCGCGGACGGCGTCTTGGCTGTTCCTCCGCATGAACGCCTGCCCGCCGAGCCCGACGACGGCCTGGTCGGCGGTGCCGTGGCCGTGGTGCGCGAACCGGCGGCGGTAGAGCGCGACCATCTGCCGGGTGTGCGAGGCCGGCCAGAAGATGTGGTTGGCGAAGAAGCCGTCGCCGTAGAAGGCCGCCTGCTCGGCGATCTCCGGGCTGCGGATGGAGCCGTGCCAGACGAACGGGGGTACGCCGTCGAGCGGGCGCGGCGTGGCCGTGAACCCCTGGAGCGGCGTGCGGTGGGTGCCCTCCCAGGTGACGTGCTCCTCGCGCCAGAGCCGGTGCAGCAGGGCGTAGTTCTCGATCGCGAGCTCGAGGCCGTCGCGGACGTCCTTTCCGAACCACGGGTAGACCGGACCGGTGTTGCCGCGGCCCAGGGTCAGGTCGACGCGGCCGTCGGCGAGGTGCTGGAGCTGTGCGTAGTCCTCGGCGATGCGCACCGGGTCGGTCGTGGTGATCAGCGTGGTCGCCGTCGAGAGGACGATCCGCTCGGTCTGCGCCGCGATGTAGGCGAGCGTCGTCGTGGGCGAGGACGCCGCGAAGGGCGGGTTGTGGTGCTGGCCGAGCGCGACGACGTCGAGGCCGACCTCCTCGGCCTTCCGCGCGATCGCCACGGTTGACCGGATGCGTTCGTGCTCGCTCGGCGTGACCCCGGTGGTGGGGTCCGTCGTGATGTCCCCGACGCTGAAGATGCCGAGCTGCATGGCCTGCCCCCTTTGGTTGAATGTTCTATCTCATGTGGTAACGGATGCATAGGCCAGTCCATTCCGTCCGGCAAATCGGAGATCCGTTCGGTCAGGATTTCCTGACCGGTCTGCGGATTCGACAGGCGCAGGCTTCGGGCGACACTCGGGAGGCCGGTCCTGTGATCGGCCATTTCCCCGATCCCCTGGAGGTAGGCGTGCGATCACGCGCCCGCGCGGCCCTGGTCGCGACAGCCCTGTGCGTCTGCGCGGGCTTGTTCGCGGTCCTGCCGGCAACCACCGCGACCGCCCAGGTCGGCGAGCGCAAGGCACTGGTCACCCAGGGCACCAGCACCGACGACTTCGAGCACGCCACGATCGTGGAGATCAACGGGCAACGTGCCGCCCACGGACTGCGGCCCATCAAGCGGGTCCTGCCCTGTCTCGACAACCTCTCCGAGGACTGGGGCCGACTCATGGCCGTCCAGGGCCTGTGGCAGCACCGGGACCAGCTGAGCGTCATGGGCGCCTGCCGGCTGACCTGGGCCGGCGAGACGCTGGCCCGGGGCGCCTTCTCCCCGCGATCCCTGGTGAAGATGTGGATGAACTCGCCGCCGCACCGCGCGATCCTGCTCACCCCTCGTGCCCGCCTGGCCGGGATCGACGTCCGTCGCGGCCTCGACGGCCAGTACGCAGCCGTCCTCAACCTGGGTGACCGGCGCTGATCCGATGGTCTAGGTTGGGCGGTTCGCCCTCTCACGCCTGAACTCTCGGGAGCCCGCATGCTCTACGTCGCCGTCGCGGCGCGGACCTTCCGGCGCTACTCCACCTATGTCGGCGCGACCGTCGCGGGCATCTTCACCAACTCGGTCTTCGGGATCATCTACAGCTACGCCTACCTGGCGCTGTGGGACCAGCGCCCGGACGCCGGCGGCTACGACTCCATCGACGCGGTCACCTACGTCTGGCTCGGCCAGGCACTGCTGATGACCGTGGCGACGTGGGGTGGCGGCACCACCGACGACCTGGCCGAGCGGATCCGCAGCGGTGACGTGGCCATCGACCTCTACCGGCCGGTCGGGATCATGGGGTGGTACCTCGCCGGCGACCTCGGGCGGGCGGCGTACCACCTGCTCACGCGGGGCGTCGGCCCGACGGTCCTCGGTCTGCTGCTCTTCGACATCCGGCTGCCCGGCGGTGCCGCCGCCGCGGTCGGCTTCCTGCTCAGCCTGGTGCTGGCCGTGGTGACGAGCTTCGCGATCCGCTGGCTGGTCGCGTGCTCCACGTTCTGGCTGCTCGACCAGGCCGGGCTGCGAATGATGGCGGGGGCGCTGGCCCTGTTCTTCAGCGGGATGGCGCTGCCGCTGGTGATCTTCCCCGAGCCGTGGCGGTCGATCGCGCTGGCGCTGCCGTGGGCGTCGTACCTCCAGACGCCCGCCGACATCTGGCTCGGCAAGCGTGAGGGGCTCGACCTGCTGGTCGCCCTGGCCCAGCAGGGCGTCTGGATCGTCGTCCTGCTCGGTCTCGGCCAGGTGGTGCTGTCCGCAGCCACCCGCAAGGTGGTGGTGCAGGGTGGCTGACCTGACGATGGTCCGGGCCGCGCCCCGGCAGTACGCGTGGATCGCGCTGATGTGGATCCGGGCCGCCCTGGCCTACCCCGCTTCGTTCTGGACCTTGACCGTGGCGAGCGCGATCATCACCGGCCTCGACTTCGTCGGCATCGCGATCATGTTCACCACCATCGACACGCTCGGCGACTTCGGTCTGCGCGAGATCGCGCTGCTCTACGGCGCCAGCGGCATCGCGCTCGGGCTGGCCGACATGGCGATCGGCAGCGTCGAGCAGCTCGGCCAGCACGTGCGCACCGGCACCCTGGACACGATGCTGACCCGGCCAGTGCCGCTGCTGGTGCAGGTGTGCGCCGACAGGTTCGCGCTGCGTCGGCTCGGGCGGATCAGCCAGTCGGTCGTGGTGTTCGCGTGGGCGGCCGGGGCGGTCCACTGGACGCCGGCCCGTGGCGCCGTGGCCCTGATGATGGTGGTCGCGGGGTTCGCCATCTTCTTCTCGTTCTTCGTGGCGTTCTCGTGCATCCAGTTCTGGACCGCCGACGCCAGCGAGTTCGCCAACGCCTTCACCTACGGCGGCAACACCATGACGCAGTACCCGCTGACGATCTTCCCGCGCGAGGCGGTGCTGTCGCTGACGTTCCTGCTGCCGGTGGCGTTCGTGAACTGGTATCCCTGCCTGTTCATCCTCGGTCGCGACGACCCGTTCGGCATGCCGTCGTGGTTCGCCTTCCTCTCCCCCGTCGTCGCAGTCTTGCTGCTGTCCGTCTCGGCGCTCGCCTGGCGCACCGGGGTCCGCCACTACACCTCAACGGGAAGCTGATGCCACTCATCCACGCCCAGGACCTGAGCCGCACCTTCGTCGTACGGCGCAGGGCAGGTGCCCTGCGCCGTACCCGCGAGGAGGTGCACGCCGTGCACGGCATCACCTTCTCGGTGGAGCCCGGCGAGATGGTCGGCTACATCGGACCCAACGGCGCCGGGAAGTCCACGACTATCAAGATGCTCACAGGCATCCTGGTGCCTACCGGCGGCGAGCTGCTCGTCTCAGGGGTGGAGCCGAGCAGGCACCGGACCGAGCTGGCCCGCAGGATCGGCGTCGTCTTCGGGCAGCGCACGACGCTGTGGTGGGACCTGCCGCTGCGCGACTCGTTCGAGCTGCTCCGGAGGATCTACCAGATCCCACCCGCGCGCTACCGCGAGAACCTCGACACCTTCGTCGAGCTGCTCGACCTCGGCGACCTGCTCGACACCCCGGTCCGTCAGCTGTCGCTGGGCCAGCGGATGCGCGGCGACATCACCGCCGCCCTCCTGCACGACCCCGCCGTCCTCTACCTCGACGAGCCCACCATCGGCCTCGACGTGATCAGCAAGGGGCGGCTGCGCGAGTTCCTGCGCACCCTCAACGCCGAGCGCGGCACCACCCTGCTGCTCACCACCCACGACCTGCAGGACATCGAGGCGCTCTGCGACCGGGTGATCGTGATCGACCACGGCACCCTCGTGTACGACGGCACGCTGGCCGGGCTGCACGCGCACGGCGGCTCGACGCGCACCCTCGTGGTCGACCTGGTGGACGAGGCAGCCCCCATGGAGGTGCCGGGGGCGACGGTGCGCCGGGTCGACGGTCCGCGTCAGTGGCTGAGCTTCCCGGCCGACGCCAGCGCGGCACCCATCGTGGCCGCGGTCGCTGCGTCGTACGCCGTGGCGGACCTCTCGATCCAGGAGCCGGCCATCGAGGACGTCATCCGGCAGCTGTACTCGCGCCCGGTCTGAGTCACCCGGCGTGCGCGTCGGCGCTCTCGACCCACGCCTGCGTGTCGACCGACCGCGACAAGATCAGCACGGCCCGGTCGTCGTCACCGCGCTCCACGCGGCGCACGATCCGGCGGGCAGCGCCGGAGAAGCCCAGGTGCACGGCGTCTCGTGCGACGTCCTGCAACCAGGCGATGCCGGTGTCGAGGTCGCTGTCGCGCGACTCGACGACCCCGTCGGTGTAGAACATCAGCGCGTCCCCGGGAGCCAGCCGGCCGACGCTGGAGTTGAGGTCGGGGTCGGGCATGACGCCCAGCGCGGTGCCGCGGGCGTTGTCGATCTCCCAGGACCGCTGGACGTCGGGCGTCAGGGCGTGCCAGTGCAGTGCAGGGGGATGCCCAGCGCTGGTGATCGTGTAGCTGCCGTCGTCGAGGTCGACGAGCAGGTGCACGGCGGTGGCCAGCGTCTCGTCGGAGTGCTGACGCAGCAGGAAGTCGTTGGCGGCCAGCATCAGCTCGCGCGGCGGCAGCGCCCCCATCAGCCCGCCGAGGGCTCCGGCGAGCTGGAGCGCCTGCGGCCCCGCGGCCAGGCCCTTGCCGCACATGTCGACCAGCACCATCTCGAGATGACGCCCGTTGCGCAGGTCGGCGACGAGGAAGTCACCGGCGTAGAAGGCGCCGCTCGCCGGGAGCATCGCCGACTGCGCCTCCCAGCCGGTCGGCAGCGGGGGGACGGACCCCTGTGACTGGAGCCGGTCGCGCAGGTTGACCAGGAGCGCCTCGCTGAGCGGCATCGGCAGCCCGGACCGTTGGCGGCTCGCCTGGTAGACGATCAGGGCGATCGAGATGCCCAGCGACAGCAGGGCGGCTCCGCGTGGACCGGTGACCGGTCCGTCGTGCAGCATGCCGGTGACGGCGGCCACCCCGACGTACGACGAGAGCAGGACGAGTGGCCGGAAGCGCAGGAGCAGCATGCCGACCAGCAGCCAGACGAAGTAGCCGGTGAGCGGCATCAGCTCGTAGGCGTTCAACGACACGATGAACGACACGGTCACGCCGGCGAGCAGGGCGACCGACGCGACGATCTGGCTCTCTCGGGAGCCGCTGCGCCAGGCCGCGACGTGGGCGAGTCCGTACGCCGCGACGCGGCGCGCAGAACTCCCGAGAATGGTCGACATGCGCGAAGCCTAGGTCCGGAGGTGACCCAGGTCCGGGAGATACGAAAAGACCGTCCGCGGTGGTGCAGACCTCACAGTGGAGCACGTAGCGACGCTGAGATGCCGTGTCGTCGCCCGGCGACATCCACCTCGAGACCGCCCTCGGCCAGCCAGGCCTGCCGCACCGGGCCGTCGTGGCGCACGTAGGCGAGCCCGACAGTGGCACCGACGGACTCTCCCCACGCGGCGCTGGTGACCTGTCCGAACGGCTCACCGTGCCGCAGCAGCAGCTCGCCGCCCCACAGCACCGCGCCCGGGTCGTCCACCACGAACGAGACCAGCCGGCGACGAGCGGCGCCGCCGCCGGCCAGCGTCGCGCGGTGCGCGGCCAGGGCCTCGCGGCCGAGGAAGTCCTTGTCCCGGTCGAGGGCGGTGGCGAAGACCAGCCCTGCCTCGACCGGCGTGAAGTCGGGCGTCAGCTCACGGCCGAAGGCGCGGTAGCCCTTCTCCAGCCGGAGCGACTCGATCGCGTGGTAGCCCGCCTCCGCGAGACCCCACCTCGGACCCGCCGCGACCAGGGCGTCGTAGACGGCTGTGGTGGAGTCCCACGGCACCACCAGCTCCCAGCCGAGCTCCCCGACGTAGGTCATCCGGGTCGCGCGCACGAGCTCACCGGCGAGCGTGACCTCCTGGCTGGTGGCGAACGGGAAGGCCTCCTCGGCGAGGCTGACGTCGACCAGTTCGCTGAGCAGGTCGCGAGAGCGCGGCCCCATGACCCCGATCACGGAGTAGGCGTCGGTCCGGTCCTCGATGGTCGCCGAGGAGCCGACCCGCTCGTGGAGGTGCCGACCGATCCAGTCCAGGTCGCGCACGGTGGTCGCGGAGCTGCTGACGAGGAGGAACTCGTCGGCCGCGACGCGGGTGACCGTCAGGTCGGCCTCGTAGGTGCCGCGAGCGTTGAGCAGCGGTGTGTAGACGCACCCGCCGGGCGGCACGTCCAGGTCGTTGGCGCAGAGCCACTGGAGCCCTTCGAGTGCACCCGTCCCGTGGACGGCGTACTTGGAGAACGACGTCTGGTCGAAGACCGCCACGGCCTGTCGGGTGGCGCGCTGCTCGGCCGCCGACCAGTCCTGCCAGACCGGACGGTCCCAGGTGTGCTGCGTCTCCGCCTGCTCGGCCTCGACCGGCGAGGGCGCGAGGTAGAGCGCGCGTTCCCAGCCCATCCGGGACCCGAAGGCGGCGCCGGCCGACTCGAGCCGCGAGTGGACCGGCGAGGTCCGGATGCCGCGCCCGGTGACCGGCTCGCGGTGTGGCCACGGGATGGCGTAGTGCAGGCCGAGCGTCTCCGCCACGCGCGAGCGCAGCCAGTCGTTGTCCGCGGCGTACGGCGCGAAGCGGCGTACGTCGACGCCGACCAGGTCGCTGGTGGGCTCGCCGGACATGATCCACTCGGCGAGCGCGCGGCCGGCGCCGCCCGCCGACGCGATGCCGACGGAGTTGAAGCCGGCACCGATGAAGAAGCCGCGCAGGCCGGGCAGCTCGCCGAGCAGGAACTGGTTGTCCGGGGTGAAGCTCTCGGGCCCGTTGTAGAACTTGCGGATGCCGGTGTCCTCGAGCGCGGGGATGCGCACCAGGGCCTGGTCCATGAGCACCGAGAAGTGCTCCCAGTCCTCCTCGAGCAGCTGGAACTCGAACGGGTGAGGGATCGCGTCGGGCGCGACCCACGGCTTCGCGTCGGGCTCGAAACCGCCCACGACGAGGCCGCCGACCTCTTCCTTGAAGTAGGTCCAGCCGTCCGGGTCCCGCATGATCGGCAGGTCGGGGTGCACGCCGGGCACGGGGTCGGTGACCACGTAGAAGTGCTCGGCACTGTGCAGCGGCACCGTCGTGGGCACCCCGGCCAGCTCGGCCACGGCCTTGGCCCACTGGCCGGCACAGTTGACGACCACCTCCGCCTCGATGTCGCCGTGGTCGGTGCGTACGCCGACGATCCTCGGGCCGGCCTCACCGTCGCTGGTCACCAGCCCGGTGACCCGGACACCCTCGACGATCCGGGCGCCGCCCTTGCGCGCACCGCGCGCCAGGGACTGCGTCAGGTCGGTGGGGTTGACCTTGCCGTCCCCGGGCAGCCAGATCGCGCCCAGCAGGTCGTCGGTGCGCATGGGCGCCCAGAGCTCGCCTGCCTCGTCCGGCGTCAGCATCCGGCACTCCAGGTCGTACGCCGCGGCGTTGGCCGCGGTCCTGCGCAGTGCGACCATCCGGTCCTCGGTGCGGGCCACGACCACGCCGCCGACGTTGCGGTAGCCCGTGGCCAGGCCGGTCTCGGCCTCGAGCCGGTCGTAGAGCTCCGCGGAGTACTGCACCAGGCGGGTGCCGCCCTCGGTCGCGCGCAGCGGTCCGACCAGCCCGGCGGCGTGCCAGGTCGTACCGCCGGAGAGGTGGCCCTGCTCGAGCAGCACGACATCGGTCCAGCCGGCCTGGACGAGGTGGTAGGCCGTCGAGCAGCCCACGACTCCCCCGCCGATCACGACCACGCGTGCGCGAGTGGGCAGGTCAGTCATTGACGGCCTCCGTCAGCAGTCGGTCGAAGTGCGGGCCGCGGAAGGTGGCGACCGCCTTCTCGAAGCGGTGGCGACCCCACTCGGTGAAGTCGAAGTCGAGGGGGCTGCTCGCCGCCTGGATGTAGCCCCACAGGGCCCAGCCGTACTCGCTGCGCAGCGAGCCGAGCCGGACCCGGGCGAGGTCCCCGGGCGTGGGGTCGCCGAAATAGGCCTCGGCGTAGGCATCGAGGCGCTCGGGCGGGAACTCGCACTCGGTCGCGGTGTTGCCGAGCTCGAACTCCACGTCGTTGTTGCCGGAGTACTCGTAGTCGATCAGCCGGACCTGGGTGCCGTCGTCGATGAAGTTGCCGGCGAGCAGGTCGTTGTTGCAGGGCATCGTGACGCGCGGCCGGGTCGCCACGGCCCGCTCGACGGCACGCCAGGCGTCGGCGTGGTCGTCGTAGCCGGACGGCAGCGGGAACCCGCGCCCACGCACCGTCTCGCGGAAGGCGGCCTGCCGCGCGAACATGTCGAACTCTCCGACGAACCTGGGCCCGGCGTGCAGGCGGCGACAGGCCTCCGCGGCGCGGCGCAGGACGCCGGGGTCGCCGAACGAGTCGTTGTCGAGGGTGCGGCCCGGCAGGTAGCCGATCACCAGCATCCCGAGATCGGGTCGGTAGTCGAAGACCTCGGCGCCCACACCGGCGGCAGCCGCCGCCCGGGTGTTGAGGTGCTCGACATCGCGGTCGATGCCGAGCATCCCGGTGTCACTGCTGCTGTGCCGGACGACGTACGACGCGTCGGGGGTGTCGACGCGGTAGTTGCGGTTCGTCAGCCCGCCCGACAGCTCCTCGACCAGCACCCGGCTGGACAGGCAGGGCACCTGGTCGAGAAGCGTGTCGATCTCGGAGGCGATCAAGCGTCGAAAGCCTCGATGACGGCTTCGTCGATGGTGTGCTTGGGACCCTTGAACCAGTGCTTCGCCGAGGCGTGCCACCAGACGGTGAGCACGATCAGGGCGCCGATCGTGAGCACCGGGGCGTAGTTGACGAACTTCGGCGAGAAGTCGTCGTTGAACGGGTTGCCCTGGGGCACGAACGGCAGGACGAAGTAGACCGAGATGATCGCGATCTCGATGACGGCGACCAGGTTCATCCACTTGTACTTCGAGCCGTTGTTCCACGCTCCGAGCTCGAAGGCGTCGCCGATCTTCCAGCGCAGCCAGATCGGGATGAGGAACGCCAGGTAGAGGCCGATCACCGCGACCGAGACGACCGCGTAGAAGGCGGTCGGGACGATCAGCGGCTCCGCCTCCGTGCCGATGTTGACCTCGATCAGCGCCGGCAGCGTGATCAGCGCGGACACGACGGCGACGAGCATCACCGCGTTGGCGGGGACCTTGGCGCCCGAGAGCTTCGACCAGTGGGACGAGCCGGGGATCGCGCCGTCGCGGCTGAAGGCGAAGGTCATCCGCGAGGCGCTGGTCATGCACGCCGTGGTGCAGAAGAACTGGCCGGCGGCCGAGATGAACAGCACGAAGCCCGCCAGTCCCACACCGAGCGACGACGTGAAGATGTAGGCCACACCTCCACCGCCGACACCCGCGTTGTCGGGAAGACCGTCGGCGCCGTTCGGGATGGCGAACAGGAAGGCGAGCAGCAGGATCCAGCCACCGATCGCGGAGTAGAAGATCGACTGCCAGATGCCCTTGGCCGCCGCGGACGAGGCCGCCGAGGTCTCCTCCGACAGGTGGGCCGAGGCGTCGAACCCGGTGATCGTGTACTGCGTGAGCAGCAGCCCGAACGGCACCACGAGCAGCCAGTACGTGCTGCCGGACGAGGACCCGTCGCTGTAGCCGGAGTTGTTGAACCGCTCGGTGAAGACGTAGCTGAAGCTCTGGTGGTAGTCAGGGACGAAGATCAAGATCAGCACGATCACCGCGGCGCCGACGACGTGCCACCACACCGACACGTTGTTGATGATCGCCATCAGGTGACCGCTGAAGATGTTCAGGACCGAGGCCGCCACGAGCACCACGAGGAAGATGAAGAACACGCGGCTCAGCGAGTAGTCGGCCGCGAAGCCCTCGGACCAGGTGCTGATGGTGAGGTCGATGAAGGTCGCGCACCCGTAGGCCACCGACGCCGTGACGGCGATCAGGCCGATCAGGTTGAGCCAGCCCGCGAAGAAGCCGGCCGACGGGCCGCCGAGCTTGGAGGCCCACCAGTAGATGCCGCCCGACGTCGGGTACGCCGACACGAGCTCGCTCATCGTCAGGCCGATGATCAAGATGAACATGGCGACGATCGGCCAGCCCCACGAGATGGCGATCGGGCCACCGTTGTTGAAGCCCTGGCCGAAGGTCGTGAAGCAGCCGGCCAGGATCGAGATGATCGAGAAGGAGATGGCGAAGTTGGAGAACCCCGACCAGGACCGGTTGAGCTCCTGCTTGTAGCCCAGCCTCGCGAGATGCTTCTCGTCGTCGGTGAGATGGTCTTGCTCGGACATGGGCCCTCCAGGACGCTGCGGACAAGGCGATTGGTCGGAGGCTAGACCCGCTGCGATTCGCCGTCCAGACCTACAGGGCAAATTGGTATGAACTCCGACCATTGACATCGCTCACGAACTCTCTGGAGACTGACCCGGTGACCGCCGCACCGCATGAGCACCTCAGCGAGTCCGTGCTGCGACCGGTCCGCGGGCACCACGCTTTCGAGGCCTGCGTCGAGCAGCTGGGCCGGGCGATCCGGCTGGGCGTCTACCCGGTGAACAGCACCCTGCCCGCCGAGCGAGACCTCGCCGCGCGACTCGCGGTCAGCCGCGCCACGCTCCGCGAGGCGATGGCCGCGTTGCGCCAGGCCGGGCTCGTCGAGACGACCCGGGGCCGCGGCGGCGGCACCGTGGTGATCGCCAGGCCCAAGAGCCCCTATGCCCGTCGGGCCGCGCGGATCACCGCGGCGCAGCGCCTCGACTGGCTCGACGCGCTGGAGTTCCGCCGGGTGGTCGAGCCGGGTGCGGCGTACCTCGCCGCATCGGCCAACCTGGACGACGCCCGACTAGACCAGCTGCGCCAGGCAGAGGCCGCGGTGGCAGCGGCGACCCGTCCAGCCGACCACCGGCAGGCCGACTCGCTCTTCCACCTGACCGTGGCGGCCCTCACCGGCTCATCGCGGACGATCGAGGCGGTGACGTCGGTCCAGTCGTCGCTGCACGAGATGCTTGGCTCCATCCCGGTGCTCGAGGCCAACATCGGCCACTCCCACCGCCAGCACCGCACGCTGCTCAGTGCCGTGGAGCGCGGTCTCCCCGACCGTGCCCGCCGGGTGATGGAAGAACACTGTGACGACACCGCCGCGCTGCTGCGCGGCCTGCTCGGCTGACCGACTGCCCATCCCCGGAAGGACATCATGACCGCACCAAACGACCGCTACCTGACCCAGGAGCGGCTGCGCATGCTGATCGAGGCAGACGAGATCGACACCGTCGTGCTCGCGTTCACCGACATGCAGGGACGGCTCCAGGGGAAGCGCCTGCACGGCCGCTACTTCCTCGACGTCGCTCTCGAGCACGGCACCGAGGGATGCAACTACCTGCTGGCCGTCGACGTCGACATGAACACCGTCGAGGGCTACGAGATCTCGTCGTGGCAGCGCGGCTACGGCGACATGGAGTTCGTGCCCGACTGGGACACCCTGCGACTGCTCCCCCACCTGCCCGCGACCGCCATGGTGCAGTGCGACCTCGTCTGGCTCGACCACGAGCCGGTCGCGCAGTCCCCGCGCACCGTGCTGAGGGCTCAGCTCGACCGGGTGGCCGAGCGCGGCCTGACCGCACTGGCGGGCACCGAGCTGGAGTTCATCGCGTTCAACAGCACCTACGAGGAGGCGCACCGATCGCGCTACCGCGACCTCGACCCGGTCAACCAGTACAACGTCGACTACTCGATCCTCGGCACCACCCGAGTCGAGCCGCTGCTGCGGGACATCCGCAACCACATGTACGCCGCCGGCATGATCGTCGAGGGCGCCAAGGGCGAGTGCAACTTCGGCCAGCACGAGATCGGCTTCCTGTACGAGGAGGCGATGACCACCGCCGACAACCACAGCGTCTACAAGACGGCGGCCAAGGAGATCGCGGCGCAGCACGGCCAGTCGCTCACCTTCATGGCCAAGTACGACCAGCGCGAGGGCAACTCGTGCCACATCCACCTATCGCTGCGCGGTGACGACGGGGAGGTCGTCTTCTGGGACGACGAGACCGGGGCACGCAGCCCGATGTACGACCACTTCGTCGCCGGGGTGCTCGCGACGATGGCCGACTTCACCCTGATCTACGCGCCGAACATCAACTCCTACAAGCGCTTCGCCGCCGGTTCGTTCGCCCCCACGACGATCGCCTGGGGACTCGACAACCGGACCTGCGCGGTGCGCCTGGTGGGTCACGGCCCCAGCGCCCGCATGGAGAACCGGGTGCCCGGCGGCGACGTGAACCCGTACCTGGCGCTCGCGGCGATGATCGCCGGTGGCCTGCACGGGATCGACCAGAAGCTGGAGCTGGAGCCCGAGCTGGTCGGCAACGCCTACACCAGCGCCGACCATGCCCGGGTGCCGCAGACCCTGGCGAAGGCGCGCGAGGCGTTCACCGGCTCAGCGGTGGCCCGGGCCGCGTTCGGTGACGCCGTCGTCGACCACTACACGAACATGGCCGACGTCGAGCTCGCGGCGTACGGCGCTGCGGTGACCGACTGGGAGCTCTTCCGCGGCTTCGAGAGGCTGTGACATGACCACCACCTTGATCTCCCCCGTCACCGGGAAGAGCATCGGCGAGGTCCCCTCGGCGTCCCTGCAGGAGACCGACGCCGCCATCGAGCGGGCCCAGGACGTCTTCGCGTCGTGGCGCGACGTCGCACCGGGAGAGCGTGCCCGGCTGCTCCGCCGCTTCGCCACCCTGGTCGACGACCACAACGAGGAGCTCGCCCAGCTCGAGGTGCGCAACGCCGGCCACACCATCGGCAACGCCCGCTGGGAGGCGGGCAACGTGCGCGACTGCCTCAACTACTACTCCGCCGCGCCGGAGCGGCTGTTCGGGCGGCAGATCCCGGTGGCCGGCGGGGTGGACATCACCTTCCACGAGCCGCTGGGCGTCGTGGGCATCATCGTGCCGTGGAACTTCCCCATGCCGATCGCCGGCTGGGGCTTCGCCCCCGCCCTCGCCGCCGGCAACACGGTCGTCCTCAAGCCCGCCGAGCTGACGCCGCTCACCGCCATCCGGCTCGGGGAGCTGGCCGTCGAGGCCGGGATCCCGGAGGGCGTCTTCACCGTGGTCCCCGGCAAGGGCTCGGTCGTCGGCAACCGGTTCGTGACCCATCCGCTGGTCCGCAAGATCGCCTTCACCGGCTCCACGGGCGTGGGCAAGCAGATCATGGCCGGCTGTGCCGACCAGGTGAAGAAGGTGACCCTCGAGCTCGGGGGCAAGAGCGCGAACATCGTGTTCGCCGACTCCGACGTCGCGGCCGCCGCGGCAGCCGCGCCCAACGCGGCCTTCGACAACACCGGCCAGGACTGCTGCGCCCGCTCGCGGATCCTCGTGCAGAGGGCGGCGTACGACGAGTTCGTCGGCCGGCTGCAGGAGGCCGTCACCGCGATGCGGGTGGCCGACCCGGCCGACGAGTCCACCGACATGGGCCCGCTCGTCTCGGAGGGACAGCGCGCGTCGGTGCAGGCCTACATCGACACGGCCACCGTCGCCTTCACCGGCAGCGCCCCGGACGGTCCGGGCTGGTGGCTGCCGCCGACGGTCGTGGAGTCCACGTCGACCGAGGAGAAGGTCTGGCGCGAGGAGGTCTTCGGGCCGGTCGTCGCGGTCATGCCCTTCGACGACGAGGAGGAGGCCGTCACGCTGGCCAACGACTCGGAGTACGGCCTGTCCGGCTCGATCTTCACCGCGGACCTGGGCCGGGCACTGCGCGTCTCCCGGGCCGTCGAGGCCGGAAACCTGAGCGTCAACTCGCATGCCTCGGTGCGCTACTGGACGCCGTTCGGCGGCTACAAGCAGTCTGGCCTGGGCCGCGAGCTCGGACCGGACGCGCCCCAGGCGTTCACCGAGGAGAAGAACGTCTTCATCTCGACCGCCCCCTGATGCTGGTCGCGCCGCGACCGTCTCCACCCCTGCACCGACGAAAGGAAGTCAACAGACCATGACTGGACGCATCGAGGGCAAGGTCGCCGTAGTCACCGGCGGTTGCTCAGGCATCGGACTGGCCACCGTCCGACGCTTCGCCGAGGAAGGCGCCCGGATCGTCATCGGCGACATCGACCGGACCGCCGGCGAAGCGCTGGTGGCCGACCTGGGCGGCAGCTCCGTCGCGACGTACGTCCAGGTCGACGTCACCTCGAAGGAGCAGGTGGACGCGCTCTTCAAGACGGCCAAGGACACCTACGGCTCGGTCGACATCGCGTTCAACAACGCCGGCATCTCGCCGCCCGAGGACGACTCGATCCTCGACACCGACCTCGAGGCGTGGCGCCGGGTGCAGGAGGTCAACCTGACCAGCGTCTTCTTGTGCTGCAAGGCCGCCCTGCCCTACATGCTCGAGCAGAAGTCGGGCTCGATCATCAACACCGCGTCGTTCGTCGCGGTGATGGGCGCGGCCACGTCGCAGATCTCGTACTCCGCGTCCAAGGGCGGCGTGCTTTCGATGTCGCGCGAGCTCGGGGTCCAGTTCGCCCGCGAGGGGATCCGGGTCAACGCACTGTGCCCCGGCCCGGTCAACACCCCCCTGCTCAAGGAGCTGTTCGCCTCCGACGCCGAGCGCGCCGCGCGCCGGCTCGTGCACGTGCCGATGGGCAGGTTCGCGGAGCCGCAGGAGATGGCCAACGCGGTGCTGTTCTTGGCCTCCGACGAGTCCAGCTTCATCACCGCCAGCACCTTCTTGGTCGACGGCGGTATCTCCGGCGCCTACGTCACCCCGCTCTGAGGCGCCATGACTGCCCAGTCGTCCCCACCCGTCATCGGTCTGACCACCTACCGCGAGCAGGCGGAGTGGGGCGTCTGGAACCAGCGGGCCGACCTGCTCCCGGCGGGGTACGCCGGCGCGGTCGAGGCTGCCGGCGGCGTACCCGTCCTACTGCCGCCGGTGGGGACGCCTGAGGCGGCCGCGGCCGTCGTCGGCCGCCTCGACGCGCTGATCCTCTCGGGCGGCGCGGACGTCGACCCGGCCCGCTACGCCGCCGAGCCGCACCCACGGACCGCCGGTTGGCGCGACGACCGGGACGCCTGGGAGCTCGCCCTGCTCGACGCCGCAGACGCGCAGGGCCTGCCGGTGCTCGGGATCTGCCGCGGCATGCAGCTGATGGCGGTGCACGCGGGCGGCGCGCTGGACCAGCACACGCCCGACCTGGTCGGCCACGACCAGCACAGTCCCGGCGGCGACGCGTTCGGCACGGTGGCGGTGACCACGGTCGCGGGCAGCCGCGTCGGCGACCTGGTGGGCGACTCGCTCACGGTGCACTGCCACCACCACCAGTCGATCTCGTCGGCGCCCGGCTTCACCGCGTCCGCGCACGCCGCCGACGGCACCATGGAGGCGATGGAGCGGCCGGGCTCGCGCTTCTGCCTGGCCGTCCAGTGGCACCCCGAGACCCTCACCGACGTCGGCCTGCTGGCCGGGCTGGTCGCCGCCGCGACGCGGGCCTCGAGGTGGGTTCCGAGCTCATGACCGTCGACCCGGCCGACCGGCTGCGCATCGTCGCCTTCGCCATGGATCTCGCGCGTCACGGCAGCACCGACCTTCTCGCGCAGTACGTCGACGGCGGCTTCCCGGTCAACCATCGCGACGCCGACGGCAACACCGTGCTCATGCTCGCCGCCTACCACGGTCACGCCGAGACTGTGTCGATGCTCGTCGAGCAGGGCGCGGACGTCGACCGGCCGAACCACCGGGGCCAGTCACCCCTCGCGGGCGCGCTGTTCAAGGGAGAGGACGACGTCGTCCGCGTGCTGCGGGGAGCGGGAGCCGATCCGGACGCCGGAACCCCGTCGGCGCGCGACACTGCGCGGGTCTTCGGCACCGAGCATCTGCTCGACGGCTGACCGCAGCGTTTCTTGACCCACTCCAGACCGGGTGGTTGATTGGTCGGCGAAGCGCACTGCCGACCCCGGCGCCATCAATGAGGAGTGATCAATGCCTGATCTACCGCAGCCTGCCGACACCTCGGTCGCCACGGCCCCGTCGACGGAGGCCGGGCTCGGCTCGCACACGGACACCGGTGCCCCCGCTGTCAGCGACCGCAACTCCCTCACCGTGGGTGCGGACGGACCGATCCTGCTGCACGACGCCCACTTCCTGAACCAGATGGCGCACTTCAACCGGGAGCGCATCCCGGAGCGCAACGTGCACGCCAAGGGCACCGGGGCGTTCGGTGAGTTCGAGACCACCGAGGACGTCTCGGCGTACACGAAGGCGGCGCTGTTCCAGCCCGGCGTGAAGACCGACATGCTCGCTCGCTTCTCCACCGTGGCCGGTGAGCAGGGCTCACCCGACACCTGGCGAGACCCCCGCGGGTTCGCGCTGAAGTTCTACACGACCGAGGGCAACTACGACCTCGTGGGCAACAACACCCCCGTCTTCTTCGTCCGGGACACGATGAAGTTCCCCCACTTCATCCGCTCGCAGAAGCGTCGCGGCGGCTCGGGGCTCCGAGACAACAACATGCAGTGGGACTTCTGGAGCCTGAACCCGGAGTCCGCTCACCAGGTGACCTACCTGATGGGTGACCGGGGCATCCCGAAGACACTGCGCCACATGAACGGCTACGGCTCGCACACCTTCATGTGGGTCAACGCGGCCGGCGAGAAGCACTGGGTCAAGTACCACTTCCACAGTGACCAGGGCGTCGAAGGCCTCACCGATGCCGACGCCACGCGCATCGCGGGCGAGGACGCCGACTTCCACCGTCGCGACCTGCGCGAGGCGATCGCGAACGGCGACCACCCCAGCTGGACGCTGTCGATCCAGGCGATGCCCTACGACGACGCCAAGACCTACCGCTACAACCCCTTCGACCTGACCAAGGTGTGGCCGCACAGCGACTACCCGCTGATCAAGGTCGGCACGATGACTCTCAACCGCAACCCGGAGAACTTCTTCGCGCAGATCGAGCAGGCGGCGTTCGAGCCGAGCGCCACGGTGCCGGGCATCGGCTTCTCCCCGGACAAGATGCTGCTCGGCCGGGTCTTCGCCTACTCCGACACACACCGCTACCGGATCGGCGCCAACTACCAGCAGCTGCCGGTGAACAAGCACCGGGTCGAGAACGCCAACACCTACACCCAAGACGGCGCCATGGCCTTCGAGCACCGCGGCGACGACCCGGTCTACGCGCCCAACTCGTTCGGGCGCGGCTACGCCGACGAGGTCGGCGAGGCCGACGAGAGCTGGGAGACCGACGGCGCGATGCTGCGTCAGGCCTACACGCTACGCGCCGACGACGACGACTTCGGTCAGGCCGGCACGCTCGTGCGCGAGGTCTGGAGCGACGAGATCCGCGAGGCGTTCGTCAACACCGTCGCTGGGCACCTGCTCGGCGGGGTGGAGGGCGACGTGCTCGAGCGCGCCTTCCAGTACTGGAAGGCCGTCGACGCCGACTGCGGCAAGCGGATCGAGGAGCGGGTGCGGTCCGCTGCCGGCAACGACAACCCGGGAGGCCAACCCGAGGACGCCAGGGCCGATGCCTCCGACCCGGTGGTCGAGGACGGCACCCACGCTGGCTGAGCCACGGTCGACCCCGGCGGCACGGAGCACGGTCAGCGGGACCCCGGACGCCATACTTCCCACATGACCCGTGAAGACGTGCTGGGCCCGCCCTACACCGTCGAGACGATCACCCTCGACCCCGACGACGAGGGCGAGGTCGTCGCACACCTGGTGTCGCGGCCCGCCGTGGGCACCCCGCGCGGCGCCGTCTTCCACCTGCACGGGTTCGCCGACTACTTCTTCCACACCGAGTACGCCGGCTGGTGGGCCGAGCGGGGCTACGCGTTCTACGCGCTGGACCTGCGCAAGTACGGCCGCTCGATCCTGGAGCACCAGACACCCAACTACGTGGCCGACCTGCGGGAGTACTTCCCCGAGCTCGACGAGGCATGGCGGTTGATCACCGAGCGCGACGGCCACCAGCGGATCATCGGCTCGGCGCACTCGACGGGCGGGCTGACCCTGCCGCTGTGGGTCAACGACCGGCGCATCCCCCTGGCCGGGCTGGTGCTCAACTCGCCGTGGTTCGACATGCAGGGGGCGTGGTGGCTTCGCAACGTCGGCACCACCGTCGTCAAGGAGGTCGGCCGTCGTCAGCCCAAACGGCTGATCCCGCGCAACGTCAGCGGGCTCTACGCACGGTCGCTCCACGTCGAGCACGAGGGCGAGTTCGACTTCAACCTCGGCTGGAAGCCCCTCGAGTCCTGGCCGGTGTACGCCGGCTGGCTGCGCGCGATCAGGCACGGCCACGCCGAGCTCCATCGCGGCCTGGAGGTGGGCTGTCCCGCGCTGGTCCTCTCGTCCGCACGCAGCACGACCCCCACCGCGATGAGCGACGACGTGCACCGCCACGACATCGTGCTGGACGTCGAGCAGATCCGCCGCTGGGTGCCGTCGCTGGGGCGGCACGTCACCAGCATCGCCGTCGAGGACGCCCGCCACGACGTGGTGCTCTCGCTGCCCGAGGTGCGGCGGACCGTCTACCGCGAGCTGGACACCTGGGTGACCGCGTACGCCGAGTGACCGACGTGCCCCGGCGAGATCCGGTCAGGACGAGCGCAGGAACGCGATCAGCGCGACCACCCCGACGACCACGATGACGGCACGCAACCAGCCGTCGGGCAGCCGGCGGCCGACCTTGGCGCCGATCTGCGCACCGACGATCGAGCCGGCCGCGATGAGCAGCACGATCTGCCAGTCGACCTCCGCGACGAGGACGAACACCACGCCCGCGACGCCGTTGACGACGGCGGCGAGCACGTTCTTGACCGCGTTGAGCCGCTGCAGGGACTCGTCGATGCCGATGCCCATGATCGCCATCAGCAAGATGCCCTGGGCGGCCCCGAAGTAGCCGCCGTACACGCCGGCGACGAGCACCAGCGGCCACACCCACCACGCGCCGTTCTCCGGCAGTCCGCCCGCCGACTCGTGGCGCCCGGCGACCCAGGCCGAGAGGCGGGGGCCGAAGACGACGAGCACGAGACCGAGCACGATCAGCACGGGGACGATGGCGGCGAACGCACCCTCCGGCAGGCCGAGCAGGAGCACGGCGCCGACCAGGCCGCCCACGAGCGACGCGCTGACGAGCCGGAGCACCCGACCTCGCTGTCCGACGAGCTCGCGCCGGTAGCCGATGGATCCGGAGATCGACCCGGGCACCAGCCCGACCGTGTTGGAGACGTTGGCCGTCACCGGGGGCACTCCGAACGCCAGCAGGGTCGGGAACGTGATCAACGTTCCCGACCCCACCAGGGTGTTGATGGTGCCGGCCGCGACGCCCGCAATCAGGATCGCGGCGGCCTCGAGCGGACTCACTGGGCCGGCGGAACCTCACCCGGTGCGATCGTCGGATCGACCGCGTCGTCAGCGCGAGGTGCGGACCTGCCCGTCGTGGCGGCGCGCTGGGCCTCGGCGATGGCCGCCTCGACCGCGGCGTTGGTGCTGCTGAGCTCCGAGTCGGGAGCGGTCTGGGGCAGCTCGGTCGGGCCCATGTCGACACGCTTGAGCGGCCCGTCCACCTTGGCCGGGATGCCCGCGACCTCGTGGATCGACGAACCGAGCCCCTCGAGGGCCTTGGTGATCTCGGACGGGATGACCCAGACCTTGTTGGCGCTGCCCTCGGCGATCTTGGGCATCATCTGGAGGTACTGGTAGGCGAGCAGGGACTGGTCGGGCTGACCGTCGTGGATCGCCTGGAAGACCGTCTGGATCGCCTGGCCCTCGCCCTGGGCGCGCAGGATCTGTGCCTCCCGGTCGGCTTGCGCGCGCAGGATCTGCGACTCGCGGTCGCCCTCGGCGTTGAGGATCTGGGACTGCTTGGAGCCCTCGGCGGTGAGGATCGCCGCCTGTCGCTGACCCTCGGCGGTCAAGATGACGGCTCGCTTCTCGCGGTCGGCGCGCATCTGCTTCTCCATCGAGTCCTTGATGGAGGGCGGCGGGTCGATGCCCTTGAGCTCGACCCGGTTGACGCGGATGCCCCACTTCCCGGTGGCCTCGTCGAGCACGCCGCGCAGCCCGGAGTTGATGGAGTCCCGGCTGGTCAGCGTCTCCTCGAGGTCCATGCCGCCGACGATGTTGCGCAGCGTGGTCATCGTGAGCTGCTCGATCGCCTGGATGTAGTTGGCGATCTCGTAGGTGGCCGCGACCGGGTCGGTGACCTGGAAGTAGATGACCGTGTCGATCGAGACGACCAGGTTGTCCTCGGTGATCACGGGCTGCGGCGGGAACGACACGACCTGCTCACGCAGGTCGATCAGGTAGCGCAGCCGGTCGATGAACGGCATCAGGATGTTGAGGCCGGCGGGCAACGTGCCCTTGTACTTGCCGAAGCGTTCGACGATGCCGGCGCGGGCCTGCGGGACGATCCGCACGGTCTTCGCGAGCACGACGACGACGAAGAGCACGAGCAGCGCCAGCAAGATCAGGGCGATCTCCATGGACGTCTCCTTCTTGAGGTATCAGGCGTGGGAGTGGGTCAGGACTCGAGCCGGGCGACGGGGTGCACGATGGCGGTCGCACCGCGGATCTCCAGCACCTCGACCGTCTCTCCGGCCGAGATGCTGGTGGTGTCGTCGTAGGGTTCGGCGGTCCAGAACTCGCCGGCGAGCTTGATGCGGCCTGCGGCCAGGCCCGAGATGGCCTCGGTCACCACGCCCTGCTTGCCGACCAGCTTGCCGTGCCCGAGCGACAGCTCGGGCCCCCCGTGCAGACGCGCGACCATCGTCGGCCGCACCACTGCCAGCGCGGCCAGCGAGGCGGCGGCGGCGGCGAGGATCTGGACGGCGATGTGCAGGTCGAGAACGGCTGCGACCATGCCGACGAGGGCACCGGTCGCGAGCATGATGAGGATCAGGTCGAGACTGAACATCTCGGCCACGCCCAGCACGATCGCGAGTCCGAGCCAGGTCTCCCAAGCGTGGTCGCGTAACCATTCCATGCTGCGAGCCTATCCGGTGGGCGGCTGAGCCCAGCCTGCATCAGACGGCGCGGCGGCCGTTGCGTCGGCGGGCGGCGTAGCGACCGTCGGACTCGGTCAGCACCAGCGGCATGGCGAACGTGGCCGACAGCGCCTCCTCGGTCACGACCTCGTGCAGCGGGCCCTGGGCGACGGCCCTGCCTTCGCGCAGCAGCAGCGCGTGGGTGAAGCCGGGCGGGATCTCCTCGACGTGGTGGGAGACCAAGATGGTGGCCGGCGAGTCGGCGTCGAGCGCCAGCACGGACAGGGTGCTGACGAGGTCCTCACGGCCACCGAGGTCGAGGCCGGCAGCGGGTTCGTCGAGGAGCAGCAGCTCGGGATCGGTCATCAGCGCCCGGGCGATCTGCACCCGCTTGCGCTCGCCCTCGCTCAGCGTGCCGAAGGTGCGTTCGGCCAGGTGCGCGACGCCCACCTCGACGAGCAGCGCGTGGGCCCGGTCGTGGTCGAGGGTGTCGTAGTGCTCACGCCAGCGACCGACCACGCCGTACGACGCGGACACGACGACATCTCGCACGAGCTCCCCGCGCGGCACCCGCTCGGCCAGGGCGGCGCTGGTCAGCCCGATCCGCGGGCGGAGCTCGAAGACGTCGACGGTGCCGAGCACCTCACCGAGGATGCCGACGACGCCGCCGGTGGGATGTATCTGCGCGGCGGCCACCTGGAGGAGCGTTGTCTTGCCGGCGCCGTTGGGGCCGAGGATCACCCAGCGCTCGTCCTCCTCGACCGACCAGTCGATGCCGTCGAGGAGGATGGCCGGATTGTCGGCTGGGCCTCGCCGGACACTGACGTCGGCGAACTCGAGCACGGCAGACATGGCGCTCACCCTAACCATCCGCACCCGCCGGCGCGGCGGTAGCCTCGATCGCCGTGACCAGCCTTCCTGACGCCGCCCGCCTGGCCTGGTGGGGAACCGCGTGGCTGCGCGGGCATGTTGTCACCGACCTCTTCCTGGATGCCGTGACGGGTGCCGACGCCGTGCACGAGGTGTGCGAGGTGGCGCTCGACGGCCCCTCGATGACGCTTCTCGATGCGCTGCTCGACGTGCGCAACGCCGGTGGCGACTCGCTCGGCCTGGCCCTTCCGGTCGAGGGTGACCTGCTCGGCCTGGGCGGTCCCGCCCCCCTCAACGCCGATGCCCTCGAGGTGGGCGAGGCGGCGATCTCCGGCGCCTCCGGCATCGCGCTCGTCCCGCACCGGGTGGGGCGCGCCGTGCAGTGGCGGCTGCACCGGGCATCGCGTCGGCAGCTGCCCGACGTGGGCGAGGCCGATCGGGGGCTGCGCGCCGCGCTGCTCGAGAGCGCGAACGCACTGGCCGCACTCGACGTCGCCCGCTGGCGGCCCGAAGTGGCCGATGAGCTGATGGACCTGCGCCGGGTCCCCGCCCTGGACGCACCGGACGGCACTCCCCCGCGCTGTGTCGAGCTGGCCGGCCGCGGCCTGCGCTGCGAGGGCATCGCCGAGCTGGCGCTGGCCGACGACGGCGGAGCCGTCACGACCACGGAGATGGCCGCTCGCCGCAACGCCCTCCGGCCCCTGGAGTACGCCGCCCGCCGGGCGGTGGTGGCCGCGTGCTCGCCCGAGGTGTGGCCCGACTGACGCGGACTCAGGCCGGGCTCCACACCGCCAGCTGGTTGCCGCTGTTGTCGGCGAACAGGAAGCGCCGGCCACCGGGGAAGTCGTAGGGCGGCTCCACGACGGTCCCCCCTGCCGCCTCGACGGCGGCGAGGCTGCCGTCGAGGTCGTCGGAGTAGAGGATCACCAGCGGGCCGCCCGGCCCGGTCGGTCGCCCGACCGCCAGCCCGCCGACCTCGCCGTCCCCCGACGGCGCGGCGATTCCGGCGTAGCCGGGCCCGTAGTCGTTGAACCGCCAGCCGAACGCCTGCTCGTAGAACGAGCGGGAGGAGGCCAGGTCGGTCACGTTGAGCTCGATGTAGTCGATCGTGTGGTGGGTGTGCTCCATGCCGGACCACGCTACGACGCCCCGCCGACACCTCCCGATCGGTCCCAGTAGCCTCGTGCTCGACATGGACTACCTCCCCGCGCACGACGAAGACCCCCCCAAGACCCTGCTGATCACGCTGACCGGCAAGGACCGGCCGGGCGTGACCTCCTCGATCTTCACCGCTCTCGCGTCGGCCGGCGTCGAGGTGCTCGACATCGAGCAGATCGTGCTGCGGCGCCGACTGGTCCTCGGCGTGCTGGTCACCGCCCCCCGCGACTGGAAGCGGCTGCGCGCCGTCATCGAGGAGACCGCAGCCGGTCTCGACATGACCGTCGACGTCGACCGCGGGGTGGGCGACAACAAGGGCCGTCGGGAGGGGCGCTCCCACGTAACGATCATCGGCTCCCCGCTCAAGGCGTCTGCGATGGCTGCCATCGCCGGCCGGATCGCCGACAGCGGCGCCAACATCGACCGCATCGAGCGGATGGCCCGCTACCCCGTCACCGCCATCGACCTCCACGTCTCCGGCACCAGTCCCGAGGGGCTGCGCACCCTGCTCGCGGTCGAGGCGGCCACCCTCGGGGTCGACATCGCCGTGCAGCCGGCCAACCTGATGCGCCGCGGCATGCGACTGATCGTGATGGATGTCGACTCGACGCTGATCCAGGGCGAGGTCATCGAGATGCTCGCCGCCCACGCCGGGCACGCCGCGGAGGTCGCCCGGGTGACGGAGGCGGCCATGCGCGGCGAGCTCGACTTCGAGGCCTCCCTGCGGCAGCGCGTCCGGCTGCTCGAGGGCATCGACGCGTCGGCGCTCGACGAGGTGTACGACGCCATCGAGCTCGCGCCCGGGGCACGGACGATGGTGCGCACGCTGCGGCGCCTGGGCTACCGCTTCGCGATCGTCTCGGGCGGCTTCAGCCAGATCACCGACCGGCTCGCCGCGGACCTCGGCATCCACTACTCCCGCGCCAACGAGCTCGAGATCGTCGACGGCAGGCTGACCGGCCGGATCGTGGGCCCCGTCGTCGACCGGGCGGGCAAGGCCGACGCCCTGCGCGAGTTCGCCGAGAAGGTCGGCGTCCCGGAGGCCGCGGTCATCGCCATCGGCGACGGGGCCAACGACCTCGACATGCTCAACGCCGCGGGTCTCGGCATCGCCTACAACGCCAAGCCGGTGGTCCGCAACGCCGCCGACACGTCGGTGAACGTGCCCTACCTGGACGCGATCGTCTACCTGCTGGGCATCTCCCGCGAGGAGATCGAGGCGGCCGACGCCGAGGCCGGCATCGTCACGCCCGCCCCTCCCCTGGCCTGAGGGTCACTGTCACTGGCGCCGGCCGATCACGCACGTGCCGTCGACCTCGTCGTCGAGGATCACCTCGGGCACGAAGCCGCGCCACAGCATCCGCGACGCGGTCATGTCGGCCTGGCTCCGGCTCGTCTCGATGATCACCACACCGGTCGGAGCGAGCAGCGGACGGGCGGCGGCAGCGACCAGGTCCTGGAGGTTCGTGCCGTCGGGTCCGCCGTCGAGCGCCTCCATCGGCTCGTGCAGCCGGGCCTCCGCGGGCATCAGCGCGATCTCCGCGGTCGGCACGTACGGCGCGTTGGCCACGAGGACGTCGACCCGGCCGACGTACTCGACCGGCACGGCGGCGGCCATGTCCCCCACCTCCGCGTGTCCGCCGAGCGGCTCGAGGTTGAGCCGGGCGCACGCGACCGCGGCCGGATCGTGGTCGCTGGCGAAGACGGTCGCGTCGGCGCGGGCAGCGGCGACAGCGGTCGCGACGGGCGCGGCACCGCAGCAGAGCTCGACGAGCAGTCCGTGCCGCGGGAGGTGCGCCAGCGCCTGCTGGAGCAGGACCTCGCTGCGCCGGCGCGGCACGAACACGCCGGCGCCGACATGGATCCGCACGCCGGCGAACTCCGCCCAGCCGAGGATGTGCTCGAGCGGCTCACCGGCGACCCGGTCGAGCACGGCAGCAGCGAGGTCGGCCCCGTCGAACTGCGCCAGCAGCAGGTCGGCCTCCTCCTCGGCGAAGACGGAGCCCGAGTCACGCAACCGGGCGGCGACCTCGGAAGGGCCGAGGCGGTCAGCCACGACCGACGTGGAAGGCGGCCACCCGCGCCGAGCCCAGCTCGAGGTCGGCCCAGCCGTCGCCGTGGGTGAGGACCGTGAGGGCGCAGGTGGGGAACCCATGGGCCATCTCGCTCAACGCCTCCTCGTCCCCCAGTCCGTCGGAGAGCAGCTGGGCGAGGTAGCCGACCGTCGGGTTGTGCCCGATCACCAGCAGTGAGCGGGCCTCGTCGGGCACCAGCCGCATCAGGTCGAGCGCCGACTCCGGGCCGGCCCCGTAGAACGCCGGGTCGAAGTCCGGCTCGACCGTCCAGCCGGCCGCCCCGGCGACCTCGGCCCAGGTCTCTCGGGTGCGCACCGAGCTCGAGACCAGCGCATGGTCAGGCACGAAGTCGAGGGACGCCAGCCAGACGCCGGCCTCGGCCGCATCGGCCCGACCACGGTCGGTGAGGGCGCGCTCGAGGTCGGATGCGGCGACCTGCTCGGCCTTCGCGTGACGCATCACGACCACTCGGCGCGAAGAGGGTTCGGAGTCCGTGTGCACGGGCTCAGTGTGACTGCCGATAACCTCCCTGTCATGCCTGAACACCCCCGTGGCCCGCTGCTGATCATCGGCGGCGCCGAGGACAAGCTCCGCAAGCGCACCATCTTGAAGGAGTTCGTCACCGCCAGCGGTGGTCCCGAGGCCCGCATCGCGGTCATCCCGACCGCCTCCTCGCTCGGCGACGAGGTCACCGAGGTGTACGACGCCCTGTTCCGGCGGCTGGGCGCAGCCGACGTGATGCCGGTCCGCCCGGAGAGCCGGGACGACGCCAACGACCCGGAGCTGGTGGCCCGGCTGGCCACGGCAACGGGCATCTTCATGACCGGCGGCAACCAGCTGAAGCTCTCGGCGATCATCTCGGGCACGCTGCTGGGCGACGCGATCGTCGAGGCCCACCAGCGCGGCGTGGTCGTGGCCGGCACCTCGGCCGGGGCGAGCATCCAGTCGTCACACATGGTCGCCTTCGGGGTGGGCGGGTCGACGCCCAAGCAGCGGATGACGCAGGTCGCCGCGGGCCTGGGGCTGGTCCGGTCCAGCGTGATCGACCAGCACTTCGACCAGCGCAACCGCTACGGTCGGCTGCTGATGATCGTCAGCCAGTCTCCCCAGCTCCTCGGCATCGGCGTCGACGAGGACACGGCCGCCGTCGTCACGTTCGACGGCGACCGCGAGGTGCTGCGGGTCGCCGGTCGCGGCGCCGTGACCATCTTCGACGGGTCGCAGATGGTCACCAATGCCTACGAGGCCAAGCGTTCCACGCCGTTGCTGGCCAGCGGCGTCGTGCTCCACGTGCTACCCGCGGGTCAGGCCTTCGACCTGAGCAGCCGGCAGCTGGTGCCCTACGAACCCGAGGTGGCGCCCGAGGACGCCGCCGAGATCGCCGAGGCCCAGCACGACATGCGCCAGCTCGCCCGTGACATCGCGGCAGCGGACCGGTCGCCCCAGGCACTGCGGGCACGACTCGCCCGCAAGCGCCCTTCAGCCCGTAGGTCCCCCACCACCTCCGACGGAGACAACGCATGAGCGAGCGCCCCACACCCGACCTGCAGATCCTGGAGACCCGCGTCTACCGCGGCGCGAACGTGTGGTCCTACGACAAGGCCATCCATCTCGTCGTGGACCTCGGCACGCTCGAGCAGTTCCCGACCAACACCTTGCACGGCTTCACCGACGACCTGCTCGCCAAGCTGCCCGGACTCCGGGAGCACTCGTGCTCGCGTGGCCGCCGCGGCGGCTTCGTCGAGCGGCTCAACGAGGGCACCTGGCTGGGTCACGTCGCGGAGCACGTCGCCCTCTCGCTCCAGCAGGTCGTCGGTCACGACGTCCGGCGTGGCAAGACCCGCCAGGTCAAGGGCAGCACCGGGATCTACAACGTCATCTACGGCTACATCGACGAGCAGGTGGGGCTCCTCGCCGGAAAGCTCGCCGTACGGCTGGTCAACCACCTCGTGCAGGGCGACCCGGACCTCGACTGGGAGTCCGAGCTCGAGAACTTCATCATCAAGGCCGAGCGGACGGCGTTCGGCCCGTCGACGCAGGCCATCCTCGACGAGGCAGTGTCCCGCGACATCCCGTGGATCCGCCTCAACCCGCACTCCCTGGTGCAGCTCGGCCAGGGCGTCCACGGCAAGCGGATCCGCGCGACGATGACGTCCAACACGTCCTCGATCGCGGTCGACGTCGCCTCCGACAAGGACCTCACGACCAAGCTGCTGGGTGCCGCCGGCCTGCCGGTTCCCAAGCAGGACTCCGTGCGCACGGCCGACCAGGCCGTCACGGTCGCCCGCCGCATCGGCTGGCCGGTCGTGCTCAAGCCCCTCGACGGCAACCACGGTCGGGGCGTCTGCCTGAACCTCACGAGCGACGACGACGTCCGCGAGGCGTTCGACATCGCCAAGGGCCAGTCGCGCGGCGGCTGGGTGATCGTCGAGTCGTTCGTGACCGGCAAGGACTACCGCTGCCTGATCATCAACGGCCGGATGGAGGCCATCGCCGAGCGCGTGCCCGCGCACATCGTCGGTGACGGCACCTCCACCGTGGAGCAGCTGGTGGACCTGACCAACGCCGACCCCCGGCGCGGTGTCGGCCACGAGAAGGTGCTCACCCGCATCAAGATCGACGCCGGCGCCCTGGAGGTGCTGGCCGGCCAGGGGCACACCCTCGAGTCGGTGCCCGACCAGGGCGAGATGGTCAAGCTCGCCCTGACCGGCAACATGTCGACCGGCGGCATCTCGATCGACCGCACCTTCGAGGCGCATCCCGAGAACATCGAGATCGCCGAGGAGGCCGCCCGCATGATCGGCCTCGACATCGCGGGCATCGACTTCATCTGTCCCGACATCACCGAGCCCGTCCGCGAGACCGGCGGTGCCATCTGCGAGGTGAACGCCGCGCCCGGGTTCCGGATGCACACGCACCCGACCATCGGTGAGCCGCAGTTCATCTCGAAGCCGGTCGTCGACATGCTCTTCCCGCCCGGCGCGCAGAGCCGCATCCCGATCGTGGCCGTCACCGGTACCAACGGCAAGACGACCACGAGCCGGATGATCAGCCACATCTTCAAGGGCATGGGCCGCAAGGTGGGCATGACCTCCACCGACGGCGTCGTCATCGACGAGCGCCTGCTCATCAGGGCCGACGCCTCGGGCCCGCGCAGCGCGCGGATGGTGCTCCAGAACCCGCGCGTGGACTTCGCGGTCTTCGAGGTCGCGCGCGGCGGCATCCTGCGCGAGGGCCTCGGCTACGAGCGCAACGACGTCGCCGTGGTCCTCAACGTGCAGCCCGACCACCTCGGCCTGCGCGGCATCGACACGGTCGAGCAGCTCGCGGACGTCAAGGCCGTGCTGGTCGAGGCCGTGCCGCGCGACGGGCACGCCGTGCTGAACGCCGACGACCCGCTCGTGCGCGAGATGCGCCGACGGTGCTCGGGCCAGGTCGTGTGGTTCTCGATGGAGGAGCCGGGCTCCGAGGTGCGCGACATGATCGACGCGCACTGCCGCCGGGGCGGCAAGGCGCTGGTGCTGAACCCGTCCGACCGCGGCGAGATGATCGTGGTCAAGCACGGCCGCCGCGAGATGCAGCTGGCCTGGACGCACCTGCTGCCGGCCACCTTCGGTGGCCGGGCCAGGATGAACGTGCAGAACGCCCTCGGCGCGGCGGCTGCGGCGTTCGCCGCCGGCGCCCCCCTGCACGACATCCGCCAGGGCCTGCGCACGTTCTCGACCAGCTACTACCTGTCTCCGGGACGCCTCAACGAGGTCGAGGTCAACGGCGTCAACGTGATCGTCGACTACTGCCACAACGCGCCCGGCATGAAGGCCCTCGGCGACTTCGTCGACCGCCTGGGCGAGTCGATGGAGTCCTCGCACGACCTGGCCCGGCCCTCGCGCATCGGCATCATCGCCACGGCCGGCGACCGCCGCGACGAGGACATGACCGAGCTCGGCGTGATCGCCGCCCAGCACTTCGACGTCGTCATCGTCCGCGAGGACGAGGCGCTGCGCGGGCGCAAGCGCGGAGACATCGCCGCGCTCGTCACCGAGGGCGTCAAGACCGCCATGGCCGAGGGCAGCCGGTGCAAGCAGGTGGAGACGGTGCTCGACGAGATCAAGGCCGTTCGTCGCGCGATGAGCCGCTCCAACAAGGGCGACCTGGTCGTCGTGTGCGTCGACAAGCACGGTCAGGTCATGTCGGAGCTGGAGAACTGGTCGAAGACCGCGCACGCCGGCTCCGGGGCCTCCGACGAGAACCCCACGGCCGACCCCGACTACGTCCCCGCTGGAAGCGATGAGTGAACCCGCCGACGGCGGGCACGGCGCGCCGCACCGCCGGCTGCGCAGCCAGCCCTGCTGGGACCTGCACGACTTCTCCACGGGTCGGGGCTTCGAGATCGGGCCCCTCGACTCGCCCCTGGTGCGCCGCGACGAGGCCGACGTGCGCTACGTCGACGTCTACAGCTCAGCGCAGCTGCGCAAGCGGTACGTCGACAACCCCGACGTCGTGTTCGACTCGATCCAGGACGTCGACTTCTCGCTCATCGAGGACGACGGCACCACGCACACCCTCGCTGAGGCCCTGGCCCCCGGCGGGCCGTACGCCTGGGGCGTCGCGTCCCACGTCATCGAGCACATCCCCGACCTGGTCGGGTGGCTGGCTCAGCTGGCCGACGTGGTCGCCGACGACGGCGTGCTCGTGCTCGCCGTACCCGACAAGCGGTACTGCTTCGACGTCCACCGGCCGCTGACGACCGTCGGCCAGATCCTCGCCGCGCACGAGGACGGTGACACCCGGCCCGGCGTGCGCGCGGTCTACGACGGGAACAGTGCCGCCGCCGACGTCGACAC
This sequence comes from uncultured Actinomycetota bacterium, assembly GCA_963807335.1. Classification (GTDB taxonomy): domain Bacteria; phylum Actinomycetota; class Actinomycetes; order Propionibacteriales; family Nocardioidaceae; genus Nocardioides. The sequence continues at coordinate 64,641 of CAWEBT010000002.1, forward strand.
CGGGCTGCTCTGGAGCGGGCAACGACCTCCCGGCTACCCCGCCCGCAGCCACGACGCGGCGTACGTCCAGGAGCTGCTCGACCTGACCCGGCAGGGCGACTACGTGGACACCCACGTGTGGCTGTTCACGCCCGACTCGCTGGTCGAGCAGCTCCACGAGCTGCGCCGGCTCGGCCTGGTCGAGTGGTACGTCGACCGGCTGGTGCCGACCGCCGTCAACGAGCTGGAGTTCCGGGCGCGGCTCCGTCGCCTCCCGCGGGGCGCCGATGTGCGTGCCGGCCTCCCCGACGAGGTCCCGCTCCCCCACGACCTGCCCGGCTGGCTGCACGACGAGCACGCCACTCGTGCGGCGCTCGCGGAGTCGGAGCGCCGGCTGGCGTCGGCGCGCGAGGAGGTCCGGCGTACCCGCCGGAGGCTGCGGCGCGCACGTCGGCGGCTGAAGCGGCTGAGGTCGTCGCGCCGGTGGCGGCTCGGCGGCGTGGTGCTGCGCCCGGCTCGACTGGCGCGCCGCCTCACCCGCCGCTAAGCCTTGTTCGCGACCCGCACCTTGGCGGCCAGCGATTCCGGGCTGTCGGCCGCGCCGCCGTGACCGGTGATCCAGTCGTAGCAGGCCTCCCGCTCCGCGTGGCACATCAGCCCGACCACGTCACCTGCCTCGGCCTGCGCCACCATCGCCGCCAGGCACGCCACCTCGGTCGCGTGGGACTCGATCTCGGTGACGCCCACCCGGGCGGCACCGGCGCGCAGCAGGTCGTCGAGCTCCTCGGTGGTGCGACCCCGCAGGTAGCGCTCCTTGTGCCCGATGGCGACCACGTCGCTGTCGCGGGCGCCGATCTCGCCGAGCATCTCGATCAGGTCGTCGGTACGGTCTCCGACCGCGCCCAGCCCGAGGATGAGCCGGCGGCCGGGGGCCCGGACGCCGTTCATGATCTCGAGCATCGCCTCGAGGCTGGCCTCGTTGTGGGCCAGGTCCATGACCACCGACGCGTCCCCGGCGGAGGTCGGGACGGTGAAGAAGTTCATCCGGCCGGGGTTGTGCTCTGCGTCCGGGCGGAAGGTGCGCAGCCCCTCGATGACGACGGCGCGCGGGATGCCGATCGCCAGCGCAGCGGAGGCGGCCGCCAGGGAGTTCTCGACGTTGAAGCGCGAGAGCCCGGCCAGCGTCATCGGCACGTCGACCAGCTCGATCATCGGGTCCGGATCGGTGCCGGGCCGCAGCACGCACAGCCAGCCGTCGATCACGGTGGTCGCGCGTCCGCCGTCTCGGATGACCTCGCGGATGCCGGGTGAGTCGGGGTAGCGCGAGAAGACCCACGGCTGGGCGACGATCACGGCCCGCATCGCGTAGACGCGGGGGTCGTCGGCGTTGAGCACGGCCCAACCCTGCTTGCGGGTGATCCGCGCAACCACGGCCTTGACCTCTGCGAGCTGGTCGACGGTGTCGATGCCCTGGAGGCCCAGGTGGTCAGCGGTCACGTTGGTGACCACGGAGACGTCGTTGCGGGTGAGTCCGATGCCCTTGAGCAGGATGCCGCCGCGGGCGGTCTCGGTGACGGCGAGCTGCACGTTCGGGTGGGCCAGCACCCGTCCGGCACCGCTCGGGCCGGAGTAGTCCCCGGCCTCGATCAGCTCGCCGTCGACGTAGATGCCGTCGGTGTTGGACCAGCCGACGAGCATCCCGTTGCCGCGCGCGATGTGCGCGATCATCCGGCTCGTCGTCGTCTTGCCGTTGGTGCCGGTCACCGCGACCACGGGCACCCGCGGGGTGATGGTGTGCGGCGGCGCGCCGCGGGGCGACTCAGCCACCCGCACCGCGGCCTCGCTGACCACCCTGTCCACATCGCTGCTCGGCAGGTGGTCGATCACGTCGGCGACGGCCAGGCCCATCGCCTCGGCACGGTCCCGGTTGCGCCACGGGAAGGCCACGATGACCTGGTTGGCGTCACTGGTCGACCGCACGCGTACGGCGAGCCGCGCCGTACCCGACTCGGCGGCGAGGGCCCGCACCAGCCGCTCGACCGCCCGCAGCGCGAACCGCTGCCGGAACCCCGTCTCGGGCTCCCCCGGTCGGGCGTTCTTGAGACCGATCCGGCTCGCGAACCGGAGCGCCCGGTCGGTGGGCGCGGTGGCGATGGCGCCGATGTCGAGCGTCAGCTTGATCGCGGCCCGGGGGAAGTAGAGGTTGGGGCCCTCCAGGACGCGCAGTTCGACGAGTGAGGTCACGACCGAACGCTACCGAAGGCAGCGACCGCGAGGCGGGGCCCACCCCGGCTCGGGCGCTGGAGCGGTGAGCTGGGGTCGGTTCGGGGGGTCAGGAACGACCTCAGGTCACCGCCGTACACGGCTCGGGCGCTGGAGCGGTGAGCTGGGGTCGGTTCGGGGGATCAGGCGCGACCTAGCGGCGGGAGCGGTGAGCTGGGGTCGGTTCGAGCTGCTGGATCGCTCGGCGGCGGGAGCGGTGAGCCAGGGTCGGTCTGGGGGGTCAGGAGCGACCTCAGGTCACCGCCGTACACGGCTCGGGCGCTGGAGCGGTGAGCCAGGGTCGGTTCGGGGGGCAGGAGCGACCTCAGGTCACCGCCGTCGGGGCTCGGGCGCTGGAGCGGTGAGCCAGGGTCGGTTCGGGGGATCGAACCGACCTCAGGTCACCGCCGTCGGGGCTCGGGCGCTGGAGCGGTGAGCCAGGGTCGGTTCGGGGGGTCAGGAGCGACCTCAGGTCACCGCCGTCGCGGCTCGGGCGCTGGAGCGGTGAGCCAGGGTCAGTTCGAGCTGCTGGATCGCTCGGCGGCGGGAGCGGTGAGCCAGGGTCGGTCTGGGGGGTCAGGAGCGACCTCAGGTCACCGCCGTACACGGCTCGGGCGCTGGAGCGGTGAGCCAGGGTCGGTTCGGGGGATCGAACCGACCCCACCTCACCGCTTTGCGGCGTTTCGCTCGGCGAGGCTGACGCCTAGGAGGTGACTGACCCGTGCGAACAACTGGTCCCACCGGTCCCCGAAGTCGGGCTCGGCCCCTGCGAACCCGTTGCCCGCCAGCGCACGATGGATCTCCCGGACCATGGCCCGCGGCGTCGCCAGCTTCTCCTTGGTGACCTGCACGTAGGAGATGCCGTTGTCGCGCATCAGGCGGTAGCGATCGATGTCGGCTACGTACTGATCGCGGTCGGTCTGGTGCTGGTCACCTTCGTACTCGACCACGGTCTGCCACTCCTCGAACCAGAGGTCGCCCAGCACCACAACGCGGTCGGAGATCGCGACCGGAGCGTTCGGCGCCGGTGTCGGCAATCCGGCGAACTGCAGGAGCGCCCGGGTCTCGGACTCACGCAGTGACCGCGATCTGCCATCGAGGTGATGGCCGACCCAGAGCGCCTCGTCGGCGCCGCGTCGCCACAGCTGACCCAGGGCCAGGTCGGTCAGCTCCTCGCGGGTCAGGTGGCCACCGCGGAGCAACCAGTCGCCCACCTTGATCGCGTCCACCAGCCGAGCCGTCGCGCAGTACGACACGAAGGCTGCCGCCGGAGTCACGCCGACGTCGTCGAGGGGCGGCAGGCGTCGGGTGCGGTGCACGAAGATGTCGCCGACCGCCAGGTGCAGGTCGCCCTCCACCACGAAGCGCCGCGGCCGGCGCGGCCCGAAGTCGAGACCGAGCAGCTGCAGCCTGGTGATGCCGGTGACGCGGGCGCGCTCGGGCAGGGCGAGGGACGCGGCGCGGACCCAGTCCCGGTCGGTCATGTCGTGCCCCCGATGTCGCCACACGCGCGGGTAGACCCGGACGAATCGGTCGCCCCGCAGCATCCGCGGTGTCACACCGGCAGCCAACGCCTGCTCCCGGGAGAACGGCGCGTCGGTCAGAGCTGGAGGTATCGGTCGCATACGGACCAGCCCAGCGCCGACCGCCGACCGCACCGGAGACGACGTACCAACCCTGTGCAGAACCCGCGCGAGCCCAAGCCTGTGCACGCTTCGCGGCCTGTCGACCCCGCATGCCCACTCACCGCCGGGGTGGCGCCCGCAGCCCCCGCACAGCGGTGAACCAGGGTCACTTCACCCGACCCAGACCGACCCCAACTCACCGCCGAGGCCGCAGCCCCCGCCCAACGGTGAACCAGGGTCACTTCACCCGACCCAGACCGACCCCAACTCACCGCCGGGGCCGCACCAGCCCCCGCCGCAGCGGTGAACCAGGGTCACTTCACCCGACGCAGACCGACCCCAACTCACCGCCGAGGCCGCAGCCCCCGCCGCAGCAGCCCGCAGCAACCCAGCCGCAGCGGACTGTCAGAGGCCCATCGCGTGGAAACCGCCGTCGACGTGCACGATCTCGCCGGTGGTGGCTGGGAAGAGGTCGGAGAGCAGCGCGCAGACTGCCTTCGCCGTCGGCTCGTGGTCGGCCTCGTTCCACCCGAGCGGGGCCCGGTCCTTCCACGCGGACTCGAGGTCCTCGAAGCCCGGGATCGCCTTGGCGGCCAGGGTCTTGAGGGGTCCGGCCGCGACCAGGTTGCAGCGGATGCCATCCGGGCCCAGGTCACGGGCCAGGTAGCGCGAGGTCGACTCGAGGGCCGCCTTGGCCACGCCCATCCAGTCGTAGGCCGGCCACGCGTTGGTCGCGTCGAAGGTGAGTCCCACGATCGAGCCGCCCGAGGACATCAACGGGCGGGACGCCACGGCCAGCGACTTCAGGGAGTACGCCGAGACCTGCACCGCCTGCGCGACGTCGTCCCACGGCCCGTCGAGGAACTTGCCGCCGAGCAGCGTCTGCGGGTTGCCGTAGGCGATGGAGTGCACGACACCGTCGAGCCCGTCGACGTGCTCGCGGACCGCGTCGGCGAGACCGTCGAGGTGCGTCTGGTCGGTGACGTCGAGCTCGATCACCGGCGGCTCGGTGGGCAGCCGCTTGGCGATGCGCTTGGTGATGTTGAGAGCGCGGCCGAAGTTGGAGATGAGCACGGTCGCGCCCTGCTCCTGGGCCACCTTCGCGGTGGCGAAGCCGATGGAGGAGTCCATCGTCACGCCCGCCACGAGGATGCGCTTGCCGTCGAGGATTCCCATGTCAGTGCCCCATTCCGAGTCCACCGTCGACCGGGATGACTGCCCCGGTGACGTACGCCGCGCCGTCGGAGGCCAGCCACGCGACCGCGGACGCAACTTCGTCCGGGCTGGCGTAGCGCCCCAACGGCACCTGGTCCTTGATCTTCTTCCGCTGGTCGTCGGTCAGCACAGAGGTCATGTCGGTCTCGACGAAGCCCGGAGACACGACGTTCGCGGTGATCGAGCGGCTGCCAAGCTCGCGGGCGAGTGATCGCGCCATGCCGATGAGCCCGGACTTGGAGGCCGCGTAGTTGACCTGGCCGGCCGATCCGAGCAGCCCGACCACCGACGAGATGAAGATGATGCGGCCGCGGCGCAGCCGGAGCATGCTCTTGGAGGCGCGCCTGGCCAACCGGAACGAACCGGTGAGGTTGGTGGCGATCACGTCGTCCCAGTCGTCATCGGACATCCGCAGCACCAAGGTGTCGGCGGTGATGCCGGCGTTGGCGACGAGCACCTCGACGGGTCCGTGCGCCTCCTCGATCTGGGCGAACGCGGCGTCGACCGCCGCCTGGTCGGTGATGTCGCACCGCACGTCGAGGGCGCCGTCGGGCGCGCCCCCGCTGCGGGTCGTCACCGCGACCTTGTCGCCGTTGGCGAGGAACGCCTCGGCGATGGCGCGACCGATGCCCCGGTTGCCACCGGTGACCAGGACAGAACGAGGTTCACTCACGGGCAACGACGCTAACCATTACCGCGGGGTAGGCACATTCGGACCCGGATGGCGAGACGGACGGGCACCGGTTCGGCGTGCGATGGGTGGTCATTCGTCCTCGAGACGGAAGCCGACCTTCATACCGACCTGGTAGTGCTCCACCGCGCCGTCCTTGGCCTGGCCGCGGATCTGGGTGACCTCGAACCAGTCGATGTGGCGCAGCGTCTGACCAGCACGGGAGATGCCGTTCTCGATGGCCTGGTCGATGCCGTCGGGCGAGGTGCCGACGATCTCGGTGACGCGGTACGTGCGGTTCGACATGTGCGCTCCTATGGCTCCGGCGGGATCTGCAGGGTAGCGACGTACAGTGATGAGTATGGCTCGCCGGCATGCCCACGACGATGCGGCAGCGGTCCGGATCACGACCGCCTCCGAAAGTCGCGAGGCCGACATCTCCGCACGTCAGCGTCGCTACGTCATCTCGATGACCATCCGCACCCTGTGCTTCATCGCGGCGGTCCTCGTGGGGGCGGGATGGTTGCGCTGGGTGCTCATCGCCTGCGCGCTCGGCCTGCCCTACATCGCGGTGTTGATGGCGAACGTCGCGGCGCCCCGTTCCGACGGCTTCGCGCTCCGCCAGGACCTGTCTCGAAACGCCCTCCCGGAGGCCCCCACGGACCCCTCGAGGACGGCCCCGCCGGCCCCCGTTCCGACGCCCGACACGCCCGGCCGAGATGGCCCCGGATGAGTTGGAAATTGCTATTCAGCGTGCAATGATTCTTGGCACGAGTTCAGCATCCCCCGTCTGAATTCGTTGTGGTGCCGGACGGCTTCCCCCGTGGCTGTCCGGCATCGCTCATTTCCGGACGCACGCAGGCGAGGAGCCATGGACCAGCCCGTCGAGGCCACCTGCTCGGCCAAGGACTGCACCGCGCCGGCTGCCTGGGACCTCCAGTGGAACAACCCCAAGATCCACACGCCGGACCGCCGCAAGGTCTGGCTGGCGTGCGCCGACCACAAGGTGAGCCTCTCGGAGTTCCTCGGGGCCAGGCAGTTCCTCCGCGACGTGGTGCCGCACCAGGACTGAGGTGCAGGCGGGACTAGTACCCCTAGCCGCCGATGGCCGACATCGGCCGCGTCGGCTGCAGGAAGCTCGGGTCGTCGATGCCGTGCCCGGCCAGCTTGCCGCGCATGGCGATCACCCAGCGCTCGGCGATCTCCTCGTCGCTGGCCCCCGACCGCAGCGCCGTTCGCAGGTCGGACTCGCTGCGGGCGAACAGGCAGTTGCGGACCTGGCCGTCGGCGGTCAGCCGCACCCGGTCGCAGTCACCGCAGAACGGGCGCGTCACCGACGCGATGATGCCCACGGTCGCCGGGCCGCCGTCGACGCTGAACAGCTCGGCGGGCGCGCTGCCACGCGGCTCCTCCGCCGGCGTGAGCTCGAACTCGCGCTCCAGCCGCTCGAGGATCTCATCGGCGGTCACCATCTCGGCCCGCGACCAGTCGTGCTGGGCGTCGAGGGGCATCTGCTCGATGAACCGCAGGTGGTAGCCGCCGGCGATGGACCAGCGCAGCAGCTCGGCGGCCTGGTCGTCGTTGACACCGCGCAGCAGCACGGCGTTGATCTTGACCGGGCCGAGCCCGGCGTCACGGGCCGCCTCGAGGCCGGCGATGACGTCGTGCAGCCGGTTGCGCCGGGTGATCTGCTCGAACGTGTCGACGCGGACGGTGTCGAGACTGACGTTGACCCGGTCGAGGCCGGCGTCGGCCAACGTCTGGGCCGTACGAGCCAGGCCGAGCGCGTTGGTGGTGAGCGAGGTCTCGACGCCACCGAGGTCGTGGGTGCGCCGGATGATGTCGGGGAGGCCGCGACGCAGCAGCGGTTCACCGCCGGTGAACCGGACCTCGAGGACCCCCAGCCGCTGGACCCCGATGGTGACCAGCCGGACGACCTCGTCGTCGGTCAGCGTCTGCTCGGTCGGCATCCAGTCGAGGCCCTCGGCCGGCATGCAGTACGAGCAGCGCAGGTTGCAGCGGTCGGTCAGGGAGACCCGGAGGTCAGTGGCCACCCGGCCGAAGCGGTCTTCCAGCGCATGAGTCACGACGCCATCCTAGGTGCTGGCCCCAGCCGAGCGAACCCTGCGACCGGGTCGCAGTTAACCTCGTCCGGTGGCACGCCTACGGTTCCTGCTCAGTCGCCGGTGGGTCCTCTTCTTCCTCGTCGTCCTCGCCCTGGCCTGGGTGGCCTGGCGGCTCGGCGAGTGGCAGTTCGACCGACTGACCGACCGCCAGGAGCGCAACGCGATCATCGAGCGCAACGAGACGCTGCCGCCCGCGCCCGTGGCCGACGTGCTCGCGGTCGGCGAGGACGTCTCCGACCAGGAGCAGTGGCGGGTCGTGGCGGCCACCGGCACCTACGACGTCGGCGACACGGTCGTCGTGCGCTACCGCACCCGTCGGGGCACCTCGGGAGTCGACCTGGTCGTGCCGCTGGTGCTCGCCGACGGGTCGGCGCTGCTCGTCGACCGGGGCTGGGTCGCCACCGAGACCCGCGGCAGCACACCGGACGACCTGCCCGATCCGCCGGCGGGCGAGGTCACGATCACCGGGTGGGTGCGCCAGGACGCGACCGGGGACAGCGCCGACGTCACCGACCAGTCGACGCGATCCATCTCGAGCGAGCGGATCGGTGCCGCGCTCCAACGGCCCGTGCTGGGTGGGTTCGTCGATCTCCGGTCGGAGTCACCCGAGGCCGACACCCCGCTGCTCGCCGCGGAGCTGCCCGAGCTCGACAACGGCCCGCACTTCTTCTACGGACTCCAGTGGTGGTTCTTCGGGCTGCTCGCGATCTTCGGGTTCTTCTACCTGATGTACGACGAGTGGCGCGGCGTACGCCCGAGGCGAGCCGGGCGAGACGACCCGGACGAGGACCCAGGCGATGGCTCAGAGCGCGCGGAGCATCCCGCCGTCGACCGGGAGCATCACGCCCGACAGGAATGACGCGGCCGGCGACAGCAGGAACGCCGCCACCCGACCGAACTCCTCCGGGTCGCCGTAGCGGCCCATCGGGATGGTGCGCAGCGCCGCCTCGCGGGCGGCCTCCGGGTCGCCGGTGGACGCGTCCAGCTCGGCGACCCGCTCGGTCCCGATGCGCCCCGGCAGGAGGCCGTTGACCCGGATCCCCTTCGGTCCCAGCTCGTCGGCCAGGGTCTTGGCGACCATGGCCAGCCCGGGACGCAGCCCGTTGGAGAGGGCCATCTCGGCCAGCGGCATCCGCACGCTCGACGACAGCACCAGCGCCAGGGCGCCGTCCGCGGGCAGCTCCCGGCCGATCTCGCGGCACAGCCGCACCGCACCCAGGAACACCGACGCGAACGCGGTCGACCACTGGTCGTCGGTGATCTCGGTGACCGGCCCCTTGGGTGGGCCGCCCACGCTGATCAACGCCCCGTCGAGGCGCCCCCAGGCCGCGCGCGCCGCACCGATCAGGGCGGCGGGCGTCCCCGGGTCGGCGTTGTCGGCCACCACCGTGACCACCGAGTCGTTCCCCAGCTCGTCCTGCGCGGCGGTGAGGGACTCCTGGTGGCGCCCGGACAGGACGACCCGGGCGCCCTCGGCCACGAGGCACCCGGCGGTCGCCCGGCCGAGCCCGCGGGCGCCGCCGGTGACGATGAACACGCGGTCACGGAGTTCGAGATCCATGGGCGGCAGGTTACTCGCGCGACGCTCGGGGCGGGACCCGTCGGAGCCGGCCCGGCCTCAGGGCGTCGCCTTGCCGCCGTTCTCGTCCTTGAGGTGCTGCGCCGCGAAGACCGCCGCCTGGGTGCGCCGCTCCACGCCGAGCTTCGCGAAGAGGGCGGAGACGTAGTTCTTGACCGTCTTCTCGGCCAGGAACAGCTCCTCGGCGATCTGCCGGTTGGTCAGGCCCTTCCCGATCAGCTCGAGGATGCGCCTCTCCTGGGCCGTCAGCGACGCCAGTGCGGGATCCTCCTGCGGCCCCGTCCGGAGCCGGTCCAGCACCCGCTCGGTCACCGCGGGGTCGAGCATCGACTGGCCGGCCGCGACCCGGCGGACCGTCTCGATGAGGTCGTTGCCCCGGACCTGCTTGAGGACGTAGCCCGCGGCGCCGGCCATGATCGCGGCGAAGAGCGCGTCGTCGTCGTCGTACGACGTGAGGATCAGCGCGGCGATCGAGGGGTCCTGGGACCGGACCTCACGACATACGTCGATGCCGGAACCGTCCGGGAGCCGCCCGTCGAGCACGGCGACGTCGGGCCGCAGCGCCGGGATCCGGCTGATCGCCTCCTGGGCCAGCCCGGACTCCCCGATCACCTCGATGTCGCCCTCGCTCTCGAGGAGCTCGCGCAGCCCGCGTCGGACGATCTCGTGGTCGTCGAGCAGGAAGACCCGGATCTTGGGCGTGGCTTCGTCGGTCATGCGCCCACGCTACGCGTTGGCCGCTCGGGGGACCTACGTCCCGCGGGTCCCCGACGGAGTCCCCTGCCGGTACGAACCGGACGCGCACAGGCTGGGGCGAACCGCGCTCCCAGGAGGACACCCCGCATGACCCCCGTGCAGATCCGCCGTCCCGCCGCCGTACTGCCCGGGCCGCGCCACGAGCCGGAACGGACCGCCGGGCAGGGAGCGGTCGACGTCCTGCTCGCCGACGGCCAGGTGGCCACGATCCGGCCGGTCACGCCGGCCGACCACGACGACATGGTCGCGTTGCACGCCGGGTTGTCCGACGACAGCATCCGGATGCGCTTCTTCGGGGTCAGCAGGGACACCGCCCGCAAGTACGCCGAGCGGCTGACGTCCCCGGACAACGACTCCGTCTCCAGCCTCGCGGCGACGCTGGGCGACGCCATGCTCGGTGTCGCGAGCGCCGAGCACCTCGACCCCACGACCGCCGAGATGTCCTTCCTCGTCGCCGACCGCGCCCAGGGCCTCGGCATCGGCACCCTCCTGCTCGAGCACCTGGCGGCCGATGCGCGCAACCACGGGATCACGAGCTTCACCGCCGAGGTCCTCTTCGACAACACAGCGATGTTGCGTTTGTTCACCGACGCCGGGTTCGACGTCCAGCACCGGTCCGCCCAGGGGGTCGTGACGCTTCGGCTGAGCACCGCGGCCAGCCTGCGAGCGGTGGCCGCAGCCGACCGCCGGGAGTGCGCTGCCGAGTCCCGCTCGCTGGCACCGTTGTTCGCGCCCGCGAGCGTCGCCGTCGTCGGGGTGCGACGAGACGGCACCGGCATCGGCCGCGCGGTGCTGGCCGACGTCCGAGACGGCGGGTTCACCGGCGACCTGTGCGTCGTGCACCCGGGCGGAGTCGTGATCGACGACGTCGCGACCTACCCGAGCTTCGCCGCCATCGGGCATCGGGTCGACGTGGCCCTGATCGCCGTACCCGCCGAGCACGTGCCGGACGCCGTCACCGAGGCGGCCGAGGCCGGGGTGGCCGTCGCCGTCGTCCTGTCCGCCGGGTTCGGCGAGCTCGGGGCGGACGGCACCAGGCTGCAGGACGAGATGGTGGCCGCGGCGCGTCGACACAGCATGCGGATCATCGGTCCCAACTGCCTCGGCGTCATCGCGAACGGCAAGGACGTCTCGCTCAACGCCACGTTCACCCGCGGCCTGCCACCCTCGGGCGGCCTGGCGATCGGCTCGCAGTCGGGCGGTGTGGGGATCGCTCTGCTCGACGTCGCGCGCGACTCCGGTCTCGGCATCGCGTCGTTCGTCTCGCTGGGCAACAAGGCGGACGTCTCGGGCAACGACCTGCTGGCCGCGTGGATGTACGACGACCGCGTCACGGCCGCCGCGCTCTACCTGGAGTCGTTCGGGAATGCGCAGAAGTTCGCGCGCCTGGCCCGTACCTTCTCCGAGCGCAAGCCGCTCCTCGCCGTCGTCGGTGGCCGCTCCTCCGGCGGCCGTCGTGCGGGGGCATCGCACACGGCTGCTGCGGCGACGCCCGCGGTCGGCATCGACGCACTGTTCGCCCAGGCCGGAGTCATCGGCTGCCGCAGCATCATGACCCTGGCCGAGACGGCGCGCCTGCTCACCACCCAGGCGCTGCCGGCCGGGGCCCGGCTCGGCATCGTCGGCAACGCCGGGGGGCTCGGCGTGCTCGCCGCCGACGCGGCGACCGCCGACGGTCTGCTGGTCCCCGAGCTGTCCGCCGAGGTACAGGCCCAGATGGGGCGGCACGTGTCCGGGACCCTGGGTCTCAGCAACCCGGTCGACCTCGGCGCCGGCGCCTCCGCCGGGAGCTTCGTCGCCGCGGTGGCGACCATGCTCGGATCGGACGAGGTGGACGCGGTCCTCGCCGTCGTTGCCGCGACCGCGGTGACCGACGCGGCCCCGCTGCTCGATGCCCTCGTCCGGGCGCGCGATCTCGGTGCCGCCAAGCCACTCATGCTGGTCGCGCTCGGCGACCTCGAGGTGCCCGATGGGCACCCGCACGCCTTCGCCCGGTTCAAGTCCGTCGAGGACGCCACCGAGGCCCTCGCCCATGCCGTCCGGTACGCCGCCTGGCTGGAGGCGCCTCGTGGGCTCGCCAGGCTCGAGGACCGGACGGTCACCGCGCAGGCGCGGCGGACCGCCGCCGCGGCCGTGGCCTCGACGAGCACGTCGACGGCGGGCTGGCTGTCCTACGACGACGCGCGAGAGCTCCTCGGGCACTACGGCGTGGACGCACCGACCGGAGTCCTGACGACGGGTCGCAAGGAGGCGACCGCGGCCGCGCAGACCTTGGGCTTCCCGGTGGTGGCCAAGGTCGCCGACCCCACCGTCGTGCACCGGACCGAGCGACGACTCGTGCGGGCCGGCCTCACCTCAGCCGTGGCCGTGCAGCGTGCGGTGGCCGACTTCCGCCGGGAGATCGGCGGCAAGGTGCCCGTGCTCATCCAGCCCCAGGTCAGCGGCGGCGTGGAGCTGGCCGTCGGCGTCGTCCGCGACCGGCGCTTCGGGCCACTGGTCATGGTTGCGGCCGGTGGCGTGGCCACCGACGTCTGGTCGGACCAGGTGTTCTTGATGCCGCCGATCACCGACGTCGACGCGGCCCGGGCCCTGCGGTCGCTGCGGATCTGGCCACTGCTGGCCGGGCATCGCGGCTCTCCTCGCGTCGACATCGAAGCCGTCGAGCTGCTGATCCTCTCCGTCGCCCAGCTCGCGCTGGACGTCCCTGACCTCGCCGAGCTGGATCTGAACCCGGTGATCGTCACGGCCGACGGCGTCGCCTGTGTCGACGCCAAGGTCCGGGTGCAGCTCTCCGAGGACGTCCTCGACGGTGGGATCCCGCGTCGGCTACCGGTGCGGCGGACCCCGTGAGCGACCGGTCCGGCGCCCCGCCTGGCGGCCCCGGCACCGCGCCGGTCCCAGCGACCACGACCCGGTCGCGGCTTCCCCAGGCACTGCGCCTGGCAGCCGTGCACGCGACGCTCGCCCCGTCGGTCTACCGAACGGAGCCGTGGCGCCTCGTGCTCGGCGAGCGCGCCCTGCAGATCTATGCCGACCGGAGTCGTCAGCTCCGGGCACTCGACCCCGTCGGGCGCCAGCTGGTGATCAGCTGCGGGCGGGCCCTGGCCAACGCGCAGACCACCATCACCGCCGCACGTCATCGCGCACTCGTCGAACGCCTGCCCGACGCGCGTGAGCCGGACCTGCTGGCCCGCCTCACCCTGGGTGGACCAGGTGGCAGCTCCGCGCCCGACCACCTCGACACCCCGGACGATGCCGTGGAGCTGCGCGTCGTGACCGACCCCGATCAGCTGATCCTCGTCGGCCGTCTCGACCGGCTGGCCCTTCTCGAGCAGGAGGCCGACCCGGCTCGTCTGGCCGAGCTGCGCGCCTGGCGCACCCCTCCCCGAACCCCGGACGACCGACTCCACAACCACGAGACCGTCGTCCTCGGCACGCCGCACGACACCCCGCTGGACTGGCTGCGCACCGGCGAGGCGCTCCAGCGGCTCGAATCGGGCTCCTGGCGAGACTTCAGCGTCCGTCTGCTCCCGCACCTGGTGGAGAGCTCACGGGCCAGGGAACAGCTGCGCGTCGGGCTCGAGCTCGACGCGCATCCGCAGGCCGTGTTGCTGCTTGGCCCGCCGACGTCATTCTCGCCGTCTCGGAACCGCCGCCTCGTCGACGTGCTCTCGGTCTCGCCCGGAGCCGAGGACGTGGCCTGAGGTCAAGTCAGCACCCTCGAGGACCTGGCGGTCCACTGCGGCGGGTGACGGGACTACCGTGCACCCATGCCCACCCGGAGCACGGCCGACGGCGCGTCCGGCCCCCGCCTCGAGCTCGACGCGCTGCTCACGCAGCTGATCGACCGCGCCCAGGACGTGATCGGCACGCAGGAGCGGCTTCGGGTCCTGCTGCACGCGAACGAGCTCATCCTGGGCAACCTCGCGCTGCCGGTCGTACTGCGACGGATCGTGGAGGCCGCACGGGAGCTGGTGCACGCCAAGTACGCCGCGCTGGGGGTGATCGGTCCGGACCAGGGACTCGAGCAGTTCATCCATGTCGGCATCGACGAGGAGACGGCCCTGCGCATCGGCCACCTGCCCGAGGGCAAGGGCCTGCTGGGTGCACTGATCGACGACCCCCGGCCCATCCGGCTGCGGACGATGTCTGAGGATCCCCGGTCGGTCGGCTTCCCCGAGCACCACCCTCCGATGGACAGCTTCATCGGGGTGCCGATCCGGATCAGGGACGAGGTCTTCGGCAACCTCTACCTCTCGGAGCGCGAGGGCGGCGAGTTCACCGTCGAGGACGAGGAGCTCGTCTCGGCGCTGGCGGTGACCGCCGCGTCGGCCATCCAGAACGCCCGGCTTTACGCGGAGGCCCGTCGCCGCCAGGACTGGCTCCAAGCCGCGACCGAGGTCACCCGTGAGCTGCTCACCCTCGACGGCGTCCAGCCGTTGGGCCTGATCGCCCGCCGGCTGACCGACCTCGCCGATGCCGACGTCGTCACCGTCGCGCTCCCCACACGGGACGGCACCAGGTTGATGGTCGAGGTGGCCACCGGCGAGCACGCCGACGAGCTGAGCGCGATGACCTACCCGACCGCCGGCTCGATCTCCGGCCTCGCGATCACGAGCGGACAGCCGGTGCTGGTCGGCAACGCGGCCGACGAGCCCGGCATCATCGTGCACCTGTCCGACGTGGTGGACGTGGGCCCGGTGATGGCGATCCCCCTGATCGGCTCCCGGAGCGTGCTCGGCGCCATCGTCGTCGGCCGGCTCCAGGGCCGCCGGCGGTTCAGCGAGGGAGAGCTGGACATGGCGACCACGTTCGCCAACCACGCCACCATCGCGCTGGAGCTGGCCGACCTCCGTGCCGACCAGCAACGCGTGGTCCTGCTGGAGGACCGCGACCGGATCGCCCGCGACATGCACGACCACGTCATCCAGCGACTGTTCGCCGCCGGCCTGACCATGCAGAGCGTGGCGTCGGCGCTGGAGAACCCCGACCACACCAGCCGGCTGTCCGGCGCGATCGACGACATCGACGAGACGATCAGCCAGATCCGCACCACCATCTTCGCGTTGCGCGGAGCAGAGACCCCCGCCGTCGGCACCGTCCGGCAGCGCCTCATGGAGGTCATCGCCGAGCACACCGCCGCCTTCGGCTTCACTCCCCAGCTGAGGTTCGTGGGACCGATCGACCAGGTGGTCCCCGATGCGCTGGTCGACGACCTCTCCGCTGTGCTCCGCGAGTCGCTGACCAACGTCACCCGGCATGCGAAGGCCACCAGCGTGGAGGTCGTGGTCACCGCCACCGGCGACCACGTGGGGGTCGATGTGATCGACAACGGCGTCGGGATCGGCTCGTCCACCCGACGCAGTGGCCTCACGAACCTGCGACACCGCGCGGAGGAGCGCGGCGGGACGCTCACCGCACCCGAGCACGACGGCACCCACCTGCGCTGGTTCGTGCCGCTGCCGGCTGAGTAGCAGCGCGCCGGCGTCGTCAGCCGCGCACGGCGACCGTGAGCAGCACGGCGGAGTCCTCGACCGCCTCGAGGGTGTGCCGGGAGTCGGGGATGGTCATCAGGTCGCCCGGAGACCCGTTCCACCGCGTCTCCCCCGCGACCAGGGTGACTCGGCCGTGCAGCACCTGGAGCGTGGCCTCACCCGGGTTCTCGTGCTCGTCCAGGTTCGAACCGGCACGCAGCGCGATCAGCGTCTGGCGCAGGACGTGCTCGTGCCCTCCGTAGATGGTGTGGGCGCTGCGGCCGCTGGATGCGGTCGACGCGGTCTCCAGATGATGCCGGGCCAGCGCTGTCAGTGACTCTTTCTGCATGGTTTCTCCTCGTTGCGAGATGGTTCAGCCGACCCGGTCCCAGCCACGTCGTGGCCGGTGGCTGCCGAGCTCGGTGTCGTCGCGGCTGCGATAGACGATGTAGGGCCGGGTGAGGTAGCCCAGTGGCGCGCTGAAAACGTGGACGAGCCGGGTGAACGGCCAGAGCGCGAAGAGCCCGAAGGCGACCAGTGCATGCAGCTGGAACCCGAGCGGCGCCTCAGCCATGAGCGCGGCATCGGGCTGGAACGCCAGGAACGACCGGTACCAGACGGAGACGCCCTCACGGTAGTTGTACTCCCCACCGATGGTCATGATCGAGCCGGCGATGGTGTTCCACATGCCGAGGACGATCACCACCGCAAGGAACGCGTACATCACCTTGTCCATCACCGTGGTCGCGGAGAAGACCGGTCCGACGGTGCGCCGTCGGTAGATCAAGATGACCATCCCGACCACCGCCGCGACTCCTGCCAGCAGGCCGCCGGTGACGGCAACGACGTGGTAGGCGTGCTCGCTGATCCCGACCGCGTCCGTCCAGGACTGCGGGACCAGGAGTCCGATGACGTGGCCGCCGACGACGCCGAGCATCCCGAAGTGGAACAGCGGGCTGCCGATGCGGAGGAGTCGGTTCTCGTAGAGCTGGGACGAGCGCGTGGTCCAGCCGAACTTGTCGTAGCGGTAGCGCCACAGGTGCCCGACGACGAAGGTGGTCAGGCAGATGTAGGGCAAGACGACGAAGAGGAACTCGTTCATGCGCGGACTCCCGGGAACGAGGGCATGGGCAGGAGGGTCGGTCCGGGCGCGGCACCCGTGGCGGACCCGGGGCTGAACTGTGGGTTGGCGAACGGCGCGAGCCCGACCTCCTCCTCGGGAGGCCCCTCCGCGGCGAGACGGCGTACGGCGTCGCGTTCGTCGCCGCGCAGGGGCGGCAGGGTGGCCGTCACCGCGTCGAGCAGGGTCGCCCAGGGTGACCGCATGTCCCGCAGGGAGAGCCGGAGCAGCTCCAGCCCGGCCCGGTGGTCGAGCATCAGGTCCCGGCCGAGGTCTCGGTCGATGGTGGCCGCGAACTCGAGCACCACACACAGGTGGTCGGGCAGCTCCGCGTCGTCCAGCACGAACCCGGCCCGCAGGTAGGTCTGCTTGAAGCGCAGCAGCGCCATCCCCCGCTTGCGGGTGTCACCGTGGGCGAAGTACGTCAGGAAGAGGTTGCAGCGGCGGCGGTTGTCGAAGGTCTCGACGTAGTCGGCCTGGAGCTCGGGCAGCGGCGTGGAAACGAGGTGCGCCAGGAAGTCCCGGATCGGGTCACCGATCGCCACCGGCAGCCCCTGGCAGGCCGAGCGGACCAGCTCGGCGCGGGCGAGGACCTGCTCGTCGGGGTAGTCGAGGAGCAGCGAGACCGACTGCCACACGATGGTCAGCTGCTCGGGTGGGAGCGTCGGCTTGGCGCGACGGCCGTTCACGAGCCGGGCGCCTTCGGCGGGAACAGCCCGGACGGGGAGCCCTTGCCGTCCCAGTTGAGCAGGTTCACCCGGGCCCCCTTGTTCTCCGGGCCGGCGAGCGAGTCGGAGGTCTGCCGGTCCTGGAGCATCTGGAAGTTCTCGACCGCGATCGGCGTCGGCACGCCGGAGCCCTCCCCGAACAGGTCCTGCTGCCCACCGCCGTACTCGGAGACCGAGCACTCGGTGGACAGCTCCTCCAGGGAGTGCGCCTGTTCGGCGTGGGCGGGCGGGATGACGTAGCGCTCGTCGTACTTCGCGATCGCGAGGAGCCGGTACATGTCGTACATCTCCTCCTCGGTCATCCCCACCGCGGCGGGGATGGAGCCGTCGGGCTCGCGTCCCATGTTGATGTCGCGCATGTAGCAGCGCATCGCCGCGAGCTTCTTGAGCACGGCGTCCACGGGCGCCACGTCGCCGGCGGTGAACAGCTCGGCGAGGTACTCGACGGGGATCCGCAGCGCGTCGATGGCTGCGAAGAGGTTGCCCTTGTCCTCGGCGTCCTCGCCGGTCTCCTGGACGACGTCGACGACCGGGGACAGCGGCGGGATGTACCAGACCATCGGCATCGTGCGGTACTCCGGGTGCAGCGGTAGAGCCACCTTGTAGGTGTTGATCAGCGCGTAGATCGGGGAGCGCTGGGCGGCGTCGATCCAGTCGCGCGCGATGCCAGCCTTGCCGGCCGCACGGATGACCTCGGGGTCGAACGGGTCCAAGAACACGTCGCGCTGGGCCTCGTAGAGGCCGTGGTCGTCCTCGGTGGACGCCGCCTCGAGCACCTTGTCGGCGTCGTAGAGCATCAGGCCGATGTAGCGCAGCCGGCCGACACACGTCTCGGCGCACACCGTGGGCAGGCCGACCTCGATCCGCGGGAAGCAGAACGTGCACTTCTCGGCCTTGCCGGTGCGGTGGTTGAAGTAGATCTTCTTGTAGGGGCAGCCGGAGACGCACTTGCGCCAGCCGCGGCACTTGTCCTGGTCGACCAGGACGATGCCGTCCTCCTCGCGCTTGTAGATCGCGCCGCTGGGGCACGACGCCGCGCAGGAGGGGTTCAGGCAGTGCTCGCAGATCCGTGGCAGGTAGAACATGAAGGTCTGCTCGAACTCGAACTTCACCTTCTCGGCGATCTTCGCGAGCATCGGGTCGCGGTGCGCGGTCTCCGTCGAACCGCCGAGGTCGTCGTCCCAGTTGGCCGACCACTCGATCTTCATGTTCTCGCCGGTGATCAGCGACTTCGGCCGGGCCACAGGGGTGTGCTCCTGGGCGGGAGCGTCGGTCAGCGTCGCGTAGTCGTAGGTCCACGGCTCGTAGTACTCGCCGATCGACGGCAGCTTGGGGTTGGAGAAGATCGTCAGCAGGTTCTTGATCCGCCCACCACCCTTGAGCTTCATCCGGCCGCGCTTGTTCAGCTCCCAGCCGCCCTTCCACTTCTCCTGGTCCTCGTACGTCCGCGGGTAGCCGAGGCCGGGCCGGGTCTCCACGTTGTTGAACCAGATGTACTCCGTGCCCGACCGGTTGGTCCACGCCTGCTTGCACGTGACCGAGCAGGTGTGGCACCCGATGCACTTGTCGAGGTTCATCACCATCGCCATCTGGGCCATGACCTTCACGTCAGTACTCCACGTCTTGTGACCGCTTGCGGATGATGGTGACCTCGTCGCGCTGGTTGCCGGTGGGGCCGAGATAGTTGAACGCGAACGTCAGCTGGGCGTACCCGCCGATGAGGTGGGAGGGCTTGACCAACAGGCGCGTCAGCGAGTTGTGGATGCCTCCGCGCTTGCCCGACGTCTCCGCGATCGGCACGTCGATGAGCCGGTCCTGGGCGTGGTACATGTACACCGTTCCCTCGGGCATCCGGTGCGAGACGATCGCGCGGGCCACCACGACACCGTTGCGGTTGACCGCCTCGATCCAGTCGTTGTCCTTGATCCCGACCTTGACGGCGTCCCGGTCGCTCATCCAGATGTTCTGGCCACCACGCGACAGCGACAGCATGAACAGGTTGTCCTGGTACTCCGAGTGGATCGACCACTTGTTGTGCGGAGTCAGGTAGCGCACCGTGAGCCCCTCGACCTGCTCGACCCCGTCGATCGCAGAGCCGTCGGAGACGTTGCCCAGGGCGGGCTCCGCGAACAGCGCGGCCATGTTGAGCGGCGGGCGGTAGACGGGCAGGCCCTCGCCCAGCTCGGTCATCCAGTCGTGGTCGAGGTAGAAGTGCATCCGCCCGGTCAGCGTGTGCCACGGCTTCTTGCGCTCCACGTTGATGGTGAACGGCGAGTAGCGCCGACCGCCGGTCTCGGAGCCCGACCACTCCGGTGAGGTGATCACCGGCACGGGGGGACCCTGGGTGTCGGCGAAGGTGATCTGCTTGCCCTCGTGCTCGGCGGCCAGATCGGCCAGCTGGACCCCGGTCCGCTTCTCCAGGGTCTTGAAGCCCTGCGTCGCGAGATGACCGTTGGTGGTCCCGGACATCGCCAGGATCGCCTCGCAGACGTGGACGTCCTTCTTCAGCGAGGGACGACCGTCGGCCACACCGCCCCGGACAGCACCGTTCTTGGCCCGGAGGTAGTCGACCTGCTTGCCGAGGTCGAAGGTGACGCCCTTGGTGGTCGCGCCCAGGGTGTCGACCAGCGGTCCGAGCGCGTTCATCTTCTCGGCCACCGCGCCGTAGTCACGCTCGACCTCGACCAGCTTGGGCATGGTGACGCCGGGGATCGGCTCGCACTCACCCTTCTTCCAGTCGCGCACGACCCCGTGCGGGTTGGCCATCGCGTCGGGGGTGTCGTGCGTGAGCGGCACGGCCACCACGTCCTTGCGCACCCCCAGGTGGGTGGCCGCGAGCTCACTGAACCGCTCCGCGATCGTCTGCCACGCGTCCCAGTCGGTCCGGGTCTGCCACGGCGGCGCGATCGCGGGGTTGAAGGAGTGCACGAAGGGGTGCATGTCGGTGGTGTTGAGGTCGTGCTTCTCGTACCAGGTCGCCGCGGGGAGCACGACGTCGGAGAAGATCGTGGTGCTCGTCTGCCGGAAGTCGATGGTCATCAGCAGGTCGAGCTTGCCCTCGGGTGCCTCGGCACGCCACGTCACGTCGACCGGGCGCTGGTCCTCCGGGGTCTCGGTGGCCCGCACCGAGGAGTCGGTGCCGAGCAGGTGCTTGAGGAAGTACTCGTTGCCCTTGCCGGACGACCCCAGCAGGTTGGCGCGCCAGATCGAGAGGATCCGCGGGTAGTTCTGCGGCGCATCGGGGTCCTCGCCGGCGAAGTCGAGCTCGCCCGACTTGAGCTGCTCGACGACGTACTCGCCCACCGGCTTGCCGGCCGCGGCGGCATCGTCGCTGAGGTCGAGCGGGTTGCGGTCGAAGGTGGGGTAGGACGGCATCCAGCCCATCCGGGCGCTCTGCGCGATCACGTCGGCGGTCGACCTGCCGGCCAGCTGGCCGGTGCCGGTGGTGGCCGACAGCGTGTCGGCGCCGAACTGGTCGTAGCGGAACTGGTTGGTGTGCAGGTACCAGTAGGCGGTCTGGATCATGTTGCGGGGCGGCCGGTTCCAGTCGAGCGCGTTGGCGATCTGGGTGTAGCCCGTGATCGGGCGGACCTTCTCCTGGCCGACGTAGTGCGCCCAGCCGCCGCCGTTGACTCCCTGGCACCCGGTGAGGTTGGTCAGGGTGAGGAACGCGCGGTAGATCGTGTCGGAGTGGAACCAGTGGTTGGTGCCGGCGCCCATCACGATCATCGAGCGGCCCCTGGACTCCTCCGCGTTCGCGGCGAACTCCCGCCCGATCCGGGCCGCGGTCGAGGCGGGCACGCCGGTGATGGCCTCCTGCCACGCCGGCGTGTACGGCGACTCCGCGTCGTCGTAGCCGCTGGCCCACTCCCCCGGCAGCCCGTCGCGGCCCACGCCGTACTGCGCGAGCAACAGGTCGAAGACCGTGGTGACCAGGTGTCCGTCGACCCGGCGGACCGGAACCCCACGCGGCAGGTCGGCAGCCGCACCGTCCGGAGTGTCGAAGCGCGGCATCCGCACGAGCACGGTCTCCGCCGCCCCGCTGCCGGGGCCGTCGAGCAGCGAGAGCTGCGGGTCGATGTCGCCGAGCTCGAGGTTCCACCGCCCCACCCCGGCCTCGCCGTAGCGGTGGCCGAGCGAGCCGTTCGGGACGACCGGCTCCCCGGTGCGTGCGTCGATCAGCACGGTCTTGAAGGCAGCGTTCTCGTCAGCCGCGTGCTCGTCGAGGTCGGAGGCGGTCAGGAACTTGCCGGCGGTGAACGCGCCGTCACCGGCGTCGTCGAGCCTCACCAGGTGGGGCAGGTCCGTGTAGGTCTTGACGTACTGCGTGAAGTACGGCGTGTCCCGGTCGACGAAGAACTCCTTGAGGACGACATGCCCCATGGCCATCGCCAGCGCGGCGTCGGTGCCCGGCTTGGCGGCCAGCCACTCGTCGGCGAACTTCACGTTGTCGGCGTAGTCGGGCGCGACCGCGACGACCTTCTGGCCGCGGTAGCGGGCCTCGGTCATCCAGTGCGCGTCGGGAGTTCGGGTGACCGGGAGGTTGGAGCCCCACATGATCAGGTAGCCGGCGTTCCACCAGTCGCCCGACTCCGGGACGTCGGTCTGGTCGCCGAAGACCTGCGGGGACGCGACGGGCAGGTCGGCGTACCAGTCGTAGAAGCTCAGCATCGAGCCGCCGATCAGGTTCACGAAGCGGGCACCCGACGCGTGCGACACCATCGACATCGCCGGGATCGGTGAGAAGCCGGCGACCCGGTCGGGGCCGTACTTCTTGATCGTGTGGACGTGCGCGGCGGCGACGATCTCGCTGGCCTCCTCCCAGGTGGCGCGCACCAGGCCGCCCTTGCCCCGGGCGGACTTGTAGGCCTTCGCCCGGGCCGGGTTCTCGACGATGTGCTCCCAGGCGCGCACCGGGTCGCCGTCGTGCTGCGACTTGGCCTCGCGGAACATCTGGAGCAGCACGCCACGGACGTAGGGGAAGCGGACCCGGGTCGGCGAGTAGGTGTACCAGGAGAACGCCGCACCGCGCGGGCAACCACGGGGCTCGTACTCCGGGGAGTCCGGGCCGACCGACGGGTAGTCGGTCTGCTGGGTCTCCCAGGTGATGATGCCGTCCTTGACGTAGACCTTCCACGAGCAGGACCCGGTGCAGTTCACGCCATGCGTGGAGCGCACGACCTTGTCGTGGCTCCACCGGTCCCGGTAGAAGTCGTCGGCCTCGCGGCCACCGATCTTCGAGAGGGTCCGGAGGTCGTCCGAGACCTCTCCACGGGTGAAGAACCGGCGGCTCCGCACGAGTGCGTCCGCCAAGGGGCTGTCCATGCCGATGTCCCTGCTCAATGCGTTTCCTGTCGCTGTGCGGTGCGGCGGACGATGGTCAGGGTGAGCACGAGCGTGAGGGCAGCCGTGATCGCCAGCAGCCACAGGCCGATCTCGTAGGAATCGGTGCGGCCGTAGACGTAGCCCATGATCAGCGGGGGCACGAAGCCGCCCAGACCGCCCGCGGCACCGACCAGTCCGGTCACGCCGCCGACCCGGGACGGGTCCGTCACCTTGGCGATCAGCGCGAAGGTGGCGCCGGTGCCGGACCCCAGCGCCATGGCCATCGCCAGGAAGGCGATCGCTCCCACGGGGGCGAGGACCGGGGTCGTCGACGCGATCGCGGCGCCGATGACGACCACCACGTAGCCGCCGGCCAGCACCGGGATGGGGCCGAAGCGGTCGGCGAGCCAGCCCCCGACCGGCCGCATGATGACTGCGAGGACCACGAAGCCGGCCATCCGGTTGGCCGCATCGGCGGGCGCGAGGTCGTAGGCGGTCTTGAGGTAGGCGGGCAGGTAGACCGAGAACGCGACATACCCGCCGAACGCGACGGCATACAGGATGCACGCCTGCCAGGTGATCGGGAGCCGAGCATTGGCCATCAGCCGTGACGCCAGCGAGGACGTCGGGGCCTGCCGGCCTGGTGCGTCCTCGAGGAGCAGCCACGCTACGACCGCGAAGATCACCAGCGCTGCGGCGGCGAACAGGAACGGTGCCTTGTCGCCCACGTTGGTGTAGAGCTTGACCGTCGTGAGTGCACTGATCGCCGTGCCGCCCATGCCGGCCCCGAAGATCCCCACCGCGAGCCCGCGACGCTCAGGCGGGAACCAGGCGTTGACGAACGGGACACCGACCGCGAACGACGTGCCCGAGATGCCGAGGAAGAAGCCGCCGATCAGCAGTGCCGGGTAGCTGGTCTGGCCGTAGAAGCCGATGAACAGGATCGGGACGACGGTCGCGAGCGAGACGATGACGAACATCTCCCGTCCCCCGAACTTGTCGGTCAGCGCTCCGACGGGGATCCGGCCCAGGGAACCCACGATGACCGGCACTGCCACGATCAGTGAGACCTGCCACTCGCTGAGGGCACCCAGGGTGCCGTTGTCGCGGAACACCGGACCGAGCGGGCTCAGCAGCGCCCACGCCCAGAAGTTGATCGCGAAGCCGACCGTGGCGAGCCCCAGCATCAGCCCTGGCGACCTGAGGGGTGACGCAGCGGAGCCGGTCTCTGACTTTGTCGTGCTGGCCGATTCGGCCACGTGGTGCTCCTTCGCTGCGCTCTTGTTTCCGCGGACTTGCCTCAACTCGCGTGCTCGCCACTGCGAGGGCGCACCACGGCAACCGGGCACGTGGCTTGCTGGAGAACTCCCTGACTGACCGAACCGAGCAGCAGGCTCAGGAAGCCGCCACGGCCGCGGCTGCCCACGACCAGCAGCTCGGCCCTGCCGCTGGCCTCGGTGAGCGCGGACACGGGGGCGGCCAGGGGGAGGCTCGGACGGACCTCGACGTCGGGGTACTTCTCGGACCAGCCGACCAGCGTCTCGGAGAGGGCAAGCTGCTCGAGCGTGACCTGTTCGGCCTTGATGTCCCACATCAGGCCGCTTGGGACCGTGGTCCACCACGCATGCACCACTCGGAGGTGCACGCCTCGCAGCGAGGCCTGCTCGAACGCGTAGCCCAGCGCCAGCTCGGAGACGGCGGAGCCGTCGACGCCGACCACCACTCCCCTGGCATCCGTACTGGCATCCGTGGCGGAGTCCGTCGAGTCGTGCACGACGACGACAGGACACTCCGCGTGCGTGACGACCTGCATGGCGACCGACCCGAGGACGGCGCTCACGGCGGCACCGTGGCCGCTGCGGCCGATGACGATGGTGTCGGCGCGGGCGGAGAGGTCGACCAGCTCGCCGGCAGCGCGGTCGACCGCGCTCTGGACGGTCACGACCAGATCGGGGGCGACGACCTGCACGTGGGCCGCGGCTGCCTCGAGGTGTGCCTCCGCGGTCGAGAGGGCCGCCCGGGTGAGCACGGCGTCGAGCTCCACGTCGTTGTAGATGGCCTCGCCGCCGGCGACGTGTCGGACTCCTGCGCTGAACAGATGGAGGGGACGCGACCGGCGGGTGGCCTCGGCGACGGCCCAGTCCAGGGCTGCGTCGCTGTTCGCGGAGCCGTCGATGCCGACGACGACCGCCTGGTTCCCGATGTTGCTCATGTCCACGATCCTGTGCCGAAGGAGCGGCGGGCACCCAGAGTCCAACGACCCTGGTCCCGACCCCCATAGGTCCCTTGGAGGCTGGCCGGGCGCCCGGATGCGTTCGCGGGCAGCCGGCGGTCAGCCGACTCCGTGGTTGGGCGTTCCCGACGCTTTCAGGCCGGCGAGGCCACGGCCCCATTCGCGCGCCAGCTCGTGCTGGCCCAGGGTGACCGGGCCGGTGGTGCCGTCGACGAAGAAGCTCACGCGGTCCACGACCTCGAATCCCGACTGCTTGAGCATCCTCGCGGCGCTCCGGGCCGCGGATCCCGGAAGGTGCCGCGCCTTGACCACGCGGGTGTCGAAGACCGCGATCACGGGGCGTGGCGACGTCGGCGGCATCGTCGTGTCAAGCGTGGTCAGCCACTCGCGGAGACCGGCCCCAGCGCGAGCAGGGTCGGCGCCCTTGTCGACAGCCTCCTCCCGCGACGCCGGCCGACTCAGGGTCAGCGCATGGGTGGGTGCCGCGAGGACCAGCAGGTCACAACCCAGGAGCACCTGCTCGGGGGCGGCCTGCACGTCGGCCAGCGCGATGTCCGCACCGGCATCGGCCAGCCCGGCCATGACGTCGCCGGCCAGCGCCGCGGTGTTGCCGAACATCGACTCGAACACGATCACGACCTTCACGGTCCCACCTCTCAGTACACTTCCCGCGGTGGTGCCAGCCTGCACCGGGCGCCGCGCCGGGCGTAGAGGCGTTGGGCACCCGCCCCCGGGACCGTCGTCCCTGGGCTGACTGGGGGTCCTACAGCGAGCGCCCGACCCGCCAGTCGCGGATCTCCGGCAGGTCCTCCATGTGCTCGCGCACGTAGGCCGTATGGCGGTCCAGCTGGGCCTGGCACCAGGTCCTCAGCTCGTCGGCACCGGACAGCTCGGTGTGGCTGTTGTTGAGCGCATCCATCACCAGGTGGAACCGGGAGATCTCGTTGAGCACCGTCATGTCGAACGGTGTGGTGGTGGTGCCTTGCTCGATGAACCCGCGCACGTGGAAGCGGTCGGCGTCGGGCCTGCCGTGCACGAGCTGGTGCACGGCTCCGGGGAAACCATGGAAGGCGAAGACCACATCCACGGAGTCGGTGAACAGACCGGTGAACCTGTCGAGGGGCATCCCGTGCGGGTGGTCGGACGGACGGGGCAACGTCATCAGGTCGACGACGTTGACCACGCGGGTGCGCAGGTCAGGCAGCCGGTCCCGCAGGATCTGCGCCGCGGCCACCGTCTCCAGGGTCGCGGTGTCGCCCGCGCAGGCGAGCACGATGTCGGGCGCCTTCGCGCCGTCGTCGTTGCCGGCCCACTCCCAGATGCCGGCTCCGGCGGCGCAGTGGGCGGCAGCCGCCTCGATGTCGAGGTACTGGAGCTGTGGCTGCTTGTCGATCACGATCAGGTTGACGTAGTCGCGTGACCGCAGGCAGTGGTCGGCCACCGAGAGCAGGCAGTTGGCGTCCGGTGGGAGGTAGACCCGCGTGACCTCTCCCCGGTGGGTGAGCATGACCTGGATCAGGCCTGGCCCCTGGTGGGAGAAGCCGTTGTGGTCGTTGCGCCAGGCGGTGGAGGTCAGGAGGACG
The DNA here is from genome assembly GCA_963807335.1 of uncultured Actinomycetota bacterium. Classification (GTDB taxonomy): domain Bacteria; phylum Actinomycetota; class Actinomycetes; order Propionibacteriales; family Nocardioidaceae; genus Nocardioides. Next base: position 91,316 of record CAWEBT010000002.1, read on the forward strand.
TTCAGGCTCGGGACAGCGGCCCGCCATGGCAGCACGAGCGACTCCTCGAGCCACTTGCTGTGCTGCACGGTCTGCGAGGCACTCACCATGGCGAAGGCCTCGTAGGTCGCGAACAGACCGTGCCGGCCGGTCAGCGTGTAACCCTCCAGCCAGCCGTGGCAGTTGTGCTCCGAGAGGACCTCCATCACTCGTCCGTCACGGGAGAGCCGTTCGTCGCCCGCCACCGTCGACTCCATGAACGCGCGGTCTGAGACGGTGAGGACATCGCCCAGCCGGTTGCTGTTGGTCTCGTCAGGGCAGAAGAGCCGGAAGGCGTCGGGGTTGTCCAGGTAGACGTCGCGCAGCATCTGCCCCAGCCGGCGCGTCGACTCCTGCTGTCCGGTCCCGGGGGCGGTGACCTCGACGGCGTACTCCCGGAAGTCACGCAGGACCAGGTCCGGGGAGTCTGCACCACCGCCGGTGTGTGGTGAGGCACTCATGCGCAGGTCACCTGACGGATCGACGCCGTCGGTCGTGGGACGACCCTGCTCGTCGAAGAGCTCATCTGGACGGTAGGAGCGCAGCCACTGCTCGAGCTCGGCCAGGTGTGCGGGGTTCTCGCGTACGCCGGACAGCGGCACCTGGTGCGAGCGGAAGGTGCCCTCGATCTTGACTCCGTCGACCTCGCGCGGGCCGGTCCAACCCTTGGGTGTGCGCAGCACGATCATGGGCCAGCGGGGCCGTTGCCCGTCCCAGTCGCCCGACCTGGCGCTCTGCTGGATCTCGGTGATCCGGTGCCAGCACTCGGCAAGGGCCGCTGCGAAGCGGTGGTGCATGCCGGGCAGGTCGGAGCCCTCGACCTCGATCACGTCGTACCCGTGGCCGGTGAACAGCGCGCGCACCTCGTCCGGATGCTTGCGGCCGAGCACCGTCGGGCCGCTGATCTTGGCGTCGTTGAGGTGGAGTATCGGCAGCACGGCGCCGTCTCGTGCGGGGTTGAGGAACGAGATGCCCTTCCAGGAGCCCTCGAGCGGACCGGTCTCGGCCTCGCCGTCACCGACGACCGCGACCGCGAGCAGGTCCGGGTTGTCCATCACTGCTCCGAACGCGTGGACGAGCACGTAGCCGAGCTCGCCGCCCTCGTGGATCGAGCCGGGCGTCGTCACCGACACATGGCTCGGGATGCCGCCGGGAGTGGAGAACTGGCGGAACAGCCGATGCATCCCGGACGCGTCACGGGTCACGTCGGGGTAGATCTCGGAGTAGGTGCCCTCGAGCCACGCCGCCGCGACAAGCGCCGGGCCCCCGTGTCCCGGACCGGCCAGATAGATGGCCGACTGACCCGTCTGCCGGATCAGCCGGGAGACGTGGGCGTAGACGAAGGCGAGGCCGGGGCTGGTCCCCCAGTGCCCCAGCAGACGCGGCTTGATGTGCTCCGGGCGGAGAGGCTCGTGGAGCAGCGCGTTGTCGCGAAGGTAGATCTGCCCCACTGTGAGGTACATGTTCGCTCGCCACCAGGCGTCGAGGTCGGCCACTTCCTCCGCGGTGGGTGCCGCCAGGTCGGTGGTCGTGTCGATGCTCGTGGTCATGCCTGGTCCTCACGTGTTGATGGATGGTCGAGCCGCAGTGGTCGTGTCGGGATCACGCGAGATTGCCTTCGAACACCCACTCGGCGGGCGAAACGGATGCCGACGGGGTGAGGAGCAGGACCGGGCACGAGGCTTCACGCACCACCGTCCGGGCCACCGGACCCAGCCTGGACCCGTGCGGCTTGAACGGGTGGTGCCGCCCGAGGACCAGGAGCTCGGACGTCTCCATGGCCTCGACCAGCGCGGCCAGCGGGGTGCCGCCAGCGACGATCTCGATGCTCACCTGCACGTCCTCGAGGCCCTCAGCGGCCGCAGGGAGGGCGCTGAGGATCTCGTGCTCGGAGTCGCCGTCGTCCCGGGGCAGGTCCACGTGCAGGATCCGCAGCCGGGCACCACGCGACCGGGCAGCCAGCAGCGCCTCGTGCAGGACCGCGCCGCACTCCAGCGTGTCGTCCACGCCCACCGTGACCGTACCCATCTCGTGGGTCGTCCAGTCGCGTGGCACGCACACCACGGGCACGGTTGCGCGCGCTGCCACCTTGACGGAGGTCCCCCGAGGGTCCGTGCGCCTGCCGCCGGCACCGTGTCGCTGGAGCACGACCAGGCGCCCGCTCCTGCCCAGCTCGACGAGCCCCTCGATGAGCTCCCCGTGGTAGATCTCGCTGGTCACCTGGACCCGGTGCCCGACGATCTGGCGTGCCGTCTCGACGGCCCGGAAGCAGATCGGGCGGGCACGTGCTGACGCGCCCGGTTCGAGCCCGACGACGTGGATCAGGTGCAGTGGGCCGCCGTCGCGCAGCGCCTCTGCGGCGGCGAAGCGGATACCTGCGTCGAATCCGTCCCCAGACACCGCGACCACCACGGGGAGAAGTGGGTTCGGCATCGTCGGGGTCATGCCTCCAGCGCCGCGCGGATCGATGCGTACTCCTCAGCGGTGATCTCGCCCAGCGCCAGGCGACGGTCGAGAAGGCGCCGCGCCTCAGGCTCCGTTGCCGCCCCGGATGCAGCCGCCGCACGGCTGCTCGCGCTCATGTGCAGGTAGAGGTTGGCGAGGACTGCGATGAGTGCCAGCGCCAGCAGGACGAGGACGAGAACCCCGAAACCCACCCACGCTCCACTGCCGTTCATCATGTCGTACCTGTTCCAGTGGTCGTCCCACATGACATCCGCCCTTCGTCCTCGCCACTCTCGCCGGGGCGCAGTCGCGGCAACAGGGACCGAGGTCGGGAGCCGGTGGGACCTCCGGCCCTGACCGCAACCGTCCCGGTGCCACGAAGGTTGGCGGGGAGGCCGGTGGTCGATGCTGTCTCGGTCGAGCCAGGCACCACAGGCTGCCTCCACACGAAAGGGGCTCTGCCATGAAGGCAGCCGTCGTCACCGCATTCTCCGAAGCGCTTCAGATCATCGAGCGGGACCTACCCGCTCCCGCCGCAGATCAGGTCCTCGTGCGTCTCGAGACCTGCGGCCTGTGCCACACCGACATCCACGCTGCCGGTGGCGACTGGCCGGTGCGGCCCACGCTCCCGTTCGTGCCCGGCCATGAGGGCATCGGCATCATCGAACAGCTCGGTGCAGGCGTCACGAGCCGTCGGATCGGCGAGCGCGTAGCCATCGCCTGGCTCGGGTCTGCGTGCGGCACCTGCCGCTACTGCGTCGACGGCCGAGAGACCCTGTGCGAGAAGCAGGAGAACAGCGGCTACTCCGTCGACGGCGCCTTCGCGGAGTACGCCGTCGCGAGTGCGGCGTACGTCGTGCCCGTCCCCGACGGCATCAGCTCCGTGGACGCGGCCCCCCTGAGCTGTGCCGGCGTGACGACGTACAAGGCCATGAAGGTCGCCCAGATCGCGCCCACCGAGCGGGTCGGCGTGTTCGGGATCGGTGGCCTCGGCCACCTTGCCGTCCAGTACGCCGCCATCCTGGGCGGCTCCGTCGTGGCCATCGACATCTCGGACGCCAAGCTCGACCTCGCCCTGGAGCTCGGCGCCGAGCACGTGATCAACGCCGGCCGGACCGAGCCGGTTGCGGCCCTCGAAGCACTCGGCGGGCTCGACGTGGCCGTCGTGCTGGCAGCGGCGCCGCACGTCTTCGAGGAGGCGTTCGCGTCCCTGCGCCGGGGTGGGCGACTCATCTGTGTGGCGCTCCCGGGTGATGCGGCCAAGATGGACATCCCCATCTTCGAGACGGTGCTCAAGGGCATCTCGATCATCGGGTCGATCGTGGGCACGCGCCAGGACCTCACCGAGGTCTTCGCCCTCCATGCGGCGGGACGCACCCGTGTCGTCGCGGAGACTCGCAGCATCGATGACGTCAACGAGGCCATCGCGGAGGTGCTCTCCGGCGAGGTCACAGCTCGCCTGGTCTTCCAGTACGATCCCGTGCCGGCCACGGTCTGATCTGCTGCGCCGACACCAGAGCCACCGACCGGCCTGCACGCAGGTCATAGGTCCCGCGAGGACGGGACATCCGCCGCTCCCGCTCTGCCTCCGCGGCAGCCAGGCTTGCCGCATGGATATCAACGCGCATCTCGATCCGGTCACCAGTGCCTGATCCCACCGCGGTGGCCGACGAGCGCGCCGTTGACCACCACTCCGTCGCGGTGGACGAGGTCGCCTCGACCCTCGGCAGCGACCTGCGCCGCGGGCTCGACGAGTCGGCCGCCGTCCTGCGGCTGGGCCGGGACGGACCGAACCTGCTTCCGCGGGTGCACGGGGACTCGCTGGTGCGCCGGGTGCTGCTGCAGTTCCACAACCCCCTGATCTACGTGCTGCTGGCTGCGGCCGCGACGACGCTCGTCCTCGGCGAGCACGTCGACTCCTCGGTGATCATGGGCGTGGTCCTCCTCAACGCGCTGGTCGGTTTCATCCAGGAGTCGAAAGCCCTCGCCGCCCTGGACAGCCTGCGCTCGATGGCCCACGGTCAAGCCCGGGTCGTACGCGAGGGGCTCGGGCGCACCATCTCGTCCGAGGACCTGGTGTGCGGCGATCTGGTCGCCCTGGAGCCGGGTGAGAAGGTCCCGGCCGACCTGCGCCTGGTGGAGGCGAGCGAGCTGCTGGTCGACGAGTCCAGCCTGACCGGCGAGTCCGCATCCGTGCTGAAGACCGACGGCGTCATGACGGTCGCGACGCGCGTCGCCGATCGCCACAACATGCTGTACGCCGGCACTCTGGTCCGCTCCGGGACCGGTCACGGCATCGTCGTCGCCACGGCGCAACGGACCGAGCTGGGCGGCATCCACCGCCTGGTCAGCGGCGCAACCGTCCTCGCCACGCCACTGACCGCCAAGCTGGGGCGTTTCAGCACCCGGCTCTCGATCGTCATCGTCGGCCTGGCGGCTGCCACGTTCTCGATCGGCGTCCTCCGCGGCGAGAGCGCCCCCGAGATGTTCACCGCGGTCGTCGCGCTCGCCGTCGGTGCGATCCCGGAAGGTCTCCCGGCCGCCGTCACGATCACGTTGGCCATCGGGGTGAAGCGCATGGTGCACCGTCGCGCCGTCGTCCGGCGCCTGCCCGCGGTCGAGACGCTGGGCAGCACCACCGTGATCTGCACCGACAAGACCGGCACGCTCACCACGAACGAGATGACCGTGCGAGACATCTGGACGCCGGACGGGCAGTTCGAGGTCACGGGCAGGGGCTACGACCCGGCTGGCCAGGTGCGCGGGGAGGGTGGTCGGGCCGACCTCGCCGACAACCAGGCTCTGTGGTGGTGCCTGGCCACCGGCTCGGCCTGCAACGACGCCAGTGTCAGCCATGACGGCGAACGCTGGACGATCTCGGGCGACCCGACCGAGGCGGCGATGAAGGTCGTCGCACTGAAGACCGACATCGGGGCGGTCGACGAGGACTATCCACGGGTCGACACCATTCCGTTCGACTCGCAACGGCAGTACATGGCCACGCTCCACCGGAGGTCGCTCGGCGGTGAGCACGTCGTCCTGGTCAAGGGAGCCGCGGAACGAGTGGCCGATCTGTGCTCGAGCTGGATGCGAGCCGACGGCACGGTCGAGGCGCTGGACCGGGCTGCCGTCGAGCGGGCCGTGGTGGCGCTGGCGACGCGCGGGCTCCGCGTCCTCGCCATGGCCGTGGCGCCGCAGGTCGCGCCAGCCGGGTTCACGGCGGAGGGCCTTGACGGCCACCTCGTCCTCTGTGGACTGCAGGCGATGCTGGACCCGCCGCGGCCCGCCGCGACCTCGGCCATCGCCGCCTGCCACACCGCAGGGATCGAGATCAAGATGATCACCGGCGACCATGCGTCGACCGCGGCGGCGATCGCCGACGAGCTCGGGCTGGACCACCGGCCGACGGCCGATCGCCGCGTGCTCACGGGGGCGGAACTCACCGCCATGCCGGCAGCCGCCTACGCGGAGGCCGTGGCGGCCACCGCTGTGTTCGCCCGCGTCTCCCCCGAGGAGAAGCTGCGTCTGGTCGAGTCACTGCAGGACCGCGGGCACGTCGTGGCGATGACCGGCGACGGCGTCAACGACGCCCCCGCGCTCCGCACGGCGGATATCGGCATCGCGATGGGGCGGGGCGGCACCGACGTCGCCAAGGACGCAGCCGACATGGTCCTCGTCGACGACGACTTCGCGACGATCGAGGCGGCCGTGGAGGAAGGACGCGGGGTGTTCGACAACCTCACCAAGTTCATCGTGTGGACGCTGCCGACCAACATGGGCGAAGGCCTCGTCATCCTCGTCGCGATCGTGCTCGGCTCGGCGCTGCCGATCCTGCCCACCCAGATCCTGTGGATCAACATGACCACCGCGGTCGTCCTGGGCCTGATGCTGGCCTTCGAGCCACGCGAGGCCGGGATCATGGACCGACCTCCGCGCGCGCCGGACCTACCACTCCTCACCGCGACCCTGGTCTGGCGCACGGCGCTCGTGGCCAGTCTGCTCGTGGCCGGGTCCTGGTGGATCTTCGTCTCCGAGCAGGCGCGGGGCGTCGGCCTCGACGAGGCACGTACGACCGCGGTCAACCTGTTCGTCGCCGTGGAGATCGTCTACCTCTTCAGCTGCCGCTCGTTGACCGGCGCGTCATGGCGCCTGGGACTCTTCACCAACCGGTGGATCATCGGTGGCGTTCTCGTCCAGCTGTGTGCCCAGGCAGCGTTCACGTACCTGCCGTCGATGAACCAGATCTTCGGCACGGCGCCGATCGGATCCGAGGCGTGGCTGCGGATCGTCGGTGCCGCGGCCGTCATCTCGGTCGTCATCGCCGCGGACAAGTTCCTGGCGATCGGGCGTGCCAACCGTCATCGGCGTCTCAGCTGACCCGTGACGCGCCGAACCTCCTACGTGGCGCTGATCCGGGTGCCGGCCGTTGCGCCGATCACGTCCTCGGCTGCACTCAGGGAGCCGATCGCAGCATGCTTCATCACGCCGTCCACGTCGGTCAGCATGACGAGCAGGTCCGCCTGCAGCTCCGCGGGCGACCATGGCCGCGACGTGGTCCTTGTCCACGACGGCCTCGACGCCTGCGAGGCCGAGCGGTCCCTCGACCACCGGCACGCCGCCTCCACCGGCAAGCACGACGGTGGTCCCGCCGTCGAGCAGGGTGCGGGCCGTCTCGAGCTCTTACCGGTGTGTCCCTATTGGCTGGGCGAGTTGCGTAGGCACCGTGCGGGGCATGCCGTACCCAAGTGACCTGACCGATGAGCAATGGGACCTGCTGGAGCCTGTCTCCAACGCGCCGGGCAAGCGCGGCCGCAGGCACGCCGATGACCTGCGTGGCGTCGTGAACGCAATGCTCCACATCGCCCAGACCGGGTGTCAGTGGCGCTACCTCCCGGAGTCGTTCGGGCCGTGGACGCGGGTCTGGTCGCAGTTCCGCCGTTGGTCGCGCAACGGCACGTGGTCGCAGGCACTGACGGTGCTGCACGCAGCCGCGCGCCGACAGGACGCAAGGGCGGAGGAGACGCCCTCGATGGTCGTCATCGACACCCACCTCGCACGCGGAGCATCGAACGGCGGGTTCACCTTCCACGACCGCGGCGGCCCTACGGACGCACCAAGGGCGCCAAGCGTGTCGTGGCCGTCGACGTCACCGGCCTTCCGGTGGCTGCCGTAGTGGTGCCCGCTTCCACCCACGAGAACCGGGCCAGCGACCTGATGCTGGAGCACCTGACCCAGCAGGGCGTCACCGACCGACTCGAGCTCGTCCTGGTGGACCGCGGCGTCACCGCGGCCGCCGCTACGAACCTCAGCCGGGAGCACGACCTCGAGGTCCGCCGGGTCGGGTGGGACGACAAACAGCCGGTCTTCCGCCCCATCCGGCACGCTTGGCGCGTCGAGGTCGCCCACGGCCGTCTCGGGCGCTCCCGCCGGTTGGCGAAGTCGTTCGAGAACACCACCACCTCAGCGACAGGCTGGCTCCAGGTCGCCTGCATCGCCACGACACTGCGCACCTCTCCCGAGAACGAGCACGACGGCACCCAGCTGACCTCGCGGCCTGAGCGCAAGCGCTCGGACCGCACTCATCGCGGCAGATCCGGGCGAGCGTAGCCGCCCTCAACGCGGCAGATCCGCGCGCCTCCGATCGCCGCGATTCGGTCTTAGAGCCGGTCGTTCGGGGTCAGAGCAAGCGTGCCGCCGACGTAGCCTTCACCGTCACAAGACTGACCGTTCGGGTACGACCGCGTCAGTTCCACGTCGCGTCGGGTCGCCGCAATCACCTTGCCATCCGCATCAGACATCTCGACCGTCACAACCACTGAGCCCGGCTCGAATCGCCGCCCGAGTTCATCGAACGTGACGCTGACGCCTCGGCCGACTGGCCCCTCAGGTACGGCCCCAAGACGCTGAGTCGCGGAAGCACAGTCGTCTCCGGCGCAGACTTCGAATGCCACGCTCCCCGATGCCAGGAACAAGGCGCGGGGAATCTCCACACCGACGCCGTCGAATCCACCAACGTCCGAGCAACCACCACCGCCAGCACACCCCTGAACACCGAGCGCGACCGATACGAACAACGCCGCCAAGCCCTTAATCGTGTCCTCCTCGGACCAATAGGACGTTGCACGACCCGAAGTCGTTCCGCCGACCATGACATATGGGCTGCGTTGCCGGATGGATGCACTCATCTCGGCAGGACCGCGCACCATGCGGCAGAGTCGGGCGGATCCCTCGGGGCAGTGGATCAGGGCCGCTGGGTCAGACCGCCATTCCGAGAGTTACGAGTTCGGCAACGATGCGCCCTCGGATCGTGTCGTGACGGGGCGCGAGCGCCGCGTCGGCCCCGTAGAACTCTTCGGGGTCGTACAGCCAGGCGGGCCGACCGATGTGCTCCGGCGACTCCCAGTCGTATCGCGGGAAGAGGTGAGCGTGAAGGAAGGCGTCGGTGTTGCCGAGGATCTCGTAGTTCATCCGTCGAAAGCCCGCGTCGATGGCTTGACAGGCCGTCTCGACTGCTTGGCCAAGCATGTCCATGCTGTCGAGGAACTCCAGGCGCTGCGGCTTCGGCAGGTCGGTGAGTCGGTCGACGCTCGGATCGTCCACCAGCAGCACGCAATACCCAGGAAGAAACTGTGTGTCACCGATGACAGCAAACGAATGCGGCAATTTGCCGAGCACGGTGGGGTTCGTGCCCGCCTTGGCGGACCCGATCCGATCCAGCTCCCAGGGTTCGATTTGCGAGGTCATCGCGAAAGTATGACTGCCACCTCACCCGCCCGACCATCGGCTACTAGGAGACTTCCCGCAGGATCGGCGTCTGGCCAGACTCTGATCCAGGTGATCGGCGGGACGCTCTCTTATCGGCTGCCCACCATCTGAGGTGTGGCTCTCATCTGGACTGCGACCTGCCGGTCACCGTGACGAGAAGTGGCTCCAGAGGGGTTTGCCCAGCTCGTAGTAGCAATGCCCGCCTCGTCGTCCTAATGGTTCCTGGCCACAGACGAGGTGAAGCAGATGAGTGTGAAGAAGAAGGGCGTGATCATCGAGGTCGATCCCCAGAAGATGTCGGTGACGATCCAGGTCGTCGACACCCACGAGCAGCTCCTCGGCACAGGTCGGGTCCTCGAATGCGGGGTCGTCCCGGTCCACGAGGGTCTGGGTGACCAGGGTGACGACGGTCTTCGCCAGCCCGGCGTTCGCGAGCCCCTGTTGCAACCAGTAGCCGATGACCCCCTGGGTCTCGGCCACCAGGTCACTGAACAGGGGCGGGTGCGAGAGGGTCGGGTTGGCCGCGCTCGCGAGGGCGAGCATGCCCACTTGGGCCCGTTGCCGTGCACCAGCACGAGCTCGTGCTCCGCCGCGGCTCTGGCCAGCGCGGGCGCGGCCTCAGCCCCGTGCTAGCTGGATCGCGGACTCGGGGCTCTCGCCACGACGAAGCAGCGCGTTGCCGCCGACGGCGACCACGATCCTCATCCACCCTCGCCCAGGGTGGCGACCATGACCGCCTTGATCGTGTGCATCCGGTTCTCCGCCTGGTCGAAGACGATGGACGCCGGCGACTCGAACACCTCGTCGGTGACCTCGAGTGCCGTCAAACCCGTCGACTGGTAGAGCTCCTCGCCCACCTCGGTGCCCCGGTCGTGGAAGGCCGGCAGGCAGTGCATGAACTTGACGTGCGGGTTGCCGGTGCCGGCCAGCATGGCGGCGCTCACCTGGTACGGCGCCAGCAGCGCGATCCGCTCGGCCCAGGTCTCGGCCGGCTCACCCATCGACACCCAGACGTCGGTGTAGACGAAGTCGACCCCTGCGGTTCCGGCTGCGATGTCGCTGGTGATGGTGATGCGAGCCCCGGTGGACTCGGCGATGCCCCGGGCGGACTTGATCACGTCCTCGTCGTTGGTCAGCGAGTCCGGCGCCACCATCCGGACGTCCATGCCCAGCAGGGCGCCGGCGACGAGCAGCGAGTTGGCCGTGTTGTCCCGGGCATCACCGACGAAGGCGAACGCGATCTGGCTGTCGGGCTTCGACGAGTGCTCGCGCATGGTGAGCATGTCGCACAGCGACTGGGTCGGGTGCCACTCGTCGGTGAGTCCGTTCCAGACCGGCACCCCCGAGAAGGCCGCCAGGGTCTCGGCCGTCGTCTGGCTGAAGCCGCGGTACTCGATGCCGTCGTACATCCGGCCGAGAACCCGCGCCGTGTCGGCCGCCGACTCCTTGTGACCCATGTGCGAACCGCTTGGGTCGAGGTAGGTCACGTGCGCACCCTGGTCATGAGCCGCGACCTCGAACGCGCACCGGGTGCGCGTCGACGCCTTCTCGAAGATCAGCGCGATGTTCTTGCCGACCAGGTGCTGTTGCTCGGTCCCGCTGCGCTTGTCGGCCTTCAGCCTGGCAGCTAGGTCCATCAGGTCCCGCCACTCGTCCGGCGTGTGGTCGAGCTCCTTGAGGAAGCTGCGTCCGAGCAGGTTCGGCGAGATCATGCCGTCACCGCTTCCCTCTCGATGGGGCAGGTCATGCAACGCGGACCGCCGCGCCCTCGCCCGAGCTCCTCGCCCACGACCGGGATCACCTCGATGCCCTGGTCGGCGAGGAACTCGTTGGTCGCGACGTTGCGCTCGTAGCCGAGGACGACCCCCGGTGCGAGCGCGAGGAAGTTGTTGCCGTCGTCCCACTGCTCGCGCTCGGCTCCCGACTTGTCGATCGGCGTACGCAGGATCCGGAGGTCCGTGATGCCCAGCGCATCCGCGACCACGGGAAACAGCTCGGCGTTCTCCTCGATCTTGAACTCCCCGCCGTCGTCGATCGCCTTCAGGGTGAAGGACCGCAGCTCGGCCGGGAGGTAGGGGTAGACGCAGAACGCATCCCTGTCGATCATCGTCATGACGGTGTCGAGGTGCATGAACGCACGCTGCTTGGGCAGCTCGACCACGATGACCGTGTCGACGTCTCCAGCCCGGAACAGGCTGCGCGACAGGATCTCGACTCCCTGCGGAGTCGACCGCTCCCCCATGCCGATCATGACCGCACGGTTGCCGATGACGGTGATGTCGCCGCCCTCGACCGTCGCGCTGTCGTGGGCCAGGGAGTCGTTGCCGTAGAGGTAGTTCATCCGCGTCGGGTCGAACATCGGGTGGAAGTTGTAGACCACCCGGGAGTTGATCGTCTCCCGCTTGCGCGCTCGCTTGGCCATCGGGTTGATCGAGACCCCGCCGTAGATCCAGGCCGAGTTGTCACGCTGGAAGAGGTGGTTGGGCAACGGGCGCAGCAGGAAGTCGTCCGGGGCGAGGTAGTCCATCAGCAGACTCGGCGCGTGCAGCAGCGACGCCACGTCTCGCTTGAGCACGCCACCGATCAGCAGGCTGGCCAGCCGGGCCGCCGGCGTCGACCCCACGAGCTCGTCGAGGGGAGCGTCGAGTGCGGGACCGAACCGGGTCGCCGTGGTGAGCCGCTCCTGGATGAACGTCCGTGCACCGGGCTGGTCGATCGCCTCCGCGAGCAGGGTCTCGAACTCGTGGACGAGGACCCCGCCGGCCTCGAGCTGCCCGACGAACGCGTCGTGCTCCTGTCGTGCCCGGTCGGCCCACATCACGTCGTCGAAGAGCAGCTCCTCGACGTTGTCGGGGGTGAGCCGGCTCAGCTCGAGGCCCGGCCGGTGCACGATCGCCTGCTTGAGCTGTCCGACCTCGGAGTCGACGTGGAAGGTCATGGTTGCCTCTCGGTGCGCGGGATTGGTCTGGTCGGTGGTCATCGATAGTCCGGCACGGCGGCCGGCTGGGTCATCGTGCTGCGCATCCGTAGGTACACCGGGATGCCCACGAGGGAGGCGCCGCCGGCCATCAGGAACGGTCCCCACACGACGTACCAGGAGCTCCCGGTGTTGCGTGAGTAGTAGATGAACGCGATCGAGACCACGAGAGAGACCGCGGCCACTGACAGGTCCAGGAAGAAGCGCGGCGTGTGCCCCCGTTGGTGGTCGTGCCAGCGCCAGCTGATCTGGGCCAGGGCGGAGAAGGCGTACGGGATGGCGGAGGTGATCCCGGTCATCAGGATCAGGGTGGTGAAGACGGTCGCTCCACTGGCACCCACATAGCTGATGACCACCGCAACGGAGGCGAGCAGGGTGGAGGAGACGATTCCGAACGCGGGGACCCCGCGCTTCGACAGCTCGCCGAACCGCTTGGGGAACAGGCCGTCCTTGGCGGCCGCCAGCGGCATCTCGGCGACGATCATCGTCCACCCGTTGAGGGCCCCGACGCCGGAGATGATCACGGCGAGCGCCACTAGCGTGCCGGCCCAGGACCCGCTGCCGGCAATGGCATCGGCGGCCACGGAGTACGACGCCTTGTTGCCGTCCAGCGCCAGCGCACTGGCCGGCAGGATCCCGAAGACGGCGACCAGCGAGAGCATGTAGACGATCCCGCTGGCGAGCGTTCCGTAGATCGTGGAGCGACCGACGTTGCGGGCCGGGTCACGCACCTTGGCCGCGGCGACAGATGCGGTCTCGACGCCCAGGTAGCTGAACAGGCAGATGGCCATCGCACCGCCGATGGCCGCGATGTTGCTGTCACCGCTGGTGTTCCAGGGGGTGAAGTTGGCCGATGACATGAAGAAGAGGCCGACCGACGACATCAACGCGAGCGGGATGAACTTGAGCACGGTGGTCCAGAGCTGGAAGACACCCATGCTGCGGACGCCGGTGAGGTTGACGGCCGCGGGGATCCACAGGCCGACCAGCGCAATGAGGATCGACCAGCCGACGTTGCCGCCCTTGTTGACGAAGGTCTCGACGTAGTAGACCCATCCGACGGCGATGGCCGCGTTGCCCGCCCAGGCGGTGATCCAGTAGGACCAGGCGTTGCTGAAGCCGAGGCCGTTGCCGAAGGCGGCGCGGGCATAGGCGTACGGTCCGCCGTCCGCGGGCAGCCGGCGCGACATGACGGCGAACATCATGGCCAGGGCGATGGCGCCGACCGTGGCGATGCCCATCGCGGCCAGGCTGATAGGTCCGTACGACGCGATGGCGTAGGGCAGGCTGAAGATGCCGACCCCGATGATGCTGCCCATCACCAGTGCAGTGGACTGGGGTAGCCCCAGTTGATCCGCCCGGTCTTCCGGCGTCCTGGCCGGGCGATCCTGCACCTGCGTCATGGCATCCCCTTCGGCGGAGGCGTGCGCCCCGTCCGTGCTCATCACGCAACCACCCGTCGGCCCGGCACGAGCAGGGGCCAAGGTCCCGCGGCCCACGGAGAACGTCATCGGCAGAGGCGGTCGGCCGGGACCATGGGCACCATCACTCATGACCTACAGCACTGACACGAGCACCGGAACGACGTCAGGCTCGGCACGACTGAGGAGGTGATGACCATGGCGGTCATCCAGGAACAAGACGTCACGCTCGCTGCTTCGACCGGCACAGCCGGCGAGAGCGGCCACACCGGAGTGGCAGCAAGGACGGTCGCCGTTCTCCGCATCGCCTTCGGCCTCACGTTCCTGTGGGCGTTCGTCGACAAGCTGCTCGCGCTGGGCTTTCACACCGGGTACGACCAGAACGGCACCCTTGACCGCTTCGGTGACGCCGCCTGGATCAACGGCGGCAGCCCGACCGAGGGCTTCTTGGCCTTCGGAGCTGTCGGCCCCTTCAAGGGCTTCTACAACAGCATCGCCGGTGCGGCCTGGGCCGACACGCTGTTCATGCTCGCGCTGCTGGGTATCGGGCTCGCGCTCACCCTGGGTGTCGCGATGCGCCTGGCAGCGGGTGCCGGCGCACTCCTGTACGTGATGATGTGGACCGTCGTGCTTCCCCCCGAGAACAACCCGGTGCTCGACGACCACCTCCTCGGGGCGATCACCCTGGTGGCCCTCGCGCTCCTGAGCGCCGGCACCACCTGGGGCCTGGGCGCCCGGCTCGAGCGGACCGAGCTGGTCCGCAGGTACCCGGTGCTGCGCTGACCATCCGACGCAACCGCGACCACCTCCGACCCACCACCGGGCTCGGGGTGGTCGCCGTACGTCGGTCGCCGCTGGGCACCACACTCGCTGAGTCGTGAGGACGGGCAGATGACCGAGAAGATCCGCAGCAAGGACGTCGTCACGAGCCTCGCCGCAGTCACCGAAGCGCCCCGTCCGGACACCCGACGGGCCGTCGTGGTCGGCGTCGACGGATCCGAACGCAACCGCGCGGCCGTCAGGTGGGCGACCCACGAGGCCGAGGCGAGTGGGCGACCCCTCCACCTGGTGTGTGTCCTCGACGACGACGTGCCGATCTCCCACCACTCCGCCGTGACTGACGATGACCGGGAATGGACCGTGCTTCGGCGACTCGCGGCGGACATCGCCAGGGAGCGGCCCGAGCTCACGGTCGACCACAAGCTGCTCGCGGGCCAGCCCGTTGGCGCCCTGATCGCCCACTCGGCGGACCAGGGCCTGCTCGTCGTCGGCAAGCGCGGGTTGGGCACCTTCGGCCGTCTGCTCATCGGCTCCACCTCGAACGCCGTCGCCGGCTGGTCCCGCGTGCCCACGGTGATCGTTCCCGATGCCTGGGCTCCATCCCCTCACAGCCATGATCCCGTTGTCGTCGGTCTCGACCCGGACGACGTGCACGGCGAAGCGCTGGCCTACGCGTTCGCAGAGGCTCGCCGTCGAGGCGTGCGTCTCGTGGTGGCCCAGGGCTGGGAGGCCAAGGCGCCGGCGCGCGACCCCGCATCGGTCTCTCGGGACACCGCGGACTGGAAGGCGCACTGCACGGCGCGGCTCGCGGACGCCGTCGCGCCGTCCCGGAGCGTGTTCCCGGGTGTCCACGTCGATCTCGCGTCCCGGCAGGGACATCCCGCGGGCGTGCTCCTCGATGAGGCGCAGTCGGCACAGCTGCTCGTCCTCGGCCGGCACGACGACGGCCGGCAGGGTGGCTTCGCCTTCGGATCCGTCACGCGCAACGTCCTGCACCACGCCGACATGCCGGTCGCCGTCGTGCCGTCCGCCCTCAGGTCGTGAGCGGGTCCCGGGTCGCTGCCATCAGCTCTCGCGCGTGCGCGATCGCCGTGGGGGTGTCGGGCATCAACCGGCCGGTGTCGTGAAGCCCCTTCGCCAGTCCCAGCGACGCGAGGACAGCCAGGTGTGCCGGGGCGACCGCGGACAGCAGCACGACGATCCCCCGCCGTTCGAGCCGCGGAGATGGTGTCGGCCAGGACCCGCGCACCCGTGGCGTCCAGGGTCGAGACGCGTGACATGCGCAGGATCACCACGTCCACGTCGACGATGTCGGGCAGCTCGAGGAGTAGCCGGTGCGCGGCGCCGAAGAAGAGCGGACCGTCGATGCGGTAGGCCACGATGTGCTCGCTGAGCAGCGAGTGCTCCTCCTCGGTGTGGTCGCCGGTCTCCAGTGGCACCTGCTCCAGGCGCGCGCTGAGTGCCACCGAGCGCAGCGCCAAGATGACCGCCACGGCGACACCCACACCGACGGCCACCACGAGGTCGACCACCACCGTGACCGAGAACGTGAGGACCACGATGACGGCGTCGGCCCTGGTGGAGCGCAGCAACGTCCGCAGCGAGCCGGCCTCGACCATGCGCACGCAGGTCGCGAACAGCACCCCGGCGAGGGCTGCGAGCGGGATCTCGGAGACCAGCGGCGCCGCAGCGAAGATGACCACCAGCAGCACGAGGGAATGGGTCACCGCGGCGAGCCGGGATCGCGCGCCGGCCCGGACGTTGACCGCGGTACGGGCGATCGCGGCCGTGGCGGGGACACCCCCGAACATCGGGACGACGACGTTGGCCAGGCCCTGTCCGAACAGCTCTCGATCGGGGTCGTGCTGCTCGTTGACGCTCATGCCGTCCGCGACGCTCGCGCACAACAGGCTCTCGAGCGCGGCAAGGGCTGCGATCGCGAGGGCCGAGGTGGCCAGGGTGGTGACCGCGCCGAGGTCCACGAAACCGAGCGAGGGGACTGGCAGCCCGGCGGGCAGGGTTCCGAGCGGTGCGAGGCCCAGGTCCAGGAAGCGAGCCGCCAGCGTGGCCAGGCCGACACCGATGAGGGAGAACGGCACCCGTGGGCGCCACCGCGCGCCACCCAGCATCACCGCCGCGACCGCCAGGGAGACGATGAGCGGAGCGAGGTGCGGTTCGGCTGCGAAGCGGTTGGCGGCGTCGTACGCGACGGCCCACACCTTGTCGCCCGAGGCGTCGGCGACGCCGAGAGCCGCAGGCACCTGTTGCAGGGCGATCACGACCGCGATGCCTGCTGTGAAGCCTTCGATCACCGACACGGGCAGGAAGCGGACGTATCGGCCCAGTCGGGCGACCGCCATCCCGACCAGGACCAGCCCGGCCAGGAACCCGACCATCAGCACGCCGGAGGCGCCGTGCGCATGCACGACCGGCACCAGCACCACGGTCATCGCACCGGTCGGGCCGGACACCTGCAGGTTGGAGCCTCCGAACACGGCGGCAACGATGCCGGCCACGACGGCAGTGGCGAGTCCGGCCTGGGCGCCGAGACCCGATGCGACACCGAAGGCCAGGGCGAGCGGCAGCGCGACGATGGCAACGGTCAGCCCTGCCAGCAGGTCCTGCCTGGGGTGTCGCCCCATCGCGGACAGCTCCGCCCTCTTGGGCAGCAGCCTGCCGACCGCGTCCCTCACACGCCGCCTGCCGACTCGCCGAGCTCAGCGAGAAGCCGCTGCTGGTCCGACCACAAGGTGGCGAGGATGCGGCGTCCGTTGAGGAGCAGGTCGGCGATGTCGGTGCTGGCCAGCCGGTAGACGACGGCTGCGCCGTCCCGCGACGAGTGCACCAGCCCGGCCCGCCTCAGCACGCCGAGCTGCTGCGAGAGGTTCGAGGCCTCGACGCCGATCTCGGCCCGCAGCTCGTGCACCGGCCGTGGCCCGTCCTGCAACAGCTCGAGGACCCGGATCCGCGCCGGGTGTCCCAGGGTGCGGAACAGCTCGGCCTTCGCCTCGTACAACGGGACGTTCCCCACGCTGCCGACCTCCAGGTTCGCCGGACGCCGGGTGCGACGCCATCTCCTGCACTCTACATCATGTGAAGAAGTCTTCAAGTGGGTGGCACGGGGATCCCGGTCCTCCCCTGCGGCGCCGGGCTAGGGCGTGTCTCCCAAGTGAGGCATGGGGGGGCTGATTTGCTCGGGTCATGTCTCGGGATGTGGTGCTCAGTGATGATCAGTGGGCGCGGATCGCGCCGTTGATGCCGTGCTCGGACGGCAGGCAGAGCAGGCCGTTTCGCGATCATCGTCAGGTGATCGAGGGGATCATCTACCGGTTCCGCACTGGGATCGCGTGGCGTGATCTGCCGGATCGGTTCGGGCCCTGGCAGACGGTGTGGAAGCGGCACAAGCGCTACAGCGTCGACGGGACCTGGGACCGGATCCACGCCCGGCTGGTCGCCGAGGCCGACGCGCAGGGTGAGGTGGTGTGGGACGTGAGTGTGGACTCCACGATCAACCGTGCCCATCAGCACGCGACCTCCCTCGCGCGCACCACAGGGGGATCTGTCGAACTACACGAATCTGGCTCACGAGCCTCCTGACCATGGCCTGGGTCGTTCGCGCGGCGGTCTCTTTGACCAAGATCCACCAGCTTGTCGACGGCCGGTGTCGACCGTTGGTCGTGCTGATCGGCCCGGGGCAGGGCGGTGACTCACCGATGTTCGCGCCACTGCTGGATCAGTTGCGCGTCGAGCGGCTCGGGAGAGGGCGACCACGGACCCGACCCGACCGGGTCTTGGGCGACAAGGCGTACTCCTCACGAGCGAACCGGGCGCTGCTACGCACCCGGGCGATCAGGGCCACCATCGCCGAGCCCTCCGACCAAGCCGGGCACCGCAAGAACCGCGGCCGCGCGGGTGGTCGCCCGCCAGCCTTCGACGCGGCCGCCTACAAGGGTCGCAACGTGGTCGAACGTTCGTTCAACCGCATCAAGGACTGGCGCGGCCTGGCCACCCGCTACGACAAGCTCGCGCTGACCTACCGCGGCGGCGTCGTACTCCGCGCCATCATCTTGTGGCTGCGCCCATGAGAGACAGGCCCTAGGGGCTGACTTCCTCGAGCCCGCCGCGCGAGAACTGCGTGCGGTAGAGGTCGGCGTACAGGCCGCCGGACGCGAGGAGCTCTTCGTGGGTGCCGCGCTGCACCACCCGACCGTCGTCGAGCACGAGGATCAGGTCGGCGCTGCGCACCGTGGAGAGCCGGTGGGCGATGATCAGCGACGTGCGGTGGGCCAGCGCCGCGTCGAGGGCGCGCTGGACCGCGGCCTCGGACTCGCTGTCGAGGTGGGCCGTGGCCTCGTCGAGGACGACGATCGCCGGCGCCTTGAGGAGCAGCCGCGCGATCGCGAGCCGCTGACGCTCGCCGCCGGACAGCCGGTAGCCGCGGTCGCCGACCACCGTGTCGAGACCGTCGGGCAGGGCCCGCACCAGGGCGGCGATCTGGGCCGCCTCGAGCGCCGCCCACACCTGCTGGTCGTCGGCTCCCGGCCGGGCGTAGAGCAGGTTGGTGCGGATCGTGTCGTGGAACATGTGGGCGTCCTGCGTGACGTAGCCCACGACGTCCTCGAGCGACTCCAAGGTGACGTCGCGGACGTCGCGACCACCCACCCGGACGGTGCCGGCGGTGGGGTCGTAGAGCCGCGCCACCAGGTGGGTGATGGTCGTCTTGCCGGCTCCGGAGGGCCCCACGAGGGCGATCATCTGCCCGGGCTCCGCGGTGAACGAGACCCCGCGCAGGACCTCCCCCGTGTCATTTGACGGCTTGCGTGCCACCGACTCGAGCGAGGCGAGCGAGATCTCCTCGGCCCGCGGGTAGTGGAACGAGACGTCGTCGAACTCGAGCTGCGCCGAGCCGACGGGCAGGTCCACGGCGTCGGGCCGCTCCTCGATCAGCGAGGGCAGGTCGAGCACCTCGAAGACGCGGTCGAAGCTGACCAGCGCCGTCATCACGTCGATCCGGACGTTGGAGAGGCTCTGCAGGGGGCCGAGGAGCCGCAGCAGCAGGGTGCCGAGCGCGAGGACGGTGCCGATGGTCAGGGCGTCGTCGATGACCAGGTGGCCGCCGACGCCGTAGACGAGCGCGGTCGCCAGGGCCGGCACGAGCAGCATCGCCGCGACGAAGACCCGGGTGATCAGGGAGATGCGGACGCCGAGGTCGCGCACGTTCGCCGCCTTGCCGGCGAACAGCCGGTCCTCGACGTCGCGGCGGCCGAAGAGCTTGAGCAGCATCGCGCCGCCGACGTTGAACCGCTCGGTCATCGCGTTGCCCATGTCGGCGTTGCCGTCCATCTGCTGGCGGGTGAGACCGGCCAGCCGGCCGCTCACCCAGCGCGAGGTCAGGAGCAGGATCGGGAACAGCAGCAGGCACAGCAGCGTGACCCGCCAGCTCAGGGCCAGCATCGCGATGCCGACGACGACCACGGAGATCAGGCTCGACACCGTGGTCGAGAGCGTCGAGGTGAACGCCCGCTGAGCGCCGATGACGTCGTTGTTGAGGCGGGAGACGAGCGCGCCGGTCTGGGTGCGCGTGAAGAACGCCAGCGACTGGCGCTGCACGTGCCCGAAGACCTGGGTGCGCAGGTCGAAGATCAGGCCCTCACCGATGCGTGAGGAGTACCAGCCACCGATGACCGAGAGCACGGCGCCGATCAGCGCCACCCCGGCCATCGCGAGAGCGAGCCAGGTGACCAGCGAGCTGTCCTTGCCGACGATGCCGTCGTCGACGAGACGCTGCACGAGCAGCGGAGTCACCACGACCAGGCACGCGTCGACGACGGTGATCGCCAGGAAGACGCTGATCAGGCCGCGGTGCGGACGCGCGAACCCGAGCACCCGACGGACCGTCGCCCGGTCGATGCGACCGGGGTCGACGTTGCGGTCCGTGCGCATGTGCCGCCACGCCGGTCCCATCCCTGAGCTCAATGACATGTGTGGTCCTTCCGCCCATGGGGCGAACGCGGTCGGCGGACGGGTTGTTCCCTAGGCGAGGCTCACCAGGTCGGCGTAGTCGTCGTTCCAGAGGTCCTCGTCGCCGTCGGGCAGGAGCAGCACCCGGTCGGGCTCGAGGGCGCGGACGGCGCCCTCGTCGTGGGTGACCAGGATGATCGCGCCCTCGTAGGTGCGGATCGCGGCCAGCACCTCCTCGCGGGAGGCGGGATCGAGGTTGTTGGTGGGCTCGTCGAGCAGCAGCACGTTGGCACTCGAGACCACGAGGCTGGCCAGCGCGAGCCGGGTCTTCTCGCCACCCGAGAGCACCGAGGCCGACTTGTGGGCGTCGTCGCCGGAGAAGAGGAACGACCCGAGCACGCTGCGCGTCTCGCTGTCGGAGAGCTGAGGCGCCGCGGTCTGCATGTTCTCGAGCACGGTGCGGTTGGTGTCGAGGGTCTCGTGCTCCTGGGCGTAGTAGCCCAGCTTGAGCCCGTGGCCGGCCACCACCTGCCCGGTGTCGGGCTTGTCGACCCCGGCGAGGATCCGCAGCATCGTGGTCTTCCCCGCGCCGTTGAGGCCGAGGATCACCACGCGAGAGCCCTTGTCGATGGCCAGGTCGACGTCGGTGAAGACCTCGAGCGAGCCGTAGGACTTCGACAGCTCCTCCGCCGTGATCGGCGTCTTGCCGCACGGCGCGGGCGCGGGGAACTTGATCCGGGCCACCTTGTCGGCAGCGCGCTCACCCTCGAGGCCGGACATCATCTTCTCGGCCCGCTTGAGCATCGACTGCGCGGCGACGGCCTTGCTCGCCTTGGCGCGCATCTTGTTGGCCTGGTCGGTGAGCGTCTTGGCCTTCGTCTCGGCGTTGGCGCGTTCACGCTTGCGGCGGCGCTCGTCGGTCTCGCGCTGGGTGAGGTAGGCCTTCCAGCCCATGTTGTAGACATCGATGACGCCACGGTTGGCGTCGAGGTGCAGCACCTTGTTGACGGTGGTCTCGAGGAGCGCGTTGTCGTGGCTGATCACGATCAGGCCGCCGCGGTGCGCCCGCAGGAACTCGCGCAGCCAGACGATGGAGTCGGCGTCGAGGTGGTTGGTGGGCTCGTCGAGCAACAGGGTCTCGGCGCCGGAGAACAGGATCCGGGCCAGCTCCACGCGGCGGCGCTGACCACCGGACAAGGTCTTCAGCTGCTGGCCGAGCACGCGCTCCTCGATGCCGAGGCTCTGCGCGATCTGGGCCGCCTCGGACTCCGCGGCGTAGCCGCCGCCCGCGTGCAGCTCGGTGTCGGCGCGGGTGTACTGGCGCATCGCGCGCTCGCTCACGGCCGCGTCGTCGCTGGCCATGTCGGCCTCGGCCGTCCGCATCCGTCGTACGACGTCGTCGAGGCCGCGGGCCGACAGGATGCGATCGCGGGCCAGCACCTCGGGGTTGCCGATGCGCGGGTCCTGCGGCAGGTAGCCGACCTCGCCGATGGCGTGGACGGAACCCGCAGCCGGCTGGGCCTCGCCGGCGAGGATCTTGGTCAGGGTGGTCTTGCCGGCGCCGTTCCGGCCGACTAGGCCGACCTTGTCGCCGGGAGCCACGCGGAAGGACACGCCCTCCATCAGGAGACGTGCACCTGCGCGCACCTCGAGTTGTTGGGCGGTGATCATCAGGATCGTTAGTGTACGGAGCCGACGCGCCGACGACGACTCGGCGGCGAACAGCTCGAAGGGACGCGACGATGCGCTTCAACCCCAAGGCTCGCCTCGACACCAGCCGGGTCGGCGACGGCGGCGGTGGCAGGCGCGGCGGCGGGGGCGGCCGTGGCGGCGGCGCGATGCGCCTCCCGCTGCCCGGCGGGACGAAGGCCGGCGGCGGCATCGGCACCCTCCTGGTGATCGTGCTGATCGTCGTGCTCAGCCAGTGCATGGGTGAAGGCGGCACCGGCCTGCCCAGCGGGGGTGGCCAGGCGACGGGCGGCACCGACACCGCCCGGATGGTCGATTCCGACCGGTACGCCAACTGCAAGACCGGCGCCGACGCCGAGACCGACGTGGACTGCGCCCGCATCGCCGTGGAGAACTCGCTGTTCAACTACTGGAGCCAGGAGGCGCCGAAGCTCGGTGCCGACTTCGTGCCCGCGCGGATGATGACGTTCAGCGGAGCGGTCAACACCGGCTGCGGCGAGGCGACCAGCCAGGTCGGGCCGTTCTACTGCCCGCCGGACGAGACGATCTACCTCGACACCACGTTCTTCCAGGACGTGCTCGAGGGCCAGCTCGGCGGTCAGGGCGGCGAGTTCGTCGAGCCGTACGTCATCGGCCACGAGTACGGCCACCACCTGCAGAACCTGCTCGGCATCATGGGGCGGGTCAAGACCCAACAGGGCCCCGAGTCCGACGCTGTGCGCCTGGAGCTCCAGGCCGACTGCTTCGCCGGAGTGTGGACGAAGGCGGCCGCGGGCACCACCGACAAGAGCGGCGTGGAGATCTTCGCGGAGGTCAACCAGCAGGACATCACCGAGGCCCTCGACTCCGCGAAGGCCGTCGGCGACGACCGCATCCAGCAGCGATCGGGCGGCGGGATCGACCCCGAGGGGTGGACGCACGGCTCGGCCGCGCAACGGATGAAGTGGTTCTCGGCCGGCTACGACTCGGGCGATCCCGAGGCGTGCGACACCTTCGCCGCCACGACGCTCTGACGCTCTCTGACTCCCGGGCCGGCCCTACTGCAGCAGCGCCTCGACGTGCGGCACGAGGCGCTGCAGCGAGCGGAGGTACGGCGCGACGCTGGGGTGCTTGAGCTTGCCCCCGAGCGCCCCCTCGCCGGGAGCGACCCGGGCGAGTGCCCACTCCGCACGGCTCAGCGCGGTGTAGACGGCCGTGACCCGAGCGCCGAGCAGCGCGTCCTCGGGGTCGGAGAGCGCACGCGGCAGGCCGATCAGGTAGGCGTCGAGCAGCGGCTCGAGGTCCTCGCGTGCGGTGAGCGCGAGATAGCCGAGGTCACCGCCGACGTGACCGATCCCCAGGGTGGCCCAGTCGATCGCGACGACGTGGTCACCGTCGCGACCCGGCAGGTTGGTGGGCGCTGGGTCGCCGTGCTGCGGCACCTGGGGCAGCAGGTCCACTCGTTGCAGGTACGCCTCGCGCCGGCGCCAGAGATGGTCGGCCACGTCGGCGGCCGTGGTCCGCGCCAGGGTCGGCCAGCCGCCCGCGCGCTCGACGCGCTGAAGCCGGTGGCGCAGCTGGTCCTTGGCCAGGAAGCGGGTACGGGGCAGGTCGCAGCCGGCGAAGCGACCCATCCCGATCGCCATGAAGGGCCCGCTGGTCGCCGCGTCCTCCACCCACTCGCGGGTCAGGGTCACGCCCTGCTCGTCCTCCTCGACGGCCGCGATCGCACTGCGCAGCCCGACGGTCTGCTGGACGATGCCGGTGTCGTGGACGTCGGCCTCGCGCCGCCAGTAGGCGAAGTGGGTCGGATCCATCAGCTCACCGGGGTCGTGCGCGTCGGGCCGTCGGAGCCGCTTGATGACCACGGGCCGGTCCCCCAGCGCGGCGCGCCACACGCCGACGGTGGACGTGCCCGTGCCCGGCGGCATGGCCCGCCACTCCGGCTGCGGCTCCCACATGTCCGGGACGCTAGCGCAGGTCACGCCTCCTGAACCCCCATTGACCCGCGAACGAGAGCAGCGTGGCGACCGCCAGCAGCGTCAGGAACGGCGTCCAGCGGAAGTCCTCCACCGGTGCCAGGGCCAGGTGCTGGAAGGGCGAGACGTTCTGCAGCCACGTCGGCAGGTCGAGCAACGGGCCGAAGAACAGCACCGCGACGGCGAACCCGAGGGCCAGCCAGCCGAAGGACGCGGCGCGCGGCAGCACGCCGTACAGCAGGCGCGTCAGGGCGCCGACCACCAGCACCGGGGCCACCATCGGCATGGTGGCGAGCGTCAGTCGGCTGACGGCGCCGGCGTCGCCCACGGTGAGCGCGTAGCCGACCCCCAGGCCGAGACCCGCCGCCAGCACGACGACCACGGCGCCGAGGATGGTCATCGCCGTGTGGGCCCCCAGCCAGCCCGGGCGGGTGAGGGTCGTGGCGAGAAGCCCCTCGACGCGGCCGGCATCCTCCTCCGTGCGCGGGCGCAGCGCCGACGAGACGGCGAACCCCGCGGCCATCAGGCCGAGCAGGACGATCGAGACGGCGTAGAAGCCGTCGACGAGCGTCCCGCCGCCCCGGATCATGATCTCGTTGGTGGCCTCGTTGTCACCGAGCAGGTCGCCGACGTCGTTGCCGAGCGAGCCGTAGGACAGCCCGGCCAGCGCGAGGCCGAGGCTCCAGCCGACGATCGACCCGCGGTGCTGGCGCCAGGCCAGACCGAGGGGGGTCATCAGGACGGGCGAGGCCCGCGCCGGTCCGGGACGCGCGGCCAGCACCCCGGCGCCGTAGTCGCGTCGCGCGAACACCACGTACGCCGCGGCACCGGCCAGCGCCGCCGCCCCGATGAGGAGCCCGATCGGCCACCAGCGCAGGCCGGAGAAGGCGTGCATGCCCTGGTACCACCCGATCGGCGAGATCCAGGTGAGCACGGGCGAGCCGATGTCGCCGATGGCCCGCAGCAGGTAGGCGGCACCGATGACGGCGCCGGTGAGCCCGTACATGGCCCGGGCGCTCGAGACCAGCTGGGCGGCCAGCATGGCCACGCCGGTGAACGCCCAGCCGGCGGCCGTCAGGCCGAGGCCCAGCCCCCACGAGTCGGCGGCGGCCAGGGGGAACGCGACCAGGCTCAGCGCGACGCAGACCCCGACGAGGACGCTGGCCAGCGCGCTGACCAGTGCCGCCGCGACCAGCGGTGCCGCACGAGACACCGCCGCGGCCCGCACCAGCTCGTCGCGGCCGGACTCCTCCTCGGCGCGGGTGTGCCGGCCGACGAGGAACATGCACATCAGGCCGATGGTGATGGCGCCGAACGCCGTGGCCTGCCAGGCGACCTGGCCACCGACGGTGTTGAGGGCCCGGGCCGGCCCGGCCATCGCGACGAGCGCCGGGTTGCCGTCCATGCTCGCCGCGGCCCGGTCGAACTCGGCCTGGGTGGCGTACAGGCCCTTCACACTCACGGCCTGCGACCAGTAGAGGATGGTGATGCCCAGCGTCCACCACCCGAGCTGCCAGCGGTCCCGGCGCAGGTAGGCGCGGACCAGCTGGCCGAGTCCGGTCACGACGCGGCCTGGGCGTCTTCCCCCGGAACGTCAGGGGCCGGGATCTTGTCGCCGTAGTGGCGCAGGAACAGCTCCTCGAGAGTCGGCGGAGAGGCGGTGAGGCTGCGGACGCCCGCCGCCTGGAGCACGCCGAGGGCGCCGTCGATGGCCGCCGTGTCGATCTCGAACGACGCCCGGACGCCCTCGACGACCAGGTCGTGCACGCCCGGCAGAGCGTCGAGACCCTCGGGCGGACGCTCGGTCTCGGCCCTGATCGAGGTTCGGGTCAGGTGCCGCAGCTCGCCGAGCGTCCCGGTCTCGACTCGGCGACCGGCGCGGATGATGGTGACCCGGTCGCACAGGCGCTCGACCTCGGCCAGGACGTGGCTCGACAGCAGCACGGTGTGACCGGCGTTGCGGAAGTCGTCGATGCACGACTGGAAGACCGATTCCATGATCGGGTCGAGGCCACTGGTCGGCTCATCGAGCAGCAGCAGCTCGACGTCGCTGGCCAGCGCGGCGATGAGGGCCACCTTCTGCCGGTTGCCCTTGGAGTAGCTGCGGCCCTTCTTGCTCGGGTCCAGCTCGAAGCGCTCGACCAGGTCGGCGCGGCGGCTCTCGTCGAGGCCGCCCCGAAGACGGCCGAGCAGGTCGATGACCTCGCCGCCGGTGAGGTTCGGCCACAGGTTGATCTCGCCGGGCACGTAGGCCAGCCGGCGGTGCAGCTCCGCTGCGTCCCGCCAGGGGTCGCCGTCCAGGACCCGCACCTGACCGGCGTGCTTGCGCAGCAGGCCGAGCAGCACGCGGATGGTGGTGGACTTGCCGGAGCCGTTGGGACCGAGGAAGCCGTGGACCTCGCCGGCGGCGACCGACAGGTCGAGACCGTCGAGGGCGCGGACCGATCCGAACTTCTTGACCAGTCGCGTCACCTCGATGACGGATTCGGTGCTGTCGTGGGCCATCACTACCGTCACGATAGCCCTTCGCCTCGAGGGCGCAGCCGCAGCGAGGTCCGGGCTCAGGCGTTCGTGACGTCGACGCTGATCGCGGCGGCGTCGGAGATCGCCTGGTCGAGCACCACCCGTTTGGGATCGGGCACGGGCAGCCACGGCCCGACCACGGCCAGCCGGGCGAGCCGACGGTCGGCCAGCACCTCGTCGACCGCCTGGTGGTCGCCACCGGTCACCGCGAGCGGCACGCTGCCCAGGATCCGGGCGGCATGCTCGGCGGCCGCCTCGTAGGCCTGCCGCGCCTGGTTGTCGCGGCGGCGCGCGAACCTCTGCTGGCTCTGCCCACCTGCCTTCGTGCGGCCCTGCACGTGTCGCTGGCCGATCTTGTGCTCGACCATCGCGTCGCGCTCAAGCCGAGCGATCGCGAACCCGCCCTTGCGCACCAGCAGCACTCCCCAGGACCCGGGCAGCTCCAGCGCCGCCAGGAAGGCGGCGACCTCCGGCGCCCCGTCGTACGACGTCGCGAAGGGCAGCCGGGCGGTGAGGGTCGAGCCGTCCACCGCCTCGCCGGCCAGGGCCCCGTCGGCCACCGTCAGGACGGTGTCGCCGTGCCGGGACCCGAAGTTCTCGACCCACCTCGCGAGACGGCTCGGGGCGAGCTGGAGAGTGGCCACGGCGCGAGGCTATCGGGCCGCGAATTGTCGGCATTCGCTGCGGGCGACCGGCAGGCGTCGATATCGTCTCAGCACCGTCTCGGCGCGGCCCGTGCCGCATCACGAACCAGAGGAATCCATGACCGTCGACGTCCAGGACTCGCCAGCCCGCACGGCCGTCGCGGCGCTGCCGGCTCGGGGCTCGGCCCTGCTGACGGCGCTGTTCGCCACCACCTCGCTGGTGGGCGCCGGCCTGCTGTTCGTGGTCCAGCCGATGATCGCCCGTCTCGTCCTGCCCAGCTACGGCGGCTCCGCCTCGGTGTGGAGCACCAGCAGCCTGCTGTTCCAGGTCGTCCTGCTCCTCGGCTACGTCTACGCCCACGCCTCGACCCAGCGTCTCGGGCCGCGGCGGCAACCACCGCTCCACCTCGTGATCCTGCTGCTGCCGCTCATGGCCCTCCCGGTCATGCTCCCGTCCGACGCCGCGCCGTCGGCCGACGCGTCTCCGGTGCTGTGGCTGCTGCGCACGCTGCTGCTGACCATCGGGCTGCCGTTCGCCGTCATCGCGACCACGGGCCCCCTCCTCCAGCGCTGGTACTCGTGGACCGCCGGGCGGAGGTCGGAGGACCCGTACTTCCTGTTCGCGACGAGCAACCTGGGCAGCTTCGGCGGCCTGCTCGCCTATCCCTTCCTGGTCGAGCCGTTCCTGACCCTCGAGCAGCAGCGCCACGCCTGGTCCTGGGGCTTCGTCGTCTTCATCGCCCTGATGTCACTGTGCGGCGTCGTGGCCATGCGCGGACACCGGAAGCCGGCCACGCCCGGAGCGGAGCGTCGGGTCGTCGCGCCCGCGGCCAAGCCGTCGCGGCGGCTGATGCTCTCGTGGCTGGCGCTGTCGTTCCTGCCGTCGACCCTGATGCTGGGCGTCACCTCCCACATCTCCACCGACGTCGCCTCCATCCCGCTGATGTGGGTGGTGCCCCTCGCGATCTACCTCGCGACCTTCGTCGTGGCGTTCGCGAGGACGAGCCGTCACGTCAGCCCCGTGGTGACGGGCTCGGCCGTGGCCATGGCGGGCTTCGCCGGGCTGGCGTACCTCGTGGGCCGAGGCGGGCTGACCCTGTGGCTCTCCCTCCTCACCGACCTCCTGCTGCTCGCGACCGCCGCGTACGCCGCGCACGCCCGCCTCGCGGCGACCCGGCCGGACCCCGCCCACCTCACCCGGTTCTACCTCGTGGTCGCCGCCGGCGGCGCGCTCGGCGGTCTGCTCAACGGCCTGGTCGCTCCCCTGTTCTTCAACGCGGTCTGGGAGTACCCGCTGGCCATCTTGGGGGTCCTCGCCCTCGGTCTCGGCAGCAGCCGGACGCCCCGGTTCCTGGCCCGGTTCCATCCCGCCGCTCTCACCGTCACCGCGACCGTGCTGCTGACCCTGGTGGTCTTCGGCTCCGCCCTCGGAGGTGTCCGCCTGATGCACCAGGGCGCGGTGTCCCTCGTCGTGGGCCTCGCGCTGTGGGTGGTGGTGGCGTTCCTGGGCTCGAGGCGCCCCGGCCCGCTCGCGGTCGCGCTGGGGGTCAGCATCCTCGCCCTCACGCTGCTCGGGCCGTCCGCGATCTACCAGAGCCGGACCTTCTACGGCAGCTATGCGGTCCTCGACCAGGGGACCTACCGCCAGTTCGTGCACGGCACCACGATCCACGGGCTGCAGCTCAAGGGCGCCCGCAGCAGCGAACCCACCACGTACTACTCGCGCAGCGGCCCGATGGGCGACGCGTTCTCGCTGCCCGGGCACGCAGCGAGCGACGTCGGGGTCGTCGGCCTCGGCGTCGGGACCATGGCGGCCTACGTCGGCGCCGGCCAGGCCATGACCTTCTTCGAGATCGACCCCGAGGTCGTCCGGGTCGCCGAGGACCCGAAGTTCTTCACCTATCTCTCCGACTCGCAGGCGGACCTCGATGTCGTGGTCGGTGACGGCCGGCTGAAGCTCGACGGCGTCGACGACGGCGCCTTCGACACCCTCGTGCTCGACGCGTTCACCTCCGACGCCATCCCGGTCCACCTGCTGACGCACGAGGCCTTCGACGTCTACGGCCGGGTGCTGTCGCAAGACGGTCTGCTGATGGTCCACATCACCAACCGTGTCCTGGACCTCGAGCCGGTCGTCGCCTCCGCGGCGGCGCACCTCGGCTGGTCGGTCGCAGTGGGAGACGGGGGCGGAGACACCGAGGCCAGCACGGCCGCCCGCTGGCTCGCCCTCTCCCCCGACCGTGCGAACATCGACGCGCTCGTGGGCCGTCCCGGGTGGCGCCCGGTGCAGTCGGAGCAGCGTGCCTGGACCGACGACTTCTCCTCGGTCCTCACCACGCTGAAGTGACCTCGGGTCCGCCCGTGGCGGACAGTCAGGTTGTCGACAGACTCGGCCAGCCGCCGGGGCACGGCTCCATGCCCGGGTGGGCAGGTCTCGCGAACGGCCCGGTGTCAACGGTGCGTGAGGTCGACGACGTCCCGTACGACGTCGGCCAGCGCACCGGTCTCGGCCAGGACGGCCCGCTGACGGTCGGCCGTGGTGCCGTCGCGCAGGAGCCTGGTCACCACGCGCTCCACGAACGCCGTGTCGCCGGCGGCGTCCAGCGCCGGGCGCACGTGGTCGACGAGCGACCGCGCCACCACGGCCGCCGGGCGCGGCTCGCCGCTGCCGATGTCCACCAGGTCGCCGGCGAGGCCGGCGCGTCCGGCGCGCCACGTGGCCAGGCCGATGAGCCTCGTCGGGACGGGCGGCGCCGCGGTGCCGGCCCGCCACTCGGCCGCTGCGGTGTCCACGAGCCCCCGGACCAGGGCGGCGACGAGCACGGTGACCTCGCGGTCCGGGCAGACGTCGGCGACCCGCACCTCGACGGTCGGGTAGCTGCGCGAGAGTCGCGCGTCGAAGTAGACCATCCCCTCGTCGAGCACGGTTCCGGAGGCCACCATCGCGTACACCGCACCCCGGTAGGTCTCGACGGACCCGAACAGGTCGGTCGCCCCCGCCGACGGCCATCGGCGCCACAGCTGGGAGCGGAAGCTGGCGTAGCCCGTGTCGATCCCCTGCCAGTACGGCGAGTTGGCCGACAGCGCGACGAGCACCGGCAGCCAGCCGCGGATCCGGTCGAGCACGGCCACGCCCTCCTCGGCGGAGTCGACGGAGACGTGCACGTGGCACCCGCAGGCGAGCTGCTCGGCCTGCGTCAGCCCGAACTCCTGCGCCATCCGCCGGTAGCGCGGCGACGACGTCGTCTCGGGTACGACGGGCAGCGGAGAGGTGGCCAGCGCCGCCGCCCGGCAGCCGGCTGCCCGGGCCGCCTCGTCGGCGCGCCGACGCCAGGTGGCCAGCTCGGCGGAGAGCTCGGACAGGGTGCGGCACGGCCTGGTCCCGGTCTCCAGCTGCTGGAGCATCAGCTCGCCGACGACGGCGCCGGTGACGTCGGGGTCGGCCGGTCCGTCCCCGCCCGGCACGTCGACAGCGCTCAGCGCGGCCGCGGCGACCGCCTGCGGCTGACCGCTGCCGTCGACGAGGAGCAGCTCCTCCTCGACCCCGATGGTTCGCACCCGTCCATCATGACCGCTCGGGCGGCCCGACCCTCACTCCGACTGGTAGATCACGCGGAACCGCTCCAGCACCACCGGCATCTCGGGGCTGAAGCCCGGGTCTTCCGGCGCGGCCGTGCTGAAGAACCGCTCGTGCACCTCGCGCCAGTGCGACAGCGACCGGTCGCCCTCACCCTCGAGGAACGCGTGCTCCTCGGTGACCTCGGCGAACGGGACGACCGCCACCTCGGTGGCCTCGACCAGGGCCCGCGGATGCCCAGAGCCGTCGAGCAGGATGCTCATCGTGCCGGGCACGGGCAGCACCTCGTCCTCGGCCTCGTAGTCCCGGAGCGCGCTCGCCGTCGCGGTCTTCGTGCCGTCGAGCACGAGGGCCAGCAGCTCGTCGGCCTGCTCCGGCGCGGCGCCGAACGAGAAGGCCGGCGGTGGCACCACCTCGAGCGTCGTCGGACCGAAGTACGACGGAGCGCTGTTGAGCTTGGCGTGGAACCTGGCCAGCTCCCAGAAGGCTTCGACTGCGGAGTTCATGGGATCCAGACTAGCCAGGCGCTGCGGGCGGACGCGGGCGGTCGACGCCCGCAGCGACGGGTTGAGGAGCGTTCCTCAGACGTTGAACCCCAGCGCGCGCAGCTGCTCGCGACCGTCGGGCGTGATCTTGTCGGGGCCCCACGGCGGCATCCAGACCCAGTTGATCGCGACGTCGTTGACGATGCCCTCGAGAGCCTGGTTGGTCTGGTCCATGATCACGTCGGTCAGCGGGCAGGCCGCCGACGTCAGGGTCATGTCGAGGACCAGGTTGTGGCCCTCGTCGAGGTGCACGTCGTAGACGAGGCCGAGGTCGACGACGTTGATGCCGAGCTCGGGGTCGACGACGTC
This sequence comes from uncultured Actinomycetota bacterium, assembly GCA_963807335.1. Taxonomy (GTDB): domain Bacteria; phylum Actinomycetota; class Actinomycetes; order Propionibacteriales; family Nocardioidaceae; genus Nocardioides. The sequence continues at coordinate 122,928 of CAWEBT010000002.1, forward strand.
CTTCATCGCCTCGGTCACGTCGTCGACCGACACGGTCGAGACCGAACCGCTCGCCTCGGGGACCTCGGGCAGGTCGCTGTGGTCAGGCATGTGACTCCTCCTGGGCTTGTGCGGTGGCGTCTTTCCAGGCCATCCACGAGAGTAGGGCGCACTTGACGCGCGCCGGGAACTTGGCGACTCCGGCGAAGGCGATGGCGTCCTCGAGGACGTCCTCGTCGGGCTCCACCTTGCCCTTGCCCTGCATCAGGGTCAGGAACGTCTGGTGGATCTGGAGCGCCTCGTCGACCGACTTGCCGATCACGAGGTCGGTCATCACCGACGCGGACGCCTGGGAGATGGAGCAGCCCACGGCGTCGTACGAGACGTCGGCGATCGCGCCGTCGGCCACGTGCACCCTCAGGGTGAGCTCGTCACCGCAGGTCGGGTTGACGTGGTGCACCTCGGCCCCGAAGGGGTCGCGGAGACCTGCGTGGTGCGGATTCTTGTAGTGGTCCAGGATGATCTCCTGGTAGAGCGAGTCGAGCTCGGCAGACATCAGCTCACCTTGAAGTAGTCGCGGGTGAAGTTCAGGCCATCGATGAGCGCGTCGATCTCGGCCGGCGTCGTGTAGAGGTACGACGACATCCGCACCGAGCTCTGCACCCCGAAGCGGGCGTGCGCCGGCTTGGCGCAGTGGTGGCCGGCTCGGACCGCGATGCCGCGGGTGTCGAGCACGGTCGCCACGTCGTGCGGGTGGACCCCGGCCAGCTCGAACGAGACGGCTCCCCCGCGCTGGGTCGGGTCGAGCGGTCCGAGCACGGTCACGCCGGGCACGGTGGCGAGACCGTCGAGGGCGTAGCCCGTGAGCACCTGCTCGTGCCGGTGGATCGCGGCCATGCCGATGTGGTCGAGGTAGTCGACCGCGGCGCCGAGGCCGATGGCCTCGACGATCGGCGGCGTGCCGGCCTCGAACTTGTGCGGGATCCCGGCGTACGTCGAGGAGTCCATCCGCACCGTCTCGATCATCTCGCCGCCACCGAGGAACGGCGGCAGCGCCTCGAGCGCCTCGCGCCGGCCCCACAGCACGCCGATGCCGGTCGGTCCGACCACCTTGTGGCCGGTGAAGGCCAGGAAGTCGGGCCGCGAGGCGGCGTCGAACGACATCAGGTCGATGGGCAGCTGAGGGGCCGCCTGCGACGCGTCGACCACGACCAGCGCGCCCACCTCGTGGGCCCGGCGGGTGATGTCGGCGACCGGGTTGATCGTGCCGAGCATGTTCGAGACCCAGGTCAGCGAGACGACCTTGGTGCGCTCGGTGATCAGGTCGTCGATGTTCGACAGGTCGAGGTGGCCGTCGTCGGTGAGCCCGAACCAGCGCAACCTCGCGCCGGTGCGCTCGGTGAGGAGCTGCCAGGGCACGATGTTGGAGTGGTGCTCCATCTCGGTGATGACGACCTCGTCGCCCTCGCCGAGCTGGTGGGGGCCCTTCCAGACCAGCGTGTTGGCCACCAGGTTGAGCGCCTCTGAGGCGTTCTTGGTGAAGATGACCTCGTCGCGAGACGGCGCGTTGATGAACGCCGCGATCCGGTCGCGGGCGGACTCGAACGCCTCGGTGGACTCGGCGCCCAGCACGTGCATCGCCCGGGCGATGTTGGCGTTGTGGTGCTCGAGGTGGTCGACCATCGTGTCGATGACCACCTGCGGCTTCTGGGAGGTGTTCGCGCTGTCGAGATAGACCAGCGGCATCCCGACCCCGCCGTTCCCGGGCAGGACGCGTTGGAGGATCGGGAAGTCCTTGCGGATCACTTCCAGCTCAGGGAGCAGTCCCTCGATCATGCTTCCTCCTTCCGGTGCGGGTGGGTCGGGACGAGCCTGTCGGCGCGGCTCAACCGGCGACGACGGTCTTGGTGTACTTGTCGTAGCCCTCGGCCTCGAGCTGGTCGGCCAGCTCGGGGCCACCCTGCTCGGCGATCCGGCCGTCGACGAAGACGTGCACGTGGTCGGGCTTGATGTAGCGCAGCACCCGCGTGTAGTGGGTGATCAGCAAGACACCCTTGTCGCCCTTGGCGGCGAAGCGGTTGACGCCCTCCGACACGGTCTTGAGCGCGTCGATGTCGAGACCGGAGTCGGTCTCGTCGAGCACGGCGACCTTGGGGTCGAGCAGCTCGAGCTGGGCGATCTCGTGGCGCTTCTTCTCGCCGCCGGAGAAGCCCTCGTTGACGTTGCGGTGCGCGAACGTCGGGTCGAGGTCGACGCCCTGCAGCGTGGCGTTGACGTCCTTGACCCAGGTGCGCAGCTTGGGCGCCTCGCCGTCGATGGCGGTCTTGGCCGTCCGCAGGAAGTTGGACACCGAGACGCCGGGCACCTCGACGGGGTACTGCATGGCCAAGAAGAGCCCGGCGCGCGCCCGCTCGTCGACCGACATCGCCAAGACGTCCGCACCGTCGAGGGTGACGGTGCCGCTGGTGACGGTGTACTTGGGGTGGCCGGCGATCGAGTAGGCCAGCGTGGACTTGCCCGAGCCGTTGGGGCCCATGATCGCGTGCGTCTCGCCGTCCTTGATGGTCAGCGTGACGCCCTTCAGGATCTCCTTGGGGCCGTCCTCGGTGTCGACCGAGACGTGCAGGTCGGTGATCTCCAGGATGCTCATGCGGGTACTACTCCATTCAGGGTGGACTGGATGTCGATGTAGACGTCGTCTCCGCGTACGTCGACGGGGAAGGTGGACACGGGTTCGGTGGCGGGGAAGCTGGTCGGCTTGCCGGTGCGCAGGTCGAAGCGCGAGCCGTGCAGCCAGCACTCGATGGTGCAGTCCTCGACGTCGCCCTCCGACAGGGCGACGGCCGCGTGGCTGCAGAGGTCCTCGATGGCGAAGACCTCCTCGCCGTGGCGGGCCACGGCGACGTCCTGGCCCTCGACGGTCACACCGAGCGCCTCGTTCTCGCCGATGTCGGCCAGTGCGCAGGCACGGATGAACGCCATCAGATCAGCGTCTTTCCGGTGACGTTCTTGGTGAGCTCGGCCTCGACGGTGTCCACCAGCCGCTCCTCGATCTCCGCGACGCCGATCTTGCGGATGAGGTCGTTGAAGAAGCCGAGCACGACCAGGCGGCGGGCTTCCTTCTCGTCGATCCCGCGGGAGCGGAGGTAGAACAGCTGGTTGTCGTCGAACCGACCGGTGGCCGATGCGTGCCCGGCGCCGGCGATCTCGCCGGTCTCGATCTCGAGGTTGGGCACCGAGTCGGCCTGGCAGCCGTCGGTGAGCACCAGGTTGCGGTTCTCCTCGTAGGTCTCGATGCCTTCGGCGATCTTGCGGATCAGCACGTTGCCGACCCACACGGTGTGCGCCTTCTGACCCTGGAGCGCGCCCTTGTAGGACACGTTGCTCTTGGTGTGCGGCGCGTTGTGGTCGGCGAAGAGCCGGTGCTCGATGTGCTGGCCGGCGTCGGCGAAGTAGAGGCCGAGCAGCTCCGCGGAGCCGCCGGGGCCGTCGTAGGTCACGTTGGCGTCCATGCGCACGACGTCGCCGCCGAACGAGATGGCGGCGTGCTTGTAGACCGCGTCCCGGCCCACGACCGCCTGGGTGTGGGTGAGGTGGACGGCGTCGTCGGCCCAGTCCTGGATCGACACGACGGTCACCTGCGCACCGTCACCGACCTGCACCTCCACGACCTGCGCCAGCGCGGCGCTGCCGGTGTGGTTGAGCACGACGGTGGCGCGGGAGTGCCGCCCGAAGCGCAGCGCCACGTGGGCCGCCTCGGTGTTGGCGGCGTCGCTGCCGGTGAGCTCGACGACGACCGGCTCGCTCACGTCGGCGTCAGCGGGGACGTCGACCAGCAAGGTGGTGGGCACCTCGGCGAGCACGCGGGCCGTGAAGCGGCTGTCGGGCACGAACCCGCTGATGCCGCGCAGTCCGCGGGCCTCGTCGCCGTCGACCGTCGCGACCCGGAGCCCCTCGGGGGCGTTCCAGGTGCACGCGGTGGTGCTGGCGTTGAAGACCGCCTCGCCGTGCAGGTCGCGCAGTCGCTTCAGCGGCGAGAACCGCCAGGTCTCCTCGCGTCCGGTGGGCACCGGGTGGTCGGAGACGTCGAACGACCCCTCCGGGTGCAGGTGCGACTCGACCTTCGACACCTCCAGGGCATCGCGGACGCTTTCAACAGTGGCCGTCATCCGACAGCACCCTCCATCTGCAGTTCGATCAGTCGGTTGAGCTCCAGGGCGTACTCCATCGGCAGCTCCTTGGCGATCGGCTCCACGAAGCCGCGCACGATCATCGCCATCGCCTCGTCCTGCTCCATGCCTCGCGACATGAGGTAGAAGAGCTGGTCGTCGGAGACCTTCGAGACGCTCGCCTCGTGGCCCATGGACACGTCGTCCTCGCGGATGTCGACGTACGGGTAGGTGTCGCTGCGGCTGATCTGGTCGACCAGCAGCGCGTCGCACAGCACGTTGGACTTGGAGCCGTGCGCGCCCTCGTTGATCTGGATCAGCCCGCGGTACGACGTGCGGCCACCGCCGCGAGCGACGGACTTGGACAAGATGGAGCTGGACGTGTTGGGCGCGGCGTGCACCATCTTGGCGCCCGCGTCCTGGTGCTGGCCCTCGCCCGCGAACGCGATGGAGAGCGTCTCGCCCTTGGCGTGCTCACCCATCAGGTAGATGGCGGGGTACTTCATCGTCACCTTGGAGCCGATGTTGCCGTCGACCCACTCCATCGTGGCGCCGGCCTCGCAGGTGGCGCGCTTGGTCACCAGGTTGTAGACGTTGTTCGACCAGTTCTGGATGGTCGTGTAGCGGCAGCGGCCGCCCTTCTTCACGATGATCTCGACGACCGCCGAGTGCAGCGAGTCGGAGGAGTAGATCGGCGCGGTGCAGCCCTCGACGTAGTGCACGTAGGCGTCCTCGTCGACGATGATCAGCGTCCGCTCGAACTGACCCATGTTCTCGGTGTTGATGCGGAAGTAGGCCTGCAGCGGGATGTCGACGTGCACACCCTTCGGCACGTAGATGAACGAGCCGCCGGACCAGACCGAGGTGTTCAGCGCGGCGAACTTGTTGTCGCCGACCGGGATCACGGTGCCGAAGTACTCCTGGAACAGCTCGGGCTGCTCGCGGAGCGCGGTGTCGGTGTCGAGGAAGAGGACGCCCTGCTCCTCGAGGTCCTCGCGGATCGAGTGGTAGACGACCTCCGACTCGTACTGGGCCGCGACGCCCGCGACGAGGCGCTGCTTCTCGGCCTCGGGGATGCCGAGCCGGTCGTAGGTGTTCTTGATGTCCTCGGGCAGGTCCTCCCACGAGGTGGCCTGCTTCTCGCTGGACCGGACGAAGTACTTGATGTTGTCGAAGTCGATCGTCGACAGGTCCGAGCCCCAGGTGGGCATGGGCTTGCGGTGGAAGAGCTTGAGGCCCTTCAGGCGCAGGTCGAGCATCCACTGCGGCTCGTTCTTCTTGCCGGAGATGTCGCGGACGACGTCCTCGTTCAGACCGCGCTTCGCGGTTGCGCCCGCGTCGTCGCTGTCGGACCAGCCGAACTGGTAGCGGCCGATGCCCTTCAGTTCGGGGTTGAGCTCTTCGATGGAGGTCATCGCTTCTCCTTCTCGGTGGAAACATTCGGGATGCACGTCGTGCACACGCCGTCGCCGTGGGCGATCGTGGCGAGCCGCTGCACGTGGGTGCCGAGCACGCGGCCGATGGCCTCGGTCTCGGCCTCGCACAGCTGGGGGAACTCGTGGGCGACGTGGGCGACCGGGCAGTGCTGCTGGCACAGCTGGGCACCCACGACGGGAAGCTCGCGGATGGTGGCCGCGTAGCCACCGTCGGTGAGCACCTGCGCCAGCGCGTGCGCCGGGGACAGGTCGGGGCGATCGGCGAGCAACCGCTCGCAGTCACGCTCGATGAAGGCCACCCGGCGACGGGCGAACTCAAGCACGGCCTCGTCGCCGGCGGTCTCGGCGAGGTAGCGCAGCGCGTCGACCGCGAGGTCGTCGTACTGCTGGTCGAACTCGTCGCGTCCGCCGTCGGTCAGGGCGAACACCTTGGCCGGGCGGCCGCGGCCGCGGGCGCCGTAGACGCGCTGCTCGGCGGCGGTGACCGCACCCTCCTCGACCAGGTGGTCGAGGTGGCGTCGGACGGCCGCCGGAGTCAGGTCGAGGCGCTCGGCGAGGGCGACGGCGGTGGAGGGCCCGTTGTCCAGGATCGACCGTGCGACGCGCTGGCGCGTCGGCTGGTCCTGGTGTCCTTCCACGATTTCCACAACATCAGTGTGCCGTTAATGCTTCCCGCGATTCAAGTAAGGTCACCCTCACCCGGGTCAGGTCGCCGTCCGCCGCTGGTAGGCGCGCAGCGCGAGCGGGGCGAGCACGCCGACGAGGACGATCGTCCAGATCAGTGTGGACAGCACCGGGTGCTGGAGCGGCAGCGCCGCCCCGTCGGCCACCGGGCCGGAGTTGCCCCACAGCTCGCGCACCGCCTGGACCAGCGACGAGATCGGGTTCCACTCGGCGATCGTGCGGAGCCCGGCGGGCATGTTCTCGGTGGGCGCGAACGTGTTGGCCAGGAAGGTGATGGGGAACATCGTGGCGAACATCAACCCGTTGACCGCCTCGACCGAGCGCATCGACGAGCCGACCAGGATGCCCAGCCAGATCATCGCGAAGCCCCACAGCAGGAGCAGGACGTAGGCGAGCACGGCGTCGAGGAGACTGCCGCGGATGCGCCAGCCGATGAAGAGCCCGGTCACGGACATGACCAGGATGCCGATGCTGGAGTGCAGCAGGCTGGAGATGCTCCGCCCGACCAGCACGGCGGCAGGGTTGATGGGCAGCGAGCGCATCCGGTCGACGATGCCCTTGTCGATGTCGGCGGTCAGCCCGACGGCCACGATGAACGACGCGAACGCGATGGTCTGGGCCATGATGCCGGCCATCAGGAACTCGCGGTATCCCTCGGGCGAGCCGGCCACCGCGATGGATCCGCCGAACACGAAGGCGAACAGCAGCACGAACATCACCGGCTGGATGGTGACGTCGAGCAGCATCTCAGGCATCCGCTTGATGTGGATGAGGTTGCGCCGGGTGATCGTCAGGGACTGCCGCAGCAGACCGGTGTCGCGGATCTCCGGACGCTCGATCCGGGTGGTCACGAGACGGCCTCCTCGGGCTGCTCGGTGGGCTCCTCGGCGCGGTGGCCGGTGAGGCGGAGGAAGACGTCGTCCAGGCTCGGGCGCTTGAGCCCGAGGTCGTCGAGCTCGATGTCGCTGTCGCCGAAGATGCCGGCGATGCGGGTCATGTCGCGCAGTCCGTCGGCGGGCGCCGTCAGCTGACGCGCGCCGTGGTCGAGGTGGACCTCGTCGACGACCTGGCGCAGCAGGGCCTCGGCGCGGGGGAGGTCGGCGGCGTCGGACACGGTCACCACGACGGCGGACTGGCCGGAGCGGTTCTTGAGCTCGAACGCGGTGCCCTGCTCGATGACCCGGCCGTGGTCGATCACCACGATCTGGTCGGCCAGCTGGTCGGCCTCCTCGAGGTACTGCGTGGTGAGCAGGAGGGTGGTGCCGTCGCGGACGAGCTCGCGCAGCACGTCCCAGAGCTCGACTCGGCTGCGGGGGTCGAGACCGGTGGTCGGCTCGTCGAGGAACAGCACCGGCGGGATCGCCACCAGGCTCACGGCCAGGTCGAGACGGCGGCGCATGCCGCCCGAGTAGGTCTTGACGATCCGGTCGCCCGCGTCGGAGAGCGAGAACCGCTCCAGCAGGTCGTCGCCGGCGCGCTTGAGGTAGCTCGAGGTCAGGCCGTAGAGGCCACCGATGAGGCGGATGTTCTCGCGCCCCGTGAGGAGCTCGTCGACCGTCGCGGCCTGGCCGGTCAGGCCCATGCTGCGCCGCACGGCGCGCGGATCCTGCAGCACGTCGTGACCGGCGACCCGGGCGGTGCCGCTGGTGGGCCTCGAGAGCGTGGTCATCATGCGCACCGTGGTCGTCTTGCCGGCACCGTTGGGGCCCAGCAGGCCGAGCACGCTGCCCTGTGGCACCGAGAAGCTGACCCCGTCGACGGCAACCGTGTCGCCGAAGTGTTTGACCAGGTTGTCGGCCTCGATGGCCGGATCCGACGTCATTCCTCGAGCGTAGGGGTGGCCACCGACATTGTGGAACCGGATAACTACACTCACGTCGTGCCTGACCGCCCGTCCGACCTTGCCGTCAGTGTCGACGGCCTGGTCATGCGGTACGGCGACAAGGTCGCCGTCGACGGCCTGACCATGGGCGTGGAGCGAGGCACGATCACGGCCGTCCTCGGACCCAACGGCGCGGGCAAGACGACCACCCTGGAGACGTGCGAGGGCTACCGCACCCCGCACGCGGGCCGCGTCACCGTGCTGGGCCTCGACCCGCGTCGCGACCGCCGCGAGCTGCTGCCGCGGCTTGGCGTGATGCTTCAGGGCGCCGGGGCCTGGTCGGGCGCCCGGGCGATGGAGATGCTGCACCACATCGCGAGCCTGCACGCCCACCCGCTCGACGTCGACGCCCTGGCCGAGCGCCTCGGGCTGGGCGACTGCGGCAAGACGCCGTACCGACGGCTCTCGGGCGGCCAGCAGCAGCGCCTCGGGCTGGCGATGGCCGTGGTCGGCCGTCCCGAGCTGGTCTTCGTCGACGAGCCGACGGCCGGGATGGACCCGCACGCCCGGCGCGCGACGTGGGAGCTGCTGACCGACCTGCGCGCCGCAGGCGCGACGGTGGTGCTGACCACCCACCTGATGGACGAGGCCGAGCGCCTCGCCGACCGCATCCACATCATCGACCACGGCCGGCTGCTCGTCTCCGGCACTCCGCTGGAGCTCACGCGAGGTGGCGGGGACGCGACGATCCGACTGGTCGTCACCCGCCCGTTCCCGGAGGGTGCGCCCGAGTCGCTCGGTGCCGCCCTCGGCCCCCAGGCCCTGGTCACCCAGCTCGACGCGTTCAGCCTCGTGGTCACCGGCCCGGCCGACTCGACCACCCTCGGCATCGTCTCGCGCTGGTGCGAGGAGCACGACGTGCTGCCCGAGTCCCTCACCCTGGGACAGCGCAACCTCGAGGACGTCTTCGTCGAGCTGACCGGGCGGGGGCTGCGGCCGTGAGCCTCGACCTGACCCCCGCACCCGGCGCGGCACCGCTGCGCCGCCAGGTGCTGTCGCAGGCCCGCATGGAGGCGCGGTTGATGCTGCGCAACGGCGAGCAGCTGCTGCTGGCCGTGGTCATCCCGCTGCTGGTCCTCGTCGGCGGCGTGCTGGCCGTCGACCGCGTCGGCCTCGACCTCGACCACCGGCCGATCGACGTGCTGACCCCCGGCGTCCTGGCCCTGGCCGTGATGTCGACGGCGTTCACGTCGCTAGCGATCGCCACCGGCTTCGAACGCAGGTACGGCGTCATCAAGCGCCTCGGGGCATCACCCCTCCCCCGGCACGGCCTGCTGCTGGGCAAGATCCTCGCGCTCCTGGTCGTCGAGGCGATCCAGGTCGTCGTGATCGTGGTCGCCGCCGGGATCCTGGACTGGCAACCGTCGTCGTCCGGGCCGGTCGAGGTCGTCCTGCCCGCCGCCCTGGCGATGCTGCTCGGCACCGCCGCCTTCGCCTCGCTCGGCCTGTTCGTGGCCGGTGTCCTGCGGGCCGAGGCCACGCTGGCGGCCGCCAACCTCGTCTACCTGCTGCTGATGGCCGGCGGCGCGGTGGTCATCCCCGTGACGTCGTACGGCAGCTTCGGCGAGGTGGCGCAGTGGTTGCCGAGCGGTGCCCTCGGTGAGGCGATGCGGGCGGCCCTGATCGACGGCGCCCTGGACGGCCGGGCGATGATCGTGCTGGTGGCGTGGACCGCGGTCGGCACCGCCCTGACGGCCACCACCTTCTCCTGGGAGTGACTGAGTGCGAGCCCTGATCGACCGCATCGCCAGCTCGCTGGCGCCGTACCTGTGGCCGCTGGCGGTGGCGAACCTCGTCGTCAACATCGGCATCGTCGTCACCGGTGGGGCGGTCCGGCTGACCGGCTCGGGGCTGGGCTGCCCGACCTGGCCGAAGTGCACCGAGGGCTCCTACGTCCCGCACGGCGAGCTGGGCGTCAACGGCGTCATCGAGTTCGGCAACCGGATGCTGACCTGGGTGCTCGTCGCGGTCGCGGTGCTGTGCCTGCTCTCGGCGATCGGCGCCGGTCACCGCCGCGTGGTCCGGCTCTCGACCGGCGTGGCGCTCGGCGTCCCTGCGCAGGCCCTCCTCGGCGGCGTCACCGTCCTCACCGAGCTCAACCCGTGGATCGTCTCGCTGCACCTGCTGGTGTCGATGGCGATCATCGGCGTCTGCGTGGTCCTGGTCGACGCGCTGCGCGGGCCGGAGCGGCCGGCGGCCGACGCGCCGACCGTCCGGGCGGGCTGGCTGGTCCTCGCCGTGGCGTGGGTGGTGCTGTACCTCGGCACGGTGGTCACCGGCAGCGGGCCGCACAGCGGGGACTCCGAGTCGCGGCGGACCGGGCTCGACCCCCAGGTGATGTCCCACGTGCACGCGGTCGCGGTCTACGTCCTGGTCGCGGTCACGGTCGGTCTGCTCGTGCTGGCCCGCCGCCGCGGCGACGACCGGGTGTCCCGGGCCGCCGGGCTGCTGCTGGTGATCGAGCTCGCCCAGGGCGTCGTCGGCTTCGTGCAGTACTTCCTCGACCTTCCCGAGGCCCTCGTCGCGCTCCACATGCTCGGCGCGGCCCTGCTGTCGGCCAGCGTGACGTGGGTCGTGCTCTCCGCGCGCCGGCGTGCCGTCACACCCGCTGCACTCAGTCGTCGCTGACCGCGACCACCCGCTGTGACCACGCCACCAGCGCCTCGTAGGTCCCAGTGGGCCGCAGGGCCGGGTCCAGCAGGGTCAGCGCGTCCGGCGACGGGCGCACCCGTTCGGGAGACCGTCAGCGCGTCAGCAGCGGGTCGAGGGCGACCGCCACGAACAGGAGCGAGAGGTAGAGGTTGGAGCTGTGGAACAGGCGCATCGGCGCGATCACCGACAGGCTCTCCGACGTCTTCGCCCGACCCCACATGCGGTAGGCCTCGACGATGAACACCGCGCCGAGGACGGCCGCGGCGATCGGGTAGACCGGACCGGTGCCGGCGACCGGCCACAGGAGCAGGGACGTCGCGACCATCACCCAGCTGTAGATCACGATCTGCCGGCCGACCTCGCGGGCCGGGGCCACCACCGGGAGCATCGGCACCGAGACGTTGGCGTAGTCCTCGCGGTAGCGCAGCGCGAGCGCCCAGGTGTGGGGCGGCGTCCAGAAGAAGACGACGAGGAACAGCACCACGGGGGTCCAGGCCAGCTCGCCGGTCACCGCGGTCCAGCCGATCAGGGCCGGGAAGCAGCCGGCCAGCCCGCCCCAGACGATGTTCTGGGTGGTGCGGCGCTTGAGGATCATCGTGTAGACGAGCACGTAGAACGCGTTGGCCACGACCGCCAGCACCGCCGAGAGGGTGTTGACCCACAACGCCAGGATCACGGTGCTGAGCACGCCGAGGCCCAGCCCGAACACCAGCGCGGAGAAGGGCGAGACGACGTGCCGCGGCAGGGCCCGCCGCCGGGTGCGCCGCATCTGCTCGTCGATGTCGCGGTCGTAGACGCAGTTCAGCGCGGAGGCGGAGCCGGCGCTCAGCGTGCCTCCGATGACGGTGGCGACCACCAGGCCGAGCGGCGGGATGCCGCGGGCGGCGAAGAACATCACCGGCACGGTGGTGAGCAGCAACAGCTCGATGACGCGCGGCTTGGTGAGGCCGACGTACGCGCCCAGCACGTCCTTGAACGTGACGACCTCGTGCTCGTCCGTGGAATCCACCGGCGTGCCACCCTCGTCGCCCGAGGGCGAGGCCGAGGAGGCCGACTGGCCGAGGTACGTCACGGAGATCCTCACTGACAACGGGAGAGCGATGGGCGCGCGTCGAGTCTAAACCCGGCCGTGGGTAGGCTCGTCCCCGACGTGCCACCACCCCCCGCGCGAAGGGAAACCCGTGACTCGCAACTCGTCCCAGCTGGACTGGACTGAACTCGACCAGAAGGCCGTGGACACAGCCCGGGTGCTGGCCATGGACGCCGTCCAGAAGGTCGGCAACGGCCACCCCGGCACGGCCATGAGCCTGGCGCCCGCGGCGTACCTGCTCTTCCAGAAGGTGATGCGGCACAACCCGGCCGACCCGCACTGGCCCGGCCGCGACCGGTTCGTGCTGTCGTGCGGCCACTCCTCGCTCACGCTGTACCTGCAGCTGTTCCTCGGTGGCTGGGGGCTCGAGCTGGACGACATCAAGGCGCTGCGCACGTGGGGCAGCAAGACGCCCGGTCACCCCGAGCACGGCCACACCGCCGGCGTCGAGACCACGACCGGACCGCTCGGCCAGGGCATCGGCAACGCGGTGGGCATGGCGATGGCCGCCCGCCGCGAGCGCGGCCTGTTCGACCCCAACGCCGCCGAGGGCGAGTCGCCGTTCGACCACCACATCTATGCGATCTGCAGCGACGGTGACATCGAGGAGGGCGTCAGCGCCGAGGCGTCGGCGCTCGCGGGGGTGCAGCGGCTGGGCAACCTGACGATGATCTACGACGCCAACCGCATCTCGATCGAGGACGACACCGACATCGCGCTGAGCGAGGACGTCGCGGCTCGCTACGAGGCCTACGGCTGGCACGTGCAGACCGTCGACTGGACCCACGACGAGACGACGTACTCCGAGGACCTGCCCGCGCTGTACGCCGCGATCCGCAAGGCGGAGTCGGTCACCGACCGGCCGAGCTTCATCGTGCTGCGCACCATCATCGCGTGGCCGGCACCCACCCTCCAGAACACCGGCAAGAGCCACGGCTCGGCGCTCGGTGAGGACGAGGTCGCCGCCACCAAGAGGGTGCTCGGCTTCGACCCCGACCAGACCTTCGAGGTCCCGGTGGGCGTGCTCGAGCACACCCGCGAGGCCGTGGCCCGCGGCAAGGCCGCCCAGGCGGCATGGGACGACGACTTCAAGCACTGGACCACCAAGCCCTCGGCCGACCTCGCGCTCTTCGACCGGATGCAGACCCGGACCCTGCCGCAGGGCTGGGCCGACGCCCTGCCGGTCTTCGAGCCGGACGCCAAGGGCGTGGCCACCCGCGTCGCCTCCGGCAAGGCCATCAACGCGATCGCGCCCGCCGTGCCCGAGCTGTGGGGCGGCTCCGCCGACCTCGCGGGCTCCAACAACACCACCATCGAGGGCGTCCCGTCGTTCCTGCCCAAGGACCGCTCCACCAAGATGTTCGCGGGCGACCCCTACGCCGGACGCGTGCTCCACTTCGGCATCCGCGAGCACGCGATGGGCTCGATCATGAACGGCATCGCGCTGCACGGCGGCACCCGCGTCTTCGGCGGCACGTTCCTCACGTTCTCCGACTACATGCGTCCGGCGGTCCGGCTGGCGGCCCTCATGCAGCTGCCCGTCACCTACGTCTGGACCCACGACTCCATCGGGCTCGGCGAGGACGGCCCCACCCACCAGCCGATCGAGCACCTCGCCGCGCTGCGGGCGATCCCGGGCCTCGACATCGTCCGGCCGGGCGACGCCAACGAGACCGTGGCTGCCTGGGCGGCCATCCTCGAGCGCGCGGACCGGCCGGTGGGGCTGTGCCTGAGCCGACAGAACGTGCCGACGTACCCGCGCGGCACCGACGGCTTCTCCGACACCAGCAACGTCCGCCGAGGCGGCTACGTGCTGCTCGACACCGAGGGCATCCCGGACGTCGTCCTGGTCGCCACCGGCTCCGAGCTCCAGCTCGCGGTCGAGGCGCGCGAGCTGCTGGCGGCCGACGGCGTGCAGGCTCGCGTCGTCTCGATGCCGTGCCGCGAGTGGTTCGACGAGCAGGACGTCGCCTACCGCGAAACCGTCATCCCGCCCGGCGTGAAGGCCCGCGTCAGCGTCGAGGCCGGCATCGGCCTGGGCTGGCGCGAGGTGGTCGGCGACCACGGCCGCATCGTCTCCATCGAGCACTACGGGGCCTCGGCCGACTTCCAGCGCATCTACACCGAGTTCGGCGTCACCGCCGAGGCGGTCGCCAACGCCGCCCGCGACTCGATCTCCGCGGTGGCGACCTGACCGACGGCCCCACCGACACCCGCCGCACCCACTGTTCGTCGACACGATCCGGGAGGATTCATGAGTGACAAGCTGAAGGCACTGGCAGAGGCAGGGGTGTCGATCTGGCTCGACGACCTGTCGCGAGAGCGCATCGAGACCGGCAACCTCGCCGAGATGGTGCGGGAGAGGTCGGTGGTCGGCGTGACCACCAACCCGACCATCTTCGCCGCCGCGATCGCCGACGGCGAGCGCTACGACGAGCAGGTCGGCAAGCTCGTCGCCGCCGGCGAGACCGTCGACAAGGTCATCTTCGAGCTGACCACCGAGGACGTCCGCAACGCCTGCGACATCCTCGCCCCGGTCGCGCGGAGCACCGCGCACGACGGCCGCGTCTCCATCGAGGTGGAGCCCGACCTGGCCAACGACACCGACGCGACCATCGCCTCCGCGAAGGCCCTGTGGGCGGCCGTCGACCGCTCCAACGCCCTGATCAAGATCCCGGCCACCCTGGAGGGACTGCCGGCCATCACCGCGAGCATCGCCGAGGGCATCAGCGTCAACGTGACGCTGATCTTCAGCGAGGCGCGCTACCGCGAGGTCATGGACGCCTACCTGACCGGGCTGGAGCAGGCGAAGGAGGCCGGGCGCGACCTCTCCACGATCCGCTCGGTCGCCTCGTTCTTCGTCTCCCGGGTGGACAGCGAGATCGACCAGCGCCTCGACGCGCTGGGCACCGACATCGCCCTGGCCCTGCGCGGCAAGGCGGCCGTGGCCAACGCGCTGGTGGCCTACGGCGCCTTCGAGGAGGTCCTCGCCTCCGATCGTTGGCGGGCCCTGGCCGACCAGGGGGCCAACCCCCAGCGACCGCTGTGGGCTTCCACCGGCGTCAAGAACCCCGACTACGCCGACACGATGTACGTCACCGAGCTGGTGGTGCCCGAGACGGTCAACACCATGCCCGAGAAGACGCTCGACGCGTTCGCGGACCACGGCGAGGTCCTCGGCGACGTGGTGACCGGCAAGGCGTCCGAGGGGCGAGCCATCCTCGACCGGCTGGGCGAGGTGGGCGTCGACTTCGACGACGTGCTGCTCGTCCTCGAGACCGAGGGCGTCGACAAGTTCAAGAAGTCCTGGACCGAGCTGGTCGAGACCGTCCGGGCACAGATGGCGAAGGCCGGCCAGTGACCGCCTCGAACACCGTCTCGCAGGCGGGCCTCTTCGAGCTGTCCTTCGGCTACCGCGACGAGCTGGCCTTCACCGAGACGGTGGCCGCCCTGGTCGACGACCGGTTCGCCAGCCGGCTGGCCGCCCGCGACGCCACCCTGTGGGGCGACGCGGCCGAGGCCGAGTCGGCCAAGCGGCTCGCGTGGGTGGACCTGCCCTCCTCCTCCCGGCCGCTCGTGGCGGAGATCCACGAGCTGCGGGCCAACCTGATGGGCCAGGGGCTCACCCGCATCGTGCTGTGCGGCATGGGCGGTTCCTCGCTGGCCCCGGAGGTCATCTGCGCGGCCGACGACGTCGACCTCGTCGTGCTCGACTCCTCCGACCCGGACTTCGTGCGGGCAGGTCTCGAGGACCACCTCGACCGCACCGTCGTGGTGGTGTCGTCGAAGTCGGGCGGCACGGTCGAGACCGACAGCCAGCGACGGGCCTTCGAGAAGGCGTTCACCGACGCCGGCATCGACCCGGCACAGCGCATCGTGGTCGTCACGGACCCCGGCTCACCCCTTGACGCCTCGGCGTCCGAGGCGGGCTACCGCGTCTTCCGTGCCGACCCCGACGTGGGTGGCCGCTACTCCGCCCTGACGGCGTTCGGGCTGGTGCCCAGCGGCCTGGCCGGTGCCGACATCGCGCGCCTCCTCGACGAGGCGGCAGCCATGTCGGCGGCCCTCGTCGTCGACTCCGCCGACAACCCCGGGCTGCGCCTCGGCGCGCTGCTCGGCGCCGCCAACCTGGCCGGTGCCGACAAGCTCGCGCTGGCCGACGGTGGCTCGTCGTACCCCGGGCTGGGCGACTGGGCCGAGCAGCTGGTCGCCGAGTCCACCGGCAAGGACGGCAAGGGCATCTTGCCGGTCGTCGTCGAGGGCAAGGACGCCGCCAACTTCTCGCCCAGCACCGACGACGAGGTGCTCGCGACCTACGGTCCCGACGGCCCGTCCGTCGTGCCCGCCTCCGGGTGGGGGGTGACCGTCGACGCCACCCTCGGCGGGCAGTTGCTGCTGTGGGAGGTCGCGACCGCGGTCGCCGGCCGGGTCCTCGGCATCAACCCCTTCGACCAGCCCGACGTCGAGAGTGCCAAGTCGGCCGCCCGCGAGATGCTCGACGGCGGCGGGAGCCAGCCACGCCCGATGTTCGTGGACGGCACCACCACCGTCTACGCCTCCGGGGACTGGCTGCCCGAGGGCACCAGCACGGTCGCGGGCGCCGTCGCCGCCCTGCTCGACCACCTCGACGACGACCACGGCTACCTCTCGGTGCAGGCCTACCTCGACCGGCACCGCGACGCCGCCCTGGCGCAGGTGCGCCCCGCCCTCGCGCGGCGTACGGGGCGACCGGTCACGTTCGGCTGGGGACCCCGGTTCCTGCACTCCACCGGGCAGTACCACAAGGGCGGCCCGGACACCGGGGTCTACCTCCAGGTCACCGGGCAACCCGAGGCCGACCTCGCCGTGCCCGACCGGCCGTTCACGTTCCACGAGTTCCTGATCGCGCAGGTCGTCGGTGACGGCCAGGTGCTGGCCGACAAGGGCCGCCCGGTGCTGCGCCTCCACGTCGCCGGCCCCGGAGACCTGGTCGAGCTCGCCGCCCTGCTCGGGCAAGGAGCCTGATGGACCACGTCAACCCGCTGCGCGACGTCGAGGACCGGCGACTGCCGCGCATCGCGGGTCCCTGCGGGATGGTGCTCTTCGGCGTCACCGGAGACCTGTCGCGCAAGAAGATCATGCCGGCGATCTACGACCTCGCCAACCGCGGGCTCCTGCCACCGGGCTTCAGCATGGTCGGCTACGCCCGGCGCGACTGGGCCGACCAGGACTTCGCCCAGATCGTGCACGACTCGGTGAAGGAGCACGCCCGCACCGAGTTCCGCGAAGAGGTCTGGAAGCAGCTCGCCGAGGGACTGCGCTTCGTGCAGGGCGACTTCGAGGACGACAAGGCGTTCGAGACGCTGCGCCGGACGATCGAGGAGCTCGACGAGGCGCGCGGCACCGGTGGCAACTACGCCTTCTACCTGGCGATCCCGCCCGGGTTCTTCGGCTCGGTCGTCGGCCAGCTGCAGGAGCACGGGCTGGCCCAGTCGCCCGAGGACGCCTGGCGCCGGGTGGTCGTCGAGAAGCCGTTCGGCCACGACCTCGAGTCGGCGCGTGAGCTCAACGACACCCTCGCGACCGTCTTCCCGTCGGGCTCGGTCTTCCGCATCGACCACTACCTCGGCAAGGAGACGGTCCAGAACATCTTGGCGATGCGCTTCGCCAACAACATGTTCGAGCCGATCTGGAACGCCCACTACGTCGACCACGTGCAGATCACCATGGCCGAGGACATCGGCATCGGCAGTCGGGCCGGCTACTACGACGGCATCGGCGCCGCCCGAGACGTCATCCAGAACCACCTGATGCAGCTGATGGCGCTGGTCGCCATGGAGGAGCCGACGTCCTTCGACGCCGAGAGCCTGCGCATCGAGAAGCAGAAGGTGCTCGACTCGGCGACGCTGCCGAACCGTCTCGACCTGAGCACCGCCCGCGGCCAGTACGTCGAGGGCTGGTCCGGCGGAGACAAGGTGCTGGGCTTCCTCCAGGAGGACGGCATCAAGAAGTCGTCCACCACCGAGACGTTCGCCGCCATCACCGTCAACGTCGAGACCCGTCGCTGGGCGGGCGTGCCGTTCTACCTGCGTGCCGGCAAGCGGCTGGGCCGCCGGGTGACCGAGGTAGCGATCGTGTTCAAGCGCGCCCCGCACCTGCCGTTCAGCCAGACGGCCACCGAGGAGCTGACCCAGAACGCCCTGGTGATCCGGGTCCAGCCCGACGAGGGCATGACGCTCCGCTTCGGCTCCAAGGTGCCCGGCACCGCGATGGAGATCCGCGACGTGAACATGGACTTCGCCTACGGCGGTT
Organism: uncultured Actinomycetota bacterium; assembly: GCA_963807335.1. Lineage (GTDB taxonomy): Bacteria > Actinomycetota > Actinomycetes > Propionibacteriales > Nocardioidaceae > Nocardioides. Next base: position 141,111 of record CAWEBT010000002.1, read on the forward strand.
CGTTCACCGAGGCCAGTCCCGAGGCCTACGAGCGCCTCATCCTCGACGTGCTCCTCGGCGATCCGCCGTTGTTCCCTCGGCACGAGGAGGTCGAGCTGGCCTGGAAGATCCTCGACCCGGTGCTGGCGCACTGGGCCAAGAAGGGCAAGCCCGACACCTACGAGGCCGGCACCTGGGGTCCCCCGTCGGCCGAGGCCATGCTCGCCCGCGACGGTCGCACCTGGAGGAGACCATGACAACCGAGCTGATCGACACCAACGCCTCCAGGATCGCCGCCGAGTTCGTGAAGGCGCGGCGCCGCGCAGGCAGCCCCGCCATGGGCATGGTGATGACGCTCATCATCGTCTCCGAGGAGGACTACGCGCAGGAGGCGATGAAGGCCGCCCGGGCCGCCTCGCAGGAGCATCCCGCGCGGGTGCTGGGCGTGATCCTGGGTGACGCGCGCGGCGCCGGAGAGATCAACGCACAGGTCGGCATCGGCTCGGGCTGGACCGGCGAGACGGCGCTCATCCGGCTCAAGGGCGAGGTCGTCAAGCATGCCGACTCGGTGGTGCTGCCGCTGCTCCTGCCCGACTCCCCCGTGGCCATCTGGTGGCCCGCCGACGCGCCGCACGACCCGGCGGCCGACCCGCTCGGCGCCCTGGCCACCCGCCGGGTCACCGATGCCGCCGCGGTCACGCGCGGCAAGACCGTCGCCATGCGGCACCAGTGCTCGGCGTACGCCCCCGGCAACACCGACCTGGCCTGGACCCGCATCACGCCCTGGCGCGCCCTGCTGGCCGCGGCGCTCGACCAGCACCCCCTCAAGGTGCAGCGGGCGTCCGTCTCGGCCGAGCGCATCTCGCCCAGCGCCGACCTGCTGGTGGCCTGGCTGAGCAGCCGGCTGAAGGTGCCGGTCGAACGACGAGGCACCCGCGGACCGGGCATCACCGAGGTCGTCATGGAGACCAAGGACGGGCCGATCCAGATCAGCCGGACCGACGGGCGGTTGGCGACCTTCTCCTCCCCCGGCCAGCCCGACCGACCGGTGGCGCTCAAGCGCCGTGGACTGCCGGAGCTGCTCGCCGAGGAGCTGCGTCGCCTGGACGAGGACGACGTCTACGCCGCGACGGCAGCCCAGCTGGTGCGGCTCGAGGCCAAGGCATGACCAATCCCGAGGTGCCCGAGGTCATCGTGCACGAGGACCCGGGCACCCTCGCCGGCGACGTCGCGAGCCGGCTCCTCGAGGCGCTGGAGCTGGCCCAGGCGGACGGCGGCGTGCCCCGGATCGGGCTCACCGGCGGCTCCATCGCCGAGGCGGTGCACCGCGAGGTCGCCCGCCGAGCGGTGGACTCCTCGGTCGACTGGTCGCGCGTGGCCTTCTGGTGGGGTGACGAGCGGTTCGTCCCGGCCGACTCCCTCGACCGCAACGCGACCACGGCCCGAACGGCGTTCCTCGACGCGGTCGGCGCGAACCCCGCGCACGTGCACGAGATGCCCGCCGCCGACGGTGGGCTCGACCTCGACGCCGCCGCCGCGGCGTACGGCGAGGAGGTGCGCGGGCTCGGTGGGACGTTCGACGTGCTGATGCTCGGCGTGGGACCCGACGGCCATGTGGCGTCGCTGTTCCCGGGACATCCGGCGCTCGACGTCGACGACGAGGTGGCGGTGGCGGTACGGGACTCGCCGAAGCCGCCACCGGACCGCATCTCGCTGACCTTCGGCGCGCTCGCGCGGAGCCGGCAGGTGTGGTTCCTGGTCAGCGGCGCCGAGAAGGCCGACGCGGTGGCCGCCGGGCTGGCCGACGGGGGCTCGGTGCACGACACTCCCGCTCGGGGCGTGCGCGGTCAGGACGCCACTGTGTGGCTCATCGACGCCGCGGCGGCGTCGAAGCTCTGAGCCGGACCGGTCGGATCAGAAGATGATCTCGCCGGCCTTGCGGCGAGAGCGCAGCAGGGCGACGGCCTCTTGGAGGATGTCGGCCGCCTCGGCGTCGGAGCGGCGCTCCTTCACGTAGGCCAGGTGTGTCTTGTAGGGCTCGATCTTGGGCGCGGGCGGCGGGTTGTCGGAGTCCCGACTGGCCGGCAGACCGCACTTGGGGCAGTCCCACGACTCGGGGACGGCTGCCTCGATGGCGAAGGTCACCACCGAGCGGTGCTCGTGCGAGCAGAAGTAGGTGACTGCCTGGCGCGGGGCCGAGTCACCTCGCTCCGCCTCGCCCATGGGACCAGCGCCGACCCGACTTCCGCGGATTGCGTTTCCAGCACCAGCCACGTCAGTACCTCTCTCTCACGAAGTCTCAGTTGCCGTAGGCCAGCAGCAGGCCGAGGGCCACGATGCACGAGAACCAGATGACGCCGATACCGACGGTGAAGCGGTCGAGGTTGCGCTCGGCAACCGATGACCCACCCAACGTGGAGGAGACGCCACCGCCGAACATGTCAGACATTCCACCGCCGCGGCCCTTGTGGAGCAGCACCAACAGGATGAGGATCGCGCTCGTGATCACGAGCAGGACTTCGAAGACCAGAATCACGCTGCGAAGCCTACGTCACGCGGTCCCGGTCACAGGACCGGCATGTCGTAGAAGCGGCAAACTCCACCGAACTCGTCCACCTGCAGGCTCGCGCCGCCAACCAGGGCGCCGTCGACGTCGGCCTTCTGCATGATTCCCGCGACGTTGGCGGCCTTCACGGAGCCGCCGTAGAGGATGCGGCAGCCGTCGGCGGCGGCGTCCCCGTGCACCTCGCGCAGGCGCTCGCGGATGGCCGCGCAGACCTCTTGCGCATCGTCGGGTGTGGCTACCTCGCCGGTGCCGATCGCCCAGACGGGCTCGTAGGCGATGACGAGTGCGGCGACCTGGTCGGGAGTGAAGCCGGCCAGCGAGCCGTCCACCTGGGCAAGCGTGTACGGCACGTGGTTGCCGGCCTGACGGATCTCGAGACCCTCACCGACACACACGATGGGAGTCATCCCGGCGGCCAGCGACTTGTGCGCCTTGGTGTTGACGACCTCGTCGTTCTCGAGGTGGTGCTCACGCCGCTCGGAGTGGCCCACAACGACGTAGGAGCAGCCGAGCTTGGCCAGCATCGCCGCGGAGATCTCGCCGGTGTACGCGCCGTTGTCGTGCGTCGAGACGTCCTGCGCGGCGTACTTGATCGACAGCCGGTCGCCGTCGACGAGCGTCTGCACCGACCGCAGGTCGGTGAAGGGCGGCACCACGACGACCTCGACCTTGCCGTAGTCGTGCCGCTTGTCGGAGAGGGTCCAGGCGAGCTTCTGGACGAGCACCACCGCCTCTTGGTGGTTGAGGTTCATCTTCCAGTTGCCCGCCATCAGCGGGGTGCGTGCATTGGTGGCCATGAGGTCGCTTTCGGGTGTCAGGGGCGTTCGAGGACGGCGATGCCGGGCAGTTCCCTGCCCTCGAGGTACTCAAGGCTGGCACCGCCACCGGTGGAGATGTGCCCGAAGGCCGCTTCGTCGAAGCCGAGGGTGCGTACGGCGGCCGCGGAGTCGCCGCCGCCCACCACCGACAGTCCATCGATCCCGGTGAGTGCCTCGGCCACGGCGCGCGTGCCGTCGGCGAAGGCGTCCACCTCGAAGACGCCCATCGGGCCGTTCCAGAACACCGTGCGGGCGTCGGCGAGCGCCGCGGCGAACGCCCGCGCGGAGTCCGGGCCGATGTCGAGGCCGAGGGCGTCGGCCGGGATGGCGTCGGCGGCCACGACGTTCGGCTGCGGCTCCCGGTCGCCCGAGGGGAACGCGGTGTCGACGACGATGTCGGTCGGCAGCACGATCTCGACGCCCGAGGCGGCGGCTCGCTCGAGGTAGCTGCGGCAGACGTCGAGCTGGTCGTCCTCCAGGAGGCTCTTGCCGACCTCGTGGCCCTGGGCCTTGAGGAAGGTGAAGACCATGCCGCCGCCGATGAGGAGCTTGTCGGCCTTGTCGAGGAGGTTGTCGATGACGCCGAGCTTGTCGGAGACCTTGGAGCCGCCGAGGACCACCACGTAGGGGCGCTCGGGGTCGACGGTCAGGCGCCGCAGCACGTCGATCTCGGTCGCGACCAGGCCGCCCATCACGCTGGGCAGCCGCAGCGCGACGTCGTACACCGACGCCTGCTTGCGGTGCACGACACCGAACCCGTCGGAGACGAACACGTCGCCGAGCTGGGCCAGCTGCTCGGCGAACGAGCCTCGGACATCGTCGTCCTTGCTGGTCTCGGCGGGGTTGAAGCGGACGTTCTCGAGCACCGCCACGTCACCGTCGGCCAGCGCCGCGACCGTCTGCTGCGCGCTCTCGCCCACGGTGTCGGTGGCGAACGCGACCGGCCGGCCGAGCACCTCGCCGAGCCGCTCGGAGACCGGGGCGAGCGAGTACGCCGGGTCCGGCGAGCCGCCGGGCCGACCGAGGTGCGCCATCACCACGACCCGCGCCCCGGCCTCGGACAGCTGGGTGATGGTGGGCGCGCTGGCGCGGATCCGGCCGTCGTCGGTGATGGTGCTGCCGTCGAGAGGCACGTTCAGGTCGGACCGGACCAGCACCCGCTTGCCGGCGAGGCCACCCAGGGAAGCGACATCGTGGGCGGTGCCCGGCATCAGAGCGTGGCGCCCACGTGCGTGATCAGGTCGACGAGGCGGTTGGAGTAGCCCCACTCGTTGTCGTACCAGCCGACGACCTTGACCTGGTTTCCGATGACCTTGGTCAGCGGGGCGTCGAAGATGCACGACGCCGGGTCGGTGACGATGTCGGTGGAGACGATCGGGTCGGTGGAGTACCTGAGGAAGCGGCCGTCGGCGGCCTTCTCGATGATCGCGTTGACCTCCTCGACCGTCGTCTCGCGGCCGGCCTCGAAGGTGAGGTCGGTGGCCGAGCCGGTGGGCACGGGCACGCGCAGCGCGAAGCCGTCGAGCTTGCCCTTGAGCTCCGGCAGGACCAGGCCGATGGCCTTCGCGGCACCCGTCGAGGTGGGGATGATGTTGAGGGCCGCGGCGCGGGCACGACGCAGGTCCTTGTGGATGTTGTCCTGCAGGTTCTGGTCCGCGGTGTAGGCGTGGATCGTCGTCATCAGGCCCTTGACGATCCCGAGGTCGTCGTTGAGCGCCTTGGCCATCGGGCCGAGGCAGTTGGTGGTGCACGAGGCGTTGGAGATGACGTGGTGCGTGGCCGGGTCGTACTTCTCGTGGTTGACGCCCATCACGATGGTGATGTCCTCGTTGGAGGCGGGGGCCGAGATGATGACCTTCTTGGCGCCGCCGTCGATGTGCGCCTTGGCCTTGGTGGCGTCGGTGAAGAAGCCGGTGGACTCGACGACGATGTCGACGCCGAGCTCGCTCCACTTCAGGTCGGCCGGGTCACGCTCTGCGAACGTGGCGATGGTCTGGTCACCGACCTTGATGGACGACTCGTCCGACGACACGTCGGCGTCGAGCCGACCGAGGATCGAGTCGTACTTGAGTAGGTGAGCGAGCACCGCGTTGTCGGTGAGGTCGTTGACCCCCACGATCTCGATGTCGGCACCCGACGCGCGCGCGGCGCGGAAGAAGTTGCGGCCGATGCGGCCGAAGCCGTTGATTCCCACACGAACAGTCACAGTGTCTCCTGGAAGCGTTGTCGATCAGGCTATGCGACCCTATCGCGCTGAGCGGAGGGGCCGTACGAGCGTCCGGCGTACGTGCGGGTAACCGGGAGCGGGCGTGGCTCAGGCGTCCTCGACGAGCATGTCGGGGGTCAACGAGGCCTCGGTGTCGGGGATGCCCATCTCCTCGGCGCGCTTGTCCGCCATCGCCAGCAGACGCCGGATGCGACCGGCGATGGCGTCCTTGGTCAGCACCGGGTCGTGAAGCTGACCGAGCTCCTCGAGGGAGGCCTGCTTGTGCTCGAGCCGCAGGTGGCCGGCCAGCTTGAGGTGGTCGGGCACCTCCTCCGCCAGGATCTCGAGGGCGCGTTCGACGCGGGCGCCCGCAGCGACCGCGGCACGGGCCGACCGTCGCAGGTTGGCGTCGTCGAAGTTGGCGAGCCGGTTGGCCGTGGCCCGCACCTCGCGGCGCATGCGGCGCTCCTCCCAGGCCATCAGCGACTCATGGGCGCCCAGCCTGGTCAGCAGGGCACCGATCGCGTCACCGTCGCGGATGACTACGCGGTCGACGCCGCGCACCTCACGCGCCTTGGCCTGGATGCCCAGGCGACGGGCGACCCCGACCAGGGCCAGGGCGGCCTCGGGGCCGGGGCAGGTGACCTCGAGTGCGGAGGACCGGCCGGGCTCGGTGAGCGAGCCGTGGGCGAGGAACGCTCCGCGCCAGGCGGCGACGGCGTCGCAGCCACCACCGGAGACGACCGCCGGCGGGAGCCCACGGACCGGTCGCCCACGCTGGTCGAGGAGGCCGGTCTGCCGGGCCAGCGCCTCGCCGTCCTTGACGACGCGGACGATGTAGCGGCTGCCCTTGCGGATGCCGTTGCCCTGCACCATCACGACGTCGGACTGGTGCCCGTAGACCTCGGAGATGTCCTTGCGGAGCCGTCGCGCGGCGGCACCGGTGTCGAGCTCGGCCTCGACGACGATCCGGCCGCTGACGATGTGGAGCCCTCCTGCGAAGCGAAGCATCGAGGCGACTTCGGCCTTGCGGCAGCAGGTTTTCGTGATCTGGGTGTTGGCCAGTTCAGCCTTCACCGGTGCGGTCATCGCCATGCGTGCGATCCTGCCATGCGCGTCAACGACCCTCGCCACTGAGGATGCCGGCCAGGGCCTCCCCCAACCGGGCCGGGTCGTGGGCCGGATCGCCGTCGCTGCGAGCGACGTCGGCGATGACGAGGTGTCCGCCGAGATCGAGCACCGCCTTCTCGAGGGCGTCGACGTCGGCGACGCTGCCGGCGTCGGCCAGCACGGAGTGCACCCTCAGGTCGGGCGCCAGCTCACGGAGCACGGCGAGGTGGTCCTCGGGAGCGAAGCCGTGTGTCTCCCCCGGCTGCGCCTCCAGGTTCAGCACCACGACCAGCCGGGCACCGCGGGCCACGACCGCGTCACGCAGCTCGGGCACCAGGAGGTGCGGGATCACCGAGGTGTACCAGGAGCCGGGCCCGAGCACGACCCAGTCGCTCTCGAGCACGGCGGCGACGGCCTCGGTGCAGGCAGGCACCGGCTCCGGCTCCAGGAAGACCCGCTGGATGCGCCCGTCGGTCGTGGCGATCTCCACCTGTCCGTGCACGCGGGTGTGCGCGTCCGGGTCGTCGGCGACCAGGCCGGTGACGTCGGCGGTGATGTCGATGGGCGTGGTCGACATCGGCAGCACCCGGCCCCGGGCACCCAGCAGCCGACCCACCAGGTCGAGCGCCGCCACCGGGTCGCCGAGCTGCTCCCAGAGCCCGACGATGAGCAGGTTGCCGACCACGTGGCCGCGCATCTCGCCGTCGCCCGCGAACCGGTGCTGCAGCACCTCGGCCCAGGTCTGGCCCCACTCGTCGTCGCCGCAGAGCGCGGACAGCGCCATCCGCAGGTCGCCGGGCGGGAGCACGTCGAACTGGCTCCGCAGCCGGCCCGACGAGCCGCCGTTGTCGGCGACGGTCACCACCGCGGTCACCTCCCGCGTCACCCGGCGCAGCGCGGAGAGGGAGGCGTGCAGGCCGTGGCCGCCTCCCAGCGCGACCACCGAGCAGTCGACCGTCGGCACGTCACTCCCGCCCGAGGTCACGGTGGACGGCACGGGTGTCGTAGCCGCGGTCGCGGAGCCGCTGCGCGATCTCCTCGGTCATCGCCACGCTCCGGTGCTTGCCGCCCGTGCAGCCGATGGCGATGGTCATGAACCGCTTGCCCTCGCCGAGGTAGCCGTTGGCCGCGATCTCCAGCACGGGCAGGTAGCCGTCGAGGAACTCCGCGGCACCGGGCTGGCTCTTCACGTAGTCGGCCACGTCGGCGTCCCGGCCGTTGTGCGCCCGCAGCTCGGGCACCCAGTGGGGGTTGGGCAGGAACCGCATGTCCCCCACGAAGTCGGCGTCGACCGGGATGCCGTACTTGAAGCCGAAGCTGATCACGGTCACCTTGAGCCGGGTCGCCTGCTCGGACCCGAAGTGATACGCGATCCGCTTGGTCAGCTGGTGCACGTTGAGGTTGGTGGTGTCGATGACCAGGTCGGCGTCGCCGCGGACGCTGGCCATCGCCTGGCGCTCGCGGGCCAGCCCGTCGACGAGCCGACCACCCGCCTGCAGGGGGTGCGGGCGCCGGGCGGCCTCCTGGCGGCGGACGAGGACGTCGTCGCTGGCCTCGAGGAAGACCAGGGTCGTGGGCCGGCCGGTGACCACCTGCTGACGACTGGCGTGCAGGGCGTCGAAGAACGACCCGGAGCGGACGTCGGTGACCACGGCGATCGGCTGGGTCACGCCCCGGCTGTCGTCGACGAGGCGGACCACGTCGCGCACCAGGGCGGGCGGCAGGTTGTCGACGACGTAGTAGCCGAGGTCCTCGAGCTCCTTGGCGGCGGTGCTGCGGCCGGCGCCGGTCATCCCGGTGACGACGACCAGCTCGCCGGGCTGGGGGGTCGCGCTCTCGGACATCAGTCCTCCTCGATCTCGCCGGTCGCGGTGTTGACCCGCATCGGCTGCTGGGGGGTTCCAGTCTTGCGCGTGGCGTCCGCCGCGACGAGGGCGTCCTTGATGGCCTTGGACGTGGCCGGTCCGATGCCCGGCACCAGCGCGATCTCGTCGACCTCGGCGGTGCGCAGCTTCTTGAGCGAACCGAAATGCTTGAGCAGCGTCTTGCGGCGCACCTCACCCAACCCGGGCACGTCGTCGAGCAGGCTCTCGACCATCGACTTGGACCGTCGGCTGCGGTGGTGGGTGATGGCGAAGCGGTGGGCCTCGTCGCGCACCCGCTGGAGGAGGTAGAGGCCCTCGCTGGTGCGGGCGAAGATCACCGGGTCCTCCTCGGCGGGCAGCCACACCTCCTCGAGCCGCTTGGCCAGGCCGCACACCGGGATGTCGTTGATGCCGAGCTCGGCCAGCGCCTGCTGGGCGGCCGCCACCTGCGGCGGGCCGCCGTCGACGACCACCAGCCCGGGCGAGTAGGCGAACTTGCGCGGCCGCCCGGTCTCGGGGTCGACCAGCATCGGGCCGTTGTCGCCGGCCACCTCGGTCGACCGCGCCTGCTCGTCGAGCAGCCGGCGGAATCGCCGGGTGATGACCTGATGCATGTGGGCGACGTCGTTCTGGCCGTCGGCGTCCTTGATGACGAACCGGCGGTACTCGCCCTTGCGGGCCAGGCCGTCCTCGAAGACCACCATCGACGCGACGATCTCGGTGCCCTGGAGGTTCGACACGTCGTAGCACTCGATGCGCAGCGGCACCTCGTCGAGCGCCAGCGCCTGCTGGATCTCCTCCAGCGCGCGGTTGCGGGTGGTGAGGTCGCTGGCCCGCTTGGTCTTGTGGAGCATCAGCGACTGAGCGGCGTTGCGGGTGACGGTCTCCTGGAGCGACAGCTTGCCGCCGCGTTGCGGCACCCGGATCGCGACCTTGCTGCCGCGCAGCTCGGTGAGCAGCTGCTCCAGGGTCGCGTGGTCGGGCGGCAGCGCCGGCACCAGCACCTCGCGCGGGATCGACTCGGAGTCGCCGCCGTACATCTGGAGCAGGAAGTCCTCGACCAGGGCCGCGGTGTCGCCGTCGTCGGCGCGGTCGGCGACCCACCCGCGTTGCCCGCGGATGCGGCCGCCCCGGACGTAGAAGACCTGCACCGCCACCTCGAGGGGGTCCTCCGAGAGCCCGATCACGTCGGCGTCGGTGCCGTCGCCGAGCACGACGGCCTGCTTCTCGAGCGCCCGGTTGAGGGCGCCGAGGTCGTCACGGAGCCGGGCGGCCTTCTCGAAGTCCAACGCCTCCGAGGCGGCGTACATCTCACGCTCGACCCGCTTGACGAACGCGCTGGTGTTGCCGGCCATGAAGTCGCAGAAGTCGTCGACGATGGCGCGGTGGTCGGCTGCACTGATGTTGCCCACGCACGGCGCCGCGCACTTGTCGATGTAGCCCAGCAGGCAGGGTCGGCCGATCTGCGACGAGCGCTTGAAGACACCGTTGCTGCACGACCGCATCGGGAACACCCGCAGCAGGAGGTCGACGGTCTCCCGGATCGCCCAGGCATGGCCGTAGGGCCCGAAGTAGCGGGTGCCCTTGCGCTTGGCGCCCCGGCCGACCATCACCCGCGGGAACTCCTCGCCCACGGTGACGGCGAGCCACGGGTAGGACTTGTCGTCGCGGTACTTGACGTTGAAGCGAGGGTCGTACTCCTTGATCCAGCTGTACTCCAGCTGGAGGGCCTCGACCTCGGTCTTGACGACGGTCCACTCGACGCTCGCGCCGGTGGTGACCATCGTGGCGGTGCGGGAGTGCAGGTTGCCGATGTCCTGGAAGTACGACGAGAGCCGGGACCGCAGGTTCTTGGCCTTGCCGACGTAGATGACCCGGCCCTTGGCGTCGCGGAACCGGTAGACACCCGGCTGCGTCGGGATCGACCCGGGGGCAGGACGATAGGACGCGGGTGAAGCCATGCGACAACCCTACGGGCCGCCACCGACGGGGGTCAGACCAGCGTGATGGTGTCGCCCTCCACGACGATCTCGACCGCGGCCAGGGGGGCGGTGGCCGGACCGGCCTGCGGCGAGCCGTCCTCCAGCGAGAACTGGCTGCCGTGGCAGCCGCACGGGATGACCCCCTCGGATGCCGACGAGACGAGGCAGCCCTGGTGGGTGCAGACCGCGGTGAAGCACCTGAACTCACCCTCGGACGGCTGGGTCACCACGACCTTCGCGTCCGGGTAGACCGCACACGCGCCGACGGCGATCTCGGAGGTCTTCGCCAGCGCACCGGCCGGCGGTGACTCGGCGGGCGTCGCGGGTGCGGTCGAGCCGGCCTCGTCGGTCGCAGTGTCGCCGCCGCCGCCGCAGCTCGCGAGCAGCGGCACCCCGACTCCGGCAACGGCGGCTGCGGAGAGGGCGGTACGGCGGTTGAGTCCAGTGCCCATGGCCATGCTCGCTTTCGTTGGGTCAGCGGTTCAGACGAGTTGACCCCGACACTAGTCAGCCCGGCGCAATTCGTCTGCGGGCAGGCCGCCGCTCCCGGCCGGCTAACCCTTGGCCGCCGCCTTCTTGGCCGCCGCCTTCTTGACGGGGCCGCTCCGTACGGTGGTCCTCTTGGCCGCGCTCTTCTTCGCAACAGGCTTCTTCGCCGGCACCTTCTGGGCGGCGGCCTCATCTTCCGCGGCCTTCTTGGCCGCCCGCTTGATGCCGGCCTTGGTGGTGGGCGCCGCCGGCGGCGGAGCCTTGCGCGGCTTGCCGGGCTGGGTGGCGTGCCGGCCGTCGAGCAGCGGCTTGAGGAAGCTGCCGGTGTGGCTGTCCGGGTGACCGGCCACCTCCTCGGGCGTGCCCTCGGCCACGACGTAGCCGCCGCGCGAGCCGCCCTCGGGGCCCATGTCGATCAACCAGTCGGCGGTCTTGATGACGTCGAGGTTGTGCTCGATGACCATCACGGAGTTGCCCTGGTCGACCAGTCGGCCGAGGACCAGCAGCAGCTTGCGGATGTCCTCGAAGTGCAAGCCGGTGGTGGGCTCGTCGAGGACGTAGACAGTGCGCCCGGTCGAGCGCTTCTGCAGCTCGGTGGAGAGCTTGACGCGCTGGGCCTCGCCGCCGGACAGGGTGGTGGCCGGCTGCCCGAGGCGGACGTAGCCCAGCCCGACCTCCCCCAGGGTCTTCATGTGACGCGAGATCGCAGGCACCGCGGCGAAGAAGTCCGCGGCCTCCTCGATCGGCATGTCGAGCACCTCGGCGATCGTCTTGCCCTTGTAGTGCACCTCGAGCGTCTCCCGGTTGTAGCGGGCGCCGTGGCACACCTCGCACGGGACGTAGACGTCGGGCAGGAAGTTCATCTCGATCTTGATCGTGCCGTCACCCGAGCACGCCTCGCAGCGACCGCCCTTGACGTTGAAGGAGAACCGGCCCTGGAGGTAGCCGCGCATCTTCGCCTCGGGCGTCGAGGAGAAGAGCTTGCGGATGTGGTCGAAGACGCCGGTGTACGTCGCCGGGTTGGAGCGCGGGGTGCGCCCGATCGGCGACTGGTCGACGTGGATGACCTTGTCGACGTGCTCGAGGCCGCTGATCTTCTGGTGCCGGCCAGGCACCGCGCGGGCGTTGTAGATCGTCTTGGCCAGCGAGGTGTAGAGGATGTCGTTGACGAGCGTCGACTTGCCGGAGCCCGAGACGCCGGTGACCGCGACGAACAGGCCCAGCGGGAAGGAGACGTCGACGTTCTGCAGGTTGTTCTCGTGGGCACCGTGCACCCGCAGCTCGCGGCCCGCGGTGCGGGGCCGGCGGATGTCGGGCACCGGGATCTCGCGGCGCCCGGAGAGGTACTGGCCGGTCATCGAGTCGGGGTGGTCGAGCAGGCCCTGGACCGAGCCGCTGTGCACGACCTGGCCGCCGTGCTCGCCGGCACCCGGACCGATGTCGACCACCCAGTCGGCGTGCCGGATGGTGTCCTCGTCGTGCTCGACCACGATCAGGGTGTTGCCGAGGTCCTTGAGCCGGACCAGGGTCTCGATCAGCCGCTGGTTGTCGCGCTGGTGGAGGCCGATCGAGGGCTCGTCGAGGACGTAGAGGACGCCGACGAGGCCGGCGCCGATCTGGGTGGCCAGCCGGATCCGCTGGGCCTCGCCGCCCGACAGCGAGCCGGACGGCCGGTCGAGGGAGAGGTAGTCGAGGCCGACGTCGAGCAGGAAGTTGAGCCGCTCGAGGATCTCCTTGAGGACCCGCTCGGCGATCTGCTTCTCGCGCGGGCTCAGCTCGATGGTGCGCAGGAACTCGGCGGTCTCGTTGATCGGCAGCTGGCACACGGCAGCGATCGACTTGCCGCCGAGGGTGACCGACATCGAGACCGGCTTGAGCCGGCTGCCCTCGCACGCGGGGCACGGGACCTCGCGCATGAAGCCCTCGAACCGGTCGCGGCTGGTGTCGCTCTCGGCCTCGCGGTGCCGGCGCTCGATGTAGGGGCGGACGCCCTCGAAGGCGGCGTAGTAGGCACGCTGGCGGCCGTAGCGGTTGGTCGTGACGACGTGCACCTTGGTGGCGTGCCCGGTCAGCAGGGACTTCTGGGCGTGGGTGTCGAGGTCCTGCCACGGGGTGTTGAGGTCGAAGCCGAGCTCCTCGCCGAGCGCGTGCATGAGCCGGAGGAAGTAGTCGGCGACGTGCGCGCCGCTCCAGGGCGCGATCGCGCCCTCGCCCAGGGTCGCGGTCGGGTCGGGGACGACGAGCTCGGGGTCGACCTCCATGCGGGTGCCCAGGCCGTGGCAGACGGGGCAGGCGCCGAAGGGCGAGTTGAACGAGAAGGAACGCGGCTCGAGCTCGTCGGTGTCGATGGGGTGCTCGTTGGGGCACGCCATCTTCTCGGAGAACCGCATCTCGCGGCCGGCGTCCTTGGCGGGCAGGTCGACGAAGTCGAAGAGCACCAGACCGCTCGCGAGGTTGAGGGCCGTCTCGACCGAGTCGGTGAGCCGGCGCTTGGACGACTGCTTGACGGCCAGCCGGTCGACGACGACCTCGATGGTGTGCTTCTTCTGCTTGTCGAGCTTGGGGGTGTCGTCGAGGGCATGGGTGTCACCGTCGATGCGGGCCCGGGAGAAGCCCTGGGCCTGGAGCTCCTTGAAGAGCTCGACGAACTCGCCCTTGCGGCCGCGGATCACCGGGGCCAGCACCTGGAAGCGGCGGCCCTCCTCGAGCGCGAGCACCCGGTCGACGATCTGCTGCGGCGTCTGGCGCTCGATCGGCGCACCGCAGGTCGGGCAGTGCGGGCGGCCGGCGCGGGCGTAGAGCAAGCGGAGGTAGTCGTAGACCTCGGTGATGGTGCCGACCGTGGAGCGCGGGTTCTTGGAGGTGGACTTCTGGTCGATGGAGACCGCGGGCGAGAGGCCCTCGATGAAGTCGACGTCGGGTTTGTCCATCTGGCCGAGGAACTGGCGCGCGTACGCCGACAGCGACTCGACGTAGCGGCGCTGGCCCTCGGCGAAGATCGTGTCGAAGGCCAGGCTCGACTTGCCGGAGCCGGAGAGACCCGTGAAGACGATGAGCGCGTCTCGAGGGAGGTCGAGGGAGACGTCCTTGAGGTTGTGCTCTCGGGCGCCACGGATGATGAGCTGGTCGGCCACTGGAGTCCTACGGGTCGGCGTGGAGGTTCGAACAAGTGTTCGTCATCGTACCGGTCGCGGCAAGCGCGGCACACCGGCCAGAACACGATCTCACGAGCCGCCGACAGTCCCGAACCGAGCGGGGCGTGAGCCTGGTCTCGCGACTCAGAGCCTGGCGACGAACCTCCGCCCGCGCAGCGCCTCCTCGACCAGGCCGACTCCGCGGCGTACGGCGAGCAGCCTGGCCTCCTCGGCCTGGAACGTCATCACGGCGGCCTCGACCACCTCGAGATCCGCCACGTCGCGCAGGTCGGCGCGGCACTGGCTCAGGCCACGGCGTACGGCGGCCTGCTGGGCCTCGATGTGCAGCACCGCGAACCGCGCCAGCACCACGATGTGGCGCCGCAGGGCCGCGTGCTGGCGGTAGTCGGCCGGGCAGACGTCGAAGAGCCAGTTGACCGCCGTGCGCTCCCAGTCGGGAGCATCCGGGGGGCGGACGGCCGGGGGCCATCCGGGTGGTGCGACGAGGACTGCCATGCCCTCAGCCTACCCGCTGTTCGAACAGGTGTTCTAGTCAGGTGGGATGCTTCTCGACTAGGAGCGCGAGCCGGCACCCGTCAGCGCAGGCGTTCCTCGACCCGCTCCACCTTCGCGGCGAGCTGGCCGGTCTCGTGGCCGCGGCGCAGGTCCGCCTTGAGGACGAGGCCGACCCGCGGCGAGGTCTCGGCGACCTTGAGCACCGCGTCCTTGACGACGGCCATCACCTCGTCCCACTCCCCCTCGATGTTGGTGAACATCGAGTTGGTCTCGCACGGGAGACCGGAGTCGCGGATGACCTGGACGGCCTCGGCGACCGCGGCCGACACACCTCCGGTCTCGTCGGCTCCGGAGGGACTGATGCTGATGGCGACGATCATGGGAGCCAGCCTAGGACAGCGACCTCGAGCGCAACCTCGATCAAGCCAGGGCGCCTCCGGCCACCTAGCCTGGCGGCGTGGCCACCATCGCCGACGTCGACCGACTCGCGAGCGCGCTGGACGGCGTGCGGGCGACGACCCGCGACGGCCTCCTCCGCTGGGAGGTGGGCGGCCGGCTGCTGGCGCGCCAGCTCGACGACGACGCGGTGGTGATCCGTACCGCGTTCGAAGCCCGTGAGCGCCTGGTGGCCGACCACCCGGCCGGCTTCGGCGTGCCACCGCGCTTCGAGCGGCACATGATGGTGGTGGCCGAGCTGCCGCACGTGACGACGGCCGCGCTCGGGGCGGCCCTCCAGGCGGCCTGGTCGCTCCAGGTGTCTTGATCCCCGGAGCAGCGCGAGCGGCGACGTGCCTCGGTGGCCACCCGGTCCGAGGTCAAGTAGCTCGGGCCGGGGCGTCGCGGCGCGGGGGTGCGGTTTGGTCCCAAACCGCAGGTATTCCGTCCCCCCGCCTGCGGTTCCTGCCCAATCGTGCCCACCCTGGGGCGCGGCAGGGCCAGGCCGGCCAGACGTCAGCTCCAGCCCGCCGGAGCGGTGAGTCAGGGTCGGTCTGAGTCGGCCGAACCGACCACAGCTCACCGCCCGCACGCCAGCGGCCCCGCCGGAGCGGTGAGTCAGGGTCGGTCTGAGTCGGCCGAAGCGACCACAGCTCACCGCCCGCACGCCAGGCCCGCCAGCCCCGCCGGAGCGGTGAGTCAGGGTCGGTCTGAGTCGGCCGAAGCGACCACAGCTCACCGCCCGCACGCCAGGGCGCGCCAGCCCCGCCGGAGCGGTGAGTCAGGGTCGGTCTGAGTCGGCCGAAGCGACCACAGCTCACCGCCCGCACGCCAGCGCGCCAGCCCCGCCGGAGCGGTGAGTCAGGGTCGGTCTGAGTCGGCCGAAGCGACCACAGCTCACCGCCCGCACGCCACGGCCCGCACGCCAGCCCCGCCGGAGCGGTGAGTCAGGGTCGGTCTGAGTCGGCCGAACCGACCACAGCTCACCGCCCGCACGCCACGGCGACCCCGCCGGGCACACACCCGGCAGGATCCCGGCGGCAGGTCTAGCCTCCGATCATGCTGCGACACCTCGCCCCGGTCCTGACGACGGTGGTCCTCGTCCTCTCCGGGTGCGGCGGCGCCGAGGATCCGGCGCGTACGACGCCCGACCCGAGCCCGTCCCCGACCGCCTCCGCGGAGCCCAGCCCGACCGTGGAGGCGGCGCCGTCGGTCGCGGTCGGCGCCGGCCCCGTCGGGGTGGCCACCGACGAGCAGGACGCCGTCTGGGTGGTGAGCAGCGGAGCCGGGTCCGTCAGCCGGATCCCCGCGGGGGCCACCGAGCCCGACCTGGTCGTCGACGTGCCGGGAGTGCCGCTGCGCGTCGCGGCGGCGTACGGCGCGGTCTGGGTGACGTCCTTCGACGGCAGGGTCCTGGTGCGCATCGATCCCAAGTCGGGCCGGGTCACCGACGAGATCCCGACCGGGGCCGGACCCGAGGGCGTCACCGCCGCGTTCGGCGACGTGTGGGTGGTCGTGCAGGACGCCGGCCGGCTCCTGCGCATCGACCCCGAGACGAGTAGGGAGACCGCCCGCATCGACATCGGCGTCGGCGCCCGGCTGGTGGCGGCCGGACCGGACGCGGTCTACGTCTCCCAGTTCGGCGACGGCACGGTGCTGCGCGTCGACCCCGCCACGAACGAGCTGACCACGTCGAAGCGGGTCTGCTCGGGCCCCCAGGGCCTGGCCGTCACCCGCACCCTCCTGTGGGTCACCTGCACCCTCGACGACCAGGTCGTGTCGCTCGACCCCACCACCCTGGCCGTGGACCGCGTGCTCGAGCTGCCCGGGCTGCCCGACCCGATCGCGCCCCACGACGGCGCCCTGCTGCTGGTGCTCGAGGAGGGCCCCGAGCTGGTCTCCCTGGACCCGCGCAGCGGAGAGGTGCTGACCCGGCTACCGCTCGGTGCGGAGCTGGCGCTGTACGACAAGGCCAACCTGGACCTGGCCGTGTCCGGCGGCGAGGTCTGGGTGACGTCGTTCAACGCGGACGTCGTCCACCACGTGCCCCTGCCCTGACCCCTGCCCTGACCGTCAACCCGAGGCGGCATGCCCGTCGAGGTACGCCGCGACCAGACCACCCAGGCTGGGCAGGTGGTAGCCGCCCTCCTGCACCACGACGCTCGGCAGCATCAGCGATCCGATCAGCTCCCCCGCCGACCGGTAACCGTCCCGGGTGACCAGCAACGGGCTCTCCGGGTCGTCGGCGGCCGCGTCAACCCCGAGCGACACCACCAAGGCGGTGCAGCCCGACCCGGCCACCCACTCGGCGAGCCCGGCCACCGCGTCCACCCACGGGCCGTCGGCCGTGCCCTCGGCCAGTGGCAGGTTCAAGGTGGCGCCCGTGCCCTTCCCCGCCCCGGTCTCGGCGGCGTGGCCGAACAGGTGCGGGAACCAGCCGGCCGCGGGGTCGACGTGCACCGACCCGTAGAGCACGTCCGGCCGCTCCCAGAAGATCGCCTGGGTGCCGTTGCCGTGATGGGCGTCCACGTCGAGCACCGCCACCCGGTCGTGCCCCGCCTCGCGCAGGGCCTCGGCGGCGACCGCGGCGTTGTTCAGGTAGCAGGAGCCGCCGTAGCCGGCCCCGGTCGCGTGGTGCCCGGGCGGCCGGCACAGGGCGTACGCCGCCCGCTCGCCGCCGGCGACCAGGTCCACCGCGGTCAGCGCGCAGTCGACGGCAGCCCGCGCGGCGGCCCAGGTCCCGGGCCCGACCAGCGTCATCGTGTCGTAGCAGTGGGTCCCGGCCTGGCCGTGCACCACGGTCGCGGCCGTCGGGGGCATCCCCTGGGTCATCGCCGGGGTCGGGAAGAGATAGGGCACCACCCGGTCCTGGCCGACCAGGTCGACGTACGGCCCGGCCAGCCACGCCTCGTGGGCGCCGGCGAGGAAGCCCAGGAGCCCGGCCTCGTGGACCCGGCCAAGGATCTCGTCGTCGTGCGCGGTCGCGTCGTGCACCGCTCGTCCCGCGCCGAGTGCGTCGAGGAGCGCGTCCACCCGCTCCGGCACCTCGGTGCCGTCCGTGCGCGCACCCACCCAGATCTCGTGCCGGGGCTCGTGGTCGCGGGTGGTCGGCGACCACACCAACGGTATCGGGGAGAGCACCCGGCCAGCATCGCACCTCCGGATCCTCTGCCGGGGGCTCCGACTCGGGCAGGATGTGCCCATGCCACGCGCGAGGGACCTCGGTCTCCACATCGGAGTGCTCCCCACCGGTCCGACGAACTCGGTGCTCGACGTCGCCGGCGTCGGGCTCGGGCACGCCACGGTGCACCGCGACGAGCCCGCTCCGCCGCACGGTCGCGGCCTGGCCAGGACCGGGGTCACCACGCTGCTGCTCGCCGAGGACGCCTACGCGCGCCCGCTGCCCGCCGGCGCGGCGGTCCTCAACGGCGCCGGGGAGTGCACCGGCCTGCTGACCGCCGCCGAGTGGGGCAGCGCCGAGACGCCGGTCTACCTGACCTCGACCATGCAGCTCGGGCGCGTGTACGACGCCGCCTGCGAGATCGCGCTGGAGCAGCACGCGGAGGCGGCCGACGACGTGGTGATCCCCGTCGTGGGTGAGTGCGACGACTCCTGGCTCAACGACTGCCGCCGGATGCAGGTCACCGGCGACGACGTCCGCGACGCGTGGCGGCAGGCGCTCGACAGCCGCGGGTCCGCCGGCCCACCGGCCGAGGGCGCGGTCGGCGCCGGCACCGGGATGTCCTGCTTCGACTTCAAGGGCGGCATCGGCACCTCCTCCAGGGTGACGCCCGAGGGCCACACGGTCGCGGTGCTGCTGCTGACCAACTTCGGGGTCCGTTCCGAGTGCGTCGTCGACGGGGTCCCGGTCGGGCGGTTGCTGGCGCCCAGCGACTCCGGCCCGCAGGCACCGGCAGGCTCCTGCCTGGGCGTGGTGGTCACCGACGCACCGGTGGACGGCGCGGCCTGCTCGCGGCTGGCCCGCCGGATCGGCCTGGGCCTGGCCCGCACCGGGTCGGTGGCGCACCACGGCAGCGGCGAGATCTTCCTCGGCTTCGCCACCGGGCTGCGATTGGACCGCCGGGGGCGGCCGGACGCGACGCCGCTGGTCGGCGGCCGTGACCTGGACCCCCTCTTCGCCGCGGTGGTCGAGGCCACTGAGGAGGCGGTGCTCAACTCGATGTTCGGTGCGCCCACGACGGTCGGTCGCGACGGGCACGTCAGCGAGTCGCTGCACTCGCCGAACGTGCTCGCGCTGCTGGACGGCGTACGCCGATGACCGGCACCCGCCGCGAGGTGCGCCTCGCCATGGCCGACGGCGTCGAGCTTGCGGCCACCCTCTTCCTGCCCGCCGAGGACGCGGGTCCCCAGCCCTGCCTGCTCGAGGCGCTGCCGTACCGCAAGGACGATCTGACCGCGTCGTACGCCGACTCCTACGAGCTGCTCCGCGACCGGCACGGGTACGCCGTGTGCCGCCTCGACGTCCGGGGCACCGGCTCGTCGGCGGGCGACGCGACCGACGAGTACCCGCCCGAGGAGCAGCGCGACCTGGTCGAGGTGATCGCCTGGCTCGCCGACCAGGAGTGGTGCGACGGCGGCGTCGGCATGTTCGGGACGTCGTACTCCGGCTTCAACTCCCTGCAGCTGGCGTGCGAGGACGCCCCCGCGCTCAAGGCGGTCTGCGCCATCTACGCGACCGACGACCGGTGGACCGACGACGTGCACTGGCGCGGCGGCGCACTGCGGCTCGTGGATCTCGTCGACTACTGCCACTACATGACCGCCATGAACGTCCTGCCGCCCGTGCCCGCACTCTGGGGGGACGGCTGGGAGCGCGAGTGGCGGCGCCGGCTCGAGGTGAACGAGCCATGGGTCCTGCGCTGGCTTCGCGAGAGCACGCACGGCGACTACTGGCGCGGCGGGTCGGTGCGGCTGGGGGCCGACGGGTCCGGCTACGACCGGATCGGCTGCCCGGTGATGCTCGTCGCCGGGTGGGCCGACGGCTACCGCAACAACTCGTTTCGCACCCTCGCCGCGCTGGAGCGGGCGGGCGTGCCACACCGGCTGCTCGCCGGGCCGTGGGCGCACGCGGATCCGGCCTCGGCGATGCCGGGGCCGAGGATCGACCTCGACGTCGAGATGGTCGCCTGGTTCGACCGGTGGCTGCGGGGGCGGGGGCCGGAGCACGAGGACCGGGCCGATGTCTTCGTCCGGTCGTCGACCCGCCCCGAGCCCGACCTGGACCTGCACGCCGGCTGCTGGGTGACGCTGCCCTCCGTGCCGCCCACCGAGTCCCTGTCCCTTCAGCTCGAGGGTCCGCGGTCACTGCTCGTCGCGCCCGACGTCGGCACCGCGGCCTGGATCGACTGCGCCGGGCACCTGCCGTGGGGGCTCTCGGGCGACCAGCGGCTCGACGACGCCCGGTCGCTGACCTGGGAGGAGGACCCGCCGACCCGGCCGGTCGTCGGGCAGCCCCGGATCACCCTGCGGGTCAGCGCCGACGCCCCCGCGGCCTCGCTCTCGGTGAAGCTCTGCGACGTCTTCCCCGACGGCACCTCCGCGCTCGTCGCGCGCGGCACCCTCGACCTGGCCTTCCGCGACGGCGTCCACGGCCCGCCCTCCCCGCTCGAGCCCGGGCGGGAGTACGACGTCGTCCTCGACCTCGACGCCTGCGCGTACGAGTTCGCCGCCGGCCAGCGGCTCCGGGTCAGCGTGGCCGGGTCGGACTGGCCGAACACCGTGGCTCCGCCGGCGCCGGTGACGCTGACCGTGCACGGCGGGGAGCTGGTCCTGCCGCTGCTGACCGGCGCGCACCCCACCCCGGCGTTCACCCCGGGCGCCGGGCACGCGGCCGAGACCACGGACGGGATCACCTGGGAGGTCCGCGACGACGTGCTCGCCCGGACCACCACCGCCACGACTCGGGCGAAGTCCGACTACGCCACGCCGTACGACGGCCGCGCGGTCGAGGACTACCGCGGCGAGGTGACGGTCGACCGGCGCACCTTCGCCCAGCACGCGCACGCCGACACCCGGTTCGAGATCACCTGGCCGGGCATCGAGGTGCGGGTGCGCGCCGAGATGACCGTCGAGGTCACCGGCGACGGGCCGGTGGCCGCGATCGAGCTGTGGGCCGAGCTCGACGGCGCCGAGGTGGCGCACCGGACCTGGCGTCAGCCGGAGTAGGGGATCTCGGTCCGCCAGTCGGCCACTGGCTGCCGGGCGGCAGCGTGGATCGCGGCCCCCACCCGGTCCGGGGTGAAGGCGCCGTCGCGGGCCAGCATGCCCCGCACGGTCACCGACACCGCCCGGATGCCGTCCGGCGCGAGGACCTCGTCGAGGCTGTGCACGAGGTTGCGCAGGCCGGCCTTCTGCACCCCGAGCGACGCGGCCTGGGCCGACGGCCGGTCCGCGGCCATGCTGCCGGTGGCGGTCACCCGGCCACCGGACGACATGAACGGACGGGCCGCCTGCACCGTGGTCAGCAGCGCGCCGACCCCGAGCGCGACGTCCTCGAGCAGCTCGGGCACGCTCAGGTGCAGCGGGTCGTGCGGGCGGTAGGCACTGGGGTTGAAGTGCACCACGTCGACCCGCCCGAAATGGTCGCCGAGCGCCCGCACCGCCGCGGTGGCGGCTTCGACGTTCGTCACGTCGGCGACGGCGCAATCCACCGCTGCGCCCTCGGCCCGCAGCTCGTCGGCCAGCCGGGCCACCGACTCGTCGTCCCGGCCGACCAGAGCGACGTCGTACCCGTCGCGGGCGTAGATCGTGGCGACCGACCCGCTCACTCCCGGCCCGGCACCGACCACGAGCAGCACGGGGCGGCTCATGCGGGCAGCCCTGCGTAGCCGCGGGAGACCTGGGCGACGAACTGGATGACCGCGTCCTCACCCGGCGCGAACGGACCCGGCCGGAAGTGCGGGCTCCGCAACCCTCGTTGCACCGACTCGCACGCCGCCCAGTCCTGACGGTTCGTGAGGTCCCAGAAGTCCACGGCGTACGCCGGATCCGGCAGCACCCCGTCGGGTCCGGGCTGGAGGTACCACGAGCACTCGATCCAGGTCCGGTCCGGCGCGAGCGGCACCAGCCGGTGCGTCATCACGTAGTCGGGGTGCGCCGAGACGAGCAGGTCGGGCAGCAGGTGGAGATACTCCACCGCGGTCGGAGGCGCCCCCGGGATCGGGTGGCCCGCGGACTCCCCGGTCAGCGACATCGTGGCCATGCCGTCGCGCAGCACCATCGAACCGCCCACCCAGTCACCCGGCAGGTCGTAGTTGTCGCCCGAGGCCGGCGGCGTGACCTGGCAGAGCTCGGGGTGGATCTGCGGGCAGTGGTAGCACTCGTGGTAGTTCTCGGCCACGATCTTCCAGTTGGCGGCGATCTCGTAGGTGTGCCGGGCAGCGAGCCCGAGCGACTCGGGGGCGTACGGCGCCACGATCGGCTCGAGCTCGCCCACGTGCTCGGCGAACGGCACCACGTCGGGGTGGCCGAGCGGGTGCAGCCCGTGCCCGAAGACCCAGCCGTGCCAGACCTCCACCGGGAGACCGGTCAGGCCGAACGACGAGGCGTCGAACCCGTCCTGCCCGCGGAACCCCGGAGCGGCCACCACTGACCCAGCGAGATCGTAGGACCACGCGTGGTAGGGACACACGATCGCTCGATGGCTCTCGGTGTCCCCGTCCGCGAGCAGCTCGTGGCCGCGGTGCCGGCAGGTGTTCGCGAAGAGCCGCACCGTGCCGCTCGGGTCGCGGGTGAGCAGTCCGGACACGTCGCCGACCGCGACAGCCCGCTGGGTGGCCGGCCGGTCCCCCTCGGGCAGGAGCTCGTCCAGTCGGCCGAGGCAGGTCCAGCTGCCGGCGAACAGGTGCCGGCGCTCCCAGGCGAGGACGTCCGGAGACGTGTAGGCGACGGCGGGCAGCATCGCGGGGACCGCACCGTCGCGCACCCGGACCTCCTCGCGCAGCAGGCTCAGGTCGTCGTCGCGGTGGCCGGTCATCGTGCTCATACCAACCAGTGTGCCGCGTAGCCGGGCTCGGTGAGCGCCGGCCGGTCCAGCCGGAACGTGGCGAGGTCGGTGGAGCTCCCCCCGTCGACGGCGAGGTCGGCCAGCAGCCGCCCGAAGGTCGGCGCGAACTTGAAGCCGTGCGCGGCACCCAGCCCGACCAGCACGGATGGATGGCCGGGCACCGGTCCGAGCACGAAGTCGCGGTCCGGGGTCAGGGTGTACTGGCAGCGCAGGGACCGCACCGGGCGTCCCGAGCCGGGCAGGATCCGCGCAAGATGGTCGGCCAGCAGCCTCTGGCGTCCCTCGTCGAGGCCGCCGCCGTCGAGGTCGGTCCGGAGATCCGGATCGGTCTCCGGTCCGCCACAGTCCTGGGCCGCCTTGATCGTGGGCTCGCCGTAGCAGGGGAAGCCGTAGAACGACGGCTCGTCCATCCAGATCCAGAGCGGCAGCCGGCCCGGCGCGAAGCGGGCGGGCTCCTCGGGCGCGAAGTACGTCGCCTGCTCCAGCGTGACGGTGAGCGGGATGCGGTGGTCCAGCGAGGCCAGGACGTCGTTGGTCCAGGCGTCGGCGCAGACCACCACCGCCCGGCAGCGGTAGGTCGTGGTCTCGGTGTGCACCTCGACGCCACCGGCCCCCAGGTCCCGCAGCCCGGTGACGCGCGACTGGTCGCGGAGCTCGGCTCCGCGCCGGACCGCCAGCCGCTGCAGGACCGCGGTGCCCGGACCGGCCGGGACGATCGCGGCGCGCTCCTGGAACAGCCCCACGGTCCCGTCCGGGAGCTCGAACTGCGGCCACCGGGCTCGGATCGCGGCGACGTCGAGCAGCTCGTGCGGGATGCCGACCTCGGTCAGGCTGCGCACGTAGTCGTCGAGCGGGATCGCCGGGTCGGGTGGGAACAGGTCGAGACCGCCGGTCACGGTCACCAGCTGCTCGTCGCTGTCTGCCTCGAGCCGCGCCCAGTCGTCGTACGCGTCGCAGGTCAGCCGGACGTACTCCGGCGTGTGGTAGCTGTGCCGCAGGATCCGGCTGGTGTCGTGGCTGGCCCCGCGGTGGTGGCCGAGGGCGAACCGCTCCAGCCCGACCACCGAGTGCCCCCGCCCGGCGAGCTGCGCGGCGGTGGCACTGCCGAGCGCACCGAGCCCGACCACGGCGTAGTCGAAGTGCTCAGGCATCGAGGCCCAGCCTGGGCAGCAGCCAGCGCCGGATGTCGGCGCTGTCGTCCTCCATCGGGGCGAACCAGCCGTGGGTGTAGCTGCGCGACGACATCCCGCGCTGCACCGACTCGCAGATCGCCCAGTCCTGCTGGTTGACCAGGTGCCACAGGTCGGCCGCGTCGGAGGGGTCGAAGCCCGGGGCCGCCACGGCGTCGGCCGCGAAGAGCAGCACGCAGTCCACCCGGGTGCGGTCCACGCCCTGGGGCCGGAGCACGAACGCCGCGACGTGGTCGGCCGAGCAGGAGAGCAGCAGGTTGGGGTGCACCAGCTCGCCCTTGTGCCGGGTCCGCTCCGCCTCGTCCAGGCCGGGCAGCGGCGCCCGGTCGGTGGTGCCGGTCATCGTGAAGGTCCACGCTCCCTCGCGGTGCGGGATCCCGTCCTCCCAGTCCAGCCCCGACCCTCCGCCGGCGAACGCGGGCACCAGCCGCGACAGCTCGGGGTGGACCGGTCCGCAGTGGTAGCACTCGTTGTAGTTCTCGGCGATCACCTTGTAGTTGGCTGCGACGTCGTAGGTCAGGGTCCGGCCGGTCACCAGGTCGCCGATGGCGTAGTTGGCCAGGCGTTGCTGCACCGGCCCGGTCATGGTGGCCAACGGCTGCGCCTTCGCCGGCGTGAGGTGGACGAAGACGAAGCCTGCCCACTCACCGACCGCGACCGGGTGCAGCGAGAAGTCCGCTGCGTCGATGCCGTCCCCGCCGGCGGCGGGAGCCAGCTCCGTGTGCGGAGCGCGCAGCAGCCGCCCGGACAACGAGTAGGTCCAGGAGTGGTACGGGCAGCGGAGGGCGCCGACCGCACAGGTCGTCGTCTCGGCCCCGGGCTCGGCCGGGAACAGCTGGGAGCCGCGGTGCCGGCACACGTTGTACGCCGCGTGCAGGACGCCCGCCTCGTCGCGGGTGACGACGACCGACTCCCCCACCACGTCGACCACGGCGACCCGGCCGCTCCCGGCGAGCACGAGGTCCTCCGTCCGGCCGACGCAGAACCACTCGCCGAAGAGCACGCGCTCGCGCTCGTGGACCCAGGCCTCCTGGTCGACGTACAGCTCGCGCGGCAGCGCCGGCTCCAGCGGGCCGGTCACGACGGCGGCCTCGTCCCGGCCCGCCTGGCCACGAGGTGGCAGGCGCTCTCGTGCTCCACCGAGGCGGGCAGCACCGGCAGCGTGGTGCCCCGGCAGAGATCGTCGACCCCGGCCGCCGCTGCCGTCCCGTCCGCGAGTGCAGGGCACCGCGGGTGGAAGCGGCAGCCGTCGGGGATCCGGGTGGGGTCGGGGATCTCGCCGGCCAGCACCACCGCCTCGAGCCGCTCCACCTCAGGGACGACCGAGAGGAGCGCCTGTGTGTAGGGGTGCTGCGGCCGCGAGAGCACCTCCTCGGTCGGCCCGGACTCCACGATCCGGCCGAGGTACATCACCGCGGTCCGGTCGGCGATGTTCCAGGCGAGCCCGAGGTCGTGGGTCACGACCAGGACGCCGAGGCCGAGGTCCCGGCGCAGCTGCAGCAGCAGGGCCAGGATCTCGCCACGGATGGAGGCGTCCAGGCTCGAGACGGGCTCGTCGGCGATCAGCAGCTCGGGGCGCAGGGCCAGGGCTCCCGCGATCAGCACCCGCTGGCGCTGTCCACCCGAGAGCTCGTGCGGGTAGCGCAGGAACAGCTGCTCCGGCGGCCGCAGACCCGCGGAGGCCAGCGCGTCGGCCACCTGCTGCGTCTCCGTGCGGCCCTCGGGGTCGTTGGCCGAGAGACCGTGCAGCCGCAGTCCCTCCGCCACGGAGTCGTAGACCGTGTGCCGCGGGTTGAGGGCGCCGGAGGGATCCTGGAGCACCATCTGGACGTTGCGCCGGAAGCTGCGCAGCGCCTTCGGCCGGTAGCCCAGGGGTTCGCCGTCCAGCAGCACCTCGCCGCGGCTCGGCCGCTCGAGCCCCATCAGCACCCGGGCCAACGTGGTCTTCCCGGAGCCGGACTCGCCCACCAGGGCGACCACCTCGCCGGAGCGCAGCACCAGGTCGGCGCCGTCGAGTGCCGTCGCCACGGCGCCGCTGCGGGCCGGGTACTCCACCGCGACCCCGCACGCCTCGAGCGTGCGCTCGCCCTGCTGGTGGGCGCTCACGGCTGGCCCACCCGGATGCAGGCGGCGGCCCGACCGGGCCGCTGCTCGACGAGCGGAGGCTCGGCGGCCCGGCACTGCTCGACGACGCGAGGGCAGCGCGGTGCGAACGAGCAACCTGGCGGCCGGTCGCGTGGGTCGGGCGGGTCGCCGGGCAGCCCGGAGGGCGCATACCGGGCGGCCGCGTCGCCGACCCGGGGGAAGGCGGCGGAGAGGGCACCGGTGTAGGGGTGGAGCGCGTCGGCGAACAGCAGGTCGGCCGGCCCCTGCTCGACGACCCGACCGCCGTACATGACCGCGATCCGGTCGCTGACGTCCGCGAGCACCGAGAGGTCGTGGCTGATCAGCAGCATGCCGACGCCTAGCCGGTGCACCAGGTCGCTCAGCACGGTGAGGACCTGCGCCTGGACCATCACGTCGAGGGCGGTGGTGGGTTCGTCGGCCACCACCAGCGAGGGACGGCAGGCCAGGGCCATGGCGATCATCACCCGCTGCTTCTGACCCCCTGAGAGCTGGTGCGGGTAGGACAGCGCGCGAGACGGCGCCAGGCCGACCTGCTCGAGCAGGTCGGCGACCCGTTCGTCGACCTCGTGGTCCGCCACGTCGGGCTCGTGGATGCGGATCGGCTCCGCGATCTGGCGCCCGACCCGGTGCACGGCGTTCAACGAGTGCAGCGCCCCCTGGAACACGATGGAGGCGCCCGCCCAGCGGACCGCCCGGACGTCGCCCCAACGCATCTCGAGCACGTCATCGCCCTCGAAGAGCACCTTGCCGGTGACGACCGCGTTCGCCGGCTGGAGCCGAAGGATCGTGCTGGCCAGGGTGGACTTCCCGCACCCGGACTCGCCGGCCACGCCCACGATCTCGCCGTGGTCGACGACCAGGTCCACCCCGCGTACGGCGGGGAGGTCCCCGCCCG
This sequence comes from uncultured Actinomycetota bacterium, assembly GCA_963807335.1. GTDB lineage: Bacteria > Actinomycetota > Actinomycetes > Propionibacteriales > Nocardioidaceae > Nocardioides. The sequence goes on from CAWEBT010000002.1 coordinate 168,449, forward strand.
CGGACCGGTAGGTGACCGAGAGGTCCTCGAGACGCAACAGCTCGGTCATCAGCGCTCCCGCAGGCGTGGGTTCAGGACCTCTTCGAGGGCCTGGCCGATCAGGGTGAAGCTCAGCACGACGACGATGACGCAGAGCCCCGGCGGGACGAAGAACCACCAGGACCCGGTGGTGATGGCGCCGACACCGTAGGCGTCGTCGAGCATGCTGCCCCACGAGACGCGGGTCGGGTCGCCGAGCCCGAGGAAGCTCAGCGTGGTCTCGGACAGGATCGCGACGGCGACCGTGAGGGTGGTGTTGGCGAAGACCATGGGCATCACGTTCGGCAGCACGTGCCGGGTGATCTGGTGCCGGTGGCCGGCACCGAGGACGCGGGCCCGCTCGAGGTACGGCCGCTCCTTGACCGACAGGGTCTGGCTTCGGATCAGCATCGCCGTACCGGGCCACGAGGTCACCCCGATCACGATGGCGATGTTCCACAGCGATCGCCCCATCACACTGGCCAGCACGATCGCGAGCGGCAGGAACGGGATCACCAGGAACCACTCGGTCAGCCGGAACAGGATCGCTCCGGTCCAGCCGGAGAAGTAACCCGAGGTCAGCCCGACCACCGTGCCGATCAGCATCGAGATCAGGCTGGCCAGCAGCCCGACGAACAGCGAGATCCGCGATCCCCAGATGAGCAGCGTCAGCACGGACCTGCCGTTGTCGTCGGTGCCCAGCCAGTAGTCGGCGTTGGGCGGCTCCAGCACCCCGCCTGTCGCCTTGGTGACCTCCAGTCCCTGGGCGTCGGCGAGCCAGGGCGCCCCGACCGCGATGAGGACGACGACGCCGAGGACCACGAGGCCGGCCATGCCGGACCGGCTTTGCCGGAACTGGCCCCAGTCCCGCTTCCAGCTCGCCCGGCGCCGACGCCGCGCGAGCTGGCGGGCCGACAGCTCGGAGGACAGCTCGACGCCGCTCATGTGCGCACCCGCGGGTCGAGCAGGCCGTAGATCAGGTTGGCGATCAGGTTGGCGACGATCACGGCCGCCGAGGCGACCAGGAAGGTGCCCTGCAGGACCCAGTAGTCGGGCACGGACAGCGCCTCGGTGGCCAGCAGCCCCAGACCGGGGATCGAGAAGACCGTCTCGATGGTGATCGCGCCCCCCACGACGAAGCCGAAGTTGAGGGCCACCACCGTGGTGGTGGGCAGCAGGGCGTTGCGGACCGCGTGCCGGTCGCGCACCTGGGCGTCGCGCAGCCCCTTGGCCCGGGCGGTGGTGAGGTAGTCCTCCCCGAGCTCGTCGAGCAGCGAGCTGCGCATGATGAGGGCGTAGTCGGCCAGGTAGGCGAGCGTGAGCGTGAGGACCGGGAGGGTGAGGTGCCAGGCCGTGTCCACGACGCCGGACCAGGTCCCGGGGTCGGCGTCGATCGAGTGCAGGCCCCCGGTGGGGAACAGGCCCGGCAGCGGGCCCATCCCGACCGACAGCACGGCGATCAGGATCAGGCCCAGCCACCACTCCGGCATCGAGTAGAGCGTCAGCGAGGAGCTGGTGGAGAACCGGTCGAAGCGGCCACCGCGCGCCCACGCGCCCCTGATGCCGAGGTAGACCCCGATCAGGGACGCGAACAGGGTCGCGGTGCCGACGAGCAGCAGCGTGGGCCAGATCCGGTCGGCGATCAGGTCGGCCACCGGCACCCGGTAGCGCAGCGAGATGCCGAGGTCCCCGGTGAGCGTGTTGCGCAGGAACGTCCAGAACTGCTGGAGCAGCGGCTGGTCGAGCCCGTAGGTGCTGTTGAACGCCGCCATCTGCTCCGGTGTCGTGAACCTGCCGCGGCCCAGGGTGCGGGCCGGGTCGCCGGGGAGCACCCGGAACAGGAAGAAGTTCACGACGAGCATGAAGCCCAGGCTCGCCAACGCTCCGCCGGCCTTGCCCGCGGCGTACCGGCCGTAGCCCGCGCGCCGGGGCCGGCGCGCGGGCGACCCGACCGAGAGCTCGGCCGCCGCCAGTGTCATTCGCGGTCGGCCACGGTCGCCCGACGGCGGGCGACAACCACGACCCCGACGAGAAGTGCGGCCACCGCGACACCTCCGGCCCCGATCACGAAGCCGGTGCTGACCCCGTCGTCGGCCCCGGACCCGGCGGCGCCCCTGGTGGCACTCGCCACGCCCTCGCAGTCACTCTCCTCCGAGGTCGGTCGCATGTGCAGGTAGTTGTGCACGCCGTACTGGAAGAGCCAGATGCCGCCGGGGTCCGGCTGGGGCTGCAGGCACGACCAGCGGTCGCTGCGCACCGCCTCGCCGATCGTGTTGTACGCCGTGACGAGGTACGGCGCCTCGCGGAAGAGGATCTCCTGCATCTGCCGGACCTGGTCCTGACGCGTCGAGTCGTCGATCTCGGTGTGCTGCGCCGCGTAGAGCGCGTCGTACTCCTCGTCGCAGAACCACGAGTCCGACCAGTTGCCGCGCTGGCCGCAGGTCATGTAGCTGAGCATCGAGTCCGGGTCCGGCTCGACGTACCAACCCCACTGGAAGGCGTCGAAGGTGCCCTCGAGGATCACGTCGGTCAGCTTGCTGGAGTCCACCGTCGTCACCTCCGACTTGATGTCGAGGTCGGCGAGCCACTCCTTGAAGAACGCCATGGTGTCCGTGGAGGTCGGCGACCCGGACCGTGCGTACAGCCGGAGCGACCCGATCGGCTTCCCGTCGGGCCGGGTGCGGAAGCCGTCGTCGCCGACCGGGTAGCCGGCCTCGTCGAGCAGCTCGGCCGCCCGCTCGGGGTCGTAGCCGAAGGCCGTGTCGGAGGGCGGCGCCCAGTGGTAGTCGGCGTACGCCGGCGGGATGATCGTCGACCCGGGGATCCCGGCGCCCTGGTAGACCTTCGAGATCAGCTGGTCCAGGTCGAGGGCGTAGCCGAGCGCGTGCCGGAACGCCGGGTCCAGCACGGCCGGGTTGGGGTCGCCCAGCGGCTTGTCGGTGTCCAGGTCGACGGAGCCGGCGTTGAAGGAGATCTCGTCGAAGCCCGGAGAGTCACCGTTGTGGGCGGTGATGCCGGGCTGGTTCTCCAGGGCCCGCACCTGGAGCGCGGAGATCCCCTCGACGAAGTCGACCTCGCCCTTGATCAGCGCCTGGACGGCCGGGTCCTCGCTCTTGAACACCCGGAAGTCGACGCGGTCGATGTGGGGTGCGCCCTGCCAGTAGTCCGGGTTCGCCTCGAAGCGGTAGGTCGACCCGCCGGCGGTGCCCTGGACCAGGCGGAACGGGCCGGACCCGACGACGGGCTGGCCATCCTTCGGCTCGGCGCCGTAACTCTTGACCGCCTTGGCGCTGACGTCCTTCCAGACGTGCTCGGGCACGATCGGGATCGGCAGCAGGGGCAGCACGCTGTTGGGCTTCTTGAGGGTCAGCACGACGGTCGTGTCGTCCGGCGCCGTCACGTCTGTGACGCCGACCAGGTAGGACCCCCACGTCGCGGACTCGGTGTTGCCCTCGAGGATCCGGTTGTAGGTGTAGGCGATGTCGGCCGCTGTCAGCGGCTCGCCGTCGGACCAGGTCACGCCCTCGCGGATGTCGAAGGTCCAGGTGAGCCCGTCGTCGGACGTCTCCCAGCCGGTCGCCAGACCGGGCTCGGGAGACATGTCCTCCATCGAGTACGTGATCATGTAGTCGTAGGTCAGCGCCCACATCTCGAACGACTCCGCCTCGATGCCGAGGAACGGGTTGAAGGAGTCCACCTCGTTCAGGATCGCCACGGTGAAGGTCGTGTCCTCCTCGGCCGCCGCGGCCTGGACCGACAGGCCCGGGAGCAGGAAGACGCCCACCAGAAGCAGCGACGCCAGCACCCTGCCGGCGCTACGTTGTCGCCCGTGACCCAAGAGCCGCCGATCGCCGCGCGCCAACCCTTCCAGCACACCGAGCACGACGTGCCCCGCCCGGACCCCTACCGGTGGATGCACGAGAGCTCTTCGGAGCGGCTGCTCAGCCACTTGATGCGTGAGCGGGCCTTCTACGATCTCTCGGTCTCGCATCTGAGCTCCCTCGTCGTGGCGCTTCGTGAAGAGATGGCTTCGCGACTCCCCGCGACCGATCGCTCAGCGGCCTGGAACCGACAACGCTTTTCCTACCGCACTCAGCACCTCGCGGATAGTGACTACGCGCAGTTGATCAGGGAAAAACATGGTTCTGACACCGTTTCGCAACCGAATCTGGCTGTTGAAAGCGAAAGTAGCCACGAAAACCGTAGTGACACCGAGGTGCTGCTGGACTTCGCGAGTCTGGCCGACGACAGCGGCTACCTCGACTTGGGCCTCACCCTGGTCAGCCCCGACGAGGACCTGCTGGCCTACTCCTGCGACACCACCGGCGACGAGGTCTTCGCGCTGCGCTTCCGAGACCTGCGCACCGGTCGCGACCTCGACGACGTCATCGCGCGCAGCTACTACGGCGGCGCGTGGAGCGCCGACTCGCAGACGTTCTTCTACACCGTCCACGACGCGGCGTACCGGCCCTTCCAGGTCTGGCGGCACCGGCTCGGCACCGACCCCGGTGACGACGTGCTCGTGCTCAGCGAGCCCGACGAGCGGTTCGCGGTGAACCTGCGCGGCAGCCGCAGCGGCCAGCAGGTGCTGGTCTGGAGCGAGAGCCGCGACACCGGCGAGAGCTGGGTCGTGGACGCCCGCGTCCCGGACTCGGCGCCCCGCTCGGTCGGCGGCCGGCGTCCCGGCATCCTCTACCGCGCCGAGCACGTCGCGGCGCCCGACGGCCCGGGCCACCTGCTGCTGGTCACCAACGACGACGCCGTCGAGTTCCGGCTGATGTCCGCACCGGTGCCCAGTGCCGACCGGTCCAGCACGGACCAGACCAGCGACGCCTGGCAGGAGGTGCGCGGCGAGCACCCCGACGAGCGGCTGGAGCGGGTCGACGCGTTCGCCGGCTTCGTCGTCCTCAGCCTCTGCTCTGGCGGCGAGCACCGGCTGCGGCTGCTCCCCCACGACGACCTCGGTGGCGAGGGGACACTCGTCGAGAGCCGCTTCCCCGGAGGCGAGGTCCGGCTGGCCCGCAACACGTCCTACGACGCCGCCACGGTGTGCGTCGTCGACCAGGCACTGGTGCACCCGCCGGTCTGGACCGACGTGGCCCTCGACGGGTCGTCGACCGACCGACCGGGCTCGCCCACGCCGCACCACGACCCTGCGCGCTACGTCACCGAGCGGCGGTCGTTCCCGGCGCCGGACGGGACCGCCGTGCCGGCCACGATCATCCGGCACCGAGACACCCCTCTCGACGGCACCGCGCCCGCCCTGCTCTACGGGTACGGCGCGTACGAGGCGGCGTTCGAGCCCGAGTGGGACCCGGCCCTGCCGAGCCTGCTCGACCGGGGTGTGGTCTACGTGCACACCCACATCCGCGGCGGCGGCGAGGGCGGCCGCCGCTGGTGGCTCGACGGACGGCTCGAGCACAAGCAGAACACCTTCAGCGACCACCTCGCCGTGGCCGACGGCCTGGACGGTCTCGTGGACGGCAGCCGGCTCGCCACCCGCGGGCTCAGCGCCGGGGGGCTGCTCCAGGGCGCCGTGTTCAGCCAGCGCCCCGACCGTTGGCGGGCGGTGGTCGCCGAGGTGCCGTTCGTCGACGTGGTCACCACGATGTTCGACGCCGAGACGCCGCTGACCATCAACGAGTGGGACGAGTGGGGCGACCCCCGCCGCCGGGCCGACTTCGACTGGATGCTGGCCTACTCGCCGTACGAGAACCTGCCACCCGCCGGGACCCGCCCGGACCTGTTGGTGACCGGCGCGCTGCACGACCCTCGGGTGATGGTCCGCGAGCCGGCCAAGTGGGTCGCTGCCCTCCGCGCCTCGGACCCGGACTGGTCCCCGCACTGCCTGTTCCGCTGCGAGGTGGGCGCCGGCGCCCACGTCGGGCCGTCCGGCAGGTTCGGCCACCTGGGGTACGAGGCCGAGATCTACTCCTGGGTGCTCGACCGGCTCGGCGTGGCCGACTCCCCCGGCGTCGCCCGATGAGCGACGTCCGCGACGAGGTCGTCGAGCTGACCCGGACGCTGATCCGGATGGACACCAGCAACGCCCCGGGCTTCGCGCCCGGCAACGAGACGCTGGCAGCCCGCCATCTCCACGACTACCTGACCGACGCGGGCGTCGACTGCGAACTGGTGGCCCGCGAGCCGGACCGCGCCAACGTGGTGGCCCGGATCCCCGGCACCGGTGACGCACCGTCGCTCGCCTTCGTGGGGCACCTGGACGTCGTGCCGGCCGACCCGCGCGACTGGACCCACCCTCCGTTCGCCGCCGTGATCGACGACGCCGGGTTCCTGCACGGCCGCGGCGCGGTCGACATGAAGAACGAGGTCGCCGCCCGCGCGGTGGCGCTCGCCGAGCTGTCCCGGACCGGGTTCCGGCCGCGCGGCGACCTGTGGTTCATCGCGGTCGCTGACGAGGAGGACGGCACCGCCGACGTGGGCATGCGCTGGCTGCTCGAGTCCCGGCCCGACATCCGGCCCGACCTCGCCGTCAACGAGGGCGGCGGCGAACGGCTCCCGCTGACCGACGGGCGCGTCCTGATGGGCGTCGGGGTCGGTGAGAAGGGCACGTTCCCGGCTCGGGTCACCGCGCTGGGCCAGGCCGGCCACGCCTCGACCCCGAGCGTCGGGGACAACGCCGTACCCCTGCTCGGCGAGCTGCTGCGACGGGTGGGCACCGGCATGCCGGTCGGCGCCGCGTCGACGTACGCCGACCAGACGCTGGCCGTCCTCCTCGGCGCCGTCCCCGGACCCGGCGACCTCGACGCCGCCCTGGCCCGGGCCGCGCTGCTGCATCCCACGCTCGAGCACCTGCTGCCGGCGCTGGTCGGCACCACGATGGCGCCGACCATGCTGGAGGGCTCCACCAAGCGCAACGTGATGCCGGCGCGGGCCGCGATGGAGCTCGACTGCCGGATCCTGCCGGGCACCACGGCGGCCGAGGTCGAGGCAGCCGTGCGCAGCCGGCTCGGCGACGACGTCCGCTACGACCTCGGTTGGCCCGAACCTCTGATCGCCGGCAGTGCATCGCCCGCCGAGGGCGTGCTGATGGCGGCGGTCGCCGCCTTCTGGGCCGAGCAGGGCGAGGACGTCGGCCTGCTGCCCATGCTGTGCACGGGGTTCACCGACTCGGTCTACCTGCGCCAGGTCGGGACGACGGCGTACGGCTACAGCCCGTTTCGGACCACCACCGCGGAGGTGATCGCGGCGGGGTACCACAACGCCGACGAGCGGGTGCACATCGACGACCTGGCCCTGTCGGTGGAGTTCCACCTGGGGTTGGCCCGGCGGCTGGTCGGCTGAGCCGTCGGCCGGGCTCGGGGTTGGTCAGGCCCCTGGGTCGACGGGTCGCTCACTCGTAGGGCTCGGCCGAGGCGACGTGGAAGATGGTGGCCTCGGGCTCGGCGGCCAGCGCCTCGTCGAAGGCCGCCATCGCGGCCGCCACCTCGGGCAGCGACTCCTGGCGGTCGAGGGCCTCCCGGTCGGCGAAGACCTCCGTGGCGACGAAGCAGCTCGGGTCGGTGACGTCCTGACCGATGTCGAAGGACACCAACCCCTCGACCGACTGGCTGGCCACGGCGACGCTCGTCAGCAGCGAGCGCAGCTCGTCGACCTTCTCGGGATGGCTCCGCATCTTGAACCGGACCACGATCATGGGACCAGTGTGCGCTCGGCCGCAGCGTGGTGGAAGAGGTGCGGCTCAGCCCGAGGTCAGCGACTTGGCGACCAGCACGACCGCCGACACGGCGCAGACCGCCAGCACCGCGTGCCGGAACCGCTCCCTCGGCAGCCGGTCGCGCAGCCGGGTGCCGAGCCAGATGCCACCGACCAGGAAGGGCAGAACGACCACCCCGACCACGAGGGAAGCCAGCGGCAGCGATCCGGACAGCGCGAGCCCGGACAGGCTGAGGCTCGAGCCGACGAAGAAGAAGACGGCAAGCGTGGCCCGCACCTCGGAGGGCCGCCGGTGCTGGAAGAGCAGGGCGATCGGAGGTCCTCCGATCGACGTGGCCGTGCCGGCGAGCCCGGAGGTGAAGCCCGCGGTCAGCAGGGTGGTCCGGTTGATCGGGACCTCCACCGACCGCACGGACAGCCCGACGGCGAGCAGCACCATCAGCGCCAGCGCGATCCCGAGCTCGCGCGGCGTGAACAGCACCACCAGCCAGACCCCCAGCATCGTGCCGGGGATCCGGGCCGGCAGCGACCAGCCGATCGCGGGCCAGTCGACGTGCGTGCGCTCACCGGCCAGGGAGAGCGTCGAGACGAACAGGCCGAACCACAGCGGCAGCGTCGGCATCAGGGTCGGCTCGAGCACCGCAACGATCGGCGCGGTGACGAGCCCGACCCCGAGGCCGACCACGGCCTGGACGAACGCCCCCAGGAGCACGGCGATGGCGATCGCCAAGACAACCGTGATCGGGATCCCGGACAGGGTCAGGCCTTGCGGAGGTTGCGCAGGACGTACTGCATGATGCCGCCGTTGCGGTAGTAGTTGGCCTCGCCGGGGGTGTCGATCCGGACCACGGCGTCGAACGTCACGTCACCGGCGCTGACCTTGACGGTCTTGGGCGTCCGGCCCTCGTTGAGCTCGGTGATGCCGGTGACCGAGAACGTCTCCTCGCCGGTGAGACCGAGCGACGCGGCGGTCTGGCCCTCGGGGTACTGCAGCGGCAGCACACCCATGCCGATCAGGTTGGACCGGTGGATGCGCTCGTAGGACTCGGCGATGACGGCCTTCACACCCAGCAGCGCGGTGCCCTTGGCCGCCCAGTCGCGCGACGAGCCGGAGCCGTACTCCTTGCCCGACAGCACGACGAGAGGCGTGCCCTCGGCCAGGTAGTGCTCGGAGGCCTCGAACACCGAAGTCACCTCGCCGCCGGCGGTGAAGTCGCGCGTCACGCCCCCCTCGGTGCCCTCGGCCAGCTGGTTGCGCAGCCGGATGTTGGCGAAGGTGCCGCGGATCATGACCTCGTGGTTGCCGCGGCGCGAGCCGTAGGAGTTGAAGTCACGCTGCTCGACGTTGCGCTCGGCGAGGTAGCGGCCCGCCGGCGAGTCCTTCTTGATCGCACCGGCCGGGCTGATGTGGTCGGTGGTCACCGAGTCGCCGAGCTTGAGCAGCACCCGCGCGCCCTCGATGTCGGTGACCGGGGTCGGCTCGTCGGGCATGCCGTCGAAGTACGGGGGCTTCCGCACGTAGGTGGAGTCCTCGTCCCACGCGAACGTCTTGCCCTCGGGCGTCGGCAGCGACTGCCAGGCGGCGTCCCCGGCGAAGACGTCGGCGTAGCTGTCGTCGAACATCTCCGAGGTGATCGCGCTCGCGATGACCGTCTCGATCTCGGTCGGCGTCGGCCAGATGTCCTTGAGGAAGACGTCGTTGCCGTCGGTGTCCTGGCCCAGCGGGTCGCCGAAGAGGTCGACGTTCATCGTGCCGGCCAGCGCGTAGGCGACCACCAGCGGCGGCGAGGCCAGGTAGTTCATCTTGATGTCGGGGTTGATCCGGCCCTCGAAGTTGCGGTTGCCCGACAGCACGCTGGTCACGGCCAGGTCCGCCTCGTTCACCGCGGCCGAGACCTCGGGGATGAGCGGGCCGGAGTTGCCGATGCAGGTCGTGCAGCCGTAGCCGACGAGGTTGAAGCCGAGCTTGTCGAGGTACGGCGTGAGGCCGGACTTCTCGTAGTAGTCGCTGACCACCTTGGATCCCGGCGCCAGGGTCGTCTTGACCCACGGCTTGCGGCTGAGGCCCTTCTCGACGGCCTTCTTGGCGAGCAGCGCCGCGCCGATCATCACCGAGGGGTTGGACGTGTTCGTGCACGACGTGATCGCGGCGATGGTGACGGCGCCGTGGCCGAGGGTGACCGGCTGGCCGTCGATCTCGAAGTCGATGGTGCGGTCGGGCTCGTCGGTGTAGTCCTTGAGCGCCTCGACGAAGCTCTCGGCGGCCTTGGTGACCTCGACGCGGTCCTGCGGGCGCTTGGGACCGGCCAGGCTCGGCACCACGGTGGAGACGTCGAGCTCGAGCTTCTCGGAGTAGCGGGGCTCGGCATCCGGGTCGTGCCAGAGGCCCTGCTCCTTGGCGTACGCCTCGACCAGCGCGAGCTGCTCGGCCGAGCGGCCGGTGAGGGTGAGGTAGTCGATGGTCTGCTGGTCGATCGGGAAGACCGCGATCGTCGAGCCGAACTCCGGGCTCATGTTGCCGATCGTGGCGCGGTTGGCCAGCGGCAGCGCGGAGACGCCGGGGCCGTAGAACTCGACGAACTTGCCGACGACGCCGTGCTTGCGCAGCATCTCGGTGATCGTGAGGACCAGGTCGGTGGCGGTGGCGCCCTCGGGCAGGTCGCCGTTGAGCTTGAAGCCGACCACGCGCGGGATCAGCATGGAGACGGGCTGGCCGAGCATGGCCGCCTCTGCCTCGATGCCGCCGACGCCCCAGCCGACCACGCCGATCCCGTTGACCATGGTGGTGTGGGAGTCGGTGCCGACGCAGGTGTCGGGGTAGGCCTGCAGCACGCCGTCGACCTCACGGGTGAAGACGGTGCGGGCGAGGTGCTCGATGTTGACCTGGTGGACGATGCCGGTGCCGGGCGGGACGACCTTGAAGTCGTCGAACGCGCCCTGGCCCCACCGCAGGAACTGGTAGCGCTCGCGGTTGCGCTCGTACTCGATCTCGACGTTGCGCTCGAAGGCCTGCGGGGTGCCGAAGACGTCGGCGATCACGGAGTGGTCGATGACCATCTCGGCCGGTGCGAGCGGGTTGATCTTGGTCGGGTCGCCGCCGAGGTCGGCCATCGCCTCGCGCATGGTGGCCAGGTCGACGACGCACGGCACGCCGGTGAAGTCCTGCATGATCACCCGGGCCGGGGTGAACTGGATCTCCTTGCTGGGGTGCGCGTCCGCCTCCCACCCGGCGATCGCCCGGATGTCGTCGGCGGTGATGTCGGCGCCGTCCTCGGTGCGCAACAGGTTCTCCAGGAGCACCTTGAGGCTGAACGGGAGGCTGTCGACGTCGATGCCGTCACCCGCCACCGCGTTCAGTCGGAAGATCTCGTAGGACGTGCCGTCCACGTCCAGGGTGCCCTTGGCACCGAAGCTGTCCTGACTGGCCATCAGTCGTCTCCTGTGAGTCGTCGCGTACGTCGTCTGCCTGCGCCCCCATCTTGCCGCCGGGTCGGCGACCCGCGGAAGGAAGGTCACCCTCACCTCGCGGGGCGGAAGCGCAGTCTCTTGACATCAAGATACATGAAGTCGCGGGCCAGGACCAGCGACGCGCGGCAACGTGCCCGCCGTCAGGCTCGGACGAACAGCGCCACGCACTCGACCTGGTGCGTCATCGGAGGGCGCAGATGATCCTGAGCGCGAGCGCGATCCTTTGCCGACAGCTGCGTCCAGGAGGGCAAAGCCATCCGCCGACTGCGGATTTGCTGCCCGAGACGCTAGATACGTCCGTCCCGCTCTGCGACCGTCCGCGATGCAAAGCGCGCCCAAAGCGCGCCATCGAAGAAGCCGGCGCCGACCCGCATCGCCGTCCGCGTGGGTCGGTCGTTGGCCTCGTCCATCGTGGCCCCTGGGTTGGACGGATCTCAGATCGCGAGCTTCGCGCGGACTTTTCCGGTCTCAAGATGCCGAATCGCTTCGAGACACGGTTGAGCTAGCACGAGTGCGAGCGCAGAGCGGTTGGCCTGTCGCATCGTGGGGCGGACCCCTATCGTGGAGGTGGTCCCCCGCTCGCGAGAACGGCGCGCCGGAGAGGCGGGACCGTGACTGCTGCTCTGATCACCACCAAGATGTCCGTCCCCAGAACCAGCCGGTCCGTGGTCCCACGACCGAGGTTGGACGAGGCGCTGTCACAGGTACCGGACGCCCGTCTCACGTTGGTGTCCGGCCCGGCGGGCTTCGGCAAGACGACGTTGGTCGCGGGCTGGCTGTCGGGCGTCATGCTGCATGGCAGCGCTGCCGCGTGGGTGTCCCTCGATGCGGACGATGACGAGCCCGAACGATTCTGGCGCTACGTCGTGACGGCCTTGGACCGCGCCTCGCCGGGCACGATCCCGGACTCGTCGCAGCTAGTGCAGGCTTCCGCGTCGCCCGACCGCGTTCTGGCCGTGCTGGTCAACGAGCTCGCGTCGGCGGCGAGCGACGTCTGGCTGGTGCTGGATGACTACCACACGCTCCAGAGTCGCGCCGTCCACGACGGCATGGCGTTCCTCCTCGCCAACCTCTCGCCGCGCACGCACGTCGTGATCGTCACCCGGGCGGACCCGGACCTGCCTCTCGCGCGGTGGCGGGTGCGACGCGAGCTTGTCGAGGTCCGGGTTGCGGACCTGCGCTTCACCCCGGACGAGACCGAGACCTTCCTCAACGGCGTGAGCGGACTCAGCCTGTCAGCACCTGATCTCGAGACGCTCGGTCAGTACACCGAGGGCTGGGTCGCTGCCTTGCAGCTCGCAGCGCTGTCGTTGCAGGGCCACGACGAGCCCGGGGACTTCATCTCCCGCTTCGCCGGCAACGACAAGTACGTCGTGGACTACCTCGTCGACGAGGTACTCGAGCACGTGGACGGCGAGGTCCGCGACTTCCTGCTGTCGACCTCGATCCTGGACCGGCTCACCGGCTCACTGTGCGACGCCGTCACAGGACACGGTGGTGGACGCTCGATGCTCGCGGGCCTGGAGCGCGCCAACCTGTTCCTCTTCCCGTTGGACGACCAGCGCGCCTGGTACCGCTACCACCACCTGTTCGTCGACGTCCTGCGAGCGCGCCTGGGCCAGGAGCGGGGTGAGGACGTCTCGCTCCTTCACCTGAACGCCAGCCGGTGGTTCGAGGACAACGACGAGGTAGAGGCTGCCGTCAGGCACACCCTCGACGCGAGGGAGTACACCCGCGCCACCTACCTGATGGAGACAGCGCTGCCGAGCGTGCGACGCAACCGCGAGGAGGCGGTGTTGATGCGCTGGCTCGGTGCGCTTCCGGACGCGGCGGTCCGGCGTAGTCCAGTGCTGAGCGCCTTCTACGGGTGGATGCTGATGATCACCGGTGACCTCGGCGGGGTCCAGGCACGACTTGACGACGCGGAGCGCTCACTGGCGGAGGCGCCGGCCGACCTGAGAGCTGAGTGGGCTCAGACCGACGAGCTGCGCACGTTGCCGGCCACGATCGCAGTCTTCCGAGCTTCGCTGGCACAGGCCGGCGGCCACTTGGACGACACTGCAACGCACGCGCAACACGCCCTCGACCTGGCCGGTCCCGACGATCACCTGGCGCGGGGTGCCGCGACAGCCTTCTTGGCGCTCGCGGCCTGGGCCGAGGGCGACGTGGTGGTTGCCGCGCAGACCTTCGCTGAGGCCGTCGCGAGCATGATGGGCGCCGGCAACTTGGCCGACGCCCTGGGCAGCACCGTGGTGCTGGCCGACATGTGGCTCGTGGCAGGACGACCGGGGAAGGCACGCCGGCTCTACACAGGTGCCCTCGCCACCTCGGAAGCCCAAGGCATGTCGTTTGCCCCGACCAGCGCCATGCTCCACGTTGGACTCAGCGAGCTCGACCTGGAAACCGGCGACCTGACGCGTGCTCGCTGGCATCTGGACACCGCACTGGCTTTGGACGACCACCGGTCCCAGACCGCCAATCACTTCCGCTGGTACCTCGCCATGGGACGACTCATGGCGGCCGAGGGCGACCACGAGTCGGCCCTCCCCGTGCTTGCGCAGGCGCGGGCCGCGTACCGGCCGGGCTTCTTCGTCGACGTGCGACCACTCCCCGCGGTGACAGCACGCGTGCTGATCAGCGCCGGCCGACTACTGGAGGCTCGCGACTGGGCCGACAGCCATGACCGGCCGACGTCGGGGGTCTGCGACTACCGGGATGAGTTCGACCAGCTGACCTACGTGCGCCTCCTCCTGGCCGAGCACCACGCACACCCGGGGCCGGCGCACCTTGGTGAGCCCGGCCTCGACGAGGCGGCGCACCTGCTCGAATTGCTCCTGGGTCCAGCGCAGAGGCAGCAGCGATGGGGCAGCGTGGTCGAGATCCAGACGCTGATTGCGTTGGTCCGCGACGCCCAAGGTCGACGTCCCGCCGCCGTCGACGCCTTGGTCGCGGCCTTCGCGGAGGCGCTGGAGCCGGACGCCTACACGGGCCTCTTCCTCGCCGAGGGCGAGCCCATGCGCGCGCTGCTGCTCCATTCGCAGCGTGCGGGTCTGGCTGACGGGCACCCCGAGCGCATCCTCGCCGCGCAGGGGCGCCCGGCACCCAGCCAGGTGCTCGTCGACCCGTTGAGCGAGCGGGAGGTGCAGGTGCTCCAGCTGCTCGACAGCGATCTCACCGGCCCGGAGATCGCGCAGTCCTTGTTCGTCTCCCACAACACGGTCCGCACCCACACCCGCCACATCTTCGCCAAGCTGCAGGTCACGACCCGCAGGGCAGCAGTGCTGCGCGCCGGAGAGCTGGGCCTGTTGTAGGCCCGACCGGCGCCGGCCTCGTCGGAGCTGATCTCACCCTGTCGGTCACATCGTTGGATGACGTGCGGTCACCCCGCGCGGTCATACGTTTCGGGGCGTCCCGCACCCGCCGGGCACGCCGCTCACCGAGCCGGCCCATGCGCCCAACGACCGATCACACCTTGGAGCAGTCATGTCCTCGTACCCCTCCCCCGCCGCCCTGTACCGGGTCGCGGCCACAGCCGGCGTCGGCAGCGCCGCCGTGCTGCTCATCAATGCCGCCAAGCGTGCCGAGATCATCCCCACCACGGCCTTCACCCAGCTGGTGGCGCCGCTCGCGCAGATCATGGCGCTTGCCCTGATCACCGGCCTCTACCTGGCCTTCGGTCGCCGCGCCGGACGGTTCGGCTTGATCGCCTACCTGCTCAACGCCGTCGCCCTGATCGCGCTCGTAGGAGTCGAGTTCGTCATCAACCTGGTCTTCGCCGAGCTCCCCACCACCACGATCGACACCCTGCGCGAGGGCCCCCTCGGCATCGCCTTGACCGTCGCGTCCCTGCTGTTCCTGAGCGGCACCATCGCCTTCGCGGTCGCCATGATCCGCACCCGCGAAGTCCCTGCCATGCCCTTGGCGATCTACGCCATCGGGGCCGTGCCCGTGTCCTTCCGGGCCTTCGTGCCTGAAGCGGTGCTCGACCTCGGACTCGTCGCGCTCGCAGTCGGCGCCGGATGGCTCGGCGCTTGGTTCCTGGCTCGAGCCGCAGCGGTCAGCACTCCCACCAACACGCCGTTCGCGCTCACCACCGAACCCGGTCGCGCGTGACCTGCCCCGCACCGATCCGCCGACCCAGCCCACTCAGGAGAACACCATGAGACTTCCCACTAGGCCGCTCGTCGCCGCCGCGCAGCTGCCGCGATCGTGGCGACCACCATTCTCGCCGCCGCTGGCGGCACAGCCGCCTCAGCCGGCCGGCCCCCAGGACCGACCCCGGCCCGGCTGCGTGCCGCGGCATCGACCGGCTTGCAGTGCCCGGCGCGCAACTCTTCAAGTCTGCCTGCCTCGACGACCTCACCACCACCGGCACCCTGCTCACCGGCCACACCGACCCCGACAGCTTCTACGGCTTCGGCGGCTTCAACGTCCCCGCCACCACAAAGCCAGCACCCGTCCCGGGCATCCAGCTCGACGGCTACTTCCCCGACACGTCGACCCTCAACACGACCCATGGCTGGAACCACGACGCCCAGTTCGTGATCCGACTGCCCCGGAAGTGGAACGGCGGGCTCGTCGTCGCCGGCCCGCCCGGGATCCGGCGCCAGTACGCCAGCGACGTCATCGTCTCCGACACCGTCCTGGCCAAGGGCTACGCCTACGCATCCACCGACAAGGGCAACAGCGGGCCGCTGACCTTCACCGACGGGATCAACCCCGGTGACGCCATCGCCGAGTGGCACACCCGCCTCACCCAGCTCACCATCGCCGCCAAGGACGTCCTCGCCCAGCGCTACCACCGCGCACCGCGTCGCACCTACGTCGCCGGCTTCTCCGCCGCCGGCTACATGGCCCGCTGGCAGCTGGAGAACCGGCCGAGGCTCTACGACGGCGGCATCGCATGGAGCGGCGTGCTCATGACCCCCGAGCGCAACCTGCTCAGCTACCTGCCCACCGCCCTGCGCAACTACCCCCAGTACGCGGCCACCGGATCGCCCGAAGCCCACCAGGCCATGCTCGACGCTGGGTTCCCGGCCGGCTCGGAGCCGACCTGGGCATACAGCTACCGCGCCTTCTGGGACCCCTTCCAACGAATACTTCGGGAGGAGATCGACCCGACCTTCGACGGCCCCAAGCTCGCGGGCTACCCGCTCTGCGCCCCCGGGACCCTCGACTGTGACGCCGACTACGACCTGTCGACCCGACCGGCCGAGGTCAGAGCCGCCCTGGAGAAGATCTCCCTCACCGGACGCATCGGCAAGCCGCTCCTCCAACTCCAAGGGAGCCTCGACACCGCCGTCACCCCGCGTGACACCCGGCTCTACGCCGCGATGATCAAGGACCAGGGCCGCAACCGCCTCACCAGGCTCTACGAGGTCGAGGGCGGCACCCACTTCGAGGCAGACCTCTACCTGTCACACCCGACGCTGACGCGGCCGATGCTGCCCTGCTTCAAGGACACCTTCGATGCACTCGAAGCGTGGGTCGCCGACGAGAAGAAGCCTCCGGCCAGCCACCTCGTGACCCGCGACGCCGGCACCGACCTGGTCGACACCTGCACCCTCTGACCGCACCACCCCCCACAGCCGCGGTCCTACCTGACCGCGGGTCGCGGACCCGGGCCCGGAGCGCCCCCCTAGCTCCGGGCCTGGGTTCCGCCAGCCAGGTACCAGCGCGGAGCGATCGGCGGGCCCAAGTCATCCACCCGCTCACATCATCGGACGACGCGCTCAGCGCCCGCGGACCCTACCTTCGGAAATTGCCCGCGGCCCGCAGCGGCCCCCACGCAAGGAGCCCACCATGAGCATCAACCCCGGAACCCTCAGCCGCACAGCCGCCGTCGCAGCGGCCAGCGCCGGCCTCGTCTTCATGGCCGTACAGCTCGGCCACCCGCACCTCGACGTCACGTCCGTCGACACGACCGAATGGGTCGTGCGCAACACCGCGAAGATGGCCTTCGCGGCCCTGGCGCTCGCCGGCATCACCGGCATGTACCTGCGACAGGTCAAGGAGACCGGTGTCCTCGGTCTCATCGCCTACGCCTTGCTCAGCACCGGCTACCTGCTGATCTTCAGCACCTCCTTCCTCGCCGGCTACGTGCTGCCGTCCCTCGCGCAGACCGACCCCGCCTACGTGAACGGCGTGCTTGCCGCCGCTGGTGGCGGCAAGGCCGCCACCGACATCGGCCTGATCGAGTACGGGCTCGCAGCGGAAGGCCTCACCTACCTCGCCGGGGGGCTCCTCTTCGGGATCGCCCTCTTCCGGGCACGCGTCCTCACCCGGTGGGGATCAGCACTCCTCGCCGCAGGAGCGCTCTTCACCGTGTCCCTGTCGGTCCTGCCCGACAGCTACTACCGGCTCCTGGCCTACCCCAACGCCATCGCCCTCATCGTCTTGGCCCACTCCCTGTGGCATTCGGTCGAGGGCGGCGAAGCCAGCCCCGGACCGGCCGACACCGCTCACACGCCGCGAGCGGTCCCGGCGTCATGACCGCCGTCTCGTGGCCAGGAACAGGCCGCTGGCTGCCCGTCGCGCTCCTGGCGCTCGGCGCCCTGCCCGTCGTCGCTGGGACCCTACGGCTCTCCGAGCTCGCCGGCGCCCCACCGGTCCTGCCCTTCAACCCCCGTTTCGCGGCCTCTCCGGTCCCGGCCGTCATCCACGTCGCCAGCGCGATCGTGTACTTCGTGGTCGGAGCGTTCCACTTCGCCCCGCCGGTGCGGCGTCACTGGCTCGTGTGGCACCGTCGCGCGGGACCGGTTCTGGTCGCCCTGGGCCTCGCGGTAGCGCTCTCAGCGTTGTGGATGACGCAGTTCTACCCGACCGAAGAAGGCACCGGGGTCCTCCACTACCTGTTCCGGCTGTGCTTCGGCACCGCCATGGCGGCCTGCCTCGTCCTCGGCGTGGCAGCGATCCGCCGCTTCGACTTCCCCGCGCATCAGGCCTGGATGATCCGCGCCTACGCGCTCGCCGCTGGGGCGGGCACCCAGGTGTTCACCCTCGGCCTGACCGAGTCCGTCCTCGGCGCGAGCCCGCTCACCAGCGGCCTGGCTCTGGGCGCCGGCTGGGCGATCAACCTCGCCGTCGCCGAGTACGCCATCGCCCGCACGGGCAAGAGCCGCTCCGGGCGCCCGCTCGAAGTTCAGGTGGTCTGATGCCACCGAGCAGTCCACGAGCGCACTGGCCCGCGCGCTACCAGATCCGCGTCAACGCTCGCCTGGACGAGCGCTGGGCCACCTGGTTCGACGGCCTCACCCTGACCCGGCACGACGACGGCACCACCACTTTCACCGGCGTCATCCAGGACCAGTCGCAGCTCCACGGCCTCCTCGACAAGGTCCGCGACCTCGGCTTGACGCTTACGAGCATCGCAGTGGTGGGCGAACTCGCGATGGACAACGACTCCGAGGAAGAGGACAGGTAAGAGACATGCAGACCCCCAAGGGTGACGCACGGCGGACGACCGGCACCGGCGAGACGCCAACCCCGAAACGAGGCAGGACAGTCGTCGTTGCCACACGGTTCGTCGTGCGCCATCGGCGCCATACCCTGCCGTTCCTGCGCGCCGCCCTCGCCTCGGGTCGCGAGGCTCAGGAAGTCCCGGGATTCCTGGGAGGCACAGTGCTGGCCGACTTGTGGAACGGAAGATTCTGGACCGTCAGTGTGTGGGCGTCGCCCGAGGCCGTGCGCTCCTACGGCTCCGCGCCGGCCCACGCTGCAGCGATGCGCCGAACCGAACACTGGGCAGCCGAGGCGCACGTCGAACGCTGGCGGACGGACGCGCTCCAGGTGCCATCGCTAGTCGAGACCGCCGAGAAGCTCGGCGTACCAGGGCCAGGCCGCGGGCTCGTGCGCCACCTCCGACCCAATCCGTCGGTCCCCGCGGCGTCGGATGCGATCGCTCAGGATCCTGGCCACCGTTCCGCCGTCGCGGCAGGCTTCCCGCCTGCGCCGGAACAGCACCACGCAATGACCAACAGAACCGAGGAATGCTGATGATCTTCCTCCTTGCCCTGGCACTCGCAACCGCCACATCCGCGGCAGTGACAGGCCTGACGCATCGATTCTCACCGCGTGGAGCAGCGCGATTGGGTATGGCCATCGCCATGACGTTCGCCGGCGCCTCCCACCTGTTCCTGGCAACCCCCTTCATTCAGCACCTGCCCACGTGGGTTCCACTCCGCGCGGAGATCGTGCTGGGCTCTGGGCTGATCGAAATCGCATTCGGGATTGCCCTGCTCCTCCCGCCCCCGACTCGACGAAAGGTGGGTGTCGCTCTCGCTCTCTATCTCCTCGCGGTCTTTCCCGGGAACGTGTATGTGGCCGTGTTCAACGTGGAGGTCGACGGCCAGCCCGGTGGGCTCTACCCATGGGTGCGCCTGCCGCTCCAACTGCTGTTCATCGCCTGGGCGCTGTGGAGCACCCGCGAGGCAAGCCGCCCGGTGACCGTGGATCTGCTTCCGGCCATGGCCGCTGAGCACGCGGGCACTGAAGAGAAGCACCCGCCAGTTTGAGCTCACCACGACTCGACTCCGGTCACGTTCACCACTGCACGAGATCTCATGAACGTAGTGGCCCAGACCACCGCGCGACCCCGCTTGGAGGAGCCAGTTCGAGCTGATCTACGAACAGGGCTAGGACCGAGCATCTCCCCCCGTGGGACTCGCTGGCCAGGCGGGGCCCGTGCTGCCGGTGTAGGCGACCGCGAGCCGGAACACGGCCCAGAGGACACCGGTCAATGCGGTGGCGATGAGCGCCAGAGCGAGGTCGGGCTGGAACAGTCTGAGGTTGGCCAGCGGTGTGCCGAACAGGTTCGGCACCAGGTGCAGGATGACCCACGCTGCGGCAAGCGTGGTGACCAGCGGGAACCACAGGCTGAACAGACCGAAGACGCCCGACTTGGTGCGAATGTCGATCCGGTGCCGCCACGCCCAGATCATGCTGAGCGCGTACACGAACGGGAGGAGCACTAGGGAGAGGAACAGGGCCTTCTGGGAAAGCCGCGACCCTTCACCGCCGTAGTCGAGGCCCAACGCCTGGGCGGTGATGGCGTTGCGGAGTTGGGACGTCTCACCGAACCCGACTCCGCTGCCCGCGTTGACGAGCACGACGACGACCTTCTTCTCGGAGGGCATCATCGTGGCGAGCGTTTCATAGCCTGGGCTCGTTCCGGAGTGCCAGACGGTTCCGTTGCCTGAGTCCACGAACCAGCCCAGGCCGTAGAAGGGCGATGCCGCGCTGGCCGGCCGCATCATCAGGGACTTGCCTTCTGCGCTCAGCACATCGTCGTGGTCATTCATCATCGTCTGCAAGTAGCGGGCCAGGTCGTTGGCGCTCGCGACGATCCCCCCTTGCGGGGCCGTGCCACGCTGCGTCCTGTTCTCGGGAAGCGGCCTCTTGGTGCCGAACCATGGTCTGTGGCCGGTCGCCATGGAGGGATGGACCTCGCCGTCGGCGACGAAGCTGTTCCTCATGCCGATCGGTTCGAGGATGTGTTCTGCGACGTAGGCCTGGTAGTCCTGCCCGCTCACGACCTCGACCACGCGCCCGAGGACCTGGTAGTTCGTGTTCGAGTACTCCCACTCCTCGCCGGGTGCGTGAGCGGGAGCGACCTCTGCAAGGGCGTCAACGCGGCGTGCCAGCTCGTCCGTATCGCCGACGCTGTCTGTGTGGGACACGTTTCCTTGCCCAGTGGAGTAGCCGCTTGTATGGCTGAGGAGCTGACGGACGGTGATGTCGCCGGCGGCCAGGCCCGAAAAGACGTCGAGATACTGGGCTACCTCGGTGTCCAGCTGGATCTCGCCTGCCTCGACCAGCTGCATGACGGAGAGTGCGGTGAAGCTCTTGGAGATCGAGCCCGTGAGGAACGGGGTGTCCGGCGTGACGTTCTTCTCGCCGCCGAGCCTGAGGACACCTCGCGCACCGGCCGCCGTGACTTCCCCGTCGCCGACCACGGCATAAGCCAGACCGGGTGCGCCTGAAGCAGGCATCTCCCTGTCGATGACGTCGTCGATCGCGATGCTGGGCACGCTCATCGGCAATGCACTACCCAGTCCGAACGCGACCATCGCCACGAGTGTCTTCACCACGATCATCGGGCCTCAGGCCCTCTCTCTGACCGAGTCGGTCGTCAGCTCGACGGGTGCCCCCGGTGCTGCTCTCCGGCCGGTGGCCACCAGCAGCAGCCACACCACGAAGCTCATCTCGCCGATCACCGACGGCAGCGCGACGATGGCAAGGAAGAGGTCGGCGGAGGCTTCGTAGTCGGCCAGTACGAGGTGGGCGACGGTGTCGAGGACGTACGCGGCTCCGGCGGCCATGAGCAGCCAGGCGATCCACCGTGGGCCGCGGGCCTTGAGCATCAGCAGGCCGAGCACCACGAGGTGGGCGCCGAAGCCGGCGAGGCCGGCGACCCAGGTGAAGTCGAAGGTCTGCAGGGCCAGCAGGATGCCGTCCTCGTTAGCCTCCCCGAGGGCCCCGGGGGTGTCGGTCAGCCAGAGTGCGGCGTAGAGGAAGCCGAGCGCGGCGCCGAGCACGACGGTGTAGGTCAGGCGGAACCACGCCGCGAGCAGCGACAGGTCGCGATGGACCGGGCGGAACAGCACCCACAGGGCCCAGGCGACGACGACATCGATCACGAAGATGCCGAGGAAGGCCACGGCGCCGAGGCGGAACGAGGTCCCGGACTCCCCCAGTGCGGCCGCGGTACCCGCGGCGTCGCCCGGCTGGAGCACCGGGCTGAGTGCGAGGAAGTTGGCGAAGATCGCGAGGACGAAGATGGCGAGGTAGCCGCCTGCCGCCCAGCCGGCGGCGGTGCGCGGAGCCGTCGTGGTCGTGGTCGTGGGTGCAGTGGTGGTGGCAGTCATCAGTTGACTCCTCCTGTCGGGTGTCGGGTGTGCCGGTCAGATGCTGACGGCGACCTTGCCGCGGGCGTGTCCACTCGCGACGTGGTCGATCGCCTGGGCCGCCTCGTGCAGCGCGTAGGTGCGTTCGAGCGCCGGCCGCACACGACCTTCGTCGGCCAACTGGGCCAGGGTGTCGAGGTCGCCGGCGTTCTCCTTGCTCAGCAGGGCGGTGAGCCGCTGGCTCACGAACGGTGAGAGCGCCAGCGCGGCGAGCTGGCGGTGGGTGCCACCCAGCCAGCGGTCGCCTCCCTCGCCGCCGACGATGACGAGCGTGCCGGTCTCGGTCAGGATCCGGCGCAGCTGACGGATCGGACGGAGGCCGGCGATGTCGATGACGACGTCGTAGCGGGTGCCGTCGTCGAGGTCCTCGCGGGTGTGGTCGATGACGCGGGTGGCGCCGAGGGCACGGACCAGGTCGGCCTTGCCGCCGCTGGCCACGCCGGTGACCTTGGACCCGACCTCGGTGACAAGGCCGGCCACGTCGCGACCCGGAACGGGGTGCTTGGGACGACGCAGGCCGAAGGCGAGGCGCACGGCTTAGGGGTGCCCGGCCATCAGGTGCCAGGTGCCGCGGTCCACGCCGGCTGCGCGGACCCGCACAACCACGTCGTGCGGACCGGGTGTCGGGCTCGGCGCCTCGGTCAGGGCCAGGTGCTCGCTGCCACCGTGGCGGTGTTGGTGGATGGCTCGCATGACGCTCCTTTGTGTACGGTGTAGGTTATTGATCCAACCGTAAAAGTACGGTGTATGTTTTGTCAACACCCGTTGCGGGTCCGGTCGCGAAGGAGACACCAATGGCAGGAAGACCACGCTCGGGCGCGGAGCGGCTCACCCGCGACGGCATCGTGACGGCGGCCGTCGGTCTGGCCGACGATGCGCAAGACCTCGCCGCGCTCTCCATGCGCTCGGTGGCACAGCGGCTCGGCGTGACGCCGATGTCGCTCTACAACCACGTCGCGAACAAGGAGGAGCTGCTCGACGGCATGGTCGACGCCGTGTTCGTCGAGTTCTACGCACCCGTGCCCGGAGCCGAGTGGCGCAGCGAGTTGCGGCGACGCGCAGTCACGGCCCGCCATGCCCTCAAGCGCCACCCATGGGCCGTCGGGCTGATGGACTCCCGACGCAACGCCGGCTACCAGACGCTGCTCCACCACGACGCCGTGATCGGCTGCCTGCGCGAGGCAGGCTTCTCACTGACCCTGACCGGGCACGCCTTCGCCGTCCTCGACGCCCACCTGTACGGCTTCCTGATCCAGGAGGTGAGCATGCCGTTCCAACCCGGACAGGACCTCGCCGAGCTCGGAAACCAGATCGTGGCTGCACTGCCGGAGGGCCAGCTGCCGTACTTCCGCGAGTTCACCCTCGAGCACGCGCTCCAGCCGGGCTACGACTTCGGCGACGAGTTCGAGGTCGGGCTCGACCTCATCCTCGACGGCCTCGCCCAGCAGCTGGCAGTAGCGAACCCCGGACGTGCGTCCTGATCGGCGGTGCTGTTCGGGAATGGTGGGTGGTGAGGAGGCGGCGCGACGGCCCCGTTCTTGTGCTGGCTCAACGGCTGCGTCCACCCCCGACGCGACCGCTCTCGTAGGCCCAGATCACCACTTCGACTCGGTTACGTGCCGCGAGCTTGGTCATGAGCGCGCTGATGTGTGTCTTGACGGTGCTGAGCGAGAGGTGGAGCTCTTCGGTGATCTCTGTGTTGGTGCGGCCGGCGACGACCAGATCGAGGACGGCCTCTTCCCGAGGGGTCAACGCGTCGACCGGTTGGGCTGCCGCTCGAGCGGTGGACGTGGCGAACGTTGCGAGCAGTCGCGCAGTCACGGCTGGGGCGATGAGGGCATCGCCCTGGGCGGCGGACCGGACAGCGCGGGCCAGCAGGTCCGGGTCGGCGTCCTTGAGTAGGAAGCCGCGGGCCCCGGCCCGGAGTGCGTCGTAGACGTACTCGTCCTGGTCGAAGGTGGTGATGACGATGACGGGGACCGGGTCCTCGACCTCCGGCCCAGCGACCCGGCGCGTGGCCTCGATGCCGTCGAGGTTGGGCATCCGGATATCGAAGAGGCATACGTCCGGACGTAGTGAGCGAACCTGTTGCACGGCATCCAGCCCGTCGCGTGCTTGACCGACCACGTCGATCGAAGGGTCGGCGTCGAGGATGGTGGCGAGTCCGATCCGGACCATGTCCTGGTCGTCTGCGATCAGCACCCTTACCGGGGCTGTCCTGTTCATGTTCTGGTCCCTTCGGGCTCCGCGGTGGCCGGGATCGTGGCCTCGACGGTCCAGCCACCCTCGGGATCCGGCCCGGCTCGGACCTCGCCGCCCAAGAGCGAGAAGCGCTCACGCATACCGGCCAGGCCGTAGGAGGGGCTGGCCCGTCGCCCGCGGCCCGGAATGGCCGGCCGCCCGTCGTCGTGGACCCGCAGCCGCACCGTCGACCCGTCCCGGCAGAGGTTGACAGCCACCACGGTGGGGTCCACCGCGTGCCGGCGGGCGTTGGTCACGGCCTCTTGTGCCGCTCGAAAGAATGCCGAGCCCAAAGGCGCCGGCAGCCGCTCGAGGTCGCCGGAGGTCTCGATGACGATCCGCGGGCCGGGCCCGTCGTCACGCCCCAGCAGCGGGATGTCGGCGACGCCGTACGTCGGGGCACGACCGTGGACGACCTCCTCCTCGTGGCGTAGCACCGCCACCAGCGCGCGCATGTCGTCCAGTGTCCGCGCGGCCGCATCCTCCACTCCATCGATCGCCTCGGCGGCGGCGCCGGGGTCGGTGCGGGCCCGGACCTTGGCCGCCCTGGCGTGCAGCAGGATGCCGGACACGTGGTGGGCGACGGTGTCGTGGAGATCACGGGCCAGCTGCTCGCGCTCACGAACCCGGATCTCCTCGCGCGCCCGCACCTGGGACAGCGCCCATAGGCGCATCAGTGCACCGAGGGCCACCGGCAACATCAGCGCTCCCACGCCGAGGAGCATCGAGGCGCCGCTGGAGCCGTAGAGCGGCTCTCGAGCCAGGTGCACCACCAGCAGGAAGCAGCTGCCCGCCACCACACCGCGTCCGCTGGCCCAACGACCCAACGAGTAGGCCAGCAGCAGCACGACGGCGGTGACGTTGAGGACGCTGTTCGGCTCCCCCGCAAGCGCTGGAACGACCCCGGACACCGTTTGCGCTCCGTAGGCGAGGACCAGCATCGCAAGGGGGCGGTGCGCGCGCCACAGCAGCGTGGCGACGCAGACAAGCGTCCACGCCGCATGCCAGAGCGGCCACACCATGTCGGAACGGAGCGCGGCCTCGAGCGCCGTCATCGGGACCAGACCGGCGACCAGAGCTCGATCCCACCACGCTGTCCCCGCGGGCGCGGGAACTCGCGGCTCGTACCAGAGCGCACGCAGCGGACCTCCGACCATGACCCCAGACTAAGACGAACGGACCGCCGACCGGCTGGAACTTTCGGCCGGACCGGGTCGGCCTGCGGGACGAGACGACTGCAGCCCTTGCTCCGATGTGGCGGGCGGGTTCCGCGCCGAAAGTGGAGTCATGACACCACACACCGCCACCACCACACCGTCCGCCTCCACCACGGCCGGCTCGTCCCCGGTCCCCAACCCCGCGTCGCCCGCCCTCGTCCGCGCCGGCGGCGTCGCCGCCCAGGTCGTCGCCGGCACCTACGTCGTCGGCTTCCTCGCCATGGCCGCCTACTTCGTCCCCCGGGGTCTCACAGCGCCCGTGGACGACCCGTCGGCATCCCTCGATTTCTTGCTGGATCACCACGCCGAGCTGTCCGGCTGGTACCTGGTGCTCTACCTCCTCGGCGGAGCCGCCATGGCACTGGTCTCCCTCGGAGTCGGCGAGCGACTCGCCCCAGCCCCAGTGCTCGCCCGAGCCTCCACCGCGCTCGGACTGATCTGGTCCGGCATGCTCGTCGCCAGCGGGAGCATCGCCGTGGTCGCGCAACATGCCGCCGTCGAGCTGCACACGCAGAACCCGGACCTGGCCCTGACCACCTGGGTCTCGACCAGCGTGGTCCAAGACGCCCTCGGCGGCGGCATCGAGGTCGCCGGCGCACTCTGGGCCGCAGTGGTCGGAATCGCAGCCCTCCGGAGCAGGGCGCTCTCGGCCGGGCTCGGCGGGCTCGCGCTCGGTCTCGCCACCGTCGGCATGGTCACCGTCATCCCGGTCGCCTCCGAAGTCGCGACGTCCATCTTCGGGCTCGGGCTCATCCTCTGGTTCACCTGGCTCGGGCTCGCGCTGCGGCGCAGCTGACGTCACTCCCAGCAACGCCAGCTTGGACCGAGCGGCCCGACGCACTCCCGCGGCGGGCCGCTGGCCGGTCGCTGCTCACTCGCGATCCCGGCCATCAATCAAGAGCAGGACTGCTCATGACCATCACCAACTTCCACACCAGGTCGATGCCCCCACGTCGCCTGCACGCCGTCGCGCTCCCAGGAGCGGCGCCACTGGTGGGCGTGGCTGCCTTCCGGCGCGTCCGGGCAGACCGCCGACCTACCGGGCCCTGGCACTGTGGCCAGCCGCCGTGTGGCAGCCGGGGTGGACGCGCAACACTTGGGCGTCCTGGCCGCCGACCTCGCGGTCGGCGTCCTACTCCTGCTCAGCGGCATCGTCCTCTGGCGGCGCGAGCGGGCCGCGGGGACACTGCTCGTCGCCGCCAGCGCCACGTGGCTGCTCGGGTTCCTGTGGCCGGCTGCCCTGTCTGGCACCGCGGATCGCTCGTCCACCTGCTGCTCGCGTTTCCCGGCTGGCGTCCGCGCTCCGCGCCGGCGCTCGTTGTGAGCCTCGCGGCGTACGTCGCCGGGCTCGACCGCGGCACCGAGCACCTGATGACCGGCAAGCCGTACGCCGTCCGGCTCGCCTCCGGCATCCGCCGACCGAGGAACCCCGCGCCCGGCCGCGACGTCGCGGGGACCGTCGCGGACGTCGGCGCAAAGGTCACCCGCTTCTCCCCCGGCAAGGTCCAGCCCGGCCAGTCCGTACTGATCGCCGGTGCCTCGGGCGGCGTCGGCAGCTACGCGGTGCAGCTGGCCGCCAGCCTGGGCCGGCGCCGGGACGATCTTCCATGCCTGGCTGCCACCTGGCCGCGTCAACGGCAGCACTGTCCGGCCGTTCACCCGCCGCGGCTGCAACCGGATGCGCGGGTCGCCGACGTCCGGTGCGCCCACCAGGTCGGCCAACGGGACCCGGTAGGTCTGCGCGAGCGGCACCAGCAGCTCCAGGCTCGGTTTCCGTTGCACCGTCACTCCACGTGGCGGTTCCGCGGGGTGATCGGGGCAACAGCGGGGTCGCTCCGCCCGACCAGACGGCCGACCTAGACTGACGGCAAAGGTCCAGACATTGCGCTCGGGCGGGCACGGGTGGCCTTTCCGTTCTACGTCGAAGGTGCCTACCGATGAATCTCGTGACTGTCCTGACTGCCGACCCGGCCGGTCTGCTGCCGGCGCGGCAGCAGATGGCTCTCTCGCTCGGGTGGCACATCGTGCTGGCCTGCTTCGGGGTCGCGCTGCCGACGATCATCGCGATCATGCACTGGCGCGGCGCCTACCGTGGTGACGCCGACGCCCTGGTCCTCGCCCGACGTTGGGCGAAAGTCTCGGCGGTGCTGTTCGCGATCGGCGCGGTGTCAGGCACGGTGCTGAGCTTCGAGATGGGGCTGTTGTGGCCTGGTCTGATGGGGCGGTTCGGTGACGTGCTCGGACTGCCATTCGCCTTCGAGGGCATCTCGTTCTTCGTGGAGGCGATCTTCTTGGGCATCTACCTCTACGGCTGGGGACGCCTCCCGGTGCGCCGGCACCTGCTGATGCTGGTCCCGATGGCGCTGGCCGGGATCTTCGGCACCTACACCGTCCTCGCTGTCAACGCTTGGATGAACGCGCCCGTGGGCTTCGACCTGGTTACGACGCCGGGCGGTGACGTCGAGGTGACCAACGTCGACCCCTGGGCGGTGCTGCTCAACCCGCAGGTCTTTCTGCAGTTCCTGCACATGTGGGTGGCGGCGTTCATGGTCGCCGGCTTCGCGGTGGCGGCGGTCTACGCCGCCGGCCTGCTGCGCGGCCGCTACGACCGTCGGCACCGCATCGGCTTCACCGCGGGCTTCGCGGTCGCGAGCGTGGCCGCCGTGTTGCAGCCCTTCGTCGGCCACCTGCTCGGGCTGAGGGTCGCTGAGAACCAGCCTGCCAAGCTCGCCGCGTTCGAGCTTGCGCTCGAGACCGAGCAGCCCGCCCCGCTGCGCCTGGGCGGTCTCCTGATCGACGGCGAGGTGCGCGGCTCGATAGACATCCCTTGGATCGGCTCCCTCATCGCTCGCAACTCCTTCGACCGGCCAGTCCCGGGGCTCGAGGACTTCGCCGCCGCAGACCGGCCGCCGGTGAACATCACCCACATCGCCTTCCAGTCGATGGTCGGCATCGGCACGCTGCTGATGCTGGCGGCGATCGGCTACTGGCTCCTGCGCTGGCGCGGCCGCGACCTGCTCGATCCCGGAACCCGCGGCCACCGCTGGTTCCTACGTGGCACCGTCGTCGCCGCCCCGCTCGCCGTCGCGGCCGTCGAGCTCGGCTGGATCGCCACTGAGGTCGGTCGGCAGCCATGGATCGTCTACGGCGTGATGCGGACTCCCGAGGCAGCCGGTGACAACCCCGGCCTGTGGTGGCTGCTCGGTTTCAGCGCACTGCTCTACGCTGCGATGACGGTGGCCGCGGTCGCCGTACTGCGCTCGATGGCACGCCGGTGGCGCGCGGGCGAGGAGGACCTGCCGTCGCCGTACGGCCCCGAGCAGCCGGATGAACCCGGTGTCGTGGCCGGTCACGGCGCAACATCCACAGGTGACGACCGGTGAGCCTCGCCGTCGCTGTCGCCGCCGTGCTCTTCGTCGGAGTCATGGCCTACGGGCTGCTCGGCGGAGCGGACTTCGGAGTCGGCTTCTACGACCTCACGGCCGGCGGCAGCCGCCGCGGCGCCGCGCTGCGCACCCAGGTCGACCACAGCATCGGACCCGTGTGGGAGGCCAACCATGTCTGGTTGATCTTCGTGCTCGTGGTGTGGTGGACCGGCTTCCCGACCGCCTTCGCCGCAGCCATGAACACCCTGATCCTGCCGATGCTGCTGGCGTTGCTCGGCATCGTGCTGCGAGGAGCGGCGTTCGCGTTCCGCAAGTTCGCCCCCACGCTCGCGCAGGCCAGGCTCTACGGCGTCGTGTTCGCGCTGTCGTCGGTGATCACACCGTTCTTCCTTGGCGCCGTCGCTGGCGCGATCGCCTCCGGCCGCGTGCCGTTGAACGGCCGCGGCGACCTCTGGGCCTCCTGGCTGAACCCCACCTCCCTGGTCGGTGGGCTCGTCGCCGTCGGCACGTGTTCCTTCCTCGCCGGCGTGTTCCTCACAGCGGATGCGGCCGGAGGCCGTGACCAGGAGCTGACCGACGCGTTGCGGATCCGAACCCTCGCAGTCGGCCTGGGCAGCGGTGTCGTCGTTCTCGCAGGACTGCTGCCGCTGGAGGAGGACGCACCGACGCTGTGGTCCGGGCTGGTCGGCCGGGCGCTCCCACTGATCCTGCTCTCGGCGATCGGTGGTGTGGCGACGCTGGCTCTGCTGTGGGTGCGCCGGCCGGGGCTCGCTCGCGTGCCGGCCGTGGTCGCGGTCGCCGCCGTGCTGTCGGGTTGGGGACTCGGTCAATACCCCTGGCT
>CAWEBT010000003.1:0-137749 GCA_963807335.1 uncultured Actinomycetota bacterium
GTCCGAGGCGATGATCTGGGTACGCCGGTCGTCGCCGTACTTCTCGACGATCGCCGCGAGCTCGTCGGAGACGATCTGCCGCTGGCGGGCCTCGTTGGCGAGGATGTCCTCGAGGTCGGCGATCTTGATCTCGAGCGCGGCCAGGTCGTCGATGATCTTCTGGCGCTGCATGGCGGCGAGGCGACGCAGCTGCAGGTTCAAGATCGCGACCGCCTGGATCTCGTCGATCTCCAGCAGCTCGATCAGGCCGTCGCGGGCGTCGTCCACCTCGGGCGAGCTGCGGATCAGCGCGATCACCTCGTCGAGCATGTCGAGCGCCTTGACCAGGCCGCGCAGGATGTGCGCCTCGCGCTCGGCCTCCGCCAGGCGGAAGCGGGTACGCCGCTGGATGACCTCGATCTGGTGGGTGACCCAGTTGCTGATGAACTGGTCGACGGTGAGGGTGCGGGGCACGCCGTCGACCAGGGCCAGCATGTTGGCGCTGAAGTTGGTCTGCAGCTCGGTGTGCTTGAGCAGGTTGTTGAGCACGACCCGGGCCACGGCGTCGCGGCGGAGCACCACGACCAGGCGCTGGCCGGTGCGGCCCGAGGAGTCGTCGCGCACGTCGGAGATGCCGTTGACCTTGCCGGAGTCGGCGAGCTCGGCGATCTTCAGGGCCAGGTTGTCGGGGTTGACCATGTAGGGCAGCTCGGTGATGGACAGGCAGGTGCGGCCCCGGTTGTCCTCGTCGACCTCGATGACCGCGCGCTGGGTGACCGAGCCGCGGCCGGTGCGGTAGGCCTCGCCGTCCGCGGCGATGATCTGGGTACGCCGGTCGTCGCCGTACTTCTCGACGATCGCCGCGAGCTCGTCGGAGACGATCTGCCGCTGGCGGGCCTCGTTGGCGAGGATGTCCTCGAGGTCGGCGATCTTGATCTCGAGCGCGGCCAGGTCGTCGATGATCTTCTGGCGCTGCATGGCCGCGAGGCGACGCAGCTGCAGGTTCAAGATCGCGACCGCCTGGATCTCGTCGATCTCCAGCAGCTCGATCAGGCCGTCGCGGGCATCGTCCACCTCGGGCGAGCTGCGGATCAGCGCGATCACCTCGTCGAGCATGTCGAGCGCCTTGACCAGGCCGCGCAGGATGTGCGCCTCGCGCTCGGCCTCGGCCAGGCGGAAGCGGGTACGCCGCTGGATGACCTCGATCTGGTGGGTGACCCAGTTGCTGATGAACTGGTCGACGGTGAGGGTGCGGGGCACCCCGTCGACCAGGGCCAGCATGTTGGCGCTGAAGTTGGTCTGCAGCTCGGTGTGCTTGAGCAGGTTGTTGAGCACGACCCGGGCCACGGCGTCGCGGCGGAGCACCACGACCAGGCGCTGGCCGGTGCGGCCCGAGGAGTCGTCGCGCACGTCGGAGATGCCGTTGACCTTGCCGGAGTCGGCGAGCTCGGCGATCTTCAGGGCCAGGTTGTCGGGGTTGACCATGTAGGGCAGCTCGGTGATCGACAGGCAGGTGCGGCCCCGGTTGTCCTCGTCGACCTCGATGACCGCGCGCTGGGTCACCGAGCCGCGGCCGGTGCGGTAGGCCTGCTCGATGCCCTCGCGGCCCACGATCAGCGCGCCGTTGGGGAAGTCGGGGCCCTTGATCCGCTCGACCAGGGCGTCCTGGAGCTCCTCGCGGGTGGCGTCGGGGTGGTCGAGGGCCCACTGGGCGCCCTCGGCGACCTCGCGCAGGTTGTGCGGCGGGATGTTGGTGGCCATGCCGACGGCGATGCCGGCCGAGCCGTTGACCAGCAGGTTCGGGTAGCGCGACGGGAGGACGACCGGCTCCGACGAGCGACCGTCGTAGTTCGGCTGGAAGTTGACCGTGTCCTGCTCGATGTCGCGGACCATCTCGAGCGCCAGCGGCGCCATCCGGCACTCGGTGTACCGCATGGCGGCCGCCGAGTCGTTGCCCGGCGAGCCGAAGTTGCCCTGGCCGTTGACCAGCGGCGCGCGCATCACCCAGGGCTGCGCGAGGCGGACCAGGGTGTCGTAGATCGCGGTGTCGCCGTGCGGGTGGTACTGACCCATCACGTCACCGACGACGCGCGAGCACTTGGAGAAGCCGCGGTCGGGCCGGTAGCCGCCGTCGTACATCGCGTAGAGGACGCGCCGGTGCACGGGCTTGAGCCCGTCGCGGACGTCGGGCAGCGCCCGGCCGACGATGACCGCCATCGCGTAGTCGATGTAGGCGCGCTGCATCGAGGTCTGCAGCTCGATCGGCTCGATCCGGCCGCCGGGCCCGTGGACCACTGCGGTGCCGTCCGGGCCGCCGTCGGGTGTGGTGCCGCCGCCGCTGGGTGTCTCAGTCACGATTCTGGGTCTCTCTGGTCGGTTCTACTCGAATCTAGGAAAAGTTGTAGAAACCTAGATATCGAGGAAGCGGACGTCCTTGGCATTGCGCTGGATGAACGAACGACGCTGCTCGACGTCCTCGCCCATCAGGATCGAGAAGATCTCGTCGGCCTGGGCAGCGTCGTCGAGGGTGACCTGCAGCATCAGCCGCTGCTCGGGGTCCATCGTGGTGTCCCACAGCTCCTCGGCGTTCATCTCTCCGAGACCCTTGTAGCGCTGGACCGGGTTCTCCTTGGGCAGCTTCTTGCCCTGCTCGAGGCCGTCGCGGGTGAGCAGCTCGCGCTCGGGGTCGGAGTAGACGAACTCGTGCTCGTACGGCTTGTTCCAGCGAATCCGGTAGAGCGGCGGCTGGGCCATGTAGACGAAGCCGTGCTCGATCAGCGGCTTCATGAAGCGGAACAGCAGCGTCAGCAGCAGGGTGTTGATGTGGTGGCCGTCGACGTCCGCGTCAGCCATCAAGACGACCTTGTGGTAGCGCAGCTTGTCGAGGCTGAACTCCTCGTGGATGCCGGTGCCGAGGGCCGAGATGATCGCCTGCACCTCGGTGTTGGCGAGCACCTTGTCGATGCGGGCCTTCTCGACGTTGAGGATCTTGCCGCGGATCGGCAGGATCGCCTGGACCCGGGAGTCGCGGCCCTGGCGGGCCGAGCCGCCGGCCGAGTCACCCTCGACGATGAAGACCTCGCACTCGGCGGGGTTGGTGGACTGGCAGTCCGACAGCTTGCCGGGCAGGCCGCCACCACCGAGCAGGCCCTTGCGGTTGCGGGCCAGGTCGCGGGCCTTGCGGGCCGCGATCCGCGCCATCGCGGCCGACTGGGACTTGCGGATGATGTCGCGGCCCTCGGCGGGGTTCTTCTGGAACCAGTCGCCGAGCTGGTCGTTCATGATCCGCTGCACGAAGCCCTTGGCCTCGGTGTTGCCGAGCTTGGTCTTGGTCTGGCCCTCGAACTGCGGCTCGCCCATCTTGATCGAGATGATCGCGGTGAGGCCCTCGCGGATGTCGTCACCCGAGACGCGGTCCTCGGGCTTCTTCATCAGGCCCCACTCGAAGCCCCAGTTGTTGACCAGGCCGGTCAGCGCGGCGCGGAACCCCTCTTCGTGGGTGCCGCCCTCGTGGGTGTTGATCGTGTTGGCGAACGTGTGGACCGACTCCGAGAACGTCGTGTTCCACTGCATCGCGACCTCGAGGCTCATGTGGTTCTCGACCTCGTCGGGGGTCTCGGCCTCGAAGGAGATCACCGACGGGTTGGCGATCTGCTTGCGACGGTTGAGGTGCTCGACGTAGTCGACCAGGCCGCGGTCGTACTTGAAGACCTGCACCAGCCCGCCGCCCTCGTCCTTGCGGATGGCGTCCGGGCTGGCCTGGTCGATGTCGTTGCTGACGGTGTCGTCCTCGACGGCGTCGGCGATCTCGGCGGCCGCGGGCCGCTCGTCGCGCACCACGATCTCGAGGCCCTTGTTGAGGAAGGCGTACTCGCGAAAACGGCTGGAGATGGTCTCGAGGGAGTACGTCGTGGTCTCGAAGATCTCCTCCGAGGCCCAGTAGGTCACGGTGGTGCCGGTGCCCTCGCCGGGCTCCATCGCGCGCACCTGCTCGAGCTCGCCGTCGGGGACGCCGATCGAGAAGCTCTGCCGCCAGTGGTGGCCACGGTTCTTGACGTCCACGATCAGGTGGCTGGACAGCGCGTTGACGACCGAGACGCCGACGCCGTGCAGGCCGCCGGACACCTTGTAGCCGCCGCCGCCGAACTTGCCGCCGGCGTGCAGCATGGTCAGCGCCATCGTCACCGCCGGCATGTCCTGGCCGGGGGCGGTGTCGGTGGGGATGCCGCGGCCGTTGTCCTCGACCCGGATCGCGCCGTCGGCCATCAGCGTGACGACGATCCGGTCGCAGTGACCGGCCAGCGCCTCGTCGACCGCGTTGTCGACGATCTCCCAGATCAGGTGGTGCAGGCCCCGCTCGCCGGTGGAGCCGATGTACATGCCGGGGCGCTTGCGCACCGCCTCGAGACCCTCGAGCACCTGGATGGCCGACGCGTCGTACGCCACCCCGGCATCGGGTGCGTTGGATCTCATGGTCGGCTTCTCTGCGGGCAGTTCAGCGCTCACGGCTGGCCTTCTTCCGGGGCCCACGAGGAGCCTCTCGACATGACAAAGGCCGCTGCTCTTCCGTGGCATCCGGAACGCCTGCGACCCTCGGCTCATATTAGCGGCCAGGCCCCCAGAATCCACACACCCATCCCGGGTTTGGGGGGATCAGTCCAAAAAACCGCCTCTCAGCGGCCCGAGAAGGCCGATTCTCGGCCCGATCAGGGGTCCCGATGAATCCCCGTACGTCGATGGGCCGCCCAGATCGACAGCCAGCGCCTCACGGACCCGGTCGGGCCGTCCACCCAGAACGCCTGGCGCGGGGTCCGCCTCAGCCGTAGGTGTCGCGCGGACCACGGCCGTCGCGCACCGAGCGCGGGCCACGCTTCCAGCTGGGCAGGTGCGGGCCGAGGACGTCGATCACGGTGACCGTCCCGTGGCCGAGCTCCTCGTTGAGCCGGCGCACCAGCGTCGGCGCCATCAGCTTGAGCTGGGTGGCCCACGCGGTGGCGTCGGTGCGCACCACGAGCTTGCCGTCGACGAGCGTCTCGGGCTTGCAGTGGTCGGCCACCTCGGCCCCGACGATCTCCGCCCAGCGGCCGAACACCTGCTGCACGCGCAGGTCGAGCTCCCACCCGTGCGAGATCACCATCCGCTCGACCAGGCCCTCGATGAGCTGGGGGTCGCGCTCGTCGGGGTGGGCGCCCGAGCCGCGGCCCCCGGTGCGGCGGGTACGCCGCCGGTCGGCGTCGCTGGGCGGACCACCGCGGCGCTTGGCCGGCGTACCTCCGGGTGCCTTCGACGCGGCCCGGGCCGCGGCGCGCGCGTAGTCGAGCCCGTCGTCGACGTGCGGCGGCTGTTCCTCGGCCGGGGTCGGCTCGTCCTCACCCATCTCGGCGCACCTCCCCTCCAGCGACCAGGAACCGGGTGCCGGCCAGCGCCTGCGGCACGTCGGCGGCCACCGCGGCCGTGACGAGCACCTGCTCGGCGCCGGCGACGAGCTCGGCGAGCTGTTGGCGTCGTTCGGTGTCCAGCTCGGCGAACACGTCGTCCAGGATCAGGATCGGGTCATCGCCGTCGGCGCGCAACAGGTCGTACGACGCGAGCTTGAGCGCGAGCGCGAACGACCACGACTCCCCGTGGGAGGCGTAGCCCTTGACCGGCAGCTCACCGAGCCCGAGCACCAGCTCGTCGCGGTGCGGGCCGACCAGCGAGATGCCGCGGACCAGCTCGTCGTCGCGGCGGCGTTCCATCTCGGCCAGCAGCGCGGCGGTCAGCTCCTCGCGCCGGGTCGCGCCCTCCAGGTCGAACGACGGCCGGTAGGTCAGGTGCGCGTCGTCGCGGGAGGCCCCGCGCGCGACCGCCGCGTAGGCGGTGCCGACATGGGGACGCAGGCCCTCGACGAGGGCGAGGCGCTCCTCGAGCAGCTCGCCGCCGGTGGCCGCGAGGTGCGAGTCCCACACGCCGAGGGTCGAGAGCGCGGACTCCTGCGACGACGACCCGCGGCGCGCGTGACCGGCCGTCTTGAGCAACGAGTTGCGCTGGCGCAGGATCCGGTCGTAGTCGGCGCGGACGCCGGCGAGCCGCGGGGTGCGCAGGATCAGCAGGTCGTCGAGGAACCGCCGCCGGTCGGACGGGTCGCCCTTGACCAGGGTGAGGTCGTCGGGGGAGAAGATGACGGTGCGCACCAGCCCGAGGATCTCGCGCGGCCGCGGCACCTGCGAGCGGTTGATCCGCGCCCGGTTGGCCCGCCCGGGATTGAGCTCGACCTCGATGATCGCCTCCCGGCCGTCGCGCACGATCGCGGCCCGCACCAGCGCCTGCTCCGCGCCGGCCCGCACCAGCGGGGCGTCGGACGCGACCCGGTGCGACCCGAGCCGCGAGAGGTAGTCGATCGCCTCGACCAGGTTGGTCTTGCCCTGCCCGTTGCGGCCGATGAACGCGGTCGCCCCGGGGTCCAGCTCGATGTCCAGCTGGGGATAGGAGCGGAAGTCGTGCAGCGAGAGGCGGGCGACGTGCAAGAAGCTAGCTCTTCGGGTCTTCGCCCGGCGCGGCGTCACCGCCGGGGGGCGCCCCGGCCTTGACGGCGTGGCCGCCGAACTGGTTGCGCATCGCCGCGACCGCCTTCATCGACGGGCTGTCGTCCTGCCGCGAGACGAAGCGGGCGAAGAGCGCAGCCGTGAGGGCCGGCACGGGTACGGCGTTGTCGATGGCCGCCTCGACGGTCCACCGGCCCTCACCGGAGTCGTCGGCGTAGCCGGCGATGGAGGCCAGGCCCGGGTCGTCGTCGAGGGAGGCGACCAGGAGGTCGAGCAGCCACGAGCGGATGACCGTGCCTTCACGCCACGACCGGAACACCTCGGTCACGTTGTCGACCAGGTCGACCTTCTCGAGCAGCTCCCAGCCCTCGGCGTAGCTCTGCATCATGGCGTACTCGATGCCGTTGTGGACCATCTTCGAGAAGTGGCCGGCGCCCGGCTTCTGGCCGGCGTGCACGGCGCCGAACTCGCCCTCGGGACGAAGCGCGTCGAAGGCCGGTTGCACCTTCGCGACGTTCTCGTCCGAGCCGCCGTACATCAGGGCGTAGCCGTTCTTCAGGCCCCAGACGCCACCGGAGACACCGCAGTCGACGAAGCCGATGCCCTTGGCACCCAGCATCTCGGCGTTGACCTGGTCGTCGGTCCAGCGCGAGTTGCCGCCGTCGACGACGACGTCGCCCTCGCCCAGCAGGTCGCCCAGGGCGGCGACGGTCT
Source organism: uncultured Actinomycetota bacterium (assembly GCA_963807335.1). GTDB lineage: Bacteria > Actinomycetota > Actinomycetes > Propionibacteriales > Nocardioidaceae > Nocardioides. The sequence continues at coordinate 7,218 of CAWEBT010000003.1, forward strand.
CGCGGGTCGGGTCACCGGCCGGCACCATCACCCAGACGACCTTCGGGGCGGGCAGGGCCTCGACCAGCTCGGCCAGCGACCCCACGTCGGAGATTTCGGGGTTGCGGTCGAAGCCGACCACCGTGTGGCCGGCGTCGCGCAACCGGGTGCGCATGTTGCCACCCATCTTGCCGAGTCCGACGAGACCGATGTCCATGCGGTTCCTCCCGATGTGTGGCGGACGGTGCTGTGCGGGTGTCTCGCTCAGGACAGCAGACGGCGCGGCATGAGCAGGTAGCGGAACCCGGCCCCGCGGCCCTTGGAGTCGGCATCGCCGGCGTCGGTCGCCGAGATGACGACCGGCTTGTTGGCCTGGGTGAACGCGAGGTCGACCATCTCCCCGTCGAGGGCGGTCAGGCCGTCGAGCAGGTACTGCGGGTTGAAGCCCGTCATGATGTCGTCGCCGTTGATCTCCGCGGAGATCGCCTCGGTGGCCTGGGCCTCGTCACCCGAGCTCGAGTCGAGCACCAGCTCGCCGTCGCCGAACTTCAGCTGGACCGCGGAGTTGCGCTCGGCCACCAGCGCGACGCGCTTGACCGTGTCGATGAGCTCCTGCTTGTTGACCTTCGCGACCGTCAGGTGCTCGCTGGGGAACAGCGCCCGGACCTTGGGGAACTCACCGTCGAGGAGCCGGGTCGTGGTGCGGCGCGTGCCGGCCTGCTCGTCGCCGTACTCGAAGCCGATGATGCCCTCACCCGTGCCGCCGGCGGCCAGCGAGATCGTGACCTCGCCGCCGGTCAGCGACTTCGCGGTGTCGCCGAGCACCTTGGCCGGGACCAGGGCGGCCATCGACGCGTCGGTGTCCTTGGGGCTCCAGCCCAGCTCGCGGTGCGAGAGGCGGAAGCGGTCGGTCGCTAGCAGCGACATGGTGTCGCCGTCGATCTCGATGCGGACGCCGGTCAGCACCGGCAGCATGTCGTCGCGACCCGCGGCGGTGACCGCCTGGGCGACGGCGTGCGCGAAGTCGGTGCTGTTGACCGTGCCGCTGGCCGACGGCATCTCGGGCAGGGTCGGATAGTCGGCGACCGGCATCGTCTGGAGGCTGAAGCGACCGGCACCGCAGGTGAGCTCCACCTTGGCGCCGGTGAGGGTGACCTCGATCGGCTTGGCCGGGAGGCTGCGGCAGATGTCGGCGAGCAGCCGGCCGCTGACCAGGCAGGTGCCCTCGCCGCTGACGTCGGCCTTGACGGTCGCTCGGGCAGAGGTCTCGTAGTCGAACGACGACAGGACCAGGCCACCGTCGCTGGCCTCGATGAGGAGGCCGGCGAGGACGGGGGCACTGGGCCGCACGGGCAGGCTGCGAGCAGCCCATGCGACGGCATCGGCGAAGACGTCGCGTTCGACGCGGAACTTCACGGTGTGGTCCTCCTGGGTATGGGGGGTGAATCCTGCCATGCGGTCACACGCAGCGCACCGCGCCCCGTCGACTTCCGTGCTGCGAGCCCGACGTCCGGCGAGGCGTTTTGCACAGGTCGGGGCCGCATTGGATGTTCACTGAGGGTCTGGAGATGGGTAGGTCCGTAGTAGTCATAGCATCTGTGGAAACTGTGGATAACCGGAGTCTTTGCAGGTCAGCGGCCATTTGAAGCTGCTCACCCACCTGTGGACGGTTTGTGCAGCCCTGCGGCCCGCTGTGCACCGGACCGGCGGCGAGGTCGTTCCGGTGCTGCTCGTGCACATGCCCTGTGTACGACGCACCGGGTTGAACCACACGTCGTACACAGGCCGGTCGGATGTGGTTCAGGCCTGCCGGGCCTGCATCTTGATCCGGTTGGTGAGCTCGCTGACCTGGTTGAAGACGGCCCGGCGCTCGGCGAGGAGGTCCTTGATCTTGCCGTTGGCGTACATCACCGTCGTGTGGTCGCGGCCGAACTCCTTGCCGATCTGCGGCAGGGACATGCTGGTCAGCTCACGGCACAGGTACATCGAGATCTGCCGGGCGAGGACGAGGTGCCGTCCGCGGCTGGGTCCGGTGAGGTCCTCGAGGGAGACCCCGAAGTACGCCGCGGTCTGGGCCACGATCAGCGCCGCGGTGATCTCGGGCTCGCCACCGTCGGGAATCAGGTCCTTGAGGACGATCTCGGCCAGGGTCATGTCGACCTCCTGGCGGTTCAGGTTGGCGAACGCGGTGACCCGGATCAGCGCGCCCTCGAGCTCGCGGATGTTCGTCTGGATCTTGGAGGCGATGAACTCGAGGACGTCGGGCGGGGCGGTGAGCCGGTCCATCGCGGCCTTCTTGCGAAGGATCGCGATCCGCGTCTCCAGGTCGGGTGCCTGGACGTCGGTGATCAGGCCCCACTCGAAGCGGTTGCGCAGCCGGTCCTCGAGCGCCTCGAGCAGCTTGGGCGGGCGGTCGGAGGTCAGCACGATCTGCTTGTTCGCGTTGTGGAGGGTGTTGAACGTGTGGAAGAACTCCTCCTGCGTCTGCGTCTTGCCCTCGAGGAACTGGATGTCGTCGATCAGCAGGACGTCGACATCGCGGTAGCGCCGCTTGAACCGGTCCTGCCGGTCGTCGCGGATCGCGTTGATGAACTCGTTGGTGAACTCCTCGCTGGAGACGTACCGGACCTTGGCGCCGCTGTAGAGGCTGCGCACGTAGTGGCCGATGGCGTGCAGGAGGTGGGTCTTGCCGAGCCCGGAGTCGCCGTAGATGAGCAGCGGGTTGTAGGCCTTGCCCGGCGCCTCGGCCACCGCGACGGCGGCGGCGTGCGGGAAGCGGTTGGACGAGCCGATGACGAAGGTCTCGAAGGTGTACTTCGGGTTCAGCCGCGACTCCGCGACGCTGTGGCGGGAGCGGTCGGGCTCGTCGCCGAGCACCGGCAGGTCCAGCACCGGGGCGTTCCAGCTCTTTGTCGACATGTCGCTTTCTCGATCTATCGACTCATCGATGGGTGGGGTGGCCGGTGGCGTCATGGTGCCGTCGTCGAGGGCGGAGTTCACCGTGACCGCCAGCCGGATCTCCCGGCCGAAGCCCTCGCTGAGCGCGTCCTCGACCTGGCCGCGCAGCCGGCCCTCGAGCTGGGTGCGGGTGAAGTCGTTGGGCACGGCGATGATCGCGGTGTTCTCGTGCAGGGTGACCGGCTCGCTGGCCCGGAGCCAGGCACGCTGGTGGGGCTGGAGGTCGCCGACGACCGCGCGCCAGATGCTGTCGAGGCTGTGCTCGCTGCGCGGCGCGGGGACCCGAGGGTCGTCGACCCGTGCCGCCCGGTCGCCGGACTGGTCCTCGGTGCCTGGGTCGTTCGCCACAGGTGCTGCCCTCTTCGTCACGTTGCGGCCTCGTCCGGGCGAGCCCGGGACCGATCTGGAGTCCACAACTTTATGCACAGGTTGTGCATGTGGCCCGTTCTTCGTCTGTCTTCCTCGGCCAAGGTACTGACGGACCCCCTGACCACCTGTGTTTGTGCAGGTCAGGCACGGTTTCCGGGCGAGTGTGACAGGGGTCACGGTGGCTTCGGAGACGGTCTGGTCCGGGTCGGGAAGAACCTCGGTGACTGGCAACGTAACAAGCCGCGGAGGCCCGCGGCAACCCGTCATCCACAGGTGGAGGTGTCGATCAGTTTGACCCTGATCTGCACGCTCACGTACCGTTGGCCGGTCACCTCAGGTCTCGTTCCCGAGGGTCCGCCCGGTGTCGACCGGTGCCGCATGTCCACGACGCTCTCTCAACTGGCGCGTGGGTGGGCGGTGCCAGCCGAACTGGTTACCGCGTCCCGCCCGGGTGGACGTCCAGAAGATCCGATCCAAACGGAGAGTTACTCGTGAGCAAGCGTACGTACCAGCCGAACAACCGTCGCCGTCACAAGGTTCACGGGTTCCGCCTGCGCATGCGCACCCGCGCGGGCCGGGCGATCCTGTCGACCCGTCGTCGCAAGGGCCGCAAGAGCCTGGCGGTCTGACGGTCGCCCACGGCGACCCAAGGGTCCGCGTCGTGTTGCCACAACGGCACCGGCTCACCGACGGTGGGTCGTTTCGACGCACCGTCAGGGCGGGGCGGCGCAACGGCGCCCGCACCCTGGTCGTGCACCTCGACGCTCCTCCGGAGCCGACGGCAGCACCACTACAGGTCGGCTTCGTGGTGAGCAAGGCCGTCGGCAACGCCGTCATCCGCAACCGCGTGAAGCGCCGACTGCGTCACCTGTGCCGGGAGCAGCTCAGTGAGCTGCCCGGCTCGGGCGCGCTCGTCGTGCGTGCTCTTCCCGCTGCCGCCACCGCCTCCTCGGCGGAACTGCGTGCGGACCTCGTTCGTTGTCTGCAACGGGTGACGAGAGCGACGCCGCGGTGATGGAGACCTGATGAAGTACCTGCTCATCGGTCTCCTGCGTGCCTACCGCACGCTGATCAGCCCGCTCTACGGCCAGGTGTGCCGCTATCACCCCTCCTGCTCGGCCTACGCACTCGACGCCGTGACCGCACATGGCACCATCAAGGGTTCGTGGCTGGCGGTGCGCCGCCTGGCTCGCTGCCACCCATGGGCCGCCGGCGGCTACGACCCCGTTCCACCAGTCTCCGCCCGCCCGGGCAAGACCGGCTGACATCTAGGAGCCTGAGCAACTTGTTGGACTTCTTCCAAAGCATCGGCGGCTTCATCATGGGGCCGCTGTACTACGTGATCTCGGCGATCCTCGTCGGCTTCCACAAGGTGTGGGGCGGCCTGTTCGGTCCCGCCGCCGGCGCCTCCTGGGTGCTGTCGATCATCAGCCTGACGCTGGTGATCCGGATCGCGCTGATCCCGCTGTTCGTGAAGCAGATCAAGTCCAGCCGCAACATGCAGCTGATCCAGCCCAAGGTCAAGGAGCTGCAGAAGAAGTACGGCCACGACCGCGAGAAGCTCGCGCAGGAGACGATGGCGCTCTACAAGGAGACGGGCACCAACCCGTTCGCCTCGTGCCTGCCGATCATCTTGCAGATGCCGATCTTCCTGGCCCTGTTCCGGCTCATCGACCAGGCAGCAAGGGACCCGAAGGAGACCCGGGGCCTGATGACGGTCAAGCTGAACGAGCAGTTCGGCGACGCCGTCTTCCTGAGTGCCAAGATCTCCGACACCTTCTTGTCCACCGACCTGGTCGGCGTGCGCATCCTGGCCGCCGTCCTGGTCCTGGCGATGACGGCCACCACCTTCCTCACCCAGCGTCAGCTGATGAGCAAGAACATGCCGGCCGACGCGCTGACCGGTCCCTACGCGCAGCAGCAGAAGCTGCTCCTCTACGTCCTGCCCCTCGTCTTCGCCGTGGGCGGCATCGCGTTCCCGGTGGGCGTGCTCTTCTACTGGACCACCTCGAACGTGTGGACCATGGGTCAGCAGTTCTACGTGATCCGCAACAACCCCGCCCCCAACACCGAGGCCTTCAAGGCCAAGGCCGAACGCGACAAGGCCAAGGCCGTGCGCAAGGGGATCAAGCCGGAGGCCGAGGTCAGCCAGGAGGACCTGGACGCCGCTGCGGCCGCCCAGGCCGAGCAGGAGCGCCGCGCCGCCCAGCGCCAGCAGCCCAAGCGGCAGACCCGATCGCAGCGCAAGAAGCCCTGACCCTCAGTACGCGCGTCCAAGCACCCGTACGCCACACCCAGCAGGAGTCCAACCGTGAGTGACACCGTGAGCGAGACCCAGAACGACGAAGTGACCGACAACGACGCTGTGGACGCCGCCGACGCGCCGACCGACGCGTCGGACGCCGCCGAGTCGTCGCCGCGCCCCTCGAAGGTGGAGCGCCTCGAGCAGGAGGGCGACATCGCGGCCGACTACCTCGAGGAGTTCCTCGACATCGCCGACCTCGACGGTGACCTGGACATGGACGTGGAAGGCGACCGGGCCTCGGTCTCCATCGTCGGCGCGGACCTGAGCCAGCTCGTCGGTCGCGACGGCGAGGTCCTGGACGCGCTCCAGGAGCTCACCCGGCTGGCCGTCTACCGGGAGACCGGTGAGCGGTCGCGGTTGATGCTGGACGTTTCCGGTCACCGGGCCGCGCGCCGGGAGGCGCTGGTGGAGCTGGCCGAGAAGCTCATCGCCGACGTGAAGTCGTCGGGCGAGCGGGTCGAGCTGGAGCCGATGACCTCCTTCGAGCGCAAGGTCGTGCACGACGCCGTGGCCGCGGCCGGGCTCACCTCCGAGTCCGAGGGCGTGGAGCCGCGTCGGTACGTCGTGGTGCTGCCGGCGTGATCGGGTGACCGACCACGTTTCACGTGAAACACCCTCCCTGCCGCCGACTCCGTCCGTGGCGCGGAGGGTGTTCGCGTCTGAGCGGCTGCCCCTGCTCGAGGCGTACGGCGAACTGCTGGCGACCGACGGCGTGGTCCGCGGGCTGATCGGTCCCCGCGAGGTGCCGCGACTCTGGGAGCGGCACCTGCTGAACTGCGCGGTCCTGGGCCGCACCCTGCCGGCGGGAGCCACGGTCTGCGACATCGGCTCCGGGGCCGGCCTGCCCGGCCTGGTGCTCGCGATCTGCCGGCCCGACCTGCAGATCACCCTGGTGGAGCCGTTGATGCGCCGCACCACGTTCCTGGTCGAGGTGGTCGAGAGCCTCGGGCTGGACAACGTGCGGGTGCACCGGGGCCGAGCCGACTCCCTGCACGGCACCGAGGTGTTCGACGTGGTGACCTCACGCGCGGTCGCTCCCCTGGAGCGGCTGCTGGACTGGTCGATGCCGCTGGTCGCGCCCACCGGGTCGCTGATCGCGATGAAGGGCAGCTCGGTCCAGGACGAGATCGTGGCCGCTGAGGCGGCGCTGCAACGCTGGGCGGCTGACGAGCCCGAGGTCCTTTCGCTGGGCGGGGACGTGCTGGCGGAGCCCACGAGTGCGGTACGGGTTTCGTGGGCGGACCCGACGCGGGTAGGTTTGCCGCTTGCCTCTCCGGGTGCGTCAGCCCCGCCGACTCCGCGCCGCAGCACGTCGCGCGGGAAGCGCCCGGGTCGTTCAAGTCGAAAGGGTCCACGGTGACCGAGGGACCGATCTCGGGGCTGGAAGAATCTGGCCCGACAGAGTTATCCACCGACCAACCCCCCTCCGCTGAGCGTGGTTCTCCACAGGCGCCCGCGGGTTATACACAGGGGTCGTCGGATTCGACGGACCACGTTTCACGTGAAACCGGCACCGATGTTTCACGTGAAACGGAGCGAGCCAAGCACTACACCGTGCGGACGGCCGCCGACCTCGCCGACGCCGGTGGCGGCGCGACCTTCGACGACACCACCCCGTTGGCCCGCGCCGCGGAGCACTCCGTGCTGGTGCGCAGCGGCGGACGACAGGCCGCGCCCCGCCCGCAGGCCACCCGCGTGTTCGTGGTGGCCAACCAGAAGGGCGGCGTCGGCAAGACGACCTCGACGGTGAACGTCGCCGCCGGGTTGGCCCAGCTGGGCCAGCGGGTGCTGGTCATCGACCTGGACCCACAGGGCAACGCCTCGACCGCGTTGAGCATCGAGCACCAGCGGGGCGTGCCCTCGACGTACGACATGCTCGTCGACGACTCGCCGCTGGCCGACGTGATCTCCGAGTGCCCGGACGTGCCCGGGCTGTTCGTGGTGCCGGCCACCATCGACCTGGCCGGCGCCGAGATCGAGCTGGTCAGCGTGGTGGCCCGTGAGAACCGGCTGCACCGGGCGATCTCGGCCCACCCGCGGATCGGAACGGCGGAGGCGGCCGGGGACGAGCGGTTCGACTACGTCCTCATCGACTGCCCGCCCTCGCTGGGCCTGCTCACCCTCAACGCGCTCTGCGCGGGCGCGGAGATGCTGATCCCGATCCAGGCGGAGTACTACGCCCTGGAGGGTCTCGGGCAGCTGCTGGAGACGGTCGAGATGGTGAAGAAGCACCTCAACCCGCGGCTGGTCGTGTCCACGATCCTGGTCACCATGTACGACGCGCGCACGCGCCTCGCCGCCGGCGTGGCGGCCGAGGTGCGCGAGCACTTCGGTGACACCGTGCTCAAGACGTCGGTGCCGCGCTCGGTGCGCGTCTCGGAAGCGCCGTCGTACGGCCAGACCGTGATGACCTACGACCCGGGCTCTCCCGGCGCGCTGAGCTACCTCGAGGCGGCCCGCGAGATCGCGAGCCGTCCCGCCCCGACCCATCCGTCCTGACCGAGCCCGGATCGGGTCCCGAGATATGTCACTGAGGAACTGCGCATGAACACCCCTGCCAAGCCGGTACGCCGTGGCCTGGGCCGCGGCCTGGGCTCACTCATCCCGACCGCCCCGCCCGGCGACGACCGGGACCACGCCGACGGCTCCCCGGGTCCCTCCGCGGTGGCACTCGACGCGAACCGCCGCACCGACAGCGCCGGCCCGGGCGAGGACGGCGCCACCGAGACGACCGGTGCCGAGTCGGCGAACGCCGGCCCACAGGCCCCCGCGAGCACCGTGGCCGGCGCCTACTTCGCCGAGCTGCCCATCGGACAGGTCGCGCCCAACCACCGCCAGCCCCGCCAGGTCTTCGAGGAGGAGGCACTGGCTGAGCTGGTGCACTCCATCACCGAGGTCGGGCTGCTCCAGCCCGTGGTGGTGCGGCGTACCGGCTCGGACACCTACGAGCTGGTGATGGGCGAACGTCGCTGGCGGGCCTCGCAGGTGGCGGGCCTGACCGCGATCCCCGCGATCGTGCGGGACACCGACGACTCCGACATGCTGCGGGACGCGCTCCTGGAGAACCTGCACCGCGCCCAGCTCAACCCGCTCGAGGAGGCTGCGGCGTACGGCCAGCTGCTCGACGACTTCGGGTGCACCCACGACGACCTGGCCCAGCGGATCGGTCGGTCGCGACCGCAGATCAGCAACACGCTCAGGCTGTTGAAGCTCAGTCCGGCCGTGCAGCGCCGGGTGGCCGCCGGGGTGCTCTCCGCCGGCCACGCTCGCGCGCTCCTGTCGGTGGAGAACGGGGACGTGCAGGACCGGCTCGCCCAGCGGGTCGTCGCCGAGGGCATCAGCGTGCGCGGCCTCGAGGAGATCGTGTCGGTCGGCGACCACGCGACCCAGTCGGCCGCGGCTCGCCGGCGCCGTCCGGTGGCCCCGGGCCTGGCCGACCTGGCCGAGCGCCTCTCCGACCGCTTCGAGACCCGGGTGAAGGTCGACCTCGGCCGGAGCAAGGGCAAGATCACCGTGGAGTTCGCCTCACTGGACGATCTGCGGCGGATCGTCGACATCATGGACCCGCGAAACCGGCAGGACCGGCCGGTCTGAGCCTGAGTTCCAGCCATATGTCGACAAAGCAATAAGTCGTTAAGTAACTCTCACGACTTGGCGATGAAGGGTCACCTCTTCTTCTTGGCCCGGCGCTCGGCCCGCTGACGGGCTCGCTCGCGCTTCTCCTCGCCGTCCAGGGTCGATGCCTCCGCCAGGCTGGGTGCGGAACCACCGTGCGAGGCCGGCAGCCACCACGACCCGGGCGGCTGCTCGTCGGCCGGGTAGGCCGCGATCACCGTGTCGAGCATCTTGCTCATCGTCTCGTGCAGTCGCCTGGTCTCACCCGCGGCGTTCGCGGGGTCGAGGTGCATCGGCTCCCCGACGTGGATCGAGATGGTCTTGCCGCGGGAGAAGTCGCGCGGGTGGTCCTTGGTCATCATCCGCTGCGTGCCCCACAAGATGACCGGGATCAGCGGCACCCCGGCGTCGGCGGCGATGCGGACGGCCCCGGTCTTGAACTCCTTGAGCTCCATCGCCCGCGAGATGGTGGCCTCGGGGAAGATGCCGACGATCTCGCCGTCCTTGAGGTACTCCACCGCCCGCTCGTACGACGCGATGCCGTCGCCGCGGTCGACCTCGATGTGGCGCAGCGAACGCATCAACGGTCCGGTGGCCTTGTGGTCGAACAGCTCGCGCTTGGCCATGAAGCGCACCAGGCGGCCGGACGGGTCGGCGGCGAGGCCGCCGTACACGAAGTCGACGTAGCTGATGTGGTTGAAGGCCAGCAGCGCACCGCCGGTGCGGGGCACGTGCTCGGTGCCGGTGAGCTGGAACCGGTTGCCCAGTGCGCGGAAGGCCGTCTTGGCGGCGACGATGATCGGGGGGTACGTGAGGTCGCGCATGGGCTCACCCTAGGGGTGCGGCCTGGGCGGCGGTCAGCGCCGAGTCGCGAGGAAGTCGGAGATCCGGCCGATGGCCTCCTCGAGGACCGAGGCCTCGGGCAGGGTGACGAGCCGGAAGTGGTCGGGTGCCGGCCAGTTGAAGCCGCTGCCGTGCGTGACCAGGAGCTTCTTGGCGCGGAGCAGGTCGATGACGAACTGCTCGTCGTCCTCGATGGCGTACACCTCGGGGTCCAGGCGCGGGAAGCAGTAGAGCGCGCCACGGGGCGTGACGTTGGAGACCCCGGGGATCTCGTTGAGCAGCCGGTCGGCGAGCATCGACTGCTCGTAGTAGCGACCGCCGGGGACGATGAGCTCCTCGACCGACTGGTAGCCGCCCAGCGCGGTCTGGATGGCGTGCTGGGCGGGGACGTTGGCGCACATCCGCATGTTCGCGATCAGGGTCAGACCCTCGAGGAAGTCGGTGGCCAGCTCCTTGGGGCCGGAGATCATCACCCAGCCGGCCCGGAAGCCGCAGACGCGGTAGGCCTTCGACAGACCGGAGAAGGTCAGGCACAGCACGTCGTGGGCGGCGTACGTCGCGGCGTGGTGGTGCTCGGCGTCGTCGAAGATGATCTTCTCGTAGATCTCGTCGGCGAAGACCACCAGGTCGTGGCGCCGGGCGATGTCGATCAGGCCCTTGACGACGGCCTCGCTGTAGACCGCACCGGTGGGGTTGTTCGGGTTGATGATCACCAGGCCGTGGGTGTTCTCGGTGATCTTGGCCTCGATGTCGGCCAGGTCGGGGTTCCAGCCGTTGTCCTCGTCGCAGCGGTAGTGCACCGCCGTGCCGCCGGACAGGGTCACCGCCGCGGTCCACAGCGGGTAGTCGGGGGCGGGCACCAGGATCTCGTTGCCGTCGTCCACGAAGGCCTGCAGCACCATCGAGATCAGCTCGGAGACGCCGTTGCCGATGAAGACGTCCTCCACGCCGACCTCGCGCAGCCCCCGGGACTGGTAGTAGTTCATGACGGCCGTGCGCGCGGAGTAGATGCCCTGGGAGTCGCTGTAGCCCTGCGACTTCGGCAGGTGGTGGATCATGTCGGCCAGGATCGCCTCGGGGGCCTCGAAGCCGAACGGCGCGGTGTTGCCGAGGTTGAGCTTGAGGATGCGGTGCCCCTCGGCCTCCAGGCGGTGGGCCTCGACGAGGATCGGCCCCCGCACGTCGTAGCGGACACCTTGCAGCTTCTTGCTCTGACGGATCTGGCGCACACCCCATCCTGTCAGGCCCGACCGCCCGTAGCATGGCGGTATCGGGAGGTGACCATGAGTCGCACGCTCGCGCGCCTCACGCTGGACCATCTGGCGGAGCTCGACGACCACGTCCGCTCCTGCCTGTTCTGGCAGCTCGATCCGGTCTCCCGCTCCCGCATCGAGGAGGGCCAGCGCGCCGCCGAGCTGGAGGCGTGGGTCTCCGAGGTGCTGCGCGAGTGGGGGTCGTGCGGGCGAGTCCTGCTCGTCGACGACGCGACGGTCGGGATGGCGCTCTATGCTCCGGCCCGGTTCTTCGTCGGGGCCATGACGATGCCGACCGCGCCGGTCTCACCGGACGCGGTGCTCCTGGCCACGGTGTACGTCGAGCCGCAGCACCGGGGCGGCGGACTGGGCCGGATGCTGGTGCAGGGCACGGCGCGCGACCTGGTGGAGCGGAAGATCCAGGCGATCGAGGCCTTCGGGGACACCCGCGGCGCTGCCGGGCGTGACTGCGTGCTGCCGGTGGAGTTCCTGGACGCGGTGGGGTTCAAGACCCAGCGCGCGCACCCGACGTCACCGCGGATGCGGATGGACCTGCGCACGGCTCGATCCTGGATGAGCGAGGTCGAGCTGGCCGTCGAGCGGCTGCTGGGGGCGGTGCGTCCGGCTCCGAAGAAAGCGACCCGGCTCGGGCGTGAGCCCGGCCGGGTCGGCTGACGTTCGGGGGAGACCTCAGAGCAGGTCGGCGAGCTCCTTGAGGATCGCGGCCTTGGGGCGGGCGCCGACGATGCTCTTGACGACCTCACCGCCCTGGTAGACGTTGATCGTCGGGATGCCGGTGACTCGGTAGGAGGCCGGGGTGACGGGGTTCTCGTCGACGTTCATCTTGCGGAACGACATCTTGTCGCTGTGGGCGCTGGCGATCTCGTCGAGGATCGGGGACACCTGACGGCACGGGCCGCACCACTCGGCCCAGAAGTCCACCAGGACGGGCTTGTCGGACTTGAGGACCTCGGCCTCGAAGTCGGCGTCGGTCACTGCTGCCATGTTCGACACGGGGATGCCCTTTCGGAAGAGGAAACGTGCTGGTGATCAGTGAACACCAGCCCACCGACCATTTGTTCCCTGTCGGGGTCAGGCGCCGACCGCGGCCACCTCGGCCTCGGTGGCCGCAGCCGGACCGGCCGTGGAGGCCTGGTGGTCGAGCATCGCGACGTACCGCTCGGCGTCGAGCGCGGCCGCGCAGCCGGTGCCGGCCGCCGTGATCGCCTGCCGGTAGTGGTGGTCGACGAGGTCGCCGGCGGCGAAGACGCCGCTCAGGTTGGTGGCCGTCGACGGGTGGTTGACCAGCACGTAGCCGTCGTCGTCGAGGTCGACCTGCCCGGTCAGCAGCTCCGAGCGGGGGTCGTGACCGATCGCGATGAACAGGCCGGTGACGGCCAGCGGGCGCTCCTCGCCGGACTTCGTGTCGCGCAGGGTGATGCCCTCCAGGCGGTCTTCGCCCTGGATCGAGGCGACCTCGGAGTCCCACACCATCTCGAGCTTCGGGTCGGCGAAGGCGCGCTCCTGCATGATCTTCGAGGCGCGCAGCTCGCCGCGGCGGTGCACGAGGTAGACCTTCGTCGCGAAACGGGTCAAGAAGGTGGCCTCCTCGATCGCCGAGTCGCCGCCGCCGATGACGGCGATCTCCTGGTCGCGGAAGAAGAACCCGTCGCACGTCGCGCACCACGAGACGCCGCGGCCCGAGAGCTCCTCCTCGCGGGGGAGCCCGAGCTTGCGGTAGCCGGATCCGGTCGCGAGGATCACCGACCGCGCGGTGTAGGTGTCGGTGGCCGTCTTGACGACCTTGACGTCGCCGGTGAGGTCGACCTCGACGATGTCGTCGGCCACCAGCTCGGCGCCGAAGCGCTCGGCCTGGGCGCGCATCTCGTCCATCAGCGCCGGGCCCATGATGCCGTCGCGGAAACCGGGGAAGTTCTCCACCTCGGTGGTGTTCATCAACGCGCCACCGGCGGTGACCGAGCCCTCGAACACGAGGGGCGCCAGGGTCGCGCGGGCGGCGTACAGGGCGGCGGTGTAACCGGACGGACCGGAGCCGATCACGATGACATTGCGGGGTGCGGTCTGCTCAGACATGGCTCTCACTCGTGGGGGTCGTGGGTACGTCGGATCAACCGATCGTAGACGCGGGTTGTTCCCCCCGCCCCTACGGTGCGGTGACGCTGCTGCTCCGCACGGGCGTCGCGCTGTCACAGGTGTAGAGATTGACCGTCTGCGTCCCGTCGACGGGCGCGAGGAAGACCAGGACCGCCGGCGCGTCGTCGTACCGCACCGGCACGCGGTCGCCGGCCGCCCAGTCCGGGTCGTCGCAGGCCTTGGCCGCGTCGAAACCCTGGGGCGCACCCCGACCGGGCTTGGCCCTGGCCCGGGCGGCGAGGACGTCGGCGTCGAAGGTGGCGTCGCGGACGATCACCGGGCCGACCGCGGCGGCGTCGGGTTCGAGCGGCCCCGCCGTGGCGCCCCCGGCCGCCTCGGGTGGCTCCTCCTCTGCCCCCGGCGGGGATGCGCCGGGCTGGTCCGGGCCGCCGCCCGCCTCGGCGCCGGCGCTGTCGCTCGTGCTCGCGGCGTCTCCCCCGCTCGCGTCGAGTCCGGACACCAGCTGGTTGGCGCCGACACCGACCACCACCACGGCCGCGGCGGCGACCAGCAGCTGGGTGGCGCGCCGTCGCCGCCGGGATGCCAGGGACACCACGGGGTGCGCCTCGCGCTCGCGTCGCTCCTCGGCCAGCGTCGCCAGGGTGCGGTCGAGCCGGGCCGCCACGTCGGCGGGGACCGGGTCGGTGTGCCGGGCCTCGGCGAGCAGGCGGCGGACCCGATCGGTCTCGTCGGGCGTGAGGTCGGGCCGGTCGTCGGTCACGGTGGGGCCACCTCCTCGGGGCTGACGGTGCTGTTCGTGGGCTGGACTCTGGCAGTTGGGCAGGCAGGCGGGCGGGCGGTCAGGCGGGCGGTCAGGCGTCGCGGACCGGCGGGCCACGGGGCGCGTCGGGCCGGTCCTCAGCTGATCGGACGGGCGAGTCGGCACCGGGGTTCCCGGTGCCTGAGGTGCCGCCGTGCAGCACGCCGAGCAGCGGCGCCAGCCGGGCTCGCCCACGCGAGCAGCGCGACTTCACGGTGCCCTCGGCACAGCCGAGCATCGCGGCGGCCTCCGCGACGGAGTACCCCTCCATGTCGACCAGCACGAGCGCCGCGCGCTGCTCGGGGGCCAGCGTGGCCAGGGCGCGGAGCACCACCGCCCGGCGCTCGCCGGCGACCACGATCTCGGCCGGGTCGAGCCCGGTCGCGGCCGTCGTCAGCGACCCGCGGTCGGCGTACTCGTCGATGTCGTCGGGCAGTGGCTGCGCCGCGCGCACCTTCGCGGCCCGGTGCCGGTCGAGGCAGGCGTTCACGACGACGCGGTGCAGCCAGGTGGTGACGGCGGCGTCGCCGCGGAAGGAGGCGGCACGGCGGTACGCCGCGATCAGCCCGTCCTGGAGCCCGTCGGCCGCGTCGTCGGGGTTGCCCATCGTGCGCAGCGCGACCGCCCACAGCCGGTCGCGGTGCCGGCCGAACAGGGTGCCGAACGCGTCGGGGTCACCCGCGACGTGGGCCGCCAGCAGCTCGGCGTCGCTGGGTGGCGCCGTGTCGGTCACCCGGCCACCACCACCTCGGCGATCTGTCCCCGGAATCCACCGGGGACCGGCGGCAGCGAGGTGAGCCACACCACGACGTACTGGTCGGCCACGTCGTCGGGGAGCCGCAGCGACAGGGCCGCCTTGTCGCCGGTCGTGCCGCCCTCGGCCACGGGCGTCAGCCCGTCGACGGTGGTGGGCACCTCGCCGGTGCGGAACACCTGGACCGAGGTCGGTCCGCCGGGCAGGGTGAGTCGCACCGCGCGCACGGTCTTGGCCGAGCCCAGGTCGAGCACGAGACCGAGACCGGTCTTGAGCCCGGTGGGGCCGAGGTTCTGGGTGTACCTGTTGGTGCGCCACGCCGTCGCCTTGTCGCCGTCGATGGCGAGCGGGACGAGCTCGGGGTGCTCGTCGAAGGGCGGATCGCCCTGCGGGTCGAAGTCCTGCGCCGTCACCCCGGTGAGGGGTACGGCGCGCGGCCGGTCGAGCTCTCCGGTCGTGTCGTCGCCGCTGGCGGGACCGCCGTCGCGGCCGCGGAGCTGGAGGACCGCCACGACAGCGACGACGAGCAGCGCGACGATGCCGATCACCATCGCCAGGCGCAGCCAGTTGCGGCCGGGCACCTCGGCCGTCTCGTCGACCGACCCCATCAGTCCCGATCCGGTGCTCGACTCCCAGGGCCAGAACCCGCTCCCGGTGTGGCCTCGGGAGTCGCTCACGGCGGCGGGTGACTGCGCCGGGGACGTTGCCGCGACACCGTGGCGTGGCCTGCGCACGGGCTGGCCACGGGGCGGGTCGGGAGCGAAGAGCGGCCGGTCGGGCGGCTGGGTGAACGCCGGCGGCGGCGGGGGCCGGTCGTCGCGCGGCGTCAGCCAGCTGACGTCGTCCGGGTCGTCCTCGCCGAAGGCGGGCAGCCCGGCCTGGGTGGGCATGTCGACGGGCTCCGGCGCCGCGACCGGTGGCGGCACGGACCCGATGGCGGGCTCGGTGTCGGGGTGCCGGTTGGGCTCGCGCGGGGGTGCGTCGCCGACGAACTCGGTGAGCGCGTCGGCCAGGCCCTGCGCGGTCGACAGGTCGTGGTCGCTCCGGTTGGCATGGGCGGGCGAGTAGGGGTTGAGCACCTCGTCGCAGAGGCCGTCCAGCAGCCGCGGGATGCCCGCCCGGACCCGTCTCGGTCGCAGCAGTGCGCCCTGCTCGTGCGGGGCCTCGGGGACCCGGGACGTGGAGGTGCCGGCCCACCGGCCGGTCATCGCGGCGTACAGCAGTCCGGCCAGGTCGTGCACGTCGGTGCTGCGCCGCCCGGGCGGCAGGCCGTGCAGGGCGGCGTCGACGCCGAAACCGATGATCCGGACCTCGCCGTTGTGGTCCACCAGGACGTTCTCGGGGTTCAGCCGGCCGTGCGCGAGCCCGGCCTCGTGCGCGCGGGCGATCGTCTCGGCGACCTCGGCCACCAGCCAGGCGGCCTCGCGGGGCGCCATCGGGCCGCCGCCGGCGAGGGCGATGTCGAGGGAGTCGCCCGAGCCCCACTCGTTGACGACGTAGACCACGCCGCCGGAGTCGCGGGCGTCGAGCACACGCAGGATGCGACGGTCCACGAGGGTGGCCGAACGGCGGGCCGCGTCCAGCAGGCGCGGGGCGCGCTCGTCGTCGCTGGCGATGATGTGCACGGCCACCGAGCGGGTGAGGACGGTGTCGAAGGCATGCCAGAACCGCGCCTCGCCGCTCTCGCTCAACAGGTCGTCGAGCCGGTAGCGCTGCGCGAGCACGTCTCCCGCACGGATCGAGTCGGGCATGCTGCCTGCGCCCCCTCCTTCGCCTCGGACCCTGACGGACCTCATCGTAGGCCGACGTCAGCGCCGGGCGAGCCGCCCCCGAACCGTGTCCACCACCGAGGTGATCTCGCGCAGGCGCAGCACCCGGGCCATCAGCAGCAGCACGACGAGGTCGGCGCCGCCGATGAGGGCGCCGCGCCACAGCGCGGTCACCTTGCCGGGCTGGTCCCCCCATCCGGGCAGGAGCACGGCCACCGTCAGGGCCGCTCCGGTCGACACGGCCGCGGCCAGCACGAGCCGCACGGCGAACCGCGCCAGCCTCGGGGTGTGCAGACCGCCGAGCCGGCGCCGGAGCACCGAGTAGCTGATGGCGGCGCCGACGAGGTACGCCGCGGCGTACGCCAGGGTCAGCGCCGGCGAGGTGTTGGCGGCGCTGCTGTGGCCGACCAGCAGCACGGCGGCAGCGATGTTGACCGTCGACACCGCGCACTGGATGAAGAACACCGTCCGGGTCTGCTCGAGGGCGTAGAACCCGCGCAGCATCAGGTAGTGGACGGTGAAGACGATCAGGCCGACCCCGAACAGCGAGAGGGTCGGCACGAAGTTGTCGCTGGAGCCGGCGCCCGCGCCGAAGCCGAACATCAGCGACGCCAGCTCGGGGGCCACGAGCGGCAGCAGCGCCGCGAACGGGACCACCACGGCGAGGGCGGTCCGCAGGGTGGTGGCGAGCGTGCCGGAGAGGGCGGCGTACTCCTGGTCGCGCGCCTGCGCGGAGAGCCGCGGCAATATCGCGGTCGCGAGCGAGACGGTGAGGATCGCGTGCGGCACCATCACGAGCAGGAACGAGTTGGAGTAGACCGTCACGCCGGTGCCCTCGGGGCCGCCGGCCGGGCCGCCGGAGGCGAGCCGGATCACCACCGTGTAGGCGATCTGGTTGACGATGACGAAGAGCACCGTCCAGATGCCCAGGCGCAGGGTGTGGCCGAGACCGGTGCCGCGGAAGTCGAACCGCGGACGATAGGTGAAGCCGGCCCGCTTGAGGTACGGCAGCAAGATCAGCAGCTGCGCGACGATGCCCGCCGTCGAGCCGAGCCCCAGCAGCAGCTCCTGACCACCGGTGAACGGCCCGTTCCGCTCCGCGCCGGTGGCCTCCCCGAACGCGAACAGGTAGACGACCAGCACCGCGACCGAGATGACGTTGTTGGCGATCGGGGCCCACATCATCGGGCCGAAGCGGCCCCGGGCGTTGAGGATCTGGCCGACCAGCACGAACATCCCGTAGAAGAACACCTGCGGCAGGCAGAACCTGGCGAAGTCGATCGCCGACTGCCGCTGCTCGGCCAGCTCGGGCTGCGAGTACGACGAGTTGAGCAGGACCGACATGACCAGCGGTGCCGCGACCACCAGCACCACCGTGACGCCGGCCAGGAAGAGGGCTGCCAGCGTGATGACCCGGTTGGTGTACGCCTCGCCGCCGTCGGCGTCGTTCTTCAGCGAGCGCACCAGCTGCGGGACGAGGACCGCGTTGAAGACGCCGCCGGCGAGCAGGATGTAGAGCATGTTCGGCACGGTGTTGGCGATGTTGAACACGTCGGCGTGCACCGCGTTGCCCAGCGCCGCGACCAGCAGCAGCGAGCGGACGTAGCCCGAGAGCCGCGACACGGTGGTGCCGGCGGCCATCACCGCGCTGGAGGAGAGGATCCGGGCGTCGGTGTGGTCGCTCATGTGGCCGGCGACCCGTGCTCGGCGGGTGCTGGCGCGGGTCCCTCGTCCGATTGCGCCTCACCGTCGTCCTCGGGCTGGTCCGGGTCGCGGGACCTGCGCAGGCGTCGGACGAGGCGAAGGCCGATCGCACCGAAGAGCATCACGGCCCCGGCCGCCATGATCAACCAGATGACCTGGCTGACCTGGGCGGTGCGGACCGAGAAGGTCGCGGCGGAGCCGAGGGGCGTGCCCTCGACGTCGGTGACCCGCAGGGTGACGTTGTGGATGCCCTGGCGGGTGGCGGTCGCGTCGAGCAGGATCCGGCGTCGCGAGAGGGGCGCGAGGGTGATCCGCTCCGGGCCCTCGAGCTGGATGCCGCCGTCGGCCAGCGCGTCGACGCGCACCGTGACTGCCTCGGTCAGGCCGTTGGAGAGGGTGGCGCCCAGGTTGCCCTGGTCGCTGGACAGCGTGACCGCTGGCGGGCCCTCGATCGTCACCTTGCCGAGGATGTCCCCGATGCCGTCGGTCGACCGTTGGGTGGCGAAACGGGAGCTCTCGGGGTTCCGGCGGGAGAACGTGGACAGGCCGGTGAGGGTGATGTTGCCGACCGAGTAGTCGATCCCCGCCGGCTGGTCCAGCACGCCGGAGAGCACCGCGCCGGCGCGCATCAGGCCCTGCGCGCTGCTGAAGTTCGCGGTCGGCAGCTCCGCCTCGAGCTCGTCGTCGGGGTAGTCGAGCTTGTCGTCGGCCAGCGTCCCGGAGCCGACGGAGACGAGCTCCTCGAGGGGGCGCAGGTTCAAGACGCCGTCCGCGAAGCTGTCGTAGAGCGTCTGGGTGTCGGCGGGGTTCCACGTCGGGGGCGGCATCATGATGATGGGCGTCCGGTCGCCCGAGACCATCCGCAGCGCAGCCTCGCTCAGCAGTCGCTGGCGGACGGCGATCGGCGAGGTGGCCGGCTCGGGGCCGGGACCGCCGGCGGCCACGCCCGACGACGTCGTGATGATCTGGTGGCCCATCAGCAGGGCGGCCGACGGGGGCACCTCGTCGGACCCGGCCACGGCGGTGTCGGAGAGCAGGACGAGCACGTCGAGCGGGGCCCGGGCCAGGGCCTCCGGGCTGAGGAAGCCCGTCGGCGGGGCGATGGCCGGGCTGGACGTCACGTCCAGGCCGGTCATCACGTCCTTGGAGCGCTCGAGGGCCAGGTCGTAGATCTCGGGGGCGTGCCGGGCGGCCGCGGACATGTCGACGTCGCCGTACGGCAGGTTCAGCACGGTGCGCGGCCCCATCGCCTGCTGGAACAGGCCGAGCCAGGTCTTGGCGGCGCTGGCGGCCTCGGCGTTCTCCGAGGAGAGGTCCTCGTCGGCCGGCTTCGGAGTGGGCGTGGGCGGCAGGGACGACTCCCCGGCCGCGCTCGCGTCGGCACCGGTCTGTTCGGCGGCACTTTCGGGCAGCGGCGCGAGACTGAGCGGCGGGTTGCCCTCGGCCAGCCTGGTGACGGCCTGCACCACCGCCGGGTCGACCAGCCAGGTCACCGGCCGCGACCCTGCCGTCTGGCCGGCGTGCAGCACGCTGTTCAACCGTCCGCCCGCACCCAGGCGGCGAGACCAGCGGCCGGGATCGGAGATCCGGCCGTCGACGTCGTAGTGCACCGTCGCCCGGAGCGGCAGCACGAGCGCGGCGTCGATGGGCCGGCCGTCCTCGGGAAGCAACGGGATGAACGTGCGGGCGCGGCCATCGGCCAGGGCGTCGCTCGGGGCGCTGGGGGAGGAACCGAGCGCGTGCACGCCCACCCAGTAGACCCCGGCGACCGTGCCGAGCTCGCTGCGCGGCACGGTCGCGCTGAACGGCGCGGACTCGGCCGGGGCCAGGCTCTCCACGGTCTCGTAGGTGCCGGCGGTGAGGATGCGGTCGCCGAGGTACTTCTCGGGCTCGGACTCGGTGGCCACCGCCAGGCTCGCCGCGTCGGGGATCGGGGTCACCGAGCGGAACGTGTAGAGACTGACGTCCTCCCACGTCTCGTCGGTGTTGTTGGTGACGGTGCCGGAGATCGTCACGTCGGCACCGGGCTCCACTACCGGCGGGGTGAGGTCGGTGATCTTGACGTCGAGCGGAGTGATGGCCTTCGCCGGCTTCGCGGTGGTGACCCGACCGCCCGCGGCCACCTCGGTGGCGGCCAGGGCGGCCTCCGCCGCCGGCGCCCCGAGCAGACCACCGGCCGTCGCCACGACAGCCACGAGAGCAGCCGTCAGCGATGGGGGGCGAAACACGCCCCGACTCTAGTGCGGCGACCCCCGCCGACTGAGCAGGCCCGCACGGATGCCCGAGTCGTCGGTCTGACTTCGTAGACTCGCCTGTCGTGTCCGACGCCAGTGCCCCGCGCCCCTCACCCGCCGCACCCCCGGCTCCGTTGTCGATGGCGGAGGTCCAGCAGCGGGTGGCGAGCGAGCTCGACCGGATCGGCTCGGTGATCGACGAGCTGGGCGACATCTTCGCCGCCGCGGGCGAGCAGCTGGCCCTGGTGGGCGGACCGGTGCGGGACGCGATGCTCGGGCGCCTCCAGAACGACCTCGACTTCACCACGTCGGCGCACCCCGACGTCACCGAGCGGCTGCTGTCGAAGTGGGCCGAGGCCGTGTGGGACATGGGCCGGGCCTTCGGCACGATCGGCTGCCGCAAGGGACCGTGGCAGGTCGAGATCACCACTTACCGCGCCGAGACCTACGACCCCACGTCGCGCAAGCCCGAGGTCGACTTCGGCGAGTCGCTCCCCGGTGACCTGGGCCGGCGTGACTTCACCGTGAACGCGATGGCCGTCACCGTGCCCGGGCGGGCGTTCGAGGATCCGTACGGCGGCATCGCCGACCTCGCCGAGCGGGTGATCCGTACCCCCGGCCGGCCCGAGGACTCCTTCTCCGACGACCCGCTGCGGATGATGCGCGCGGCAAGGTTCGCCGCGCAGCTGGGGTTCGACGTCGCGCCCGAGGTGGTGGCCGCGATGACCGCCATGGCCGACCGCATCTCGATCATCTCCGCCGAACGGGTCCGCGACGAGCTCGTCAAGCTCGTCTGCGCGCCGTACCCCCGTCGTGGCCTCACCCTGCTCGTCGAGACCGGGCTGGCCGCGATCGTGCTGCCCGAGCTGCCGGCGCTGGCGCTGGAGCGCGACGAGCACCACCGGCACAAGGACGTCTACGAGCACACGCTGACCGTCCTCGAGCAGGCCATCGACCTGGAGACGTCGCGCGGCGGACCGGACGCGCCCCCCGACTTCGTGGCGCGGTTCGCGGCCCTGATGCACGACGTCGGCAAGCCGCGGACCCGGCGCTTCGCCGACGACGGCACCGTGACGTTCCACCACCACGACGTGGTGGGCGGCAAGATCACCCGCAAGCGGATGCGGGCGCTGCGGTTCTCCAACGACGACATCGACGCCGTGGTGACCCTGGTCGAGCTGCACCTGCGGTTCCACGGCTACGGCTCGGGGGAGTGGACCGACTCCGCGGTACGCCGCTACGTGCGCGACGCCGGCGACCAGCTCGAGCGGCTGCACATCCTCACCCGAGCCGACTGCACCACGCGCAACCAGCGCAAGGCCGACCGGCTGCGTCGTACCTACGACGAGCTGGAGGAGCGCGTGGCCCGGCTCTCCGAGGAGGAGGAGCTGGCCTCGATCCGGCCCGACCTCGACGGCACGCAGATCATGGAGATCCTCGGCATCGGTCCCGGCCGCGACGTCGGGGAGGCCTACCGGTTCCTGCTGGAGCAGCGGATGGACCACGGGCCGCAGGACCCCGCCACGGTGCGGGCGGCTCTGCTCGACTGGTGGGCTACCCGCGGGTAGGTTGCGCCCATGACCCCGTCGCCGAACGTGCCCGCCGAGACCATCGATCGACTCCTGGAGGAGACCATCGACGTCGCCGCCCCGCCGGCACAGGTCTGGGCCCTGGTCTCCGACCTGCCGCGGCTGGCCGAGTGGAGCCCGCAGGTGATGCGGAGCTTCCAGCGCGGCTCCGGTCCGGTCCAGCTGAGCACCCGCTTCTTCAACGTCAACCGCCGCGGCCTGCTGGTGTGGCCCACCCACTCGAAGGTGGTGCGCTTCGAGCCGCACCAGGAGATCGCGTTCCGGATCAAGGACAACTTCACGATCTGGTCGTTCACCCTCGAGCCGATCGAGGGCGGCGGCACCCGCCTCACCCAGCGCCGCGAGGCGCCCGACGGGATCAGCGACATCTCCACGAAGCTGACCAAGATGGCGTTCGGCGGCCAGGCGAAGTTCGGCGCCGAGCTGCGCGCCGGGATGCGCTCGACGCTCGGCCGGATCAAGGTGGTGGCGGAGCGCTGAGGGGTTCGCTGGATTCACCGGATATCCGGTGAATCCTGGGGTTCGTGACCGTTGCAAACGCCACAAACCCCAAGACACGCCCGCAAACCTCAGCCTGAGGTCACCCCAGCTGCCGCCGTACGGCGTCTCGGATGGCCGCGTCGTCGGCGCCCAGGGCTCGCGCCCTCATGACGTACGACGCGGCGAGGTCGTCGACGCGCTGGCCGGGGGAGTCGCCGGGCTGGCCCGCAGGTCGGCCCGCCGACCGGGCGACCCGGGTGCCACCTCCGCGCCGCGACTCCAGCAACCCGGCCGACTCCAGCTCGCGGTAGGCGCGAGCGACCGTTCCGACGGCGAGGCCGAGGTCGCCGGCCAGCTGGCGCAGCGGCGGCAGCCGGTCGCCGGGGGCGAGCCGGCCGACCGCGATCAGGTCGGCGAGCTGGAGGCGGACCTGCTCGTAGGGCGGTGTCGGGTCGTCGGGATCGACGGTGACCAGCGCGCTCATCGCGTGGCGGCGCGCTCCGGCGCGCCCAAGCGGTCGGTGAGCAGCAGTCGCACGGCACACCAGCAGGTCACCAGCAGGGCGAGCGGCACGCTGAGGAGCAGCGGCAGTCCGACCGGCGTCATCCAGGCGGCGCCGCACTCGCTGCGGCCGAGCTGGTTCAGCGCACCGCCGGCGGTGAGGGCGACACCGGCGTACGAGGCGGAGATCGCGAGCCCGGCGCCCGCCACGATGACCGTGAGCGACCGGGTGCGCAACGCGTCGTCGCCGTACTCCGACGGCGCGAAGCCGCGCGGCCGGCGCACGACAGCGCGCGCGGCGAACAGCCCGACCACGGCCACCAGCACGAGGATCGCCAGCAGCGGGACGCTGTAGAAGCTGCCCGGGTACGGACCCTGCGACGAGCTGTGGACAGCCGTTCGACAGCTCAGGCTCCGACCGGCTCGGCCCATGTCATCGGCCGAGGCGGTGATGGTGCTCAGCGCCAGGGTCGCCGCGAGCAGCACGGTCGTGACAAGCACCGACCAGGTCAGGGGCCGCGGCAGGTAGGCCCACACGCGCCGCGGCTCCAGCGAGGCGGTCCGCGGTCCGGCCGGGCGACGAGGGCGTACGACGGTCTCGCCGACCGCGACTCCGAGCATGACGCCCAGGCCCACGACGGCGGGTGCCAGCAGCAGCCCGCGACCCAGTCCCAGGTCGACGCCGGCGATGGGCCAGAACACGGTGACGCACGCTGCCGCGACGCCGGCGGCTCCGCCGAGGATCCGGATCGCCACGACGGCCAGCCACTCGCGACCCGTCGGCACGTCCCGATGGCGCAACGCCAGCAGCACCACCAGGAGCACGACGACGAAGCCCATCGGGAGCAGCGCCAGCACCAGCAGCTCGATCGGTCCGACTCCGAACACGGCGTTCTCCCTCTTGTGTCAATACAGTGATACAAGAGGGAGAATGCAGGAAAGCCCGGTTTGTGTCAATCGTTCGACACAAACCAGGCTTCCCTGGGTTCAGCTTGAGCGGGTCACTCGCCGCGGATGAACTTCTCCAGCTCGTCGCGGCCGATGTCGTCGGGCATCTGCACCGGCGGCGACTTCATGAGGTACGTCGAGGCGGCGATGATCGGGCCACCGATGCCCCGGTCCATGGCGATCTTGGCGGCGCGCACGGCGTCGATGATGATGCCGGCGGAGTTGGGGGAGTCCCAGACCTCGAGCTTGTACTCGAGGTTCAGCGGCACGTCGCCGAACGCGCGACCCTCGAGGCGGACGTAGGCCCACTTGCGGTCGTCGAGCCACTGCACGTAGTCGGACGGGCCGATGTGCACGTTGCGGTCGCTGACCTTGTTGGCCAGCTCGCCCTGGAGGTTGGACGTCACGGCCTGGGTCTTGGAGACCTTCTTGGACTCCAGGCGCTCGCGCTCGAGCATGTTCTTGAAGTCCATGTTGCCGCCGACGTTGAGCTGGTAGGTGCGGTCCAGCGCAACCCCGCGGTCCTCGAACAGCTTGGCCATCACCCGGTGGGTGATGGTCGCGCCGACCTGGCTCTTGATGTCGTCACCGACGATCGGGACGCCGGCGTCCTCGAACTTCTTGGCCCACACGGGGTCGGAGGCGATGAAGACGGGCAGCGCGTTGACGAAGCCCACGCCGGCGTCGATGGCGCACTGGGCGTAGAACTTGTCGGCCTGCTCGGAGCCCACCGGCAGGTAGGAGACGAGCACGTCCGCCTTGGCGTCCTTGAGGGCCGCGACGACGTCGACCGGCTCGACGGCCGACTCCTCGATCGTCTCGCGGTAGTACTTGCCGAGGCCGTCCATCGTCGGGCCACGGAGCACGTCGATGCCCAGCGTCGGCACCTCGGCGATCTTGATGGTGTTGTTCTCGGAGGCGTTGATGGCCTCGGAGAGGTCCTTGCCGACCTTCTTGTCATCGACGTCGAACGCCGCGACGAACTCCACGTCGGAGACGTGGTACTCGCCGAACTTGACGTGCATGAGACCCGGGACGGAACCCGCGGGGTCGGCGTCCTTGTAGTACTCCACGCCCTGGATCAGGGAAGTGGCGCAGTTGCCTACTCCCACGATTGCCACTCGTACCGAACCCATGAGGGTCTCCTTCATTCCTAGTTCTGCTATTCGGTGTGTTCAGGCGCCGGGGCGGGGTTGGCCCGCTCGGCGTTGATGAGGTCAGAAAGCCAGCGGACCTCGCGCTCGACCGACTCGACGCCGTGCCGCTGGAGCTCGCCGGCGTACCGGTCGACCTCCTTCTGCGTCCTGGCCAGATCGGTCTGCACTCGAGCGAGTCGTTCTTGGAGGCGAGTACGTCGGCCCTCGAGCACGCGCAGCCGGATCTCCATGTCGGTGCGGCCGAAGAACGCGAAGCGGATGTCGAAGTTGTCGTCCTCCCACGCGGTCGGGCCGACCTCGGTCATCAGCCGCTCGAACTCCACGTGGCCGGCCTCGGTGACCTGGTAGACGATCCGCGGGCGCCGACTGATCAGCGCGGGATCGCCCGGCGCCTCCTCGATCAGCGTGGCTCGCAGCATCTTCTTCAGGCTCGGGTAGAGCGACCCGTAGGAGAGCAGGCGGCCCCAGCCGAGCATGAGGTTGAGCCGCTTGCGCAGCTCGTAGCCGTGCATGGGTCCCTCGTGCAGCAGTCCGAGGACTGCTAGCTCGATGGTCTCTGCGCGGCGTGCCATGGACCTATCGTAGCGATATATCCCCTGCACCTGAAATGGCGAGAAGTCTGCTCTCCAGCGTGCGTTGATTACCCTTACCGCCGTGAGTGCAAAGCGCCGTGCCAACGGCCCCCCCGTAACCAAGCGCCCCAAGAAACCTCCGGTGTCGCGCGGAACCCGGGTCCGCCGCGCCCTGAAGTGGCTGCTGGTGGTCGTCCTGGTCGGGGCCCTGATCGGCGCGGGCACGTTCGTCGCGCTCTACCAGGCGATCGACGTCCCGGACCCGAACGAGGACTTCGAGACGCAGACGAGCTTCGTCTACTACGCCGACGGCAAGAGCGAGATGGGACGCTACGCCAACCAGAACCGCGACTCCATCTCTCTCGACGAGATGCCCGACTCCCTCAAGGACGCGGTGGTGGCGGCGGAGAACCGCTCCTTCTACACCGACCAGGGCATCGACCCCAAGGGCATCGTCCGGGCGGCGTTCTCCAACGCCAGCGGAGGCTCCACCCAGGGTGCCTCGACCATCACCCAGCAGTACGTGAAGATCCTCTACCTCACCAGCGAGCGCAGCCTCCAGCGCAAGATCACCGAGGCGATCTTGTCGCTGAAGATCCAGCGCGAGGTGAGCAAGCAGGAGATCCTCGAGGGCTACCTCAACACCATCTACTTCGGCCGCGGCGCGTACGGCGCCCAGGCCGCGGCGCAGGCGTTCTTCGCCAAGCCGGCCAGCAAGCTCAACCTCCGGCAGTCGGCCGTGCTGGCCAGCGTGCTGAACAGCCCCAGCAACCTCGACCCGGCCAACGGCAAGGACTCCAAGGAGGCCCTGCGCGTCCGCTACGAGTACGCCCTCAACGGCATGGCCGAGATGGGCAAGATCTCCGCCGAGGAAGCAGACAAGGCCACCAAGCGGCTGCCGAAGTTCCCGAAGATCAAGGCCGAGAGCCAGCTCGGTGGCCAGAAGGGCCACATGCTGACCCTGGTCCGCGACGAGCTCCGGCGTCTCCAGTTCACCGACGAGCAGATCGACGGCGACGGCCTGCGGATCACCACCACGTTCACCCCCTCCGCCATGGCGGCCGCCGAGGACGGCGTCCAGGCCCAGCGCCCGGACGGCTTCGGCGACAAGCAGCTGCACGTCGGAGCGGCCCTGGTCGAGCCCGGCACGGGCGCGGTCCGCGGGTTCTACGGTGGCCAGGACTTCCTCGACTCCCAGATCAACTGGGCGGCGACCGGCGGCATGGCCGGGTCCACGATCAAGCCGCTCACCATCGCCGCGGCCATCAAGCAGGGCTTCAGCCTGAAGGACTCCTTCGAGGGCAACTCGCCCTACGAGTTCCCCGACGGCCTCACGATCAACAACGAGGGCTCCGGCTCCGACGGGCTCGGCAACGACTACGGGTCGGCGGTCGACCTGGTGAACGCCACCGAGGAGTCCATCAACACCGCGTTCGTCGACATGTCCAACTCCATGGAGGACGGCCCCAAGTCGATCTACGACATGGCGCGCGCGCTCGGCATCCCGGGTGACAAGCCGTCCAACCGCTACCCCGGCATCCCGATGCGCACCGTCGACTTCCTGCCCGACGACACCCTCATCACGCTGGGCAAGGGCCGCGTCAGCCCGATCAACATGGCCAACGCCTACGCCTCGATCGCCAACGGCGGCGAGCGCGCCGATGCGCACGTGGTCGAGAAGGTCGTCGGCAAGGACGGCGAGGTGCTCTACAACCGCCCCGAGGAGACCCGCTCAGCCGTCGACGAGGACATCGCCGCCGACACGTCGTACGCCATGCAGCAGGTCGTCCAGAACGGCACCGGCCGGGCCGCCCTGGCCCTGGGCCGCCCCGCCGCCGGCAAGACCGGCACGGCGACCGCGCCCGGGAAGGGCGGCGAGGACGTCGTCTCCTCGGCCTGGTTCGCCGGCTACACCCCGCAGCTCGCCGCCGCGGTGATGTACGTCCGTGGTGACGGCGACAACCAGCTCGACGGCTGGCTGCCGTCGTACTTCGGCGCCGACTACCCCGCCGACACGTGGACCGCGATCATGCAGCAGGCCACCGACGGCATGGAGGTCATCGACTTCCCGGAGCCGGTGTACGTCGACGGCGAGGCGCCGTCGGATGGTCACGAGCCCTACGTGCCCCCGCCCCCGCCGCCGCCGCCCACGAAGAAGCCGACCAAGAAGCCGTCGGAGACGCCGGAGCCCACGCCGACCCCGACGCCGACACCGACCCCGGCCCCGACCCTGCCGCCGGCTCCGACACCGACACCGCCGCCGCCCGCGCCGACACCCACCCCCCCGCCGGTCTGAGCCACCCGTGACGGGGCGGCTTCCGGAGGACGGGTTCGAGTCACGCGTCCACCCGACCCAGGGCGACGCCGTCGTGGCCGCCCTCTCGGAGGCTGTCGGCGGCCCGATGGGCCGGCACGGTGCACCGCACCGCTTCTGGTCACCGGTGCGGGTGCTGCTGCTGCTGACCGCGCTCTGCTTCGCGATCGGCATGGTGCAGAAGGCCCCGTGCGCCAACTCGCTGTGGCAGAACGGCTCCGAGAACTACAACAACATGTGCTACTCCGACCTGCCGCCGCTCTACTACGGGCGCGGCCTGGCCGACGGGCACTGGCCCTACAGCGACGACCCCGTCGTGCGTGCCCAGTTCGACGTCATGGAGTATCCCGTCGGCATCTCCTACTGGGCGTGGACGACGGCCAAGGTGACCCAGGCGATCGCCCCCGACCGCGGGGCCCGCGACCTCGCCACCGAGGCCCGGCTCTACACCGCGGTGAACGCGGTCGGGTTCGCGCTGCTCGCGCTGCTCGCCACCTGGTTCCTTGCGAGGGTCGACCGGCGCAGACCCTGGGACGCCGCGGGCTTCGCCATCGCACCGACCCTGGCGCTGACCGCCCTCATCAACTGGGACGTGCTCGCCGTCGCGCTGGTCGCGGCAGCGCTCTGGGCCTGGGCGCGTGACCGACCGGTGCTCACCGGCGTGCTCATCGGACTCGGGGCGGCCACCAAGCTGTATCCGCTGTTCCTGCTGGGCGGCATCCTGGTGCTCTGCCTGCGCCGGTTGCGCGAGCCCGGCCCGGGGTCCTCGTCGCTCGCGCGAGGTCGGGACCCGCTCTTCGAGTTCGGCACGGTGGCCGGCTCGGCGGGCCTGGCCTGGCTGCTGGCCAACGCGCCGGCGTACCTCTCGGGACCGGCGCAGTGGCGGGTCTTCTGGACGTTCAACTCCGAGCGTGGCGCGGACCTCGGCTCCATCTGGCTGGTGCTCCAGCAGGTGTTCGACCACCCCATGCAGACCGAGCTGATCAACAAGGTGTCGTGGGTGTTCTTCGCCGCCTGGTGTGTGGGGGTGCTCGTGCTCGGTCTCCGGGCCCCGGTGACGCCCCGCCTGGCCCAGCTGGGCTTCCTGGTCGTGGTCGGCTTCCTGCTGGTCAACAAGGTCTACTCGCCGCAGTACGTCTTGTGGCTGCTGCCGCTGGCCGCGCTGGCCCGGCCGCGCTGGCGCGACCTGCTGGTCTGGCAGGCCGGCGAGATCCTGTACTTCGCGGCGGTGTGGTTCTACCTCGGCGACTACCTGGCCCCGGCCGGCGGTGGGGACGCGGGGCTCTACTGGATCGCCGTCCTGCTGCGCATCGCCGCCGAGCTCTACCTGGTCGTCGTCGTGGTGCGCGAGGTCCTGCGGCCCCGTCAGGTGATGGTGACGGAGTCGAACGTCGTGGCGGTGTAGCGCACCCGCACGTCGACCTCGTCGCCGACCTCCGGCACGTGCGCACCCGATGGCACGAACAACATCGAGGCCTGCATGTGCGGGGGCTCGGCGAAGAGCCGCTGCTTGCCGTCGATGGAGTACGGCGACCGCACGAAGCCGACCGCGTCGAGACCGCCCCGGGCCAGCGTCGCGGCCCGCGCCTTCAGCGACGACTCGCCGGTGGGCGCCTCGAGCCCGATGCCGTGGGCGGTGCCTCCGGAGACGATGAGCAGGTGCCCCGACTTGGGCGCGGTGCGGCTCCGGTAGCCGAAGGCGTCCCCCCGCTCGAGCGGGTGCACGTCGAGGACCGTGGCGCTGACGTGCAGTGCGCCCCGGTCTCCGAGCCAGAGCGCCGTGCCGGTGCGGGGCCGGATCGTGAAGTCGGCGTACGACGAGCGCAGGAGGGCGAGCTCGTCGGTGGTGAGGTGGCTGACCCACACCGTGCGGGTGTCGACCCCGGAGCCGACGATGTCGTTGAGCAGGCGCCGCACCTCGCCGAGGTGGGAGCCCTGCTCGAGCGGCAGGTGGAGGGCGACGCCCTCCAGACCCGCGCTCGCACGTAGGGCGTCGAGGTCGAGCTCGCGCAGCTCGCGGCCGGACATCCCGTGGCGCAGCATCGACGTCGCGAGCTCGAGGACGTAGCGCGCGTGCGGGTCGTGGGCGCGCAGCGCCGCCAGGTCGCCGGGCCTGCTGACCGTGTGGATCACCCGCGGCGCGATGGTCGGGTCCACCTGGAGGGCGGGGCCGAAGGGGCGCCAGGGCGTGAGCACCAGGAGGTCCCCGTCGAAGCGGGTCGCGACCTCGGGCAGCTCGACGTAGGTGCCGACGGCCAGGGTGTCGAGCCCCAGCCACTGCGCCTTGCGGGCCAGCCGGCCGATGCCGAAGCCGTAGCCGTTGCCCTTTGCGACCGGCACCAGGCCGGGCGTGCGCTCGACCACCCGGCGCAGGTGGGTGCGCCAGCGGTCGCCGTCGACGATCAGGGAGAGACTCACGACGACCGACGCTTCATGTACATGGCGAACGCGGCGTACAGCGCCTTGTTGAGCGGCAGGTCCCACTCACCGGCGTACTCCACGGCTTCTCCGCCGGTGCCGACCTTGAACTGGATCAGCCCGACGTGCGAGTCGTCGGAGTCCAGGGTGTCGGTGATGCCACGCATGTCGTAGACCGTGCACCCGGCGGCGAGGGCGTCGCTGATCATCGCCCACTGGATCGCGTTGGAGCCGCGGACGTCGCGCTTCTCGGTGGAGGAGGCGCCGTAGGCGTACCAGGCGTGGGTCCCGACGCGGATCGAGATGGTCGCGGCGACAAGATCCGCCTCGTGGTGCGCAAGGTGGACGACGATCTCGACCGGGCTCGATCCCGGGTCCGGATCGGTGTCCTGCGCCGACAGCGCGTCGAACATCGTGGTGAAGTAGCCGAGCGGTCGTGGCGTGAAGCCGTCCCGCTCGGCGGTGTGGACGTACAGGTCGTGGAACGCCTTGAGGTCCGCGCTGCCGGCGCCGCGGGTGACCACGACGCCCTCCTTGGCGGCCTTCTTGATGTTGCGGCGCCACTGCTGGTTCATGCCCTTGAGGACGTCGTCCTCGGTGCGCCCCTCGAGCGGGAGGTGGAAGTTGTACTGCGGCTGTCCCGCTGCGAAGCCGCCCTCGACGGCCTGCGGGCGCCAGCCGAGCTCGTGCAGCTGCGACACGACGCGGGCCCCGACCTGGTCGCGCTCCAGCGGGGGGACGTCGTCGAGGCGGCGTACGGCGTCGTCGGCGATGCCCTCCTTGACCTGCGCGGCGCTCCAGCGGCGGGTGACCACGGCCGGCCCGATCCGGACGCCGAACGCACCCTGCTTCTTCAGGTGCGCGGCCAGCGGCGCGAGCCACCCGGCCAGGTCGTCGGTCTCCCAGTCGATGACGGGGCCCTCGGGCAGGTAGGCCAGGTAGCGCTTGAGGCGGGGCAGCTGGCGGTAGAGCACCAGCGCCGAGCCGACCACGCGGCCGTCGCGCTCCCAGACCACTGACTCGTTGCGCCACTCGGGCTTGACCAGCGCCCATGCGGGGGTCTGCAGGAAGCTCGCGGACGACTGGCCGTGGATGTGGTCGAGGTGCTCGGCGGAGGTGGCGGAGCGGAGGGAGAGCGCGGAAGTCAGAGAGGAGGGTGACACGGGCCCGAGGCTACCTGTCGCAGTCTCGCCCCCTGCAGGCACAACAGGGACCCGACGAGACCCCCGTCCCGGCCGAGCCCCTGTCCGCCCCGTTGTTGGGGAGGTACCCAGGACCGGAAGACTCAAACGTCAGAGCCGCTCACGCAGCCAGGCGAAGTCGGCGGTGTGCTCGGCCGCGCCCCCCGGGGTCTCGCACACGACAGGAGCGCCGGCGTCGCGGACCACGGCGGCGAGCAGGTCGGGGTCGATCCGGCCGGCGCCGAAGCTCGCGTGCCGGTCGGCGCCGGAGTCGAACTCGTCGCGGCTGTCGTTGCAGTGCACCAGGTCGATGCGGCCGGTGATCTTGAGGATGTCGTCGACGATCGTCTCGAGCGGGTTGCCGCCGGCGTGGGCATGGCAGGTGTCGAGGCAGAAGCCGACCCGGTCGGCGCCCTCGGTGCCCTCGATGGCCGACCACACGCCGGCGATCCGATCGAGGTGGCGGGTCATCGCGTTCTCCCCGCCGGCGGTGTTCTCGATGAGCACCGGCACCTTGAGATCGGTGGCGGCGATCGCCTTGCGCCAGTTGTCGAAGCCGGTCTCGATGACGCCGGGGTCGTTCGCCTTGTTGTCGACGTGGCCGCCGTGCACGATCAGGCCCTTGGCGCCGATCTCGGCCGCGGCGTCGACGTGCTGCTGGAGCAGCTTGCGGCTCGGGATCCGGATCCGGTTGTTGGTGGTGGCGACGTTGACGATGTACGGCGCGTGGACGTAGAGGTCGATCCCGGCCGCCTCGGCGTCGGCCCGCAGCCCGGCCGCACCGCCGGCGTACCTCACCTCGGGGCCCTTGTAGCCCTGCGGGTCCCCGAGGAAGAACTGGACGACGTCGGTGTCGCGCGCGCGTGCCTCGGCGATCGGGTCGGCCTGGTCGACATGGGCTCCGATGCTGATGCTCATGGCTGCCAGCCTAGGTCCGGCCGCCGACACCGCGACGTCAGCGCAGCAACAGCGCGGCCAGCACCACACAGCCGAGCGTGATCGCGCCGAAGGTGGCGATCTGGAGCCTCGCCGCGAGCGGGAGGCCGACCTCGTCGGGCGCGGGGCCGAGCCGGTCCGGGACGGCCGGACCGCCGGCGTACGGCGGGTCGAGGCGCTGGAGCAGGCGCAGCGCGTCGGAGGCGCTGGCCGGTCGGTGGTCCGGCTCGGGAGACAGGAGCCGTTCGAGGAGCGGGCGCAGCCGGCTCGACGGCACGTCGGGCGACCGGGACGGGTGGATGCCGGTGAGCAGGTGGAGCCCGACGGCGCCGACGGAGTAGAGATCCTGGCGCGGGTCGGGCGCGCCACCGAGGGCCTGCTCGGGGGCCATGAAGCCGTCGGTGCCGATGGCCCCCGGCGCGCTGGTGAAGCGGTCGCCGGCGAGCACGGCGGCGACGCCGAAGTCGACGATGCGGACGTCGGGGCTGCCGTCGGCGGTCGGGGCGAGCAGCAGGTTGGCGGGCTTGATGTCGCGGTGCACGACGCCGGCCGCGTGCACGGCGGCCAGCCCGCGCAGGGTCTGCTCGAGCACCCGGGCGACGTAGCCCTCGGGGAGCGGCCCGTGCTCGGCGAGCAGCGTGTGCACCGAGCCGCCGGTGACGAGGTCCATGACGATCACGACCAGGTCGTCCGCGGCGACCCAGCCCGTGGGCGCGAGCACGTGCGGGTGCCGGATGCGCACCGCCTGCTCGCGGACGAACCGCACCAGCAGCGCGTCGCTGTGGTGACCCAGCACCTTGGCAGCGACGAGCCGGCCGGTGCGGCCGTCCCGGGCGCGCCAGACCGACCCCATGCCGCCGGCGCCGATCTGGTCGAGCAGGACGTACCGACCGGCGACGAGGGTCTCGGGAGGGCGGGTCCGGAGCATGCTGCGACGCTAGCCACCACGACCGGCCCGTGCGCTCGCTCGTCCACAGGTGACCCCCGGCCATCGATTCCCTGCTCAGCGGGGTGCGCTGTTAGCCTTGAGCGTTCGTCGGTCCCGCCCATCCATATGGTGCGCGACGCCGAACCACGGCCCGGCTTCTCGCCGTACGCCGTGAACGCAAGCCCTCCTGCCACGGAGAGACCGTGGCCGCTGAGCCCACAGGAGGTGGAGACCGCTTTGCGCGCATACGAAGTAATGGTCATCCTCGACCCCAGCCTTGAAGAGCGAACCATCGAGCCGTCGCTCGACAAGTACCTCAACGTCATCCGCAAGGATGGCGGCACCGTCGAGAGCGTTGACGTCTGGGGACGTCGCCGCCTCGCCTACGAGGTCAAGAAGAACGCCGAAGGCATCTACGCCATCATCTCGCTGCAGGCCGAGCCGGCCACGGTCAAGGAGTTCGACCGCCAGCTCACCCTGAACGAGTCCATCCTGCGTACGAAGGTCATCAAGCCCGGCCCTCGCTGAGGGTCTGTTGACGACCTCTTTCGGTTGTCGGTGCCGTCGTACACGATGAGCACCGGCAGACATTCATGGATCAGATAGGACACCTGACATGGCAGGCGAGACCGTCATCACCGTGGTCGGCAACCTGGTCGACGACCCGGAGCTGCGCTTCACCCCCTCGGGTGCGGCTGTGGCGAACTTCCGGATCGCGTCCACCCCGCGGACCTTCGACAAGCAGACCAACGAGTGGAAGGACGGCGACTCGCTGTTCCTCTCCTGCTCGATCTGGAGGCAGGCGGCGGAGAACGTCGCCGAGTCCCTCCAGAAGGGGATGCGGGTCGTGGTGCAGGGGCGGCTCAAGTCGCGTCAGTACGAGACCCGTGAAGGTGAGAAGCGCACCGTCATGGAGATCGACGTCGACGAGGTCGGTCCGTCGCTGAAGTACGCGACCGCGAAGGTCACCCGCACCACCCGTCAGGGTGGCGACGGCGGTGGCTACTCCGGTGGCGGCCAGCAGCAGCAGGCCGGCAACGACCCGTGGGCCACTCCGGCACCGCAAGGTGGCGGCGGCCAGGGCGGCGGCCAAGGCGGCGGCTACGGCGGCAACCAGGGGGGCGGCCAGCCCGCTCCCACCGGTGGCGGCCAGCAGGCCGACCCGTGGGGCGCCCCGGGTGTCGGCTCGTCCGACGAGCCCCCGTTCTGATCCAGCACCACACCCAGTCCGAATACACCTCAACCATTCCGTCTCCGTAACCAACCGGAGCCGGGCTTCTAGAAAGGGAGCACCACAATGGCCAAGGCAGTGATTCGCAAGCCCAAGAAGAAGGTTTGCCAGTTCTGCAAGGAGAAGGCGACCGGTGTCGACTACAAGGACACCACTCTCCTCCGCAAGTTCATCTCCGACCGCGGCAAGATCCGCGCGCGTCGGGTCACCGGCAACTGCGTCCAGCACCAGCGTGACGTCGCCATGGCAGTCAAGAACGCCCGCGAGGTCGCGCTGCTGCCCTACACGTCCACCGGTCGTTAAGGAGAGTTGACGCACATGAAGCTCATCCTGACCCAGGAAGTGACCGGGCTCGGCGCCGCCGGCGACGTGGTCGAGGTCAAGGACGGCTACGGCCGTAACTACCTCGTCCCGCGTGGCGTGGCGATCCGCTGGACCCGTGGCGCCGAGAAGACCGTCGAGTCGATCACGGCCGCCCGCACCTCGCGTGCGGTCCGCGACCGCGACCACGCCGTGCAGATCAAGGCGAAGCTCGAGGCCGACCCGATCGCCCTCAAGGTGCGCGCGGGCGAGAGCGGTCGCCTGTTCGGCGCCGTCACCTCGGCCGACATCGCCACCGCCCTGACCGAGGCGTCGGGCGAGCCCGTCGACAAGCGGACCATCGTGTTCGCGAACGCGATCAAGGCGCTCGGCAACCACGAGGTGTCGGTCAAGCTCGACGACGAGGTGTTCGCCACGGTGGCCCTCAACGTCGTGAAGGCCTGACAGCTCGATCCACGCGAATCCGGCCCGTCACCCCCTCGGGGGTGGCGGGCCGTTGCGCTGCTCAGGCTTGAGGCCGGGTGTCGCCCACGCCCGGGCGGAGTAGGCGAACAGCAGCCAGATCAGCAGCAGCAGGGCGCCGGCGGCCAGCACGTACGACGGCGCCTCGAGCGCCTCGACCCCGCCGCCGAACACCAGCACTGGTGCGACCGCGGTCGCGGCGACCAGGGTCGCGGTGGTGCGCAGCCAGTGGCCGGCCCGGGGGTCGGTCGCCGCGGCCTGGCCGGCCAGCGTGTGCGCGAACCAGGCGAGCACCAGCGCCTGCGGCAGGTTGACCGCCCAGCGCAGCGACGCGTCGTGGTCGTCGAGCCAGGTCCCCGTGGCCGGCACCCACAGCAGGACCGAGACCGCGAGGACCAGCAGGGCGAGCCGCACCATCGTCGAGCGCTGCCGGTAGTCGTCGGGCAGCCCGCGCAGTCCGTTCACAACGAGCAGCCAACCCAGCGGGTCCGGCAGAGCGTCGTACCCACCGATGCGCGCGGTGAGCGCCACGATCACCAGGCCCATCGCGGCGGACTGAAGCGGCTTCACGGGAGCGAGACTAGGGGCGGACGTCAGTTCCAGCCCCGCCGGCGGTGAGTCCGGGTCGGTCTGAGTCGGCCGAAGCGACCACAGCTCACCGCTCACGCGGCCCGCGCGGTTGCAGCGGTGAGTCAGGGTCGGTCTGGGTTGGCCGAAGCGACCACAGCTCACCGCTCACGCGGCCCGCGCGGTACGCCGAAGCGGTGAGTCAGGGTCGGTCTGGGTTGGCCGAAGCGACCACAGCTCACCGCTCACGCGGCCCGCGCGGTTGCAGCGGTGGGTCAGGGTCGGTCTGGGTGGGCCGAAGCGACCACAGCTCACCGCTCACGCGGCCCGCGCGGTCGCCGCAGCGGTGAGTCAGGGTCGGTCTCAGTCCGCCGAAGCGACCTCAGCTCACCGCTCGCGCGGCCAGCGCGCACCAGGCCGATCCGGCGGACGAGAGCACCGCACGAGAGCCAGACGTGGCACGCCGGCACGGTCATCCCCGCATTCCGGACACTAGCGGCGACGATTGGCTCAGGTTAACAACGAGAGGGCAGTTTCTTCGGCAGGTCTCGCTGATCCGGGTTGAGCGCGGGATGAATACCGTCGACCACAGCAGCGTGACCTGGCACACACTCCCCCAAGATGAGCCACGACGAGGAGCCCCAATCATGTCCCCCAAGAAGTCACCGACGAGCCGCCGAGTGTCGAGGATCCTCGGCCTCGTTGCCGCCGCCGTGCTCGTCGCCGCGTCCCTGACCGCGTGCGGCGATGACGAGTCCTCCACCTCCACCTCCGGCGAGGACGGCCTCAAGGTTGCGGCCATCTTCTCCGGCCCCACGACCGACGCCGACTACAACGCCCTCGGGCTCCAGGCCCTCGACTCCCTGAAGGACGTCGGCGCCGAGGTGGCCTTCTCCGAGGCCGTGCCGGTGCCCGACATCGAGCAGGTCCTGCAGGAGTACGTCGCGGGCGGCTACAACGTCATCTGGACGCACGGCTCGCAGTTCTACGAGGCGACCGCCAAGATCGCCGCGGACAACCCCGACGTGAACTTCATCGGCGAGTTCGACGGCGAGCCCGAGGGCCAGCCCGAGAACGTGTGGGTGATCGACCGCAACTTCCACACCGTCTTCTACCCGATCGGCGCCCTGGCGTCCGCCCTGACGAAGACCGGCAAGGTCGGCTACCTCGGCGGGCTGTCGCTGCCGTTCTCCTTCTCCGAGGTGCACGCGGTCGAGCAGGCCATCGCCGACAGCGGCACGAGCGTGACCCTGAACCCGGTCTGGAGCGGCGACTTCAACGACACCGTCAAGGCCCAGCAGCTCACCTCGCAGCTCCTCTCGACCGGCAACGACGTGGTGATCACCTCGCTGAACCTCGGTGTCGTGGGCTCCTTCAAGGCCGTCAACGACACCCCGGCCGGCGA
This sequence comes from uncultured Actinomycetota bacterium, assembly GCA_963807335.1. Classification (GTDB taxonomy): domain Bacteria; phylum Actinomycetota; class Actinomycetes; order Propionibacteriales; family Nocardioidaceae; genus Nocardioides. The sequence goes on from CAWEBT010000003.1 coordinate 44,925, forward strand.
CTCGTGGTTGACCGTGAAGTACACCGACAAGTCGCAGAACGGTCCCGAGCACTACGCCGCGACGGTTCTCTACGACTTCATCCAGCCGCTCAACGAGGTCGTCGACGCGATCCAGTCCGGTGAGACGCAGGGCCGGTACGTCATCGACTTCGCCCAGGGCGCCACGGTCCAGGTCGGCGACAGCGTGCCGGCCGAGGCCAAGAAGGCCGCCGAGGACGCCGTCGCCGGGATCTCCGACGGCAGCATCACGGTCGAGTTCGACCTGTCCGAAGTGAAGTGACCTCGACGTGACCACGCCGACGTCCCCGGTCCAGCCACCACGCCTGCAGATGTCGGGGGTGCAGAAGAGATTCGGCGCCGTCCAGGCGCTGAGGTCGGTAGACCTGGAGGTGGGCCAGCACGAGGTGCACGGCCTGCTCGGGGGCAACGGCGCCGGCAAGACGACCCTGATGAACGTGCTCTACGGCCTCTACGGGGCCGACGAGGGCGAGATCCGGATCGACGGCAAGCAGGTCGACATCTCCTCCCCGCGCGAAGCCATCGCGGCGGGGGTGGGGATGGTCCACCAGACGTTCCTCCAGATCGAGAGCTACACGGTGACCGAGAACGTCGTCCTCGGCACCGACGACCTGGGTGGGCTCAAGCTGGACCTGACGGCTGCGCGGGAGCGGATCGTCGAGCTCAGCGAACGCTTCGGGCTGGCCGTCGACCCGGAGTCGGTCGTCGAGGAGCTGCCCGTGGGCATCCGCCAGCGGGTGGAGATCCTCAAGGCGCTCTACCGCGGCTCGCGGATCCTGATCCTCGACGAGCCGACGACCAATCTCACCCCCCAGGAGGTCGACGACCTGTTCGCCTCGATCCGCTTCATGGTCGAGGAGGGGATGAGCGTCATCCTGATCACCCACAAGATCAGGGAGACGATGGGCGTGTGTGACCGGATGACGGTCATGCGCAACGGCATCCACGTCGCCACGTTCGACCGGGAGACGACCACCTCTGAGGAGCTGGCCGCCACCATGGTGGGCGAGGAGCCGGTCAAGGACGGGGCGGCCGACGTGGTGGCGGCGGGCATGCTCGCCGCGACCGGCCTGCTCGACGCAGGCAGCGCGGCCGCGCCGGACCTGGCCCGTACGGCCACCCGGGACACCGCGGGAGGCCTGCTGGCCTCCGCGCTGGTGGTGGCCAACGACCACCACGTCTCCGTGATCGACGGCTTCGAGCTCTCGATCGCCCCCGGCGAGGTGGTCGGCATCGCTGGAGTCGCCGGCAACGGCCAGGTCGAGCTGGCCGAGGCGCTCGCCGGCGTCCGGCCGGTGCGCTCGGGCGAGATCCGGCTCGACGGCGACGACCTGGTCGGCCGGCGTACCTCCCAGTGGCTGGAAGGGGGCGTCGCCTACGTGCCGGAGGACCGGCACCGCGACGGCATCCTGCCCACCCGCAGCATCACCGAGAACCTGCTGCTGGGCCGGCAGCGCAGTGCCGCCGTACGGACCAGGGGCCTGATCGACTGGCGGCGGGCCAGGCGGGACGCCGAGGAGCTGATCGCCAAGTTCTCCGTGCAGACCAGTGGCCCGGCCGCCCTGGCCGGCGACCTCTCCGGCGGCAACATCCAGCGGGTGATCCTGGGCCGGGCGTTCGCCCGCGACCCGCGGTTCCTCATCCTCCACAACCCCACCCGCGGCCTGGACCTGCGCTCCACCCAGTTCGTCTACGACCAGGTACGCCAGGCCACCGACGCCGGCTGCGCCGTACTCCTGATCTCGGAGGACCTCGACGAGGTCCTCGCGCTCTCCGACCGGATCCTGGCCCTCTACTCGGGCCGGTGCACCGGGACCTGGGCCCGCGGTGAGGCGAGCCAGTACGAGGTCGGGCGCTGCATGACCGGGCTGGAGAAAGACCACGCGAACGATCAGGGAGCGACCGGATGAGTCAGACGCTGGAGTCCACGCCGACGCAGGGGGGCCCGGCCGCTCCGAACCGCGTCGCCGCCCTCGCGTGGGCGGCGATCCCGTACGTCATCTCGGTGCTGGCCGCGTTCGTGGTCGGCGGAGTCGTGATCCTGCTCCTGGGCCACGACCCGTTCACGGCCTTCGAGTCGGTCCTGACCACGTCGTTCTCCACGCGCTTCGGGCTGATCGCCACCTTGCACAAGTGGGTGCCGGTCGTGCTGTGCGCCTACGCGTTCACGATCCCGCTGGCCACCGGCAAGTTCAACATCGGTGCGGAAGGTCAGCTGCTGCTCGGCGCGACCGCCGCCGCCGGTGTCGGGATCACCTGGGCCGACCTGCCGCTGCCGATCCTCCTGCCCTGCGTCCTGGTGGCCGGAGTGCTGGCCGGCACGCTGTGGGCGGCGATCGCGGCCGTGCTGCTCGTCCGGTTCGGGGTCAACGAGATCCTGAGCACCGTGCTGCTGAACTTCATCAGCTTCCAGCTGATCGACTACGTGGCCTCCCACGTGTGGCCCGACCGCGGCGCCGGCCACCCGGCCACCGTCCCGGTGGGCGAGGGCGCGGAGCTGCCCGGCATCGGCACCGGACCGTCGATGCACAGCGGCGTGCTCCTCACCCTGGCGATCTGCATCGTGGTCGCGGTCGCCATGCGACGCACCTCCACCGGCTTCGAGATGACCGCCGTCGGCGCCAGCGTGCGCGCCTCCCTCGTGCACGGCCTGCGGACCTCCCGCCTGGCGGGCGCCGGGCTGCTGATCGGTGGTGGCCTGGCCGGTCTGGCCGGGGCGATCGAGGTGGCCGGTGTCCACAACAAGATGCTCGAGGGGATGCAGTCCAACTTCTTGATCCTCGGCATCATCGTTGGCCTGATGGCCCGCGGCAACGCCTACGCCGTGCCGTTCGTCGCGTTCGGCATCGCCGTGCTCGAGGTGGGCGCCAGCTCCATGCAGCGCAGTGCCCAGGTGCCGGTCGAGATGGTGCTAATCATCGAGGCCCTGCTGCTGATCTTCCTGCTCCTGTCCGATGTCGTACGCGATCGTGTGAGGGGCAGGGCATGACCTCGGTGACCGATTTCTTCATCCTGATGATCCCGGCCATGGTGCCGTTCCTGCTGGCCGCCCAGGGCACCGTGCTGGCCGGCCGGGCCGGTCTCTTCAACGTCTCCCAGGAGGGGTTGATGGTGCTCGGCGCCTCGGTGGGCTTCCTGGCCAGCTACAAGTCCGGGAGCAACCTGGTCGGCATCCTGGCCGCCCTGGCGATCGGCGGGCTCTTCGGGCTCGTCTTCGCCTACACCACCACCATGCTCCGGCTCGACCAGTTCGTCATCGGGCTGGCGCTCTACTTCGCGGCGCTCGGTCTGGCCAGCCTGCTCTACCGGACGGTGGTGGGGCTGACCTTCGAGCCGCCGCTGATCCCGACGCTCACCGACCATCCGGTCCCGTTGCTGTCGGACATACCAGGGCTCGGACCGATCCTGTTCGACCACGACTGGGTCGTCTACTTCACCTTCGTGCTGTCGTTCTGCCTCTACTGGTTCATGTACCGCACCAACGCCGGTCTGCGCTTCCGGGCCGTGGGGGAGAACCCCAAGTCGGCCGACAGCGTGGGCATCAACGTGGTCGCCACCCGGATGATCGCCGGGGTCGTCGGCTCGGCGCTGGTGGCGATGGCTGGCGCCTACCTGCCGATGGTCTTCACCGGCACGTTCACCGAGGGCATGGTGGGCGGTCGCGGCTGGCTGGTCATCGCGCTCGCGTTCCTCGGCGGCTGGCGTCCGCACCTGGTGGTCGCCGGTGCGGCGTTCTTCGCCGGCATGGAGGTGCTGGCCCTGCGTGCCCAGGTGGCGGGGATCGGCATCCCGTACCAGTTCGTGGCGATGCTGCCGTTCGTGGCGACCATGATCGTGATGATCTTCGCCTTCCGGTGGGCCCGGCTGCCGGCGTTCCTGGGGCTCAACTACGACCGGGAGAGCCGGCTCGCGGGCTGAACCCGGTCACCAGCCACGCGTCGTCGCGGGCGCGCCGGGTCAGCAGCCAGCACCGGCCGCCCATGAAGACGACGGTGAACGCGATCCACACCCACACCAGTGAGTGGGTGAGGAACGCGGTGGCCAGGATCGCCGGGGCGGCCAGCGCCAGCACGACCACGCCCGCCCAGGCGAGGTAGCGGCCGTCGCCGGCGCCGATGAGCACGCCGTCGAGCACGAACACGACCCCGGCGACCGGCTGACCGAGCGCCGCCACGACGAGCACGGGCACGAGCAGGTCGTGCACCCGCGGGTCGGCGCTGAACAGCGGGCCGAGGAGGGGGCTGCCGGCGGCGAGGAGCACGCCGCAGACCACGCCCGCGCCGAGTCCCCAACGGATCATCTGCGCGGTCACCGCCCGGGTGCCGATCACGTCGCCGGCTCCCAGGTAGCGGCCGGTGATCGCCTGCGCCGCGATCGCCAGGGCGTCGAGCGCGAAGGCCAGGAACGTCCAGATCGTGAAGGCCAGCTGGTGGGTGGCGAGCTCGGTCGGGCCACCGTGGCCGGCCACCACGACGGCGTACGTCGTGACGAGCAGGGCGGCGCGGAGGGTCAGGGTGCGGATGACCAGCGGCACGGCCGCGTGGGCGGCGGCGGTGATGCCGGGCCGGTCGGGGGAGAGCGGTGCGCCCTCGCGGCGGGCCGCCCGGACCACCACCCAGACGAGTGCGGCGGCCGACGCCACCTGGGCCAGCACGGTGCCGATCGCCGAGCCGGCGATGCCGAGGCCCGCGATGTCGCCGACGCCGTACACGAGCAGCAGGTTGAGCACGATGTTCAGCCCGTTGCCGACGACCGCGACGACCAGCGGGGTGCGGGTGTCCTGCAGACCGCGAAGCACCCCGGTCGCGGCGAGCATCAGCAGCAGCGGGGTGGTGCCGAGCAGGGCGAGCCGGAGGTACGTCGCGGCGTGGCCGGTGGTCTCGCTGCCCGCGCCGAAGGCTTCGACGAGCGGGGTGGTCAGCAGGATGCCGGCGATCGTCACCGGGACGCCGATGAGCACCGCCAGCCAGAGTCCGTCGACGCCCTGGCCGAGCGCACCCCGGACGTCGCCGGCGCCGAGCCGGCGGGCGACGCTGGCGGTGGTGCCGTAGGCGAGGAACACGCACAGTCCGACGAGGGTCTGGAGCACGGCCGCCGCGATGCCCAGGCCGGCGAGCTCACTGGTGCCGAGGTGGCCGATGATGGCGGCGTCGGCCAGCAGGAACATCGGCTCGGCGACGAGGGCGAGGAACGCCGGGACGGCCAGCGCGACGATCTCCCTGCGCCGTCCCCCGGCGTACTGCTCGGTCATCCGCCGACCCTACGTCCTGTAATGACCAGACAACTCATGTGATCCCTACATGTGGACTTTCGACTGCCTGTGCATATCGGGACGAAACGACCGGCCCCGACCTCGTCGCGACGCCGTGTCGACAAAGCAACCGGTAAAGCCCATATGTCGAGAAGATGAACAGATCTTTCTCGAGCCTTCTTGTCCTCCACACCTCCGGTGCGGTATTGGCGCAGGTCAGGTGGGGTGTTCCGGCTGGATGACCGATGTTGTCCACAGTGTTCTCCCCAGCCAGTGCACACAGATGGGCGTGTCGTCCCGAGGCCCGGCCGGGTTATCCACAGCGCCTGTGGATAAGGGGCTAACAAGTTCGGTCCCGGGCGTCGTACGGTCCGCGTGGCCACAGAGGTCGGGCAGCTCCTCACCGGGCGCTGACCCGACGGGTCCGGGGACTGTCGGTGCCCGGCCCTAGCCTGCAACGAGACGGCGGACCAGGGGAGCAGATGAGCATCACAGAGGACGACTTGGCGGGCTCGCCCGGCGCGACGTTCGACGACCACTGGGGAGACGGCCCCTCGCCGTTCGCGCCCGGTGAGGCCACCTCGCGTCCCGGTGACCGCACGCCTCCGCAGGACCCCGCGGCCGAGCAGAGCGTGCTCGGCGCGATGCTGCTCTCCAAGGACGCCATCGCCGACGTGTCCGAGGTCGTCCGTGGCGTCGACTTCTACCGGCCCGCGCACGAGATCATCCACGACGCGATCATCGACCTCTACGGCCGCGGCGAGCCCGCCGACCCCGTCACCGTGGCCGCCGAGCTGCACCGGCGCGGTGAGCTGCAGCGGGTCGGCGGCGCGCCGTACCTCCACACGCTCTCGGCCAACGTGCCGATCGCGGCCAACGCCGCCTACTACGGCGAGATCGTCCGCGAGAAGTCGATCCTGCGCCGTCTCGTGGACGCCGGCACCAAGATCGTGCAGATCGGCTACGCCGGCGAGGGCCAGGTCGACGAGGTGGTCGACCAGGCGCAGGCGGAGGTCTACAAGATCGCCGACCGCCGTTCGGGGGAGGACTACGCGCCCCTGAGCGACATCATGAACGGCGTCCTCGACGAGATCGAGGCCATCGGCAACCGTGAGGCGGGCCTCTACGGCGTCCCGACCGGCTTCGCCGACCTCGACGACCTCACCAACGGTCTGCACTCCGGCCAGATGATCATCGTCGCCGCTCGACCGGCGATGGGAAAGTCGACCCTCGCCCTCGACCTGTGCCGGGCAGCGTCCATCCACAACAACCTGACCAGCGTCTTCTTCTCGCTCGAGATGACGCGCTCGGAGATCACCATGCGGTTGCTCTCCGCCGAGGCGAAGGTGCCGCTCAACCACATCCGCAACGGCAACATGAGCGAGGACGACTGGGACAAGCTCGCCAAGAAGATGGGCGAGGTCTCCAGCGCACCCATGTTCATCGACGACTCCCCGAACATGACGATGATGGAGATCCGGGCCAAGGCCCGCCGGCTCAAGCAGCGCCACGACCTGCGGCTGATCGTCATCGACTACATGCAGCTGATGTCGTCGGGCAAGAAGGTCGAGTCCCGCCAGCTCGAGGTCTCGGAGTTCTCCCGCCAGATCAAGCTGCTGGCCAAGGAGCTCAGTGTGCCGATCATCGCGCTCTCCCAGCTCAACCGTGGCCCCGAGCAGCGCGGCGACAAGCGCCCGATGATGAGCGACCTGCGTGAGTCCGGCTCGCTGGAGCAGGACGCCGACATGGTGATCCTGCTGCACCGCGACGACGTCTACGAGAAGGAGTCGACCCGCCCCGGCGAGGCCGACCTGATCGTGGCCAAGCACCGCAACGGCCCGACCCGCGACCTGACCGTGGCCTTCCAGGGCCACTACTCACGATTCGTGGACATGGCGCACTGATTGCTCCGCTCTTTCGCGGGCGCTTGCTGAGGCCCCAGAGCGGTGATCGGATGTGCGCAGGTGACCCACTTCGCCCACTTTGACGCAGCCAGCTCACCCACATGGACCCGCGGCTACCGTGGAAGGCACGTCAGAACCCGATCCGTCGCACCGTTTACACGGCTGGCTCTTGGATGCTGCGTGGTACTCGCAGGACGGCGATGCCCATGCTCAGCATGAACACAAAGAATCCTATGAAGCCAAGACCGGAGATGCCTTCGATCACGCCCGAGACGGAGCTCACGAGACCCAGCCACCCTGCGAGGACCCCCACCACCAGTCCAAGCCACCCGATCCATCGGGGTAGTGCCCGCGTCGTGAGTACTGCCGCCGCGAACATGGGCACCGCGACGCCCCAACCCAAGAAGTTCCCAGCGCTGTTGGTTACCAGCGCAGTGCCTGCGAGGGTGTCAAACAAGGCAGCCAAGGTGGTCTGGCTCGCTGCATCAGCATCTGAGTAGGTCGGCACCAGTTCGTAGGCCATCGAGATCGGGATCAGATGCGAGACGGTCACGAGCGTCAGCCCGACCGTTCCAAGGGCCGGCGCGAGCACCATGACCGTCCCGGCACCACGCAGCACGTCGTAAAAGCCGAGGAACGCCACGATGCCAAAAAGACCCATAAGAACGATGAGCCAGGCCCCGACGAAAAACAGGCCACTAGCCGTCTCCACGTCTGCGATCCATCCTCGACCAAGTTCGCCGGTTTCAGGGATCAGGTCCTCGACACCGCTGGAGCCCATTAAGGCCGCGCCGCCCACGAAGCAAGCGACCATCAAGATGGCGCACACAGCTCCGATTCTGGAAAGGAGCTGCGGCTGGAACATTGTGTGTCCGATCGGAGGTTGTTTCGAGCATCCTCCGCTCGACAAAGACCGTCAATCCGCCGGCCAAGGGTGTCGCTGATGGGTCATGAACGCCATGGAGAGTGGAGAGTTCTAGACCATCAGTGCCCGCGTGGAAGTTGTGGTGACTCCTGCAAGCCGAGGCGGGTCATATCGCCGCCTGTCGGCGCCTCACGGATGACCGGATCTACCGCGATCCGAGCGCCGCTGACCCGGCGTCTTTTCGCGGCGAGAGGGCACCCTCATGCCGCCAAAAGAAGGCGTCCAACATGGGACGAACGTCCCTGGGCACCCGGGCGTAGGGCCCTGCCCCACCGTCGGCCCAGCGGCGAGGCTGGGGGCAATACCTCAAGGAAGAGGGAGGGCGAGATGCCTAGGCTTGCGACGCTGACGGCCGAGGAGTGCTGGCGACGACTCGGCGACGAGGGGGTGGGCCGGATCGGGTTCAACCGAGGGCGGGGGCCCCGGATCCACCCGGTCAATTACACGGTCGTCGACCAGGTGTTGCACGTCCGCACGGACGCCGACTCCGAGTTCTGCGACTTCGTCACGTTGTTCTCCGCAGGTGCGTTCGTCGCGTTCGAGGTGGACCAGCTCGATTCAGTCGATGGGGACCGGTGGAGCGTGCTGGTCACAGCACGGGTTTGTCGGTCAGACCGGGAAACCCGACAGAGGTTGCTGCCGGGCAAAGTGCCAGTCCCAGCTCCAGATGGACCGCATCCGGTCCTCGTTCGCGTGGAGCCGGTTGAGATCACCGGGCGACAGTTGGTCGACTCCGAGACGGACACGGAGGAGGTGACTCCCGTATTCGCGGGGCGGTCCCGATGCCTCCCCTCGAACTGGCTCGGCTGACGCCAGAGCCGCGGTAGGCCGATCGCGCGGGTCGGCCAGTAGCACTGAATGTCCTGGGCGCCCGTTCCGCTCTTTCCCGAGTCCCTGGCTTCAGGGTCGGGGATGCGCTCGCTTCCGCCGTCATCTACGCCCTGGCGCCCAGTCGCATGGCCGTCTACGACCGCCGAGCACAAACGGGCCTCGAGTTCGTGGCGCTGGATCTTGACCGCGAAGACTGGCCGCTACGGCCGCCGAGAAGGCGTGCCACATTCCGTAGCCGCGAATCGGACGCGCGGATCTGTCAGTCATCACGCTCGACCATTTCTCGCAATCCGATCCTCTAGCCTCCGGACATGAACTTGTTCGAGACCGGTCAAGTCATCGAGCGACGCGAGGTCCTCAACGGCGAACTCTGGCTGACCTCGCCGGTGATCGTGGTCCATGACGACGGCGACCAGCTGGCAGTCCGGGTCGACCCAGGATCGGCGTTCACCTTCCCGCGCCACTCATTCGGTGTGCACCCGTGGGCACACCACTCGGAATGGGGTGGCTCCATCGTGCTTCAACTCTATCGAGCTGGCGACTTGTACAGCGTCTGGAAGTTCTTCACGCCCGACGGGTCCTTTCGGCACTGGTACATCAACTTCGAGGCGCCACTGAAGCGCGGCACGGGGCACATCGACACCGATGACTACGGGCTGGACCTCATCGTCGATGCCGAGGGCCAGCGGCAATGGAAGGACGTCTCCGACCTCCACCATCAGCGCACGCAAGGGCGGATCTCGCCACAGACAGTCCTTGACGTTCTCGCCGAGGCGGCACATGTCGAAGCCGCGCTGGACCGCAACGACCACTGGTGGTCTTCATGGACCGACTGGTCCCCGACTGGTTCCGGCGCCGACGCCTCCGGGTAAGCCAGCGGCTGGGATACGGAAGCACTGCCCGTTGCGGACGCACGGAAGCCTCAGGCTGGGTCATTCCGCCGCCTGCCGCGCGGCCGGATGCGCCCGACGCATGGGGGAATGAACCTCCTCCTGCTGGGGCAGGATCACCTCTTTTCGCAATTCAAGGCCCTTGCGGACGGGTCTAGCCGGGGTCGAACTTCGAGAGGACGCTGACGGTCACATCGCCGAGGCCATCTGTCGCGATCTCGACGAATCAGTCAGGTGGCGGGCGCTGCCGCCCGACGGCGCGCATGACTCCTGGGTGTCGGTCGATGTTCGCAGCGATGCCTTCGTCGGCAGTTCGTGGTCTTGCTGGCGCATCAGAATCCAGGGCCACCGGAGACGAACTCGAGCGTCACTTCACGAAGTAGCCCGCCCCGGTGCCCGTGCGTTCGATGCGCCTCCCGCCGCCGCCATTGCCGATGCCCCTTCCCCGGCAACACCGCGGTCCGGTACTCGCGGTGTCATCCGGGAAGGGAACAACGACTACTTGAAGGCGGAGCTGGCCTTGTAGAAGCGGTGGTATGAGTACTGCTCCTTCATGTCCAGGTCGGACTGGAAGCTCGACCGGGCGAAGACGTTCTTCGAGTAGAAGACGTAGTCGATCTTCCGCTTACCGAGGGAGCCGCGCGAGTCATGCGTCCAAAGACCATCGCGGCAGGTGCCGCACGTCATGGAGACGTCGAAGAGCCGGCCGCGCGCTCGGGGCACCGTCTCGTCGTACATGTTGTCCATCGGGGAATTGCTCGGTGAGGTGTTGAAGTCACCAGCGATGACGACGCCCCATCCGAAACCGGTCCACGGGATGATCTCGTCTTGAAGCATCCGGTAGGTGGTCTTGGCCCGCGTGGCCTCCTCGCCACCGGAGACCTGCGTGGAGCACGCCACGATCGTCTTCGACTTCGTGAAGAGGTAGCACGCCATACCGTCGCCGCCATACGTGTCGTAGTCGTAATCCCTCGGCGAGTAGGCCGCGGGCACAGCGATCAGGTCGTACATGGTGGTGCCCGCTCCAGGCGCGCGGTTCTCGCACCGCGGCTGGGTCCGGGTGGGCCGGACGTTGACGTTGTACCCGAGCGTGTTGAGATAGGTCGTTGCATTCGCCCGCTGGTTCTCGCAGACCTCCTGCAGGGTGATCACGTCGGGTCGGGATCCCGGGCCGAGCGCGTTGAGCTGATTCTTCAGAGGGTTCAGAGCAACCTCGTTCCCCCCGTTGTTGACACCGTTGGGGTCGGACCCGGCCCCAGTGATGTTCCAGTTCCAGACGTCGACCCTCGAATCGCTGATCGCCTTCCTCGCGGCGCTGTCCTGGCCGTACGCAGCACGAAGACTGACCGCTTCCTGCTGGGTGGCTACGTGCGCGCCGGATGCGCCAGCGAGCCCGATCGACAGCACAGCCGCCCCGAGCGTGGATAGTGCGAGCCTGAGTCGCATGAACTTCCTTCCGAGAAGGTTCAGCACGAGATATCCCGTGCCCTAGCGCGCCTGTCACACCAGTAGCGCGACCCTAGCCACCGGAGATGGCGAACAGCCATCTACCGCAATCGGTCAGCTGTCTTGCCAGCGCCCGAGAGCCCGGGAGCCGACGAAGTCACGAGGCGCCGCCCGTCGACAGAGCGCCGGGCCCTGGTCGGTCGCCTGGTCAGTCGCCGGGCGCCGCGGGGCCGTCGGAGATCTGGCGCAGGGTCGCGATCACGGTGACCTCGGGCCAGTGCTTCGCGTGCAGCTCGGCGAACTCCTGCTGGTCGGCCACGGCCTCCTCGAGGGTGTCGTACTGCAGGACGGCCCAGCCGCCGACGACCTCCTTGGCTTCGGCGTACGGTCCGTCGACCCTGGTGACCGTGCCCTCCCGGGCCACGAAGTTCACGGCGTCCTCGGTGCCGTAGAGACCACCGCCGTCGATGAAGACACCCTCGGCGGCCCGTTGGCCGATGTGGGCGTCCATCGCCTCGAACAGCGCCTGCGGCGGTGTGCCGACGCCCTCTTCCATCCTGACGAATCCCATGAAACGCGGCATCTCGTTCACTCCTGTTGGTTGTGGCGAAAGTTGCTGTCGCACGTGCGTCGATCGGCTGCCGGACTCTTCGACATCGACGATAGAACTTCTGCAGTCCAGCCAGCGGCCAGACGAGTAGCCCTCTCGACGACGCCCGGTCTGCCGGCATGCCTTCCCGCCAAGACTGACGACCTCGCACGCGACAAACCCTGTCAGGATCGGTCGCATGAGCGAACGCATCCAGGTCCCCGGCCCCGACGACCGCAGCATCGAGGTGCTGACCGGCGGCGCGGACGACGGTTCGTGCCTGCTCTTCCACGGGGGCTCGCCCTCGGCGGTGGCCGAGTGGCCGGCACTCGAGGACGCCGCCCGGGCGGCGGGCCTGCGACTGGTGACCTACTCGAGGCCCGGGTACGGCGCCTCGACTCCGCGTCCCGAGGCCGGTGCGTACGCCGACGACGTGGTCGAGTCGGTCGCCATCCTCGACCACCTCGGGATCGGCGAGTTCGTCACCGTCGGCTGGTCCGGCGGCGGCCCGCGGGCTTTGGCGTGCGCGGCCCTGCTGCCCGAGAGGTGCCGGGCCGCCGCGACGATCGCCGGCGTCGCGCCGTACGACGCCGCGGGCCTCGACTGGTTCGCGGGCATGGCCGAGGAGAACCACGCGGAGTACCACGCCGCCGAGCAGGGTGCCGACGTCTACGGCGCCTTCCTGCAGGAGAACTCCCTGCCCGCCCTGCTGGCGTCCCCGGAGGAGATCGCGGACGGCATGGGAGGACTGGTGACGCCGGTCGACAAGGCCGCCTTGGACGCGCCGTTCTCCGACTGGCTGAGCCGCGCCTTCAACAACGCTGCGGCACAGGGTGTGGTCGGTGTGCGCGACGACGGTCTCGCCGCGGTCTCGCCGTGGGGCTTCATCCCGGCCGACATCCGGGTCCCGGTCGCCGTCTGGCAGGGCCGTCAGGACGCGATGGTGCCCTACGCGCACGGCGTCTGGCTCGCGGAGCACGTGCCGGGTGCCGAGGCGCACCTGTTCGAGGACGAGGGCCACCTGTCACTGGTCACCCGGATGGACCGGATCCTCTCCGACCTCAAGCGGCTCGCCGGGATCGGCTGATCGCCGCGGTGGCGGAGCCCGGAACGTGACCGGCCGGGATGTCCGCGACGCTCGCGACCGGTCACGGCACGTAGGTGTAGCAGCGGGGCAGTGGTCCGTCGAGGCCCACGTCCCAGGTGAGGGGCTTGATGAAGCAGGCCCGCTCGACGAGGTGGCTGTCGGTGCGACCGAAGCCTGTCGGTGGGTCGTCGCGTCCCGGGATGGCTTGCGCGCTGACGAGGCTGAGGGGCACCAGGGCGCCGAGCAGTCCGGTGACCGCGACGGCGACGAGGGTGCCTGGACGGTGGTTGGTCGGTGAGGTCGTCATGACTCGACGGTGCTCCGGAAGGCGGCACGACGGAATGCGACATTCGACGTCGGGGGATCGGCGTACGCGATAGCGCGCATGTCTTGAACGGCCCGTCCGCCGTACCCTGAGGGCCAGGACCGGACGGAAGGTACGGCGCTATGACGGCTCGCTGGGTGATGACTGAGACCGACGTCTGCGCCCTGCTCGCCGTGGTCGATCCGCAGCGTCAGGCCGCCGGAGGCGACGACATCTTCTACGCCGGCGTCCTCGATGGCCTGCGCGAGCTGATCCCGTGCGACGACATCACCTTCCAGCTGATGGAGGTCGCCGAACAACGCATCACGGTGCTGTGCGTGACCGACGACGGAGTGCAGCAGGACGAAACCGTCGGCATGGTCGACGAGATCACCACGCTGTTCTGGCAGCAGTTCTGGGAGGACGACGGCTGCGCCGGACCGGTGGCGACCGGCGATCACGCCACACTGCTGCATCACGCGGAGATCTCGCGGACCCGCTCAAACGCGAACTCGCCGCTCGGTGCGTTCTGGGACGCGATGGGCACCAGGGACGAGATCCTCCTGCCGATGACACCGCTCGCAGGAACCGACCGACGACTCCTGCTCTGGCGCGACCGGGACCGGCCTGACTTCTCCGAACGCGAGAAGGCGATGCTCAGGCTCGTTCGCCCGCACCTGGCCGAGCTGCACGTGCGCCGCGATCGGGAGCTGCGGGGCGAACCGAACCTGACGCCACGTCAGTGGGAGGTGCTGCGCCAGGTGGCGACGGGAGCCACCAACACGCGGATCGCTCGCACCCCCGGGCTCTCGGACACGACGGTGCGCAAGCACCTCGAGAACGTCTTTGTCCGCCTCGGCGTGCAGAGCCGGACCGAGGCGCTGGCTCGCGTCCACTCGTTCCTCGACGTGGCCTGAGTCCCATCGCCCGCCGCCTCACGACTCGTCGATCGGCCGGATCTCCACGACGGGGTGCGCCCCGACCAGGACCTGAGCGGCCTCCACCAGCGCGTCGTAGTCGTCGCAGGTGACGATGAAGAAGCCCGAGAGCTGCTCGACCGACTCCACGAAGGGGCCGTCGGTGACCAGCGCGGTCGAGGTGGGCCCGCGCCGGATCGTCCGAGCCTGGCTGGTGTGCGTGAGCCCGGCGCCACCCGCCACGGCGCCGCCGCGCGCCCGGAGCAACCGGACGAACTCCTGGTCGGTGTCGAACGTGGCCTGGTGGTCGGCGTCCGTGCCGGCCGCCCACTCCGCCTCGTTGTCGGCGGGGAACAAGACGACGTAGTCGCTCATGGCGCTTCCTCTCGTTGACGTTCTCGTGCCGGGGTGACGGGCGGGGCGGTCCGATTTCGACAGAATCAGGCGAATGATGCCGGTTGGCCTCTGTCTGGCCGGTCAACGCCGGCGCTGCGAGGAGCGGTGAGCTGGGGTCGCTTTGGGTGACCGGGACCGACCGCAGCTCACCGCCGGGGGCGCGGCGCTGCCCGGCGCTGCGAGGAGCGGTGACCTGAGGTCGCTTTGGGTGACCGGGACCGACCGCAGCCCACCGATGGGGGCCGACGGGGCCCGACGCTGCCCGACGCTGCGAGGAGCGGTGAGCTGGGGTCGCTTTGGGTGACCGAACCGACCGCAACTCACCGCCGCGGGGCGCCCCACGCTGCGAGGAGCGGTGACCTGGAGTCGCTTTGGGTGACCGAAACCGACCGCAGCTCACCGCCGCGGGGCGCCCCGACGGCGCCCGAGCACCCCGACGGCGCCCGAGCACCCCGAGCACCCCGAAACCGACCACAGCTCACCGATCGGGCCCCCGCCACACGTCCGCCGCGCGCGCCTACGCCCCGGGCACCAACGTCAGCTGGCTGATCGAGGGCATCGGCAGCACGACGTCGAGGCGCACCAGCCCGGACTCGTCGGCCGTCACGACCCGGTCCGGCTCCAGCCGGGCGAGCTGGTCGGCGGCGCGCAGGGTGTCCCACTGCTCGTCGGTCGGCCAGGCCTGACCGGGCTCGCGCAGCCGCGCCCACGCGGCGGCGATGTTGGAGTGGTCCTCGTCGACCCGGTCGTGGCGCAGCGTGTACGACGCCCCGGCAGCCAGGCCGCGCAGCTCCAGCACCACGTCGCGGCCCAGCGCCGCGGACCCGGACGCCTTGGACTGGTCGAGGGTGAGGTTCCACAGCAGCACCGAGACCTCGCCGTCGTCGGTTGAGGCGGCGACCGTCTCGACGAGCGAGTCGCCGCCGTCTCCAGACGACGTCACGGCGAGCCGGTGCGTCCCGAGCCGCTCCATCATGGCCAGCGCCCACCAGCGCGGCTTGCGCAGCTCGCCGACGGTGCGCAGCCCGAAGCCGCCGTGCAACAGCTCGGGCGGCCGGCCGAGCTCCTCGAAGTGGTCGGAGACCACCCAGTAGGCGAGCGACTCGATCCGCCCCATCGCGGACTTCATGCCGCGGAGCAGGAAGGCGCCGGCGAAGACGGCGTCGCTGATCTCGTTGAAGTGGGTCGGCGTGACGCCCCACTCGGTCCACCAGATCGGGGTGCCGCCGCGGCCGTGCCGCTCCAGCATCGGCCGGAAGTCCAGCGGCGGGGCCCCGTAGGTGTGGGTCGAGACGAAGTCGACCGGCGCTCCCGACACCGCCGCGTGGGCCAGCAGCTCCTCCACCCAGCCGGCTGCGGCGGAGGACGGGCCGCCGACCACCAGCCGGGAGTCGACCTCGCGTACGGCGGCCGCCGTCACGTCGTACAGCTTCAGGTAGTCCTCGGGCGCGCCGGACCAGAACACCTCCAGGTTGGCCTCGTTCCACACCTCGAAGGACCACTCCTCGACGACCTCGTCGCCGTAGCGCTCCACGAGGTGGGCGGTCAGGTCGCGGACCAGGTCGTACCAGCGCTCCCAGTCCTTGGGCGGCGAGATGATCGCGTCGTAGCCGAAGACCGTCTTGGTCGGGTCGCTGGCCAGGTCGTGCGGCATGAACGAGATCTCCACGACCGGGTAGAGCCCGAGCGAACGGATGTGGTCATAGACGCGGTCGATGCCGGTGAAGTCGTGCACGGGCCGGCCGTCGACCTCCCGGTAGACCGCCAGGTCGTCGCAGAGGATCCCGTGCGCCCGCACATGGGTCACCCCGAGCTCCTGGTGTGCGGCGGACAGCGCCGCGCTCAGCTCCTCGCCGACGACGCGGCCACCGGTGGTGTCGGTGGAGAGGGCGTGGGAGAGGTGCTCGCTGCCGATCATCGGGCGCCACGGGCGGTCAAGCACGCCGATCACCCTCGAGGCGTCGACCGCGACGGTGACCGGTCCGGTCGCCGCGTCGAGGGGCGTCGCCGAGACCGTCCCCGACGGCAGACCGTCCACGTGCACGTCGGACAGCGAGGAGACGGCGTACCACCGCTCGACTCCGGGAGTCCCGGTGGTGTCGACGTACGGCGGGTGCGGCACCGAGGTGACGTCGCGACCGTGGTGGTCGAGGGGCTCCCACGGTCCGTCGGCGGAGTCGGCCACGTGCACCTGGTAGCCGATCGCGCCCTTGACCGGTGACCAGGTCAGCGTCACCTGCGCGCCGCCGGCGACGGCGTGGACGCCGCCGGGCGGGTCGAGCCGGGGCGCCGAGCCGCCGAAGGCGTGCCCGCTGCGCAGGCCGATCCGGTTCTCCCAGTCGGTGCGTGCGTCAGTGCTGGTGGAGCCGTTCACAGGGTTCCCCTTGCCGCGAAGACCTCTTCGCTCATCAGTGGGCGCAACGACTTCTCCATCGCGCCTCGTCCTACGTACTTGCGCATGTCGTCGCCGGCCAACGCGTTGCCCAGGGCGGCCATGACCATGCCCTGGTCGAGTGAGAGGTAGCGCTTCGAGACCGTTGCGGAGCCCACCGCGACGGCATCGTAGAAGCCGCCGGGGCCGTAGGCGTCGAAGTCCTGCCGGAGGTTCGCGAGGTTCTCGAGGGCGGCGTCACGCGCGTAGCGCAGCGCCAGGAAGGAGGCATGCGGAGTGACCACCCCGTCGCCGTACGACGTGGGCGCGGGCGAGCCCTCGCGACCCGGGCAGCCCTCGTAGGGCTGGTCGACCGACGTGCGCTCCTGGTCGGAGGTGTAGCCGGGACCGTCCATGCCGAGCTGGTCCACGCCGTACTCGCGGTAGCCGCCGGCGGGGTTGTTGGAGGGCGAGAAGCCCCAGTAGCCGTAGTCGGCCTCTTGCATCCCGTGCTCGATCTGGCCGCGCACGTAGAGCGGGTGGTTGACCCCCCACGAGCGGGGGCCCCAGGTCTCCTCGGGCACGAACAGCGGCACCATCAGCGCCTCGAACATGCTGCCGCCCCAGGTCGGGACGATCTGCATGCCGCGGTAGGGCAGCGCGCCCTCGAAGACGCGGACACCCTCGTGCTCGGCCCAGGAGCCGACCGCCTTGGTCTCGGTCCAGGACCAGTCGCAGTTCTCGTTCGGGAAGGTCCGGTAGGTGCCGAAGTAGTGGCGGGCCGGGATCTGGCCGGCGGCGATGCCGAGGTACGACGCGATGCGGGGCTCGGTGTTGAAGGCGCCGTAGTGGTGGCCGGTGAACCACACGTCGGCGCCGCCGCAGTAGCTGCCCTTGACCGCGGCATCCTCCTGCGGGTCCTCATCCCAGAAGCCGCCCCGGATCTGACCGGCGGGCGCGTTCTCCAGCGGGTTGTAGAAGCAGCCGAAGTTCATGTCCTCGCGGATCCGGTCGGCCTTCTTGGCCAGGGACGGCTCCGCGCGGGCGGTGAGCAGCAGCCCGGTGGCCAGCCAGCCGTTGTCGACCGAGGACAGGAACGGCTTGATCGGGTCGCCCGACTCGGGGAAGGTCCGCAGCTTCGCGCCGGTGGCCGGGTCGTACCAGTTGTAGAACATCCCGCTGTCCTCGTGGCGCTCGAGGTGGGCGACCGAGTCGAGCGTCTTCGCCATCCGGGCCTTGGCCTCGCGGCGGCCGATCAGGCCGGTGTCGCGGGCGGCGGCGGTGCTCCAGAGGTAGGCGCCGATGTTGGTCGGCGAGGTGAAGCCGCTGCGGGTCGCGGGGTCGAGGTTGCCGGCGATGTTGTCGGCCGGCAGGCCGGTGGCCGGCACCGCCATCGCCTCGAAGGACTTCCAGGTGTCGGCGGCGTACTCCTCCAGGACGCGGTCGGGGGAGTGCCCCCCGGTGGCGGCCGGCGCCGAAGCCCCGGCGGTGGTGGTGGCGATGAGGGCGATCGCGGCAGCGATCGCCGCGAGGACGGGTGTTCGACGTACGCGCATGAGGACTCCTCCGAGAGGCGCGGTGGGTGGGTTCACTTGATGCCGGTCATGGCGATGCCCTGCATGATCCGGCGCTGGAGCATCAGGAAGACGACGAGGACGGGGATGACGACGACGACTGCTCCGGCGAGCAGCAGGCCGTACTTGGTGGCGTTCTGGCCGACGGCGTAGAGCGCGAGCGCCACGGGCAGCGTGTACTTGTCCTCCGAGGTGGCCACGACGAGCGGCCAGAGGAAGTTGTTCCAGGACGCGAGGAACGTGAGCACGCCGAGGGTCGCGACGGCGGGCCCGCAGAGCGGCAGGATGATCGAGAAGAAGATCCGCAGCTCACCGGCCCCGTCGATGCGGGCGGCCTGGATCAGCTCGTCGGGCAGGCTCGCGATGAACTGCCGCATCAAGAAGACGCCGAACGGTCCGGCGAGGAACGGCAGGATCATCCCGGGCAGGGTGTTGGTCAGCCCGATGTTGGTGGTGAGCACGAACAGCGGCACGAACGTGACCACGCCCGGCACCATGAGCGTGCCGAGGACGAGGGCGAAGACGGCCTTCTTGCCGGGGAAGTCGAGCTTCGCGAGCGCGTAGCCCAGCATCGAGCAGAAGACCATGTTGCCGGCCGCGACCGCGACCGCGACGATCGCGGAGTTCATGAAGAAGCGCACGAAGTCGAGCTGGGTGAACAGCTGCCGGTAGTTGTCGAGGGTGATCGTCTCGGGCCACCAGGTCGGGGGTACGGCGCGCACCTCGGCCTCGGGCTTGAACGACGAGACCAGCATCCACACGAAAGGGATGACCACGAGGACCAGCCCGGCGACCATCACGGCGTACAGCCAGGCGGGCGCGCGCAGGCTCCCGGCAGAGCGGGTCGGCGCTTGGCTCCTGGTCATGTCAGTCCTTCTCTCGCAGCAACCGGAACTGGAACAGGGTCAGCAGCACGATCGCCAGGAACAGCAGGTAGGCGGCGGCCGACGCGTAGGCGTAGTTGCCGAACCCGAACTGCTCGTAGGTGAAGAACGTGACGGACTTGGTCGAGTCGAGCGGGCCGCCCTTGGTCATCACGAAGGCCTCCTCGAAGAACTGGAGGTAGCCGATGCTGGTGATCACCGCGCCGAAGAGCAGCGTCGGACGGAGCATCGGCAAGGTGATGTGGCGAAACGTCGACCAGGCCGACGCGCCGTCGGTCTCGGCGGCCTCGACGACGTCGGTCGGGATGGTCTGCAGGCCGGCCAGGAAGATCACCATCAGGGTGCCGAAGTTGCGCCACACCGCCATCACCACGAGCGTCGGCAGCGCCGTCGTCGTGGAGTCGAGGTAGCCCGGGCCGTCGATCCCCACCCACGCGAGCACCACGTTGACCAGCCCGCCGTTGTCGCGGAGCAGGAACTTCCAGACCACCGACACCGCCACGATGCTGGTGACGACCGGCAGGTAGTAGCCGACCCGGAAGAACGCGCGCAGCCTGGTGATCCGGTTCAGCGCGACCGCGACGGCCAGCGCCAAGGCCATCGTCAGCGGCACCCCGAGCACGAGGTACAGCAGGGTGTTGAGCGTGACCTTGCGGAAGAGCGGGTCGGCGATCAGGTCGGCGTAGTTGGCCAGTCCGACGAACTCCACACCGAGCGGGTTGCGCACGTCGGTGCTGCGCAGGTCGGTGAAGCTCATGCCGAGGCTGGCCAGGACCGGGCCCGCGGTGAAGACGAGGAACAGTGCGCAGAAGGGCAGCGCCAGGATCCACGCGGCCACGGCCTGGCCGCGCCGTGAGGGATCCACGTGCCGCGACCTCGCCGGCCGGGGATCCTTCGCCGGCCGCGCGCGTCGCGGCTCGGTCACCGTGGCGGTCATGTCAGAGACCGGTGCCGATCGACGACGCCTTGGACTGCATCTCCTTGACCGCCTCCTCGGGCTCGGCGGCGCCCTTCGAGGCCTGCTCGACGAGGGTGTCGATGGTCGCTGCGACCTGCTCCCAGGTCGGGACGGCCGGCGGCGCCTCGGTGTGCTCGAGCTGCGCGCCGAAGACCTGGAGCTGCGGGTCCTCGGCGAGCTCGCCGCTGTCCCACGCCGCCTGGACGGCCGGCAGGTCGCCGACGGTGTCGTAGAAGGCCTGCTGGGTCTCCGGCTCGCTGAGCCACTGGACGTACTTCCAGGCGGAGTCGGCGTTGTCGGAGTCCTGGAAGACCGCGAGGTCGCCGCCGCCGACGAACGACGTACCGGGGGCGGAGTCCTTGCCGGGGAGCGGCGCCACGGCGTACTCGTCGGTGCTCAGGCCGGCCTCCTCGACGAGCCCGGTGTGCCACGGGCCGGAGATGAAGGAGCCGTAGGTGCCCTCGGCGAAGCCGCTCTCGAGCTCGCCCGGGTCGAGCAGCCGGGACGGGGAGAGGCCCTCGTCGAAGTACGACGTGTAGTAGTCGAGCGCCTCGACCATCTCGGGCGAGTCGATGGTGTACTCCGTGCCGTCCTCGTTGGTGACCGCGGCGCCGTTGGACCAGGCGAACGGGAGCACGGACTGCCAGGAGCCGGTCTGACCGGGCTGGAGGCTCAGGCCGTACTCGGCGCCGCCCTTCTCCTTCATGTCGACGGCGAACTGGTGCAGCTCGTCCCAGGTCTGGGGGGCCTCGGTCCAGCCGGCCTTCTCGGCCATGTCCTTGCGGTAGTAGAGCGCCCGCGTCTCGACGTACCAGGGGACGCCGTACGACGTGCCGCCGACCTCGGTCGAGCCCCACGCGCCGGGGAAGAAGTCGGCCTCGTCGACCAGGCCCTCCGGGGTCGGCATCAGGCCGCCGGCCTCGGCGAACTCACCCATCCAGGTGGTGCCGATCAGGCTCACGTCGGGGGTCTCGCCGCTGGCGATCGCGTTGGCGAGCTTGTTGTGCGCGGCGTCCCACGGGATGGCGGTCACCTTGACCTCGGCGTCCGGGTTGGCCTTCTCGAAGTCGGCGGAGAACGCCTCGAGCTCGTCGCCCTCGGTGCCCATCGCCCAGACCTCGATGGTCCCGGTGGCCGCGCCGTCGTCGATCGCGCCGCTCTGGGCCACTCCACCGCCTCCGGTCTCGTCGCGCCCACAGGACGTGAGCACGAGACTCGTGACGGCGACGATGGCGAGGGCGGTGGCAGTGCGCTTCATTTCGGTTCCTTAGGGGAGTTGGAGCTGCTGCTGCTTCTGATCACGAGCTCGGTCTGGAGCAGCTCGTGGCGGGGTTCGGTGCGGTCCTCGACGATCAGCTCGTCGAGAAGTCGGGCGGCGGTGGCGCCGAGCTCGCGCATCGGCTGGCGGACGGTGGTCAGCCCCGCGTAGCGCGCGGCCATCACGTCGTCCCACCCGGTCACCATGACGGTGCCGGGGACGTCGACGCCGCCGTCCTGGAGCCGGGCGAGCAGGCCGAGGGCCAGCTCGTCGTTGGCGCAGACGAAGGCGTCGGGCAGGTCGTCCGCCGCGAGGGCGTCGGCGGCCACCGCCCGGCCGGAGGCCTCGTCGAGGTCGTCGACGGTCACCAGCTCCGGCGGTCCGCCGAGGCCGGCCCGCTCGCAGGCGGCCCGGACGCCGGCCCACCGCTCGGCGACGTCCGGCGAGGCGCCCGGGTCACCCACGAAGCGGAGGTTGCGGGCTCCCTCCGACAGCAGGTGCTCGGTGAGGGAGCGGGCGCTGGCGTGGTTCTCGGCGTTCACCGAGTCGACCGACCCGATCGGCGGACGGGCGACGAGCACCAGCTTGGTGCCGCGGGCGGCGAGGTGCTCGACGGCGGCGTCGCTGACGGTGCGCCCCAAGATCACCAGCCCGTCGCAACGGCCGGCCATCTCGCGCACCGCGCTCTCGGCGTCGGCGCGGCCGTGGGTGGACAAGATCAGCACGGAGCGGCGCAGCTCGGCGGCCACCGCCTCGTAGCCCAAGACGACCTCGGCGTAGTACGGGCCGGAGAGGTCCGGGAAGACGATCCCGTTGGCGGCGTGCCGCCGCTCGGCCAGCTGCCGGCCGAGCTGGCTGGGGGTGTACTCGAGCTCCTCGGCGGCGGCGAGCACCCGGACCCGCGTGGTGTCGCGGACCCCCTCGGACTCGCGCATCACCCGGGAGACGGTGGCGATGGACACGCCGGCCTGCCGGGCCACGTCGCGGATGGTGGGCAACATCGGGAGCCTCCTGAAGGGGATGTAACCGGTTACAGAAACCGGTTACATCCGTTAAGGTGCCGGACCAGCCGGCCCCTGTCAACCCCCTCGACGGGCGAGATCCGGACCGGCGCCCCGGTTTCGTGGTCGACTCGACGCCTCGGCGGAGGCGGCCCGCGATGGGTCAGCAGGGGCCGATGGACAACGTGGGCTGGAACGTCACGCACCGGGTCACCGACAACTCGTCCTGGGTGAGGGTGGTGCCGTCCAGGGACCACCCCCGGACCTCGACCGGGGCGGGGAAGTCGGTGGTGGCCGGGTCGGTCAGCCGGTAGGAGTAGATCCCGTCCGGCGCGAACCAGATGTGCCAGGCGCTCGGGTCGGAGTCCGAGACCAGCCCGAGCTCCTTGCCGGCGGCGTCGACCGACGTCACCGGGGTCAGGCCCTCCTTGGGATCGGCCTGGAAGACCGAGCCGACGGCGACGTCCCCGCCGCCGCCCTGGGCGATCAGCTCGAGGTCGCCGTCGCCGTCCAGGTCGACCGGGTCGCCGAGGTCCCAGGTCATCGTGTTGGGCAGGGAGGCGTTGGTCGCCTCGCCGGTGCCCCAGGCGACGCTGACCAGCTGGTCCCGGGCGGTGACGTCCTTGGGCACGAGCACCGAGATGTCGTCGGCGGCGCCGTCGTCGTCCAGGTCGGCGGTGAGCTGGTCGCCGACCGTGAAGCCGTCGGCCTCCGCCACCGGCAGCGCGGGCATCGTCACGACCACCTTCTCGGTGTCCTCGACCAGCTCCCCGTCCGCGCAGTACGGCGCCTTGACCACGACCTCGTGCCCGCCGGGCGACATCGGCACCACGAGCGGCTCGTCGCGGTGGAAGTCGATCGTGTACGACGTGAGCGCGCCGCCCGGCTCGCACGCCAGGTCGCCTCCGTCGGAGCCGGTGACGAGCTCCCCGTCGACCCAGACCTCGGTGTAGCGCGGCCCGGCGTAGTCGGTCGCCTCGCCCGTGCCGGGGTCGGCGTACGCCGTGGACTCGCCGGTCACGGTGAAGCTGATCCGCACCTCGTCGGTGCCCTGCAGCCGGGTCTCCACGTCGATCTCCTGATGAGCGGCGGCATCGGGGCCGGCGGTGACCGGCGGGGCCGTGGTCTCGCCCGGCAACCCCTGCCAGATGCCCACCCCGCCGACGGCGAGCACGGCCGCCGCGGCCACGACGGTCGCACCGCGGCGCCGCCGCGTCGCGCGCACCCGCCGCTGGATGTCGGGCATCCGGTCGCCGGCCGGTTCGGTGTCGGCCAGGTCGGCCAGGCGGTCGAGCGACTCCGAGATCGGGTCTCGCGGGTTCATGATGCCTCTCCCTCGGCCTGGCCCAGCGCGGCGCGCAGCCGGGCGAGGCCCTTGCTCGTGGTGCTCTTGACGGTGCCGACAGAACAACCCATCGTGGCGGCGGTGTCGGCCTCGGACAGGTCGCACCAGTGCCGCAGCACGACGGCCGCGCGCTGGCGCTCGGGAAGCCGGCGCAGAGCCAGCAGGAGGGCCTGGCTCTCGACCACGCCGGTGGCCGGGTCGGCGACCTGGTGGGCGCGTTCGGGCAGCTGCGCCGTCGCCCGCTCCCGGCCTCCCGAGCGCCGCCACCACGACGTCCGCAACGACACCATCACGCGACGGACGTACGCATCGGGAACGTCGTAGGTCCGCACCTTGCTCCAGCGCGGGTAGACCTTGGCGTACGCGGCCTGGAGCAGGTCCTCGGCCTCGTGCAGGTCCCCCGTGAGCAGGAACGCGAGCCGCTTGTGCTTGCGCTCGCTGGCACGGACGTAGGCGCCGAAGCCCTCGGCCGCGGCCCGGGATCCGACTCCCAGGACCTCCGCCCGGCTGGTCTTTGCTTCGTTCACGTCCTCGTACACGCACACTCCCCCGAGAAGGTTGCCCGGCTGGCGAAATTCCTGGGCCGCCGCCTGACGGACGGCTCTCCCCACTTGTAGGCAATTCGGGTCTCATCGCCCCCACGCGACCTGGGTCACGTGCATCATGGCGGGGTCACCCGTATCGCGGAGGTCATCATGGCCCGATCCCTGTTCGGATTCCTGATCAGCGGGCTGGTGCTCGCCATCATGCCGACCGCGGGGGCCAACGCCACCGCAGCCGCGTCGCCCGACGCGGAGGTTCGCATCTCCCCTCAGGCCACCGAGGGCCAGTACAGCGGAGCCGACGGCTCCTTCCGGGTGCGCTGCGCACCCGGCCTGGTCATCGACGGCCTCTGGCACACGATCACCCAGGACGGGTTCACCTCGCCCGAGGTGGCCGAGAGCCCGGAGCCCTGCGACGGCGCGTGGCACCGGCAGGACTACTCCACCTACGAGGGCTTCGACCCCGGGCGGGCGGTGATCACGGTCCGGATGACCCTCGTCGACGCGGTCACCGGCGAGCCGCGCGGCGAGGTGACAGAGGTGCAATCGGTCTACGTGCGTCCCGGGGCCAAGATCGTGCTGCCGTGGAAGGTCTGGTTGAAGCCCCAGGGCGTCCTCTCGTTCTACGTTCAGGGCAGGTGCGACGTGCCGTGGGTGCTGGCCGACTTCCAGGTCTCGGCCACCCAGTCGGAGGGGACCGTGTTCGCCTCGACGGGGCTCGACATCCCGTGCGACGGGCTGATGCACACCCGCCGGGTCTCGCTCCAGTCGGTGAGCGAGGAGTTCCGCCGCGGCTGGGTGCGCCTCGACAGCTACATCCACACGCTCGACTCGGTGAACTTCGACCCCGCGGTGAGCGCGACGGCCACGCGCATGTCCCGGGTCCGCTGACGCCGCTCCTCAGCGTGCGCGCGGCCGGGTGGGAATCAGGACTGGTCCCAGTCGCTGAGGTCGGGCGGTACGTCGACCGCGCACTCCCTCAGCGCCTCGATCGGGACGACCCGCAGCACCGACTCGTGGGTGGAGGCCAAGACCACCGGCGCCGCCACCCCGTCGGCGTACGCCTGGAGCCAACGCACGGCGACCACGCACCAGCGGTCCCCGGGGCGCAGCCCCGGGAAGCTCCACTCCGGGTGCGGGGTCTGCAGGTCGTTGCCGACCGCCTGCTGGTGGGCCAGGAACTCCTCGGTCACCACCGCGCAGACGCCGTGCACACCGAGGTCCTCCGGACCGACGGTGCAGGTCCCGTCCCGGTAGAAGCCGGTCACCGGGTCGGTGCCACAGGGTTCGAGCTCGCCGCCGAGGACGTTGCGTTCGGTCACCGGGCCAGCCTCTCACCGACTACTCCGCCGGCGCCTGCGGACGGGTCTGCGTCATGAACTCCCAGGTGAGGGCGTGGGCGAGCAGGACCAGCAGCACGAGCAGGAAGGCGGCGGCCTGTGGTGGCGAGAGCCCGACCAGGTCGGCCAGCTCGGGCACGACGCCGAGCACCACCACCAGCCCGTAGAGCAGGGCCACCAGCCAGCGGTGGCGGCGCAGCGGCCCCGGCGTGCTCACCTGGCGATCGACCTGGATCAGGCGCAGCGTGCTGTACGCGCCGATGCTCGAGGCCGCGACGAAGGTGGTGCGCCAGATCAGCGGTTCCGACGGGTCGATCTGGGCGAACAGGCTCATCAGCGCCGGCAGCAGGAAGGAGAGGTAGACGCCGCCGACCAGCCGGCGCAGGTCGGGGTCGGCGAGCCAGTCGGGCCGGCGCTCCACGACGTTCCACCAGAGCCCGACGAGGGTGAAGCACGTCCCGGCCACCACGGCGTAGAACGTGGTGAGGTCCATGGTCTCGTCAGTCCCGGCCAGTGGCGGCCGGCCTCGCGCGGCCGGAGGAGCGCGAGTCATCGACGATGGACACCCGTCCAGTGCAGCAGATGCGCTGCGCCCGCGCCAGACCCGATCACCGGCCCTCGGCGCCCGCGGTTAGCGTGACCCGGTGAGGACCTCGATCTGGCGGACGCCCGGCATCAGGCCGCTGGTCGTCATGACCGTCACGGGCTTCGCCGGGTACGCCGCCCTGCTCCCGGTCGCCCCGCTGTGGGCCGTGCACGGCGGCGCCAACACCGCGGGTGCCGGCCTCGTCAACGGGGTGCTGCTGCTGTCCACGGTGCTCACCCAGCTCCTGGTGCCCGCCGCGCTGCGACGCTTCGGCTGGGCTCCGGTGCTGACCACGGGCATGGTCCTGCTCGGTGCGACCGGCGGGTTGTACGTCGTCAGCGACGCGCTCGGCCCCGTGCTGGCCCTCTCCGCGGCGCGCGGCATCGGGTTCGGCGTGCTCACCGTCACCGGAAGCGCGTCAGTCGCCGCTCTGGTGGGGCCGGAGCGGCGGGGCGAGGCGATCGGGCTGTACGGCCTCGCGATCGGCGTCCCCAACCTGCTCCTGCTGCCGGCCGCGCCGTGGGTGGCGCAGCACGTCGGCTTCTGGGTGGTGTTCGCGGTCAGCGCCCTGCCCCTGGCCGGGGTCCCGGCCGCCCGTCGCCTGGGCCGGACGCTCGAGGACGTGGCGGCCGGCCGGCCCCAACCCGCAGCCGGCGCGGAGGCCTCGGCCGCCGACGACCCGGCGTCCGCGGCGTACCTCCGGCTCTGGCGCCCCACCGTCTTGCTGCTGTCGGTCACCATGGCCGGCGGCGCGGCGATCACGTTCGTCCCGCAGATGGTCTCCGACGACCTGCTGGGCGCGGCCGGGCTGCTGGTCATGGGGGTGGTGGCCGCGCTCGCCCGCTGGCGCGTGGGTGGACTGGCCGACCGGCTCGGCGTTCAGCGCTTCTTGTGGCCGTTGGTGGTGGTCACCGGTGTGAGCACGGCGCTCGTGGCCTGGTCGGTGCGCGACGCCGAGACCAGCGCGGGGCTGTTCTTGACGTCCGCCGCGCTGCTCGGCCTGTCCTACGGTGCGCTGCAGAACCTGACGCTCGTGGTGGCGTTCGACTCCGTCTCCCGCAGGCACCACAACCTGGCCAGCTCGGTGTGGAACATGGGGTTCGACGCGGGCACGGCACTCGGCGCGGTGGCGGTCGGGGTGATCGCCGTACAGACGTCGTTCACGACGGCCCTGCTGGTCGTCGCGGCGCTGGCGATCGTGGTGCTCCCCGCCGCGCTGGGGCGCGACGCCGGCCGTCCGGCGGGTCGAGGATCGGCTCGGGAACTGCGGACCTGAGCTGCCCGGAACCGCGCATCCGTCTGTCGGCGGCTGCTCGATCTCCCCGACGAGCAGATGCCGAGCACCGAGCAACACAGAAGAAAGTCTTGACAGATGTTGGCGTGGCGCCGCTAACGTGCCCTCATCACGCCAGTGGGACGTGATCTTTCTCGTCGGGGGATTCTGTGTCTCGTCGTCTCATCGCCTCGCTCATCGCCTCCATCACCCTGGCCGCCGGTCTGTCCGGCATCAGCCAGTCGGCCGCTTCCGCGGACCGCGGGCACAGCCGACCACCGAGCCTGCGTCACCTTGACCCCGGCGGCCAGCCCTCGCTGGGCGAGAAGGTGCCCGTCAACGTCGTGTTCCTCGGCTACGACCGCCGGGACGTGAACGGAGGGGAGTTCCTCCGGGGCCTGGCCGACACCTACGAGCCCGAGGTGCTGTCGCGCCGGTGGTACGGCGGGCAGGAGAAGCTCGGCATCAGCTCTCGCTACGACTACGACCTGACCTTCGCCGACCGGCGCTACGAGGACCGCTTCTTCGACCGCCTGAAGACCCTGGCGACACCCCAACCGACGACGGTCTTCCAGGAGGAGTACAACGCCCAGAGCGAGGTGCTCGACGTCACCGACAACGCGTGGATCGACGCGCCGTCGGTGGAGAAGTGGCTGGCCTTCAACCCTCCCCGCGGCGTCGACACCCGCGAGAACACCGTCTTCCTCGTCAACTGGTTCGGGCGACCGGACTTCCGCTTCCACGTCTACACCAAGACCGACGAGCCCGAGCCGGACACCGGCTACAACTTCGGGCTCGAGCGCGACAGCCGCAAGCTCGTCGCGTGGGGCGGCACCACCGCCGACGACGAGGAGAGCGGTCTCGGGTCCACCCGACGGGTCTGGTTCCACGACCTGTCCGCGGGGCCGGAGGTGTTCGCCGGCAGCTACGACGTCGACAACCCCGACCTCGACGGTGACGACGTCCCCGACTACCGGATGCCGCCGATCTGGGAGTACACCGCCGGCGGCTACCGCTCGCCGAGCGCCCTGACCGGCGACCTCGCGAAGCTGACCCGCTACGTCGCCCTCGACCTGCTGATGACGACCTCACCCATCTACCCGGTCGAGCTGCCGACCTCTGAACCGCCGACGAGCATCAATCTCGACAGCAACACCTACGAGGGCTGGGCGGGGGTCGACGCGAGCGACAGCTACATCAAGCCGGACCTGTTGCAGGCCGAGATCTCCGAGCTGATGCTCGGGCAGAAGGACATCAGCTACGACGAGCAGGACCTCCCGCTCTCCGGTCTGGCGCTCGACTGCTACCGCGGCTGGCTCGTCGGGGAGCCGTGCCTCCCGGATGTCCCCCTGCCGCCCGAGGCCAACCTGTACCTCCAGAACCTCGAGGAGCTCGCTCGGACCCAGGACGACCAGGACACCGTCGACTACGAGATGGGACTGTTCAACTACGCCGTCGAGACCGACGATCCCACCCCGCTCGGGTTCGCCGACGACAACTGGTCGGACGGGACGCAGAGCTTCGTGTTCAGCTTCATCAGCCCCTTCATCGTCGACGCCGGCTACGGCCTGACGACCACGCAGATCCACGAGGTCGGCCATCACGTCGGGCTCTCGCACCCGCACGACGGGTTCGACTCCGAGAGCGGCACGGACATCTCACCGAGCGGCGACTTCTACTTCGCGTGGCACGGAGACGCGGTCAACTCGATGATGAGCTACATCGACCTCAACTGGGACTTCTCGCAGTTCGACCAGGACAACATGGCGCGCTTCCAGACCGCGGCGTACGTCGAGGCCGCCAATCGCCTCGCCGCCGAGGCGCTCGACGCTCCGCAGGCCCGACGCGCCTACAACGAGCTCAGGCGTGCCGACCGGCTCGTCGGCCGGGCGGAACGCGCGTTCGCACGTCACCGCTACCCGTTGGCGTGGGGGCTGGCCGGTGCGGCCTACGCACAGGCAGCGGAGGGCGCCAGGGAGGCCGGCGTCGACGTCGATGCGTCGGTCGACCGGGCCCGGGCCGGCGCCCGTACGGCGCCGGTGCCGCAGGGCGACGTCCCGGAGGGCGCCACCATCGACGTCCTCGACCCCGACGGTCCGCGCCTGCTGCCGTAGCCACGAGGTTCACATGACGACGACGGAGACCCAGACGCCCTGGGAGCCGCCGCTGGCCGGCACCGAGACCGAGCACCTGCTGGGGGCGCTCGACCGGTTGCGCACGACGTTCCGCTGGAAGGCCGACGGCCTCGACGCGGCCGGCCTGGGCACCCGGATCGGTGCCTCCTCACTGACCCTCGGCGGCCTCCTCAAGCACCTGGCTGCCGCCGAGGACCACATGTTCACCCACAAGCTGAGCGGCGCACCGATGGGCGAACCCTGGGACGCCACCGACTGGGACGGCGACGACTGGGACTTCGTCTCCGCCGCCGCCGACGCGCCCGCGCAGCTCTACGCGCTGTACGACGGAGCCGTGGCGCGGTCCCGGGGCCGCGTGGAGGCGGCGCTGGCCGCCGGTGGGCTCGACCAGTCCGTCCACGTCAGCGACGAGCAGGGCCACCACGCCAGCCTGCGCCGGCTGCTGTTCGACCTGGTCGAGGAGTACGGCCGCCACACCGGGCACGCCGACCTGATCCGCGAGGCGGTCGACGGCGTCGTGGGCGAGGACCCCCCGCCCGGCTGGGCGCCGACCAGCTAGTGGTGCCGCCGAGCCGCGCCCACGCCCGCTACGCGCGCGGCCCGGTCGGCTGAGCGGTCTCGAGGTCGAGCCCGGACCCCTCGGCGGCCTTGCCGATCGACTTCTTGATCAGCGCCTCCAGGTCGAGGCCGGTCGACGTCTTGAGCATGTTGAGGGTCTGCACGACGTTGTCGTTGACCTGGCGGGGCAGGGCGCCCGCGCCGTCGGTGGAGATGACGGTCAGCTGGTCGATGTTGGACATCGGCGCGGCCACCTCGCGGGCGATCTGCGGCAGCACCTCGATCAGCATCTGCAGCACCGCGGCGTCGTTGTAGTGCGCGAACGCGTCGGCGCGCTTGTCCATCGCCTCGGCCTCGGCCTGGCCGACGGCGAGGGTCGCGGCCGCGGTGGCCTCTCCCTCGGCGCGGGTGGCGTCCGCCTCGGCGACGCGGCGCGCCTTCTCGGCCTCACCACGACGCGCCCCCTCGATCGCCTCGGCCTCGGCGAGCGCCGTACGACGTGACTTCTCGGCCTCACCGCTCAACCGGGCCTCCTCCGCCTTCGCCTGGGCCCCGGCGATGGTGGCGGCCTTGCGTGCCTCGGCGGCGGCGATCTCGGCGGAGCGCTGGGCCTCGGCCTCCTGCTCGACCTTGTAGCGCGCGGCATCGGCCGGCTTGCGGACCTCGGTCTCGAGGTTGCGCTCGGTCAGCGCCGCCTGGCGCACGGCGACCTTCTCCTGCTCGAGCAGGATCGCCTGGTCCCGGTCGGCCTGCGCCAGCGGACCGGCGGAGGCCGCGTTGGCCAGGGCCGCGTCGGTCTCGGCCTTGATCTCGGACTGCTTCAGCGCCAGCGCGCGCTGGGAGATGGCGATCTCCTGCTCGGCGGCGATCCGCGCCTGCTCGGCCGCCTGCCGGGCGTTGGCCTCGGCGATGGAGGCGGCCTGGCCGATGCGGGCGGCCTCGGGTCGACCGAGGTCGGCGAGGTAGGTGCCGTCATCGGTGACGTCTTGGATCTGGAAGGTGTCGAGGATGAGTCCCTGACCGGTCAGGGAGTTCTCGGACTCGTCGGCCACCCGCTGGGCGAAGGCGGCGCGGTCCCGGATGATCTGCTCCACGGTCAGGCCGCCGACGATGGAGCGCAGGGCACCGGCGAGGACCTCCTGGGTGAAGGCCTCGACCTCCTCCTGCTGGCTGAGGAAGCGCTGCGCGGCGAGCCGGATCTGGTCGGCGTTGCCGCCGACCTTGACGATGGCCACGCCCTCGACGTTGAGCTTGATGCCCTGCCCCGAGACGGCGCCGCGGATCTGCACGGAGATGCGACGCGAGGACAGGTCGAGGGTGCCGAGCTTCTGTACGAAGGGGATGACGAACGTGCCGCCGCCCAAGATGACCTTCTGCCCCGACAGGTCGGTGGTCAGCGCCCCGGTCTCCGGGTTGAGGACGGCCTTCCCCTTGCGGCCCGTGACGATGTAGGCCTGGTTCGGTCCGGCCACCTTGTAGCGGCTCGTGACGAGCAGCACGAGCAGGACGACGACGAGGATGAGGCCACCGATCGCGACGATCGGGGTGGACGAGTCCATCAGGTTCTCCTTGGGAGGGTGAGCGGGTTCAGGGCAGGGCGTCCCACACCCGGGCCACGGTGACGGCGCTGGGTGAGAGGACGCCGGTCACGTGGATCGGGGTGCCAGGGTCGATCGGCTGCTCGGCCTTGGCGTTGAGGCGCATCGTGTGGCCGCCGACCAGGACGTTGACGACGCCGAAGCCGTCGGCGGGGATGCCGGTCACGACCTTGCCCTCCCGGCCGATGGCGTCGTCGATGGTCAAGGTGGCGTCGCTTCCGCCGTCGCGGATCAGCCGGGTGAACCAGTAGGCGAAGCCGCCGAAGGCGACCCCGGCCACGAGCCCGGCCGGGAGCGCCAGGGCCGTCGGCGCGCCGTACCCCTGGGCAGCCGCTCCACCGAAGCCGGTGGCGGCGATGAAGGCGCCCAGGACGGCGCTGGAGAAGACGTCGCCGGCCAGGGCGTCGAGGGCGCCGTCGAACAGGTCGCCGACCACCAGCGAGACGGCCAGCAGGGCAAGGCCGATGAACCCGATCACCAGAAAGGTCGTCACGCCAACAGCCCCCCGGAACTCGTCGCCGAACTCATCCCCGCGCTCGCGGGAGCGCAAGCATGTCACGGCGGGCTCGGCCCGGTCATCCGCGCGCCGGTGGTCACGACCGTGACAGGAGACGGCCCCATCCCCGCATGTAACGCTCCGTTATTGCCACTTCCACCCCCAAATACCGGGTCGGAAGCGGCAATAACGGAGCGTTACATGGAACTGGCCGGACCGCGCGTGGGAGTCCTGACTAGCGTGACGGTATGAATCCTCTGGTGCGGACCCTGGCGCGCGGCGTCGACACCCTGATGAACCGGCTGGTGGCCCCGGGCTTCACGGTCCTCGGACCCGCCGTACGCCGGCACCTGCCGACGTGGCCCGCCGACCCCGGGCCCGGCGCCCTGACGGGCAAGGTCGCCGCCGTCACCGGGGCGAGCTCCGGTCTCGGGCTGGCCACCGTCGAGGGCCTGGCCCGGCTGGGGGCCGAGGTGCACCTCGTGGTCCGCAACGTCGAGAAGGGCGAGCGGGTCCGGTCCGAGATCATGGCCCGGGTGCCCGGTGCCACCCTGGTCGTCGACCGCTGCGACGTGGCCGACCTCGACGACGTACGACGCTTCGTGGGCGAGGCCGGCCTCGACCGGCTCGACGTGCTCGTCCACAACGCCGGCGCGATGCCGCCCGAGCGCACCGAGTCGCCGCAGGGCCACGAGATGACGATGGCGCTCCACGTGCTCGGGCCGGTGCTGATGACCGAGCTCCTGCGCCCCGCCCTCGCCGGCCGCGACGCGCGCGTCATCTTCGTGACGTCCGGCGGGATGTACACCCAGGTGCTGCGCGCCGACGACCCGGAGTACCTCAAGGGCGACTACTCACCGACCACCGCCTACGCCCGCAGCAAGCGGGCGCAGGTCGAGCTGATGCCCGCGCTGGCCCGGCGCTGGGGCGGCGACGGCGTGTTCGTCGGCTCCACCCACCCGGGCTGGGCCGACACCCCCGGGGTGACGACCTCGCTGCCGACGTTCCACAAGCTCACCAAGCCGCTGCTGCGTGACGCCGACGGCGGGGCCGAGACGACCGTGTGGCTCTCGGCCGTGCAGCCCGTGCCCGAGACCGCGCTGCTCTGGCACGACCGGCGCGACCGGCCCACCCACATGCTGAGGAAGACCCGCACCGGCGAGGCCGAGAAGGAGCGGGCCTGGGCGTGGGTGCTCGACGCCCTCCGGATCGACGAGGCATGACCCGGCTCTCGCTGCACGCCGACGGGCCCGCCGACCCGGGGACCGTCTGGCAGAGGTACGCCGACACCCGGCTCTGGTCGACGTGGTCGCCGCAGATCAGCCGGGTCGAGCTCGGTGGTGACGGCCACCTGATCGCCACCGGCCTGCGGGGCCGCGTGATCGCGATCGGCGGGCTCCGGGTGCCGTTCGAGGTGACGGCCGTGGACGCCGAGGCGATGACGTGGACCTGGCGGGTGCGGCTCGGACCGGTCGCCCTGCGCCTCGTGCACGGTGTCGACGCACGCGGCGGCGGCACCCGGACGACGCTCGACCTGCACGGGCTGCTGCCGGTGGTGGCGTCGTACGCCCCGGTGGCCAGGCTCGCGCTCCGACGGCTGGTGCGGCCATGAGCCGGGCCGCTCGCTGGGGAGCACTGGCCCTGATGGTGCGGCCGACGTACATCGCGACCGAGTTCGTGGTCGCGGCGGCCACGACCGGCGGCTACAGCTTCGTCGGCGACTCGGTCAGCAGGCTGGGCGAGATCGGCTGCTCCCCGGCGTACTGCTCCCCCCGGCACGAGGTGATGAACGGCTCCTTCATCGGGTTCGGCGTGCTCCTCGCCGGCGGCGCGGCCCTGCTCGCGCGGCCGCTCGGACCGTGGGGCACCGGGCTGCTGGTGGTCTCCGGCCTGAGCTCGGTCGCGACCGGTCTCGCGCCCCTCGACCAGGACGCCACCTTGCACGCGCTGGCCGCGACCCCACTGTTCGTCGGGCAGCCGCTGGCGCTCCTCGTGCTGGGTCACCGGCTGCGGGACGCCTCGCCCCGGCTGGCGCGCGCGCTGCTGGGCACCGGCGTGGTCACGGGCGCGGCGGCGGCCGCGTTCGTCCTGGGCGGCGAGGAGTCGGCCGGCTCAGGAGTCCTCGAGCGCCTCGCCCTGTGGCCCGTGCTGGTGGGCGTGGCCGCCGTGGCCTGGCGGTCCCGCCGCGGCTGACGGCGACCGCTCGCTCGCGTAGAGGCGGAACAGCAGGTACGCCGCGACGGCGCCGAGCAGGTGCCAGACCGCATGTCCCTGCAGCAGCGAGTCCGGGTCGCACCAGCCGTGCTGCGACAGGTTCCAGATCGTGAAGGCGACCAGCATCGACGCGAGGGCGGCGACGCCGTACCTCAGGTCGGCGCGTGCCGGACCACGGCGCCACAGCCGGGTCTCCACCACCACCGCGACCACGAGCAGCAGCCCGAAGGCCGCGTTGCCCGCGACGTGCACCACCGGGAGCTCGCCCTCCCAGAGGCCGACCAGCTCGCACGCGGCGACGAGGAGCAAGAAGACCTGCCAGAAGAACACCGGGTCGCGGCGCCACCAACGGGTCAGGGCGTACGCCGCCGCGTAGCTCGCGACGAGGTACATCGAGGTCAGGTCCAGCAGCCCGCCCAGCGACGACTGGGTCGCGTGCATGGCCGCACTCGCCGGTCCCAGGAGCACCACCAGGCAGGCGAAGCCGGTCGCCAGTCCGGGGAAGCGACGCAGGGTGTGGCCGAGCTGCTCCGGGTGCCGCGCCCGCCAGCCGATCGCCAGCCCGGCGACGACGAAACCGAGGTTGGAGAGCGCGTTGGCGGGCTGCTTCAGCCAGCCCTCCCGGGCGGCCTCGCAGAAGTTGGCGCCGCGACCCACGTCGGCACCCAGCCAGCCGAAGCGCACCGCCAGGGCCAGCAGACCCGTCGAGCAGACCGCGGTCACGACCGTGGCGACCACGGGTCGGCGGTCAGGGGCACTGGACACGTGCTGAACCTAGCGGCGGCTACCAGTCGAGCTCGTGGCACTCCCGACGCTGGGTCGACTCGACCTGCAAGGTGGCGTGCTCGATCTGGTGCTTGACGAGGAGCACGACGCGGGCCTGGTCGAGCACCGCCTGCGGGTCGGCCGCCGGCGACGTGACCAGGTGCGCGGTGGCGACGTGCATGCCGGAGGTCAGGGTCCACACGTGCAGGTCGTGCACGTTGGCCACCCCCGCGACCGCGGCCAGGTCGCCCGCCACGTCGTCGAGCTGCATCCCGGCAGGCACCTGCTGGCCGAGCACGGCGAGCACCTGGATCCCGAGGATGACGGCGCGGACCGCCACGAAGGCCCCGATCGCGACCGCCACGACGGTGTCCCACGCGGGGTCGCCGGTGGCGGCGACCAGCCCGCCCGCCGCGATGACCCCGACGGAACCGGCCGTGTCGGCCACCACCTCGAGGTAGGCGCCCTTCACGTTGAGCGACTCGGCCGCGCCGCCACGCAGCAGCACCAGCGCGACCACGTTGACGAGGAGGCCGAGGGCGCCGACCACCAGCATCGGCCCGGCCTGCACCTCGACGGCGGAGCCGATCCGGCCGAGGGCCTCGACGACGACGTACGTGGAGACGCCGAGCATCAGCAGCACGGCCAGGCCCGACGCGAAGACCTCGGCCCGGTAGGACCCGTAGCTGCGACGTCCGCTCGAGTCGGGGCGGGTCGCGATCTTGGTGGCGACCAGGGCCGCGCCCAGTGCGACCACGTCGGCGGCCATGTGCCCGGCGTCGGAGAGCAGGGCCAGCGAGCCGGAGAGGAGTCCCACGGACAGCTCGACGACGAAGAACGCCGAGATCAGCCCGAAGGACACCGCGAGTCGCCAGCGATGGCGGCCGCCGGCGTGCCCGTGCCCGTGCCCGCTCACGGGCAGCAGCCGTCGTCGCAGCCGGCGGTCGGCGTGCCGACCGGGCCGCAGCAGCCCTCGCCCCGCCACGCGGCGCGACCCTCCCGGGCCGCGATCGCGGCGATGACCAGGCCCGCGAGGGGGTCGGCCCACGACCAGCCGAGGGTGGCGTTGAGGAGCAGGCCGACGAGCAGTACCGCGGACAGGAAGCTGCACAGCAGCGTCTGCGTGGAGTCGGCCACGACGGCGTTGGAGCCGAGCGCCCGGCCCGTACGACGCTGCGCCAACGACAGCAGGGGCATCACCACCAGCGACGCGGCGGCCAGCCCGATGCCGACCGGCGACGGGTCGGGGTCGGCGCCGACGACCAGCGCCCGCGTCGACTCGACGGCGACGTAGGCGGCGAGCGCGAAGAACGAGAGCGCCATCAACCGCAGCGCCAGCCGCTCGCGAGTCTGGGGCATCGGGTGCCGGAACTGCCACAAGATGATCAGCCCGCTCGACACCTCGACGACGGAGTCGAGCCCGAAGCCGATCAGCGCCACCGAGCCGGCCGCCAGGCCGGCCGTGATCGCGACGACCGCCTCGACGACGTTGTAGGCCACCGACGCCCCGGCCAACAGCCGGGCCCGGGCGCCGAGCCGTCGTCGTACGTCGTGGGTCAGGGTCGAGGTCACGAGGTGCCCGTCATGGTGGCCAGACCCGACGTGGGGCACAGCGCGACCGCGTCACCGGTGAGCTCGAGCAGCCGCTCGGCCGAGGCGAGCAGGTCCATCAGCGCCTCCGGGTGGGCCAGCGAGAAGACCGAGGCCCGGCCCTGGGGGCGCGACACCACCAGACCGCAGTCCCTGAGGCAGGCGAGGTGCTTGGAGACGGTGGACTGGGCGAGCCCGAGGTGCTCGGTCAGCTCGACGACGCGGTGCTCGCCGAGGGCGAGGTGGCGCAGGATGATGAGCCGCGACGGGTCGCTGAACCCCTGGAAGAGGCACGCGGCCGGCCTGAGGGTGTCGGGCTCAAGCATCATCGTCATCTGGCGATGTTAGCGATGCTGGTGCGGGGTTGCCAGTGCTGTCCCCCACGGAATCCCCGGACAGCCGGGGAATCCCGACCAGGATGACGCGAGAAGCACCGCCCGCCGCCGAGATCAGGTGCTTTTGACGTCACGAGCCCCTCCGGACGGGATCGCGGGGCGTGGTGAGCTCAGCGTGGTGAGTTCAGCGCGGTGCGTGCAGCACGGTGACGCAGCCCGCGGGTGGGAGCACACTGGTGGGCATGAGGATCGGCACCTGGAACCTGGAGAACCTGTTCCGTCCCGGTGAGGCCGACGCCAGCCCCACGCCGGCCGTCTACGACGCCAAGCTCGCCTCGCTCGCGCGGACGATCACCCTGCTGGCGCCGGACGTGCTCGCCGTGCAGGAGGTCGGGTCGGCGGGGGCCCTCGACGACCTCATCGACCGGCTCGACGGCACATGGGACGTCGCGCTCGCGGAGCCGGACCGGCGCGGGATCAGGACGGGTGTCATCGCCACCTCCGCCCTGACGTCGGTGGAGCAGGTGTCGTCGTTCCCCGACCGGCTGGGGCCGGTGCGGGTGACCGACGACGGCACGTCGATCGCGGCCATGGGTCGCCCGGCCCTCCGGGTGCGGGTCGGTGACGTGGACGTGGTCTCGGTGCACCTGAAGTCGAAGCTGCTGACCTACCCGAACGGCCGGTTCGGGCCGCGCGACGAGGGTGAGCGGGCGCGGTACGCCGTCTTCGCGGTGCACCGACGCGCGGCCGAGGCGGCCGCCGTGCGGGAGTACGCCGACCGGCTGCTCGACGGCGCGGGAGTCGACCGGCTCGTCGTGGTGGCGGGGGACCTGAACGACGTGCCCGAGGCGGCCACCACGCAGATCCTGCTCGGCCCGCCGGGCTCGGAGATCGGCACCAGGGGTTTCGACATCCCCGACTCCGGCGACGGCGCCCGGCTGTGGAACCTGGCCCCGCTGATCCCGGAGGAGCAGCGCTGGAGCCGGGACTACCGCGGCCGGCGCGAGCTCATCGACCACCTGCTGGTGAGCCGTGCCGCGGTGCTGCGGGTGACCGAGGTGGTGACCGGTGGACCGGAGCCTGACTCGATCACCGACAGCCCGATCGCCCGCGTCGACGTGCCCGGGTCCGACCATCGACCCGTCCTGGCGACGCTGGCCCAGTGACGCAAGGAGCGGCCTCAGGCGTGGGTGCCGGGTCTCACCGGGGACGGGTGCCGGCGACGGGGTGGTGGTGCTTCACCGACCGGTCGCCGTTGGTCAGCTCGACCACCGGCAGGGTGAACCAGAAGGTGGCGCCTCCGGAGGGCGGACTCTCGACCCAGATCCTGCCGTGGTGGCGCTCGACGATGCGCTGGCAGATGGTCAGCCCCAGCCCGGTGCCGCCCTTCTCGCGGCTGTCGCCGACCTCCACCTGGTGGAAGCGCTCGAAGACGGCGTCGAGCTCGGAGGCCGGGATGCCCCGGCCCTCGTCGCGCACGGAGACGACGAACTCGCCCTGACGGCGAACCGCCGTGATGGTGACGCTGGTGTTCGCCGGACTGAACTTGAGGGCGTTGCCGAGCAGGTTGACCAGCACCTGCACCACCCCGTCGGCGTCGCACCAGGCCTGTCCGCGACCGACCTCGACCCGGATGTCGACCGCCTGCTCGCGAGCCAGCGGAAGCAGCGACTGGGTCGCGTCGGCCACGATGTCGGAGACCTCGTGCATCGCGGGGGTGAAGCTGAAGCCGCCGCTCTCGAGACGCTCGAGGTCGATGATGTCGTTGACGAGGCGAGACAGGCGCTCGCTGCCGCGGGTGGCGATCGCGACGACCTTGCGCGCCTGTGGCGGGAGCGTGCCGACGTCGCCGTCGTCCAGCATCTCCAGCGAGCCGCGGATCGCGCTGAGCGGGGTGCGCAGCTCGTGGCTGACGGCGGTGACGAACTCGTACTTCATGGAGTCGAGGCGGTGGTAGTGGGCAGTCAGGTCGGCCAGCTCGATGGTCCGCTCGGCCACCCGCCGCTGCAGCTCGAGCCGCAGCCCCTCACGCGCGTGGGTCTGGGCGACGTGTCGTACGCCCGCGGCAGCGAGCGTCGCCACCCCGAGCACGGTCGAGATCGGGTCGTGCACGCCCAAGACGACGGCCAGGGCCAGGGCGATCAGGGCGGTGAGGTCGGGCAGCAGCGGCGCCAGCACACCGGAGATGTGTCGGTTGAGGGTACGACGCGGGGTCGGTGTCGTGGCCGCCAGCACCGCGGCCGAGGCCAAGACCAGAGGCGCCACGGTCAGGGCGACGTCGACGAAGGTGCCCGCGGGGCCCCGGCCCTGGGAGTGGAGCACCGCGAAGCCGTTGTCGGCGACGGTGTAGCAGGCGAAGGTGGCACCGATCAGCACGACGTCGAGGCGTGGCTGGCCGATGCTCCGCAGCAGCAGGAGCAGCGCCAGGCTCGCGAACAGCACGTCCGCGACCGGGTAGAACGACAGCCTGAACCCCTCGAGGTTCGACTCGGCGGTGCTGAACACGGTGTGCAGCACCAGGACGTGGCTGAGATAGAGCAGCGCGGCCGACAGCACGACCGCGTCGAGCACGATCGGGCGCCACGAGGCGCGGATGCCGCGCAGCACCGGGTAGAGCGCCAGGGCGAGGATGGTGGGGATGATCGCGGCGGCGTAGAGCACGTCGGCCACGACGATGCTGCCGGCATCGGCCGGCCCGTCCTGGCCGGCCAGCCGGAGCGCGTCACCCAGGGCGTTCATCCCCATCAGGAGGGCGAACAGCAACCAGGAGCGGCGCATCCAGCGGCGGTTGGCGATGGCGGCCCACAGGCAGCACCCGAGCGAGATCAGCGCTGTGACCACGCTCAGCGAGTCGACCTCGATGGCCGGCACGGGGCCCCACAGACCGAGGGTCCAGACGGAGCTGACCCCGGCGACGAGGGCGAGCAGGACGAGCGCCACCCCGAGGGTCCGGTTTCGGCGCAGGATGAACACCGCCGTCACCCCTCTCACCCTCTGCCCCGTCCCCAGAACTGTGTCATCTTCCCCGCGCCACGGAGGCCGAATGCACCGATTGGTCACCGGTCTGACGCAGTGGGCGGGACCACCTATATGCTGGTGCCGCGTCGACACCCCTGCCCCGGCCGCTCTCGCGGCCCGGTTGACCTGTTCCAGGTCGTAGGGCACGCACCTCGGGCCCCGGCCCAGGACCGCGTCGTACGACGTGTCGGGCGCCGGACCAGCCGGCGGCCCGGGTGCAGGTGCACCACCCGGCTGATCGCCAGCCATGAGGAGGATTCCTTGGCCCCACGAAGCCAACGCCGGTCCGGCAGCACGCGGACCCCGTCGCGCAACAGGCGTGCTGCCCGCAGTCGCGACCAGGAAGGCATCATCCCGCAGCTGGCGCGCGCCGCCCGCGAGGTCGAGAACGCCGTGCAGCGCAACAACCTGACGCGGCTGGCGCACGTGAAGTTCCAGGTCGTCGCCCTCCTGGTGCGCGAGGAGCGGGCCCGCGTCAAGGCCGACACGGAGTCGTCGGAGAACTACCGCAGCGAGCAGCTCCAGCGACTCGACGGCATCGCCATCATCCTCGCCAAGACCGCCACCCTCGAGCCGGCGCTGTTCGAGCTGCTGGGTGAGGACGCCGTCGTCTCCGACGCCGCCAAGACCATGCGCGTCGAGATGCTCGAGGCCGCCGGCATCGAGGTCCCCGAGGAGGAGGAGGCCCCGGCTCCCGAGGCCGCTCCGGTCGAGCAGCGCCGTGTCGTGCCGCGCTCGGTCGTCTCGCGCCAGCTGGCCAACCCGTTCCTGACCCAGGACTTCTCCGTCGCCGAGCGCCAGGCGCAGCTGAAGTCGATCCCGCGCCGACTGGCGACCTGGGAGCTGATCGGGCCGCTGCTCACCTCGTTCGAGCGGGCCGCCGGTGGCGCGTCCGCCTGCATGGACCTGCCCGAGCCCCGCTCACTGCGCGCCCCGGCCGACCTCGAGCTGATGCACCACCAGGGCCAGGTCGTGGCCGCGGCCGCCGCCGGCCACCGGACGTTCCTCCTCGCCGACGAGCCCGGGCTCGGCAAGACCGCGCAGGCGCTGCTCGCGGCCCAGGCCGCCGACGCGTACCCGCTGCTGGCGGTCGTGCCCAACGTCGTGAAGGCCAACTGGGCCCGAGAGGCCGAGCTGTGGACGCCGGGCCGCACGGCCACGGTCGTGCACGGCGACGGCGACACCGTCGACGGCTTCGCCGACATCATGGTCGTCAACTACGACATCCTCGACCGCCACGTCGGCTGGCTCGGTGACCTCGGCTTCCGCAGCATGGTCGTCGACGAGGCCCACTTCATCAAGAACAAGGCCTCGCTGCGTTCGCGCAACGTGCTGGCGCTGTCGGA
The DNA here is from genome assembly GCA_963807335.1 of uncultured Actinomycetota bacterium. GTDB lineage: Bacteria > Actinomycetota > Actinomycetes > Propionibacteriales > Nocardioidaceae > Nocardioides. The sequence continues at coordinate 86,670 of CAWEBT010000003.1, forward strand.
GAAGATCCGCGCCCGCATCGCCCGGCCGCTGCTGATGGCGCTGACCGGCACCCCGCTGATCAACGACATCGAGGACTTCCGCGCCATCTGGGAGTTCCTCGGCTGGATCAAGCCGACCTCGCCGGGCATCGACTTGATGTTCGCCCTCGAGGAGACCGGGCTGACCCCGGCCGAGCCGGCGTTCTACCCCGCGGCCCGGCAGAGCGTGATCGACCTCGGCATCGTCCGGCGCCGCAAGGTCGACGTGGCCGCCGACATCCCGGCCCGCCGCATCGCCGACCTCCCGGTCGAGCTCGACGGTGCCCTCGGACGCTCGATCCGCGACGCCGAGCGCGAGCTGACCAAGCGCCTCGTCTCGCGCTACGACAGCGCGCTCCAGGCCCGTACGTCGGGCGTCACCGTCGAGGGCATCGACCACGAGCTCGTGCGCCGGGTGGCCGGCTGGGAGCGCGACGACACCGCGTCGACCGACGAGAACGTCTTCGCGATGATGCGCCGCATCGGCCAGGCGAAGGCCGGGCTGGCCGCCGACTACGCAGCCCAGCTGGCGCGCAGCGTGGGCAAGGTCGTGTTCTTCGCACGGCACGTCGACGTGATGGACATCGCCGAGGCGACGTTCGCGGAGCGCGGCATCGGCTACTCCTCGATCCGTGGGGACCAGACGCCGAAGGCGCGACAGAAGAACATCGATGCGTTCCTCACCGACCCCGACGTCTCTGTCGTGGTCTGCTCGCTGCTCGCCGCCGGTGTCGGCCTGAACCTCCAGGTCGCCTCCAACGTCGTGCTCGCCGAGCTCTCGTGGACCGATGCCGAGCAGACGCAGGCCATCGACCGGGTGCACCGCATCGGCCAGGACGAGCCGGTCACCGCGTGGCGCATCATCGCCGCGCAGACCATCGACACCAAGATCGCCGAGCTCATCGACAGCAAGGCCGGCCTGGCCGCCCGGGCGCTCGACGGGTCCGACGAGGAGGTCGCGTCGTCCGCCGACCTCCAGCTCGGGGCCCTGGTCGCGCTGCTGACCGACGCGTTGTCGCTGCGCTACGCGGACTGACCTCCCGACGTCCGCCGGACACCGGCCCAGGAACCGGTGTCAGGCGGACGACCCGGTCACCACGACCACCTTGCCGAGCACGTCGCCCGCGATCAGGTGGTCGATCGCGCCGGCCGTCTCCTCGAGGCCGAACGTGCGCTCGACCTGGGGCACGACGTCCCCGGCGACCACCAGGGCGGTGAGCTCGGCGAGGTCGGTGGCGTTCTCGCTGTTGACCATCATCGCGAGCCGCTGCGACACGAACGGCGACAGCGCCACGGCACACGCCTGACGACCCATGCCGAACCAGGTGCCGCCACCCTCGCCGCCCACGATCATCAGGGTGCCGCGGGGGGTGAGGGCCGAGCGGAGCTCGCCGAGTCGGCGCGAGCCGCCGGTGTCGATGATGACGTCGAACCGGCCGAGGTCGCCGATCGCCTCCTCCTCGTACGCCGCGACCCGCGTAACGCCCAGTCCGGAGACGAAGTCCCGCTTGGCCGCGCTGCAGACGCCGGTGACCTCGGCGCCGCGATGGCGGGCGACCTGGACGGCGTACGACCCGACGCCACCGGCGGCGCCGAGGACGAGCACGCTCTGACCGGCCACGACCCCGGCGGCGCGCACAGCCTGGAGCGCGGTCAGGCCCGAGATGGGCAGGGCGGCGGCCCGGACGGCGGACAGCGACGGCGGGCGTACGACGAGCTTCGCGGCCGGTGCGACGGCGTACTCCGCGAACGCGCCGGTCCCGATGCCGAGCACCGGATCGCCGGCCGCGAAGCCGACGACCCCGTCGCCGATCTCCACCACGGTGCCGGCGAGGTCCATGCCCAGCCGCCTGCGGGGCGCGCGGACGCCGAAGCCGGCGAAGCGGAGGGCTCGCGGCAGACCGGTCATCAGGTGCCACACGCCGCGGTCGACCCCGGCCGCCTCCACCCGGACCAGGACCTCGCCCGGGCCGGGCGAGGGCACGGGCACGTCGGCCGTCGCGAGCTGGTCCGTGCCGCCGTAGCGGTGCTGGGTGACCGCGCGCATGGTGCGGGTGAGAGTGGGCATCGGAGCCTCCTGAGTTGTGACTTACGCTGTAAGGTATAGTAGAACTTACGCCGTAAGTGAAGTCAAGAGGAGGTCGGTGTGGCCGCATCCGGGTCGACGCGTCGGGCGGCCGTGACGAGGGCCGGCGTGATCGACGCCGCCATCGCCCTGGCCGACGAGTCGGGGGTCGGTGCCCTCAGCATGCGCAAGGTGGGGCAGGCGGTCGGCGTCGAGGCGATGTCGCTGTACCACCACGTCGCCAACAAGGGCGACCTGCTCGACGGCATCGTCGACCGCATCTTCGACGAAGTCGGTACGGCGTCCAGCGAGGTCGACTGGCGCACCGCCATGAGCGACCGCGCCCACGCTGCCCGCCGCGTGCTGCGCGCGCATCCCTGGGCCGTGGGCCTGGTCGACTCGCGTCCCAACGCCGGGCCGGCCACCTTGGCCCACCACGACTCGGTCATCGGCGCGCTGCGCGCCGGTGGTTTCTCGATCGCCGACACCGGGCACGCCTTCGCGCTGCTCGACAGCTTCATCTACGGCTTCTCCTCGCAGTCGGCCAACCTGCCGTTCGACGACGACCGGTCGGCCTCTGACGTGGCCGAGGGACTGATCCACCCGCTGCCGACCGACGCCTTCCCGCACCTCGTCGAGCTGGCCACCCAGCACGTCCTGCAGCCGGGCTGGGACTTCGAGGACGAGTTCGACTTCGGGCTCGAGCTGATCCTCGACGGCCTCGAGCGACTGCTCGGCCGGTCCACTGGTTGAGGCGCTGCCGCCGCGGCCTTGCCAGGGTTCGGGTACACATTGCCTGTGACTGCCGACCTGGTCTACCTCGTCGCCGGGGCCACCCTGCTCCTGGCGATCGTCCTGCCCGAGCTCCTGGCTCGGTGGGCCATCTCCTCGCCGATGGTGCTCGTGGGCGTGGGGATGCTGATCGGGCTCACGTCGCTGCCGGACGGTCTGCCGCTCGACCCCCAGGCCAACCGGGCCGCCATCGAGCACGTGACCGAGCTCGTCGTGCTCGTGGCGCTGATGGGGGTGGGGCTCGCCCTGGACCGGCCGCTCGGGCTGACGAGACCCGCGAGCTGGCGGACCTGGTCGTCGACGTGGAGGCTCCTGCTCGTCGGCATGCCCATCACCATCGCGGCGATGGCGCTGCTCGGCTGGGCGGCCGGACTCGCCCCCGCGGCTGCGGTCCTCCTCGGGGCCGCCCTGGCACCGACGGACCCGGTCCTGGCCTCGGACGTCCAGGTCGCCGGCCCGCAGACCGGTGACCACGAGGTCGACGAGACCGACGAGCTGCGCTTCACCCTCACCTCGGAGGCGGGCCTGAACGACGGCCTGGCCTTCCCGTTCGTGTACGTCGCGATCCTGCTGGCGACCGAGGGCTCCGTGTGGGACTGGGGCCTGAAGTGGGTCGGGTTCTACCTCGTCTACAAGGTGGTCATCGGGGTCGTGGCCGGCCTCGTGGTCGGCCGGGTCCTGGCCTACCTGGCGTTCCGCTCCAGCAGCCGGTCGCTGCGGGTCGCCGAGCGGGGGGAGTCGCTGCTGGCCCTGGCGGCGCTCGTCGCGTCGTACGGCGTCGGCGAGGTGGTCGGCGGTTATGGGTTCTTGTCAGTGTTCGTCTGTGCGATGACCTTCCGCTCCGCGGAGCGGTCCCACGACTACCACGCGGCGATGCACGAGGTCGCCGAGCGGCTGGAGCGGCTGCTCACGCTCTTCGTCCTGCTTGTGCTCGGCATCGCGGTCACTCGCGGCCTGCTGGGCGCCCTGGACTGGCGCGGCGTCGGGATCGGGCTGGCCCTCATCTTCGTGGTCCGCCCGGCGGCGGGCGCCCTGGCGCTCACGCCATGGTCGCGGTCGTCGACCGGCACCGGCCTGACCCGTCCACAGCGATGGGCGGCTGCCTTCTTCGGCGTGCGCGGGGTGGGCTCGCTGTACTACCTCGCCTACGCAGCCGGGAAGGCTCCCGAGCTCGGCCAGAACTGGCTGTGGTCGACGATCTCGTTCACGATCATCGCGTCCGTCCTCGTGCACGGCGCGCTGTCGACCCACGTCATGGCCCGCGTCGACCCGGACCGCCGGGCGGCCTGAGCGTCAGGCCGGGCGCAGCCCCGCGGCGATCTCGGCCAGCGCGTCGTCGAACCTCACGCCCGGCGCCCACCCCCACCCGCGAGCCCGGTCCGCGACGATCTCACCGGTCCAGGCGGGTTCGTCGTCCCACACCGGCTCGACCCCGAGCGCCGCGGTGACGGTCGAGTGGTAGTCGCGGATGGAGGCCGTGCCGGCGGCGACGTTGACGGCGGTGCAGGCTCCGGCGACGGGTCCGGTGGCCGGGTCGGCTGACGTCGCTACCCGGCCGGTGGCGACGTCGGCGGCGAAGGTGGCGAGGTCGTCGACGTGCACCCAGGCGAAGGACTGCTCCGGCACGGCACGGCGGGCGCGCTCGTCGTCGCGGATCGCCGCGGGGCGCAGCGTGTTCCAGACCGAGGTCTCTCCGGCGCCGAGGATCGCGGGCGGGCGCAGCAGCACGCGGGTGATGCCCTCCACCTCGCCGAGGGCGGCGTCGGCATCGCGCTTGGTGACGGCGTACGCGCCCGCGTCGTCACCGACCAGCGCCGCGGTCTCGTCCACGTCGGCGGCCTCGGGCGAGCGGTCGTAGACGGCCGCGGTCGAGATGTGGACCAGGCGCTCGGCGCCGGCCTCGGCCGCCGCTCGGGCGATCGTGGTCGTGCCCTCGACGCCGATCCGGTGCTGGGTCCCGACGTCGCTGCCCATCGGGTGCACGGTGGTGATGACGCCGTGGGCGCCGGCGACGACGGTGGCGGCGAAGGACGGGTCGAGGAAGTCACCGACCCGTTCCTCCACGCCGGCCAGGTCCGGAGCGGTGCCGGCGCGGCGTACGACGGCACGCACCGTCGCACCTCGATCGGCCAGCGCAGAGCAGATGCGGGAGCCGACGAGCCCGTTGGCTCCGGTGACCACGACGACGGGAGAGGGGACTTCGGTGGAGTCGGTCATGCCGACACGATGACACGCGCCCGTCGGTCAGCGGTGGGTGCGGCGCTCCACGCAGCGCTGCCACCTGTCCCAGTCGGCGTGCCGTTGCGAGCACTCCTCATGGACCTGCTGGCTGGTGGCGCACTGCTGGCTGAAGGTGCAGGAGGGGACGGTGGACGACGCAGAGATCGCGGGCGCCAGGGCGACGAGCATCAGCCCGACGACGGCGACGCCGCCGATCCGCAGCGCGGCGATGCGGAACCTCGTGGCGGCAGCCCAGGCGAGGGGAGCCGACCAGCCGAGGGCGAAGACGACCACGAAGCCCAGCGGCACGGCAAGGGGGTGGTGCGCGGCCACCAGCTCGGCTTCCTCGATGACGGGCATCAGGAAGTCCACGACCCCAGCGCCAGCACCCATCCGTCAGTCCCACCCGTAGACACAGCGACGCCGTGCGGCTGCGCGGCGTCGGGTCTAGATGTCTATCGCCTCCGCCGGGTCTGGTCGTCCCCAGAACAGGTCATCCGCCGCTGAGACCGCCACAGGCGCGCACAGCACGGTGTAGTGGATCCGCGCTCGCTACCATCGGCCGATGATCGATCACTTCGGCATCAACTGCGAGAACCTGGTGGCCTCGAAGGCCTTCTACGACGCCGTGCTCGCCCCCCTCGGCTACTCCCGTCAGCTCGATGTCGACGTGGCGGTCGGCTACGGCGCGGACGGGAAGCCCGACTTCTGGATCGGCTCCATGCCGGGCCAGGGCCCCAACCGCGAGGTGCATGTCGCGTTCACGGCGCCCGACGCGGCCGCCGTACGCGCATTCCATGCGGTCGCGACCGGCATGGGGGCCGAGGAGCTGCACGCGCCGAAGCTGTGGCCGGAGTACCACGAGCGCTACTTCGGCGCCTTCGTGCGCGACCCGGACGGCAACAACGTGGAGGCCGTCTTCCACGGCGGCGAGTGAGGGGCACTTCGTGGGAGCATCGCTGGGTGCCTCCCACCTCGTCCTCCTTCACCTCCGCCGTCGACGGCATCGACATCGCGACGTACACCTGGCCCGACGCGGGTGACCACCCCCGCGGCGTCGTCCAGCTCGCGCACGGACTGGCCGAGCACGCCGCCCGCTACGACCGACTGGCGCGGGCTCTCAACGCCGCGGGGTTCGTCGTCGGAGCGACCGACCACCGCGGTCACGGCCGCACCGGCGAGGACAACCTCGGCGACTTCGGCGATGCCGGGTTCGGCGGGCTGATCGCCGACGTCGCGGAGTACGGCGCCCGGCTGGGCGCGGAGCACGCCGAGCTTCCGCTCCTCCTGCTCGCGCACTCGATGGGCTCGTTCGCCGCCCAGTCGGTGCTGCTCGACCACTCCGCGCGGTACGCCGGGGTCGTCTTGTCCGGTTCGACCACGCTCGACGTGCTGGCAGCGCACCTGGCCCAGTCCGACGAACCGGCCGGTCTCGAGGCGTTCAACGCCGGCTTCGAGAACCGAACCGGCTACGAGTGGCTCTCGCGCGACACGGCCGAGGTCGACGCCTACGTCGCCGACCCGTGGTGCGGTTTCGAGCTGCCCGACGCCACCGTGCCGTCGCTGTTCGACGAGGCCGCGCGGCTGGCCGACCCGCTCGAGCTGGCCCGCATCCGAGACGACCTGCCGCTGCTCATCACGTCCGGCTCAGCCGACCCGCTGGCCGGCGGCGGCGAGCTCGTCGAGCTGCTCGGCCAGCGTTACCGCGGCGCCGGCCTGACCGACGTCACCGTCCGGCTCTACGACGGCGCGCGGCACGAGATCTTCAACGAGACGAATCGCGACGCGGTCACCGCCGACGTCGTCGCCTGGCTCCAGCAGCGTTGCTGAGCCGGGTGCCGGGGCAGTGAACGGGTAGGACTCAGCTGGCGGCCGAGGCCGTCGCCGGCTCTGCGTCGTGGGCCTCGGCCGGTTCGGCTGTGTCGGTCGGCTCGGTGGGCTCGGCTGACTCGGTCGACTCCTCGAAGTGCGGGAGGCTGACGCTGATCGTGGTGCCGCCGCCGGGCTTCGACTCGACGCTGACCACGCCGCCGTGCCCGCCGACGATCGCGTTCACGATGCTCAGGCCGAGCCCGGAGCCCGGGATGGCCATCGCGTTGGCCTCCTCGGCCCGGAAGAACCGGTTGAAGAGCCTGCCCTGGTCGGCCTCGCTGATGCCGATACCGGTGTCGGAGACGGTGAGCACGGCGCGCCCGTCGTCGGCGGCCACCGTCACCGTGATCCGGCCCTCGCCGGGGGTGAACTTCACGGCGTTGCTGAGCAGGTTGACCAGCACGCGCTCCATGGCCGCGCGGTCGCCGTACACGGGGACGGGCGAGGGGGAGAGGTTCATGTTCACGTCGAGCGTGCGGCCCTTGAGCATCTCGTCGAGGATCTCGGTTGAACCCTGCACGGTCTCGCGCAGGTCGAGGGAGGTGAACTCGAGCTCGAGGTCGCCGGTCTCCGCGCGTTCGAGCACGAGCAGGTCGTTGACCATGGCCTCGAGCCGGCCGGCGTTGTGCCGCACCCGCTCCAGAGCGCCGGCCTGCTCCTCGGTGAGCTGGCCGAAGCTGCCGTCGCTGAGCAGCTCGGTGTAGCCGTGGATGCTGGTGATGGGCGTGCGCAGCTCGTGGCTGACCGTCGACACGAGGTCGCGCTTGACCCGGTTGACCTCCTGGAGGCGAACCACGGCCTCGTGCTCGCGACGCAGGGCCGACTTCACGGCCTTCTCCTCGCGAATGCGGCTCGTGACGTCCTCGCCCGCGGCGAGGTAGCCGAGGCCACGCCCGCCGACGACGATCTCGGTGACGCTGAGCGAGACCATGTGCACGACACCGTCGCGACCGAGGAACTCCCAGTCGCGGCGCTTGCCGGTGCCGACCTGCGCGACGATCACCTGGGCGTAGTCGGGGTCGGTGCCGAGCTCCTCGGCCTGGCGGGCGATCTCGTCCGCGGCGTGGAACATCACCGGGCTGAGGCCGGTCACCTCGGCGCTGGCCCAGCCGAGGAGTCGTTGGGCGCCCGAGTTGAACTGGGTGACCCGGAACTCCTGGTCGAGCGCGACGAGGATGGTGTTGGTGGCCGAGTCGAGGATGCGGTCGACGGTGGCCGTGGCGCGCCCCGCGCTCTCGGTCGTCTCGCGCAGCTGGTCACGCTGGACCTCGAGCTCGGACTGCTGCCGCTCGAGGCGCTCCTCCAGCTCACCGCGCGTCACGGTCACGAGACCGCGCAGGTTGAGCGGCTGTGCCTCGAACCGCTCGATGACCGGGCGGAAGAAGACGACGAAGACCAGCAGGGGCACCGAGTACGCCCCGGCGAGCACGAGCTTGGCGAGCACGCCGTTGCGGATCAGGCCGAGGTAGTCGTCGGTCGGGGTCAGCGCCAGCGTCGGGAAGAGCACGCCGTCCACCGCGAGGACGGCGACGAACGCGCCGACGTAGACGACCGGCATGGCCGAGGTCGGCAGCCGGCGCTTGGCCAGCTCGAGGATCGCCAGCAGCACGAGGAGGAGCAGCACGATGATCAGGCCGCCGAGGACCACGACGCGCAGGGACTCGTCGAAGATCTCGCTCGGCGCGCCGGTCGGGTTGATCACGTCCGCCGAGTCGAGGGCGGTGCCGCTGATCTGGAAGGTGACGTAGACCAGGACGTTGACCGAGATGGTCAGCGCGATGATGTTGCGCACCACCTGCAGGTCGCGGCCCACGATCACCATGACCAGCGTCGAGAACACGAAGCCACCGAAGGCGACCTGTCCCGCGGTCAGGGTGAAGTCACCGAGGTCGAAGATGTAGACGGAGCCCAGCAGGGCGCCGAGGGTCTTGAGGCCGGCGATGTGCGCGTACATGAGCAGGTTCTGGTAGCTCGTGTGGCGCATCGCGAAGACCAGCGGCAGCGCGGAGTACAACGCTACCGAGACGACGAAGAGGGTCCACCCCTGCATGACCCCTCCGAGGATCCAACGAAAGCCGCGCGGTGGCGGCACTGGCGACGAGACTGACAATCGGACCGGAAGCGGTGCAGCTGCACCCGGGTCCAACCTGCTTGCGGCTCAGCCTGCCACGAAGTCTCGGCGCGTGAAGGTGATTTCGCAGGACCCGTGCCGAACGCCGGCTGGCGCTTCCTGGTGTCGCCCAGGACAGGCACGCCCGCATGATCGGCCCGGAATCGACCCGGAACCGCCGTCGGTGCCTGTTCCGGCCGACACTTCTACGGCCGCCGTGGGCAGGACCGACCCAAGGAAAACCACTTTCACCTGGCCGGAGGCATGAGCCACACTTGGGACGTGACGCTGACCGAGGCTGGACAGCTGCCGGCCCCGGCCGACGCATGGGCCGACGCATGGGCCGACGCGGTGGCCGATGGGCTGCCGCCGGCCGCCGGGACGGTGCCCGCGACGCGGGCCCTCGAGGGGCCGCGCCATGGCCGCTGACGCGTCTCCGGGCAGACTCGGGGCATCCCCCGATGCGCGCAGACGGCTCATGCGCTGGAATCACCCCATGAGCCTCCGCCCCCGCTTCACCGCCCGCATCGGCCGACTGGTCCTGGGCCGCACCATGCGCAGGGGTCTCGACCTGCGGGCCCTGCGCCGGATGCCGGAGCGGCTCACCTTCCCGTTCCGCCGCGATGGACTCGACCCGGTCGCCCGGACCAGCGCGCTGCGCGAGCACACTCCGGTCGCCCGGCTGGGCGACTTCTTCGGTCGCGGGGTCTGGCTCGTCACGTCCTACGACGACAGCCGGGCGCTGCTCGCCGACCGCACGTCGTTCTCCAACGACCTGGGCCAGTTCGTCTCCCAGGAGGGGCGCAGCGCCGAGGAGCAGATCGGTGGGCTGGGCATGACCGACCCCCCGCTGCACACCGAGCTGCGGCACTACCTGACCCCGGAGTTCACCAAGCGCAAGCTGGCCCGGCTCGAGCCGTTGATCGAGGGCATCGTGGCCGCGCAGCTCGACCGGATCGAGGTGCAGGGGCCCACCGTCGACCTGGTCCGCGACTTCGCCTTCCCGATCCCGTTCGAGGTGATCTGCGAGCTGCTCGGCCTGCCCGTCGAGGATCGCGAGCGCTTCGCCGGTCTCGGTGTGGCCCGCTTCGACCTGTCCCAGGGCGGGGTCGGGTCGTTCGGCGCCGCCGCCGCTTCGCGGGAGTTCCTCATCGGCGCGGTCGCCCGCCAGCGCGACCAGCCCGGCCCCGGCCTGATCGGCGGACTGCTCACCGAGCACGGCGACGTCCTCGACGACGTCACGCTCGGCGGCATCGCCGACGGGGTGTTCCTCGGCGGCTACGAGACGTCCGCCAGCATGCTCGCCCTCGGCTCCTACCTCGTCTCGCGGACCCCGGCGGCCCGCGAGCAGCTGCTCCTCGGCGGCGAGGCGTCCGATCGCGTCGTCGAGGAGCTGCTCCGCCACCTCACCGTCGTCCAGGTCGCGTTCCCGCGGTTCGCCCGTGTCGACGTCCCCCTCGCCGACGGTCGCGTCATCGCCGCCGGTGACGTCGTCGGCTTCTCGCTCGTCGCCGCCAACCGCGACCCCCTGCTGGTTGAAGACCCCGACACCTTCGACCCCGCCCGGGTGCCGACGCGGCACCTCGCGTTCGGCCACGGGCTGCACCGCTGCGTCGGCGCCGAGCTGGCCCGCATGGAGCTGCGCATCGCCCTGCGCGAGCTGGTCCGCCGGTTCCCCGACCTGACCCCGACGGCCGAGCTCGGCGAGCTGGAGTTCCGCAAGCTCTCCGCCGTGTACGGCGTCGCCGCGCTGCCCGCGACCCTGGCCGGCGTCTGCTCCGCGGTGTGAGCGACCGCGCGCCGCGCGGAACGTGCCACCCTGAAGGGGTGACCCGGTCCCCGTTGCCCGTCGGCTTCGCGCCCCCGCGCTTCGCCGACCCGCGCCGGATCGGGGCTCTGGTGGGCCTCGGAGGCGCGGTCGTCCTCGTCTTCGCCTACTCGCCCGACCTCGCCAGCGACGTCACGACCCTCGCCCGGGTGGTGGTCGTCTTGCTGGTGATCGCCGCGTTGCTGCTCCTGTTCGTCTTCCCCAGGTGGCTGGGCCGTTTCCTCGTGCCGACCAGGGTGGCGTTGGTCGTCTACGCCGTGTGCGTCCTCGGTGAGGTGCTGCTGCTCCGCCTCGGCTCGTCGGCGCTGGCCGACAACGGTCACGAGAGCGCCCGGCCGGCCCTGGTCGCGACGGTCGTAGGACTGCACTTCCTGCCCTTCGCCTGGGCCTTCCGCGAGCGGATGTTCTATTGGCTCGGCACCGCCCTGATGGCACTCGGGCTGGCCGGCCTCGGTGCCGAGCTGGCCGGGTTCGCCACCTCGGCCGCCACCTCGGCCGTCCTCTCCGGGCTGGTGATGACCGGTCTCGTCACGCTGTACGCCGGCGGCCTCTTCGCCGTCCCGAAACGTACTGGCCGGTAGGTTTACGGCATGACTGATGGAGTGACTGGCCGGGCCCTGGTGCTCGGCGGCGGCGGCGTGACCGGCATCGCCTGGATGCTCGGCCTGCTCACCGGCCTGCACCGCGCAGGCGTCGACCTCACCGGCGCCGACACGGTGATCGGCACCTCGGCCGGCTCGGTGGTCGGCGCGCAGGTGACCAGCGGACTCTCGCTCGACACCCTGTACGACGAGCAGCTGGCGCCCGCGGACCGCGAGATCGGCGCCGAGGTCGGGGCGATGTTCCTGGTGCGGCTGCTGCCGCTGGTCCTGCTGCCCGGCTCGCCACAGGCCAAGCGCCGTCGCGTCGGACGGGGTGCGCTGCGGGCCCACCCCGGGAGCGGCGAGCAGCGGGTCGAGGTGATCAGCCGGCGTATCGGCATCGAGGGCTGGCCCGAGCGCGACCTGCGGGTGACCGCGATCGAGGCACGCACCGGGCGGTTCCGGGTCCTCGACCGCGACAGCGGGGTGCCCGTCGTGCACGCCGTGGCCGCCAGCTGTGCGGTCCCGTTCGTGTGGCCGCCCGTCGAGTTCGGTGGCACGGCCTACATCGACGGCGGGATGCGCTCGCCGGCCAACGTCGACCTGGCGGCCGGGGCCGACCGGGTCGTCGTGCTCGCGCCGTTGGTGCAGGCCTTCGGCCGGCCGTCGCGACCGGCCAGCCAGCTCGACCGGCTGCGCGCGGGTCACTCGACGCTGGTCTCCCCGGACGCCGAGGCGCTGGCCGCCATCGGCAGGAACGTGCTGGACCCCGCCAAGCGCGCGGACGCCGCTCGTACCGGCCTCCGGCAGGCAGCCGAGGTCGCCGACCAGGTGCGCGCGACGTGGGGCTGAGCGCGGCCACCGACACCTGGACCAACTGGGCCGGCAACCAGCACGCCGCCGGCATCGAGGTGCAGCACCCCCGCGGCACCGCCGAGATCGTCGAGGCGGTCACCAGCGCCGCCGCCCTCGGCCGCGGTGTCCGCCCGATCGGCAGCGGTCACTCGTTCACGGCCATCGGCCGGCCGCGCGACGTACAGCTGCGGCTGGACCGGCACGACCGGCTCCTCGCCGTGGACCGTGCCACCGGCCTGGTGAAGGTCGAGGCCGGCATGCCGCTGCACCGGCTCAACGCGCTCCTCGACGCCGAGGGGCTGGCGCTGGCGAACCTCGGCGACATCGACCGGCAGACCGTGTCGGGCGCGGTGTCCACCGGCACGCACGGCACCGGTGCGGCGTTCGGGGGCCTCGCCACCCAGCTGCGCGGGCTCGAGCTGGTCACGTCGTCGGGCGAGGTGCTGACCTGCTCGGCCGATGAGAACGCCGACGTCTTCGGTCCCGCCCGGGTCGGGCTCGGCGCCCTCGGGGTGCTGTCGACGGTGACCCTGCAGGCGGTGCCGGCGTTCGCGGTCCACGCCCACGAGTACCCCGCCGCGCTCGACGAGACCCTCGCCGGCTTCGACGCGCTGAGCGCCGCCCACGACCACGTCGAGTTCTACTGGTTCCCGCACACCCGCCGGACCAACGTGAAGGTCAACACTCGCGTCCCGATCGACGCCGGCCTCCGGCCGCTGTCGCGTCAGCGGGCCTGGTGGGACGACGACTTCCTCTCCAACACCGTCTTCGGCGGCCTGGTCGCCGCGGGCGGCCGCGTCCCCACCCTGGTCCGCCCGGCCGCGCGCGTGGCCGCCGCCGCGCTGGGCAGCCGCGAGTTCACCGACGTCTCGCACCGGGTCTTCGTCACCCCGCGTCGGGTGCGCTTCGTCGAGATGGAGTACGCCGTCCCGCGCGAGGCCCTGCTCCCGCTGCTCGCCGAGCTGGTCGCCGCGGTCGAGGCGAGTGACTGGCGCATCGCCGTGCCCGTCGAGGTGCGTACCGCCGCCGCCGACGACATCGCGCTGTCCACCGCGTCGGCCCGCGACACCGGCTACGTCGCCATCCACGTGCCGCCCGGCTGCCCCGACCAGGCGGCGTACTTCGCGACGCTCGAGAGGCTGGCCGCCCAGGTCGGCGGGCGCCCGCACTGGGGCAAGCTGCACTCGCTCGACGCCGCCGGGTTGCGCGAGCGGTACCCGCGCTTCGACGAGTTCGTCGCGCTGCGCGACCGGCTGGACCCGGCCGGGGTCTTCGCCAACGACCACCTCGACATCCTCCTCGGCCGCCCGAGCGGGAGGATGGCTCCATGAGTGAGGACGCCGCCGGGTTCGACGCCGACATCGACGCCTGGCTGAGGCACTGGGCCGCGGAGCCGAGCGCCGCGGACGCCACGATCAGCGGGTCGCGGCAGCACGCCCGCATCACCAACGCCGCGGCGCGTTCGCGGCTCGAGCTGGCGGCGACCACCGAGTGGGACGTCAGCGCCGGCGGGGTGCCGGCGCGGGTCTTCCGGCCGGCCGAGGGCGAGGTGGACGGGACGCTCCTCTACTTCCACGGCGGCGGCTGGATCTTCGGGGGCATCGACACCCACCTCCACCATGCCCGGCGGCTCGCGGTCGAGGCCGGCGTCGTGGTCGTCTCGGTGGACTACCGGCTCGCCCCGGAGCACCGGTTCCCCGCGGCGTACGACGACTGCCTGGCCGCCACCCGGTGGGCGGCCGGTGCCCTCGACGAGCTGGGCGGGGCCACCGCCGGCCTGGTCGTGGGCGGTGACAGCGCGGGTGCGCAGCTCGCGGCGTCGGTGGCCATCGCCTGCCGGGACACCGGCCCGGCCCTCGCCGCCCAGCTCCTCGTCGTACCCGTGGTGGACGTGCGCGGCGCCTACGCCGACGCCGAGCGGAACGCGGAGTTCCCCTCCCGCACCGAGAACGCGACGGGCTTCGGCCTGCTGCTGACCACGATGGGTGCGTTCGTGGAGCACTACGCTCCGGGCCCTGAAGAGGACTGGGCAGAGGACTGGGCAGGCGACTGGGCAGGCGACTGGGCAGACGACTGGCGGGTCTCGCCGATCCTGGCCCAGTCGACGGGGTCCCTTTCCGGCTCACTGTCCGGGTCACTTTCTGGCCTGCCGCCCGCGATCGTGCACACCGCCGGCTTCGACGTACTGCGAGACGAGGGCAAGGCGTACGCCGACGCGCTCTCGGCCGCCGGCACCCCGGTGACCTATCGGCACTGGCCGACCCTCAACCACAGCTTCCTCGGGCTCGGCGGGGTGGCGGCCGCCGCCGACGCCGCCGCTGCGCAGGTGTCGGCCGACGTGCGCGCCGCCCTCTCCGCCGCCGCCCGCTTGTAACGCCCGCCCCTGTAGCCCCCGCCCTGGTAGCGCCCGCCCTTGTAGCGCCCGCCTTGTAACGCTCCGTTATCACCGCTTCCCACCCGAAATACGGGGTGGGAAGCAGCAATAACGGAGCGTTACAAGCGGGCGAGGACCTCGCGAAGCGCCGCGAAGTGCCGCTCGACCCCGCCGCGACCAGCGCCTCGCCGCGGGTGGCGACCGCCGCGGGAGGCATCGAGCCGTCGTGGTCGGCGTGCCCGAAGGAGTACGCCGCGCGCGTGCTCGCCCGGCCTCGTGTCAAGGTGACAGCTTCGTGCTCGCGGTGGCATCCTCTCGGCCGTGAATGAGACGACCAAGACGGAAATCGGGAGCCGTTCGGACCACAGGTTCTTCGGCCAGCCCGCGGTGCTGGCCAACCTGTTCGGAGTCGAGCTCTGGGAGCGCTTCAGCTTCTACGGCATGCAGGGCATCCTGCTCATCTACCTGTACTACTCAGCAGCTCGTGGCGGCCTCGGCATCGACGAGGGCACCGCCACCGGCATCGTCGGCGCCTACGGCGGCGCGGTCTACCTCTCCACGATCCTCGGCGCCTGGTTGGCCGACCGGGTGATCGGCCCCGAGCGCACGCTCTTCTACTCGGCGATCACCGTGATGCTCGGCCACATCGCGCTCGCGCTGGTCCCGGGCCTGGGCGGGGTGGGCATCGGGCTGGTGCTGATCGCGCTGGGCAGCGGCGGCGTGAAGGCCAACGCCACCTCGCTGGTCGGCTCCCTGTACGACGAGCGGGACCCGCGCCGCGACGCCGGCTTCTCGCTGTTCTACATGGGCATCAACATCGGCGCGCTCGCCGGTCCGCTGCTGACCGGGCTGCTGCAGAAGGAGTGGGGCTTCCACTTCGGCTTCGGCCTGGCCGCGATCGGGATGGCGCTGGGCCTGGTGCAGTACGCCGCGTTCCGCCAGAACCTGCCCGACGAGACCCGCGAGGTCGCCGACCCGCTGCCGGTGGAGGAGCGCAGGCGGTACGTCCTCGGGCTGGTGGCGGCCATCGGCGTGGTCGCCGTCCTCGTGCTGGCCGACGTCATCACCGCCGAGCGGCTCTCCGACATCGTGATCGGCATCAGCATCCTCGCGGCCATCGGCTACTTCGTGCTGATCCTGGCCGACCGCCAGGTGCGGGGGGCCGAACGCAGCCGCGTGGTCGCGTTCATCCCGCTGTTCGTCTGCAACGCGGCGTTCTGGTCGCTCTACCAGCAGCAGTTCACCGTGGTCACGCTCTACGCCGACAAGCGCCTGGACCGCAACCTGTTCGGCTGGGAGATGCCGGTGTCGTGGGTGCAGTCGATCAACCCGGTGTTCATCATCGTGCTGGCCGGCGTCTTCGCGGCCCTCTGGACCAGGCTCGGCGACCGGCAGCCGTCGACGCCGGTGAAGTTCGGGGCCGGCACCGCGCTGATGGGGGTGGCGTTCTTCTGCTTCCTGCTGATGCCGTCGGGAGCCAACGCCGTACCGCTGCTGGGGCTGTCGTTCATCCTGTTGGTCTTCACCCTGGCCGAGCTGCTCATCTCGCCGGTGGGGCTCAGCGCCAGCACGAAGCTCGCGCCGAAGAAGTACGCCACCCAGATGGTCGCGCTGTACTTCCTCTCCATCGCCCTCGGCACCGCCATGTCGGGCAAGCTCGCGGGCTACTACAGCGCCGGGACCGAACGGCCGTTCTTCATCTGGATCGGGCTCGCTGCCGTGGTCGTCGGCCTCGCCGTGATGGCCGGCGCGAAGCCGATCCAGAAGCTGATGTCCGGGGTGAACTGACGCCGGGTGAACTGACGCCGGGCGCCTGCTCGGGGGCTCAGCCCTCGAGCAGGCGCAGCCAGATCTCGCTGGAGGTGGGGTAGCTCGGCACCGCATGGCGCAGCACGTCGAGCGGCACCCGCCCGACGATGGCGACGGTGGCGCTGTGCACCAGCTCGGCGACCTCCGGGCCGACGAACGTCGCACCGATCACCGTGCCGGTCTCCTCGTCGACCACCAGGCGGGCCTGACCGGCCAGGTCGTCGCGCAGCAGGGCCGCGCCGGAGGCGGCCTTGAGCGGTTGGTCGAGGGTGCGGAAGGAGCGGCCGCTCTCCTCTGCCTGCCGAGCGGTCACGCCGACCGACGCGATCTGCGGGTCGGTGAACACCACCTGTGGGACCGGCACGTCGGCCGGCGGGTTCGGCTGCTCGCCGTGCGTCGCGCGGGTGGAGATCCGCGCGCCGACCATCCGGGCCTGGTACTTGCCCCAGTGCGTCAGTGGTGCCTCGCCGGTGACGTCTCCGACGGTGTGCAGCCAGTCGGGCAGTGCGTCACCGGACGTCAGGTCGTCGGCGGTCAGCCCGACGGTCTCCAGGCCGAGGTCGTCGGTGGCGGGCCGGCGCCCGGTCGCCACCAGCACCTCGGAGACCTCGAGGTCGGCACCCGAGGAGAGGGTCAGGCGGACCGGGCCGCCGTGGACGAGACCCAGCCCGGTGTCCTCCGCCGCCGGCCGGTGGGCGGCAGTGGCCTCGACGCCGAGGCGGACGTCGACCCCGTCGGCGCGCAGCGCGTCCAGCACCAGCGACCCGGCGAAGGTCTCGAACGCCAGCAGCAGGCGCTGGTCGCGCACCAGCATGGTGACCTCGGCGCCCAGCCCGCGCAGCCACCGGGCCGACTCGCAGGCGACGACGCCGCCGCCGATGATGACGAGGTGGTCGGGCACCTCCCGCACGCCGGTGGCGTCGCGTGAGGTCCAGGGGCTGATGCCGGCGAAGGTGGGCGGGATGACCGGAACGCTGCCGGTGGCGATCACCACGGCCTCCCGCGCGGTCAGGGTGCGATCGCCGACGACGACCGTGCGCTCGCCGGCGAGCCGGCCCCGCCCGCGCACCACCGCGATCCCGGCGCCCTCGGCCCACTCGACCTGACCCTCGTCGGAGTAGTGCGAGACCCAGGTGTCGCGACGCTTCAGCAGGCCCTCGACGTCGACGTCGGGCACGCCCGCCAGGCCGCCCACGTGAGCGGCCGCCGCGCGCACGTCGAGCGGGCGCAGCAACGCCTTGCTCGGCATGCACGCGTAGTAGGAGCACTCCCCACCCAGCAGTTCGTCCTCGACGATGGCGGCGGTGCGCTCGGTGCCCTGGACGGCGTACTGCGCGGCGTTCTCGCCCGCCGACCCGCCGCCGACCACGATGACGTCGTACTCCTCGTTCTCGCTCATGGCCCCGACACTAGGGCCAACGACAACACCGCCGCCCGGACGAGCCGGGCGGCGGTGTCGTGGTGGTGCGGGTGGTTCAGACGGTCAGGGGACGACCGTGACGACGATGGGCGCCGAGTAGATGTAGTCGGCGAACGACGCGGTCTCGGTGTAGAAGGCCTGGTAGGTGTAGGTGCCCGGAGCCTCGTTCGCGGCGACCTCGCCGAGGAAGCTGTAGCCCCGGAACTCGAACGAGCCGTCGACGGCCACGCTGTCCATGCAGCAGTAGTCGGGGCTCCCGCTGCCCCCGGCCTTGTTGCCGTTCTTGTAGATGTCGACGTAGCCCTTGTCGGCGGCCTTGCCCTTGTAGACGACCGCACCGGTCAGGGTGGGCTGGTCGTAGGACGGCGTGGACTTGGAGACCGTGAAGGCCACGGCCGAGAGCGACAGCGACGAGTCGTAGACGGTGACCTTGGCCTTGGCGACCGACTTCTTCCACTTCGCCTTGATCTTGTAGACGCCGGGGGCGTTGGTCTGGGGCAGCGAGATCGAGGCCTTGCCCTTCTTGATCTTGTGCGTGCCGAGGACCGTGCCGTTCTGGGTGAACTTGACCTTGCCCTTGGCCTTGCCCTTCACCTTGGCGGTGACCCGCACGCCCTGCTGGCCGTGGTGCGAGAACTTCTTGCTCAGCTTCAGCGACAGCTTCTTCGCCTTGAGCGCCTGGACCTGCGCTGCGGCGGGCGTGGCGACGGTGGTGTCGGCGTGGGCCGGCGCGATGACGACGGCCGGTACGGCGAGCAGGGTGGCGGTGACCGCGGAAGCGGCGAACCTGGTGATGCTGCGCATGCGAAGTTCTCCCTCGTTGACTGGTGTGATCCAGAGGACCCTGCCCAGGGTGGAGCCGGATAAACGTCCGGGCGGCAAGTTCGGCGGGCGAGCCCAGGGGGCCGTTCGGGATGCGGTGGGTGTCAGGCTGGGCGGGTGAACACCTCGGGCGACGTGCCGGTGCTGCGGGTCCGAGGCTTGTCGCGCACATTCGGCGAGGTCCAGGTGCTCTCCGGCTTCGACCTCGATGTGGCGGCCGGCTCGGCCGTCGCGCTGGTGGGGCGCAACGGGTCGGGCAAGTCCACCGCGCTGCGCTGCATCACCGGCACCGACGAGGCGACGGCCGGCACCGTCGAGCTCGACGGGGCGACGTACGACGAGCGGACGCCGCAGGTACGCCGCGACGTCGCCGTGGTGCTGGACGACCTCGACTTCTTCCCCGACCTCAGCGTGGTCGAGCATCTCGACCTGCTGGCCCGCGCGCACCGGGTCACCGAGGCCGACGAGGTGGTCGACCGGATCCTCGACGACCTGGGCCTGATCCCGCAGTCGGGCCAGCTGCCCGGCACCCTGTCGTCCGGCCAGCGCCGCCGGCTCTCGCTGGCCAGCGCGTTCGTGCGGCCGCGCCGGCTGCTGGTGCTCGACGAGCCCGAGGCCCGTCTCGACACCGACGGCATCGCGTGGCTGTGCCGCCGGCTGGTCGAGGAGAAGCGGGCCGGCCTCGCCATCGTGTTCGCCAGCCACTCGGACGCGCTCGTGGAGGCGGTGGCCGACCGGGTCGTCGAGCTCGGGACGCCCTGATGGCCGCGACGTCCGGGCCCTCGATCGGCGACCTCCGGGCCGACATCCGCGACTGGCGGAGGGGGCGCGCGACGGCGTCCTTGGGCGAGGTGCTCGAGGACGCCTACGTCTTCGTCTTCGCGGTCCTCATGCTCGGCGCGATGCTGGTGAACGTGGTGGTCGGCTTCCGCCGCGAGGCCGACGACGCCTGCCTCGCAGCCGGATGTGTCAGCGCCCGGGCCCTGCTGCCGTGGCTCACGATCACCGCCACGCTGGCCGCCGTGCTCGCGCTGGCGCGGCTGCTCGGTCCCGTCTTCACGACTCCTGCCGCGGGTGCCTGGCTGTTGAGCACGCCGATCGACCGGGCGTCGTCGCTGCGGCGGCGGTTCGTGGCCCTGTCCGCGGTCGCGGCATCGGTCGTCCTGGCCGTCGCGCTCGCGGCCACGACCATGGCCGGGCTGTCACCGAGGGTGGTGGCGGCCTCGTGCGCCGCCGTGGCGGTGGGAGGCGCCGGTGTGGTCGCGCTCGCGGCGGTCTCGCAGCAGCGTGGCCGGAGCGAGTCGCGGTGGTTGGTCTGGGTGCTGCTCGCCCTGACCTGGTCCGGCCTGCTCACGCTCGCCCTCGACGAGTCACCGTCCTGGCGAGGCGGCCCCGCGACCGAGGCCGCCGTGCTGTCGCTCGCGCTCGTCGCCGCCGCCGTGCTGCCGCTCGTGCTCGCCGGCTGGCGGGGGCTGGCCAGGCTCCGGCGCCGCCAGCTCGAGCCCGGCGGGAACCTGTCGTCGGGGCTGTCGGGTGCGCTGGCCACCCTCGACCTCGCGCTGGCCTACGACGTGGTGGTCGCCCACACGGCGCGGGTCCGGGGCACGGTCCGGTCGCGCCGCGGCGGACCGCGGGGTCCCCTGGCGCTGGTCTGGCGCGACCTGGTCCGGCTCCGCCGGCGGCCGCTGCCCCTGCTGGTGGTGGCGGCGGCCGTCGTCGCGCCGTACGCCGTGAATCAGGCCGGTGGCGGCCGGCTGACCGTGCTGGTGGCGACGCTGGTCGGGTTCGTCGCCGCGGTCCCGCTGTGCCTGGCGCTGCGCGTGATCACCCGTACGCCGGCGCTGGGCCGGATGATGCCGTTCACCGACGCTGTGGCGCGGGGTTGCACGCTCGTGGTGCCGACGGTGGTGCTCGCTGGGTTCGGGCTGGCCTGCGCGCCGGCCCTCGGCTCGGCGCTGGGGCTCGACGGGGGTGTCGCGACGCAGCTCGGCGTGGCCGTCGGTGCGGGTG
Source organism: uncultured Actinomycetota bacterium (assembly GCA_963807335.1). Lineage (GTDB taxonomy): Bacteria > Actinomycetota > Actinomycetes > Propionibacteriales > Nocardioidaceae > Nocardioides. The sequence continues at coordinate 107,446 of CAWEBT010000003.1, forward strand.
CGTTGACGAGCACCGCGTGGTGGATGGCCGCCCGGCCGGTCAACTACGCCGTGCCCGCCCTCTCGACGCCGATGGGTGCGCTGCCGCCGGGCCTGGTCGCCGGCGCGCTGCGCGGGCCCGACATGGTGCTGGTGACGAGTGCGCCGATGCTGATCTCGCCCACGGCGACCGGGGCCGCGGTCACGCTGTGGCTCTGCGTCGCAGTGCTGGCCTACCTCGTGCGCCGGCGCTGACGCTGCGGCAGGTGCGGTCCGGTGTGTGGTCGCAGCTGCGAGGTGGGCGGCAGGTACGACAGCGCGTCGACGACGTTGCGCAGGTTGATCAGCACCCCGCCGTACTCCTGCCAGGTCTCGCCGAGGTGGCCCGTCGAGACGGTCGAAGCGACCTCTCGGAGCCTGGCCAGGACCGGATCGAACCGCTGGGGGTCGTCGTCGTCGACGACGCGAGCCACCTCGCCCATCACCTCCACCAGGTCGGCGCGGAAGGACTCGTCCCAGGTGGTGCCCTGCGAGGCGCTGATCACCGCTGTGCGGAGCAGGCTCTGGGTGTCGGCGAGGACGTGCTCGAGGCGGTGGAGCACATCGACCAGGTCGTCGAGCGGCGACCAGCCCTTGCGCTGGCGCGGGTTGAACCGGCTGCCCTCCTGGGCCTGCCGCAGCAGCCCCCAGCACTTGTCGATCCGGACGTCGACGTCGCGCAGGAGGACGATCAGCCGGTCACCCTGGTCGGTGTCGAGCCCCGGCGTGAGGCGGTCGGCGATCTCGGCCACGGCTGCGCCGATCTGGCCGGGCACCTTGGCGGTCTCGGCCCAGGCAGCCCGGTCGCGCAGCGGCGGCCACACCACGACGTTGACCAGGAGCCCCACCACGATGCCGGTGGTGGTGTCGAGCAGACGACTCCACAACAGGGTCTCCTCGATCGAGTTCGTGGCGAGCACGACGACCGCGGTGGTGGCCAGGGTGGGCGCCTCGGCACGCACCCAGCGCAGGCGGCCGACCAGCACCGACGCCACGAGGAGCCCGGTCATCGCGAGCAGGCCGAGGCCGAACACGTGTCCCACCAACGAGGCCAGCACGACGGCGAGCACGGTGGCCGCGACCTGCTGCGCGCCCCGGGCGAAGGTCCGGTAGACGGTCGCGTGCACCACCAGGATCGCCGACCAGGGCGCGAGGAACGGCTGCTGGAGGCCGAGCACGTCGCTGGCGACCCACCAGGCGAGCACGCCGGCCAGCACCGTCTTGGCAGACTGCACGAGGTCGACCCAGAACAGCGCGTCGTCCCACGCGCGTCGTACCGCAGTCCTCATGGGGACTGCCTACCTCATGGACCGCTCGCGACGGGCATGCGCGGCGACCTTCGCGCGGTTGCCGCACGACGCCATGCTGCACCAGCGTCGCCGCCCGCGGGGGTCGAGGAAGAGCCAGCCGCACTCCTCGCCGGGGCATGCGTGCACCGACGTCAGATCGGCCCGGGTGAGTGCCTCGGCAGCCGACCACGCGACCCGGAGCAGGGGCTGCGCGAGCCCGCCACCGATCTCCCAGGCCGGCTGCTCGCCAGCTGCCAGGCGCGCTTCGCAGGCCGCCCGGGTGGCCAGCGACGAGACCGCCTTCACGGCCTTGCCGTTGCCCGGGTCGAGGAGAGCGGCACGCAGCGACGGGCGCAGCGCACGGGCCTCGTGCAGGACCTCCTCGGCCTCGGCGCGCCGTCGCAGTCCACGACGCCGGAGGCGATCGGCCGACTCGGCGTCCAGCAGTCCGGCATGGGCCGACCAGACGACGAGATGGTCGTACGACGCGAGGTAGTCGGCCCTTGCCGCGGGCACCGGCTTGCGCCAGCCCGCCCACGTGTTGACGAAGTCGAGGGCGGGGTGGCCGCCGATCGGGCGGGGCAGCACGAGCCCGTCGACCTCGATCCAGTGCGGACCTTCCACCCTTGACTTGCCTTCCGCTCGCCTGCTAACCAGTAAACACACATTAACTGGTTAGGAGCACTTTGATGCGACGACTCGCCGCAGGAACCTTCACGATGCTGGGCACGCTGGCCCTGGTCGGGCTGACCGCGTCAGCCGGGAACGCCTGCTCGCCCTGGACGCCGTACCACCAGCAGGACGTCGTGGTCACCGCCGCGCGCTCGACCTGCGCCTTCGACGTCTCCATCACCGTGGTGGAGGACGACGAGCGCTACCGCACGATCGAGACGTGGGCGGACGGCTCGCCGCGTCTGCAGGAGTTCACCGGCACCCTGGTGGAGCGTTACACCAACCTCACGTCGGGTGCCTCGGTCGTGCACGACCTCAGCGCCACCGCGTTCTTCCGCTTCAACGAGGACGGCACGCCGGCCTCACTGACCTCTACGCGCGGTCCGTTCGGCGCCACGATGCCGGCCGGGAGCACGCCCGCGACCGGGCTCTTCGTGCTGTCGGGCAAGGGGACGTCGGTGACCTTCAACGCCGACGGCACCCGCAGCTACACACTCGGCAAGAAGGGGGAGGTGGTGTCGGTCTGTCCCGAGATTGACTGACCGGCCCCACCGGGGTCAGCGGTCGAGCAGCCGCACCCGGACGTGGCCGCCCTCGGTGTCGGTCTCGGCGATGTCGGAGCGAGACTCGAGGAACGCCCGGAACGAGCTGAAGCCGAGCGACTTCTCCTTGAACGAGGAGTCCATCCGCTGCATCTGGCTCTTCACGCCGCCGCCGTAGAGCCACTCGTCGTCGGACTCGTCGGAGTTGCGCAGCGCGCGCACCAGCAGGTTGGTGGCCTCCTGCTGGCGGGTCTCCTCGGCGGTCGGTGCGGCCTTCTGGGCGGCCCGCTGCGCGGCTGCCTTCTTGGTGGTCTTGGTGGCGACCGGTGCGCTCTCGGCCTTCTGCTGCGGCTTCTTCTCCGCGCTGGGCGCCGAGGCGGCGGCCGGCTGACGGGTCGGGGTGGCTGTCGGTGCCGGGGCCGGGATGACGCCGGGCACGTCGTCGTACCGGCTGAACACGTCGCAGGCGGCGATCAGCGCGCGGCTCGTGGAGCCGGTGACCCCGACGCCGATGACCGAGCGGCCGAGCTGCTTGCAGCGCTGGGCGAGGGCGATGTAGTCGGAGTCGCCGCCGACGATCACCACGTGCGTCAGGTCGGTGTAGTGCAGCACGTCCTCGACGGCGTCGACGGCCAGCCGGATGTCGGCGCCGTTCTTGGTGCCGCTCACCGGGAAGAGCTGGGTGAGGTCCACGGCGCGGTCGACGAGCTGACGGCGGTAGGCCGCGTTGGCGGGCACCGACCAGTCGGCGTACGCCCGCGCGATCGCGACCGTCCCGAAGGACGCGGCGTAGTCGAGCAAAGCGCCCATGTCGACCCGGGCCTCGGCCAGCTTGACCGCGATCGGGTCGTCGCTCTCGTCGGCGGCGGCGTGATCCTTGGCGTTGTCGGTGCGCCACGCGTCGCTGCGCGTGCGCTTGGGGTCGCGGTGCACCTGGTCGTAGCGGGAGATGACGACGTTGTCGAAGTCGATGTAGACCGCGACCCGCGCGGGAATGGCCGGGTAGGCGTAGTCGGTCGCAGGCATGGGGTGAGCCTAGGGCGTCGGGGCCTGAGACCGTGAGGGACGATGGCCCCATGCTCGACCCGCTGCCCGTCGTCCTCATCGTCGCGTCGCTCGTGCTTGCCCTGGTGGTCGCCGTGTACGTCGCCCTCGGGCGGCCCGTCGACGACCCGCTGCTGCTCGGCCTGGCCGTGGTCGAGGTGGGTTTCGTGGCGCAGGCCGTCATCGGCGTCGTACGGCTGACGGGCACCGATCGCGACGTCAACGGCGCGGTCTTCGTGGGCTACCTGCTGGGTGCGCTGGTCGTGCTGCCGATCGGGGCGCTGTGGTCGCTTGCCGAGCGCAGCCGCTCCGGCACCGCGGTGCTGATCGTGGCCGCGCTCACCGCGGCGTTCCTCGTCGTACGGCTGCAGCAGATCTGGGGCTGAGATGTCCTCGACGAGCACCGGTCCCGGCCGGATCCTCATCGCGTTGTACGCCGTCTTCGCGCTCGCCGCGACCGGCCGCTCGAGCGTCCAGCTGATCCAGAAGGCCGGCGAGGCCCCGCTGGCCTACGTCCTCTCCGCCCTGGCGGCCGTGGTCTACATCGCGGCGACGCTGGGGTTGGCCGAGGTCGGGCCGAGCCCGCGGCGGGTCGCGTGGACCGCGTGCCTGGTCGAGCTGGTCGGGGTGTTGGTGGTGGGGACGCTCAGCCTGGTGGAGTCCGACTGGTTCCCCGACGACACGGTGTGGTCGCGCTTCGGCAGCGGCTACGGCTGGCTGCCGCTGGTGCTGCCGTTCCTCGGCGTGGCCTGGCTCTTGCGGACCCGGCCCGCAGGGCGAACGCTTGACCCATGAGCTCGCCCTTCTTCGACCCGGACGTGCCGCCCACGGGCCTGCTGGGACTTCACGACCGAGAGCTACGCCCGCCCGCCCCGCTGACTGGCAAGATCGCCTCCACGCCTGAGGTGGAACAACCGCACCCCCAGGACCGTTGATGACAGTGCGGGCGCCGCCCGCTGACCGCACCACCCCGAGGGGGACCCCATGACCATCACCGACACCCTCAAGAAGAAGCTCGACGAGCTCGAGATCGAGCGCCACGTCGCCGAGACCACCGCCGAGATCGAGCGCGTCGTCATCGACGCGGTCGGCAAGGCCGGCAACCTCGCCCACGAGCGCCGTACCGACATCGCGGGCTGGCTCGACAAGGCCGGCGAGGCGATCAACGAGCGCACCGAGGGCCGGTACGCCGACCAGGTCGCCGGGGTGCGCAGCAAGATCGAGCACGGCGTCGACAAGGTGGCCTCCCAGCGCGCCGTCGAGGAGCACCCGGACGGTCCGCCCGCCGGTGAGATCCCGCCGCCGCCCGCTGACTGAGGGCCGCATCGGCAATTCTGCCCATGTAACGCTCCGTTATTGGCACTGGTGCTCCCGTATTCGGGCGCACCAGATGAAATAACGGGGCGTTACATGAGGGCAGGCGGCCGATTTCGACACGCGCGAGACGGCCTGCCCGGGACTACGATGAGGTCCCCCGGTTTCGTCAGCGAGGTGGGCCATGGCAGGGCACGACGATCGGACCGCCGAGTTCCATCGGCTGCACACCTCGGGTTGCTTCGTGATGCCGAACCCGTGGGACGCGGGCAGTGCGCGGGCCCTGGAGCAGCTGGGGTTCCCGGCGTTGGCGACCACCAGCGCCGGTCTCGCCTGGACGCTGGGGCGAGCAGACAACGGGGTCGCCCGCGACCAGGTCCTGGACCACTTGAGAGTCATCGCCGGCGCGGTCGCCGTCCCCGTCAACGCCGACTTCGAGGGCGGCTACGCGGTGGACCCGGCAGGCGTCGCGGCCAACGTGACGCTGGCCGCGGAGACGGGGATCGCCGGGCTCTCCATCGAGGACTCCTCGGGCGACGCGGACCGACCGCTGTACGAGTTCGACCTCGCCGTCGACCGGATCGCCGCTGCCCGCCAGGCGATCGACGCGAGCGGCACCGGGATCGTCCTGACCGGCCGGTCCGAGGGCTTCGTGTGCGGGCGCCCCGACATCGAGGAGACGATTCGGCGGCTCCGCGCCTATGCCGACGCCGGGGCCGACTGCCTCTACGCGCCCCGGATCGACAACCTCGAGCACGTCTCCGCGATCGTGGCGGCGGTGGCGCCGAAGCCGGTCAACCTGCTGATCAACGCCCCGTTCACCACCGTCGCGGAGGCGGCGCGGCTGGGTGTCCGGCGGATCAGTGTGGGAGGCACGTTGGCGCGTACCGCCTGGGGCGGCTTCCTGGCGGCCGCCCGGGAGATCGCCGACGCGGGGACGTTCACCCGGTTCGAGGGACTGCCCAACGTGGATGGGCTGCTCAGCCAGGAGTGAGGGCGGCGATCCCGGCCGCCGACCACGCGGGCGCGACCCCGCGGGCACCCAGGAGGTACCGCGCGCTGGTCGCCGCCGTCCAGCCGAACGCCTCGTCCAGCCCGACCAGGATGGTCCGGAGGTACGCCGCCGACGGCGGCGCCGGACTGAGCGACTGGCGCGAGGTCAGGCAGAACATCGCCAGGTCGTCGTGCTCGCCCAGGTGCACCATCGACTCGTAGACGCTCGACGGCGTGGGCCACGAGCGGCCGGCGTCCCTGGCCGGCACGAGGTCGCGGCCGACCGTCTGCCGCGCCTCCTGTGAGACCAGGTCGCTGAGCTGGCCGAAGGTGATCCGGTAGCCACGGGCGGCGACCTCACCGTCCGCGGACACGTCGTAGAACGCCATCGCGCCGCCCCAGACGCTCGATCGCCCTGCGAAGACGAGGGTCCCCGGCAGGGTGAGGGCGACGGCACGGGTGGGCGGTGACGGGTCGCGGCAGCCCTCATAGGTACGCCGAGCGCCGGGCGGCCGGCCGCCCTGCAGGTAGTGCCGCAGCCGGCGGGCACTCAGGTTGGACGCGTAGGCGACGTACCAGACGGGGTCGTCGGTCTGCGGGCTGGTGATCACCCGACCACGGGTCCTTCCTCGAGGGCGCGGTCGGCTTCTCGCAACAGCACCGACTCGGCTTCCTGGTAGAGCCGCCAGGCAGCCTCCGGGGTGTCCGCGACGGCGGTCAGCCCGACCCGGCCGTGCTCGGTCAGGCAGCTGAACATGTGGAACACCACCCCGGACTGCCGAGCGGCGTCGTAGTGCAGGCCGTGGTTGACCACGACGTCGAAGAGGTCCTCGACGGTCAACGCCTTGAGCCGGTCGTCCTCGAGGTGGTCGGTGGCGACGAGGTGCTTGACGGTCCCGTCGGGGGTGGTGAACACGCCTCGCTCGCCGTCGTACGAGCCGTCGGTGAGGAACTGGAGCGTCAGGAACGGGTGCGTGGTGCCGCCCTTGCGGAGGTTCAGCTCGATCGCGTACGCCGTCCAGTCGCCCGCGTCGTCGCGGACCGTCACGAAGTCGACGGCGAACCGGCCGATGACGCCGAGTCCGGCCAGGTGACGGCCGATCACCATCGCCTGCTCGGCGATCGCGGCGGCGTAGGCGGGGTCGGCCGGGAAGATGCAGCCGAGGTAGCGCTGGCCGCTGGCTCCGCCGAGCAGCTGGTCGTGGGTGGAGAGCAGCTCGACCGACCCGTCGGTGTGGGCGCGCATCTGCACGCTGGGGCTGGTCAGCTCGACGCCGGTGATGCGCTCCTCGACGATGCCGGCGCCGGCGGCGAACGTGCTCAGGTAGTGCTCGAGCCCGATCCGCGGGTCCTCCAGGCTCATGCCGAGCACCCGTTGCTCGATCTCCCTCGCCTCGCCGGCCGTGCCCGGCTCCGGCAGGTCGTGCAGGTCCACCACGGCGTTGCCCGAGCCGGAGACGCCGTCGTTCAGCTTCACGATCGCCTCGGTGAGCGTCGGCCGGCGGCGCCGCATCCCCTGGATGGCTCCGACGATGTCGTCGAGCGTGTGCAGGTCGTCGGCCCCGACCGGGCACCGGACGCCGAGCTCCTCGAAGATCCGCCGGCACCCTGTCTTGGTGCCGAGGTCGCTGAGCCGCGGATCGGAGCCGTACATCGGGATCCGGAGGCTGATGGCCACGTCGCGCTCGAGCGGAGTGGTGTTGTACGGGATCAGGTGGCAGCGCGCCGGGTTGGGGATCAGACCGCGGATCTCGCGCAACAGCCGGGGTCTGGCCAGAAGCTTCTCGCTGAGCGGCGCCGGACCGGCGTCGCCCACGCTGACCAGGGTGAGTCGGGCCCGCGCGTGGGACGGGATGACGCCGGGGAGCAGGCCGAGGTAGTACTCCACCACCGGTTCCGACACCGGCAGGGAGGTCACGTAGACCATCCGGAGCCGCGGCTGGCGCAGCAGCAGGAGGAAGAAGAGCGCCCGCTCCTCCATGGCCTGGACGAGGGTGCCCGAGGTCGCGGTGGTGCTTTCGAGGCTGATCGACGGCACGACGACCACCGACTCGTCGTCGAAGTGACGCTGCATCGCGGCCCAGACGTCGGGCATCGCCGCCTGCAGCCGGTCGTACGCCGCGTACCGCTCGGCCTCGCTCAGCGCCGACAACGTCGGCTCGGCCACCGACCGGGTTTCGGAGATCGTGCTCACTGGGTCACCTGCCTGCTGTCGAGGGATCTGATCGCGTGCACCCGGACCGGCCGGGAGAAGCCCTTCGGCGCGATGTCGCCGATGAGGTCGGACTCGACCCGGCCGTCGAGCTCGGCGAGCACGCGGTCGGTCACCCGAACCTCCCAGGCGCCGGCGTCGGCACACAGCCGGGCAGCCAGGTTGGTGACGCTGCCGATCGCGGCGTAGTCGAATCGACCCGGGAAGCCGATCCGGCCGAGCGTGGCGAAGCCCTGCGCAATGCCGCTGCGGTGGGTCAGGTCGTGGCCGTGGCGACGCCACCTGCTGGCGAGCTGCTGCACCTCCGCGTCGATCTCGAGCGCCATCGCGACGGCGCGGGCGGCGGGGTCGTCGCAGGGCACGGGGTCGTTGAAGAACACCATGATCCCGTCGCCGGTGAACCGTTCCAGGGTCGCCTCGTGCTCGTGCGCCCGGCGGCCGACCACCTCGTGGTAGGCGCGCAGGACGGCCATCACCTCCTCCGGCTCGCTGGTCTCCGCGAAGACGGTGAAGCCGTGGAAGTCGCAGAACAGCACGACGATCTCGCGGCGGTGACTGGCCAGCAGCTCCTGGTCGCCGACGACCAGGTCGGCGAGCTGGGGGGAGAGGAAGTGCCTCAGCCGGCTGGTGCGGTCGAGCTCGGCGACGCCCTCGGCCACCCGCTGCTCGAGCCGGGCGTTCCACGCCACCAGCTCGGCTGCCTGCCGTTCGATCGTGTCGCGGTAGCGGCTGAGTCGGGTCAGCGACGCCACCCTGGCGAGCAGCTCGCTCTGGTCGAACGGCTTCGTCACGAAGTCGTCGGCGCCGGCCTGCAGCGCCGACAGGCGCTCCTGGCTGCCGCTCGCCGTGATCATGACGACCGGGAGGTACGCCGTCCGCTCCCGGGCGCGGATCCGGCGGCAGACCTCGTAGCCGTCCAGTCCCGGCATCACGATGTCGAGCAGCACCAGGTCGACGTCGTGGTGCTCGTCGAGCAGCGCCAGGGCCTCCTGCCCCGCGCTGGCGGTGATGACCCGGTATCCCCGCGGTCCGAGGACAGCTTCCAGCAGGCGCAGGTTCGCCGGCTGGTCGTCGACCGCGAGGACTGTCGGTGGGGCGTCGTTCATGGTCGGCCGCCGTTCAGGAAGCCCTGCACGTCGCCGACCAGCGCCCGCACGCTGATCGGCTTCTCGAGGTAGCCGTCGAAGCCCGCGCGCGCTGCGTAGGCCTGGTCCTCGGGCATGGCGAACGCCGTCACCGCTACCACCGCGACGTCGTCGGCGAGCGGGCCTTCGCGCAGCTGACGCATCGTCTCGGCGCCGTCGATCCCCGGCAGCTGGAGGTCCATCAGGACCAGGTCGGGCGGGCTCTCCGTCGCGAGCCGGAGCCCCTCTTCACCAGAGCTCGCCGCCACGACGTCGTACCCCGCCGCGAGGAGGACGTCCCGGACCAGCTTCAGGTTGAGCGGGTTGTCCTCGACCACGAGGATCCGCTCGCCACTCACGCCGACTCCTGGCCCTGGGTCACGCCGACTCCCACTCGTGCGAGTGCCGCCAGGAGGTCGTCCCGGCTCACCGGCTTCTGCAGGTACACCCGCGCGCCCAGCGCGAGGCCACGGGCCCGGTCGTCGACCACCGAGGCGACCACGATCGGGATGTCGGTGGTGTGCGGGTCCTCGCGGAGCCGGTCGAGGACCTGCCAGCCGTCCAGCCGGGGGAGGCGGATGTCGAGCACCAGGACCGCCGGCCGCAGCTGACGGGTGAGCCGGAGCGCCTCCTCGCCGTCCGTGGCCCTGGCCAGGCGCAGGCCGGAGCTCTCGAGGTAGGCGGTCATCAGGTCCAGGGACGCCCGGTCGTCGTCGACGAGCAGGACCGTCGGCGTCTGCGACTCGGGTGCCTCGGCCGCGACCTCCTCGACGGCTCGCGGTTGGAGGGGGACGGCGAAGCCGAAGGTGCTGCCGACGCCGACCTCCGACTCGAGCCAGAGTCGCCCGTCGAAGAGCTCGACGATCCGCCGGGTCAGGGTCAGCCCGAGCCCCGTCCCCTCCTCCCGGGCGACCCCTCGACCACCCTGCTGGAAGGACTCGAAGATGCGCTCGCGGTCCTCGGGCGGGATGCCGACCCCGGTGTCGGACACGGTGACCGCCAGGTCGTCGCCCTCGAGTGCGGCGACCACCTCCACCCGGCCGCCGTCCGGGGTGAACTTCACGGCGTTGGACAGCAGGTTGAGCAGCACCTGCTTGAAGCGGAGCTCGTCCGCGTCGACGGTGTCCACGTCGTCGCCGACCCGGACGCTCACCGAGATGCCGTGCCGGGCCGCGCGCTCGCGCACCAGCGACACGGCGGCCTCGATGGTGTGCTCGACCCGGACCGTGCTCGGCTCGAGCACCATCTGGCCGGCCTCGACCTTGGAGAGGTCGAGGATCTCGCTGAGCAGCGCGAGGAGGTGTCGACCGGAGTCCCAGATGTCGTGGACGTACTCGTCCTGACGCTCGTTGAGCTCACCGAACGTCCGGTCGATGAGGACCTCCGAGAAGCCGATGACCGCGTTCAACGGGGTGCGCAGCTCGTGGGACATGCTCGCCAGGAACTCCGACTTGTGGCGGCTGGCCACCTCCAGCTCTGCCGACTTCGTCTCGAGCTCCTGGAACAGCCGGGCGTTCACGAGGGCCACCGAGGACTGCGAGGCGAAGGTCTGCAGCAGCTCTACCGTTTCCTCGTGGAAGGAGCCCGTCGTACGCCGGCGGATCACCAGGACGCCGACGATGTGGCTGCCCCGGAGCATCGGGACGGCGAGCATGGACCGCCAACCGTCGCGGTGGAGCGCGTCGAGGTGGGGGTCGAGCGGCACCTCGGAGAGGTCCGAGACCTGGAGCGGCCGCTGGTCGGTCGCGGCTCGGCCGACGAGGGTGGCGTCGCGCCGAATGGTGATCTCGCGCAGCGTCTGCAGGAGCGACTGGCTGCTGCCGTACGCCGCCCGGACGACGAAGGCGTCCGTGTCCTCGTCGTACTCCATGATCGAGCCGCCGTCGGCGTCGGTGAGCCGGACCGCGTTGCTGACGATGCTGTTCAGCACCGCGTCGGGGTCGAGGCTGGAGCTCACCGCGTCGCCCACGTCCCGCAGCGCCACGAGCTGGTCCACCTTGCTGGCCAGCTCGGTGCTCCGAGCCTCCAAGGACTGCATCAGGTCGACCTGCCGCAGGGCGATCGCCGCCTGGGCGGCGAACTGGTCGAGCAGGCTCGTCTCGCGCTCGCTGAACGGGTCCACCCGGGTCCGCCACATAGACAGCACCCCCACCACCTCGTCGCCGAGCAGCATCGGCGCCGACAGCAGCACGCGGAAGCCGGCGAGGCGCTGGAGATCCTGCCGGCCGTACTCCGGGTCGGACAGAACGTCGGGGATCTGCTGGGTCCGCCGGTCCAGTGCGACCCTCCCGAGCAGGCTGTCGCGGCTCCGCTGCGTGGGGTGATCCAGCAGGTAGCGGCGGAACTCGTCGGGTACCAGGCCGGAGATCCGCGACAGCCGGAAGACGTCACCGTCGAGGAGTGAGAGCAGCGCGGCGTCGGCCCGGCACAGCAGCGCCGCCCGGTCGATGATGGTGTCGAGGATGTGTCCGGAGCCACCGCCCTCCCGGGCCAGCGTGAGCAGGATCTCGCGGCTGGCCAGCGACTGCTCCCGGGCGTCCCGGAGCGCCTGCTCGAGGTCCTCCGTCGCCTCCGGCCCGGCGTGCTCGGGTGCGGCGCTCGTCGGCGTCGGATAGCTGTCATCGTCCGCGGCCACAGTGTCTCCCTCGGGTAGTTCAATGATGAACCTTCGCCGCGCGGGATGGCAATGGAAATGCGCCGGCGCCGCAGCCTCGGGAAGCAATGGCCGGCCCTCGATGTTGGCGACGTCATGCGCATCTTCTTCACCGGGGGCAGCGGCAAGGCCGGCAAGCACGTCGCCGCGCACCTCGCCGACCAGGGCCACCAGGTCACCAACGCCGACCTCGTCCCGCTGGGACATCCGGGGGTGGCCGACCTGCGGGTGGACCTGACCGACGCCGGCGAGACCTACTCGGCGCTGGCCGGGCATGCCACCTTCGACGAGCTGGACCTGCCCGAGAAGCCCGGCTACGACGCCGTCGTGCACTTCGCCGCGATCCCGCGGATCCTGCTCGCCTCGGACGCGACGACGTACGCGACGAACGTGCTGAGCACCTACAACGTGCTGGAGGCCGCGACCCGGCTCGGCATCCGCAAGATCGTGTTCGCCTCCTCGGAGACGACCTACGGGATCTGCTTCGCCCAGGGCGAGCGGCGACCGGAGTACCTCCCGGTCGACGAGGACCACCCGACCGTCCCGGAGGACGCCTACGCCATGTCGAAGGTCGCGGGCGAGGTGACCGCGCGCTCCTTCCAGGCCCGCACCGGGGCCGACATCTACGGGCTGCGGATCAACAACGTCATCGAGCCGCACGAGTACGCCGAGCTGTTCCCGGCCTTCCTCGACGACCCGGCGCTGCGCCGCCGCAACATCTTCGCCTACATCGACACCCGCGACCTCGCCCAGCTGACGCAGCGCTGCCTGGAGACCGACGGGCTGGGCTACCAGGTCTTCAACGTCGCCAACGCCGACCTGTCGGTGGCCGCCTCGACCAGGAGATCCGGGACCGGTTCTACGACGGGGTGGAGGTACGCCGGGAGCTGGGCCGCGACGAGACGTTCTACGCGATCGACAAGGCGAGGGACCTGCTGGGCTTCGAGCCGCAGCACTCGTGGCGCGACGTGCTGGCGGACCCGGAGGGTCGGCAGCGCTGACGGGGCGAGGGATCTAAGGTCGTCGGGTGAGCGACCTCCCCGTCCTGGACGACAAGGATCAACGCATCCTGGGTGCCCTGCTGGAGAAGCAGACGACCGTGCCGGCGGCGTACCCCCTCACCGCGAACGCGCTGCGCTCGGCCTGCAACCAGTCCAACAACCGCGACCCCGTCGTCGACCTGGACGTGCAGACGGTCGAGCAGACCGCCCGCGCGCTCAAGGACCGCGGACTGGTGCGGATCGTCTGGGCGGCCACCGGTCGGCGGACCCTGAAGTACCACCAGATCCTCGACGAGACGCTCGCCCTCGAGCCCGACGAACGGGCGCTCCTCACCGTCCTGCTGCTCCGGGGCGAGCAGGCGCCGGGGGAGCTGCGCACCCGGACCGAGCGGCTGCACCCGTTCGCCGACCGTGGTGAGGTCGAGGCGTGCCTGGCCCGGATGGCGGAGCGCCCCGAGCCGTTGGTGCGCGAGCTGGAACGACGACCCGGTCAGCAGGATCCGCGCTGGATCCACCTCCTCGGCCCGGTCCCTGCGCAGGCCGCCGCTGCCCCGTCCGTCGACCGCGACGCGGTGATCGCCGCCGGCGCCGACGTCCGCGACGAGCACGTCAGGGCGTCGTACGACGCCATCGCGAGCGCGTACGCCGACCACCTCGTCGACGAGCTGGCCGGGCTCCCGTTCGAGACCTGGCTGCTCGACCGGGTGGCCGCCGCTGCGGCCGGGCAGCCGGTGGTGGAGGCCGGGTCCGGTCCCGGCCATGTGACGGCGTACCTCGCTGGTCGCGGAGCCGACGCCACCGGGATCGACCTGGCACCCGCGATGGTGGCCGAGGCCCGTCGCCGCTTCCCGGCACTCACCTTCGAGGTCGGCGACCTGCGTCGGCTGAGCCGTCCAGCCGCGAGCTCGGGGTGGGCGGCCGTGCTGGGGTGGTTCTCGCTCATCCACCTCGCGGCCTCGGAGCTGCCGGACGCGATCGCGGCCCTGGTCCGCCCGCTCGCCCCCGGCGGCTGGCTGGTCCTGGCCCTGCACGCCGGGAGCGAGATCCGCCACCACGACGAGTGGTTCGGCCACGAGGTCGACCTCGACCAGGTGCTGCACGACCCGGCGGACGTGCTCAGGACCGTCGAGGCCGCCGGACTCGTCGGCGTCGAGTGGTACCTCCGCGGACCCGTCGCCGACCGGGGCGAGTCGTCCGATCGCCTCTACGTCGTCGCTCGCCGTCCCGACTAGGTCGGCGGGCGACGCGCGACGCTCGACGGTTCGGCGTACATCGGGAGTCGTGGCGAGGCATGCTGAGGGTCAAAGCGGTCGGGGAGAGTCGTGAAGCTGAAGCACGTCGCCATCGGTGTGTTCGTCGTGTTCGTCATCGGCCAGTGCAGCGCCGACCCCGGCACCGAGCACATCGACCGGGAATCGCCTCAGGCGGAGGTCCAGCAACCCGCGCCGTCACCAAGCGCCTCCTCGTCGGCCGGCCAGGGGACCGCGTTCGCGGCGCTCGCCCTGCTCCCGGTCAAGGGACGCGCGCCCCTGACGGGCTACGACCGCGACCGGTTCGGCCCGGCCTGGCTGGACGCGGACCGCAACGGGTGCGACACCCGCAACGACCTCCTCGGCCAACACCTGCACGCGATCACCCTGGAGGGCAACGGCTGCGTCGTCGCCGCCGGCAGCTACGACGACCCGTACACCGGTTCGCAGATCGACTACCGGCAGGGCCACGGCGCGCTCATCGACATCGACCACGTGGTGCCGATGGCCAACGCCTGGGTGACCGGGGCGTTCGGCTGGCAGATCAAGAAGCGCGCCGCGTTCGCGAACGATCCGCTGAACCTGCTTCCCGCGGACGCGGGCGCCAACCGGCAGAAGGGCGACGGTGACGCCGCCACCTGGCTGCCGCCCAACAAGGCCTTCCGCTGTCGCTACGTCTCCCGCCAGGTCGCGGTGAAGGACAAGTACGACCTGTGGGTGACCGCACCGGAGAAGGCCGCCATCGCACGGGTGCTGACCGCCTGTCCCGACCAGGCGCTGACCCCGGACACCTGGCACGCCGCCACCGAGGTGGACCACAACATCTCCGACCCTGTGGACTCGGCACCGGCGCCCGCGCGGCCGCCGGCGCCCGCGCCGTCGGCGGCGCCCGTCCGGTCCGTCCACTTCCAGAACTGCGACGCCGCGCGGGTCGCCGGCGCCGCACCCGTACGCCGCGGCGACCCCGGCTACGGCAGCCACCTGGACCGGGACGGCGACGGTGTCGGCTGCGAGTAGCTGGGTGTGGGTCAGCGTGTGGAGTCAGCTGAGACCCTCGAAGAGGTCGGTCAGCATCACGGGATCGCGTTCGCCCTCGGGCCAGGCGATCGCGTACCACTCGCGCCCGACACGCCGTTCCCACTGAGCGCTGTTCGTGGGGTCATCGGACATGACGTGCAGTTGACTCTTGTGCTCGCGAAGGCCGGCCACGATGCGGCTGGCGGCCTCTCGACAGTCGACGCTGATCCGGATCTGCTCGTCGGGGATGCCACGCATGTGGTACGTCTGCGTCGGGTCGAAGGTGTAGAGCCCGAGCTCGGCGCGCTGGCGGTTCCACCGTTCGAACACCGACTGCGGTACCGCGCCATGGAGGAGGCGCTGGAAGCCGGACCTGTTGCCGGCGCGCAGGCGGGCGAAGGCTTCGTCGGTGGCTGCACCGATCGCGACGTGGTCGGGATGTCCGAAGATGCCGTCGGGGCCGAACGTGACGACGACTATGGGATTCTCCTCGTCGAGAATCCGTGCGATCGCCGAGACGACGTCATCGAAGGGGACATCCGCGACGCCACCGTCCGGCAGATCGAGCCACACGTGACGGTCAGGAACGCGCCCGAGTGCTCGCCACGCCGCTTCATCCTCGCTCTGGCGGATGGATCCGAGCGTTTCGCGCGTGGCCGGGAATCCGTCTCGGATGTCGCCCTGCTCGCCGCGGGTGGCGTGGATCAGGACGAACCTGAAGTCTGGGTCATCGGCGTGCAGCACGACGCTGCCCGCGGCCCCGTAGGCGTCGTCGTCCGGATGCGCGAACACGCAAGCAAGGGTCCGGTTGCGGGACACGATTCGAGTTTATCGGCTGCTGTCGCGCCTCGACAGGCCCGTCTTGACGGGAGAGTGATGGACGCGAGGACGGCCGGGGGCCAACCGTGTGGGGGCAGTCGCGGCGGAACGTCGTACTGGTTGCGGCACGAGTGTGCGGGACTGAACATCAGCCGTGACTGCGGTTTGGGCAGGGGTTGGGCAAGGGGTTGGGCCGGGGTCGGGTGGGGGGAGCCTGGGGGTTGCCACCCGATGCGCCGACCGGTGCCTCCCCGCGAGGGTTGGCCCATGATCACCGTTGACTCACTGACCCGGACGTACGCCGGCTTCGCCGCCGTCGACAACGTCTCCTTCACCGCCCAGCCCGGCCGCGTGACCGGGTTCCTCGGTCCGAACGGCGCGGGCAAGTCCACCACGATGCGCGTCATGGTCGGTCTCACCGCCCCGACGTCCGGCTCGGCAACCATCGACGGAGTCCGGTTCGCCGACCTCCCCAACCCCGGCCTCGAGGTCGGCGTCCTCCTCGACGCCTCCGCCCAGCACGCGGGCCGCACCGGCCGCGAGATCCTCATCGTCGCCGCCGACACGATGGGCCTGCCCCGCAAGCGCGTCGACGAGATGCTCGACCTGGTCAGCCTGACCCCGACCGAGGCCAAGCGCCGCGTGCGCAACTACTCACTCGGCATGCGCCAGCGCCTCGGCATCGCCACCGCGCTGCTGGGCGACCCGCGAGTGCTGATCCTCGACGAGCCTGCCAACGGTCTCGACCCGGCCGGCATCCGCTGGATGCGCGACCTGCTGCGGGGCTACGCCAACAAGTGGCGGAACCGTGCTGCTGTCCTCGCACCTCCTGCACGAGATCGAGGTCATCGCCGATGACCTCGTCGTCATCGGCAACGGCAAGATCGTCGCCTCCGGCACCAAGGAGGAGCTGCTCGCAGCCGCCGGCACCCTCGCCCGCTCCACGTCGCCGCGCGACCTCGCGCACGCCCTCGAGCAGGCCGGGATCCCCAGCACGCTCGCGGGTGACGGCTCGGTCCGCACCGACGCCGATCCCGCCCTGGTGGGCGTGGTGGCTCTGGACGCCGGCATCGCCCTCACCGAGCTCCGCTCCGCCGAAGGTGCGGGCCTCGAAGACATGTTCCTGTCGCTCACTGCCGACACCCAACGCGAAGGAGTTGCGGCATGACCGCCACGACCATCTCCCCCGACACGACGGCGGCCGTCCCGGTTCGCCAGGCGGTCCGCAAGATACCCACAGCTCGCCTGATCAAGAGCGAGCTCCGCAAGATGTTCAACACCCGATCGGGCGTCTGGATGCTGATCAGCATCGGCTTGCTGTCGATCCTGGCCACCTGCGCGGTCATCATCTTCGCGCCCGACGACGAGGTCACCTACGAGAGCTTCGCGACCGCGATCGGCTTCCCCATGTCGGTGATCCTGCCGATGATCGCGATCCTCGGCGTCACCAGCGAGTGGAGCCAGCGCACCGGGCTCACGACGTTCACCCTGGTGCCGAGCCGCGGCCGCGTGATCGGGGCCAAGGCGATCGCGACTTTCCTGGTCGGCGTGGTCTCGATGGCCGTCGCCTTCGCTGTCGGTGCCCTGGGCAACCTGGCTGGTTCCGCGCTCGCGGGCGTCGACACCGTCTGGAACATCTCGCTCTCCACCGCGCCGCAGATCGTGCTCGGCAACCTCGTCGGTATGGCGATCGGCTTCACGCTCGGCGTCGTACTCCGCAACTCTGCGGCCGCGATCGTCGGCTACTTCGTCGTGTCCCTCGTCATGCCGGGCATCCTCGTCCTGCTCGCCCAGGTGCGTGACTGGTTCAGTGACCTGCAGCCGTGGATCGACTGGAACCACACGCAGGTCGCACTGTTCGAGGGCGGCACGGACACGGCGAGGGAGTGGGCCATGCTCGGCTCGACCACGGCCATCTGGATCGTGCTGCCACTCGTCCTCGGGCTGCTGTTCCTGCGCCGTTCCGAGGTGAAGTAGCTCCGGGCGGGAGCATGCGCCGCTTCCTGTCGGAGTGCACGGAAGCCCATGAGCCTCAGACGAATGGCAGGAGTGCCTCGATCGAGTCCGTCGGCCTCTTCAGGGCGATGCCGGTCCCGATCGCGCCGAGCTTCCAGGTCGACCCGTCGCGGAACAGCTTCGCCATGACGAGCCCCGTCTCTCGAACCCCGAGCGTGAGGGTGAAGCGCGCCAGTTCGGTGTCGGTGTCATCGACGAGCCGGCAGTAGGCGTTGCGGATGTACTCCAGAGAGTGCCCCTGATAGCTGGTGACCAGGAACAGGATCGATTCGACCTTGGCGTAGACCCGACTCAGGTCCACGGTGATCACCTCGTCGTCGCCCTCGCCCTTCCCGGTGGTGTTGTCGCCCAGGTGGACCACCGAGCCGTCGCGGGTCGCCAGGTTGTTGAAGACGGCGAGGTCGAAGAACTGGCCGCCGGCGAACTGCACGGCCGAGGCGTCGAGGTCGATGGGCGCTGCTCCACTGCCGATGAAGCCGGCCGTCGGGGCGTGGTCCCAGCCGACGGCCATCTGCACCTTGGTCAGGGGCGTCCCGTCCTCCGCGGTGAGGGTGAGCTCCTGGCCCTCGGTCAGCTCAATCACGGGTCGCTCCTTCGTTCGGGGATACGCCTGAACGTACTGGGACCATCCTCATCCGATCCGTCGTGTTGCGGCGCGTTCGCCCCGGTGCGCCGGCGAGCCCCTCGGTTGTGTTCGTTCCGCCGTTCTGCCAGATCAGGGCGAACTTGACGAGCCACGCCGCCCCACCGACCACGGCGAGCACTCTCGCAGTCCGGGAAGCCATGACCCAAGGGTGAACCCCTCTTCGCGGCCCCTGGGCTGCTTCGCGGCTCAGGCAACCCCCTGTTGACCGACGGATCCTCCTGAGGCGGTCCCCGACAGGCGGCTACTTGCGACCGAGCCCCGAGATCCGGAGCACCTTGCCGGTGATGGTGACAACGAAAGCCGTCTCTCCGATGAGCTCGAACGTCGTCGGGCGGTCCAGTCCTGCAACGACGCTCTCGAACTGACCGTGCCGGTTGGCCAGCATCAGGGAGCCAGTGTTCGGCGCGGCCGGGAAGCCCTCCTTGCCCTCCTGGCCCTCGTACGGCCAGTCGCCCTGCGCGAGCCCGAACAGACGAAAGCGCGTGCCGACCTCCACGTCGACGAGCAGCGGAGCACCCGAGGCCAGCGGCACGACGTGACGACCCCCGCCCCAGAGGGCGACCACGCGGCCAGTCTCCGGCGTGTGTGGCACCGGACCGGCCTGGCCCACGAGGACAGCGGGACCGACGCGCTCGAGCCCCGTCGGGACGATGTTCGCGGCGAAGTCTCGGAACGTGCTGATCTCGCCGTTGAGCCGCACCCGGATGACGCGATTGTGGTGCGCGTCGGTCACCAGGAACCCGCTTCGATAGGGCTGCATGGCGTACGTGAATCCGCCGGGGACGAAGTAGTTGGCGTTCTCCGGTGGGTTCGCTTCGCTCCAGGTGTAGATGTCGGCGATCAATGTCGCACGCGTCGTACCGCTGCCCACGCGGTCGAGCCGGTAGATGCCCTCGGCCGCCGGCGCGTTGGGCGACCCGATCAGGTCAGTCCAGAACTCGCTCACCCCGTTGACCAGCACGTAGGCGGTCCGCCCGCGGAAGGCGATGTCGCCGACCCCGCCACCGATCACACCCTCGATCTGCAGTGGCAGACCGTCGGCGTACGTCGTCACGGTGCCGCGCCAAGGGTCGATCCGCTGGATCCGACCTCGCGTGCTGTCGGTCACGTACAGGGCTCCGTCGGGCCCAACCGTGCTGCCCGAGCCGCAGATGTCGTCCGCACAAGGACCATCGACGAAGGAGGCCAGCTCGGTCACCCTCGGCGTGCCGGGCTCGCCCGTCGCTGTCGCGGGAACGCCTGCTGCGAGGATCATCAGCGCGATCGCCGATCCCAATCTGCTGGTCCACCACATGACTGTCCACCTCGCCGGTCCTGTGGCGCGACCATCGCGCGTGGCGCAGATCGGCGGAAAACAGCATGCGCCTTTCCCGGGAGCGGCGCATCGCCACAATTGCGTAGCCGTCGGTCCGGGGACTCTGCGCCAGTGCGTTGATCCTCACCCAGCCCGTTGCTGCCACCGAGCCCGTGGACTCAACTGCCAGCGCCTTTCGGTGAGCCACAGAAGCATCCATCGTCCCCAATCACGATCGGCTTTCGGTGCGCAGAACCACCGATCGACTCAACCCGTCGGTCCTTTCAGGACCACCGCTCGGGGCGGTTCTGGTGCTTCGGCCTGTAGGTGAACTCATCCGCGCGGTCGACCATCTTCGGCACGCCTGACATCCCCGAGCTCATGATGGCCATGGACCGACCGACCCAGCTCAACCCCGCTCCAAGCAGGTGAAGCAAAGCGCTCATGGGTATCTCTTCCGTGCGGCCGGTTCGGCCGCTGATCTGAGACCAACTGACCCCGTTTCGGGACAGATGAGCATATCCAAGATCGTGCCAGGGTCACCACCTGCCAGTTCCGGCTTATGGACGAGGGCGGACGATCGGTTCTACCGTGACTGAGTGACCGACCGTGCCGAGCTGAGCGACCCGCGCTGTCCGACCTGCGGCCAGCCCCTCCGGCACGGTGGCCACCTTCAACCTGACAACGCCACACTGGTGATGGCCTCAGGCAACGCCGGCATCACCTTCGAGACTCAGGGGCGCTGTGAGAACGAGGCGTGCGCCGACTTCGGCAGTGAGTTCGCACCCGAAGAGTGGCTTGAGCCGACCAGCGACGAGTAGGGGCGACCGCAGGCGGCGAAGTGACTGTGGCAATCATCCGGTCGACGTCGAACGCGTCGAGTTCAGGCGGCGCAGCAAGCGACGGTGTCGCGGACTCTCGCTGCCGAGCATGGCGAACCCAGACCCGTTGTTCGAGTGAAGGCGGCACGCACGGTGCACCAGACCAGGCGTAGCGAGGCGACACCCGCCCGGCGCTGCCTGAACTGGCCGGCCGTGCGCCGTTCCGCTGCTTGCCGATGCAGCTCTTTGATGTGAGCTTCCGCGAGAAATTCAGCCATGTAGGGATGCATGATGACCCGTCCTTCCAGGAACCTGTTGGGTTGTATCGGCAGCTGTCTGGTGACGGGGTCGCTTCGTTCGCTCGCCCGACGACTCGACCTCAGATGACCGTCGCCCTGGCCAGGAGGTACTCCCACTGCATGAACGGCTGGTCGCCGAAGTTGTCGCGCGCGAGATCGGTGAGGGTCTGGTCGAGCTCGGCGGAGGCTGCGGGATCGTTCGCGAGCCTGGCGTAGACCGAGATCGTCGGCCCGTAGGTCCTCTTGAAGAATGCGAGGAAGTCCTCCGGGGCACGGAACCGATCGACCGTGAGCATGCGTCGCTCAGTCCGCAACCCCGTGACCTTGTCACCGAGGAGTCCAGCGAGGTGGTCCGGATCGCCCCAGAGCGGGGGAGGCTGCGCTCCGGCTGGCGGCGGGGCGGCGTACGGCTTCATCGTGGCGAACATCTCGCCGATGAAGCCGCCCGGCGTCCAATTGACCAGTCCGATCCGTCCGCCCGGGCGTACGACGCGGATCAGCTCGTCAGCGGAGCGCTGGTGAAACGGCGTGAACATGACGCCGACGGCCGACATCGCCACGTCGAAGCTGCCGTCGTGGAACGGCAGCCGCTCGGCGTCGGCCTCCACCCAGCTCACGTTCACACCAGCGACAGCGGCATCACGACGGCCCGCGTCGAACAGCTCTGGTGCCAGGTCGGTCGCCGTGACGTGGGCACCCGCCAGAGCGGCCGGGATGGCTGCGTTCCCGGAGCCGGCCGCGACGTCGAGAACGTTGTCGTTCGGTTGCACGCCCAGCGCGTGGACAAGCACCGCACCGAGCGCTGGTATCACCTCGCTGGCGACGGCGGGGTAGTCGCCAGAGGCCCACATCCTGCGGTGAGCCGACTTGATCTGGGCGTCGAGTGCGGTCTGGACGGTGGTTGTCATGGTGGTCTCCTAGGCGTTGCGGTCTGGGTCGAGCACTCAGACGAAGCCGGGGACCTGGGGACGCAGTCGCAGGGTGTCATCCATCTCGTCGGGGCTCACGAGGGCGCCTCGTCGACCACCTCGGTTGCGTCTCCTCAGTCATGTGGACGTCTGAGTCGTGCACAGAGACTCCGAGTGAAGGGCAACCCGATGACCACACCCCTCAGGCCGCCGCTCCCACTGGCCCCGGTCCTGACCTCCATGAAGGCAGCCGACGATCACCCCACGTCCAGCACCCCCACCCCGCGCTCGGCCGACGTCGTTCCCGTGGTGATCCGCGATGGGCTGGCCACGTTCCGGCCGCTCCGATCAGGAGAACATGCAGTTCTTGACGCTGTGTTCGACGCCCTTTCCCCCGACTCCCGCTTCGACCGCTACCTGACCGGTCTGCCGAAGCTGACCGGCCCGATGCGCTCGTCGTTGACGGCCATCGACAGTCACACACACATCGGCTGGCTGGGCGAGATCGACGGTCACCCGGCGGCGATCGGGCGCATGACCCGGGTGTCTCACGGCGCAGCGGAGATCGCCCTCGAGGTGGTTGACGCCCACCAGGGTCGCGGCCTCGGAACCGCCCTCCTCGACACGCTGATGACCGTGGCCTCGGTGTCAGGGATAGACACGATCCAGGCGACCGTGCTGCCGACCAACCACCGCTCGCTGCGTCTGCTCAAAGCCGTCGGGATGACGTTCCGAGTCGAGGGTGGGTTGCTCGAGGGCGTCGCGCCGGTCAGGCTGCTCCACACCCCGGTCGTGGACCGCGCGGCCGTCGTCCGGCTGACACTGGGCGGTCACCCCGACAGCGGACGGATTGCCACCTGAGGGTGAACAGGAGCGCGGCCGAGCCTCAGAGCCCGAAGGGCACCTGGGGGCTCGGCCGATCCCAGCCGGGGTGAGCCTGATCTGGCAGCACGATCTTGCGTGCGCTTCAGGCGTCTTCGGGCGAGCAGTGGCAGTCGTCGCCGACGCGAGGTTGAAATTCCTGCACCACTCCGCGGACGTCGAGCTGAATCTCGCAGCAGCCGGCGATGAGGTCCTTGAGGCCGCGGCGTCCTCTCTGGACCCGAGACTTCATGCCCGAGACCGAGATGCCGACCATGCCGGCCGCTTCGACCTGACTGACCGCTCCGAGGTCGACCAGCTCCAGCGCGGACGCCTGCTCAGGGGGCAGGAGCTTGAGGAGGGGACGGATGCAGGATGCGAGGCCGGCACGTGCCTTCTCGACGTCCGCTTCGTCAGTCAGATCCAGAACCGCCCCCTCAGGGAGGGCGTCGGTGATCACCTCTCGACGATGGACCGCAGATCGGTAGTAGTCGGTGATCGCGTTGCGGGTCACCGTGTAGAGCCAGGCCAGAAGGGTCTGGCGATCCCGATCCCTACCTGAATTCTGAACCAGGCGCAGGGCAACGAGCTGCAGAATGTCCTCGGCGTCCTCAGGGCGGGCGACGCGCCGCGCGATGAACGCTTGGAGCTCGCCCGCGAACTCGCGCCAGGCCGCCTCGACTGCGGGGTTCGGAGCGTCCGGGGAATCCGCAGGCTTGCGGGAGGCGAAGCCGGTCGCCGATCCGTGCGCGCTCATCCGTTCCTCCTCGACGTACGACTGTCAGGGTAGATGCGCCTACCCTTCGCTGCCATCCGTCCAGACGTGGGTGGGTGCAAAAGGACGCACTCTCGACCCGGTCGGCTGCGTCCCAGCACAGTCTGTGTCGTCTGGGTGGGTGTCAGACACGCCGACGAGAGGCACAGCACCATGACGATCGAGTCCAACGGCTCAGACGCAGCACCGCCCGCGGCCGAGACGGCAGCGAAGCCCTGCTGCTCGACGGCGCACCAGTCCACATGTTGCGAGAGCAGCGAGAAGTCCGCGTGCTGCGGAGCCGCGGCGACCGCGCGCGGCGGCTGCGGGTGTCAGTAGCGCCACCAACGTGCGGGAGTGGCGGGGTCAGCTGACCTTGAGGACGTTGCGCTGCGAGACCCGGCGCGCACTGAGCCGAGCGCCAGCAAGCACCAGGCCGACGCCGACGAGGACGATGGCGGCGTTGACCACGCCGTACCCGATGACCTCGCTTGTCGAAGCCACCACCGGGAATCCCTCGGGGTAGGGCCCGAACGCAGGAGTGGAGCTGTGGCCCAGCCACCCCAGCAGGACGGAGGTGTTCTGGAAGCTGAAGAGATAGGACCCGATGAGCAGGTAGGACAAGATCGCGGTCGACCGCGACGAGATGAAGAAGCCGAGCGGCAGGGCGACGAGCACGGTGTAGATCAGGTTCATCACGATCTCCTGTGGGTGGTTGTTCGGGTGATCCAACTGTGCGACCACAGGTGCCCAGCCGCGTCGGCGTCAGCGCGCAGACGCATTGCGGATCACCTCTACGTGCTGACCCTGATACGGCACCGACCTCACGGTGCGACGATGCGGTCATGGCCCCCGTCGTGAGTCGCGCGTTGGTGGCAGCGGCGACGGCGGTGCCCGGCACTGGGATTGTCCTGGCCGTCTTCTCGCGACACTCGAGCACCGACGACCTGGTGCCCCACGTCTTGGCCCTGTTTGCGGTGGGCGTGGGGTGGGTGGTCGTCGTCCGCGTGCCTGACTCGCCCGTGGGAGCTGCGCTGGCGTGGACGAGCGCCGCGGCGTCCCTGGTGGCGATCAGCGACGTGATTGCGGCCTCGGCCTACACCTCGACACCGCTCCCGCTTGCCTCACTGGCGCGTCACGTCTGGGTCGGCGCCTGGCCCGTGAACCTCGCCGGGCTCCTTGCTCTGCTCCTGGTGTTCCCGGACGGACGTCGACCTGGACGCTTGTGGACCGCCGTTCCCTGGGCGTACGCCGCAGGAACGGCCCTGATGATGGCCGCCACGTGGGACGCCCGGCAGGTCAACGGTGCCGTCGTCGGTGGGGGCGCTCCCTGGCAGGCGACGCTGGGCGGTGTCGCCCTCCTGGTCATCGGGGCCTGCCTGATCGCCGCCGTCGTCTCGGTGGTCAAGCAGTACCACGTCGGTGACGGCCGGCGGCGCCTCCAGATCCGGTGGCTGCTCGCTGCGGGCGCCGTGGTGGTGCTGCTCCTCATCGGGGGCTGGGTGGCAGAGGCCTACGGCGCGTCGCTCGAGATGGCCTACACGCCTTTCCTGCTCGCCCTCGTGCTCCTCGTCCCCGCGTCGGTCGGGGTCGCGATGGTTCGCCATGACCTCTTCGACGTCGACCGGCTGCTCAGCGTGACCGCGTCCTGGCTGGTCACGCTGGTCGCCTCCGCTGCGATCTTCGCCGCAGTGGTCACGGTCGTGAGTCGCGCTGTCGGGGCCGGCGCAGGCCTGGGACCTGCGGCTGCGGCGTTCGTGACCGCGCTGGCGCTGTTGCCGCTGCACCGCATCCTGGCGGGCGCTCTCGGCAAGCTGGTTGACCGCGACCGGTTCGTCGCGCTCGCTGCGGTGGAGCGGTTCGCGGCAGACGTCCGCGCGGGGCGGCGCGCGCCTGAGGAGGTGGAGGTCGTGCTGCAGGAGGCCCAGGGTGACCCAGGACTACGGATCGCCGTGGCCCGTCCGGACGGTTGGAGCGACCTGCGCGGTGTCCCTGTCGAGGAGCCGGTGGGGTTCGCCCTCGAGGCCGGCGGTGACACCATCGGCATGATCACCCTCGGGTGGGAGTCTGCTCGGGCACGTCGACGGATCGCGGACCTCGCCCGGGTGGCGTGGGTCCCGATCGAGGTGAGTCGGCTGCGCCTCGTGCTGCGGGAGGCGCTCGACGAGGTCGAGGCCAGCCGGGTGCGACTGGTCGACGCGGCGGCGACCGAACGCAAGCGTCTCGAGCGTGACCTCCACGACGGCGCGCAACAGCGCATCATCGCCACCGGGATGCGCCTGCGGTCGCTCCAGCAGCGGTTGGACTCGACGGCGGCTGCCGAGGTCGACACCGCGATCGGTGAGCTGGAGGTCACCGTGACCGAGCTGCGTCGACTGGCCCACGGGGTCCGTCCCAGTCGGCTCGACGACGGTCTGGGTCCGGCCCTCGAGGGCCTGCTGGAAACGAGCCCGGTGCCGGTGGATCTGCACGTCGCGGCTCTCCCTGAGGCGGACGAGGCGCGGACGCTGACGGCGTACCTCGTCGCCTCCGAGGCCGTCACCAACGCGCTGAAGCACGCCCGCGCCAGCCGGATCGGCGTGCGGCTGGGTGCGCAGGGAGATCGGCTGACGGTCCGGGTCACCGACGACGGCGTGGGTGGGATTCCGGACGGCGGCCTCACCGCACTGCGGGACCGGGTCGCCTCGGTGGGCGGCAGCTTGCAGGTCGACAGCCCGGTCGGCGGCGGTACGACGATCTCGGCGGTGGTGTGAGTGCGGGTCGTCGTCGCAGAGGATTCGATGCTGTTCCGCGAGGGGCTCGTCCGGCTCCTCGACGAGCGTGGCCATCGGGTCGTCGCCGCTGTCGGCGACGCCGACAGCCTGCTGGATGCGGTCGCCGAGCACCATCCCGATCTCGCGGTGGTCGACATCCGCATGCCGCCCAACCTCGACTCGGACGGGGCCCGGGCGGCACGACGGATCCGCGACGAGGAGCCGGAGGTCGGCGTACTGCTCTTGTCGCAGCACATCGAGCTCCGCGAGTGCCTGGGCCTGATCGGGACACCGGGCTTCGGCTACCTGCTCAAGGACAGGGTGCTGCGCCTCGACGAGTTCGACGACGCACTCACCCGGGTCGCCGGCGGTGGCGTGGCACTCGACCCCGAGATCGTCCAGGCGCTGGTGCGTGGCCGCAACGCGCGCGATGCCCTGGGATCCCTCAGCGACCGGGAGCGCCAGGTGCTCGCGGTTGTTGCGGAAGGCCACAGCAACGCTGCCGTGGGGAGGGCCCTCCAGCTGTCCGATCGGACGGTGGAGGCGCATCTGCGCTCCGTCTTCACCAAGCTCGACCTCCACGACGACGGCACTACCAACCGCCGGGTGCGAGCTGTCGTCGCGTACTTGGAGTCGCGTGCATCCCCCTGATGCAACGTCCCACTGGCGGCGGTGACGCATCGCCCAGGAGGTCCGGCCAGGGAACCGGGGTCGGCGCTCGGCAGGCGACTGGCAAGTCACCCTGGCATGACAGGCTCGCTGTATGTCCGATGAGTCGCTCGCGCGGGTTGCGCACTACTACGACCGGTTCTCCCGGGTGTACGACGTGTTGTCGTCGCCGCGCTACTACCGCAAGCCTCGTGAGGCGGCGGTCGAGGCCCTCCGGCTCGAGCCTGGACAGGTGGTGCTCAACGTCCCGTGCGGCACTGGGCAGAGCTTCCAGCTGCTACAGGATCGCCTGCGCGGGACCGGGACGGTCGTCGGTGTCGACTTGTCGCCGGGAATGCTCGCCAAAGCCGACGCCAAGGTGCGCGCCAACGGCTGGAACAACGTCGACCTGATCCGCGACGACGTGACTGTGCTCGACGCCGAGTGGGCGGCCTCCCGGGGGGTGACGGGGGGATATGACGCCGTTCTGTGCGATCTCGGTCTCTCCGGCTTCCCGTCCTGGCAACGGGTCACCGACCAGTTGGTGACCACGCTCAAGCCCGGCGGACGCCTGGTGGTCATGGACTGGTTCATCCCGCACAGGAGCCTGCGCGGCGCAATCATCCGCTGGATCGGCAAAGGCGAGGTCGACCGCGACCTTCCCAGCTATCTGCGCGACCGGCTGGATGACGTCGAGGTGGACCAATCGTTCAAAGGCAGCGACATGTTCGTGGCCGCAGGCGTCCGGCCCGGCGGGTAGCTATCTACCCCGCACAGCGCCCGGTAGAGCCGGGAGGGACGCACTCTTAGAGACCCGCCTCGTTGGCGGCACGAGCAAGCGACCGCACGGATCGCCCTCCGCCGGCGCCGCCCACTGGCACCCGCTCCGCAGCGAGCTCATCGATGTCGCAGTCGGTGCTGTTGACTGTGGCTCGTGTGACGTCGCAGGCTGTTGCCCCGCGGCTGAGCGGAGGACTCATGGGGAAGTTGATCTACGCGGCCAACGTTTCGCTCGACGGCTACCTCGAGGACGAGACGGGTTCGTTCGACTGGTCCGTGCCGGACGAGGATGTGCACGCGTTCTGGAACGAGCACGAACGCCACATCGGCACGTCGCTCTACGGGCGACGCATGTACGAGACGATGCGCGTGTGGGAGAGCGACGACTGGTTGACGAACGAGCCCCCGGTGGTCCGCGAGTACGCCGCGATCTGGCGTGACTCCGACAAGGTCGTCTACTCCACCTCACTCACCGACGTGTCCACCGCGCGCACGAGGATCGAGCGGCATTTCGAACCCGAGGCGATACGAGCGCTCAAGGAGACCTCCGACTCGGACCTGAGCATCGGAGGCGCCGGTATCGCAGCCGAGGCCTTCCGGCACGGCCTGGTCGACGAGTGCGTGCTGCTGCTGTGCCCGGTCCTCGTCGGCGGCGGCAAGCCCGCGCTGCCCCACGGTGTCCGACTCGATCTCAAGCTGCTGGACCATCGACGATTCGACAACGGCGTGGTCTATGTCCGTCACGCGGTCCGACACACCGCCTGACACTGACGCCGGATCGCGGCCGATGAGCGCGTCCGCTTGCGGCGCTATGACGCAGGCTGACAGTTGTGGTTCGTACGGTGCATCGGAGATGCTTCCCAGATGAGCGCACTCGATCCCTCCGGTGTTTACGACGACGGACTGGTTCGACTAGACGCTCACGGCATTCGACTGGCGCGCTACTACTTTCCTCACGGGGGCGAGCGCCGCATCGCCTGGGCCGACCTGCATGGTTATGAGATCCGACCCATGACGAGGTGGACGGGTCACTACCGCGCGTGGGGCTCACACCGGCTTGACTGGTGGTTTCAGCTCGACTTTCGACGCCGGCGAAAGCACCGCATGATCGTGCTCGAGGTGCATGGGACCAAGCCGGTCATCACCCCCGACGAAGTGGACGCGGTTCGCGCGATTCTCGACCAGCACGTCTCGGGGCGAGTCCTGGACTGACTGCATCGAACGGGCGCCGGAAGGCGGCGCTATGACGCAGCCTCACAAACGCACGGATCGCGGCCGATCCCGGTCGTTGCTTCGGACCGTTGCGCTGTGTGCAGTTTCCTCTCATCAGGGCGTCCTCTTCGATCGCGGGCCAGGCCGCCGGTGAGCCGGACGAGATCCGATCAGTCGCCCTCGGAGTACTTCGCGCGCTTCACGACCATCGGGTCGGGCGCGTAGACCACGTCGTTGTCCTTGCCCTCGTAGTCGAACTGGTGCAGGAAGGCGCGCATGGCGTTAATCCGGGCTCGCTTCTTGTCGTTGCTCTTTACCTGCATCCACGGCGCGCGCTTCTTGTCGGTGTTGGCAATCATCGCCTCCTTGGCCGCGGTGTAGTCCTCCCAGCGGTCGAGGCTCTCGAGGTCCATCGGTGACAGCTTCCACCGACGGACCGGGTCGATCTGGCGGATCGCGAAGCGCGTGCGCTGCTCGCTGCGCGTCACCGAGAACCAGAGCTTGGTCACCGTCGTCCCGGAGTCCACCAGCATCCGCTCGAACATCGGCGCCTGGCTCATGAACGTGTCGTACTGGTTGTCGGTGCAGAAGCCCATCACCCGCTCGACGCCAGCGCGGTTGTACCAGGAACGGTCGAAGAGCACGATCTCGCCGGCGGTGGGCAGGTGCTGGACGTAGCGCTGGAAGTACCACTGTCCCTGCTCGTTGCTGGAGGGCTTGGTCAGCGCCACCACGCGGGCGCCGCGCGGGTTGAGGTGCTCTACGAAGCGCTTGATCGTGCCCCCCTTGCCTGCTGCGTCGCGGCCCTCGAAGACGAGCACGTGCTTGGCGCCGCTGTCCTCCGACCAGTACTGGAACTTCAGCAGCTCCACCTGGAGGCGGTACTTCTCCTCCTCGTATGCCTCCCGGTCGATCAGCTCGTCGTAGGGGTAGTCCTCCCGCCACGTCTCCACCGCACTTCCATCGGGAGCGATCAGCATCGGGTCCTCGCCCTTACTGCCGTGGACGGTGTAGCCCTCCACCCGGAGGCGGTCGATGTACTCGCGGAGGTTCATCTGCTGCGCCATGCATCGTTCCTAGCGGATCAGGGTGAACGGCGTGCCACCGGCCCTGCTCGACGGCCCAGGCGCCGGACCGACACCCGCCTTCGCGGCAGGGTCGCTAGGCCGTCGATGTGGACGAACCGGAACTAGCCTCGCACGGCGTGCATCGTCGTGACGGCCGAGGAATCCATCAGCCCGGAGTCGCCGATCTGGCCGATGTAGAGCTCGACATGAGCGCGCTGAATCCCCTGCAGCGGGTCCAGTCCGTTGCTCTCGCATCAAGCGAACCAGCGTCGCAGCTGGAAGGCGTACAACTGGCGTG
>CAWEBT010000004.1:0-53728 GCA_963807335.1 uncultured Actinomycetota bacterium
CAGAGCCGATCGGCAGCCCATTGCTCTGAGGCCCAGGGCGGAGGAAAGTGGAGACGCTAGGCCACGTGGTCCACCGGGGGGTGACAATGTCCCGTTCCCCAGCGCTCCGGAGGCGAGCAAGGCTCGCCGTACTCGCGGGTGCGCTGCTGCTGGCGCTGGCGGGGACGACCTGGGGTACGGCGTCCGCGGTGGCGACCCCGTCGCTCACCCTCGACCCCGGGGAGTCGCCTCCCGGGGCGACGGTGGCGTGGACGGCGAACGACTTCGACAGGTGCCGCCCGATCGACGACGTACAGACCGATGGGACCCTCGTCCTCGTCTGGGACGGCGAGCAGGAGCTGGTCCGGGAGACGCTGGCCGCCGGTGCCGCATCCGGCACCTTCGACGTCCCGGAGTCCGCCGAGCTGACCGAGCACCGCGTGACGGCACAGTGCCCCTCGGACACCGCCCTGAGCGACACCCGCACCCTCACCGTGACCGCGCCGCGCGAGCCGGATGTCGCGGTGCCCGACGTCGTAGGAATGTCCCGGGACGACGCCGAGCGTCAGATCGGGGCCGCCAAGCTGATCCCCGGCGCGGTCACCGGCACCGGTGACACCGTCCAGGAGCAGGAGCCCGCCGCGGGATCCCAGGTGCAGCCGCTGACCCGCGTCGACCTCGACCTCGGCACCGCCCCGCCCGAGGTCGTGGTGGTGCCCGACACGGTCGGCCTGACGGTGGCCCAGGCACGGGCGAGGCTCGAGTCGGCCGGCTTGGTCCTGGGCAGCATCGCCAACCCCGACGGCGGCGACGTACAGGAGCAGCGCCCCCTGGCGGGCCAGGAGGCGGCGCCCGGCACCGCGGTCGACGTCACCCTGGGGCAGCCCCCCACTACCCGGGTGCGGGTGCCCGACCTGCGCGGACAGCGGCTCGAGGACGTCCCGGCGCTGCTCGACGACCGAGGCCTCGAGCTCGGGGTGGTGACGGGCACGGGCGGAAGGGTGCGCGGGCAGCGACCTGCGCCGGGGGCCCTGGTGCCGGTACGGAGCGAGGTCAACATCAGCGTGCAGAGTGGTCGTCCGCCCATCCGGGTGGTGTCGGTGCCCGACGTGGTCGGGCTCACCGCCGACGAGGCGCTCGAACTGCTGTCGGGAGCAGACCTCGTCGTGAGCGAGCCCGACGGCGACGGCACGATCAGCAGCCAGCAGCCGGCGGCGCGCACCATCGTCGCCGTGGGCTCGACCGTCACCGTCGCCTTCGACGACGAGCCGCCGTGGGCCATGGTCGCCGGGATCGGCGCAGCGACGATCCTGGTCGCCGGCGCCGGCATCACGGGCCGGAGGGTGGTCAGGCGCCGCCGGGACCAGCGCTGGGTCGCCGAGAGCCTCGCGTTCGACCCAGTGGTCGGACCCCCGGAGGAATTCGTTGCCGAACGGGGCGCCGACGCGTCCGGCCCGACCTGGGTGCTGCGCCTGACCCCGCATCTAGATCCCGGCATTCAGACCGTCCAGGAGGTCGAGTCATGACCAGCCCCGCCATCCATCGCCCCGCCACCGCCCGCAGTCTGCTCTTCGACGAGTACGGCGGCGACGAGCCCCACGACACCGGCGAAGCGATCCGGGGCCACGACCTTGCCCGCCACAAGCTGGGCATGGTCCGACGCCTCGCGTCGTCGGTCGCCGACCACGTCGACCGGGACGTGGGCGCGATGGCCGACGATCTCGTCGACCTCGACCTGGGCGACCTCCTCGTGGCGGGCTGGCGCAAGCACCGCGAGCTCGTCGACGCGGCGCGGCGCACGCTGGCCGCACCGGGCACGGAGGAGATACCGCGGCTCGCAACTCACCGGGTGACGTCCGTGCACCGCCCGCACGTCGACCTCTACGTCGACGGAGCCTTCGTCAACTCCTTCGAGTTCCTTCTGGAGGTGGTCTTCGACCTCGTCGGCGTCGCTGCGGTGGTGCGCGGCGGCGGACTGGTCGCGCTGCGCGGCGGCGAGTGCACCGTGACGGCCCGGCTCCTGCTCGAGGGCGCGCAGCTCGCGAAGCACTCCCAGCAGGTCGACGACCTCGCCCTGATGGTCGTGCTGGACCCGCCGCGCCCCTTGCTCACCGCTCCGCCTCACGCGCCCCGGAGTCAGCCCTGGTCGGGCAGAGAGTAGGCGACCTGCAGCAGGCAGCGCAGGGTTCTGGTCGCGGGTGCAGGTTGAGTTGCTTGACCTGAAGAAGTGGAACACCCGGGTGGAGTTGGCCAACGCGATCTTCGAGTAGCCACCGCGGCCTACCCCACCGTCGGGTCAGACCCGGGCTCCATGCCCTGAGGCGCTCGAATGCGGCTGTGGTGCTCTGGTCAGGGTCAGTCGACCTGTGCGAGGCGGTCCCGATCGATCACTCGTATGTTGCGGTACGACACCTCGATGAGACCGGCCGCGGCCAACTCACCAAGCACCTTGTTCACGCTGGGGCGTCGAGCGCCGAGCATGGCAGCGAGGGTTGTCTGCGTGAGGGCAATGCTCCCGGTCGCGTCTGCCTCGTCCACCAGTAGCCGTGCAGTTTGCGCTGTCAGTGACCCGCCGAGGAGCCCGACCAGCCGGTTCTGGCTGTTGGCGAGCCGGCTGGCCACGCTGGTCAACCAGCGTCTCGCCAGCTGCCCTTGGCTCGTGAGCAGGCGCTCGAAAGCCTCAGGTGACAGGTACAGGCAGTTGACCTGGTCCAGCGCTCGCGCGGTGTAGGGCGGAGGCATCTTCAGCAGCATCGCGATGTCGCCGTCCACATCGCCTTCACGAAGGACAGTCAGGACCGCGCGCTTGCGGCCCGATCCCACCGACAGCTCGACATGTCCAGATCGGATCAACCACACGCCGAGAGGTCCGACGCCCGCGCCGAAGAGCACCCCTCCGGGAGCGATCGCCCGCGTTTCCAGGGTGGTGGCCAGAGCCCGAAGGTCGTCCGGGCCCAACGGGACGCTCGCACCGCGGCCCACACAGCGGGCGACCCAGGCTGCGCTCTGCACGGCGGCCGGGTCGGGCCCGCGCCTGGGGAGCAGCTGTGTCATCACGCTGACACTCTACGGATCACTCGGCCTCCGCCCCGGTTACTCCAGGTAGATCGCGTCGCGAGTGCGGCGCTGCACACGAGCCGAACGAGGAGCAGAACCATGAGCGAGCAGGTCGACGTCGTAGTCATCGGGATGGGTGTGGCCGGCGAGGAGGTCGCAGGTCGCCTCGCCGCGGCCGGACTCTCCGTGGTCGGGGTGGAGGCCGGTCTGGTCGGCGGGGAGTGCCCCTACTGGGGCTGTGTGCCGACCAAGATGATGATCCGCGCCTCGGGGATCATCGGCGAGGTGGGCCGCGCCGCGGCGGTCGTCGGCCGGGCCACGATCGAACCTGACTGGAACCTGGTGGCCCAGCGGATCCGGGCCGAGGCCACCGACACCTGGGACGACCGGGTGGCGGTCGACCGGTTCGAGGGCAAGGGCGGACGCTTCGTACGCGGTCACGCGCGCATCACCGGACCGGGCGAGGTCACGGTCGGAGACCGGGTCTTCACGGTTCGGCGCGGTGTGGTGCTTGCCACCGGCACGACCCCGGTCGTGCCTCCGGTCGGCGGGCTTGCCGGGCTGCCGTTCTGGACCAACCGCGACGCGGTGCAGACCGAGCGTCCACCGAAGTCGCTGCTGGTGATCGGCGGTGGCGCGATCGGCGTCGAGTTCGCCCAGGTCTTCTCGCGTTTCGGCAGCCAGGTCACCATGGTCGAGGCAGCGGGTCACCTGCTGCCGGCCGAGGAGCCCGAAGCCGGCGAGACACTGCAGGCCGTTCTCGAAGCTGAAGGCATCAGGGTGTACGTCGGGGCGGCCGTCGCGGACGCGAGCCACACCGAGGCCGGGTTCGAGGTCGAGCTCGGTGACGGTAGCCGGGTGGCCGCCGAGAAGCTGCTGATCGCGACCGGACGGCGCCCCGAGCTCACGGGACTGGGACTGGAGCAGTACGGCATCGACCCGTCCGCCCGCACGCTCGCGGTCGACGAACGGCTCCGGCTCGCCGATGGGCTCTGGGCCGTCGGCGACGTCACCGGTCACGGGGCGTTCACCCACGTCGCGATGTACCAGGCGGACGTCGCCGTGCGCGACCTGCTCGACCAGGGCGGTCCGGCAGCGTCGTACCACGCCGTCCCGCGGGTGACCTTCAGCGACCCCGAGGTCGGTGCGGTCGGCCTCACCGAGGCGCAGGCACGCGCAGCGGGTATCAGCGTCCGGATCGGGCGGAGCCAGACTCCGAGCTCGGCCCGCGGCTGGATCCACAAGGTGGGCAACGAGGGCTTGGTGAAGCTGGTCGAGGACGCCGACCGAGGTGTGCTCATCGGCGCCACCTCCGTCGGACCCCATGGTGGGGAAGTGCTGGGTGCGTTGGCGGTCGCCGTGCACGCCGAGGTGCCGACCAGCACCCTGCGCCAGATGATCTACGCCTACCCGACCTTCCATCGGGGCATCGAGGACGCCTTGAGCGACCTGCACGGGCACAGGAGCTGAGATGACCACGGCGCTGGTGTTGTCGGGTGGCGCCAACCTGGGAGCCGCCCAGGTTGGCATGATGATGGCTCTGGACGAGAGCGGTGTGCGCCCAGACCTCGTGATCGGAACCTCCGTCGGGGCGCTGAACGGGGCCTGGGTCGCGGCCGACGCCCCGCTCGACGAGCTGGGCGACCTGTGGCGCTCGTTGCGACGCGGTCAGGTGTTCCCGGCGGACCCGCTGCGCGGGCTCCTCGGCTTCGTTGGTCGCCGCGACCATCTGGTCAGTGATCGGGGGCTGCGGCTGCTGCTGCGCAAGCATCTTCGCTTCGAGCGACTGGAGGACGCACCGGTGGCGTTCCACGTGTTGGCCACCGACGTCCTGACCGGGCTCGGGGTCCTCTTCTCCGAGGGGCCCGCGGTCGAGACCATCCTGGCCAGCACTGCCATCCCCGGTGTCCTCCCGCCGGTCCCGATCGACGGCCGGCACTACATGGACGGCGGCGTCGTCAACAACACCCCGATCTCGTACGCCGTGGAGCTGGGTGCCGACACCGTCTGGGTGCTGGCCACCGGCTACTCGTGTGCGCTGCACGAGCCGCCGCGCTCCGCGCTGGGCATGTCGCTGCACGCAGTGACGCTGATGATCCACCAGCGGTTGAGTCTCGACGTCGATCGGTACGCCGACGCGGTCGACCTGCGGGTCGTGCCGCCGCTGTGCCCGATCTCGGTGGCCCCGACCGACTTCAGCCAGGCCGACGACCTGATCCGGCGCGCGCACCAGCACACGTCCGCATGGCTGAGCTCCCCGACGTCCGGATCCAACCGGCCGACCCTCCCGCTGTTCGCAGAGCACCCGCACGCGCGTCTTCTCGAGTCGTCGTGACCAACTCTGTCAGCGGCCGGACATTCCCCGCGGAAGGGCAGGCGGCGACGTGTT
Source organism: uncultured Actinomycetota bacterium (assembly GCA_963807335.1). Lineage (GTDB taxonomy): Bacteria > Actinomycetota > Actinomycetes > Propionibacteriales > Nocardioidaceae > Nocardioides. The sequence goes on from CAWEBT010000004.1 coordinate 5,426, forward strand.
CACCCTGCAGACCCCGTTCGCACGGGCTCACCGTGACCGTTCCGGCGGTCCTGGTTCAAACACCAACTGAACAGGAGCACACCATGACAACCTTGCACTCGACCACGGCCCACCAGGGGTCGCTCAACCTTCGTCGCACGATCACCGTCGGAGCCATCGGCGGTGGCGTCGCCGGCATGATGATGGCGATGATCGAGATGGCCTACGGCGCCTTCGCTGACGGTCACACACTGTGGGATGCCCCGATGGCGATCTGGGCCTTCGTGGCCGGCAGCGACCAGTTCGGCGCACCGTCCGACCACGTCGGTGCCATCGTCCTGGGCATGGGCGGTCACCTGGCCAACTCGATGATGCTCGGCGTCGCGTTCGCCCTCCTGATGGCGGTCGTGGTCAAGAAGCAGGGCGTGCTGGCTTCGGTCGCGCTTGGCACCATGTTCGGCATCGCCACCTGGGTCGTCATGCGCTACCTCGTGCTCCCCCTGAACGCTGGCACCGCGGACCTGTTCACCGGAGCAGCGGTTTCGCCGCAGTGGCTCTGGTACCTCGCCCACGCCGCCTTCGGCATGACCCTGGGACTCATCTTCGCCCGGCACCACGCAGCGGACTCGGCGCGATCGACCGTCTGAACCCATCCGGCCCGACCCACCACCGGCCCGGCGTCGCCGAGCCAGCACAGGAGATCGTCATGACACAGGCCATCTGGAACGACACCGTGATCGCCGACAGCGAGACCACCTCGGTCGTCGAGGGCAACCACTACTTCCCCGCTGACTCGGTCCGCTGGGAGCTGCTCGAGGAGAACGACCGGCAGACGGTCTGCCACTGGAAAGGCGCCGCCAACTACTACGACATCGTCGTGGATGACAAGGCGAACCGGGGCGCCGTCTGGCAGTACCGTGATCCGAGTGCGGCGGCAGCGGATATCAAGGGGCACGTCGCCTTTGGAGGCGGCGTCAAGGTGAAGCGCACGCCGACGGAGCGAGACGACCCGGCGACAAGGGAGCCGAGCCGGCTCCACCGACTGTTCTCCGGCGGGCGGTCGCGATGAGCTCGACCGCCTCCACCCGCATCGAGTTTCCCGGCTCGAGGGGTGCGCAGCTGGCCGGCCGCCTGGACCTGCCCGAGACCAGCCCCCAGGCGTATGCGCTCTTCGCGCACTGCTTCACCTGCACCAAGGACGTCCAAGCTGCGTCAAGGATCGCGCAAGAGCTGACGGGTTTCGGCATCGCCGTCCTGCGCTTCGACTTCACCGGTCTCGGCGGCTCCGGAGGGGATTTCGCCAACACCGACTTCACCTCGAACGTCGGGGACCTGATCAGTGCCGCCGACTACCTGCGCCAACACCACCAGGCACCCACGATTCTCGTCGGTCACTCACTCGGCGGCGCCGCCGTGCTGGCCGCCGCCGAGCACGTGCCGGAGACTCGCGCGGTCGCCACCATCGGTGCCCCAGCGGACACCGAACACCTGCTGCACCTGCTTGCCGAGAGCCGCGCGGAGATCGAGCAGAAGGGCGAGGCCGAGGTCTGCCTGGCCTCGCGCCCTTTCCGGATCCGCAAGCAGTTCCTCGATGACGTGACCAGCCAGCCCCAGGCCGAGCGGATCCAGCGGCTGGGAGTCCCCCTGCTGGTGATGCACTCGCCGAACGACCAGACGGTCGGAGTCGAGAACGCGCGCAGGATCTTCGACGGGGCCCGCCACCCGAAGTCGTTCGTCTCCCTCGACGGCGCCGACCACCTGCTCACCCGACCTGACGATGCCCGCTTCGCCGCCTCCGTGCTGGCGACCTGGGCGAGCCGATACCTCAACGACGACGCCGTGTCGTCCGCCGAGCCCACGAGCTCGACCGCGCTGCGGGCGGAGGAGGGCCTCGTGGTGGTGTCCGAGAACGGGCGCGGCCCGTACGGTCAGCGGATCACCGCCGGGCGGCACGTCCTCAGCGCCGACGAGCCCGCGCCGGTCGGGCACGACACCGGCCCCTCGCCGTACGACCTGCTGCTCGCGAGTCTCGGCGCCTGCACGTCGATGACGCTGCGCATGTACGCCGCGCGCAAGGGGTGGCCGTTGGAGAACGTGCGCGTCTCGTTGAGGCACTCCCGGATCCATGCCAAGGACTGCGCGGACTGCGAGACCCAGTCCGGCCAGCTGGACCGCGTCGAGCGGGTGATCGAGCTGATCGGTGACCTCGACACCGAACAACGCCGGCGGCTGCTCGAGATCGCCGACCGATGCCCCGTGCACCGGACCCTGCACTCCGAGGTCGATGTGCGCACGACCATGATCGCACCCGACGACGCGACCCCCACCACGGACGAGGCGAAGCCATGAGCTCGCTGCCCATCGGCGACTACGCCTTGCTCTCGGACCGGCATTCGGCCGCCCTTGTCTCCACAAGCGGATCGGTCGACTGGCTGTGCATGCCCCGGTTCGACAGTCCCTCGATCTTTGCCGCCATCCTCGACGACGAGGCGGGGCAGTGGTCCATCCGACCGGACGCCGACTTCCGGGTGGAACGCGAGTACGTCGCCGGCAGCATGGTGGTTCTCACGAAGTTCCACACCTCGACGGGGACCCTCGAGCTGCGAGACGCCCTGACTCTCGGAGACAACCGCGACCCACATTCGCTCGGCGAGCACGCTCCCCACCTGCTTGCGCGCACTGCGACCTGCACCCGAGGGAGCGTCAGCGTCCTGATGTCGTTGCGCGCACGCCCGGAGTACGGGCTGGTTCTGCCTGTCGTCACTCCCGTGGACGGGGGGCTGATGGTCACCGGCGGCGCGAACCGGCTGGCGTTGTCGAGCACTGTCCCTCTCGACGTGGAGCGGCAGGAGACCTCCGCCCGCTTCGAGCTCCATTCGGGCGAGGGCGCCTGCTTCGGTCTCGAGTACGCGGCACTCGGCACGCCCGACCCGGCGACGCGCACCGGACCCGAGATCTCCGCGTTGATCGACGAGACGGTGACCGGCTGGCAGGAGTGGTCGGAGCTCCACCAGAGCTACCAGGGCCCCTGGTGTGAGCTGGTGCACCATTCAGGACGAGTGCTGCAGTCGCTCAGCTACCAGCCCACCGGCGCGATCGTCGCCGCACCGACCACCTCCCTGCCAGAGCAGGTCGGCGGCGAACGCAACTGGGACTACCGCTACTCCTGGGTCCGCGATGCCAGCATGACCATGCAGGCACTGTGGGTCGCCGCCTGCCCCGACGAGGCCTACGAGTTCTTCGAGTTCATGTCCAGTGCCGCCGCAGGCTCGTTCACCGACCGACCGCTTCAGATCATGTTCGGGATCGGCGGTGAACACGACCTTTCCGAGCGGACGCTGCCCCAGCTTTCGGGTTGGCGGGGCAGCGCACCGGTCCGCGTGGGCAACGGCGCCTGGAACCAGCCACAGCTCGACGTGTACGGCGAGCTGCTGGACGCGGCCTCCCAGCTCCGCGACCAGCTGGGTGTGCTGAGTGGACCCACCCGCGACTTCCTCGTCGGCCTCGCCGACTCAGCATCCGCGCGTTGGGACCAGCCCGACAACGGCATCTGGGAGGTGCGTGGCGACCCGCGGCACTTCGTGCACTCGAAGGTGATGTGCTGGGTGGCGCTGGACCGCGCGATCGGACTCGCGGACCTGCTCGACGCCGAGGACCGCGTCGCCGGCTGGAGGGCTGCCGCGGAGGAGATCCGGACCGCCGTCGAGACCCAAGGCTGGGACGCGGACCAGAGTGCGTTCACCCAGTCCTTCGGCAGCCCCGACCTCGACGCCACCGTCCTGCTCCTACCCATCGTCGGGTTCCTGCCCCCCGACGACCCGAGGGTGTTGTCCTCGATCGACGCCGTCCGTGAGCAGCTCACCGATTCCCGAGGGCTGGTCCACCGCTACCACACCGGCTCGGGCGTGGACGGGCTAGAGGGACAGGAGGGCACCTTCTTGCTGTGCACGTTCTGGCTTGCTCATGCCCTCGCCCTGGCTGGACGCCCCGAGGATGGCACCGCAGTCTTCGAACGTGCGGCGAGCTACGCCAACGACGTCGGGTTGCTCGCCGAAGAGGTCGACTCCGCCACCGGCGAGCTCCTCGGCAACTTCCCCCAGGCCTTCAGCCACATCGGTCTGGTCAACGCCGCCTGGGCACTGGACCAGGCATCACCCAGGAATGCGACCCCGGAGGTCTGAAGTAGGGTCTGGACGATCTGTCCAGCCCAGTGGTGCGCGAAACAGGCTGCTGAGCTCGCCAGCGCGGGTCTACAGCTCGAGCAGGGCTTGTTCGACGACCTCGGTGAGTGCGGGATGGACGTAGAGGACCTCTCGACCGAGTTGGTCGACCGTCAGGCCGAGCATCATCCCCTGCAGCAGCGGTTGCAGCAGCGTCGCGGCCTGCGGGCCGATGATGTGCGCGCCGAGAAGCAGGCGAGTCGTGGGATCGGCGACCAGCTTGACGAAACTCTCGGTGTCCTCGAGCGCCCAGCCGTAGGCGGTGTCCGAGTACGGGCGAACGGCGACCACGTGGTCGATTCCCCGCTCCACGGCTTGCGCCTCGGTGAGCCCGACGCCGGCGATCTGCGGGTGGGAGAAGACGGCGTGCGGGGCCAGCCCGGTCGGCAACCGCCGCGGGGCCTCCGGGTGGACGAGGTTGTGGGTGAGGACGCGCATCTCGGCGTTGGCCATGTGCTTGAGCTGGAAGTGGTTGGTCGCGTCGCCGAGCGACCACACCCCGGCAACGTTGGTGCGGTAGGTCTCGTCGGTGACGAGATGGCCGTGCGCGTCCAGTGCCAGCCCGGCGGCAGCCGCGTCGAGCAGGTCGGCGTTGGGCTGGCGACCGGCCGCCACCAGAAGCACCTCCACATCGAGCACGGCAGGTCCGGCCGGCCCGGTGACAGTGACGGCGACGCCCGTCGCCGAGCGCTCCACCGACGTGACGACCGCGTTCAGGTGCAGGTCGAAGCGGCGGGCGGCCTGGTCGGTGAACCGTTGCGAGACAGCTTCATCCTCGCCCATGAGCAGCCTCGGGCCACGCTGAACGATGCTCACCGCCGAGCCGAAGGCGGCGAAGACGTGCCCCATCTCGGCGGCGATGAATCCACCGCCGATGACTGCCATCGACCGCGGGACCTCCGCAATGCGCATGATCGTGTCCGACGTGTGGAAGTCGACGCCATCAAGCCCGGGGATCGCCGGGATGGCCGGACGCGACCCCGAGGCAACGACGATCCGCTCGCCGGTGAGGGCGCGGTCGCCGACCTGGATCTGACGAGGGCCGATGAAGCGCGCCGGCTCGGTGAACACATCGACCCCCGACGCGCGACGGTAGGCGACGGACCGCTCGTGAAGCGGGTCGATGCGCCCGAAGACGCGCGCCCGGATGGCTGGCCAGTCCACGCGCTCCAGACGAGCGTGCACCCCGAGGTGAGCGGACTCCTCGACCGCGAGGGCCGCATCGGCGGCCACCACCAGCATCTTCGAGGGGATGCAGCCTCGGTTCAGGCACGTCCCGCCGAACCGGTCCGGCTCCACGATCGCCGCCTTCATCCGCGACATCTCGTCGGTGAACAGCATGTTGCCACTGCCAGCACCGATCACGATCAGGTCGTAGTCATCCACGCGATCTGCCTCCTGCCGTAGGGCCTGCCCTTCGGCGACCCTACGCTCGTCACACGCTCACCCGGCCGATCGCACGCGGCCAGGCGGCCCCACCGATCAGCCCGGAATCGTCGCCCAGGGCGGCTTGGGCAACCTCGATCGGCGTGACGAGACCTTGCCCGCCGTGCCTTCGGGGCGGATCGACGACAGCGCGGCGGGCCCGAACGCGGATGTGGGCTGCCGGGATGCTGACCGGGAGGTCACCGGGTTCCCGTGGTGGATCGAGCATCAGCCACCACTTCACCGGAGGTCACCATGAGTACCGCCAGCACCACCCCCACCACCTTGCGGACCTCGCTCGTCCGCGCCGCGTCGCTGGGCGCGGTCGCGGGCATCATCGGCTCGTTGATGATGGCCGCCTATGCGATGCTCGCCGCCGCGACCTACCAGGGCTCCGGGTTCTTCACGCCGCTCTACCACATCGCGTCGGTGTTCATCTCTCCCGCCGACATGATGTCGTCGATGGAGAGCGCCACCATGGGTGGCTCGAACTTCAAGTTCTTCGCCGGAGCTGCCCTCGTGGGCGCACTGGTCCACATGATGGTGGGCGCGATGTACGGCGTGGGATTCGGTGTGCTGGCCAGCCTGGCCAAGATCCGCGGGATGGCGCTCGTCGCCGCCGCCGTCGTCTGGGGTGGCCTGGTCTTCGTGATCAGCGCCTTCGTGGGACTCCCCCTGGCCGCCGTGATCTTCAACAGTGGCGACCAGATCACCAACATGGCCGAGCTCGTCGGCTACGGCACCTTCCTCGTCGAGCACCTGATCTTCGGGCTCTTCCTTGGCCTCATCCTGTTCATGGGCGCCAAGCGCGCGCGCTGAACATCCACCGCTCCCACGTCAGAGGACCAGAGATGACTCAGCCAGCACCCAGCCCGCCCACCATCGAGGTGATGTGGCGACCCGGCTGCCCGTTCTGCACCTCCCTGAGGCGCGGACTGAGCCGCGCGGGCGTGGCGACCACTGAGCACGACATCTGGTCCTCGACGGACGCCGCCGCCCGCGTACGGGCGGCCACCGGCGGAGACGAGACGGTCCCCACCGTCTTCATCGGCGATCAAGCGCTGGTGAACCCCTCCGTCCGGCAGGTGGTCGCCGCGATCAGGGCAGTTGACCCCGATCATCATCGCGATTCGCCAGCAGCGACTGGTCGTGGAGGCGTCGGCGCGAGGATCAGCCCGGGACTCACCTGGACCCTCGTGGTCGGGCTGCTCTGGTCCGTGCTCGTCGCGTGGCGGCCCACGACCACGTGGCACCTCGCTCCACTGATCCTGGCAGCGGCCTGGCCCTGGGTCGTCGGCCAGGACACCACATCTGGCGACCATTCGGCTCGACGACGCATCATGCTCGCCGGCGGCGGCGGCCTCGGTGCTGCGCTGGCGCTCACGGGACTCCTGTCTGCGGCCGGTCGCCTCGACGGGCCTACGTGGACCGGATCGGGAACCACTGTGGTCGAGGCGCTCCTCCTCTCGGTCGGTGGTGCCGCCATCGCCACGACCCTGGGACTGCTGCGCAGCGTGCGTCGCGCGACCAGCGCCTCGGCCCGGCTGGGGACCGATCAGGTCGCGACGTCGGACGACATCGTCACCGTCGAGGGCAACGCCTATTTCCCACTGCTCAGCGTCCCCGAAGGCGTGCTTCAACCCAGCAGCACCACCAGCGTCTGCCCCTGGAAGGGAGTCGCGAGCTACTACGACGTCCACATCGACGGGAAGGTCGTCCCGGACGCAGCGTTCACCTACCGCCACCCCTCACCTCTGGCACGACGCATCAAAGGCCGGGTCGCGTTCTGGCAAGGGATCGAGATCGATGCATCCGGGCAGTGAACGGCCTTGGCAGGACCCTTCGCCCGTGGCGAGGTTGATCGGGCGATGAACGAGGACTCCGAAACCGACCTGCCGCCCAGCCAGTTCGTCGCGCCTGAACGCGTGCTCATCGAGATGGCCGAGGCCGGTGCGAAGCGAGCCTGCGGGCTACGCGTGCACCAGGTCCTGGTGCTCAGTGTGATGGCCGGGATGTTCATCTCGATCGGCGCCCTGTTCAGCACCTTGATCGCGACCGGCACCGACAACGAAGGGGTCCAGCGTCTCCTGGAAGGCTTCGGGTTCTCGGTCGGGTTCTTTCTCGTCGTGCTCAGCGGGGCGCTGCTGTTCACCGAGGTGAACGTGGAGCTCCCAGCGACCCTGCTCGGCAGGCGACGCGATCGTCTCGGCCTCCCTCCGCTGCGTACGGCGATCCTGAAGCTCTGGTTGCTTGCGGCGATCGGCAACATGATCGGCGCCTTCGTGCTGGGCCAGGTCATCGTCTATGTCTCGGACTACGGCGCCGGCTTCGAGGAGCTGCTGGGTGAGGTCATGTCGACGAAGATGCGCTTCCAGGACATGGGGGGCGCGGAGGGATTCTTCAAGGCGGTCTTGTCGGGCATCGTCGCCAACTGGCTCGTCGGGATGGCCGCGTTCCTGGCCACGATGGGTCGCACGATCATCGGGAAGTACATCCCGGTCCTGATAACGGTCATGGCCTTTGTGGCCGGCGGCTTCCTCCACGCTCCGGCCAACATGGCCTACCTGTCACTGAGCCAGCCGCTCGGCCACGGGCCCGGGTGGGGCGACGGCCTGCTGTGGTCGGTGCTGCCCGCGGCGATCGGCAACATCATCGGTGCCTTCTTCCTCGTCGCCCTGCCCTTCTACATCGCCAGCAACCGCGGGGCGCACAAGGGATCGGATGACAGCCAGGTGCCCGCATGACGGCAAAGCGATAACGTCACTTCCATCCAGCTGCGACAGGACGCGATCCCCATGAGCGACAGCCGAGGACCATCCTCCGAACCCGTCAACGTGCCCGAGGGCGCGCACGACTGGCACAAGGTGCTCGACCCCGATGAGCTCCCCGAGGGCCGCGTGACCACAGTGAGCGTGGGCCGCCGCACGCTCGCGTCACCCACGTCGACGCCATGAACGCTCCACTCGTCCCACTCTCGGACTCGTTCCCGGCAACCCGGCTTGCGATGCACCGCGTCGCCGCGTACGTCGTCAGCCCCGCGCGCCGGCACGCCATGGGCCGGATGGGGCTGCGCGCCGCTCCCGGCGGGCTCGCCACGCCGACCTTCGCGGGCCCGGAGGGGATGACCACGGTCGGGATCGCAGGTGTCGACCTCGTCGTCCACTCCGATGCCGGCCACCGACACCAACGCCTCTCGACTCTCGCGGCCGCCGGGTCCTTCATCGGCATCGAGCCCGACGTGGCTTGGGCCGCCGAGCTCGACATCCCCGAACCCGGGCCACTGGACGCAGACCTCGCCGTCGACCCCGAAGACGCCGCAGCACTCGCCGCGTGGTTCAGGTTCGGTTGGGGAATCCTGGACGCACTCTCGTCCGACGGTGACTCCCAGCACGCCAGCGAACCGCAGCTCTGGCCCGAGCACTTCGACCCCGCCATCGAGATCGGTGATCCGGCCGGAACGGCCCGGGCGAGCTACGGGTTCTCGCCGGGGGACGTGTCCGCGGACGCAACCGCGGGCCCCGAGCCGTTGCCATATCTGTACGTGGCTCCTTGGTACCCCGATGAGAAGCCCACCAGCGCCTACTGGTCTGCCGGTCGACTCGCCGTCCTCCGATACGCCGACCTCGCCGCCGAGCCCGATCCCGCGGCCGCAGCCCACGCCTTCCTCATCGAAGGTCGGTCCCTGCTCGCGGGCTAGGAGGACCAGCCCAGCCGTACGCGGTATCCCCTCGAGAACAGACCCGCCGGTGGGGGCCGGACCCCGGCCCGCTCCAAGACTCCCGCAGGGATGCCGATGTCGGCCACCCAGAGCTCACCGACTGCGTCGACGGCAAGCCCGGTCTTGGGCAGAGCCAGGGTCATCGTGGTCGCCGCCCGGACGTGGGCTCCGGGGGAATCCCCGGTCGTGGAATCGACGCCGGAGGGGACGTCGAGCGCCACCACAGGAGCATCGCCGAGCGACATCCACCCGATCAGGTCCGCCACGGCCCCGTGCGGCGCGCCAGCCAGGCTGTAGCCCAGCACGGCATCCACCGTCAGCGAGGACTCGAGGGTCCGCAGATCCCCGGTCTCGGCCAGGCGACCGCCGCTGGCCCGGAAGAGCGCTAGCTGTTCGGCAGGAACGCCGGCCAGGCGCGCGACATCCGAGACCACCAGCGTGACCTGCCCCCCGTGGTTGGCCAGGTGCCGAGCGGCGCAGATCCCGCCACCCCCATTGCCGCCGGTGCCCGCCAGCACGACGACCGGAGACGTGGCCCACCCCTCCCCCAGGATCTCCACGCACAACGACGCCAGGTTCCGACCGGCGTTCTCCATCATCTGATACAGGTTCGGGCCGACTCCCTCGATCGCCACCCGGTCCACCTGGCGCATCTGCTCGGTGGTGACAGCCGGCACGACGAGCCCCGACTCGGATAGGAAGGAGTCCACCTCAACCACTCGTCCCCTCGAATCCTGTTCCCACGCCCCGCAGGCTGGGGCCACGCCCCCGGCAGGTCCGCTGGGTCTGTGCGAAGAACGGTGCAGGCAGCGTTTTCATTGTTGGAGGTTCTCCGCGTCGGGCATCCGGTCGGCGAAGGTGATGGCGAATGCGTTGAGTGCTGGCTCCCACTTATCGTCCATCGTGTCTGACCGGTGCCCTCGGGGTCCAGTGATCTGGTGACCCTGTAGCGGCACGTCATCGCGGCCTGCTCGGTCTGGAGTGCCCCCGCACCGTGACCGCTCGGCGGTAGCGGGCGCTCAGCGATTCGATCGCGTTGGTCGAACAGAGGACCTTGCGGATCTCGGCGTCGTAGTCGAGGAACGGGGTGAACTGCTCCCAGGCTGAGCGCCACAAGCCGCTGATCGCGTCGCGTCTCTCATGCCACGGCTGATCGCGTCGCGTCTCTCATGCCACGGCTCGCCCGTCAGGCGGTGATGACCCTGCGCAGTGGGCAGGAGCGCACGAAGGAGAGGCACGCACCGGCGGCGACCCCGAGGACTGCGAGCGCGCCGGCGACGATCGGCAGCGTCCACGATGGACCCTGCTGCACGAGGACGAAGCCGCCCATGACCAGGACGAACACCCCGAAGCCCTTGCGCAGCGCCGCTTCGGGCACCTTGCCGGCGAGCTGGCCACCGATCACGCTGCCGACGACGGCCGCAGCAGTGACCCCGAGGATCAACGGCCAGTCGAGGCTGACGGTCGTGAGGTAGCCAGCCAGACCGGCGAAGGACTTCATCGCGATCACGACCAGGGACGTCCCAACGGCGGCCGACATGGGCAGGCCACCCAGCAGCACGAGTGCAGGTACGACGAGGAAGCCGCCGCCAGCACCGACGAGGCCGGTGACCAGCCCCACGACCGAGCCGTCGACCAGTATCCGCCCAAGGGGCAGCTCGCCGTCCGACCTGCCGTGCGCCGCGGCGGGCGTGGTCTTGCGACCGCGCAGCATTGCCAGAGACGTCACGATCATCATCAGGGCGAAGGCGATCAGCAACCAGTCTCCGGGAGCGTGGCCCCCCACGAGGCCGCCGACGAACGCGCCGATCATGCCCGCAAGCCCGAACAGCAACCCCGTGCGCCACTTGACGCGTCCGCTCCTGGCGTGGCTGACCACACCGGCCAGCGAGGTGACGCCGACGACGAACAGCGACGCGGCGATCGCCTCCTTGGCCGGGAGCCCGGCCGCGTACACCAAGATCGGCACGGTCAGGATCGACCCGCCCCCACCGAGCATTCCGAGGGAGACCCCGATCACGATCGACAGGAGCAGCACGAGAGCCAGCGTCGCGGTCATCAGGGAGTCTCGTCGGCGAGCGCGGCGATCAGCGAGTCCACGTCGCAGGGCGAGGCGGTCCGGTTCCACGGCATCTTCGACAAGACCATGCCCATCGCGCAGGTGTTGGTCAGCGCGGCACCGGAGAGCCCCACGCCGACGGCGCCGCCCACCCACTTCAGTGCAGGCACTTTGACGCTGCCGAGCACGCCGAGGGCCACCATGCCGCCGGCGAGCAGACGGACCTGGCGTTCGAGCTCCCAGGTCTGGCGGCCCCGGTTCAACGGTGCGCCGGTCGACTCCCAGGCGTCCATGCCCCCGTCGAGCACTCGGAGGCCGGGCAGGCCGACGCCCGCGAGCGCCTCCTCGGCTTGTGCGGCCCGCCCACCGGCGCGGCAGACCAGCACCACGTCCTCGTCGAGGTGACGCTTCAGCTCGCCGCGGTGCTCTCGCAGCGTGTCGAGCGGGACGTTGTAGGACCCGGGGATGTGGGAGGTCTCGAACTCCGCGGGAGTGCGGACGTCGAGGATGCGGGGGGCGTTTCCGGAAGCCAGGTGCTCGGCCAGGGACAGGGCGTCGAGACGTCGGCGGGTGGTGGTGGTCGTCATTGAGTGGATTCTCCTTGGTGTGACTGGTCGTTTCGGGCGATGTCTGGGTGAGGAGGGCGCCTCAGACGAGAGTGAGTCCGGCTTTGGCGGCGTTCTCGTCGAACGAGTCGTCGATCGCGACGACGTCGTGTCCGCGGGATGCGAGGATCGAGGCCACCACGCTGGCGCGGTAGCCGCCGGCGCAGTGGATCCACAGCGCCTTGTGCGGAATCGACTCCAGGTGCGAGAGCACCGTGTGGATCGGCACGTTCACCGCCCCTTCGATGTGGCTCTCGTCGTACTCCGAGCCGCGGCGCACGTCGAGCAGCACACGGTCCTCAGAGCGCGGGTTCTCGCGCAGCTCTGCTGCCAGACCGGCGAAGTCGGTGACCGGGTAGGAGCTGAGGGGAGCCCCCGCAGCCCAGTCCTCGGGCTTGCCGGTGGCCATGGCGACGGGATCCATGCCGATCCGGACCATCTCGCGCTGCGCTTCGGCGACCTGCTCGGGTGTCTCCCCGAGCAGGGTGATGGTGGCGTCGTACGGCAGGACCCAGCCGAGGTATGTGATGAACTGACCGTCGGTGCCGAAGTTCACGCTGCCGTGAAGGTGACCGGCCGCGAAAGCCGACTGGGTTCGCAGGTCGACGACCCACTCCCCGGCCTTGATGCGCCGGCGCAGCTCGGCCGGGTCGGCCATCTCAGGTGCCGACAGGTCGGGCGCGTCCGGTCCAGCGGAGTTCGCCGGACCCATCTGGGCGTAGTAGGCCGGGTAGTCGTCGAGGCCGGCGAGCAGCTCCTCGACATAAGCCTGCTCGTCCTTGGTCAGCGCCGGGTTGGACGCCTTCTCCTGGCCGATCGTGCTCTCGGAGACCTCGGACTGGGTGGCAGAGCAGAAGCTGCCGAAGCCATGGGTCGGGTAGACAGCGGCCTCGTCGGGCAGCTCGCGGGCCAGGCGCTGGGCCGAGTGCCACTGAGCGCGCACAAGCGTGTCGGTGTGGTCCGGACCGAGCAGGTCGGGTCGGCCGGTGGAGCCGAACAGCAGGGACCCACCGGTGAAGACCGCGACCGACTCGCCGTCGGCCTCGAGGGTGAACGACAGGTGGGTGTGGGTGTGGCCGGGCGTGTGCACCACGCGCATGGACATCTCGCCGACCTCGACGACGTCGCCGTCGCTGACGGGAGTTCTCTCGAACGAGACCAGGTCGTCCCCGTTGACGTGGTACGCCGCGTCGACCTCGCGCGCCAGTGCGAGGCCGCCGGTCACGTAGTCGTTGTGGATGTGGGTCTCGAAGACGTTGGTGATCGTGACGCCGGCCTTCTCAGCCACGGCGAGGACGCGGTCGTAGTCGCGTTGGGGGTCCACCACGAGGGCGACGCGGCCATCATGAGCGAGATATGTGCGGTCCCCGAGGCCGGGGGTGTCGATCGGGACAACGTTGATCACGGTTCCTCCACAAGTGTCGGCGATACCCGGGGGGGTATCCATTGAGGTGTCAACGTACCTGTCTTCACATTTCATTCCGCCGAATGGTCAGGTCGAACGCGAGGATCCCCATGACGCACCTCGTACTGACAGGTCCCGGCCGGGGTGCACGTATCCCCTCATCGGACGGTCGGTGTGTGGCGGTCTGCCTGCCGGGGCTGCTTGGACCACGCCATCCAGGACCTCGGCCGAGCGCGCGGTCGACGTACGGCGTCTCGCGCGAGGAGCTACGCAGTCGCGCCATGGCGTCACTTCACCCGAGCGTTCTCCACAGGTGGGCCGGTTTCCGCTGCACACCTTCAGTCATGAGGACAACCCGTTCTCGTCACGACTGAGGAGCGCATCATGGGCCCTGTGGCGGATCACCCTCATCTCGTTGACCTTCGTATCGTCGACGCGATGGGCCGTCGCGGCCGCGGCATTGGCACCGCCGCGCCGCAAGGGACGGTCTGTGGCCCTGTCAGTACAGGATCGTCGGCCCGTTCGTCAGCACGGCGTCGAGGTCGATCCGTGGCCTGCCCGATGTCGCCAGGTTCACGATCTTCACCTTGTGCGTGCCCCTGCCCAGTGCTGTGTCCCAGACGATTCGTCTCGGCGTCGAGACGGAGGCGTAGGTGTCGACCGTCCCCCTGAGTGTCCCATCCACAAAGACCCGGAACTTGCCTCGGTCGGGTCCAGCGTGCATGACAAGTGCCAGGTGGGTGGCCGCGCCGTCGGGAATGGTGACAGTTGACGTAGCCGAAGCGCCCCGACTGGTCGTGCGTCGCACCGCCTTCCCAGTCCAGCACGAACATGCCGAGGAACCCCAGGTGCCGGCGTACGTGATGGTCGGCCGGGCGATCTCTGGACGTGACGCGTGGGACACGTTGTTCTCTTGGGTGAGGCGGGTTCGGTTGCCCCTGATCACGCGGGTCGTCGAGTTGCCGGACGGGTCCCTGGCTGTGAGCTCGAAGCTGTCTGTGGCCCAGTCGTCGTCATCGTTCTTGCCCTGGAACGTGTGGGAGGTCTGGGTGCTGCCCTCGAACATCAGCCAGGGGCCAGCCGCGTTGTTGTTCTCGACCAGGTCGTAGCGGACCTGGCCGCTCGCGTCGGTCGCCGACCACTTGAACGACATTTGCGCGGTTGCGGTGACGTTCCCCTCCGGCCCGTAGTCGGACTGAAAGTCGACGCCCAGCTGTGAACCGACGACGAAGGAAGGGAAGGCCGGAGCGGCCAGTGACGGAGGCGTGTTGTCCACAGCCGCGACGGCACCCGGGGCCCCAGCGAGGATGCCGGTTGCGGCCACGGCCAGTGCGAGGAGTTTCGGTGATGCTTTCATCAAGGCGTCCTGTCCGAGTTCGGTGGCTTGATCACTGCCCCGATGGCGGCCGACCCCTGACCGCGGTCGAGCCGGGAGGGCCTGCACTTCTGTGGCGAAGCAGTGGACGACGATCGTCGCTATCGCAGACTCGTCGACCGATCGACGTATGTCATCCCCACCATGGAGTAGCGGCGAGGACCGGCCCATCAGCAGACCGACGGGCAGGTCCGAGCGCTGGCGCAGACTGCTCAGCGTGCGACAAGGACGCCATGCATCTCCTGTACGAGGGGCGCGCACGTCAACGCCGAGCACCCGTGTGCAGGACCCCGATGGACCAGACCCCGCAGTTCCCGCCGCTCAGCTCAGGTGGTCTCCGCGTAGGGCCGCACCCGTTGGACCGTGGATCACTTGACTCGGTGGCCCATGGCCGTCTGGTCCACCGCGGACCCCACGGGTCGTCTCGACCTGCACCCAGAACGCGAATAACGCTCTGACCTGTGGAAACTCAGGTCAGAGCGTCATTCATTCGGTCGGGCTGACAGGATTTGAACCTGCGACCCCTTGACCCCCAGTCAAGTGCGCTACCAAGCTGCGCCACAGCCCGAAAGTCTTCCGTGGAAGACCGGTGGAAGATTACCGCAGCCTCGCCGGTGCGGCCGCATCGGGCTCATCGAACGGCGGCCGAGTCGGCCGACTTCCTCAGCGGCGCGGTGTCCACGGCCTGGAAGGCCGAGGCCGGGATGCGCTTGAGGTCCTCGATCAGGCGGTCCGGCCAGCGCCTGTTCTTCTCGCCCTGGAAGAACCACGGCGAGCCGTTGTCGGCCAGCACCAGGCCGTAGGTCTTCATCGCGCGGATGACCTCGGCGGCGTCGGCACCGAACCCGGTGGTCGGGAAGGCAGGATCGAGGCGGAACCGCGCACCCATCGGTGGGTAGGCATGGCTGGTCTGCGATCCGGCGTCGTGGCGAGCGGGCCACAGGTGCCAGCGCGACGTGACGTCGGTGGTGAAGCGGATGGCGTGGTCGACGCGGCGCTCGCGCACCTCGTCCCAGCGCAGCAGCCCGGGCAGGATCGGCAGCCCGGCCGCATCGGCCGACGTCCACCCGTCCGGGCGAAGCGTGTTGGCCCGCAGCGACCAGGTGGCGCCCGACCCGGCCCGCCACCGGTTGCCGACCTTCCGGGTCGCGTACGTCTCGAACAGTCGGCAGGACTTCGCGTTGACGACGATGGCGTGCCGGTCCCCGGTGGACTTCCGCCCACCCTCGATCCTGGTGTCCTTGCCCAGCGGGTAGCGGCCGCGGTCGCTCTCGTCGGCGTACACGAACCTCACCTTCACGCGCCGGTGCCGGGCGCCCACGACCGTGATCGGGATGCCGTACCTGTCCCCGAAGTCCGGGTGCAGGTCGTCGCCGGCCGACATGTGGCTGAGCCACTGGCCGCTGAGGGCGTGGACGGGGAGGTCGCGGATGTCGGCGTGCCAGTAGTTGTCGGCGGGGAACACCTGACAGGCGGAGCCGGCCAGCGGTGCGGACCCGCTCCCGGCCGGGAGCATGGCACTCGAGGGACCGCTCAGCAGCGCGGTCACGAGCGCTGCGATGGAGACGATCACGGTACGACGCACTGCCGCAGGCTAGCCGGAGCAGACCATCGGCGACCCGCGGTGGCCCCCGGTGACTAGGCGGAGTGGCCCGAACAGGCCAGATCCACGCGTTCGCCAGACCCGACGGGGTGGGCGGCCAGAAGATTGCCCTTCAACTACTGGGGGGTAGTCATGGGATCGAGCAGCACCGGTGGCGAACCGCGCCACCGCCGACTGAAGGGCGCGATGACGGCTGCGGCCGTCCTCGCCGGGCTCTGCGCGCCGCTGGCGCTGCCGAGCGCCGCGATGGCCCTCAACGTCCCGCAACCGGGCAACGACACGTTCGTCAGCGCGTCCACCGCCTCCTCCAGCATCGAGATCGACCTGCTCGCGCTCCGGGTGCGGCAGCGTGAGCGCGCCCTGGCCTCCATCTCACGCCAGGCGGCCCAGTACGCCGTGGTGAAGGCCGAGGAGGTGTCGCGGCTCGCCGCCCTCGGCTACACCGGGGCCCTGGCCGACCTCACGCACGTACTGCCGCTGGCGGGCTACTACCTCTCCGCCGACTTCGGCCAGGCCGGGCCGCACTGGGAGGCGGACCACACCGGTCAGGACTTCGCCGCCCCACTCGGCACGCCCCTCGTGGCCGTCGGCGATGCCGTGGTCACCTCGGTCGGGGACGCCGGTGCCTACGGCCTGCGCACGATCCTGACCCTGGAGGACGGCACGGAGATCTGGTACTGCCACCAGCTCGTCGCGCTCGTCGCCCCCGGCGACGAGGTCGAGGTCGGCCAGCCCATCGGCGGGCTGGGCAGCAGCGGCAACAGCACCGGCCCGCACCTGCACCTCGAGGTCCGACCGACCGGGCTCGGCCCGGTGGATCCCATGGCGTGGTTGCAGGCGCTCGAGCTCACACCCTGACGCGCACCGGATTCACCCCGAGGGAGGTGCCGGGAGGCGCACACCGGGGTCTAGGTTCGCCCCCATGACCCGGATCATCGCGCTCATCGTCGTCGTCTGGCTCGTGATCGGTGCCCTCGCCGCCTACCAGCGCGACTACTTCGACGACACCGTCACCAACTGCGCCGAGGCCAGCAACATCGGCCTCACGATCGTGGCCGGTCCGCTCAACTACCTCGGCGTCAACCCCGAGGTCGAGTGCGCCGACATCAACGTACCCGAGCCCTCGGAGTGAACCGCTAGCGCTTGCGCTTCTCGCGCGGCCGCTGCTGGACGACGATCGGCGTGCCCACGAACCCGAACTCCTCGCGCAGGCGACGCTCGATGTACCGCTCGTAGCCGGCGTCCAGCTTGCCGCTGGTGAACAGCACGAACGTCGGCGGCGCCGTCGACGGCTGGGTCGCGAACAGGATCTTGGGCTGCTTGCCGCTGCGCACCGGGTGCGGGTGCTCGGCGACGAGCCGGCCGAGGAACGTGTTGAGCGCGCCGGTCGAGATCCGCGTCTCCCAGCCCTCGAGCGCCTTCTCCAGCGCGGGGACGAGCCGGTCGACGTGCCAGCCGGTGCGCGCGGTGATGTTGATCCGCGGCGCCCACTGCACCTGGACCAGGTCGCGCTCGACCTCGCGCTCGAGGTAGTAGCGACGCTCCTCGTCGACCAGGTCCCACTTGTTGAACGCGATGACCAGCGCCCGGCCGGAGTCGCGGATCGTCTGGATGATCCGCATGTCCTGCTCCGAGACCGTCTCGCCACCGTCGAGGACGAGGACGGCGACCTCCGCGCGGTCGATGGCCGTCGTGGTGCGCAGCGAGGCGTAGTACTCCTGCCCCGACGCCTCCTTGACGCGCTTGCGGATACCGGCGGTGTCGATGAAGCGCCAGGTCACCCCACCCAGCTCGATCAGCTCGTCGACGGGGTCGACCGTGGTCCCGGCGACGTTGTCGACCACGACCCGGTCGGAGCCGGCGAGCTTGTTGAGCAGGGAGGACTTGCCGACGTTGGGCTTGCCGACGATGGCGATCCGGCGGGGTCCGCCGACCTGCCCGAACTTCTCGGGCGGCGTCTCGGGAAGCGCCTCGAGCACGGCGTCGAGCATGTCGCCCGAGCCGCGGCCGTGCAGTGCGGAGACCGGGTGCGGCTCGCCCAGCCCGAGCCGCCACAGGCCGTGGGCCTGGGCCTCGGCGCGCTGGTCGTCGACCTTGTTCGCGGCCAGCACGACCGGCTTGCCCGACTTGCGCAGGATCTTGACGACCGCCTCGTCGGAGTCGGTGATGCCGACGTTGGCGTCGACCACGAACAGCACGGCGTCGGCCAGCGTCACCGCGATCTCGGCCTGGGCGGCGATGCTCTTGGCGAGCCCGCGGGCGTCGGGGTCCCAGCCGCCGGTGTCGACGACGGTGAAGGCGCGACCGCTCCAGGTGGCGTCGTAGTAGACGCGGTCCCGGGTCACCCCCGGCCGGTCCTCGACCACGGCCGCACGGCGCCCGATGATCCGGTTGACCAGCGTCGACTTGCCGACGTTGGGGCGGCCCACGATGGCCAGCACGGGCACCGGGCCCGTGTCGGCACCTGGATCCCCGTCGGACCCGGACAGATCGTATCCGGGCATGTCGTCGCTCATGATGCTCCTCGTTGGGCGAACCCCGTCGGGGGGTCCAGTTCTCGTTCGTCGGCCGGAAGGGGTCCCGGCAGTGGTCGCCCGATGCGGGCGAGAGCGGCCTCCTGAGAGACACGCAGGTGCTCCAGCAGCAACGCCGAAGCATGCAGCACGTGTTCCCGGGTGCGCGGCCACGGGAGGGCGGCTGCGCTCCACGGCGTACTGAAGTGCAGGTCGATGGCGGCTCCGCGCGGTGGCACGAAGTTGGTGTGGTCGCCGGCCCCACGGGTGCCGACGATGGTCAGCGGCACCACCGGCGCACCCGTGACGAGCGCGAGGTAGGCAGCGCCGTGGTGGAACGTGCCGAAGTCACCCGCGCCCCGCCTGCCCTCGGGGAAGATGCCCACCGCTCCCCCGTCGTGCAGGACCCGCAGGGCGGTCTTGACCGCCGCCGGATCGACGGTGAACCGGTCGACCGGGATCTGGCCCGTCGCCCGCAGGAACCCGCCGAGCCCACCGGAGAACATCTCCCGCTTGGTCAGCGCGTGCACCGGCCGTGGCGTGCACATGGCCAGCAGCGGCCCGTCGAGCAGCCCGATGTGGTTCGCGGCGAAGATGACCGGACCGTCCGCGGGCACGTGCTCGGCGGCGTCCACGCTCAGCGTCCAGCGCCGAGCCACCAGCCGTTGCGTGAGCCGCTGCCCGCGGTGCAGGAGCGCGCGACGCGGGTGCGGGGTGGCGTCCAGGCTCAGGTCGAGGGGGCTCACGCGTGCTCCCCGACCGCCTCCACGAGAGCGACGACCTGGTCGATGACCTCGTCCAGGGAGTACGGCGTGGTGTCGATGTGGGTGGCCCCGTCGGCCATCACCAGCGGCGCGGTGGCGCGGCCGGAGTCGATCTTGTCGCGCGAGAGCAGCGAGGCTCGCGTGGCGGCGACGTCGGTGCCGCCCACCTCGGCCGTACGGCGCTCGGCCCGGGCCGAAGAGTCGGCGGTGAGGAAGACCTTGACCTGGGCGGTCGGCGCGACGACCGACCCGATGTCGCGACCCTCGACGACGATGCCGCCGTCGGCGATCACCTCGCGCTGCAGGTCGAGCAGCCGTGCGCGCACCTCGGGCACCGCGCTCACCGGGCTGACCGCCGAGGTCACCTCGTCGGAGCGGATGGCCACGGAGACGTCGACGCCCGCCACCAGGATGCCGGGGCGCTTCGGGTCGGTGCCCGACGTGATCTCGGGCTCGTCCGCGCGCGCCGCGACGGCCGCGGCGTCGTGGATGTCGACGCCCTCACGCAGCAGCCACCAGGTGATGCCGCGGAACATCGCGCCGGTGTCGAGGTACCTCAGTCCGAGCCTGCTGGCGACGCCGCGCGACGTGCTCGACTTGCCGGAGCCGGACGGTCCGTCGATGGCGACGACCACGCCGGGTGCAGGGCCGCTGGGACGCGTCTCGACCGGGGTGGTGCTCACGGGTGACCCATCCTTGCGACTTGGAGAACGCCGGGACTCCGGCGCAGCCCGCAGCCTACCGGTGGGTGACCCAGCCTCTCGATTCCAAGGACGCGAGCAGGTGCTCGGCCCGGGCCTCCTCGACGAGCAGCTCGACCAGACCGACGGGTCGCGCGGGGTCGTGGTCGATGTGCACGTCCTCGATGTTGACCTCGCTCGCGCCCGCGTCCGCGAACAGCCGGGCCAGCTCGCCGGGATGGTCGGGCACGGCCACGAAGACCGCACGCATCGGGCGCACCGGCCCGCCGTGCTTGCCCGGGATGGCGAGCGTGCCCGCCACTCCACGCGTCAGCACGTCGTGCAGCCCGGGCCGCTCGCCGGAGACCAGGGCGGCGATGAGGGTGTCGAGCTGCTCGCGCATCTCCCCCAGCACGCCGAGCACGGCCTGCCCGTTGGCGGACACGATCTGCTCCCAGAGGCCCGGGTCGCTGCCCGCCACCCTCGTCACGTCGCGCAGCCCCTGCCCCGACAGGGCGAGGTGGTCGGCGGGGGCGTCGGCTAGCCGGCCGGCGACGAGGACTGCGGCCAGGTGCGGCAGGTGGGACGTGCGGGCCACGGCGCGGTCGTGGTCGCCCGGTGACAGCCGCACGGTGGCGGCCCCGCACAGCGCGGCCAGCTCCTCGACCATCGCCGTCGCCGCATCGGTCGAGCCGGCGTGCGGGACGACCGCCCACGGGCGGCCGTCGAAGAGCGCGGAGCTGGCCGCCAGCGGACCCGATCGCTCGCTGCCGGCCATCGGGTGCGACCCGACGTAGCGGCCGGCGTCCGCGGCCGGGACCGCTGCCAGGACGGCCTGCAGCGGCGCCTCCTTGACGCTGCCGACGTCGGTCACGACCGCGTCGGTGCGCAGCAGTGCCTGCGCCACCGCCGGGCCGAGGTGGTCGGGCGGGACGGCGACGACGACGAGCTGCGGCCGGTCGTCGGCGGTGCGCGGCCGACCGGCGCCGAGGCCGGACGCGGTGCGCAGGTGCTCGGCCGACACGTCGCTGAGCAGCACCTCGAGGCCGGCCCGGCGGCAGGCCAGCGCCACGGACGTGCCGAGCAGACCGACGCCGACGATCTCGACGGGTCCGGTGAGGCTCACGGGGTGCCCGCGTCGTCGCCGGGGTCGGCGTCGGGCACCGCGTGCGTGCGGTTCAGGTCGCGGCGCAGGTTGGCGGCGCCGTGCAGGTAGACATGGGTGATGTCGGCCCGCGGCAGGTCCGTCTCGACGTGCGCGAGGAGGCGCACCACGCGGGGCATGGAGCCCTCGATCTCGAGCTCGCGGGCGCACAGCAGCGGCACGTCGCCGAACCCCAGCTGGCGGGCGGCGTACGCCGGGAACTCCGCGACCAGGTCGGACGTGGCGGTGAAGATCACCGAGATGAAGTCGTCGGCGTGGAGACCGTTGACGTCCATGACGTCCTGCACCATCTCGGCCACCCGGTCGAGCATGTGCTCGCGGGTGTCCTCGTCGAGCTGGGTCGCACCTCGCACTGCCCGGGTAGCCATGCGGGCAAGGCTAACGAGGTCACCCGGCGCAGCCGCAGCCCGTCCCAGGACGACTGTCCGTGGCCGGCTCGCTCAGCCCCTGACCCCGTTGTTGGCCACGAAGGCGGCGATCGGCGGGATCACCGCCGCGACGGCCGACATCCCCACCGCCACCGGGACCGACCAGAGCCGGACCACGCCCCAGGCGAGGACGATGAGCGTGAGGCACACGGCCATCAGCCCGAAGTACCAGCGCTGCCGCCGCCGTTGCTGCACGCTGAGCGGCCACGGCACCTCCGTGGCGGACTCGACGCGCTTTCGCTCGCGCACCCTGCAAATCTAGCCCGGCTGGTAGCTGCCCACCGACCAGTGGTTGCCCTCCGGGTCGAGCAGGCTGCCGCCACGTCCGCCGTAGTCCTGGTCGACCATCGGCCGCTGCACCGTCGCACCGGCCTTGACGGCCGCGTCGAAGACGGCGTCGGGATCGTCGCAGACCAGGTACGCCGCCGCCGGACCGGTGCCCTCGAGGGCGCCGTCGTCGCGCCGCGCGCCGAACATGATCCCGCCGCCGCCGGGCCACAGCCATTCCGCGTGCACGACGACGCCTGCGTCGTCTCGGTGCGACGCGTGCTCGGTGAAGCCCACCGCCGAGAGCCACGCGATCATCGCGTCCGGGTCGGTGAAGGACATTGAGTGCCAGAGTCGGATGTCGGATGCAGTCATGCCCTCAGGCTCCCCCGCCGGCGGACGCCGGGTCTTGCACGAATGGGAACTCGTCGCGCAGCCACCGGGTCGGCGTGCAGTGCGCCAGCGCCTGCCACTCCCTGGTCAGGTGGGCCTGGTCGGCGTAGCCGCAGTCCGTGGCGATCGCCGCGAGCGACGGCTGCCCGCAGCGGGCAGCGGCGACCAGCCGCGACCGGCTGGCGTCGAGGCGCGCGATCCGGTGGAACTGCTTGGGGCTCACCCCCGTCTCTGAGCGGACCAGGGTCCCGAGGTGCCGGCGGCTCAGCCCGACGTCGTCGGCCACGCGCTGCACGGACGCCCCTCGGGTGAGGGCCGCGAGCGCGTACCCGACCTCCGCGCGCACCGACGGGGTCCCCCTCCTGGCCAGTACGTCGACCAGCCGCCGGCGTACCAGCGCGACCCGTGCCTGCCCGTCGGGGCACTCGCCCAGCCGCTCCGGCAGGTCGCGCAGCCCAGGCCCGAGCTCGTCGAGAGTGACGATGTCGCGCGCGACCGCACCCGCGGGCACGCCCAGCAGGGCACGGGCGCCCAGCGGGCTCAACGCGAGCTGCACCCCTGTCTGCCGGAACCCGTAGCGGATCTCTGCGGGCTCGGTGTGCAGTCCGGAGACCGTCGACCAACGTCGCCCACGTGAGCTCGGCACGCCGGCCCAGCCGACGTCGAGCGGCTCGCCCACGGGCAGCACGAACGTCACGCTCGTCGACGGCATCCCGAGGTGGACGCCCGGCGCCGGCATGGCCAGGTCGTAGCCGCCGATGGCGAGCACGTAGGGCCGCAGCGCCTCGGGCACCGGATCGGCAGCGTGGGTGGTCGACCTGTCCACCTGCCCGACGCTACTCCCCTCTGCCGGTCCGGGAGTGTCGGCGTAGGCTCCTTGTGCCGAGGAGACCGGGGGTGGCACATGACAGCGAGCCGATCTGCTCGTGAGAGGAAGGCCGCCGTCGAGGCCGGCCCCCTGGCGAAGGTGAAGATCGATGTCGGTCGGGACAAGCAGTTCGTCTACAAGATCAGCTGCTCCGCGTGCGTCACCCGCGGCACGCTCAACTGGTCGGCCTACCGCCCGGGAGAGGACAACGGGTTCATGGCGGCGATGGACCGCTGGATCTTCCACCTGGTCGAGAAGCACCCGGAGGACGATGCGCCGTGCCTCGCCTTCCTGCCGGCTGCCCAGCAGCGCCTGCACGAGCGGCGCGATCAGTAGGTCACCGAGATCGACACCTGACGCCCCTACGCTGCTGTGATGGCGGTCAACCGGAGTCGCAGGAGCAGGGTCGCCCGCCGGCGCAAGCGCCGGATGGACAGCGTCGAGCACGACCTCAGTGACGAGCAGTGGTCGGCCCTCAAGGGCGCGTGGGGTGGCTGCGCCTACTGCGGCGCGACCGACGCTCCCCTGCAGCGTGACTGCGTCCTGGCCCTGTCGCGTGGTGGCCGCTACACCCTGGCCAACATCGCCCCGGCCTGCGGCTCCTGCAACGCCAGCAAGTGCAACGACGAGGTCACCGGCTGGCTCCGGCGCAAGCGACTCGACGAGCGGGCGTTCCTGGTGCGCCAGCACGAGATCAACACCCTGCTCGCGCTGCGCTTCGCCGCTGCAGAGTGACCCCAGTGACCCCCTGCCCAACCGGACGGGTCAGGCCGTGATCGCGGCCCCGGCTCCGCCCATGGACGGCGCCGCGCGCAGCAGCTGGTCACGCAGCACCACCAGCTCTGACACCGCATCGAGGAACCGGCCGGTGCTGTCGCCGATCTGGAGGTCGTCGAAGTAGTAGTGCCGCATGGCCAGCCTGGCGAGGTGGTGCTCGTCGTTCTCGAGGCGGGAGGCGAGGAGCGCGGTCAGCTCGGCCACGTCGACGTCATCGATCACGTCGGCACAGCGGCTCACCGGCACCTCCTGGCGCAGCCGCTCGGCGTCATGGTGCCGGTCGGTCACGAAGATGGGTCGGTCGGTCCGCAGGTAGAGCCAGTCGAGGCCGACCGACGACACGTCGGTGACCATCACGTCGCAGTCGGGGATGATCGCCAGGATGTCGCCGACCGCGATCACCTCGTGGCCGGCGTCCGGTTCGCGCCGGATCGCCTCCGCGACCAGGGTGAGGATGTCGTGGTGCGCGTCGCGCACGGCCGGGGTCTCGCTGGCGGCGACCTGCGGGTGCGGCTTGTAGACCAGCCGCACGTCGGGGACGGCCAGGATGGCTCGGACGATGTCGGCACCGATCGTGTCGACGGAGGTGTAGTCGTTGTACTCCGCGTCGCCCTCCCACGTGGGCGCGTACAGGATCGTGCGCCGTTCGCTGGGCACCAGGCACGGGAGCGGCCGCAGGTCGAGCGGCGGCCGGCCGGTGCGCACCAGGCGGCTCGTGTCGAACTCGAGGAGGCCGGAGACGTGCCGTTGGACCGCGGCCTCGCCCGCGACGAACACCCGGTCGTAGGCCTTGGCGTTGTTGCTCGCCATGCTCTGCTTGTCGCTCTCACCGTGGTTGATGTGCGCGTGCAGCGAGCGACCGTCGATCAGCGACTGGAAGTTGAGCATCGAGTTGTTGCAGTAGAGGACGACCTTGGCGTCGAGCTCGGCGTAGAGGTCCGTCAGCTCCGGGAACGACTCGGCGGTGAGGACCGGCACCGTCGTCCTCGCCCCGATCACGGCGGCGGACCGGGGGTCGCGCACGACGATGCCGACCGGGTGCCGCTCGTGGAGCAGCGCCAGGACGGGAAGCCACTGGATCAGCTGGTAGGTCCGCGTGGGGTCGTCTGCGAAGTAGGCGACGACGGAGACCTCGTTCATGTCCAGATTCTATGTGGCAGGTCCAGCGGCCAGAGCCCGAATCTCAGAGCTGTGCGCCGATTGCAATGAAGCGCCCTCATCTGCGGGGGTGTTCGAGGCGTACGTCCTGGAAGCCGATGGTCACCAGGAGCGTGCAAGTCGTGGGATGGAAGGGGAGCATGGACTCATGAGCGAACTGCGAGTCACCCTGACCGTCGATGACTTCGATAGAGCCCTGGCCTTCTATCGCGACGCACTGGGCCTGCGGCAGCTCGAGGACTGGACCAGCGAGGACGGGCGAGTGGTCCTGCTCGAGGCCGGACACGCGACGTTGGAGCTGTTCGACCAGGCCCAGGCCGCACACATCGACGAGATCGAGGTCGGCAGCCGGGTCTCCGGCCCGGTGCGGCTGTGCGTGCAGGTCCCCGACAGCGACACTGCCGCCGAGCAGCTCGTCGGGGGCGGTGCCACAAGGGTGGCACCGCCTGTGGACACACCCTGGGGAGACCGCAACGCCCGCGTCCAGGCCCCCGACGGCATGCAGCTCACCCTCTTCACGCCGGGCGCGACCGACCACCTGATCCTCGAGGACGTCCGAGGACACTTCCCAGGCACTGCCGCGTCGATGGCCCAAGGCGATGCGTCGTCGGCTCGCCCTCCCGCGCCGCCCGACCAAGACGGCTCCTGCTTGGTCGAACGTTCGTTCAAGTCGGAGCTTGCCCATCCGTCCGAACAACCGACCAGGACCCACCCCGGCAACCCAGACCACCCTGTCAGAGCTGTGCGGTGTCCAGCAGCGAGCCGAGCTCGTCGGTCGTGAGGTGGCGCAGATCGCCGGCCTTCAGGCCGGTGAGGTCCACCGGGCCGAAGCGGGTGCGGGTCAGGCGGCGCACCGGGTGGCCGACCTGCTCGAGGAGGCGTCGGACGATCCGGTTGCGGCCCTCGTGGATCACCAGCTCGACGATGGTGCGCCCCTGCGCGTCACCCTGCCCGGCCGAGATCACCTTCACCCGAGAGACCTTGATCGGCCCGTCCTCGAGGGTCACCCCGGCACGGAGCTCCGAGAGCGTCGCCTTGCTGACGTCACCGTCGACCTCCGCGACGTAGGTCTTGTCGACCTCGTGCGAGGGGTGCGCCATCTGGTGGGCGAAGTCACCGTCGTTGGTCAGCAGGATCAGGCCCGCGGTGTCGGTGTCGAGCCGACCGACGTGGAAGAGGCGCTCGGGGCGGTCGGAGACCAGGTCGGCGAGGCTGCGGCGTCCCTCCGGGTCCGACATCGTGGAGACGACCCCGCGCGGCTTGTTGAGCACCAGGTACACGTGGGCCGAGATCGGCGGCAGCCGCTTGCCGTCGACGCGGATCACGGCGGTGCGGGGGTCGACCTTGGTGCCGAGCCGGGTGACGATCTCGCCGTCCACCTCGACCAGCCCATCGAGCATCAGCTCCTCGCACTTGCGGCGCGAGGCGACCCCGGACTGGGCCAGCAGCTTCTGGAGCCGGATCTGGCCGTCGTCGTCGGTCTGGATCCCTTGGGGATCGTCGTGGTCGCTCACCGTCAGCCGACCTCGGTGCCGGCGTCGGGCTCGGTGCCGTCGCCGCTGTGCGGCGCCGGGTGGCCGTGGTCGGGTTCGGAGGCAGGCTCCGCGCCAGGCTCAGGGGCAGGCCCAGGGGCAGGCTCGGCGGCCGGCTCCGGATGTGCGTCGGGCTCGTGCGCTCCGCCACCGGCCATCGCCATCAGCTCGTCCTCGAGGTCGTCCATGTCGGGAAGGTACGGCGCCAGCTCGGGCAGCTCCTCGATCGAGCTGATGCCGATGCGCTCGAGGAAGTACGCGGACGTGCGGTAGAGGTTGGCGCCGGTCTCGTGGTCCTGGCCGGACTCCTCGACCAGCCCGCGGGAGAGCAGCGTGCGCATCACCCCGTCGACGTTGACGCCACGCACCGCGGACACGCGGGCCCGCGAGATGGGCTGCTTGTAGGCGACCACGGCCAGGGTCTCGAGCGCGGCCTGCGTGAGCCGCGCCTGCTGACCCTCGAGGACGAACGACTCGACCACGCCTGCGTAGGCGTCGCGCGTGTAGAAGCGCCACCCCCCGGCCACCGCCCGCAGCTCGAAGCCGCGGCCCTGCTCGTCGTACTCGCGGGAGAGCTCGGTGAGCGCGTCGGCGACCGCGTCGACGGGGTGGCCGACCGCGGAGGCCAGCGCGACCTTGTCGAGGGCCTGGTCGGCGACCATCAAGATCGCCTCGAGCGAGGGCCGCAGCTCGGCCATCTCGACATCGAGGGTCCCGGGGGTGGTGACGTCCTGGCTCACTGCTGCTCCTCTTCCTGGTCTGGCTCGGTGGGCGCGGGGAACGGGACGTCGTCGTCGGCCGACGCACCGTCGAACTCGTCGACGATCTCGATGTCGCCCTCCTCGGCGCCGGTCCAGCGCACGCTCAGCTCGCCGAGCGGGGTGACCTGGTCGAACGACACGGCACCCTCACGGAACAGCTCGAGCAGCGACAGGAACCGCGCGACGGTGGTGAGGCGGTCGGGCGAGTCCCCGCACAGCGCCCGGAAGGTCATGATGCCGCCGCGACGGAGCCGGTCGACGATGAGGGCGGCCTGCTCGCGAACGCTGACCTTCGCTGAGTGGATGTGCTGCAGCGAGACCTCGACCACCGGCTTGGGCTCCAGGGCCCGCGCCGCCAGCTGGGCGAACTGTTCCAGCCCGATGCCGATGAGCACCTCCGGCAGCAGGCTCGCGAAGCGGTCCTCGAGCCCGACGACCCGCGCGTGACGACGCGACTCCTCGGCCAGCCGGATCTCGAGCACGTGGGCGACCTGCTTGAACGCGCGGTACTGCATGAGGCGGGCGAACAACAGGTCCCTGGCCTCCAGCAGCGCCAGGTCCTCCTCGTCCTCGACGTCGCCCTGCGGCAGCAGCCGGGCCGCCTTGAGGTCGAGCAGGGTCGCGGCCACCAGCAGGAAGGACGTCGTCTGCTCGAGCTCCCACGTCGGACCGGCGGCCTTCACGTGCGCGATGAACTCGTCGGTCACCCGCGAGAGCGAGACTTCGGTGATGTCGAGCTTGTGCTTGGAGATCAGGCTCAGCAGCAGGTCGAACGGGCCCTCGAAGTTGTCGAGTCGGACCTCGAACCCGGCCGACGCGGCGGCAGCGGTGTCGGGGTCGGCGGCGGCGAGCCCAGTGTCTAGGACAGTCATCGCCGCAGTGGGCTCGTCACTGCTCGGTCAGCCGTTGCACCAGTGCGCTGTCGTCGCCGTGGGCCTCGAAGTCGGCCAGGATCAGCGAGATCGCCTCCCGGACCAGCCGGCCGCGATCGACCGCCAGCCCGTGGGTACGCCGCAGCGACAGGCGCGTGTGCTCGATGTCGACCAGCTCGTCGGAGGTGACGTAGACCGTCATCTTCTCGTCGTGGCGCACTCGGCCGCTCGGCTTGCGCGGCCCCGGGTCGGGGCCCTCGGCCTGGTCGTGGCCGGTGTCGGGCACGGCCCGGACGGACTTCTCGCCCTCCGTGGTGGGGCGGAAGAGGTCGTCGGCGCGGGGCAGGCTCACTCGTCGGGCCACCGGGCCAGCACCTCCCTGGCCAGCAGGCGGTAGTGGTCGGCACCGGTCGAGCCGGACGCGTACGACGTGATCGGCTCGCCGGCCACGGTCGCGTCGGAGAACTTCACGGTGCGCCGGATGACGGTGTGGAAGACGGTGTCGCCCCACGCGTGGACGAGCCGGTCCATGACCTCGCGGCTGTGCAGGGTGCGGCCGTCGAACATGGTGCCGAGGACGCCGTCGATCTCGAGCTTGGGGTTGAGCCGCTCACGCACCTTGTCGATGGTGGTCTTGAGCAGCGCGACACCGCGCAGCGCGAAGTACTCGCACTCCAGCGGCACGATCACGCCGTCGGACGCGGTCAGCGCGTTGACGGTCAGCAGGCCAAGGGACGGCTGGCAGTCGATCAGGATGACGTCGTACTTCTCGATCGCCGGCGCCAGCACCCGCTGCAGCGTCTGCTCGCGGGCCACCTCGTGCACCAGCTGCACCTCGGCCGCCGAGAGGTCGATGTTGGAGGGCAGCAGGTCCATCCCGGCGACACCCGACGGCACCACGACCTCCTCGAGCGCGACGTCGCGCTGCATCAGGAGGTTGTAGATGGTGAGGTCCATCTCGTGCGGGTTGAGGCCCAGGCCGACCGAGAGCGAGCCCTGCGGGTCGAAGTCGACGAGCAGCACCCGGCGGCCCTGCTCGGCGAGCGCGGCACCGAGGTTGATGGTGGTCGTGGTCTTGCCGACCCCACCCTTCTGGTTGCACATCGAGACGACGCGGGCACCGCCGTGGCTGCGCACCGGCTTGGGCTCGGGGAACACCGGCATCGGCCGTCCGGTCGGACCCACCTCGACGACGGTCTCGACGGCCGTCTCGGTCACCGACTCGGCAAGAGGCTCGGGTCGGGCGAACGGGATCGGGTCACTCACGGATGCGTCAGCTCCAGCAGAGGTTTGAGGACTGGTTGGGTGATTCGGAGTGCGGAGCAGCGGCGGCATCTCGGATGCGTTGCTGCCCTGACCGGGAAACCCAGCGTACGACCCGTCACCGCTCATCTTGTGGACCTCTCGTTGTTGCACACCGACATGTCGACACGGCGACTTGGCGCTAGTCGCTCCTGCCCTGCGCGACCCTATGCCCGCCTTCGACGGGCAACAAGACGGCGACGAATACCCCCAAGCCACTGGGGAAATCTGTTGATCAGCTCACGCTTGCCTGCACAGCCGCAGCCTGCCTGTGGAGAGTTTGTGGACAGGACTGTGTACGACGACCCGGCCCGACGACGGCCACCACAGCCCGGCCCTCACAGGCGGTGCATCGCCACGGCCGCCAGAACCAGCTCGCTGGCCTCGTCGGAGGCGTCGCAGTCGATGATCGCGTCGATGACCCAGTCGTGGTCCCCGGCGGGGTCGTGCAGCGTCTGGCGGACCCGGCGGATCCGGGCGCTGACGTCCTCGTCGGCCCCCGCGGGGACGCCCCGCTCCTCGGCTCCGACGCTGAGCAGCTGCGGGCCGCGGGCGTCCCCGTCGGTGGCGAGCGAGTCGTGGTCGGCGTAGTAGCCCTCGATCGCGGCGTCCCACACCGAGCGACCCATCACCACCGCCCGCGGCGGGTCGAGCCGGTCGGCGGCGGCCCGTTCGAGCCGCACCAGCCCGTCCAGGTCGTCGCGCGCGACCAGGCTGACCCGCGCGAACATCGCGTTGCGGATCATCACCGCGAACGGCCGCTCCTGCCGCGAGATCGGACGCGGCGGGGGCGGCGGCGCGTGGTGCGCCACATCGGCACGCACGTGCGCCGGGTCGGACAGCGCCTCCCACTCGTCGAGCAGCGACGAGTCGGTCTGCCGCACCGTCTCGCCCAGCCACTCGATCAGGTCGTCGAGGTCGGGGGTGCGGTGCGCGTCGGGCACGGTCTGCCGCAGCGTGCGGTAGGCGTCGGTGAGGTAGCGCAGCACCAGCCCCTCCGACCGGGCCAGCTGGTAGCGCCCGACGAAGTCGGTGAAGCTCATCCCCTGCTCCCACATCTCGCGCACCACCGACTTCGGCACCAGCGCGTCCTCGGGCAGCCAGGGATGCCGCTGGCGGTAGATCTCGTACGTCGCCTCCAGCAGCTCCGCGAGCGGCTGGGGCCAGGTGATCTTGTCGAGCAGCGCCATCCGCTCCTCGTACTCGAGCCCGTCGGCCTTCATCTCGCCGATCGCGTCGCCGCGCGCAGCGTGCTGCTGGGCGAAGAGGATCTGGCGAGGAGACTCCAGCACCGCCTCGATCA
The DNA here is from genome assembly GCA_963807335.1 of uncultured Actinomycetota bacterium. Taxonomy (GTDB): domain Bacteria; phylum Actinomycetota; class Actinomycetes; order Propionibacteriales; family Nocardioidaceae; genus Nocardioides. The sequence continues at coordinate 36,598 of CAWEBT010000004.1, forward strand.
CCGACACGATGTCGAGCGTGTAGGTCTCCGCCTCGGGGTCCAGGGTGTCGAGGGCGGCCAGCGCGAAGTGCGCGAGCGGCTGGTTGAGCGCGAAGTCGGGCGGCAGGGTCACCGTCAAGACGTAGCGGCGGCCGAACTCGTCGGGCTCGTCGAGCCGCGTCACGGTCTCGGAGTGCACCAGGGAGCGCATCAGCCGCAGCGCGCGGCGGACGAGCCGCACCCGGCCCTTGGCGTCCTGGTGGTTGTCGGTGAGCAGGCTGCGCAGCACCGGGAAGGCGTCCTCCTCGCGGGTGAGGACGTTGATCAGCATGCCGTTGTCGATCTTCATCCGCGACGGCAGCTGCTCGGGCTCGCCGGCGACCAGCTTGTCGTAGGTCTGCTCGGTCCACACGACGGTGCCCTCGGGAGGCTTCTTGAGCTGTGCCTTGCTCTTCTTCTTCGGGTTCGCCTCGTTCTTGGCCGCCGACTTCGCCTTCGCCCGCTCGTTCTCGATGACGTGCTCGGGTGCCTGTACGACGACGTAGCCGGTGGTGTCGTAGCCCGCCCGCCCCGCGCGGCCGGCGATCTGGTGGAACTCCCGGGTGCGCAGCACCCGCTGGCGAGTGCCGTCGAACTTCGCGAGGCCCGTGAACAGCACCGTCCGGATCGGCACGTTGATGCCGACGCCCAGGGTGTCGGTGCCGCAGATGACCGTCAGCAGGCCCGCTTGGGCGAGCGTCTCGACGAGGCGCCGGTACTTGGGCAGCATCCCGGCGTGGTGCACACCGATGCCGCGCATCAGCAGCTTGCGCAGTGTCTTGCCGAACCCGGCGCCGAACGGGAAGCCCGCGAGACGCGACAGGAGCGCCTCCTTGTCGGTCTCGACCTTGAAGGTCGTGCTCAGCAGCGACACCGCGTGCTCGACCGCGTCCTTCTGCGTGAAGTGCACGACGTACACCGGGCCCTGCCCCGTCGTGACGAGCTCCTCCAGCGTCTCGGCGACGTGCGTGAGCGCCCACGAGAACAGCAGGGGCACCGGACGCTCGGCGTCGTCGATCACCGCGGTCTCCCTCCCGTTGCGTCGCGAGAGGTCCTCGGCCAGCGCGCTCACGTCCCCGAGCGTGGCCGACATGAGCAGGAACTGCGCGTTGGGCAGCGTCAGCAGCGGAACCTGCCAGGCCCAGCCGCGGTCGGGCTCGGCGTAGAAGTGGAACTCGTCCATGACGACGAGACCGACGTCGGCGCCCGGCCCCTCGCGCAGCGCGATGTTCGCGAGCACCTCGGCGGTGCACGCGATGATCGGGGCGTCGGCGTTGACGCTCGCGTCTCCGGTGAGCATCCCGACGTTGTCGGCGCCGAACACCTCGACGAGGGCGAAGAACTTCTCGCTCACCAGCGCCTTGATCGGCGCGGTGTAGAAGCTCACCCGGTCGGAGGACAGCGCGGCGAAGTGGGCCGCCGTCGCCACCAGCGACTTCCCCGACCCGGTCGGGGTGGCCAGGATGACGTTGTTGCCGGAGAAGACCTCCAGCACCGCCTCCTCCTGGTGCGGATACAGCTCAAGGCCCTGCTTCTCGACCCAGGCCAGGAAGTCGTCGGAGCCGTCGGTGCTCATCGGGGGCTCATCGGGGGCTCATCGGGCGCTCATCCGCGCGCTCGTGGATGAGCGGTCGCGAAGACCTCACGCAGGTTGTCGACCGTCACCAGGGTGTAGATCTGCGTCGTGGTCACCGAGGCGTGCCCCAGCAGCTCCTGCACGACGCGCACGTCGGCGCCGCCGTCGAGCAGGTGGGTGGCGAACGAGTGCCGCAGGGTGTGCGGCGATACGTCGCGGTTCACTCCGGCCCGGTCCGCGGCCTTGACCAGCACCGCCCAGGCGCTCTGCCGGGAGAGTCGGCCCCCGCGCGAGTTGAGGAACAGCGCGGGTCCGGACGCCGCCGACACCAGGCCGGGCCGGGCCCGGGTGAGGTAGGCGTTGACCGCCTCGCGGGCGTAGGAGCCCACCGGCACCAGGCGTTCCTTGGAGCCCTTGCCGCGCAGCAGCACCGTGCTGTCCACCAGGTCCAGGTCGTCGATGTCGAGGCCGACCGCCTCGGAGATCCGGGCACCCGTGCCGTAGAGCACCTCGAGCAGTGCCCGGTCGCGCAGGGCCAACGTCGTGCCGGCGGAGCCCGAGGCCTCGAGGATCGCCTCGACCTCGGACAGGGGCAACGCCTTCGGCAACCGCTTGGTCGGCGTCGGCGGCTTCACCGCACTTGCCGGGTCGGTCGTCGCCAGCCCGTCGCGGACGGCGAACTTGTGGAAGCCGCGCACCGCCACGACCGTGCGGGCCGCCGAGGTCGCGCTCAGCGCCGGGTGGTCGGCATCGCCCTCGCGCAACCGCATCAGGAAGCCCGACACCGTCGCCTCGGAGACCGCGTCGAGCGTGTCGACGCCCTCGCCCGCCAGGTGCGCGACGTACCTGCGCAGGTCGCGCTTGTACGACGACAAGGTGTTGGCCGCGAGGCCCCGCTCCACGGTCAGGTGGTCGAGGTAGATCCGGATCGCCCGGGAGACCTCCCCCGGGCGCCCGTCAGCTGGACCCGACGACACGACCGCCGTCAGGCCAGCGCCGCGTCGAGCGAGGTCGCCGCGATGCCGACTGCCTCGCCGACAGGAGCATTGGTGAGACCGCCGGCGTAGGTGTTGAGGCCCAGCGCGAGGCTCTGGTCGTCGCGGCAGGCCTGCTTCCAGCCCTTGTCGGCCAGCGCGACGGCGTACGGCAGCGTGGCGTTGGTGAGCGCGTAGGTGGACGTGTTCGGCACGGCACCGGGCATGTTCGCCACGCAGTAGAAGATCGAGTTGTGGACCTCGAACGTCGGGTCGGCGTGCGTCGTGGGCCGGGTGTCCTCGAAGCAGCCACCCTGGTCGACGGCGATGTCGACGAGCACCGAGCCCGGCTTCATCTGCGAGACCAGCTCGTTGCTGACCAGCTTCGGTGCCTTCGCGCCGGGGATCAGCACGGCGCCGATCACCATGTCGGCCTCCATCACCTGCTGGCGGATGGCCAGGGTCGAGGACGCGAGACCGTGCACCCGGTTGTTGTAGCGCCAAAACGACATCCGCAGCTTGTCGAGGTCGTTGTCGAGCAGGGTGACGTCGGCCCCCATGCCCAGCGCGATGTTGGCGGCGTTCTGCCCGGAGACGCCGGCACCGATGATGACGACCTTGGCGTTGGCGACTCCGCCGACCCCGCCCATCAGCACGCCGCGTCCGCCCTGGGCCCGCAGCAGCGCGTGCGCGCCGACCTGGGGCGCGAGGCAGCCCGCGACCTCGGACATCGGGTAGAGCAGCGGCAGGCCACCCGAGGGCAGCTGCACGGTCTCGTAGGCGATGCCGGTCACCTTGCTCTTCAGCAGCTCCTCGGTGAGCGGCTTGTCGGCGGCGAGGTGCAGGTAGGTGAACAGCAACAGGTCGGGGCGCAGCCGGTGGTACTCCTCGGCAACGGGCTCCTTGACCTTGAGCACCATGTCGGCGTCGCCCCAGACGTCGTCCGCGGAGTCGACCATCGTGGCACCGGCCGCGATGTACTCCTCGTCGGGGATCTGCGAGCCGAGGCCCGCACCCTTCTCCACCAACACCTGGTGACCACGGTGCGTGAGCTCGTGTGCCCCCACCGGGGTGAGCGCCACGCGGTACTCGTGGTTCTTGACTTCCTTCGGGACGCCGACCTTCACGTTCATCTCCCTGAGAGCTCTGGTGCACCTCGTCGTGACACCGCCCACAACCTACCGCCAGTCCGGCCGGGCGATAGCGTCAGGGGATGACTGATCTCTCGGGTGTCCCGACCAGCCTGACCAAGCACGAAGCGACCGAACGCGCCGACCTCATCGGGGTCGAGAGGTACGACATCGCCGTCGATCTCCGCGGCCTCTACGACGGCCCCGTCTGGAGAGCCACCTCCACCATCGCCTTCACCTGCACGACCCCGGGTGCTGCGTCGTTCGTCGACTGCGTCGCCGACATCTCCGAGGCCACACTGAACGGCGTCGCGCTCGACCTCGCCACCGCGGAGGGTGGTCGGCTGCCGCTGCCCGACCTGGCAGCCCACAACGTGCTGGTGGTCAGGTCGACGCAGTCCGAGACTGCCCACGGCGCCGGCATCATGCGCGCGGTCGACTCCTCCGACAAGCTGATCTACGTCTGGACCAGCTTCGAGTGCGACGACGCGCGTCGCGCCTGGGCGTGCTTCGACCAGCCCGACCTGAAGGCCCCGCACGCATTCACCGTCACCGCGCCCGAGTCCTGGACCGTGCTCTCCAACAGCGCTGCCGACGGGACCGCCGCGTCGGCGGACGGTGACGGCCGCACCTGGACGTTCCCCGACACTCCCCCGCTCTCGACGTACGTCGTGGTCATCAATGCCGGCCCGTTCCACGAGCTGCGCCGCCAGGTCGCCGGACACGACCTCGGTCTCTACAGCCGCCAGTCGACCGCTCGGTTCCTCGAACGTGACGCCGACGAGCTCTTCGACCTCACCGAGAAGGGGCTCGCCTTCTTCGGCGAGCGCTTCGCCCTGCCGTTCCCGCAGGAGCGCTACGACCAGGTGTTCGTGCCGAACATGGCGGGGGCCATGGAGAACTGGGGCTGCGTCACCTGGACCGACGCGTTCCTCTACCGGAGCGCGCCGACCCACGCCCAGCGCGGGCAGCGCGCCATGGTGCTGCTGCACGAGATGGCGCACATGTGGTTCGGCGACATGGTGACCATGCGCTGGTGGGACGACCTGTGGCTGAACGAGGCGTTCGCTTCGTGGGCCTCGACCTGGGCGGCCACCGCCGTCAGCGAGTTCACCGACGCGTGGGCGGGGTTCCTCGCCACCCGCAAGCTCGACGCCTACCGGATCGACATGGGTCCGGCCAGCCACCCGATCCGCGGCGAGGTGCCGGACGTCTCGGCCGCGATGGCCACCTTCGACGCGATCACCTACGCCAAGGGCGAGAGCGTGCTCAAGCAGCTCGCCGCCACGATCGGCGAGGACGCCTTCGTCGAGGGCCTGCGCGACTACTTCGGCCGGTTCGCCTGGGGCAACACCCGGTTGGCCGACCTGATGGACGCCTTCGGCCGGGCCGCCGGTCGCGACCTCGGCCCCTGGACCACCGACTGGCTGGACCGTGCCGGCGCCGACACGATCACGTTGGTGCGCGACGAGGACGGTGACCGGCTCGAGATCGTCGCACCCGAGGGCTCACCGCGTCCGCACACGCTCACCATCGGCTCCTACGACGTCGAGGGAGAGGGGCTCGTCCGGTCGGGCGTCCTGCTCGTCTCCACCGACGGCTCGAGCGTCCCGGTCGACCTGCCCGGCGCGGACCTGCACCTGCTCAACGATGGCGACCTCACCTTCGCCGCCGTACGCACGGATGCGGCCTCGCAGCGGCTCCTGTTCGAGCGCGCCCACGACCTGCCCAGCCCGATCGCCCGCGCGGTCGCCCTGGCCACTGCCCAGGACATGGTCTTCAAGGGCGAGCTGGCCGTGACGGAGTACGTCTCGCTGGGCCTGCGCCTGCTCGCCGCCGAGCGCTCCCCGGCCATCGTCGGTCCGGCCCTCGTGCTGCTCCGCGTCGCCATCGACCAGTGGGCCCCCACCGCCGAGGTCGAGCCACTGAGGCGGGCCCTCGCCGACGTGCTCCTCGGTCTGGTCGCCGTCCCCGACCTGCGACCGCAGGCCCTCAACGCGCTGGCCGCCGCCGCGACCAGCGACGCCCACTTCGCGATCCTGGACGCTGCGGCGGTCGACAGCGTCGACCTGGCCTGGCGCGCGCTCGCCCGCCGCGCCGAGCTCGGGAGCTATGACCAGGCAGAGGTGGAGGCGCTGGCCGACCGGGACTCCGACCCCGAGTCCGGCATCCGTGCCCTCGCGGTGCTGGCCGCCCTGCCCGACCCCGGGGCCAAGCAGCAGGTCTGGGACGCCGTGTTCCGCGAGCGGTCCGTCCACGTGGGAATGCCGCTGGTCTCGCTGGCGACGTACTTCTGGCGGCCTGGCCAAGACGACGTCCTCGCCCCGTTCGCGGACCGCTACCTCGAGGAGGTCACCGACCTGGGGCCCGGCGGGCTGCTCGAGCTCTCGTCGATCATCGCGGCGATGTTCCCGACCGCAGCCGCGGACGAGGACTTCCTGGCCCGCGCCCGCGCGCTGGCGACCGGTGACGACCTGCCTGCCTTCGCCCGCGCCAAGCTCCTGGTCGGGACCGACGCGCTGGCCCGTCAGCTCCGCGCCCGAGCCGGGTGACGATCAGGCGTCGTCGTCCTCGTCGGCGCGCCGGAGACCCGACTCGTCGATGGGGAAGCGCAGCTCGCGCTGGCGCTCGATGGCCGCCCCGATCAGCCCCGCGAACAACGGGTGCGGCCGGGTCGGCCGCGAGCGCAGCTCGGGGTGCGCCTGGGTGGCGACGTAGTAGGGGTGCACGTCCTTGGGCAGCTCCACGAACTCGACCAGCCCGAGGTCGGGGTTGACGCCCGAGAAGACCAACCCGGCCTTCTCGAGCTGCTCGCGGTAGGCATCGTTGAACTCGTAGCGGTGCCGGTGGCGTTCGTGCACGACGGCCTCGCCGTACGCCGCGCGCACCACGCTGCCCTCGGTGAGCTCAGCCGGCTGGAGGCCCAGGCGCATGGTGCCGCCCAGGTCGCCCGCTCCCTCGACGAACTTCTTCTGCTCCTCGATCGTGGAGATGACCGGTTCGACGGTGTCCGGGTCGAACTCGGTGGAGCCGGCCTTCTCGAGGCCCGCCTCGTTGCGGGCGTACTCGATGACCATGCACTGCAGCCCGAGGCAGATGCCGAGCGTGGGGATCCCGTGGGTGCGCGCGTAGTGCAGCGCGCCCAGCTTGCCCTCGATGCCGCGAATGCCGAAGCCACCGGGCACGAGCACCGCGTCGACGTCGTGCAGGTTGCGATTGGCGCCGGCGGGCGTCTCGCAGTCGTCGGAGGCGATCCAGCGCAGCTGGATCTTGGCCTCGTGCGCGAAGCCTCCGGCCCGCAGCGCCTCCCCCACCGAGAGGTAGGCGTCGGGCAGGTCGATGTACTTGCCGACCAGCGCGACCGTGACCTCCTCCTTCGGGTGGTGGACCCGGCGCAGCAGGTCGTCCCAGACCGTCCAGTCGACGTCGCGGAACGGCAGGTCGAGGCGGCGTACGACGTAGGCGTCGAGGCCCTCGCGGTGCAGGACCTTCGGGATGTCGTAGATCGAGGGCGCGTCGGCCGCGGTGACCACCGCCTCCTCGTCGACGTCGCACATCAACGAGATCTTGCGCTTGATGCTCTCCGGCAGCTCGCGGTCGGCGCGGCACACGATGGCGTCGGGCTGGATGCCGATCGAGCGCAGCGCGGCGACCGAGTGCTGGGTCGGCTTGGTCTTCAGCTCACCCGACGGGCCGATGAACGGCACCAGCGAGACGTGGATGAAGAAGCAGTTCTCCCGGCCGATCTCGTGCCGGGTCTGGCGGGCGGCCTCGAGGAACGGCAGCGACTCGATGTCGCCGACGGTGCCGCCGATCTCGGTGATGACCACGTCGAACGGCTTGTCGGTCCCGCTGGTGCCCATCGCGAGGATGCGGTCCTTGATCTCGTTGGTGATGTGCGGGATCACCTGCACCGTGTCACCCAGGTAGTCGCCGCGGCGCTCCTTGGCGATCACCGCGGAGTAGACCTGTCCGGTCGTCACGTTGGCGATCTGGTTGAGCTCGGTGTCCAGGAATCGCTCGTAGTGACCGATGTCCAGGTCGGTCTCGGCACCGTCGTCGGTGACGAAGACCTCCCCGTGCTGGAACGGGTTCATGGTGCCCGGATCCACGTTCAGGTAGGGATCCAGCTTCTGCATGGTCACGCGTAGGCCGCGCGACTTCAGGAGGTTCCCGAGGCTTGAGGCGGTGAGGCCCTTGCCGAGAGAGGAGGCGACGCCTCCGGTGACAAATACGTGCTTGGTGGGCGTCGGGTTCTTCACGGAGTTCGAGCCTACCCGAGTGGGAGGGCTCCGTCCGAACCCGCGGCCCCGAACGCACCCCCCGGAGTCGTCAGCGCACGGGCAAGAGCCACCACGGCGGACACCCGACCGGCGGGCGTGTCGATGCCGTCGACCGTCGCGGCCGGCGTCTCGGCTGCGCGCAGCCGACCGATCTGGCCGGGCCCGTCGGCGAGCTCCCCGGCCACCACCACGCCGGTCGCCCGGCGGACCAGACCGGCGACCAGGCCCTCCAAGATGGTGTCCCCGCCGTCGGCGGCCGGCTCGTCGCCGAGCACCACGAGCACGAGCGGCGCCCGCGGCGCCTGCTCCTCCGGGCCGCTGAGCAGCTTCGCGCCCGCCAGGCCCTCCAAGATGGCGGCTGCCTTGCCGTCCCCACGTGCGCCCTCGGGGTCGGTGGTGGCGACGGCGAGGCCGATCAGCTCGCCCATCCGGTCGTACGTCGTCGCCTCCGGGCTCACGGCGTCCTTCGGCTGCTGGGTCATCAGCTGGCTGCCGAGGGTGTCGACGAGCGACTTCTCGCCGGTGCCGACCAGGCTCTCGCTGACGGCGTAGGTGCCGGTCACGGTGCCGCCGGCCACGCCGATCTGCTCGGTCAGGCCGGCGACCACGTCGGGGTCGGCACCGGGCAGGGTCACCACGGCCACGGACCGTTCGATCAGCCGGCCGCCGTACACGATGCCGGCGACGCCGCCGATGAACGCGTCGTCGAAGTCGACGCGCTGCTGGGCGGCCGACACGGCGGACTCCAGGCCGGGATCGGGTGACGCAGCCGACCCGTCGGCCCGGCCGACCTCCGAGAGGGGTCCGCCGCCCAGGACCACGCCGACGGCGAGGGCCAGGAAGATCGCGACGAGCGAGACGATGTGGTGGCGCAGGGTGATCAAGAGCGGAGTCCTTGCAGGTAGTCGATCAGGTCGCCGGCCGAGGCCAGCAGTGCGTCGGTCCATTCCTGGCCGACGGGGGTGGTGCCGATGGCGGCCGCCACGGCGACCAGGCCGGCGAACAGCACCCAGAGGACGTGGCGCGGCCGCACGCGGCCGGAGTACAGGGTCGGCACGGCGGTGGCGTCGACGAGACGCGGACCGACCTTGAGCCGGGTCAGGTAGGTGCTGGCCAGACCGGTGCGCTGACGGTCGAGGAACTCGTCGAGCGTGGCGTGCATGCCCACCCCGATGATCACCGAGGCGTGCCCGGAGTCGGCGAGCAGGAGCGCGGCGTCCTCGGTGGTCGCGCCGCTCTCGAACCGGAGCGGCCTCACCCCCATCCGCTCCCAGCGGTCGGCGGCCGTGCGGCCGGCGCCCCGGTCGACCTGCACCACGACGTCGCGCGCGCCACGCAGCGCCTGCGCCGAGGGACCGTCGTCCTCGCCGCGGCGACCGGAGACCACGATGATGTCGGGCTTGTGGCCGGCCCTGAGCAGGGCATCGGCGCCGGTGTCGACGCCGATCAGCACCGGGTGCTGCTCCTTGATGAAGCGCTTCACGGCGGCGAGCTCAGCGGCGTGGTCGTCGCCCGGGACGACCACGACGACCGGGCGGTCCGCGATCGTGGTCGTCGGCCGTGGGATCCCGGTGCCGTGCAGCAGCAGGTCCTGCTCCCGGCGCAGGAACTCCGTGCTGTTGTGGGTGAAGCTGTCGAGCTGGGCCACCAGTCCGGTCCGGGCCGCCTTCAGCTCCTCCTGAACGGTCAGGTCGTCGACCAGCCGTCCGGACGCCACCTGCTCGTCGTCGACGTAGACCCCACCGTCGTGCAGGCGCAGCGTCGCACCGTCGCGGATCACTCCGAGCACGGCTGCGCCGAGCTGGTCGACCATCACGATGCCGGCGCGGGACAAGACGTCGGGTCCGAGGTTGGGGTACCGCCCGGAGATCATCGGGGCCGCGTTGAGCACCGCGACCACGCCCGCGTCGACGAGGGCCTGGGCGGTGGCCCGGTCCAGGTCGACCTGGTCGATCACGGCGACGTCGCCGGTGCGCAGCCGCGGCAGCAGGGAGCGGATGCGCCGGTCCACCCGAGCTGTGCCGCGAAGGCCGGGCACGGTGATGGTCTGGCGAGTACGGGAGGGCATCTTCATGGCCTGCCAATCGTGTCAGCCGACCCCGGTGGAACCGCGCACGTGCGCGATCCGCGCGTGGCGGCGAACCACCCGCTCCAGCTCAGCCGGATCTGGCCGTCGCCAACAGCTCGCGGGCGTGCGCGCGGGCGGTCTCGGACTCCTCGAGCCCGGCCAGCATCCGCGAGAGCTCCCGCTCGCGCTCGTCGGCGCCGAGCACGGTCAGGCCGGACGTGGTGACGCTGCCGTCGCTGGCCTTGGCGACCACCACGTGCGTGTCGGCGAACGCTGCCACCTGGGGCAGGTGGGTCACGACGAGAACCTGCGCGGTGCGGGCCAGCTGTGCCAGCCGGCGGCCGACCTCGATGGCCGCCTTGCCGCCCACCCCGGAGTCGACCTCGTCGAACACGAAGATGGGCACCGGGCTCGTCTCGGCCAGCGACACCTCCAGGGCCAGCATGACGCGCGACAGCTCGCCGCCCGAGGCGCCCTTGTGCAGCGGGCGGGCATCGGCACCGGTGTTGGCGGCCAGCAGGAACTCCACGTCGTCGAGCCCGGTGGCGGTGGCGCGGAGCCACCGCTTGCCCACCTCGAGCGGTCCGCCGGCCACGTCCGCGGCCGGCTTGGGGACCTCGTGCTGGGTGACGGAGATCTCGACCACGGCGTGCGGCATCGCCAGCAGCGTCAGCTCCTCGGTGACCTGGGCGCCGAGCCGCGTCGCGGCCTTGCCGCGCGCCAGCGACAGCGCGGACCCGGCGGTCGCCATCGCCTTGCGCAGTTCGGCCCGCTCGGCGCGCAGCGCCTCGATGCGCTCGTCGGTGCCGTCGAGGTCGAGCAACCGCGTCGCGGCCTGACTCGACCAGGCCAGCACCTCATCGACCGTGTCGCCGTACTTGCGGGTCAGCGCGGTCAGGGCCGCACGACGCTCGCTCACCGAGGCCAGCCGGCTCGGGTCGGTGTCCAGGCGCGCGGCGTACGACGCGACGTCGGCGGCCACGTCGGAGAGGAGGTAGGTGATCTCGGCGACCCGCTCGGCCAGCCCGGCGGCCTCGGCGTCGTGCTCGGCCACCCCGGCCAGGGCGGTGCGGGCGGCAGCCGTGGTGCCGAGGGCGTCAGCGGCGTCCTGGTCGCTCGACAGGGCTTCGCGGGCGACCTCGGCGGCGCCGCGCAGGGTGTCGGCGAACCCGAGGCGGGACTCCTCCGCGGCGAGCGACGCGTCCTCTCCCGGCACGGGCGAGACGGCCTCGATCTCGTCGAGCCCGAAGCGGAGCTGGTCGGCCTCCCTGGCGCGTTCGCGCGCGGAGGTGACGACCTCCTGGAGCTCACGCTCGTTGGCAGTCAGCCGGGTGTGCAGATCGGTCCAGGTGTCCAGCAGCGACTGCACCTTGGCTCCACCGAACCGGTCGAGCGCCTCCCGTTGGGCCTGGCTGCGCAGCAGCCGGTGCTGGTCGGACTGCCCGTGCACGGCGACCAGGGGCTCCGCGATGGCCGCGAGGGTCGAGGCAGGCACGGTGGCCCCGCCGACCCAGGCCCGGGAACGGCCCTCGGCCGAGATGTTGCGGGCGAGCACCACCTGGCCGTCCTCGACCTCTCCCCCGGCCTCGTGCACCGCTTGGGTGAGCCCGGGGAGCGCGTCGGCGGTCACCACGCCCTCGACCCGGGCAGCGCGGGCGCCACTGCGCACGGCACCCGTGTCCGCACGACCACCGAGCAGCAGTCCGAGGGCGGTGACCACCATCGTCTTGCCGGCCCCGGTCTCGCCGGTGATGACCGTCAGCCCGGGCCCCAGCTCGAGGGTCGAGGAGTCGATCACCCCGAGTGAGCTGATCCGGATCTCCTCAAGCATCACTGCCACCGGCACTGTCACCGTTGCCGCTGTCGACCTGGCGTCGGCGGCGCTCGTTGGCGCCCCGCCACCCCTCGACGGAGAGCCCGAACTTCGCCACCAGCCGGTCGGTGAAGGGCGCCGCGTGCAGGCGGACCAGCCGCACCGGCGTCGCGCCTCGGCTGACCTCGATACGGGCACCGGGCGGCAGGTCGACCGTGCGTCGGCCGTCGCACCACAGCACGCCTGCACCTTCGGTACGCGCCAGCACCTCGACGGCGAGCACCGAGGTCGGCGACACCACCATCGGCCGCGCGAAGAGCGCATGCGCGCTGATCGGCACGATCAGCAGGGCCTCGACGCCTGGCCAGACCACAGGCCCGCCTGCCGAGAAGTTGTAGGCGGTCGACCCGGTCGGCGTTGCGCAGACGACTCCGTCACAGCCCCATCTCGACAACGGCCGGCCGTCGATCTCGACGACCACCTCGAGCATCCGCTGGCGGGCCGCCTTCTCGACGCTCGCCTCGTTGAGGGCCCAGGTGCGGGCGACCAGCTCGCCGTCGCGGTAGACGCTGACGTCGATCGTCAGCCGGTCCTCGATCTCGTACCGCTGCTGCACCAGGGCGTCGATGACCGTCTCGACGTCGTCGTACTCCGCCTCGGCCAGGAAGCCCACGTGACCCAGGTTGACCCCCAGCAGCGGGATCCCGGTGGCCCGGGTGATCTCCGCCGCGCGCAGGATCGTGCCGTCGCCGCCGATGACCAGGGCCACCTCGCAGTCCAGGCCGGCCTCCTGCTCGCTGCCGACGAACTCCAGCGCCGGTTCGTACGCCGCCGGCACCAGCCCCAGGTCGGCTGCCTCGGCCTTGAGGAGCCGCACGATGATGCCGTGCCCGGTCAGGGCGAGGATGAAGGCGCGCGCCACGTCCACGGCCTCCTGCCGACCCGTGTGGGTGAGCATCAGCACCCGTCGGACGGGTGGCCCGGAGGCGGCGGTCGCGTTCACGGGTCCACCTTCTCACCCGGTACCCCCAGGGCCGCCGAGCGCTCGACCTCGGCGGTGATCTCCTCGGCGCCGATCTCGGCCGGGCCGCGGCGCAGCAGCAGGAAGAACTCCACGTTGCCCGAGGGCCCGGGCAGTGGGCTCGTCACGACGGCGACGGCACCCCAGCCCCGCTTGGCCGCCGCGTCGGCGACCCCCTGGACGGCTGAGGCCCGGAGCCCCAGGTCGCGCACGACCCCGCCCTTGCCGACCCGGTCCTTGCCGACCTCGAACTGCGGCTTCACCATCAGGGCCAGCTCGCCCCCGTCGGTCATCACGCCGAACAGCGCGTCGAGCACCAGGGCCAGCGAGATGAACGACAGGTCGCCGACCACGAGGTCGACCGGCTCCCCGATGAGATCGAGGTCCAGGTCGCGGATGTTGGTGCGGTCGTGCACGATCACCCGCTCATCGCTCTGCAACCGCCACACGAGCTGTCCGTACCCCACGTCGACGGCCACGACCTCGCGCGCCTGCGCCTGCAGCAGCACGTCGGTGAAGCCGCCCGTGGACGCGCCGGCGTCGAGGCACCGCTTGCCGGCCACGGTCAGCCCGTGCGCGGCGAACGCCTCCAGCGCGCCGGCCAGCTTGTGGCCGCCGCGCGATGCGTACTCGGGCCGGTCGGGGTCCTCGGCCACCAGCAGCGCCACGTCGGTGGTGATCCCGGTGGCGGGTTTGGTCGCGACGGAGCCACCGACCTTGACCCGGCCGGCGGCGATCAGCTCGCTCGCGTGCTCCCGCGAGCGGGCCAGGCCTCGGCGGACCAGCTCCTGGTCGAGCCGCAACCGTCGGGGCGGCACCGGCTCGTCAGCTCCCAGGTCGGGCGTCGAGCGCGCGGCGAAGCTGCTCGTGCGCGGCCTCGTAGACGGGAACGTGCTCACCCACGGGCGCGTCGTCGAGCCCGGCCAGCGACGCCAGCACCGAGTCCACGGCCGGGTCGCCCGTCGCCGGGGATGCTCCCTCGGCGGCTTCGTTCGTCTGCTCGCTCATGGTGCTAGAGGCTACCCAACGCAGCCGGCGTGCTCAGGGCCCGGGCGCGGTCAGCGCCGACGTGTCGGCCACTGTGCCACCGGCATCGAGGTGCTGCCAAGCCGCGACCGCCACCACGCGCCACCAGTCGTCGGTCGAGCCGCCACCCTCGACCAGCAGCCGACCGGTGGACGCCGACGCGCTCCAGCCACCGACCTCCGCCCCGCTGGCACCCACCGAGACGGTGGGGTGCGGCTCGAAGATGCCTTCGGTCGTCGCCGACACGTACGTCGGTCGCATCTCGGGCGTCGCCGCGGCCAGCTCGCTCAGCCCGGTGACACCGGTCAGCACGAGCAGCGAGTCGACGCCGGCGTTGCGGGCACCCAAGATGTCGGTGTCGAGCCGGTCGCCCACCATCAGCGGTCGCTCACCACCGACCCGCCTGATCGTCTCGTCCAGCAGCGGCCGTTCGGGCTTGCCGGCCACGGTCGGCCGCACCCCGGCGAAGTCGGTCAGCGTCTTGACCAGCACCCCGTGGCCGGGCGCCAGCCCGTAGCCGGTGGGGATCGTCATGTCGGTGTTGCTGGCCACCCACGGCAGGCCGTCTCGGATCAGCACCGCTGCCCGCATGACGTCCTTCCACCTGACCTCGGGTCCGTAGCCGCTCACGATGGCCACGACGTCGGTCGCCTCGAGGTCGGTGACCGGGACCAGGTCCAGGGCCTCGAGCGCGCCGACGAGACCCGCCCCACCGAGCAGGAGGATGCGGGCGCCCGGACCGAACCTCTCCAGCAGCACCCGCGCGGCCGCCTGGGCCGAGGTCACCACATCAGCGGCGGACGCGTGCACGCCGAGCCCGACCAGGGTCTCCGCGACCTTGTCGGCGGTCCGGGACGCATTGTTGGTCACGAACGCGATGTGCACCCCTACCTCGACGAGCCGGTCCAGCCGCTGGGGCACGCCATCGACGGCCCTGCCGCCGACGTAGACGACGCCGTCGAGGTCGAACATGACCAGGTCATGCACCTCGCTCAACGCCGTTGCGGACGTTCCGAGCACAGTTCCCCACCCTTCCCGAGGCTCGTGAACCCGGCCCCCTACGATGCTCCGATGGACTCAGGCGGACCTCTCGGCGCTTCGTTGGAGGTCCCGTCCTCCCCCGCGAAGCCGTTGCGCCTGCACCCGTTCCGAGCCTTGCAGCTGAGCGGCGACCGCGTCGGTGATCCTTCGTCCGCCCGAGCCTTCGCGCGACCCTACCGGGCGGTCGCGGAACGGCTCGACGAGTGGCAACGACGAGGCCACGTCCGCCATGACGCGCTCCCGGCGATCTACCTGCACGAGTACACCTCCGACGGCATGACCGTGCGCGCCCTCGTCGGGGCCCTGGACCTGTCCAGCCGGGCCACGGCGCGAGACGACCGCGCACTGCTCCCGCATGAGGGCATCCGCGTCAGGCAGGCCGACGAGCTCGCCGAGCGGATGCACGAGATGCGGATGAACCCGGCCCCGATCATGCTCGTGCACCGTGGTCCTGCCCGCGTCCGAGACCTCGTCAGGCGGCTCCTGCTGCGGGCCCCCGATCACGCCTACACCGACCGTGGCCTGCAACAGCACCGGATCTGGGCGGTCACCGACGTCGAGGACCTTGCCATCATCGACGAGGGCATGGCGGGCAGCACGCTGCTCATCGCCGACGGTCATCACCGGTACGCCGCCTACCTGCGGCTTCAGGAGCGCGAGCCGGGCACCCCGTGGGACCGCGGTCTCGCCATGGTGGTGGACCAGGAGGACACTCCCCTGCACCTGGGGGCAATCCACCGGGTGCTGCCGGGCCTGACCCTGCCCCGGTTCGAGGCCGCAGCGGTGGCGGCCGGCCTGCCCACCCGCCCGACCACCCTGGAGCGGGCACTCGACTCGTTGACGCCGACGACCGTCGTCGGGACCGATGGGAAACGCTGGGTCGTGCTGGACCTGCCGAAGCTCGATGGGCGCGCCGCGGTCGAGATCCTGCACGACGACCTGCTGGCCCCCCTCTCGCTGCTGACGCCGACGCACTACCACCACTCCATCGACGAGACCCTGAGCGACCTGTCAACGATCGAGGAAGGTGCGGTGGCGCTGTTGCTCCCGGCCCCCAGCTTCGACCAGGTGGGTCGCATCCTGATGCAGGACCGCCTGCTGCCCGAGAAGGCGACGTCGTTCCAGCCGAAGCCGAACGTCGGCGTGCTCATGAGGTCGCTGCACGACGAATGACCCGCGCGGAGGTCACCTCGACCTCGACGCGTGAGGCTGCGGCCGTCCCGCTCCTGAAGAACCGCCGACGCAGCGCTCCCTCCACCGCGACCTGGTCGCCGACGCGCCAGGTCGCGACCGAGCGCCGGACCCTGGACACCCAGGCGACGCACTCCAGCGCGTCCACGCGCTGCCGACTGCGGCCACCGGGTGGTCGCTCGACAATCACCCGGAAGCTCCAGACGACGTCTCCGCTGGGCAGCACCCGCTCGGCCGGTGCGGCAGCGAGCCGGCCCTGCAGCGTCACCTGGTTGATCGCCGGGCTATTCGCCGGCTTGCCTTCAGTTCGTGGGTCCATGTCGACCACCTCCGAGGACAGTTCTCCCGGACCGCACCGACATAGCCCGGCGCCCGCCAGCTGCTTTGTGGACCACGGCCGGCGCACGCCACCTGTGGACGTGTTCGGGACGGTTCCTCGCGCTCGGACCCAGATTCATCCGAAATGGCGAAAGAGGGACTGCCCGAAGGCAGTCCCTCTTTCTGAGTGTATGTCCGGCGGCGTCCTACTCTCCCACAGCCTCTCGGTTGCAGTACCATCGGCGCTGAAAGGCTTAACTTCCGGGTTCGGTATGGGACCGGGTGTTTCCCTTTCGCTATGGCCGCCGTAACTCTGGCGGAACACAGACACACGTGTTTTGTTGTGTTGTGGTGTTCCAAACTTGTGGACCGTCCACCCCCCGGGTGTGGGGGGTGTGGTTTGTGGTTTGGGATCTGATTAGTGGACGCGATTCATCGGTTGCGCGGTGTACTGGTCACTGCTTTGAGTGGTTTTGTACGGTGTTGGGACAAGCCCTCGGCCTATTAGTACCGGTCGGCTAGGCATTGCTGCTGTACACCTCCGGCCTATCAACCCAGTGTTCTGCTGGGGGCCTTACCCGGTTAACCCGGTGGGAAACCTCATCTTGAAACGTGCTTCCCGCTTAGATGCATTCAGCGGTTATCACTTCCGAACGTAGCTAACCAGCCGTG
>CAWEBT010000005.1:0-610691 GCA_963807335.1 uncultured Actinomycetota bacterium
CGGGTCTGATGGAGGCTCTCAATCCATGGAGGATGAGAGTCATGGCAGCACCCAGGAAGTACGGCGACGAGCTGCGTGAGCGCGCAACCCGGATGGCCGTCGAGTTGAGGCGTGACCCTGCAACGAGGTCTGGCGCGATCGCTCGAGTGGCCGGCCAGCTCGGCATGCATCCGGAAACCCTGCGCAACTGGGTCCGGCAGGCCGAGATCGACGGCGGCAACCGGCCCGGCACCACGACCAGCGATGCGGAGCGGCTGGCGCAGCTGGAGCGCGAGAACCGTGAGCTGCGGCGGACCAATCACATCTTGAGGACGGCCTCGGCTTTCTTCGCGGCGGAGCTCGACCGCCCCACCAGCAGGTAGTCGCCTACATCGACGCCCATCGCCACGACGTGGTCGATGGGCGCGAGGTCGGGGTCGAGCCGATCTGCGCCGCGCTGAAGGAGGCCGGCGTGCAGATCGCCCCGAGTGGCTACTACGCCTTCAGGACCAGGCCGCCGTCGGCGCGCACTATCCGCGATGCCGAGCTGGTCGAGGACATCAAGGTCGCGCACAGGGTCAACCTCGGTGTCTACGGTGCCCGGAAGGTCCACGCCGAGCTCAACAGGGAGGGCGTGAAGGTCGCCCGCTGCACGGTCGAGCGGTTGATGCGTGCCGAGGGACTGCGTGGGATCCCGCGGGAGAAGACCCGCAAGACCACCATCGGCGACGGTGCCGAGACCGAGCGCCCGGAGGACTTGGTCGAGCGGAAGTTCGTCGCCACAGCACCGAATCAGCTCTGGGTGGCCGATCTGACGTATGTCCGCACGCACGCCGGGTGGACCTACGTCGCGTTCGTTCTTGACGTCTTCAGCAGGATGATCGTCGGCTGGCAGGTGTCCACCAGCCTACGCACCGATCTGGCGCTCGACGCCCTCGACATGGGCCTGTGGACCCGGCAGCGAGCCGGCCAGGACGTCACCGGCCTGGTGCATCACAGCGATCGCGGAGTCCAGTATCGAGCGATTCGCTACACCGAGCGGCTCGCCGAAGCCGAGGCCGTCGCGTCAGTCGGCAGCCGCGGCGACAGCTACGACAACGCGATGGCCGAGGCGCTCAACTCGCTCTTCAAGGCCGAGTGCATCCGCAACCCGGTCATGCGTCCCAAGGGCGGCTGGAAGTCCGTCGGTGACGTCGAGATCGCCGTCGCCGAGTACGTCGACTGGTTCAACCACCGACGCCTGCACGGCGAGATCGGGCTCGTCCCGCCCGCTGAGTACGAGGCCAACCACTGGACCCATCGGCACCCAGCGTCACACCCCAGCACTACCCTCAGACACCGCTCCCGATCGGGGCTGGTTCCAAGTAACCGAGCCTCCACGAAACCCGGGGCGATTCACTTCCTCTGAGGGCCTCGCCTCGTCCGAGGATCAGGATTTGAGCCGCTGGCAGAAACTGGCCCATTCGCGCACCCAACTAGCGATGCCCGCACATCGGCTGATCCGAATGGTCCCGATAGTCTCAATCTGGTGAAGTTCCGCTCCAACAGGTGAGGAAGCATGAGCGATCTTTGGCAGCGGTGGGGTGCTATCACCCGCTCGCTAATCAGCACGAGGATCGCTGTTGAGCGCGAGCGCAGGTTCTGGGAGGGACTCGATTTCACGAATCGCGCGAGCGTCAAAATCAAAACCGAAACCCGTGATGGACGCTTCACGCTACGACTGGAGGATCACACCACCGCGCTGGTTGATGAGTCGATCCTAGTCGCGTCTGCGCTTGTGTTCTCCTACTCGCTCGCTGAGTCCGCAGCGACGGATCATCTTGGCATCGAGTCCCGTGCTTGTTCCGGGATCGAGGATTGGGGATCACGTCTCCTCCGTCAGGTCGGCCGAGGCTGGGCCGACGTAGAAGGGGGCAGGGCCGGTGCGATCGAGATCGGTGTAGTGCGAAACCTCCTGGTCCACGGTGCGGATTCCGTTGATGACAAGAGCCTTGCCAGGCTTGAGGCGGCTGGATGTACCCGGTTTGTGTCTGGCGACTCCTTGGCACTGGATTACGCGGTCGTCGGCGAGTACCGCTCGCGTCTCCGGAACCTATTGACCGTGGGCGGTCTGGGGGACGAAAGCTAGAGCGCTCCCGGGTGGTCGACGGCGTACCGCTGAACCGGATCGCAGCCAGACCCGGCACAAGGACCTCGGCGTGCTCGTCAACCGCTACATCCGCCACTCGAAGCCCTCGCTACAACGTCCAGCGAGGACCTCGGTCTATGAATCTGCCGGGAGAACTTCTCGAAACTGGGTTGCTACACCTGTTTCAGATGGTTACAGTTATTGCAGTTGGTTACACCTGTATCAGTTGGAGTGGAAGCGATGCCAGAGATACTGCCGGACGATGTCCAGGCTCTCCGCGACGCCTTGGAGGCCTCGCCGGGGGAGGTGACGGTCACCCTCAGCCTGACCCGCAAGAGCGCCGAGAAGGTCCTCGAGCTACTTGAAGCCGAACACTCGACCGGTGCCGTAGTTGTTCCTGTGAAGGACCTGTTCACCAGCACCGAGGCCGCGACCATGCTTGGCATGTCGCGACCCACCCTGATGAAGCTTGTGGACGCCGGCGCCGTCGAGCACGTTCGGGTTGGGACCCACCGCCGCATCCCGATGGGAGCGATCGTCGCGTACCAGCGGCACCGCCAACACGAGCACGAGCAGAGTGTTGCGGCAGCTGAGGAGTTCCGTAGCAACATCATTTTCGGGGGCAACCAGTGAGTCTCGATGTTCATTTGCTCGACCCTGTCGAGTTCCTCCAGCCCAACCGGCGGCTGTTGATCGACACGAACATCTTCATGGACCCCGACGCGCGTCGCGCCGGAGGCTTGAAGCGACTGTTCGAGCGGGGCCAAGACGTGATCCTGAAGAACAGCAACCCCATCGTCGTACCGACCAAGGTCATTAGTGAGCTCACCAAGCAGAGTCGGCGCGACCCCTCCCGAGAAGTTGAAGAACGCACGAAGGTCGCCATACAGAAGGCCGGCACGGCCCTCACGTTCCTTGAGGATGCAAGCAAGGTCGGCTTGGTCCGCAAGGACCTCGGCGACGACAGCAACCCCTACGCGGACGACCTGTTCCTGCGGATCTTCGAACGATTCGCGCCGACGTACGAGATGTGTCTACTGACCCGTGACATCACCATCAAGTTGCGAATCCGTCTCCTGGCTCATCGGCTCGACAAGCGCCTCCTTACCGGTGTGCTCACCAAGGATGGTGACCTGGAGATCGAGTCTGACCAGTCACTCTTCGACCGAGGGCTCCGCAAGTACACCCTGCACACATCGAACGTCGTGGAGGGCAACGGCAACTTCAAGGACAGATCGGAAGTTGCATCACTGGAGCCGCTGCTCGACCAGTTCCGACAGGCGTTCGACCTCCAGGTGTCGGAGGCCAAGGCTGGCGACCGGGCTGCCAAACCATCCGCGCCGCGGGGGAGTTCGGGTCGCGCACCGAAGGCGCTGCCGTTCAGCTCGACGTCCAAGATCAAGCCGCGCGACGCGGTGCTGGCTTTCGCTTCCCTTCCCAAGGAGGGGGACCGGGTGTCCTGGGAGTCCGCTAGCAAGAGCGGCACCTTCCTCCTCGGCTCACTGCTTGGTGAGGGCGGTGAAGGTTCGGTGTACCAAGGTGACCGCAACACGGTCGTCAAGATTTTCGACAAGGAGCACGTCACTCGACACCGCAAAGAGAAGATCGAATTGCTGGCCCGCAGCGGGATCCAGGCAAAGGGCCTGTGCGTCCCCTCCGCGATGGTCTGCAATGCCGCAGGCGAGTTCGTCGGCTACGTCATGCCCAAGGCGTCTGGCCGCGAAGCGCGGACGATCTTCAACATCCGAAAGCTCGAAAAGGACTTCCCCGGTTGGAACAAGTCCGACCTCGTCGACATCTGCATCTCGTTCCTGGAGCAGGTGCAGCACCTGCACTCGATGAACATCATCCTGGGTGACATCAACCCCAAGAACTTGATGATCGACGACCGACAGAGCGTCTTCATCATCGACGCGGACTCCTGGCAGCTTGAGGGATATCCATGCCCGGTCGGCACCCCGATGTACACCTCGCCCGCGATGCTCGGAAAGACCTACGCAGAAGACCTGCGCACCATGGAAGACGAGCTCTTCGCCGTCGCCACGATGCTGTTCCAGATTGTGATGACCGGGCAGTTTCCGTACATGCGCACGGGTACCGACGGCGACATGGTGCAGCTGATCAAAGAGGGAAACTTCGCCTTCCAGATCTCGATCCGCGGCAAGGAATACAACGACCGGGACCAACCTGATGGCGACTGGAAGTACATCTGGAGTCACATCCACAAGCCGGTCAAGGACCTCTTCTGGGACACCTTCCACAAGGAGGGCAAGCGCTACAACAGGCGCCCGACAGCTACCGAGTGGCTCGAAGCGTTCAAGGCATACAAGGCCTACCTGGGGAACAAGCGGCTCAACTTCGACCCCATGTCGAACGACGTTCGTCCCATCCGAAACAAGGCGTTCAGGCCGGACACCCCGATTGAGGATTGCCCGACCTGCGGGCGCAAGCACGCGATCGCGGGAATCTGGAACGACGACAACCATGACTACTTCCTCCCAAGGCAGTGCAACAAGTGCCGAGACGCCCAACCGTCCCGGCCATCCGCTGCCCGGCCATCCGCTGCCCGCACCGCCGCCCCGGCGACCGCTGCTTGCAAGGACTGCGGCAAGAGCTTCGCGAGAGCACAGCTCACCTATGGCCGATGCCCTGCATGCACCACGAAGGCGAACTCGCTGGACACCAGCCGGTTGTGCGCCGACTGTCGGCGGCCGTTCATCACGTATGACCACATCGGCTGGTTCCAGAGCCGCTTCTTGGACGTGCCTAAGTCGCACTCCGCGATCAAGCAGACGTGCTCGGCCTCGTCGCGCCCGTCGGCGACCAAGTCGAGCGCTCCGGCCCAGATTGGCTTCTGGGCCCGCTTCAAGCAGTGGCTCCCGGGCAACTAGCCACCCCACGACCAACGAAAGGAAACAACAATGGCAACACTCAACATCGGTGCCGACGACCTCGTCGACAACCCGACCCCCCGCGTCCCGGTCTCACTCTGCGTCGACACCAGCGGTTCCATGGGCGGATCGCCGATCGAGGAGCTGGTCCGAGGCGTCAACCTCTTCTATGACGCGATCGACGAGGACGATGACGCCCACGATTCGGCCGAGATCAACATCGTGGAGTTCAACTCCTCGGCGGGCCTCGTCCACGACTTCGCCAGCATCGAGCGGCTTCAGCGCATCTCATCGCTGACCGCCAACGGTGCGACCGCCATGGGTGCGGGCGTGAACCTAGCGCTCGACACGCTGGACAAGCGCAAGGCCACCTACTCGGGCAGCGGTGTCTTGTACTACCAGCCGTGGCTCGTCCTCATGACGGACGGCGGCCCCACGGACAACATCGACCTCGCGGCGAAGCGAGTCGTCGATCTGGTCGAGGCGAAGAAGCTCACCGTGTTCCCGATCGGCATCGGCAGCGGCGCCGACATGAACACCCTGGCTCGCTTTAGCCCCAACCGGCCACCGCTTCGGCTCGACGGGCTCAAGTTCAAGGAGTTCTTCGAGTGGCTCTCGAAGTCAGTTGCGCGGGTCTCGCGGTCGACGCCTGGTGACACGGTGAAGCTGGACCTCGAGGGCCTCGCAGGCTGGGCGGAGCTGTAGGTGTTCAAGGAGTTCCACTACCAAGTCAGGGGCCACGGGCACCTGCGCGAAGGTACTCCGGTCCAGGATCGGACCAAGTACCTCTCGCGTGGCGGTGTCCAAGTCCTCTGCCTTGCTGACGGCGCCGGGTCGGCGTCGCATTCCGAGTTCGGCGCCCAGGCCGTGGTAGACGAAGCATGCGCGATGCTCGTTGACCGGTTCGCCGAGTTCGCGACCAGCGACGACGGTGCGCGAGTCAAGGTGGAACTCCTCGATCAGCTTGTCTCCAAGCTCAACGACGTTGCGAACCGGCACGGAGTTGAACCTGATGACTTGGCCTCGACGTTCCTTTGCGTTGCCGTCTCGGGCGAGGGGTTCCTTGGTGCTCATGTTGGCGACGGCGTTGTTGGCTACATGAAGAACGGAGAGTTGAAGGTCATCTCGGCGCCTGACAACAGCGAGTTTGCGAACCAGACGACCTTCGTCACCTCTGGGCGCGCTCTGGAGTCGATGCGACTGTTCCGGGGCTCGCTGGACGGAGTCGCCGGCTTCATCCTGATGAGTGACGGGACCGGCGAGAGCCTGTTTGATGCTCGGACTGGCGAGCTGGCTGGAGCCTGCGCGAAGCTCATCGCGGCTGTGGGTGCGGCCCCCGCCGACCTGAGCAAGACTTCCAAGTACACGAAGCGCTTGCGACGGATGATGGATCTCAAGATCCGCAACGCCACCAAGGACGACTGCTCCATCGGCATCCTCGGACGCGATGTCGGGACTCGGTCTGATGGCGCGGCTTGAACAGCGATCCCCTTCGAGAAAGGTTCAGCACCACAAGTCGGACAACGCGAGTCTCGCGGAGGGGCGCGGCGAGAGGGTCTGGTCGAGTTGGACGCTCGCTTTGCTCATGCAGGAAGTGTTGAAGCAGAACCAGAGGGACGTCACCGAGGCAGACCTTCGGTCTGTGCGGTCTCGTGACTACCTTCGGGTGAAGCTGCTCGGGCCGACTGAGCAGCATCACGTTGGCCGGCGGATGCCGGCGCCGCACAACGATCGCAAGGCCTGGTACTTCCGAGTCGATCCCAAGGTCGCTGGGAAGTTGACGAGGGCCGAGGTGACGAAGTGGCGAGCCGATCGGCCAGACGACGTTGAGCTTGACCGCTTGGTCCGCGACAAGACGGGCAGATTCGAACCGTCAGCCTTATGTGACTAATGCCCTGGCCGGTTGCGTCACTCCGGCCCACGTCGTCTCGGTCCAGTCGGAGCCCCGCCGCTGGCGGTCGCGTCGACGCCGCTACGAAAGGGCCATGAACATCCTCATGCTCGCCGCTCCGCCGGCCACCGCCCTACCCGCCTTCCCGTCCACAGCCGCCGACGACCCTGATCTGACGCGCGCGGGACTAACGGCCGTGGACGCCGCACGGATCGGCGAGGCACTTGCCGCCGCCCGCACCGACGGCACCCGGCGTCTCTATGACGTGGTCTGGGGCCAGTGGCAACGCTGGTGCACCGATCGTGGCGTCGCCGCCGTGCCCGCCGGCCCGCTCACCGTGTGCGCCTACCTGACCGAACTCGCCGAATCCGGGCGCGCCACCGGCACCCTCGACATGGCCTGCACCGTGATCCGGCACGTCCACCGCACCACCGGTGCCGCCGACCCGATCGCCTCCGAAGCCGTCCGGCAGGTCCGCCGCGGGCTGCGTCGCACCTACGGTGCCGCACCCCGACGGCCGCCCGGCCCCTGTCGGTCGAGGAGATCCGCCAGATCGTCACCGGCATCGACCGCACCACCCCACATGGCGTCCGTGACGCCGCAATCATCCTGCTCGGCTACGCCTCCGCCATGCGCAGGGCTGAGCTGGTCGCGCTCGACCTGGTCGACGTCGAATACAAGCCCGCCGGGCTCTCGCTCCACATCCGGCAATCCAAGATGGACCAGGAGGGCCACGGCGAACAGGTCGCCGTCGCCCACGGTCAATACGCCCCCACCGACCCAGTCGCTGCGCTCAACGCCTGGCGGGACCTTCGCGGCGAGACCCCCGGCGCCCTGTTCACCCGGATCTGGGGGAGCACCATCAGTTCTGACCGCCGCTCCGGTCACGTCCCCGCGCGGATGCTCCGCGCCCGGGCTGAAGCCGCAGGGCTCGACGGCACCCGCATCACTGCCCACTCACTCCGCGCCGGACACGCCACCACCGCCGCGCTCGCCGGCGTACCGCTCAACCGGATCGCCGCCCAGACCCGCCACAAGGACCTTGGCGTCCTTGTCAACCGCTACATCCGGCCCCTTCGAGGCGCTCGAGACCACCTCCAGCAAGGACCTCGGGCTCTGACGCTTGGGCGGGGCGGCGCGAAAACGCTGATCCCGCGCCGAGCGGTCTCATACCGTGGCGGCGTGATCATGCTCTACAGGCTTAGCTGCCCGGGCTGCGGCGACTCCCTCAACGTTCATCTGGGCATCGGCGCGCCAGCGTCCACTTGGGTCCCGATCGGCGAACTGTCGGCACCACGCGATAGGAATCAGACGTGAACCAACAGAGCCTCTTGCGCGACGTCCCCAGCATCGATGATTGGGTGGCGTCCAACTTCGACCTGTCGGTACTCGATCCGTCTGCGCTCCGCCAGGTCCACGAGGCGTACTGGACCCAGTTCGCCACTGCGCTGCCCGCCTTCGACGACGACGGCTTGCCCGTGCTGCCCCCAGACGAGCACATCGTTGACGCCTTCGCCCGGACTTGGGTCCCGGGCACCGAGGAGCTCGCGGCACGCTGCGCGGAGTTCGGCACGGTCGCAATCGTCCCTGAGCGAGTGTCGTGTGATTCCTGCGCATGGGGGTCGGCGCGATACGAGTCAAGGGTCGGACCTCGGCGTGACTTCGCCGCGCTTTGCCTGTGCTGTTTGGCGAGGCGAGGGGATCCGGTCCTTGGGCCCGGTCATTCCGTCCTAATGCTGCTGCCCGAGGAGATCCCGAACAGCGTCCTGGTCACGGTGATGCCCCACTTGCCGCCGCAAGTGCGGGCGTCGTGGTCGAAGCAGCGACTCGAAGACGGTTGGGATTCGTACCGGCGGTGGGGTTTCACGGGTCCCGATGGCGACGGGCGACTGTACGCCGTGATCCTGAACGTCCAGCTGAGCGCGGGTTGGGGACAATTGGACTCTGTCGAGTTGGTTGCCCAGCGGACCGGCGTCAGGCACATGTATGAGCCTGGTGGCGATACCCACTGGGGACCGCGGAACCTCGATGACCTGGACGTTCGAGCGTTGCTGCTTGATGTACTCCGCGGCGAGGTTCGGGCGCCGCAAGCGCGCGAGGCATTGAACCGTCACTTCGACGTCGATCCGCTCGAGCGCGACGAGCGCGCCATGGAAGCCTTGCGCCGCGGCGGGGGTACCAATTGGCTCACCCTCGGTGGGCACCTGATCGCCCACGGAGCCGACTATCAGATGGCTGAGGCTGCGGCGGCGGAAAGCAAGACCGAGTCGGTGGTGGCCGCGCTCGCGCGCTCGCATCCGGCGACACATGTGCGTTGCGCGGCGATCGCGAACCGAACGCTCGCGTCCGGCGCGCTCGCCTGCTTGGCCGCGGACCGGGACGGCGTCATCGGCCTAGCGCTGCTCGACCGAGAGGACCTGCCAGCGGAGGCGACAACTCAGGTGGTCGAGAGCTTGCTCCTGAGCGGTGCGCTCGATCACCACGCGATGCACGTCGCATTGGGTCGGCCCGACTTCCCAGACCACCTTCTCGAGACCGCAGTGATGCGGATCGCTGGTGATGGAACAGCAGCCCGGATCGATTTGGCGCGCCAGATGCACGCCGCGCCGCCGCATCGACGCGACGAGGTCCACCTTCAACTCCTACGTGGCGCCCGCCGAATCAAATCGACAGCTGACTTGATCGATGCCGTGGTCGGCCCTGACGCGGACCGGGCGTCGTGGCTTGCAGACCAGAGCGACTGGAAGCTGCGGTCTTTGATGGCTTGGCGTGGCGAACTCCGGGGCGGGGATGGACCCTGGAGCGAGGGGGTAGCAGAGGAGTCTGGCGCCAACTCGCCAGTCGTGCCGCCGCCGGCATCCTTCGAGCCCTCAACGCCCACACCTCTCGTCGAGCTCACGGCGCCCGCCGTCTCGGCACGACTGCGTCGGTGGTGGCTCCATGAGGCGATGCTCGACCCAGAACTCTTGGTCAGCGACCTCGGTGATGCCCTAGCCGACTGCACTCTCGTCCGCCGGGCATCCGAGATTCAGGTCCACATGCCCTACGACTTCGGACTCGGTTCCCCTGTCGAGTCGGTCACGGCACAGCGCCTGACCAACCGCGTGGCCGAGCTGAGCGCCGGGACTGTTCGGCAGATCACCTGGCATTTCAACGACCATCCCAAGAGGACGACGCGAAAGCGTTCCTCGAACCTCGACCTCTACGAGCCGGGGGACCCCCTATGGGACGAGTGGGCGGATTTAGCCGCGCACCTAGCCCGAGAGATCGAGCACGGGGCAGACGAACGGGCGATCACGGCACTGAGAGAGCTTCGACTCGCCAGCGTCAGTCGGCATCGCGTATGGCTCGCATTGCCGGACCCGGCTGCCGCGCGAGCGATCGGGGGCACGCCTGGGGCTGCGGCCACGCTCAAGATCGCCGTGGCGAAGGTCCAAGACCGTAAGCCCGAGGAGGCGCTGTACTGCCTCGTCACCGACCCGAGCCGCGACAGCGTGGCAGTCTTCTGATCTGAGGCCTCGATATGGAAGCAACTCTGCAAGAGCCGTGCACCGCGGCGCGGGAGAGGTTCTAAGGCTGTGGCCAAGTTTGACGATCACCGCCTGTCGCCGCTCAACGCCGAGGCTGGCTTCCAAGACGGTGGCATGCGTAACGCGCTCGCAGGGGCACTCCAGGATGGCGAGATTGCCCGCGCCGCGTACACCGTCAGCGCACACATATGGGTGGCCGCCGTTCTGACAGACCGAGCGCTGCTCCTCGTCAAGGGCGCAGTGCGAGCCAAGGTAACGCGCGTCCCGCTACCACTCGAGGTGGTCCGTGAGCCAGCGGGAGCGAAGAAGGGGGCGCGGGTGCGCACCCCGCTCGGGGTCAAGACGCTCTGGGGTTCCAAGCTCGACCCCGACATGAAGGCCCTCTTGGCTGGGTCGACCCCAACGGTCGCTGAGTCCACGTCGCGCCCGACGTCGATCGCCAACGATGACCGGGGTCAGGCTCCTCACCTCGTCGCGGCGACGTCTGATCGCGATGGACTCGAGCCGATGAACGCGCGCGAGGCGCCGGTCCGCCTCACTCGGCGTGAGCAGTCCGAAGCCCGCCGGCGCGCCGGAAAGAAGCCCCGCAAGCCACGACTGCAGAAGGCTCGGAGAGCATGGGTCGGCTTCGCGCCGAGTTCGACGATCTGGGACATGTCCTACCACTGTGTGAAGTGTGGGCGAGCGTTGACTAACCCCAACAGTCAGCGGCATCGTGTCGGCAATTGAGTCCACGGGCGTGGTGTACGACGGGCCCGTCCTGAGCGTGGCGTCGTGACACAGCGACGGCCACCGCGTGATCCTTCAGAAGACCTGCGAAAGCACGACTGAAGGAGAACCAAACGATGACCGTCGACCCCAACTCTATTGACCTGCCCGCGTTCATGGCCGAGCACCTCCAGCGCGCCGAGCCCGACCTGCTCCGATCGATGCTGTCGACGTTCGTGCAGGCGTTGATGTCGGCCGAGGCCGACGCGATCTGCGGCGCTGGTTACGGCGAACGGAGCCCGGGGCGGACCAACTCCCGCAACGGCTACCGGACCCGGGACTTCGACACCCGCACCGGCACGATCGAGGTCGCGATCCCGAAGCTGCGCGAGGGCTCCTACTTCCCGGACTGGCTCCTCGAGCGTCGTCGGCGTGCCGAGCGGGCACTGACTACCGTGGTCGCGACCTGCTACCTGCTGGGTGTCTCGACCCGGCGGATGGAGAAGCTCGTCGAGACCCTCGGCATCACCCGCCTGTCCAAGTCGCAAGTCAGCGTGATGGCCAAAGAGCTCGACGCGCACGTCGAGGACTTCCGCACCCGACCACTCGACGCGGGCCCGTACACGTTCCTGGCCGCGGACGCGTTGACGATGAAGGTCCGCGAGGGCGGGCGGGTGGTCAACACCCACGTGCTGGTCGCGACCGGCGTCAACGCTGATGGGCACCGCGAGATCCTCGGCGTGGACATCTGCTCCGCCGAGTCCGAAGCCGGCTGGCTGACGCTGTTCCGTGGCCTAAACGCCCGCGGCCTGACCGGGGTCAAGCTCGTCACGTCCGACGCGCACTCCGGTCTGGTCGCTGCGATGACCGCGACCCTGGACGGCGCGGCCTGGCAACGCTGTAGGACGCATTACGCAGCGAACCTGATGTCCGCGACACCGAAGTCGTCGTGGGGGTGGGTCAAGGCGATGCTGCACTCGATCTACGACCAGCCCGACGCCAAGGCCGTGCACGCCCAGTTCGACCGCGTCATCGACACCCTGGCCGAGAAGCTCCCCGCGGTCGCTGAGCACCTCGAGGAAGCCCGCTCCGACATCCTCGCGTTCACTGCGTTCCCGAAGGAGATCTGGCGCCAGATCTGGTCCAACAACCCCAACGAGAGACTCAACCGCGAGATCCGCAGGAGGACCGACGTCGTCGGGATCTTCCCCGACCGCAACTCAGCGATCCGCCTCATCGGAGCCGTCCTGGCCGAGCAACACGACGACTGGGCCGAAGGCCGCCGCTACCTCGGACTCGACGTCCTCGCCCGCTCCCGCATTGCCCTGATCAACACCGCCGAGACCACAACCGAGAAGGAGGACCTGACACCCGCGGCACTCACTGCCTAAAGTGCGACCATCGGATCACGCGGTGGCCCCTTCATCCACCACGACCGTGGACTCGACCCGTGTCGGCACGGACTGCATCAAGCGCTATGGCTCGCAAGCGCGCAAGATCCGGAACCCTGCGTACACCGCCTGGGAAGTCCGCAAGACACGGGCTGAGGTTGATCGCATCGCCTGGCAGGTCGAGTTCGGTGCGGCGCATGCCAAGGCGAAGGCGACCTACGACGAGGCGCTGAGCGTCTGGCGCGCCACGCGTGCCGGGCGAGCGTGACACTCCTGCGGGTGCGACTTAGAGGCGCCGGCGGATTCGAACCGTCATCGGAAAGGCATCAGAAATGATCGGCAATGGTTCCGAGGCGTTCCGATACAGTGGAAGCCGTCCGATGAGGAACCTCCTCGACAACCCGAGGTTTCCCAGAGGGACCCGAAGTCTTGCGTAGCCCGGGACAGGCCTCCGATCTTGTCCAGAGGTCGCAGGTTCAAATCCTGCCCCCGCTACAAAGAAAGTGGCCCCTGACCTGCGGAAACGCAGATCAGGGGCCACTTGCTTTCTTGAATCATTTCGACCTGTGTCGCGCTTTGCTCCCCAAAAACTGACCTGAGACCTGGTTCGTGCGCTAAGACTTCAGGCGCGGCTAGCACCCACGAGTGGTGCGGACGACTCATCCGTTGCGACCGCGTGTCGCTGGTTCAAATTCCTCGGCGTGCCATGTGAGAGCGTTGCTGCTCTGCGGCATCTGCGGCATCTGCGGCGAAGTGGTGCTGCTCTCATGGTGAGGGCAACAAGAGATTTGAACCGTGGAGGCTTCTGGCACGCTCCAAGCCCCACAAAACCCATGCCCGCGCTGGATCCGCGGCCGTCGCCGCGAGCTTTGCCTCCAGCCCCTCAGACTGCTGTCGGCACCGCAGAAGGCCCCGGTCCCGGCGACCGCCTCCGGACAGGTCTATCGGGACGTCCGGATGCTCACGCGGCTGATGATGAGCGCCGTTGCCGTCAGAGGGTTCCCTATGCGGTCACAAATGCGGGTCCCCGCTGCTGGTCGCGCGTGCCGGGAGGGGCTGCGAAGATTGCTTGTCGAAGGGCGCAGCCTTCTCGACACGTGTCGTGCCTAAAGCACCACTATGAGTGCGCCGACCATGACGATCCCGTTGTTGAGGCCGTGCAGGGCCAGGGATGCCCACAAGGTGCGGTGGGCCCGCACGAGGATCGCGGCACCGAACCCGATCAGGAACTGAAGCAGGATCACCGGGGGTGCAACGTGGACTACACCGAAGATCAATGCTGACCCGCCGAGAGCTGCCGCGATGCCGAGGCGCTGCTCGAGCCAACCGAGAAGAACTCGTCTGAACAGGATCTCTTCCAGCGCCGGGATCAAAATCGTCACGCACGCAGCCATTGCCACCAATGCGACGACGCCCAACTCCAGCGCATCAGCCGAGTTCGACGTCGTGGAGTTGCTGTCGGATGGACCGATCCCGACCAACGTCCCGGTAGCAACAGTGAGAAGCAGGGCCGTGACCCAAAGCAGAGGCACCTCCCACAACAGGTGCCACAAGGAGCGGCGGAATGCTCGCACGAAGCCGAGATCCCGCCCAGTCCATCCCCGAGCGAGCAGAGCCATATAGAGACCGACACCGGCAGCGATGGCGGCCAAGGGTATGACGCTGCCGAACAGCCAGGGCTGGTCGAGAGCGAAGCCGACCACAATCGCGAGGACGGCGACAACGGCCGGTCCCACCACGACAGCCAGGGCGGACAGAAGCAGGTCAACGCCGGTGACCGGACGCGGGAAGGTTCGTTGGGGAACGCTGCGTGGAACCTCAGCCGCGGTCACGCCCTCGGAGGGTGTTGGGTCACTTCGCACGCCCGACCGCCTCCGCTGCTGTCACGAATGCCCGCCATTGCTCAAGCAGGGCTGCCCGCTGCGCGTGCCCCGCGGCGGTCAGCTCGTAGACCTTCCGCGCGGGACCGGACTCACTCTGTTCCCATTGCGCGACGATCGCACCTTCGTCCTCGAGCCGCACGAGAGCCGGGTAAAGCTGGGCGCCCTTGATCGGTTGCAATCCCGCCGAGACGAGGGCCTGCGAGATGCCGTACCCGTGCCGGGGTGCGACCGAGAGCACGCTCAGCACAAGCATCGGCAGCGAGGCTCTTTGCCACGCCGCGATGCTCATCGCTGTGTCGTCCACGGTCGGCGGCCCCAGCCGACGAAGAAGGCGCCGGCAGCCATGAGGAAGAAGGCGACCGCCACCGGGATCGTCAACATCCCCCAGCTCTGGTTGGCCGCGACGAACACCGCGATGCACAACGGCGCACCGAACGCTGCGACCATGGATACCGCCCAGAGCCGTCTGCGCGCAGACTTGTCGGCCCGGGCGACTTCGTGAGCAAGGGTGAGTGGATGTCCGAACTCCGAGTAGACCGACATTCCTCCTGCCGCCAGGGTCTGCTCGATCTCGGCGACGTGGCCACGGGCCGTGACAGCCGGCACCAGGCGTGCACGCAGGCCTCCTCTGAAACGACGCAGCCACTGCGAGTCGTCCCAGTTCTCGCGAAGCTCCTGCCGCGGCATCCGGTCCGCGATGACGAGAGTCCCTATGCCCGGGACCAGCAGGCTGACGACCAGGAGCGGCAGCGGTACGTCACTCGCCGCGACGTGGCCGGCTCCCACGCTGGACGCAGAGGCGATGCCAGCAACGGCGAGTGCACCAGCCCCGACGCCGGCCCCCACAGCGGCGGCCGACCGGCCGGAGGCGAAGAGCACCCGGGCGATGGCCCAACCCACGAACGCGACCAGCACGCTCACGCCCACCAGGACGAGCGCGGTGTCGATGTCGACGGACCAGCCGCTGCGAACGATCAAGATCAACGAGGTCACGATGCCGACTCCCATCAGCATGCCGCCCACCTCCTTGAGCGCCGGTTGCAGGCCGCCGCCCAGAGAGGTGAGCACCGCCTCCTCCACGGTGGCGAGCTCGGCTGCGTCCTCGCGGGCCAGCTCTTCGGCGTCGCCGAAGAGCTCCGCCGCGGGCACCTTCATCTCTTGGACGGTTCTCGCCAGCTCGCGCTCGCGCTCGTCGAGCGCTAACGCCGGCACGTTCCTGTCCGTCATCGACGTCCGGTACCTCGCAACCCACTCCTGGTCCCCGACCGGCCACACGCTTGCACGCACTGTCAACACTCCGTATCTAGATCGTAACTGTACGTAGATACAACCATGCGCGACCGATGGGTGCAACCGGGGTGGCCGCACGGTGCGTGCCTGTGGGCGGCAGACACTCGTCGCCGGTTGCCGATCGGCAGTCGGACGGCCGCGGGCGTTGCGGTAGTGGGGAGCGGGGAGCCTGCTGTTGGGGTCGGGGTGTGCCCGACGTCCGAGTCGATTGCGTCCCGCGGTCTGGCCGGACCCATCTCTCAGGAGGTGCGCCATGAGCGCGCTGCTTGTCGGGTACGCCCGGTGTTCGACCGATCAACAAGACCTGACTGCTCAACGCGACGCATTGCTCGCAATGGGTGTCGAGCCCGAGCGGATCTACGTCGATTCAACGTCCTTGCCATGGTCGCAGAGTTCGAGTCCGACCTCGTCAGGCTTCGCACAGTCGAGGGCATGAAGGTCGCTAAGGCCAAGGGTCGACTGCGCGGCAAGCAGCCCAAGCTCAACCGGAAGCAAGAAGCCCACTTGGTCTCGCCGGTGCACAGCGGCGAGTACAGCACCGACGAAGTCGCCGAACTTTCGGCGTGGGCCGCTCGACCGTCCACCGAGCCATTGAACGCCAACGGATCTCGGCAAAAGCTGGGATCGCTCAGGCGTCATCGAGAAGTTGACGCAGCCACGGCGCGCCCGCGACCGGGTACCTCTTCGACGTACTCCCTGACATGACTCCGTCCTTCGCAAGGACTGGAGTCCCGGACACGCCGGGGGGATTCTCAACGTCCTCGACGAACGTCGGTGGGGCACCCGCGACGAACTCCGCATCGCGATCGTGACCTGGATCGAACCTACCTATCACCGCCGCGACGACCTCGACCCCTCGGCAAACTGACACCAGTCGAGCCCGAGATGATCAACACCCAGACCGTGACACTCGCGGCCTGATCACTGAGTCAACCGAACCGACAGCGGCCCCCAGGGCGGCGCGGGCCACGTCGCGGCCCGGTGCCAGGCGTAGCCCGTCGCCGATTGCGCGGGCCAGACGCGGGGCAGGGCCGTCGAGTACGGCGCGCACGGCGGTACCCAGGTCCGCGGCGGTGACCACGTTCGGGTCGAGCGCTGCACCCAACCCGGCGGCCTCGATCGCCGCCGCCCCCGCGAACTGGTCGGTGGAGAACGGCAACACCACCATCGGCACCCCGGCGGTGAGCGCCTCCGTCACGCTGTTGTTGCCGCCGTGGGTGATCAGCACCGCCGTGCGGTGCAGCAGGGCGACCTGCGGCAGGTAGGGGCGCATCAGCCAGTCCGACGGAACGTCCGGCAGGCCGGTGGCGGAACCGGTCGCCACTGCGACCCGGAGGCCGAGCGGGCGCAGCGCCTCCAGCACCGTCGCCAGCACGTCCCCGCGCGCCGACAAGAAGCTGCCGAAGCTGACGTAGACCACGGGCCGGTCGTCGGCCGCGAGCCAGTCCCGGACGTCGTCGGCCGCCGGCTCGTCCCGCACGGCCGAGCCGAGGAACGCGTGCGGTGGCAACAACGCCGTGCGTGCCGGGTCGTGCAGAGCCGCCGGGTAGTTCAGCATCAGCAGGTCACCGTGCTCGGCGAACGCGTCCGCCGACGGCGGGGCACCGGGTGCCAGCACGCGTAGGGCGGCGTTCCACTCCGCAGTGAAGGCGTCCCGGACCTCGCGGCACAGCCGGTGCAGGGCGGCGAGGTCGGACGTCGGCGCGGTGAAGGCGGACGGCCAGGCGGGCGGGTAGCCGTACACCTCGTCGCCGACCGGCAGCGCGGACGGGTGGCCGAGCACGACATCGGCATACGGGACGCCCGCCACGGTCAGCGCGAGGCGGGCGCTGAACGCCAGATGGTCGACGATCACCTGGTCGGGCTTCACCCGGTCGACGACGTCCAGGACGGCTCGGGCCCGGTCCACCGGCTCCCACAGCAGATCGGTACGCCGTGCATCGGCCTGGTAGCGCAACGTCTCCACCATGCCCTGCCGGGTGGCGGCGAAGAAGCCACGCAGCGCGGCGTCCTCGCCGGGTGGCTGCTGCTCGGCCCGGATCACACCGGGATTCGAACCCCGGCCCAACACCAGATCGGCACGGTCGAAGCCGAACCCGGCGACGATGCCTGCTGTCGCCGGGCCGGTTGCCACCACCACCGACTCGCCGGCGTCCTGCCAGGCGGTCGCGAGAGTCGCCAACGGCAGCAGGTGCGACGCGTAGTCCGGACTGATCACCAACAGGGTCATGCGAGCGACCGTGTCACGAGCGACGCGCCGTACGAGCGGCACCGGCGTAGATCGCGCTCAACCGGTCGGCCATGGCCTGCACGGTGAAGTCGGCGCTGATCCGCGCCAAGGCCCGGTCCATCCGCTCGGCCTGACCCGGCGCGGTGGCGAGGCCGAACGCGGCCCGCATCGCACGGGCCACCTCTTCCGGCCGGCGGGTGTCGACGAGTACGCCGGTCACCCCGTCATCGATGTAGGTAGCCGGGCCGCCGGCTGCCGGGCCCACCACGACCAGCCCGGAGGCCAGGGCCTCCAGCAGCGCCAGGCCGAACTCCTCCTTGAGGCTGCTGCACACGTACACCCCGGCCGGGCCGATGCCGCCTGCTGTGCCCGCTCGCGCGGCCGCCAGCCAGACCGCCACCACGTCGTTGGGGCGGTGTCCGGGCATGAGCAGGCCGGCAGCGGCCGCGGGGAACCGCGTCAGCACCTCGTCGATCAGGGCGAGCTGCTCGCGCTCGTCCGGGGAGGGATCGGCCAGGTCGCCGCCGACGATCAGCAGGTTGCACCGCTCGGCCAGCTCGGCATCGCCGGCCCAGGCCTCGACCAGGGTCGCCATTCCCTTGACCCGGTGCAGGCGCCCCACGCTGATCACCAGCGGCAGCCGCCTGCGGTGCTCGGGCAGCGCGGCGACGAGCGTGTCGAGCTCGGCCAGCGCTGGGCCGGGCGTCCCGGACTGCTCCAGCTCGGCGGCGGCCGCGGCACTGACCCTCAGGTCGATGCCCTCCGGCACCACGGTGAACCGGCCCTGCTGCCCGGCCACGTCGAGGCCGAGCAGCTCTTGCATGTCGTGCTGCAGCTCGGGGCGGGGGAAGAGGACGATGTGTGCCGAGTCCTCGGCCAGTCGCTGCACCAGGCGGGCACGGAACCAGTAGTGCTCCCGTTCGTCCTCGGTGCCGAAGTTGCCCCGGTGCAGGCCGCCGGTCATGTCCAGGGCGTGGATGACGGCGTGCGGGTCGGGCGCGAGGGTGAACACCACTGGGATGCCCAGCTCGCGAGCCACCTCCGCGGCGGCCAGACTGCCCACCTCGGCCATCCGCAGGTGCAGCACGTCGGCACGGTGCGTCCGCAGCACGCGGCGGATCCCGCGTTCCGCCGCGACCCGCGACGGCCAGGCCTGCGCGGCGGAGGCGGCCTCGGTGAGCAGGGGCACCGGGGTCAGCAGGTGCCCCTCGGCCGGGGTCAGCGCGTCCAGGGCGGCGCGGGCGGTGCCGCGGGAGACGGTCAGCACCCGGCCGACACCGGGCCCGGTCGCCAGTGCGTCACCCAGCCGGACCAGCAGCGTGGCGACGCCGCCGTTGTCCCCTGCGCCCGCCCGGCTGAGGTCACGGTCGATGTCGGCGTGCAGGAAGAGCTGGGCGACGGTCAGTCCGGGCTCGGACCCGCCACGCTCGTCGGCATCGATACCGAGGTCGATCGCGGCCAGCCGGGCGACGGTTCCCAGGTCGCCGTCGGCCGTGCTGAGGTGACCGACCACCGCCACCGCGGCGGCGTCGGCCGGGCGGTCGCCGAGGGCGGCGACGGCGGTCAGCCGTACCGCCGGGTGCTCGTCGGGGTCGACGGCGAGCTGGAGCAGCGCGCGGCCGGCGATCGGACCGGGAACCAGGCCCAGGGTCTCGACCAGCCTGCTGCGGACTGCCGGACCGGCCGCTCCGGCGAGCGCACCCTCGATGGCGAGCGCGACCTGCCCCGGCGCGGAGGCGGCCCATCGCGCCAGCGTGCGCTGGGCGAGGACGCCGGAGAACCCACCGCTCACGACGACCCCGACCAGTCTGCCGATCGCGTCGAGGCGGGGCAGCCGGGCCTTGAGCGCCCAGCTCGCGTGCTCGCGCAGGAACGCCCGCGGATGTGACAGCAGCTCGGACAAGACGGCGTCGGCCCCGTCGTCGAACACCCGGGCGAGGGCGTGCACGGCCGCCACCGCGGTCAGCTCGTCGTCCTCGTGGATCACCGCGGCGAGCAGCCGCACCGGTTCCGGTCCGCTCTCGCCGGCGGCGGCGGCCGCAAGGCGGTCCCCGCTGCGCAACACGTCAACCACGAACGGTGCCTGCTGGACCTCGTCCAGGGTGTGGCGAAGGGAGAGAGCCATGGTGGGTATTCGGAGCCGGGCGCAGCCTCGGATTGCCAAGATCGGGTGTCTTGACCACCGCGCCAGTGAACTTCCGCATCCGCAGGCCCCCGAGCTGGCGCTCGCCCATGCCTTGGTCCGGCGCGCGGGGGCGGGTGCGGTGGAAGAGGTTCTCAGGGTCTACCGGCCGTCTGCTCGGTGCTGGTCTTCGGCCGCCGGGACACCCGCCTGCCGGGCTTCGCCGCGGCTGTTCGTGCTGCTGAATCGGCGGGACCGTGAAGCTCGTGGGCACGGCCGAGGCCGGCGGCCACCACGCCGGTGTAGGTGATGGCAACGACACGAGCAGCCCTTCCGCCCATCGCGTTGCCGAGCGGGGTGAGATCTAGACGCGGCACCGAGAACAGCAGCGCATACGACGGGAGTCCGAACGTGGCGACGTAGAGGAGGAAGAACTGGTTGAACGCCGCGGCCACCGCGTAGAACAGGTAGGCGTACACCGAGTAGAACAGCATGCCCAGCCACAGCACCCGGCCCCGCGGGTCTGCTCATGTGAGCAATGTCCGGAACAGGTCGGCGTACGCCTGCAGGTGGCGGTCGCCGAGAAACCGCTCATGGACCAGTGCGTGTGCGGCAGCGCCGAGCTCGGCAGCCAGGTCGGGCGCGTCGAGGAGACGCGCCAAGGCGCGCGCCAGGGCGTCGAGGTCACGGGGGTCCCCCAGCAGTAGTCCGTTCTTCCCGTCGACGATCTGGTCCTTGATCCCGCCGATGGCCGACGCCACCACTGGTCGGGCTTTCCACATGGCCTCGGTGACGGTCAGCCCGAACCCTTCGACAAGGCTCTTCTGGACGACCACGGAGGCATGACGCTGCAGTGCGTTGACGAGGTGCGCATTCTCGTCCACGTCGTCCATCGGCAAGCAGATCAGGTGCACTCGGCTCTGTTGGGAGCGAGTCAAGCCTGCCCATCGGCTCCGACACTGCGACAGGGCGCCTGCTCCCTCGGGGTCGTCCGAGACTCCTGACACGTCTGGTCCGACCAGCAGGAGGTGCACGTCGGCGGGCATCCTGGCCAAGTTGTCGACGAATGCCTTCAAGACGCCAGTCATGTCCTTGAGGCGGTCCCACCGGCTGATCTGGATCACCAGCCTGGCGTCGCGAGGGATCGGTGCCCCGTTGATGTCGAGACCCTTGTGCTGTCGCGCGGTTCCGAGGGTGCCGTCCCGCCGAGCGAACCTCACAGCACGGGGGTCACTGGTTCCTTCGAGCAGTCCGGCGTAGCCGAGCGTGGCTTCCACCTCGGCGTCGGTGAGAGCGGCGTTCTTGGCGCTGAAGGGGTCGATCGACGGAGTGATGATGTGCAGCTTCTCTGGTCTGATCCAGTCAGGGGCATAGGCGCGGCGCGAGAAGACGAACGCGTCCGCGTCGACGATCAGCGGCCGCAGGAATGCCCAGCCCGCGTCGGTCAGCGCATTGGGTGTGTCGCGACCGATGTGGCATCTCCAGACCACCTTCGCTCCTGTCTCGCGGAGCCGCGTGACCATGCCGGCAGTCTGTGGGTCGTGGAGAACGACGACATCACGGGGGCCGACCAGGGATGCCATGTCTACGAGGTCGGACCTCAGGGCCTCCGCGACCGCGGCGTGCTCCGCGGCTCCCAAGGGTCCACCGTCGCCCGGCTCTCCGTGCAGCACGTTGTGTATGCGCTTGGTGATGGCGAAGAACTCGGGGGAACCTGACAGCACAAGCCACCGGGTGTCGACGCCAACTCCTCGCACCGAGGCCAGCAGCGTCTGCAGCATCTCGGCCACACCGCCGCCGTGCGCGGTCGCGTTCACATTCCAGACGACACGTCCCTCGAGGAGTTCCCGGGCACCAGCGGCCACGACGTCGAACTGGTCGTTGCGCTCCTGAGACAGCAGGGCGTTGAGGCGACCCCCTTGCGCTGGGGCGATCTGAATCTCATGCACGACCCTCAGCGTCCACCCGTCGGGTTCGCTGCGACAACCGACGAACGAGATTCGGTGCCGATGCTGGCCCCGGCACCGAGCGCTTGCGGCTCGAGGTCCGTGACGACGCACACCCGGTCACCAACGCGCTCCACGTGTGCCATCGCATGGTGGTCCTCGCCCGCAAGCCGTAGCCGGACAGGGTGCGGCGCTTGGGAGTTGCGCCACCAGGTCTTGTGCTCCGCGATGTCGACGCCGATGCGTACTGCCCGGCTGTCGGTGCGGTACTGCGTGACGAGGTGGTGGCGTCGGTCGCAACGGCGTCCCACGTACTCGACCGCGGCGAGCCGACGACCGAGTCGCCGACCGGCCCTGCTCCTCGGTGACGGGATGAGGACCCGGTTCGCCACTACGTTCGTGATGACGAACCTCTGGCTGCTGACCGGCGACATGGGACCAGCGTTCACCCCGCACATCGGATGGGGCAGAGTCGAAGGTCCCGTCAACCCTGGCAGCCGCTCTGACACATTGGAGCGAGACCAGACCCAGAGAAAGGTTGATCACGATGGCCGACACGATCCTCGACGACACCGAACTGGAGTTGATCGACGCCTGGTGGCGCGCAGCCAACTACGTGGCGGTCGGTCAGATCTACCTGCTCGACAATCCGTTGCTTGAACGCCGGCTCGAGGCGGAAGACATCAAGCCCCGGCTGCTGGGGCACTGGGGTACGACCCCCGGCCTGAACCTGGTGTACACCCACCTGAACCGTTTGATCCGGCAGCGCGACGTCAACGCGATCTTCCTCGCCGGCCCCGGCCACGGCGGTCCCGCGGCGGTGGCCAACGCGTGGCTCGAGGGCACCTACAGCGAGCTGTATCCCAGGATCAGCTTCGACGGCGGCGGGATGAAGTCGTTGTTCCGGCAGTTCTCCTTCCCGGGCGGTATCCCGAGCCACGTCGCGCCCGAGACTCCGGGGTCGATCCACGAGGGCGGCGAGCTCGGCTACGTCCTCTCCCACGCGTACGGCGCAGCCATGGACAACCCCGACCTCGTGGTCGCGGCCGTGATCGGCGACGGGGAGTTCGAGACCGGTCCGCTCGCCGCCTCCTGGCACGGCAACAAGTTCGTCAACCCGATCACGGACGGCGCCGTGCTGCCGATTCTGCACCTGAACGGCTACAAGATCGCGAACCCGACGATCCCGGCCCGCATCCACCGTGACGAGCTGGAGAGCCTGCTGCGCGGCTACGGACACGAGGTGATCACGGTCGAGGGGGACGACCCAGCGCGCGTACACCAGCAGATGGCGGCGGCGATGGACTCCGCTCACGACACGATCACCGAGATCTGGCGCGCGGCCCGCGAGGACGGCGACGTCGAGCGCCGTCCCTGGCCGATGATCCTGATGGTGACTCCGAAGGGCTGGACCGGGCCCAAGGTCGTCGACGGGCTGCCGGTCGAGGGCACCTGGCGGGCGCACCAGGTGCCGCTCTCTGCGACCCGGGAGAACGCCGAGCACCGGGCCCAGCTGGAGGAGTGGATGCGCTCCTACCGTGCCGAGGAGCTGTTCGACGCCGAGGGGGTGCTGATCCCCGAGCTGCAGGCGCTGGCTCCCCGGGGCACCCGCCGGATGAGCGCCAACCCCCACACCAACGGCGGACTCCTCACCAAGCCGCTGCGGCTGCCCGACTTCCGCGAGCGCGCCGTCGAGGTGAGCGAGCCGGGAGGCTCCATCCACGAGCCGACCCGGGTCCTGGGGGAGTACCTCATCGACGTGGTGCGCGACAACATGGACAACTTCCGGATCTTCGGCCCTGACGAGACCGCTTCGAACCGGCTCAGCCCGGTCTACGAGGTCACGGA
The DNA here is from genome assembly GCA_963807335.1 of uncultured Actinomycetota bacterium. Classification (GTDB taxonomy): domain Bacteria; phylum Actinomycetota; class Actinomycetes; order Propionibacteriales; family Nocardioidaceae; genus Nocardioides. The sequence continues at coordinate 23,838 of CAWEBT010000005.1, forward strand.
CAAGGTCTTCGCCGGTGACATCATCGACACCGACGAGCACCTCGCGCGCTCGGGGCGGGTCGTGGAGATCCTCTCCGAGCACACCTGCCAGGGCTGGATCGAGGGGTACACGCTCACCGGTCGGCACGGCCTGTTCACCTGCTACGAGGCGTTCATCCACCTCGTCGACTCGATGTTCAACCAGCACGCCAAGTGGCTCAAGACGACGCTCGACATCCCGTGGCGGGCGCAGGTGCCGAGCCTGAACTACCTGCTCAGCTCACATGTGTGGCGCCAGGACCACAACGGGTTCTCCCACCAGGACCCCGGGTTCATCGACCACGTGGTGAACAAGCGGGCCGAGGTGGTCCGCGTCTATCTCCCGCCGGACACAAACACCCTGCTGTCGACGATGCAGCACTGCCTGGAGAGCCGGCACTACGTCAACGTCGTGGTCGCCGGCAAACAACCGTCGTTCGACTGGCTCACCGGCGACGAGGCCGACCTGCACTGCGCCCGCGGTGCCGGCATCTGGGAGTTCGCGTCGAACGACGAGGGGCGACCGGACGTGGTGCTGGGGTGCGCCGGCGACGTCCCCACCCTCGAGACCCTGGCGGCGGTCTCGATCCTGCGCCAGCACCTGCCTGACCTGCGGGTCAGGGTGGTCAACGTGGTCGACCTGATGCGACTGCAGGACGAGAGCGAGCACCCGCACGGGATGGCGCAGCGTGAGTACGACAACCTGTTCGGCACCGACGTACCGGTCGTCTTCGCCTACCACGGCTACCCGTGGCTGATCCACCGGTTGACCTACCGTCGCGCCAACAACCAGCACCTGCACGTGCGCGGCTACAAGGAGGAGGGCACCACCACCACGCCGTTCGACATGGTGATGATGAACGACATGGACCGCTACCACCTGGTCATGGACGTCATCGACCGCACCCCGAGCCTGGGCTCGCGTGCCGCGTCGCTGCGTCAGGAGATGGTCGACACCCGCCGCCGGGCACGGCAGTGGACCCGGGACCACGGCGAGGACCTGCCCGAGGTCCGTGACTGGCAGTGGTCGACCAGCGGGGAGACACCGGTGCGAGGGAACTCGCCCTCGGTCACAGCCGTCGCGTCGACCAGCGCGGACTTCTGAGCCGGGTCAGGAGCCGAGCACGACCGTGACCTGTCGCGCGACGGCCAGTTCCTCGTTGGACGGCCAGTTCCTCGTTGGTCGGGGGTCGGTCTCGCCCCTGACCGCGAAGTCCTCTCGAAGGACGCGGATCGCCGACAGTGCACGTCGCTCAGGTCGATGCCGATCTGAGCGGCGGCCAGTGCCTTGGCCAGCTGTTCGTGCCACTCGTCGGGCTCGGGGAGGGACCTTCCTCGTCGGCGTGCACCCCGCGGCCGTAGGTAGCCCGACCAGGGGTAGCGGGTACCTGCCGGGCAGCGGCCGGGTGTCGTAGTCGATGTCGATGAGCAGCCCTTTGCCGTCGCCGACTCACGAAGCAGTTGGCGTGCCCGTCGAATGAACCGGATATCGGCTCGCCCGCGATCAACTGCTGGAAGCTGTCCACGAAGATCTCGACTGAGAAGTGCGCCACCGAACCGGCCTTGAAGGTAGGAGTGTCGGAGGCGTCCCCGACGCGAAGACGTTCGGGTGCGTCGTCAACTGCAGCGTGTGCTTGTGACCGGCAGGTCGACGGGCTCCTCGCCCTCGTCGTAGGAGACGAGTCCTGGTCTCGGCGTCGATGCTCTCGACCAGCAAGCTGGTCCGGGCCGCGACTGCCCGACGTGCCCAGGTTGACCCGCGCCTCACCGAAAGGCCCACGGCTCAAGGACCTCCTGCCCTTCCCGCCGTCCCCACCGCGATCAAGAGTGATGGCAGGCTCCCGGGAACCCGGGATGTCTCGAGGGAGGGAACACCAATGAAAGCGCTCGTCTACCACGGTCCCGGCCAGAAGGCTTGGGAGGAAGTCCCGGACCCGGTCATCATCGACCCGACCGACGTCATCGTCCAGATCGATACCACCACGATCTGCGGCACCGACCTGCACATCCTCAAGGGGGACGTCCCGGCGGTCACCGACGGCCGGATCCTCGGCCACGAGGGTGTCGGCACGATCATCGAGATCGGTTCGGCCGTCTCGAGCGTCACCATCGGTGACCGGGTGATCATCTCCTGCGTCAGCGCCTGCGGCTCCTGCTCCTACTGCCACCAGGGCCTCTACGCACACTGCCTGGCCGACGAGGGTGCCAGCGGCATCGGCTGGATCTTCGGCCACCTCATCGACGGCACCCAGGCGGAGTACGTGCGCGTCCCGTTCGCCGACAACTCCGTCTACAAACTGCCCGAGGGGGTCAGCGACGAGGCGGCGGTCATGCTCTCCGACATCCTTCCCACCGGCTTCGAGATCGGCGTCCGCTACGGCAAGGTGAAGCCTGGAGACGTGGTCGCCGTGGTCGGCGTCGGACCGGTCGGCCTGGCCGCGATCATGACCGCCGGGCTGTACGGCCCCGCCCGGGTGATCGCCCTGGACCTCGATGACAACCGGCTCGAGCAGGCGAAGGCGTTCGGCGCCACCGACACCATCAACAGCGGCGACGCCGACTGGGCAGAGCAGGTGCGGGCGATGACCGACGGGCTCGGGGTCGACGTGGCCATCGAGGCTGTCGGCATCCCGGACACCTTCTTGGCCTGCACAAAGATCGTGCGTCCCGGTGGGACCGTCGCCAATGTCGGAGTGCATGGCACTTCGGTCGACCTGGCCATGCAGGATCTGTGGATCATGGACATCGCGATCACCATGGGGCTGGTCAGCACCTCGACCACACCGATGCTTCTCAAGCTCGTGGCCCAGCACAAACTCGCAGCCGAGAAGTTCGCCACCCATCACTTCAAGCTCCAGGAGATGCTCGAGGCCTACGACACCTTCGGGCGAGCGGCCGAGACCAAGGCACTCAAGGTCGTGATCCGCCGCTGACGGACGCATCCGTCGCGGACGGCGAGGCTGGAGGTGGCCGCAACACCCTCTCCGGCGACACCGGGGAGAGACGATGTTCGTGCGAGACGTGATGACCTGAGGATCCGGTGACTGCCCCGGCGGGAGCATCGGTCTGGGCCATCGGCGAAGTCTTCACAACGCACGCCGTCGCCGTCCACCCCCACGACGACCTGGCGACCCCAGGCCGTCTGCGACCGGTCGTGCGACCGGCGAGCCGTCCGTCCTCACGTCAGCCATGAGCGGCCGCGGTGCCAGCGCTGCCGGGAGTATCCTGCAGGCAGGTAGAGCTCGAGAGTGCCAGGTGTGTCGCACGGGGGTGTGCCCGCAACCATGTCTGCTCCACATTCCATAGGTCCGACCTGCCGACGCGCGACGTTGGGGGTCGCCCTCGCCGGCGTACTCCTGGGAGTGAGCGCTTGCGGCTCAGCAGACGAGGCGAGTGCTCCACCACCGACGGCAGCGCCGTCCGGGACCAGGGCGCCGGCACCTACCCCGGGAGATCCAGGTTCGCCACCGCGGACGGTGGTGCCGTCCGGGACCAGTGAACCGACGTCCGGTGTGGGAGGTCCACCAGTGGCGGCTCCCTATGGCACCGACACGTTGAAGCAGTACCGCTCCCGGTGCGTGGAGCAGACCAAGCAGCTCGACAAGGCGGCCCTGTTCTTCGAGGCCGAAGTCGAGTTGGAGCTCCGGACTCCCAAGACCTTCCGGGTCACCGTGGCGCTGCAGGACTCCGTTGACACCGAGAGCGTCGGTCCTGCCCAGGCAGACCTGCTGGTGGCCTGCCAGATCGAAGCACGACTCGTGGCCTCGAGCGACGCGCTCGACATCTCTCCCACGGACTGGGCCAAGGACCAGTACATCCCGCCCGACCCGACCACCTGGTCGTGGGTCGTCACCAGTCGGTCCACCCGAACCGCGGAGGCGGTCCTCCAGCTCAAGCCGGTCATCCGGGTGACCCGCAGCAACGGGGACTCCACCTTCGAGGACCTACGCACCGAGGACTACCCGGTCACCTTCATCACCGAGGCCACCGTCGGTGACCGCGTCTCGGCCTCCTGGCGATGGCTCGTGGGCGCCGCCGGAGGGCTGGGCGCCATCTTGGGACTCATCGTCACTGTTCGCTCCCTCCGGCGCCGAGACGGCGCGCCGCCGCGCGCCGCTGGCTCCGCACCTGCCGCAGGCGGGCCGGGCCCCGACCCGCCCCCAGACCTGCCCGTCCCTCCGGAGACAGGCACACAGGACACGGACAAGGCGAACCCCACCGCGCCACCTTGACCACCCGTGCCTCAGGTCGGTCGGGATTCGTCCCCTCGACAGGGTGGGCGGCTTGGGAGCACCCTGAGAGAGACCCTGACCCCGGGGCCTGGACAGGGGATGACCATGGACATCGCAGAGCTGCACCGGCGCACCGTGGAGAGCTGGCGGTCCCGGCTCGAAGCCGTCGCCGTAGACGACTGGTCGCGACCGACTCCGTGCTCGGAGTGGGATGTCCGCGCCCTGGTCAACCACGTGACCGGGGAGGAGCTGTGGACCGTCCCGCTGGTGGAGCGGAGCACGATGGAGGAGGTCGGGCACCGCTTCGACGGGGACGTCCTCGGAGAGGATCCGGTGACCGTCGGCCTGGACGCGGCTGCGACGGCGGTCTCGGCGGTGGACGCGCAGCTGCCGTTGGGCGGTGTCGTCCACCTGTCCTTCGGGGAGACGCCGATCGAGGAGTACGTCCGCCAGCTCAGCGCGGACCACCTCATCCACTCCTGGGACCTGGCCGCGGCGACGCAGCAGGACACCGCGCTCGATCCCGAGCTCGTGGGGGAGGTGGCGGCTTGGTACGCCGACCGTGAGGAGATGTACCGCGCCGCCGGAGTGGTGGGGCCGGCGTCCCTGGCAGCAGGGGACGACGCGCAGTCGCAGCTGCTCGCGGCCTTCGGCAGGTCCCCCGCACGGGCGGAAGACGGCGGGTAGGGCGGTGCCGTCGAGGGCTGGGCAGGGCCGGAAGCTGTGGTCACCCGTGGGTCCCAGCCTGATGGACAGTGTCGCGTCGGTGGAGCCCATCGGGGACGACGGCTATTCCGGCGCCGCCCTCGAGCGTCTCCGGATGGTCGATGGCAGCAGCCTGGTGCTGAAGCGACAGTCTCAGCGGACCGACCTGATGATGCGGATCCTCGGCGACGACCGCGCCCGCGAGCTCGACCTGTTCGATCGAGGGATCCTCGACCGCCTGCCCACCTCCGTCGCGCACACGGTCCTCGGCGGCTGGGTCGAGGGCGAGACCACCGTGATCGTGATGCGCGACCTCGGTGACCGCGTGCTCGGTTGGCACGACACGCTCACGCCGGCGCGCACGCGAGACCTCGTGCGACGGCTGGCCGAACTGCACGCGCACTTCGCCGGTCACCCCCCGGCGGGGCTCGCGCCGTTGACGCCGCTGGTCGTGACCTTCGCCCCGGCGGTGATGGAGCCCCTGGCGCCCACGGGTCATCGGCTCGTCACAGCGGCGCTCGAGGGCTGGTCGACGTTCGCCGAGGTGGTCCCGGACGACGTCGTCGGCGCGGTCGGCGTACTGCTGGCGGACCCGGCCCCGCTGGTGGAGGCGTTGGAGCAGTCGGCAGTCGGACGGCCGCGGGCGTTGCGGTAGTGGGGAGCGGGGAGCCTGCTGTTGGGGTCGGGGTGTGCCCGACGTCCGAGTCGATTGCGTCCCGCGGTCTGGCCGGACCCATCTCTCAGGAGGTGCGCCATGAGCGCGCTGCTTGTCGGGTACGCCCGGTGTTCGACCGATCAACAAGACCTGACTGCTCAACGCGACGCATTGCTCGCAATGGGTGTCGAGCCCGAGCGGATCTACGTCGATTCAACGTCCTTGCCATGGTCGCAGAGTTCGAGTCCGACCTCGTCAGGCTTCGCACAGTCGAGGGCATGAAGGTCGCTAAGGCCAAGGGTCGACTGCGCGGCAAGCAGCCCAAGCTCAACCGGAAGCAAGAAGCCCACTTGGTCTCGCCGGTGCACAGCGGCGAGTACAGCACCGACGAAGTCGCCGAACTTTCGGCGTGGGCCGCTCGACCGTCCACCGAGCCATTGAACGCCAACGGATCTCGGCAAAAGCTGGGATCGCTCAGGCGTCATCGAGAAGTTGACGCAGCCACGGCGCGCCCGCGACCGGGTACCTCTTCGACGTACTCCCTGACATGACTCCGTCCTTCGCAAGGACTGGAGTCCCGGACACGCCGGGGGGATTCTCAACGTCCTCGACGAACGTCGGTGGGGCACCCGCGACGAACTCCGCATCGCGATCGTGACCTGGATCGAACCTACCTATCACCGCCGCGACGACCTCGACCCCTCGGCAAACTGACACCAGTCGAGCCCGAGATGATCAACACCCAGACCGTGACACTCGCGGCCTGATCACTGAGTCAACCGAACCGACAGCGGCCCCCAGGGCGGCGCGGGCCACGTCGCGGCCCGGTGCCAGGCGTAGCCCGTCGCCGATTGCGCGGGCCAGACGCGGGGCAGGGCCGTCGAGTACGGCGCGCACGGCGGTACCCAGGTCCGCGGCGGTGACCACGTTCGGGTCGAGCGCTGCACCCAACCCGGCGGCCTCGATCGCCGCCGCCCCCGCGAACTGGTCGGTGGAGAACGGCAACACCACCATCGGCACCCCGGCGGTGAGCGCCTCCGTCACGCTGTTGTTGCCGCCGTGGGTGATCAGCACCGCCGTGCGGTGCAGCAGGGCGACCTGCGGCAGGTAGGGGCGCATCAGCCAGTCCGACGGAACGTCCGGCAGGCCGGTGGCGGAACCGGTCGCCACTGCGACCCGGAGGCCGAGCGGGCGCAGCGCCTCCAGCACCGTCGCCAGCACGTCCCCGCGCGCCGACAAGAAGCTGCCGAAGCTGACGTAGACCACGGGCCGGTCGTCGGCCGCGAGCCAGTCCCGGACGTCGTCGGCCGCCGGCTCGTCCCGCACGGCCGAGCCGAGGAACGCGTGCGGTGGCAACAACGCCGTGCGTGCCGGGTCGTGCAGAGCCGCCGGGTAGTTCAGCATCAGCAGGTCACCGTGCTCGGCGAACGCGTCCGCCGACGGCGGGGCACCGGGTGCCAGCACGCGTAGGGCGGCGTTCCACTCCGCAGTGAAGGCGTCCCGGACCTCGCGGCACAGCCGGTGCAGGGCGGCGAGGTCGGACGTCGGCGCGGTGAAGGCGGACGGCCAGGCGGGCGGGTAGCCGTACACCTCGTCGCCGACCGGCAGCGCGGACGGGTGGCCTAGCACGACATCGGCATACGGGACGCCCGCCACGGTCAGCGCGAGGCGGGCGCTGAACGCCAGATGGTCGACGATCACCTGGTCGGGCTTCACCCGGTCGACGACGTCCAGGACGGCTCGGGCCCGGTCCACCGGCTCCCACAGCAGATCGGTGCGCCGTGCATCGGCCTGGTAGCGCAACGTCTCCACCATGCCCTGCCGGGTGGCGGCGAAGAAGCCACGCAGCGCGGCGTCCTCGCCGGGTGGCTGCTGTTCGGCCCGGATCACACCGGGATTCGAACCCCGGCCCAACACCAGATCGGCACGGTCGAAGCCGAACCCGGCGACGATGCCTGCTGTCGCCGGGCCGGTTGCCACCACCACCGACTCGCCGGCGTCCTGCCAGGCGGTCGCGAGAGTCGCCAACGGCAGCAGGTGCGACGCGTAGTCCGGACTGATCACCAACAGGGTCATGCGAGCGACCGTGTCACGAGCGACGCGCCGTACGAGCGGCACCGGCGTAGATCGCGCTCAACCGGTCGGCCATGGCCTGCACGGTGAAGTCGGCGCTGATCCGCGCCAAGGCCCGGTCCATCCGCTCGGCCTGACCCGGCGCGGTGGCGAGGCCGAACGCGGCCCGCATCGCACGGGCCACCTCTTCCGGCCGGCGGGTGTCGACGAGTACGCCGGTCACCCCGTCATCGATGTAGGTAGCCGGGCCGCCGGCTGCCGGGCCCACCACGACCAGCCCGGAGGCCAGGGCCTCCAGCAGCGCCAGGCCGAACTCCTCCTTGAGGCTGCTGCACACGTACACCCCGGCCGGGCCGATGCCGCCTGCTGTGCCCGCTCGCGCGGCCGCCAGCCAGACCGCTACCACGTCGTTGGGGCGGTGTCCGGGCATGAGCAGGCCGGCAGCGGCCGCGGGGAACCGCGTCAGCACCTCGTCGATCAGGGCGAGCTGCTCGCGCTCGTCCGGGGAGGGATCGGCCAGGTCGCCGCCGACGATCAGCAGGTTGCACCGCTCGGCCAGCTCGGCATCGCCGGCCCAGGCCTCGACCAGGGTCGCCATTCCCTTGACCCGGTGCAGGCGCCCCACGCTGATCACCAGCGGCAGCCGCCTGCGGTGCTCGGGCAGCGCGGCGACGAGCGTGTCGAGCTCGGCCAGCGCTGGGCCGGGCGTCCCGGACTGCTCCAGCTCGGCGGCGGCCGCGGCACTGACCCTCAGGTCTATGCCCTCCGGCACCACGGTGAACCGGCCCTGCTGCCCGGCCACGTCGAGGCCGAGCAGCTCTTGCATGTCGTGCTGCAGCTCGGGGCGGGGGAAGAGGACGATGTGTGCCGAGTCCTCGGCCAGTCGCTGCACCAGGCGGGCACGGAACCAGTAGTGCTCCCGTTCGTCCTCGGTGCCGAAGTTGCCCCGGTGCAGGCCGCCGGTCATGTCCAGGGCGTGGATGACGGCGTGCGGGTCGGGCGCGAGGGTGAACACCACTGGGATGCCCAGCTCGCGAGCCACCTCCGCGGCGGCCAGACTGCCCACCTCGGCCATCCGCAGGTGCAGCACGTCGGCACGGTGCGTCCGCAGCACGCGGCGGATCCCGCGTTCCGCCGCGACCCGCGACGGCCAGGCCTGCGCGGCGGAGGCGGCCTCGGTGAGCAGGGGCACCGGGGTCAGCAGGTGCCCCTCGGCCGGGGTAAGCGCGTCCAGGGCGGCGCGGGCGGTGCCGCGGGAGACGGTCAGCACCCGGCCGACACCGGGCCCGGTCGCCAGTGCGTCACCCAGCCGGACCAGCAGCGTGGCGACGCCGCCGTTGTCCCCTGCGCCCGCCCGGCTGAGGTCACGGTCGATGTCGGCGTGCAGGAAGAGCTGGGCGACGGTCAGTCCGGGCTCGGACCCGCCACGCTCGTCGGCATCGATACCGAGGTCGATCGCGGCCAGCCGGGCGACGGTTCCCAGGTCGCCGTCGGCCGTGCTGAGGTGACCGACCACCGCCACCGCGGCGGCGTCGGCCGGGCGGTCGCCGAGGGCGGCGACGGCGGTCAGCCGTACCGCCGGGTGCTCGTCGGGGTCGACGGCGAGCTGGAGCAGCGCGCGGCCGGCGATCGGACCGGGAACCAGGCCCAGGGTCTCGACCAGCCTGCTGCGGACTGCCGAACCGGCCGCTCCGGCGAGCGCACCCTCGATGGCGAGCGCGACCTGCCCCGGCGCGGAGGCGGCCCATCGCGCCAGCGTGCGCTGGGCGAGGACGCCGGAGAACCCACCGCTCACGACGACCCCGACCAGTCTGCCGATCGCGTCGAGGCGGGGCAGCCGGGCCTTGAGCGCCCAGCTCGCGTGCTCGCGCAGGAACGCCCGCGGATGTGACAGCAGCTCGGACAAGACGGCGTCTGCCCCGTCGTCGAACACCCGGGCGAGGGCGTGCACGGCCGCCACCGCGGTCAGCTCGTCGTCCTCGTGGATCACCGCGGCGAGCAGCCGCACCGGTTCCGGTCCGCTCTCGCCGGCGGCGGCGGCCGCAAGGCGGTCCCCGCTGCGCAACACGTCAACCACGAACGGTGCCTGCTGGACCTCGTCCAGGGTGTGGCGAAGGGAGAGAGCCATGGTGGGTATTCGGAGCCGGGCGCAGCCTCGGATTGCCAAGATCGGGTGTCTTGACCACCGCGCCAGTGAACTTCCGCATCCGCAGGCCCCCGAGCTGGCGCTCGCCCATGCCTTGGTCCGGCGCGCGGGGGCGGGTGCGGTGGAAGAGGTTCTCAGGGTCTACCGGCCGTCTGCTCGGTGCTGGTCTTCGGCCGCCGGGACACCCGCCTGCCGGGCTTCGCCGCGGCTGTTCGTGCTGCTGAATCGGCGGGACCGTGAAGCTCGTGGGCACGGCCGAGGCCGGCGGCCACCACGCCGGTGTAGGTGATGGCAACGACACGAGCAGCCCTTCCGCCCATCGCGTTGCCGAGCGGGGTGAGATCTAGACGCGGCACCGAGAACAGCAGCGCATACGACGGGAGTCCGAACGTGGCGACGTAGAGGAGGAAGAACTGGTTGAACGCCGCGGCCACCGCGTAGAACAGGTAGGCGTACACCGAGTAGAACAGCATGCCCAGCCACAGCACCCGGCCCCGCGGGTCTGCTCATGTGAGCAATGTCCGGAACAGGTCGGCGTACGCCTGCAGGTGGCGGTCGCCGAGAAACCGCTCATGGACCAGTGCGTGTGCGGCAGCGCCGAGCTCGGCAGCCAGGTCGGGCGCGTCGAGGAGACGCGCCAAGGCGCGCGCCAGGGCGTCGAGGTCACGGGGGTCCCCCAGCAGTAGTCCGTTCTTCCCGTCGACGATCTGGTCCTTGATCCCGCCGATGGCCGACGCCACCACTGGTCGGGCTTTCCACATGGCCTCGGTGACGGTCAGCCCGAACCCTTCGACAAGGCTCTTCTGGACGACCACGGAGGCATGACGCTGCAGTGCGTTGACGAGGTGCGCATTCTCGTCCACGTCGTCCATCGGCAAGCAGATCAGGTGCACTCGGCTCTGTTGGGAGCGAGTCAAGCCTGCCCATCGGCTCCGACACTGCGACAGGGCGCCTGCTCCCTCGGGGTCGTCCGAGACTCCTGACACGTCTGGTCCGACCAGCAGGAGGTGCACGTCGGCGGGCATCCTGGCCAAGTTGTCGACGAATGCCTTCAAGACGCCAGTCATGTCCTTGAGGCGGTCCCACCGGCTGATCTGGATCACCAGCCTGGCGTCGCGAGGGATCGGTGCCCCGTTGATGTCGAGACCCTTGTGCTGTCGCGCGGTTCCGAGGGTGCCGTCCCGCCGAGCGAACCTCACAGCACGGGGGTCACTGGTTCCTTCGAGCAGTCCGGCGTAGCCGAGCGTGGCTTCCACCTCGGCGTCGGTGAGAGCGGCGTTCTTGGCGCTGAAGGGGTCGATCGACGGAGTGATGATGTGCAGCTTCTCTGGTCTGATCCAGTCAGGGGCATAGGCCCGGCGCGAGAAGACGAACGCGTCCGCGTCGACGATCAGCGGCCGCAGGAATGCCCAGCCCGCGTCGGTCAGCGCATTGGGCGTGTCGCGACCGATGTGGCATCTCCAGACCACCTTCGCTCCTGTCTCGCGGAGCCGCGTGACCATGCCGGCAGTCTGTGGGTCGTGGAGAACGACGACATCACGGGGGCCGACCAGGGATGCCATGTCTACGAGGTCGGACCTCAGGGCCTCCGCGACCGCGGCGTGCTCCGCGGCTCCCAAGGGTCCACCGTCGCCCGGCTCTCCGTGCAGCACGTTGTGTATGCGCTTGGTGATGGCGAAGAACTCGGGGGAACCTGACAGCACCAGCCACCGGGTGTCGACGCCAACTCCTCGCACCGAGGCCAGCAGCGTCTGCAGCATCTCGGCCACGCCGCCGCCGTGCGCGGTCGCGTTCACATTCCAGACGACACGTCCATCGAGGAGGTCCCGGGCACCAGCGGCCACGACGTCGAACTGGTCGTTGCGCTCCTGAGACAGCAGGGCGTTGAGGCGACCCCCTTGCGCTGGGGCGATCTGAATCTCATGCACGACCCTCAGCGTCCACCCGTCGGGTTCACTGCGGCAACCGACGAACGAGATTCGGTGCCGATGCTGGCCCCCGCACCGAGCGCTTGCGGCTCGAGGTCCGTGACGACGCACGCCCGGTCACCGACGCGCTCCACGTGTGCCATCGCATGGTGGTCCTCGCCCGCAAGCCGTAGCCGGACAGGGTGCGGCGCTTGGGAGTTGCGCCACCAGGTCTTGTGCTCCGCGATGTCGACGCCGATGCGTACTGCCCGGCTGTCGGTGCGGTACTGCGTGACGAGGTGGTGGCGTCGGTCGCAACGGCGTCCCACGTACTCGACCGCGGCGAGCCGACGACCGAGTCGCCGACCGGCCCTGCTCCTCGGTGACGGGATGAGGACCCGGTTCGCCACTACGTTCGTGATGACGAACCTCTGGCTGCTGACCGGCGACATGGGACCAGCGTTCACCCCGCACATCGGATGGGGCAGAGTCGAAGGTCCCGTCAACCCTGGCAGCCGCTCTGACACATTGGAGCGAGACCAGACCCAGAGAAAGGTTGATCACGATGGCCGACACGATCCTCGACGACACCGAACTGGAGTTGATCGACGCCTGGTGGCGCGCAGCCAACTACGTGGCGGTCGGTCAGATCTACCTGCTCGACAATCCGTTGCTTGAACGCCGGCTCGAGGCGGAAGACATCAAGCCCCGGCTGCTGGGGCACTGGGGTACGACCCCCGGCCTGAACCTGGTGTACACCCACCTGAACCGTTTGATCCGGCAGCGCGACGTCAACGCGATCTTCCTCGCCGGCCCCGGCCACGGCGGTCCCGCGGCGGTGGCCAACGCGTGGCTCGAGGGCACCTACAGCGAGCTGTATCCCAGGATCAGCTTCGACGGCGGCGGGATGAAGTCGTTGTTCCGGCAGTTCTCCTTCCCGGGCGGTATCCCGAGCCACGTCGCGCCCGAGACTCCGGGGTCGATCCACGAGGGCGGCGAGCTCGGCTACGTCCTCTCCCACGCGTACGGCGCAGCCATGGACAACCCCGACCTCGTGGTCGCGGCCGTGATCGGCGACGGGGAGTTCGAGACCGGTCCGCTCGCCGCCTCCTGGCACGGCAACAAGTTCGTCAACCCGATCACGGACGGCGCCGTGCTGCCGATCCTGCACCTGAACGGCTACAAGATCGCGAACCCGACGATCCCGGCCCGCATCCACCGTGACGAGCTGGAGAGCCTGCTGCGGGGCTACGGACACGAGGTGATCACGGTCGAGGGGGACGACCCAGCGCGCGTACACCAGCAGATGGCGGCGGCGATGGACTCCGCTCACGACACGATCACCGAGATCTGGCGCGCGGCCCGCGAGGACGGCGACGTCGAGCGCCGTCCCTGGCCGATGATCCTGATGGTGACTCCGAAGGGCTGGACCGGGCCCAAGGTCGTCGACGGGCTGCCGGTCGAGGGCACCTGGCGGGCGCACCAGGTGCCGCTCTCTGCGACCCGGGAGAACGCCGAGCACCGGGCCCAGCTGGAGGAGTGGATGCGCTCCTACCGTGCCGAGGAGCTGTTCGACGCCGAGGGGGTGCTGATCCCCGAGCTGCAGGCGCTGGCTCCCCGGGGCACCCGCCGGATGAGCGCCAACCCCCACACCAACGGCGGACTCCTCACCAAGCCGCTGCGGCTGCCCGACTTCCGCGAGCGCGCCGTCGAGGTGAGCGAGCCGGGAGGCTCCATCCACGAGCCGACCCGGGTCCTGGGGGAGTACCTCATCGACGTGGTGCGCGACAACATGGACAACTTCCGGATCTTCGGCCCTGACGAGACCGCTTCGAACCGGCTCAGCCCGGTCTACGAGGTCACGGACAAGGTCTTCGCCGGTGACATCATCGACACCGACGAGCACCTCGCGCGCTCGGGGCGGGTCGTGGAGATCCTCTCCGAGCACACCTGCCAGGGCTGGATCGAGGGGTACACGCTCACCGGTCGGCACGGCCTGTTCACCTGCTACGAGGCGTTCATCCACCTCGTCGACTCGATGTTCAACCAGCACGCCAAGTGGCTCAAGACAACGCTCGACATCCCGTGGCGGGCGCAGGTGCCGAGCCTGAACTACCTGCTCAGCTCACATGTGTGGCGCCAGGACCACAACGGGTTCTCCCACCAGGACCCCGGGTTCATCGACCACGTGGTGAACAAGCGGGCCGAGGTGGTCCGCGTCTATCTCCCGCCGGACACAAACACCCTGCTGTCGACGATGCAGCACTGCCTGGAGAGCCGGCACTACGTCAACGTCGTGGTCGCCGGCAAACAACCGTCGTTCGACTGGCTCACCGGCGACGAGGCCGACCTGCACTGCGCCCGCGGTGCCGGCATCTGGGAGTTCGCGTCGAACGACGAGGGGCGACCGGACGTGGTGCTGGGGTGCGCCGGCGACGTCCCCACCCTCGAGACCCTGGCGGCGGTCTCGATCCTGCGCCAGCACCTGCCTGACCTGCGGGTCCGGGTGGTCAACGTGGTCGACCTGATGCGACTGCAGGACGAGAGCGAGCACCCGCACGGGATGGCGCAGCGTGAGTACGACAACCTGTTCGGCACCGACGTACCGGTCGTCTTCGCCTACCACGGCTACCCGTGGCTGATCCACCGGTTGACCTATCGTCGCGCCAACAACCAGCACCTGCACGTGCGCGGCTACAAGGAGGAGGGCACCACCACCACGCCGTTCGACATGGTGATGATGAACGACATGGACCGCTACCACCTGGTCATGGACGTCATCGACCGCACCCCGAGCCTGGGCTCGCGTGCCGCGTCGCTGCGTCAGGAGATGGTCGACACCCGCCGCCGGGCACGGCAGTGGACCCGGGACCACGGCGAGGACCTGCCCGAGGTCCGTGACTGGCAGTGGTCGACCAGCGGGGAGACACCGGTGCGAGGGAACTCGCCCTCGGTCACAGCCGTCGCGTCGACCAGCGCGGACTTCTGAGCCGGGTCAGGAGCCGAGCACGACCGTGACCTGTCGCGCGACGGCCAGTTCCTCGTTGGACGGCCAGTTCCTCGTTGGTCGGGGGTCGGTCTCGCCCCTGACCGCGAAGTCCTCTCGAAGGACGCGGATCGCCGACAGTGCACGTCGCTCAGGTCGATGCCGATCTGAGCGGCGGCCAGTGCCTTGGCCAGCTGTTCGTGCCACTCGTCGGGCTCGGGGAGGGAACCTTCCTCGTCGGCGTGCACCCCGCGGCCGTAGGTAGCCCGACCAGGGGTAGCGGGTACTTGCCGGGCAGCGGCCGGGTGTCGTAGTCGATGTCGATGAGCAGCCCTTTGCCGTCGCCGACTCACGAAGCAGTTGGCGTGCCCGTCGAATGAACCGGATATCGGCTCGCCCGCGATCAACTGCTGGAAGCTGTCCACGAAGATCTCGACTGAGAAGTGCGCCACCGAACCGGCCTTGAAGGTAGGAGTGTCGGAGGCGTCCCCGACGCGAAGACGTTCGGGTGCGTCGTCAACTGCAGCGTGTGCTTGTGACCGGCAGGTCGACGGGCTCCTCGCCCTCGTCGTAGGAGACGAGTCCTGGTCTCGGCGTCGATGCTCTCGACCAGCAAGCTGGTCCGGGCCGCGACTGCCCGACGTGCCCAGGTTGACCCGCGCCTCACCGAAAGGCCCACGGCTCAAGGACCTCCTGCCCTTCCCGCCGTCCCCACCGCGATCAAGAGTGATGGCAGGCTCCCGGGAACCCGGGATGTCTCGAGGGAGGGAACACCAATGAAAGCGCTCGTCTACCACGGTCCCGGCCAGAAGGCTTGGGAGGAAGTCCCGGACCCGGTCATCATCGACCCGACCGACGTCATCGTCCAGATCGATACCACCACGATCTGCGGCACCGACCTGCACATCCTCAAGGGGGACGTCCCGGCGGTCACCGACGGCCGGATCCTCGGCCACGAGGGTGTCGGCACGATCATCGAGATCGGTTCGGCCGTCTCGAGCGTCACCATCGGTGACCGGGTGATCATCTCCTGCGTCAGCGCCTGCGGCTCCTGCTCCTACTGCCACCAGGGCCTCTACGCACACTGCCTGGCCGACGAGGGTGCCAGCGGCATCGGCTGGATCTTCGGCCACCTCATCGACGGCACCCAGGCGGAGTACGTGCGCGTCCCGTTCGCCGACAACTCCGTCTACAAACTGCCCGAGGGGGTCAGCGACGAGGCGGCGGTCATGCTCTCCGACATCCTTCCCACCGGCTTCGAGATCGGCGTCCGCTACGGCAAGGTGAAGCCTGGAGACGTGGTCGCCGTGGTCGGCGTCGGACCGGTCGGCCTGGCCGCGATCATGACCGCCGGGCTGTACGGCCCCGCCCGGGTGATCGCCCTGGACCTCGATGACAACCGGCTCGAGCAGGCGAAGGCGTTCGGCGCCACCGACACCATCAACAGCGGCGACGCCGACTGGGCAGAGCAGGTGCGGGCGATGACCGACGGGCTCGGGGTCGACGTGGCCATCGAGGCTGTCGGCATCCCGGACACCTTCTTGGCCTGCACAAAGATCGTGCGTCCCGGTGGGACCGTCGCCAATGTCGGAGTGCATGGCACTTCGGTCGACCTGGCCATGCAGGATCTGTGGATCATGGACATCGCGATCACCATGGGGCTGGTCAGCACCTCGACCACACCGATGCTTCTCAAGCTCGTGGCCCAGCACAAACTCGCAGCCGAGAAGTTCGCCACCCATCACTTCAAGCTCCAGGAGATGC
Source organism: uncultured Actinomycetota bacterium (assembly GCA_963807335.1). Taxonomy (GTDB): domain Bacteria; phylum Actinomycetota; class Actinomycetes; order Propionibacteriales; family Nocardioidaceae; genus Nocardioides. The sequence continues at coordinate 40,324 of CAWEBT010000005.1, forward strand.
TCGAGGCCTACGACACCTTCGGGCGAGCGGCCGAGACCAAGGCACTCAAGGTCGTGATCCGCCGCTGACGGACGCATCCGTCGCGGACGGCGAGGCTGGAGGTGGCCGCAACACCCTCTCCGGCGACACCGGGGAGAGACGATGTTCGTGCGAGACGTGATGACCTGAGGATCCGGTGACTGCCCCGGCGGGAGCATCGGTCTGGGCCATCGGCGAAGTCTTCACAACGCACGCCGTCGCCGTCCACCCCCACGACGACCTGGCGACCCCAGGCCGTCTGCGACCGGTCGTGCGACCGGCGAGCCGTCCGTCCTCACGTCAGCCATGAGCGGCCGCGGTGCCAGCGCTGCCGGGAGTATCCTGCAGGCAGGTAGAGCTCGAGAGTGCCAGGTGTGTCGCACGGGGGTGTGCCCGCAACCATGTCTGCTCCACATTCCATAGGTCCGACCTGCCGACGCGCGACGTTGGGGGTCGCCCTCGCCGGCGTACTCCTGGGAGTGAGCGCTTGCGGCTCAGCAGACGAGGCGAGTGCTCCACCACCGACGGCAGCGCCGTCCGGGACCAGGGCGCCGGCACCTACCCCGGGAGATCCAGGTTCGCCACCGCGGACGGTGGTGCCGTCCGGGACCAGTGAACCGACGTCCGGTGTGGGAGGTCCACCAGTGGCGGCTCCCTATGGCACCGACACGTTGAAGCAGTACCGCTCCCGGTGCGTGGAGCAGACCAAGCAGCTCGACAAGGCGGCCCTGTTCTTCGAGGCCGAAGTCGAGTTGGAGCTCCGGACTCCCAAGACCTTCCGGGTCACCGTGGCGCTGCAGGACTCCGTTGACACCGAGAGCGTCGGTCCTGCCCAGGCAGACCTGCTGGTGGCCTGCCAGATCGAAGCACGACTCGTGGCCTCGAGCGACGCGCTCGACATCTCTCCCACGGACTGGGCCAAGGACCAGTACATCCCGCCCGACCCGACCACCTGGTCGTGGGTCGTCACCAGTCGGTCCACCCGAACCGCGGAGGCGGTCCTCCAGCTCAAGCCGGTCATCCGGGTGACCCGCAGCAACGGGGACTCCACCTTCGAGGACCTACGCACCGAGGACTACCCGGTCACCTTCATCACCGAGGCCACCGTCGGTGACCGCGTCTCGGCCTCCTGGCGATGGCTCGTGGGCGCCGCCGGAGGGCTGGGCGCCATCTTGGGACTCATCGTCACTGTTCGCTCCCTCCGGCGCCGAGACGGCGCGCCGCCGCGCGCCGCTGGCTCCGCACCTGCCGCAGGCGGGCCGGGCCCCGACCCGCCCCCAGACCTGCCCGTCCCTCCGGAGACAGGCACACAGGACACGGACAAGGCGAACCCCACCGCGCCACCTTGACCACCCGTGCCTCAGGTCGGTCGGGATTCGTCCCCTCGACAGGGTGGGCGGCTTGGGAGCACCCTGAGAGAGACCCTGACCCCGGGGCCTGAACAGGGGATGACCATGGACATCGCAGAGCTGCACCGGCGCACCGTGGAGAGCTGGCGGTCCCGGCTCGAAGCCGTCGCCGTAGACGACTGGTCGCGACCGACTCCGTGCTCGGAGTGGGATGTCCGCGCCCTGGTCAACCACGTGACCGGGGAGGAGCTGTGGACCGTCCCGCTGGTGGAGCGGAGCACGATGGAGGAGGTCGGGCACCGCTTCGACGGGGACGTCCTCGGAGAGGATCCGGTGACCGTCGGCCTGGACGCGGCCGCGACGGCGGTCTCGGCGGTGGACGCGCAGCTGCCGTTGGGCGGTGTCGTCCACCTGTCCTTCGGGGAGACGCCGATCGAGGAGTACGTCCGCCAGCTCAGCGCGGACCACCTCATCCACTCCTGGGACCTGGCCGCGGCGACGCAGCAGGACACCGCGCTCGATCCCGAGCTCGTGGGGGAGGTGGCGGCTTGGTACGCCGACCGTGAGGAGATGTACCGCGCCGCCGGAGTGGTGGGGCCGGCGTCCCTGGCAGCAGGGGACGACGCGCAGTCGCAGCTGCTCGCGGCCTTCGGCAGGTCCCCCGCACGGGCGGAAGACGGCGGGTAGGGCGGTGCCGTCGAGGGCTGGGCAGGGCCGGAAGCTGTGGTCACCCGTGGGTCCCAGCCTGATGGACAGTGTCGCGTCGGTGGAGCCCATCGGGGACGACGGCTATTCCGGCGCCGCCCTCGAGCGTCTCCGGATGGTCGATGGCAGCAGCCTGGTGCTGAAGCGACAGTCTCAGCGGACCGACCTGATGATGCGGATCCTCGGCGACGACCGCGCCCGCGAGCTCGACCTGTTCGATCGAGGGATCCTCGACCGCCTGCCCACCTCCGTCGCGCACACGGTCCTCGGCGGCTGGGTCGAGGGCGAGACCACCGTGATCGTGATGCGCGACCTCGGTGACCGCGTGCTCGGTTGGCACGACACGCTCACGCCGGCGCGCACGCGAGACCTCGTGCGACGGCTGGCCGAACTGCACGCGCACTTCGCCGGTCACCCCCCGGCGGGGCTCGCGCCGTTGACGCCGCTGGTCGCGACCTTCGCCCCGGCGGTGATGGAGCCCCTGGCGCCCACGGGTCATCGGCTCGTCACAGCGGCGCTCGAGGGCTGGTCGACGTTCGCCGAGGTGGTCCCGGACGACGTCGTCGGCGCGGTCGGCGTACTGCTGGCGGACCCGGCCCCGCTGGTGGAGGCGTTGGAGCAGTGCACGTGCACGCTGTGCCACGGCGACCTGGCGACGGTCAACTTCGCGTGGGAGGACGAGGGGCTGACCCTCATCGACTGGGGTCAGGCCGTGGCCGCTCCCGGGGAGCTGGACATCACCCGGTTGCTGGCGGGCTGTGCTCCGGCACTGGGCCTGACCCGCGAGGACTTCCTGGAGGAGTACCGGCGCTGCTACCCGGCCTTCTCCGAGCACGCCCTGCGGCTCTCGCTGCTGGCCGGGCTGCTGTGGCTGGGGTGGGACAAGGCCCGCGGGGTGCGCCAACACCCGGACCCGGCGAGGCGTGCCAGCGAGCAGGCGGACCTCGACTGGTGGGTCGAGCGGTCGCGACCTGCTCTCGCGGAGGTGCTCTGACCAGCGCGCCGGCGGCGGGAAGTCGGGCTACGCCCCGCGCTCGCCCCGCGACCTGCAGCCTCGCTGCCGATGTCCTGGCGCCGGGTGGCCGCGTTGGCGACGTGCTGCACCGTTGGACATCCCACATCGCCGGTCGGTCCGCAACCCCTTGACGCTGGCAAAGCTCGACCCATATACAGGCCCGGTGGAGAACATGTGAAAACACTGCGGCTCACCCCATCGTCCCGACAAGAGGCCCTTGAAGCTCTCGCTGCCAGCAGCGAACAGGGGCCGGTGATCGACTGCCTGGTCATCGGAGGCGGCGTCACCGGCGCAGGAGTGGCCCTCGACGCCGCCACCCGTGGGCTGTCGACCATCCTGGTCGAGGCCCAGGACTATGCGTCCGGCACCTCTCAGTGGTCGACCAAGCTGGTCCACGGCGGCCTGCGCTACCTGCAGATGCTCGACTTCAAGCTGGTGCACGAGGCGCTGACCGAGCGCGGGCTCCTGCTCACCAAGCTGGCTCCCCACCTCGTCAAGCCGATGCCCTTCCTGATCCCGCTCGAGCACCGGGTCTGGCAGCGTGTCTACTACGGTGCCGGCGTCACGCTGTACGACGCGCTGGCCAACATCATGCCGGGACGTCGGGCCCTGCCGACCCACAGGCACCGGAGCCGCAAGGGGTTGAAGCGCAAGTTCCCCGACCTCAGGCACGACACCGCCATCGGCGCGGTCGAGTACTTCGACGCGACCGTCGACGACGCCAGGCTGGTCGCGACCCTGGTCCGCACCGCCGTGACCTACGGCGCCCAGGCGGCCAATCGCACCCAGGTCGTCGAGATCACCAAGGACGCCCACGGTCGCGCTGACGGTGCCGTGCTCATCGACCTGGAGACCGACACCCGGATCGTGTGCAAGGCCAGGCACGTCATCAACTGCACCGGGGTCTGGACCGACGACGTCGAGGCGTTGGCCCACACCGACGGGGGGCTGAACGTCCTGGCCTCCAAGGGCATCCACATCATCGTGCCGCGAGAGAGGCTGAGCGGCACCTCCGGTGTGCTGCTGCAGACCGAGAAGTCGGTGCTCTTCTTCGTGCCCTGGTCTCGCTACTGGATCATCGGCACCACGGACACCACCTGGGACGAGGACCGGCAGCACCCGGTCGCCACGGCAGCCGATATCGACTACGTCCTCGCGCATGCCAACGAGGTGTTGACCACCGATCTCAGCAGGGACGACGTCATCGGGTGGTACGCCGGACTGCGACCGTTGCTCCAGCCCGGCACCAAGGAGGGCACCAACTCGGCGAAGGTCAGCCGGGAGCACACCGTGGCCAGCCCCATCCCCGGCCTGACCGTGATCGGCGGGGGCAAGCTGACGACGTACCGGATCATGGCCAAGGATGCGGTCGACTTCGCACTCGGTGGCCGGGCCGAGGAACTGGCCTGCATCACCGACGAGATCCCGCTGCTCGGTGCCGTGGGAGAGGCCGCCATGCAACGCCGGATGCCTGCGCTGCAGACCCGGTTCGGCTGGACCGACATGATGGGCGATCACCTGCTGCACCGCTACGGATCGATGATCGATGAGCTGGTGGACCTGATCGATGAGGATCCGTCGATGGCCGAACCCCTGAAGGAGGCGCCCGCCTATCTGCGGGCCGAGATCGCCTACGCCTGTTCCAGCGAGGGGGTCGTGCACCTCGAGGACCTGATGTGCCGCCGGACGCGTCTGGTCTACGAGGTCGAGCACCAGGGGTTGGCCGCGGTGCCCGAGATCGCCGCGATCGCAGCAGCCGAACTGGGCTGGGACGCCGCACGTACCCAGCTCGAGACGGAGGCCTACGAATCGCGCGTCAGGGCCGAAGAGGCCGCCGCCGCCACCTACGACGACAAGGCCGCAGTGGCTGCTCGCAGCAAGGCCATCGACATCGCTCCGCTGCGCCGGATCGGCAAACCCGAGGCGCCGGTCGCGGGGGAGTGAGTCCGGCGATGACCGACACGTCGAGACGGTCTGACCGTGGTTCGCACCGGTCGGGGGCATGACACATCCAGGTTGTGGACGAGAACGAGGAGCGTGAGTGATGGGCGAGGTATTCGTTTCAGAGGTGCTGGGCACGGCGATGTTGCTGTTGCTCGGTTGTGGGGTCGTGGCCAACGGCATCCTGCCCAGGACCAAGGGCTCCGGCGGTGGCTTCTTGATGATCAACTTCGGCTGGGGCCTTGCTGTCTTCGCTGGCGTGTTCGTCGCCTTCAAGTCCGGTGCCCACATCAACCCGGCCGTCACCATCGGCCTGCTGGCCAACGGGGCCGACGAGTTCGCGAAGGGAGTCGAGGCCTCGGTGGGCAACGCCGCCCTCTACATCTTGGCCCAGATGCTCGGCGCCTTCATCGGCGCTGTGCTCTGCTGGCTGGCCTACAAGGACCACTTCGCCGAGGACGCCGACCCCGGACTCAAGCTGGCCGTCTTCTCCACCGGTCCAGAGCTGCGCAACTACGTCTCCAACTTCATCACCGAGGTGATCGGCACCTTCGTCCTGGTCTTCGTGGTGATCTCCTTCGGGAACACCCCGAACCAGCTCGGGCCGTTGGCCGTGGCCCTGCTCGTGGTCGGGATCGGTGCCAGCCTCGGTGGCCCGACCGGGTACGCCATCAACCCGGCGCGTGACCTCGGTCCGCGCATCGCACACGCGTTGCTGCCGATCCCGGGCAAGGGCTCCAGCGACTGGGCCTACTCCTGGGTCCCGATCGCCGGGCCGATCGTGGGCGGCATCCTCGCAGGGCTCGCCGCCGCCGCCTACATCTGATCGAGAGAGATCTGGCCGTCCGTGGTTGGGTCCGGCCACCACACCATCCGCAACGACGTAGGGAATGAAGATGACCAAGTACGTACTCGCCATCGACCAGGGCACCACCAGCACCCGGGCCATCGTGTTCACCCACGAAGGCACCATCCACTCGGTCGGCCAGATGGAACACGAGCAGATCTTCCCCAAGGCGGGTTGGGTCGAGCACGACCCCGCTCAGATCTGGGACAACACGCGTGAAGTGATCGGAACAGCCCTGGGCAAGGGCAACGTCAGCAACGACCAGATCGCCGCGATCGGCATCACCAACCAGCGTGAGACGGCGGTGGTGTGGGACAAGAACACCGGTGAGGCCGTCTACAACGCGATCGTCTGGCAGGACACCCGGACCGACAAGATCGTGGCTCAGCTCGGCGGCTCGGACGGCGCGGACAAGTACAAGGCGGTCTGCGGCCTTCCGCTGGCCACCTACTTCTCCGGTCCCAAGGTCAAGTGGATCCTCGACAACGTCGAGGGCGCCCGGGAGAAGGCCGAGGCCGGGGACCTGCTCTTCGGCACCACGGACTGCTGGGTGCTGTGGAACCTCACCGGCGGCACCGATGGAGGAGTGCACGTCACCGACGTGACGAACGCGTCGCGCACGATGCTGATGGATCTCAAGACGCTGTCCTGGGACGAGTCGATCGCCGCCGACATGGGCATCCCGATGTCGATGCTGCCCGAGATCAAGTCCTGCTCGGAGGTCTACGGCGAGAGCACCAAGCTGAAGGTCCCGATCGCCGGCATCCTGGGTGACCAACAGGCCGCCACCTTCGGGCAGGCGTGCTTCGAGAAGGGCATGTCGAAGAACACCTACGGGACCGGCAACTTCATGCTCCTCAACACGGGCACCGAGGTCGTGCCCAGCGAGAACGGTCTGCTGACCACCGTGTGCTACAAGATCGGCGAGCAGGAAGCGGTCTACGCCCTCGAGGGCTCGATCGCGGTGAGCGGCTCGCTGATCCAGTGGCTGCGAGACAACATCGGCCTGATCGACGATGCTCCCGAGATCGAGACGTTGGCCAAGCAGGTCGACGACAACGGCGGGTGCTACATCGTGCCGGCCTTCTCCGGCCTGTTCGCGCCGCACTGGAAGGACGACGCTCGCGGAGCGATCGTCGGGCTGACCCGGTTCGTCAACAAGAACCACATCGCGAGGGCGGCACTGGAGGCCACGGCCTTCCAGACCCGAGAGGTGCTCGATGCGATGAACGCCGACTCCGGGGTCGACCTGGCCGAGCTGCGGGTCGACGGCGGAATGGTCGTCAACGAGACCCTGATGCAGTTCCAGGCCGACATCTTGGGTGTCGACGTGGTGCGTCCGGAGGTCGCCGAGACCACCGCGCTCGGCGCCGCCTACGCCGCCGGCATCGCCGTCGGCTTCTGGGACGGCGAGCAGGACGTCACCGACAACTGGAAGGAGGGCAAGCGCTGGTCGCCCTCGATGCCCGAGGGAGAGCGCGAGCGCCTGTACCGCAACTGGAAGAAGGCCGTCACCAAGACCCTGGACTGGGTCGACGACGACACCGAGGTCATCGAGGAGGCAGCCGCCGCTGCTGCCAGCGAGGACTGAACCTCACGCTCGTACGACCAGAGAGCCCGGACCTGCCGACGGCGGTCCGGGCTCGGTCGTCTCCGCGTCCGACGCGTCGCCCCAGCTGAGCAGGACCTCATCGACCGGGTCCGCGCAGGGCGCCTTGACCTGGGTTTCGTAGTCGGGACCGTCGGTTCTCGCGGTCGGCACCGGGGCGACTGCGCGATGCCGGCCGTGAGCTGAATGAGCTGGGTGGCGGCGAGCTTCTCGGCCTCGTGGGGTACACATGGCGCCATGTGGTTCGACAGCTGGTCCGACGTCCTGCGGGTGCTCCTGGTCGGGCCCGCGTCCTACGCCGCACTCATCTTGGTGCTGCGCGCCTCGGGCAAGCGCACCCTGTCGAAGCTCAACGCCTTCGACCTCGTCGTCACCGTGGCCCTCGGCTCCACGCTCGCCACCATCTTCTTGAGCAAGGACGTCTCGTGGTCGGAGGGGGTCGCCGCGCTGGCGGTGCTGGCGCTGCTCCAGTTCGCCGTCGCCGTGATCACCTCCCGCGTGCCGGCGGCCCGGTCGCTGGTGACCGCCGGTCCCGCGCTGCTGCTTCAGGACGGCCGGATGATCGACCGCGCGCTGCGCGAGGCGCGGCTCACCGAGGCGGAGGTGCGCCAGGCCATCCGCGGCACCGGCTCCGGTGACGTGTCGACGGTCGCCGCGGTGGTCCTCGAGAGCGACGGGAGCCTCAGCGTGATCTCGTCGAACCGGGCCGGGGACCTGTCGGCCCTGGCGGACCTGCCGCCCGGAGACTGAGGTCCACGCGCGGTCGCTCCGCAGGAACGCGGCCCGCGACCAACAGGTCAGAGGCTGTTGTCCACGTCGCTGTCGGCCGTCTCGTGCTCGTCCGGGCTCTCGCCGCTCGACGTGTCGGCCTCGCCCGACGGTGGTGCGGACCTGGAGTCGACCACCTCGTTGAGGTAGCGGAGCACCACGGCCGCGATCGCGACTGCCGGGACCCCGAGGAACGCGCCGGCGACCCCGAAGACCGTCGATCCGAGCACGACGGTGAGGAGGACGACGCCGGCGTGCAGGTTCAGGGTCTTGCCCTGGAGCCAGGGCAGGAAGAGGTTCCCCTCCAGCTGCTGGACCAGCAGCACGATGGCGAACACGATCAGGGCCGAGACCCAGCCGTTGGCGACGAGCGCCACCAGCACCGCGACAGCACCGACGGTGATCGCCCCGATGATCGGGGCGAAGGCCGCGACGAAGGTGAGCATCGCCAGGGGCAGGGCCAGGGGGACGCCGACGATGACGAGCCCGAGACCGATCAGCACCGCATCGATCGTCCCCACCAGGGCCTGGGTGCGGACGAACCCGCCCAAGGTCGACCAGGCTCGTCCACCGACCTCGACGAGGTGGCCACCGACCCGCTTGCCGGCCATCCCGGACAGCCAGGGGAGGAATCGACGGCCGTCCTTGAGGAAGAAGAAGGACAGCACCAGGGTGAGCAGGAGGGTGATCAGGGCGTTGGTGATCGCACTGACCCCGACGAGCACCCCTGAGGTGATGCTGGCGGCGCTGTCCTGGAGCTTCTCCTGGGCGGCTTCGACCACCGCGTCTACCTGGTTCTGGGTGACGTCGAGTCGGCTGTCCTGGACGCGCTGCTCGATCGTGCTCAGCCCGTCGGAGGCGCTGTCGGCGATGTCGACCACCTGGGAGCCGACCGAGGGAGCGATGAAGAGGATCAGCAGGACCACGAGGGTCAGTGCGGCGACGATCGCGCTCAGGGCGGCCAGGGCAGGTGGGAAGCGGAGCCTGCGCTCGAGCAGCTGCGAGGGTGGTTGGAGAACCGTCGTGAGGATCATGGCGAGCAGGACGGGCAGCAGGATGCTCCACAGCTGGGCGACTCCCCATCCGAACGCCACGGCTCCGGTCAGCACGATGATCCAGCGCAGGGTCCAACGCGACAGCCAGGCCACGCCGTCGCCGAGCACCTGCTCTCGGCTGCGCTTCGTGGACGGATGCGGGACGTGCCGTTCGGTCACGAGAGCGCCGCATCGATGAAGCGTCGCCAGCCGTCGATGTCACTGTGCATGGGGCGACGATACTGCCGGTCACGCCCGGCGATCAGCCGCGGCGCACCGGGATGGTGCGCAGGGCGCCCTCGTCGGCGAGCACCACCACCTCGTCGGCCGTCGTGTCCGCCAGCGCCGTCATCACGTCCTCGACCGACCAGGCGGGCACCCCGCCGTCCGTGGTGGACCAGGCCTGCACGCGGCCGTGGGTCTGCAGAGCGACTTCGTGGGCTATCCGAGGGTCGGCGGGGCCGACCAGGAGCACGAACCGGGGGCCGGACGGCTCGTCACCACCCGCCGTCACTCGCCGGTCGTTCCGATAGAGCGACCAGTGGTACGCCGACACGGCGGCGGTCGCGATGAGCACGCCGACGGCGAACCGCATCCGGCGCACGGTCTCGGTCCCGACGGTTCCCTCCACGACGGCCTGGAAGACGAAGTAGACGCCGACGATCAGGGCGATGACGGTCGCCACCGCGCCCAGGCCGAAGAGGACGAAGAGATAGACCTTCCGGCTGGGGGACTCCAGCTCCGCCGACGGGTCGATCAGGGCAGCGCCCTGGACGCGGCTCCAGTGCAGCCACCAGACCGGCGCGCCGACGGCGACCAGGGTGGCCGCGGCGAGCAGGTTGTTGACGGCGGTGCCGCCGGCGAACGCGGTCCCGGTCGCCAGGTCGATCACCCCGGCCATGACCATCACCAGCCCGGTCACCGCCGCGGCCAGTCCCAGCGCCGCCATCAGCAGCTCGTAGGTGCGGCGAACCTCTGTGCGGGGCGCGGAGCGAGCCGGCCCCAGCAACGACTGGTGGTGCCACCACACCAGGGCGCCGACGACGGCTGCCGCAGCGGCCGTCGGGGAGCTGTCGAAGTGCAGCACCGCCTCGGAGGCGCGGGGATCGCCCACCAACCACACCAGCACGGTGTGGAGCAGCGTGCTCCCGGCAACGAGGGCCGTGACCAGTCCGCCCCCGACCCCGGCCAGCAGCACGTAGCCCAACCAGAGCGGCCCGCGCTCCTCGCGCGACTCGGTCAGCACCCAGTAGACGAGCCAGACCGGGGCTCCCACGAGCAGGATGACCAGACCGTGCCGCACCGGGCTGCCCGAGCTGGCGAGCAGCGCGCCACCGTCCAGACCGAGGAGGGCGCGGAGTGCGCCGGCCAGCAACCCGACGAGGCCGACCGCGACCGTCACGAGCCCGATCAGCGAACCGGCCAGGTGGTGGGCGCGGGTGAGCCTCCGCGGCGCATGGAGCGACTCCAGGCGCCAGTGCGCGCCCCACACGCCTCCCCACACCAGGGCCTGCGCGAGCGGCCCACCGGCGTAGTCCTCCAGGCCGACCACCCACCGGAGCACCTCGGTGAGCCCGGCCATCGCGATCCCGAGCGCCGTCAGCGACACGGCAAGGCAGTAGAACGCCCAGCCGAGTGATGTGCCCTCCTGCGGGGACCGGCGGAAGGTCTGTCGGGACCACAGCACGACACCGGCGAGCAGCGGACCGCCCACGACGGTGAACGCGAGCTCCAGGGCCAGACCCGTGGTGTCGCGGACGAGCAGGTCGTCGTTCTGCAGCAGCCGCCCCAGGAGTCCGCTGACACCGCTGGCGACGACAAGCACCAGGCCGTAGAGCAGGAGGTACTGGAAGGTCCGGCGCACGGCGTGACCATCGCCCGGGACACCGCCCTCACCGGAGGTGACCTTGCGGACCACGAGCACGATGGCCACCACGACGAGCACGGGGAAGAGGAGCGAGAGCATCTCAGTACCCCAGCCTGGTGCAGTCGTACGTCGGCCAGGGCGAGCCGGTGAGGCGCCAGCCCTCGCCGGTCCTGCTCAACCGGAGCGTGTGCTTCTCGAAGCGCTCCGAACCGGCGAACAGCCCACCCCACGACCAGGCCACGTCGACCTGCACCCGGGCGGTGTCGGACTCGATCTCGGTCTCGCGGAGCACCACCCGGACCTCGTCCGAGAGGTAGGCCTCCTCGAGGTTGGTGACGCTGCAATCGCTGTCCTCCGCGAGGTACTCCGCGGCCGCGTCCGGGTCTCCGTCGATCAGGGCGCCGAGGTACGCCTGCACGACCCCCTCCGGGGTGGAGCGGTCGTACTCCGTGACGCTGCTCGTCGCGCTGACCACGCCACCGACGACCGCCACCACCGCGACCAGCCCCAGCGCGATCGCCAGCACCAGGTTCGCCCGGGAGGTCATGCGGGAGCCGTCCACGCGGTCTGCGGCCATTGTCCGATCACACGTGCGGTCATCTGGCACCTCCGACACCGGGTCTCTGTGCTCCCATCGTCCAACGGCACCGAGCGGCTGGTCAGGGCCGAACGACCTGACAACGGTGACGTTTGCCGGGTGCGCTCCCGCGGCGACCTGGGGAGCTGCGCGGAGCCTGTCTCCCTAGGATGAGCCCATGGAGCGCCTCGACGAGGCCGTCCTCGACTGGTTGCTGGCCGGGGACTCGGCAGTGGGCTACCAAACGCGCCGTGACCTGCTGGGCAAGGAGGACCCAGCGCTCCTGGCGCGCATCGCCACGGACGGAGACACCGCCGCGATCCTCGCCGCTCGTGGCCAGAACGGCCATTGGGGCCGGGGCTTCTACCAGCCCAAGTGGACGAGCACCCACTACACCCTTCTCGAGCTGGCCAACCTGGGCCTGCCCTCCACCCACCCGGCCGCCCGAGACTCCGTCGAGATGGTCCTGCGGGAGGAGAAGGGCCCGGACGGCGGTCTCAACCCCAGCAGGACCCTGGGATTCAGCGATGTCTGTGTCAACGGGATGGCTCTGAACTACTGCAGTCACTTCGACTCACCGACCGACCCGTTGCGCAGCCTGGTCGACTTCATCCTCGAACAGCGCCTGGCCGACGGAGGTTTCAACTGTCGCTCCAACCGCTCCGGCGCCACGCATTCCTCGGTCCACACGTCGTTGAGCGTCATCGAAGGCTGTACGGCGTACCTGGCCGCCGGCCATGCCCATCGCGCAGACGAGGTCCGAGAGGCACGCGTCACCGCGATCGAGTTCCTGCTCAGGCACCGGCTGTTTCGCAGCCACCGCACGGGCGAGCCGATCCACGTCGACATGACGCGCCTGCACCATCCGGCGCGTTGGCGCTTCGATGTCCTGCGGTGTCTGGACGCTCTCGCGGCCGCGCGCCTGGCCTACGACGCGCGCATGGATGACGGCCTCGAGCTGCTGCGAGAGCGGCAGCGGCCAGACGGCTCGTGGGCGGCGAACCGGGGCTACGCGGGCGAGACTCACCTCTCCTACCCCCGCGCCGGCGAACCCAACCGGTGGGTCACGCTCATCGCCCTGCGCGTGCTGCGCGCCTTCGGCCAGGCCTGACACCCCAGCGGCTCGGCAGCCGCCGGGATGCCCTGCGGGGCGGAGCCGCGCTCAGGCCAGGGCGGCGTCCAGGGTGATGGTGGTGCCGGTGAGCGCCTGGCTGACCGGGCAGTTGGCCTTGGCGTCCTCCGCAGCGGCGACGAAGGTCTCGTTGTCCATGCCCTCGACGACGCCCCTGACCGTCAGCTTGATGCCGGTGATGCCGGTGCCCGGGGTGAACTCGACGTCGGCGGAGGTGTCGAGCGAGGTCGGCGGCGTGCCGGCACCGGCCAGGCCGTTCGACAGCGCCATCGAGAAGCACGCCGAGTGGGCGCCGGCGATCAGCTCCTCGGGGCTGGTCTTGCCGTTGGCCTGCTCGGCGCGCGAGGGCCACGAGACGTCGAAGGTGCCGATCCCGGAGGACTTCATCTCCACCCGGCCGGCGCCCTCGAAGAGGCTGCCTTCCCAGTGCGTGCTCGCGGTGCGTGTGGTTGTCATGCCCCGAGTGTTTCGGAACCACCGGGTGGGTGCAACCGGGGGTCGGCACCTACCTGGCCCGATCCGGACCCCCTGGCCGTCGGCCGTTGCTGTCCTGGTCGCCGGACGTGACCTGTCCCAACCCCGCCTCCCGCGCCAGCATCGCGGCCTGGGTCCGATCGGCGACCTGGAGCTTGGCGAGGATGTTGGAGACGTGGTTGCTGACCGTCTTCGACGTCACATCGAGTCGCCGGGCGATGAGCGCGGTCGGCGTCGCGGCGGCCAGCAGGTCGAGGATCTCGAGCTCTCGAGCCGTGAGGTCCGAGAAGGCATCACGGGCCGGCCCGGCAGGGGGAGAGGACAGCTGGTGCAGCACGCGGAGGGCGATGCCGGGTCCGAAGATCGCCTCGCCGGCGGCGATGGCCCGGACCGCGCGCGCGATCTCCTCCTGCTCGGCCCCCTTGAGCAGGTAACCGTGGGCACCTGCCCGCAACGCGGCGAACAGCGAGTCGTCGTCGTCGTACATCGTGAGCACGCAGACCCGCACCGATGGCGCGACCCGGGCCAGGTCGCGGATGGCCGTGAAGCCGTCCGTGCCGGGCATGTGCAGATCCATCAGGGCGACGTCCGGTCGGTGCAACACCGCCTCGCGCACCGCCTCCTGGCCGTCGCTGGCGACCGCGACGACCTCGAAGCCGTCGAGTGAGGTCAGCAGGCCGACCAGACCGGACCGGACGACCGGGTGGTCGTCGGCGACGAGCACCCGGATCACACCGGCGTCGTGGGGAGACACACCCGCACCTCCCCTCCACGCGGGCCTGGGCCCACCTCGCAGCTACCGCCCAGCTGCGCGACCCGCTCGCGCATCCCGGCGATCCCCACGCCGGGACGCCAGGCCGTCGTGGGGCCGCCGTCGTCCTGCACCTCGAAGTGCAGACCGGCATCATCCGCGCAGAGGCGGATCACCACCGACGTCGCACGGGAGTGCCGGATGGCGTTGGTGAGGGCCTCGGTGACGATGCGGTAGGTCGCCTGCTCGACCGCCGGCGACAGTGGGGGCAGGTGACCCGCCTCGACCACGGTCTGCAGCGCAGCTCCGTCGGACCGCCGGGTGACCCGGTCGGCGCGGATGCGCAACGCCTCCACGAGCCCGAGCGCGTCAAGGGCCGGTGAGCCCAGGTCGTCCACGATCCGGCGCACCTCGCGGATCGCGGACCTCGTGTCGGACCGCACCGCGGAGAGGGTCTCCTGGAGCGTGGCGTCCGGTGCTCCGCCGGCGAGGTTGGCGGCGGTGTCGGCCGACAGCGCCACTCCTGTCAGCAGCGGTCCGAGTCCGTCGTGCAGCTCGCGCCGCAGCCGGCGACGCTCCTCCTCGCGGGCGACCACGATCCGCTCGCGGGAGAGCTGCAGCTGCTCGAGCAGGACCGTGGCGTGCACCGCCGTGGACAGCGGCCCGAACAGCAGGCCGAGGACGCGCTCGTCGGCCGGGTCGAGCCGGGCCTGACCCTTGCGCAGACCGACCACCATGGTGCCTCCCTCGAGTGGGTAGTCGACTGATGGTCCGTCGAGGATGCCGCCGGTCGCGAGCGGCTCCCCGTCGACCACGACGCCCACGAACGGCAGGCGCAGCGTCATCCTGATCTCGTCCAGCGTCTCGGGCAGGCCGGCGCCGAGTGAGCGGCCGACCCGGGAGGCGACCATCAGCGGGTTGCCTCGTTCGCCGTAGAGCAGGTGATCGACCGCGGTCTGGAGCCGCGAGCGCAGGGGCAGTGCGAGCAGTGCCACCAGCAGGGCGGACGCGACGCCGGAGAGCACCACCACCAGGCCCGTGTACGCCGCGAGGACCAGCCCGGAGAGCAGTGCGTAGGTCACCCCACGGGCCACGACCAGCCGGATGTCGAGAAGCTGGTGGCGCAGCACCCCGGCGGCCACGGCTGCGGGCAGCAGCGGGATCGTGAACAGCACCGCCTGGGGCGTGCCGGCGACCAGCGCCCAGGGGACGACCGCCACGACGATGGCCGAAGCCGCGGCGACCAACCACAACAGCTGGCGGCGGACGACCTCGTCTCCTCGCCGGTACCGGACGCCCAGGCACACCATGCCGATCACCACCGAGAGTGCCCACCGCGCCTCGCTGACCGTCCAGAGCCAGGCCAGCGAGTCGTACGTGCCCTCGCCGAGCGTCAGGTACGGCGGCGGCAGACCGGGCAGGTGCTCCGGCGCGAGTCCGACCTCGAGGACGAACAGCGGTGCGGTCGCCGCGACGGCGATGGCCACCGGCCGCCAACGGCGCGACGCGAGGCGACCGTCGGGCAGCAACAGCAGCGAGATCGGGATCATGGTGACGTTGACCGGCCACGCCCACTGGAAGACGGTGGCATCGAGCCGGACGACCCACTCGGCGGCTCCGCGGTCGGCCAGCAGCTGGGCCAGCGGCGCGGCCAGCGCCGACGTCGCCTGGAGGGCGCCGCCGACGGCGTACATCCACCCGAGCGCCGACGACGGGCGGTGCCACGCGATCAGGACGCCACAGAGGCTGAAGCTGACACCGATGAGGATGTTGCTGACGACGAAGGCCTCGAGCGCATCGGCGAAGCTCCAGCCCACCGCCCACACACCCGTGATGGCTCCGAACGCGGCGAGCACAGCGACGAGACCGAGCGCGCCGGCGAGAGGTCTGCTCCGCATCGCACACCCCCTCGCTCTCGGCTGAAGATACCGCCGCGAACGACCGAGATGAGCGGGGATACTTCCCGGTCGGTCCGGGTGTCCTCCTGAACCGGTCGGGAACCTGCCTCTGCTCATCGGGCCGTTGCTCGTCGGACGCTGGCAGGCAACAGCCGCCTCTCGAAGGGATGTGCACCATGTCGAACACCGTTGGCCTGATCGGGCGGCTTATCCCGCTCCGGATCTTCCGGGTGTCGTCGCTCGTCGACATCGCGACGCTCGCACTCACCGACGGCCGGAGACCGCCGCACGCCATGGCCGGTCGCACGGCGGCGGTGGCGTGATGACCACGACGTCCGTGCGGACCCGCGCCCGCGCAGTCCCCTTGACCACGTGGGGTGTTGCCCTGCTGTTGCCCGTCGGACCGGCCGCGATCGCCGTGCTCAGGCTGATCCTCCCGTACTACACCGAGAGCGACCCGGCCGGCATGGTGGCCGCGGTCGACGCGAACCCGGGTCGGCAGAGCGCGGTGCTGTGGCTCTCGTACGTCGGCATCCTCACCCTCGTGCCCGGGCTCTTCGCCGCTGCGCAGGTCTGCAGGGACGCGGCGCCGCGACTGACGGCCTGGGCCCTGGGGCTGGCCGTGCCCGGCTACCTGTCGCTCGGCATGTTCGTGGGGGCGGACCACCTGCTCTGGAGCGCGTCGGAAGCGGGTGTGCCGACAGCCGATGCGATCGCTGTCGTCGAAGCAGGTCACCCGTCGATCGAGGTCGCGATCGGGGTCTTCGTCCTGGGGCACGTGATCGGCACGGTGCTGCTCGGGCTGGCGATGCTGAGGTCCGGGCGGATCCCGGCGTGGGCGGGGTGGGCGATCGCGGTGTCGCAGCCCCTTCACTTCGTCGCGACCGTGATCCTCGGCAGCCCGCAGGTGGACCTCGTCGCCTGGAGCATGACCGCGGTTGGGATGGCCTTCGTCGCGCGCGAGGTGGTGAGGGACCGACCGGTGAGTGGCGGGTGACGCGGTCAGGACGCGGCCGGGTGTGCGGCGACCTCGACCAGCGTGTCGTGGAAGTCGCCGCCCGCGCCGAGGTCGGACAGCCCGTCGGCGGTGAGGGCGTTGGCGGCGCGACCTGAAGGTGAGGCCGATGCCCACCATCCCGATGGCATCGACACCACTCCCTGACGAACCCGATCACTCACCTGGGCCCGCAGCGTCAACGAGCCGCGACCGTTGAACACCCGGACGGTGTCCCCGTCCGCCACTCCCCGGGGTTCGGCATCGGCGGGGTGGAGGTCGAGGACCGGCTCCTTCTCGGCTCGCACGGCCCGGTCGACGTGCCCGTAGCTCGAGTTCAGGAAGTGATGGGCCCCCTTGGCGGTCAGCAGGACCAGGGGGTAGCGGTCCAGGACGCCCGCTTCGCCCTGAGGTCCCTCCCGGGCCGCGCGGTACGCCGGCAGGGGGTCAAGACCCTTGGCTTCCAGGTCCGCGCTGAACAGCTCGACCTTTCCGGATGCCGTGGCGAACCCGCCGTGCGCGTAGGGCAGCACGTCCTTCGGGCCGTCCAGCCGCAGCCAGCCTTGTCGCTTCAGGTCAACCACCCGTGCCGCGCCCAGCGGGGCCACGGCCGCATCGGCCAGAGCCGCGTCGGTCGAGGTGAACACCGGGTCGTCGTACCCCATCCGTCGTCCGAGCCGCCGGAAGATCTCGGCGTTGGACAATGCCTCGCCCACGGGCGCGATCGCTGGTTCGTTCCACGCGACGTAGGTCTGGCCCCATGACCACATCACGTCGTGGTGCTCGACCTGCGTGGTGGCGGGCAGGACGATGTCGGCATGACGGGCGGTGTCGGTCAGCACGTGCTCGATCACCACGGTGAACAGGTCCTCGCGCGCCAGGCCCTGCAGGACGAGGTTCTGCTGGGGGACGATGGCTGCGGGGTTCGAGTTGTAGACCAGCAACGCCTTGAGCGGTGGCTCGAGCGTCGTCAGCGCCCGCCCGAGCTGGACCATGTTGACCTCGCGGGTCTGCACGTCGACCCGCTCCACGCCACAGCTCGCGTCGAGTGCACTCGAGAACTGGTAGGTCATGTGGCACAGGCCGCCACCACGCTCGCGCCAGGCCCCGACCAGTGCCGGCAGGCAGGCGACCGCGCGGAACATCCCCGCCCCGTGCTCGTGGTGCTCCATGCCCACGAGCACCCGGATCGCAGCCGGCCGCGTGGTCGCGTAGGCGCGCGCGAGGCGCTCGATCTCGTCGGTGGTGAGCCCGGTCAGCTCCGCGACGCGCGGCGGCGGGTAGTCCTCGAGCCGCTGACGGAGCGCCTCGAATCCCACCGTGTGCTGGTCGACGTACTCCTGGTCGACCAGTCCCTCGGCGACGATCACGTGCATCAGTCCCAGGGCCAGGGCGGCGTCCGTACCCGGGAGCGGACGCACGTGCCAGTCGGCGGCGCGGGCCGTTCGGGTGCGCATCGGGTCGATGACGACGAGGGTCGCGCCCGCTTCGCGGGCCGCCCGGATGAAGGACCACAGGTGGAGGTTCGTCGACAGCGTGTTGGTGCCCCACAAGACGATGAACCTCGAGTGCGCGAGCTCCTCCGGTAGCAGCCCGGGCCCTCCACCCATGGTCACTGCTGCGCCCGAGCTGCCGGCGCTCCCACACACGGCCCGCACCAGCTGTGTCGCGCCCAGCCGCGCGAAGAAGGCGTCACTGACCGCCTTTCCTTGCACGAGCCCCTGGGTCCCCATGTAGCTGAAGGGCAGCACGGCCTCCGGGCCATCGGCCGCGACGATCCCCGCGAGGCGCGCGGCGATGGTGTCGAGCGCCTCGTCCCACCCCACCCGAGCGAACTCGCCGCTTCCCTTGGGTCCGGTACGAACCATCGGGTGCAGCAGCCGGTCGGGGTGGTAGACCCGATCCTCGAGGAACCTGTTGACCTTGGTGCACAGACCGCCGGCAGTGAACGGATGGTCGTGGTCACCCGCGAGCGACGTCGCTCGACCGTCTCGGACCGTCACGGTCCAGGCACAGGTGTCGGGGCAGTCGTGCGGGCACGCGCCCCTGACGTTGGTCTCGCCGACAGCTCGGCTCACGTTTCGCACTATAGGACTGCACCGGGCCCGTGGGAACGGGCGCTGGAGGGGACAGATCCTTGCCGCGGGGAGACGCCCCTGCGCGACTGCTGGGGGTGCGCGCGAGGGACGTACCCCGTTTTGGGGGATCGGCCCGTCCGTTCGACACAGCGACGGAAACTGCGCCCTACTCTCTGTGGATCGAACGGTTCCATGAGGTCGTTCGAGCTGGCAGACCGCTCCCTAGCCAGGGTCGGCGGACCGCGGGCACCCGAGCAACGAACGGGGATGGGTTGACATGGCGGCCTGGCTGATTTCACGGGCGATAGGTGCCCGGGTGGTGGTGCTCGCGATAGCTGCCGCGCTGATCCTGATCGGGGCGGTGCAGTCCCGGTCGGCCAACACCGACGTGCTGCCCGAGTTCTCACCACCGTACGTCGAGGTGCAGACCGAGGCGCTGGGTCTGTCGGCCGAGGAGGTCGAGCAGCTCATCACCGCGCCGATGGAGAACCTGCTGCTCAACGGCGTCGCCTTCCTGGACGGCATCCGTTCCGAGTCGGTCAACGGATTGTCCTCGATCACACTCATCTTCGAGCCGGGCACCGACCTCCTCGAGGCTCGCCAGGTGGTCCAGGAGCGGCTCACCCAGGCGCGCCTGCTCGCGCACCTCCCCGAACCTCCCGCCATCGTGCAGCCGCTCTCGTCCGCGAGCCGGGTCGTGGTGGTCGGCTTCACCTCCGACGACGTCTCCCCGATCGACCTGTCGGTTCTTGCCCGATGGACGATCCGCCCCAAGCTGCTCGGGGTCCCCGGCGTCGCCAACGTGTCGATCTTCGGGCAGCGCGAGCGTCAGCTCCAGGTCCAGGTGGACCCCAAGCGGCTGGCCCGGCGAGGCGTGACGCTCCAGGAGATCATCACCACCAGCGGGAACGCCCTGTGGGTCTCGCCGCTCACCTACCTCAACGCCTCCGCACCGGGCACGGGTGGCTTCGTGGACACGCCGAGCACCCGCCTCGAGATCCGCCACGTCTCGCCCATCACGACACCCGAGGACCTCGCGAAGGTCGCGCTGGAGCGCGCGGACGCTTCGCCTGCCGACGCGGGACTGACTCTCGGCGACGTCGCCACCGTCACCGAGGACCACCAACCCCTGATCGGCGATGCCGTCGTCGACGACGGCCCCGGCCTGATCATGGTGATCGAGAAGTTCCCCGGCGCCAACACCGTGGAGGTCACCGAGGGGGTGGAGGCGGCGTTGGAGACGTTGTCCCCGGGGCTCACGGGTGTCTCCGTCGACACCGACCTGTTCCGGCCGGCGAGCTTCGTGGAGCAGGCGCGGGGCAACTACGTGCTGGCCCTGGGACTCGGACTGCTGCTCGCCGGGCTGCTCGTCGTGCTGTTCCTCCTCCAGCTGCGAGCGGCCGTCGTCGTGGTGTTCTCGGCCGCTGCGTCGATCATGACCGCCGTGCTGGTGCTCGACCTCCTGGGGGCCGGTCTCGACGCCCTGGTCCTCGCTGGTCTGGCGTTGGCCCTCGTAGTGGTCGTCCAGGACTCGATCGTCGACGTGGAGAACATGGTCCGCAGGTTCAGGGAGCGTCCGGGTACGGACGCGTCGCCGACCTCCGTCGTCTCCGAAGCCTCCCTCCAGGTGCGTCGCGCCATGGGCTACGCCACGGCCATCGTCCTCGTCGCGTTGCTACCCCTGCTCGTGGTCGACCGGCTCTCCGATGCCTTCTACCGTCCCGCACTCCTCGCGTTCGCGGTTGCCACGATCACCTCGATGGCCGTCGCGCTCACGGTCACTCCCGCGCTGTCCTCGGTGCTGCTGCGCGGCGGCCCCAAGAACGACTCGGCGGCGGCCCGGTGGATGCGCGGCCGCGTCGAGCTGATCTCGCGGCGTGGCCTTCCCTCACCTCGTGCGGTGACGGCCGTGCTGGTCGTCGGTGCCGTGGCGGGGGTGGTCGCCGTGCCCTTCCTGCACACATCGGAACGCCCAGCGCTGCTGCCCGCCTTCAAGGAGTCCGACCTCGTCGTCAGCTGGCGCGGCGAGCCCGGCGTCTCCCGGGCCTCCATGACCGCCATCGCTGCCGAGCTGGGGGCCGAGCTGCGTGCGGTCCCGGGAGTGCAGGACGTCGCCGGTCACGTCGGTCGCGCGGTCCTGTCCGACCGGGTCAACGGGATCGGTGCCGGTGAGCTGTGGGTCGGCGTCGACCCCGACGCGGACTACGGAGAGACCGTCGCCGACGTCCGCGCGGTGACCGAGGGGTACGACGGCGCCACCGCCGAGGTTCGCTCGTACTTCTCCGACCGAGTCGTCGACGTGGCGGGACTGATGTCGGAGACCGACCGCGGACGAGTCCTGACCCGTGACGAGGAGGTGGTGGTCCGGGTCTACGGCGAGGAGCTGGACACCCTCGCCGAGCGGGCGGAGGCCATCGACGAACGCCTCTCGTCCATGAGCGGCGTCACCGACGTCCGCATCGAGCGGCCGTCGCTCGAGCCGAACCTCGAGGTCGAGGTCGATCTGGCCGCGGCCGAGCGCTACGGGCTCAAGCCCGGCGACATCCGGAGGTCGGCCACCACGCTGGCCAACGGTCTCAAGGTGGGAAGCCTGTTCGAGGGCCAGAAGGTCTTCGACGTCATCGTCAACGGGACGCGCGACTACTTCGCGGATCCCGAGCTGATCGGCGATCTGCTCATCGACACCCCCGACGGTGGAACGGTCCGTCTCGACCAGGTCGCCGACGTGGGCGGTGGCACCTCGTTCTCGGTCATCAACCGTGAGTCGGTGTCCCGTCGCCTCGACGTGGTGGCCACCGTCTCCACAGATCCGGCGGACGTGGCGACGGAGATCGAGGCGAGCCTCGAGGAACTGGACTTCCCGCTCGAGTACCACGCCGAGGTCATCCGGGAACCGCAGGTGGCCGAGGTGACGCAACGCGTGATCCTCGTCGGCATCTCCGCCCTGATCGCGCTGGTGCTGATCATGCAGACGGCCGTCGGCAGCTGGAGGATGACAGCGGTCGCCGTGGCGCTCACCGCCTTCTCGATGGTGGGAGGCCTCGTGGCCGCGGCCCTGACCGGGGGCGAGATCACCATCGGGACCGTGCTCGGGTTCGTGGCGGTGCTGGCCCTGGCGGTGCGGAACCTGCTCGGCATGCTGAGTCACTACGACCACATGCGGACCGTGCAGGGAATGCCGTTCGGCGCCGACCTCGTTCGCCTTGGCGCCCGCGAGCGCGTGGTGCCGACCCTGCTGACGGGTGGTGCAACGTTGGCGGTCCTGCTGCCGGTGGCCCTCGCCGGGTCGCGGCCCGGTCTCGAGATCATCCATCCCATGTCACTCGTGGTGATCGGCGGCGCCGTCACCGCCACCGTCGCCACGCTGCTGCTCCTGCCACCGCTCTACCTGCGACTTGGTGAACGGCGAGACCCTGACGTCCTCGACGACGAGTTCGTCGCCGTGCCGGTCCCAACGGATCGATGATGGCCACCGCGACAGGCGACAGACGAGCAGACAGCCGGACGGTCTCCGCCCAGCTGACCTGGCTGCTCGCCGTCGCAAGCGTGCTCGCACTGACCGTCTGGGCCGTGACCGCCGACCGTCGCGAGGAGGGCGGGCAGAAGCACCCCAGTCCGTCGACGGTGACGGCGGTCGACGGCAGCGACTTCGCGTTGGTGAGCCTGACCGCCCACGGCGCGCAGCGGATCGGACTGGAGACGAGCCGCGTCGAGCCGGCCGCGCATCCCGCCGGCACGCTCGCCGTGCCCTACTCGGCGCTGGTCTACGGGGCGGACGGCAGCACGTGGGTCTATGCCACCGACAGCAGTGCGCTGCAGTTCCGACGTCAGGTGGTCGAAGTCGCGACCGTGGCCGAGGACCGGGCCATCCTGGTCAGGGGACCCGAGGTCGGCGCCGAGATCGTGGCGGTCGGAGTGGCCGAGCTCTACGGCACCGAGTTCGAGATCGGCCACTGATCATGATGCGCTGGATCATCCTCATGAGTCTGAGGTTCCGCACCTTGGTGGTCCTGGTGGGTCTCGTCACGATGTTCGGCGGTGCCCTCCAGCTGAGCAAGGCCCCCGTGGACGTGTTCCCCGAGTTCGCCCCGCCCAAGGTGGAGATCCAGACAGCCTGCATCGGGCTCTCCGCCGCGGAGGTCGAGGAGCTGATCACGGTCCCGCTGGAGCAGGCGCTGGCCGGCGTACCCGGAGTCGAGGTCCTTCGGTCGAAGTCCGTCAGCCAGCTCTCGTCGGTCGTGCTCCTCTTCGCGCCGGGAACCAACATCATGGATGCCCGGCAGGTCGTGCAGGAGCGGGTGGCGTCCATCACGCCGTCGCTGCCCTCCTGGGCCACGCCGCCACACATGATCCAGCCGCTCTCGTCCACGAGCCGGGTGATGAAGATCGGGGTGTCGTCGGACACCCTCGACACGATCGAGCTCTCGCAGCTGACGCGTTGGAAGATCCGCGACAACCTGATGAGGGTTCGCGGCGTCGCCAACGTCGCCGTCTGGGGGAACCGCAAGACCCAGTACCAGATCCAGGTCGCACCGCGAGAGCTGCGCAAGAAGGGCGTGACCCTCGACCAGGTCAGGAATGCGGCAGCCGATGCGGTCGACGCCGGTCTGCTGAGCTACCGGCCCGGGGCCATGCTCGGCACCGGCGGCTACACCGAGACCGCCAGCCAGCGCCTCGGCATCGAGCACGTCCTGCCGGTCGGCGACCCGGCTGACCTGGGCAAGGTCCTGGTCCCCAGCGCGTCGGGGCGGATGCTGCGGCTCGAGCAGGTGGCCGACGTGAAGATCGGCCACCAGCTGCTGATCGGCGACGCCGTCGTCGATGGCGGACCCGGGCTGCTGCTCATCGTCGAGAAGTTCCCGTGGGCCAACACCCTCGAGGTCACAGCGGGGGTCGAGGACGTCCTCGAACGGATCAAGCCCGGATTGACCGACGTCGAGATCGACGCGACGATCTTCCGACCCGCCACCTTCATCGAGACCTCCATCGACAACCTCACCAATGCGCTCCTCCTCGGGATCCTGCTGGTCATCTTGGTGCTGCTCGGATTCCTCTTCGAGTGGCGGACGGCACTCATCAGCGTCGTCGCCATCCCGCTGTCCCTGGTCGCGGCCGGCCTGGTGCTCTACTACCAGGGCAGCACCATCAACACGATGGTGCTTGCGGGCTTCGTCATCTCGGTGGGTGTCGTCGTCGACGACGCCATCATCGACATCGAGAACATCTGGCGCCGGCTGAAGCTGGCGCGGACGAGCGGAGACCCCACCCCGACGGCGAGGATCGTCCTCGAGTCCTCCATCGAGGTCCGCCGGGCGATCGTCTTCGCCACGTTGATCAATGTCGTCGCCATCGCACCGGTGCTCTTCCTGTCCGGGTTGTCCGGCGCGTTCTTCCGTCCACTTGCGATCTCCTACGCGCTCGCTCTGTTGGCGTCGATGGCGGTTGCGCTCACCGTGACACCTGCGCTGGGTCTGATCCTGTTGCGCAAGACGGACGGCATCCGCCGCGAGTCGCCGCTCAAGGCGACCCTCGTCCGCTGGTACACCAAGGTGCTCGAGCGGATCACCACCACGGCTCGACCGGCCTACCTCGCCGTTGCGGGCCTGATCGTTCTCGCTGTGGCCGCGACCCCCCAGCTCGGCCAGTCGCTCCTGCCCGAGTTCAAGGAGCGCGACCTGCTGATGCACTGGGTCACCAAACCGGGGACCTCCCTCCAGGAGGAGGTGCGGATCACCACGCTGTCGGCCAAGGAGCTCGGGGCCATCCCGGGCGTACGCAACTTCGGCGCACACATCGGCCAGGCCAGCAACGCCGACGAGGTCGTGGGTCCGGAGTTCGGCGAGAACTGGATCAGCATCGACCCCGATGCCGACTACGACACGACGCTGTCAGCGGTGCAGGACGGGGTGGACGGCTATCCCGGGCTGTACCGCGACGTGCAGACCTACCTCAAGGAACGGATCCGGGAGGTCCTCACCGGGACCGACGAGGCGCTCGTGGTCCGGCTCGCGGGCGACGACCTGGACGAGCTCGTACGGCTCGCCGACGAGGTCGAGGACGTGCTCAGCGCCACGCCCGGACTCGAGGCGCCCCAGGCCGAGCTGCTCACCCCTGTGCCCCAGATCGAGGTCAAGGTCGACCTGGACCGGGCGCAGGGCTACGGGCTCAAGCCCGGTGACGTACGGCGGGCGGCCGCGACCCTGGTCGCCGGCATCGAGGTGGCCGACGTCTACCGCGCCGGCCGCACCTACGACATCAACGTGTACGGCGTCCCGGCCGTGCGCCACAGCCTCACGAGCATCCAGGGACTGCTCATCGACACCCCCGACGGCCGACAGGTCCGGCTCGACCGCGTGGCCGACGTCGTGATCAAGGCGACCCCGAACGCGATCCAGCGGGAGGGCGGCACCCGTCGGATCGACGTGACCGCAGGGCTGGCCGGCGCGGACGCCGGCGGCATCGCCGAGGAGGTCGAGGAGCGGGTCGCCGAGGTCGAGCTGCCCCAGGGATATTCGGTCGACGTGCTCGGCGAGCATGCCGAGCGTGAGGCCGCCCAGAGCAGGATCCTCCTCCTCGGCATCGGCGCGCTGATCGCGATCCTCCTGCTGCTGCAGATGGCGTTCGGCAACTTCAGGCTGGCGCTGCTGTTCTTCCCCACGCTGCTGATGGCCCTGGTCGGCGGTGTCCTCGCGGCCCTCGCGACCGGGGGGATCATCTCCCTGGGCTCGCTCGTCGGGTTCTTCACCGTCTTCGGCATCGCGGCGCGCAACGGGATCATGATGATCAGCCACTTCCAGCACCTCGAACAGGTCGAGGGGATGCCCTTCGGTCGGGCCCTGGTGATGCGTGGCGCCGCCGAACGGCTCTCGCCGATCCTGATGACGGCGGGCGCGACCGGGTTCGCGCTCATCCCGCTCGTCATCGCCGGATCCATCCCCGGTCACGAGATCGAGCACCCGATGGCGATCGTCATCCTCGGGGGACTGATCACCTCGACCCTGCTGAACCTGCTGGTGGTGCCCTCGCTCTACCTGCGCTTCGCCCGCCCCCACGTCGGGCCTCCCTCGGCCGCCGGTCTGGGCTCACTCGCGACCCGTTGAC
Source organism: uncultured Actinomycetota bacterium (assembly GCA_963807335.1). Classification (GTDB taxonomy): domain Bacteria; phylum Actinomycetota; class Actinomycetes; order Propionibacteriales; family Nocardioidaceae; genus Nocardioides. Next base: position 66,482 of record CAWEBT010000005.1, read on the forward strand.
CGGCCGGTGGCGTCCCCGCTGAGCAGCGCGACGTCGCAGACCGACGCTCGCAGCGGTGCGCTCCCGCTGATCGGGTCGCTGGGAGTCTGGCTCAGCACGAGATTGAGGTTCGCGCTGTCCGGTCCGTACGGCGGGTAGCCGGGCAGTCCCAGCTCGTCGCAGGCCTCCCACCAGCCGTGCTGGCCGAACACGACCTGCGGGTCGAGGCTGCGATTGAGCCTGGCGCGGGCCCGGATACTGCCCATCGGCGTGACCAGCGCGACCCAGTCGCCCGCGCTGATCCCGCGGTCGGCAGCCGTGGTCGGGTGCAGCTCGACCTGCGGGTCGGGTGCGCTCTTGCGCAGCGCCGCGACCTGGCGGTGCTGGGTCTCGCAGTACGACAGCGGCTTCGCGCAGCTGAGCACCAGCGGGAACCGCTCGGCCAGGTCGGGTCGCGAGCGCGGGCTGATCAGCGGCTCCTCGAAGCTCGGCAGCGGGTCGTAGCCGTGACGGGCCAACGTGGCGGAGTACAGCTCCACCTTGCGCGACGGGGTCGCGAACCCGGTCTCGGCGTACTTGCGGAACCGCGTGGTCAGCGGCACCCGCACGCCCTCGGGGCGGGCCCGGAGCTCCTCCAGGCTGACGCCGCTCGGCTCGAGCTGGTGGCGGTACGCCGCGTCGATGTCGCCGTCCCAGAAGTGCTCGGCGAGTCCGAGCCGCGTCGCGAGCTCGAAGACGATCTGCAGGTCGGACCGGGCCTCACCGCGCGGTGCGACGAGCGGCCGCCGCAGCTGGACCAGCGACTGCGCCTCCTGGCTGTACTCGAAGCCGATCTTCAGCGCCTCGGCCTCGAACGGCGTGGTCACCGGGAGCACGATGTCGGCCAGCTCGGCGGTCGGTGTCATGAAGAGGTCCGCCTGCACGAAGAAGTCCAGGTTCCGCAACGCGTCCCGACCGCGTGCGCTGTCCCCGTGCGCCATCACCATGTTGCCGCCGAAGGCGACCAGTGCCCTGATCCGCCGTTCGAGCGCCGCGGTGTAGAAGTCCTCGCCGGTGACGAACCCGTAGCGGGCGGTCCCGAGCGGCCGCTGCTCGTAGCCCACCGCCCGCGGGCTGGTGGGGGAGAGGAGCTCGATCCCGTCGATCGGGTTGGTGGGAACCGCCTCGAAGAGCACGTTGCCGCCGGGCACGTCCAGGCTGCCGGTCAGGGCATAGAGAACGTCGATCGCGCGGATGGTCTGCGTCGCTCCGTTGTGCTGCTCCAGCCCGCTCCAGGTGTAGAACGCCACCGGCCGCTGCTCCCACAGCGTCCTCGCGGTCGCGACGATGGCGTCGGCCGGGACACCGGTGATCTCCGCGGCCACCTCGGGTGGGTACGCCGCGCACCGCGCCGCGAGCAGGTCCCAGACCGTGCGACCCTCGACCGCCTCGGCCGCGTTGGTCCAGTCGCGGACGAAGTCGGCGTCGTACCACCCGTGCTCGATCATCACGTGGGCCATCGACAGCGCCAGCGCGCCGTCGGTGCCGGGCCGGACCCGCAGCCAGTGGTCCGCCTTGGCGGCCAGGCCGGCCTTGCGCGGGTCGATGACGACCAGCTTCGCTCCACGGGCGACCGCGGCGACGGTGCTCGTCGCGTGGGCCAGCCTGGCCACCGACGGGTTGTACCCCCAGAACAGGATGCAGCCGGCGTTCTCCAGGTCCGGCAGGTAGACGCCGGGCACGGAGGCGCCGAACGTGTAGAGCGGGGCCAGGTAGCGACCCCACCCGCACAGCTCCATGGCGACGCAGAAGTTGGGGGACCCGAACGCCCGGATCAACCGCTGGACCCAGTCGATGGCGTCGCTGATCGCCGAGGTGGACGGCGAGCTCGAGCCGAAGCCGACCGCCTCGGGCCCGTCCGACGCCGCGATGCCCTGCAGCCGCTCGGCGACGGTGCCCAACGCCTCGTCCCAGGTGATCTGCTCCCACCCGGGGTCCGCCGCGTCCTTGGGGTTGGTGCGCCGCAGCGGGTGGAGCAGCCGGCCGGGGTGGTAGACGATCTCCGGCGCCGCCTTGCCCTTGAGGCACAGGGCCCGGCCGGTGGGGTGGGACGGGTCCGGCTGCAGGGCGCGGAGGACCCCGTCCTCCACGGTCGCGCGTGCCCCGCAGCGCGACACGCACAAAGGGCAGTACGTCGGGACCGTGTCCCCACTCATCCCTCGATTGTCGCGCGCGGCCGGCACGGGGGCAACGGCTCTGCCCGCTCAGCCCCGGAGGAGCTCGGCCACGGCCGCGCGTTCCACCCAGCCGGCGTACTCGTCGCGCGTCCATCCGTGCTCGCGCACGAGCGTGCGGTGCACGGCAGGGTCCATGAGCACCAGGGTTGCGGCCACGGCGCGCTCGGTGGTCAGTCCCGGCCGCAGGCCGCCGGTGGCCGCGAGGCGGGCCACGAAGAGCTCAGCGCCGATCAGCCGGTTGCGCTCGGACACGGTGTGCACCTCGGCGGCGTCCGGGTCGGCGTCCGCAGCCACGACCAGTACGGCGGCCAGGGGCGCCGCACGATCCTCCAGCTCGGCGACGAACCGCGCCCACCGGGCCACGAGCTCGCGCGGGTCCGTGACCTGTTCGAGCGACGCGATGACCTTCCGTTCGGACAGCGGAACCGGTTCGTCGTCACCCACCAGCGCCCAGTCCAGGGCGAGCTTCAACAGTGCCGCCTTGCCGCCGACCGCGGTGAACACCGTCCTGCGGCTGACCCCGGCCCGGGCGGCCACGGCGTCGATGGTCGTGCGTGACCACCCGAGCTCGACGAAGAGGTCGTGGGCGGCGCCGACGACCTGTCGGCGGGTGGCCCGCGCCTGGTTCTCGCGAAGCGTCGACTGGTAGGTGCGGCGTGCGGGGGACATCTTGACAACCGATCTCTTTGAGTTGACCATGAGTGTAATCAAATCATCGTGAGTGTGGTGGAGGAACACGCATGCGGACACTCATCGTCGGATCGGGGCCGACAGGCCTCATGCTCGGCGCCGCCCTCGCCCGACGCGGTCACCAGGTCACCTCGGTGGACCGGGACCCCGGCCCGACGGGCGACACCTGGCTGCGTCGGGGGGTGATGCAGTTCGAGCACGCCCACGGCTTCCGCCCCCAGGTGCCCCTGACCTTGCAGACGCAGTGGCCGGAGGCCTGGGACAGCTGGCGTGCCGCCGGCGCCGAGCCGGTGGAGGAGTCGCCCCCCGACGGGCCGTCCCAGCTGGTGGGGTTGCTGTCGCGTCGGTCGACCTTCGAACGGGCCCTTCGGCGGGCCGCGGCGAATCGGCCGGGGCTCACGTTGCGCACGGGCCACGTCGATGAGCTCGTCGCCGCGAGCGGGCGGGTCGTCGGCGCTCGCGTGGACGGATCGCTCGTCGAGGCCGACCTGGTCGTGGACGCCTCCGGACGATCCGGCCGCACGGGTAGGTCCGGCGCACCGGGCGGCGACCCGGAGCTCGACGGCGACTGCGGCCTCGCCTACGTCGACCGCACCTACCGGCTGGTGCCGGGAGCCGGGGCCGGACCCTTGACGAGCCCGATCGCCTACTGGGCCGACTTCGACGGCTACCAGTGCCTCGTCTTCCTGCACGAGGCCGGCCACTTCTCGGTCGTGATCGTGCGACCCACCGCGGACGCCGCGCTCAAGGCGCTGCGCTTCGAGGCCGCCTTCGAGGCTGCCTGCCGGGCGATCCCGGCCCTCGCTGAGTGGACCGAGCCGGACCGGGCCCAGCCCACCTCGTCGGTGCTCGTCGGCGGGGCGCTGCGCAACGTCTACCGGCGACAGGCCGGCACGCCGGGACTGGTCGCCGTGGGGGACTCGGTGGCGACCACGACCCCGACCCGGGGACGCGGGATCGCGATGGCCTGCCAGCAGGTCACGGCCCTGCTCGCCCTGCTCGACGAGGGCGCCGACCCGGTCACCGTGGCCGAGCCGTTCGGCGACTGGTGCGACCACGCCATCGAGCCCTGGGTGGCCGACCACATCGAGATCGACGGCGGCATGGTCAGGCGCTGGCAGGGGGAGGACCTCGACCTGAGCGTCCCGCTCACCTCCGACCTCATCGCCGCCGCGGTCGAGGCCGATCCGCGCATCGGCCGGCACGCGGGCGGCTACTTCGCGATGACGGCGCTGCCCGAGACGCTGCAGCCCGCCGAGCCGCTGGCCCGGGCGGTCTACCAGGCCGGCTGGCGACCGTCGTACGCGCCCGGCCCGACGCGCGACGAGCTGGTGGAAGTGATCGGCTCGGCGGTGCCCGCCGGCAGAGCGTGACCGGCGCTGACGCACGTCGTCCGTCAGGCCCGACCGGCGACCGGGTCCGCGGCGTCCTCGCGGCGGTACCGCTCGACGGTGAACGTCCGTAGGTCGGCCACCGTGGCCACGATGTCCTCGGCTGCGTAGTGCGCGGCGTCCCACGCGGCGTAGAGCGTCACCGTGAGCGGCTCGCCGTCGACCATCAGCCGGGTCTTGGCGAGCCCGTAGCGAGGATCGTCCGAGGTGACGCAGACACCCCGGCCCGCGGCGGCCAGGGCCTGGCCCAACCGGGGCGCCCGGGTCTGCGCGACCGTGTCGTAGCTGAGGCCCCGGTTGGCGGCGGTGGCATCGAAGGCGCGGCGTACGGCGTGCGCGCTGTCGAGGTGGACGAGCGGGTGTCGCACCAGGTCGTCCAGCTCGACCTCCGGGGCGGTGGAGAGGGGGTGGCCCGGGGGAGTCTGGGCCCACACGTCGACGCGGATGAGCACCTCGGAGTGCAGGGCGCGCATCGGCACCGACGTGCCGAGCCCGAAGTCGGCGTCACCCCTGGTCACCGCACCGTAGACGTCGGCCGGCATGACCTCGACGATGTTGGCGACCGAGACCCGGCCGCCGGTGGCGATGAACGGCGCCACGATGTCGTTGATGGTCGTGGTCGGCGCGGCGACCACGAGGTCGGCGGTGGTGTCGGCGGAGATGGCGGCGGCCATCGTCTCCGCCTGTGCCGCTCGGGCCAGCAGGTCCCGGGCGATGGGGACGAACTGCCGTCCCGCGGTGGTCAGCACGAGGCGTCGGTCCATCCGGCTGAAGAGCTGGAGGCCGAGGCCCGCCTCGAAGCGGCGAAGCTGGCGTGACAGCGAGGGCTGGGCGACGAAGAGCGTCTTGGACGCGGCGGTCACCGATCCGCAGTCCACGATGGCCAGGAAGTACCTCAGCAGCCGCAGGTCCACGATGCCTCCCAGGCATGTCAGATCGGTTATTACGAGTATTGGACTGCATGTGACGTGGGACTCACAATGACGGTGTCGCACGTCTTTCACAAGGAGATCCCTTTGAACAACCGCCGCATCGCCGCAGCCCTGATCTCGGCCCTGGGCCTGCTCACAGCAACCGCATGTTCGGAAGGAAGCTCAGCGGGCGACGCGGACGGGACCGCGAGCACCGCGGTCCTCGCGGTGGCCTCCTCGGCGTCCGTCACGACCTGGGACCCGGTCGCCTCGTTCTCGACCGAGGCGATGTACATGGGCAACCTCTACGAGCCGCTCGCCTGGAAGAACCCGGCGGGCAGCGCCGAGGAGTACACCCCCGCCCTCGCCACCGGCTGGGAGACCTCGGAGGACGGGCTGACCTGGACCTTCGACATCCGCGAGGGCGTGAAGTTCCACACCGGGGAGGACCTCGACGCGGCCGCTGTGAAGAAGAGTCTCGACGCAGCTCGCGACCACGCGGGTGCGGCCTTCATCTGGGCACCCGTCAAGAGCATCGAGGCGCCCACGGCGACCCAGGTCGTCATCGAGCTCGAGTACGCCGCGCCCGTCGACCTGATCGTCTCCTCCACCTACGGGGCCTGGATCGTGGCGCCGTCGGCCCTCGACGCGGTCGCGGAGGACGAGAAGTACTTCGAGTCGGGCATCGAGGCCGGCACCGGGCCGTACGAGCTCGCGTCCTTCGAGCCCGGCAAGAAGGTCGTGCTCCAGAAGTTCGCCGACTACTGGAACGCCGACGCGGCGGGCACCTACGAGACGGTCGACGTCGCGATCACCGCCGACGCCGTGACGGCCCAGCAGATGCTGACCTCGGGTGAGGTGAAGTACTCCACGCAGATCCCGCTGGAGAACATCGAGTCGTTCGAGAACGACGACGCCTACGAGGTCAACGTCTCGAAGTCGCCGTTCAACTTCCTGGCGATGTTCAACACCACCCGGCCGCCCCTGGACGATCCCGAGGTGCGTCGTGCCCTGTCGTACGCCATCCCGTACGACGAGATCATCTCGGTCGGCGCCCAGGGTTACGGCTCGCAGAGCCACGGACCGGTCCCCGACGGGATCTTCCCCTTCTCCGCCGACGTGCCGCAGTACTCCCAGGACCTCGACAAGGCCCGGGAGATGCTCGCCGATGCGGGACACGAGGGTGGGTTCGACCTGACGTTGACGTTCGCGTCGGAGAACTCGGCCGAGAAGCGCTTCGTGCCGCTGATCAAGGACGCGTTCGCCCAGGTGGGCGTCGACGTCACGGTCAAGAGCCAGCTGTTCAACCAGCAGTGGGAGGAGGCGAAGGCGGACCCGGCCCAGGCCCAGGACATCTTCGTCCTCTACTACTGGCCCACCTACAGCGACGCGGGCTCCGACAACCTCTACTCGCTGTTCCACTCGTCCGAGGACCCGTTCTTCAACCTCAGCTACTGGAAGAACGACGAGTACGACGGTCTCATCGACGAGGCCGGCGTCAACACGGCCACCGACCGCGAGCTCGCCCAGAGCACCTACGAGGAGGCGATGGGCCTGCTCCACGAGGAGGCCCCGGCTGTCTTCCTGTACGACGCCCAGGCGGTGCAGGTGGTCCCCACGGGCCTGGAGGTTCCGGCGGCCAACGAGAACTACCCCTTCACCACGTTCTTCGCCGGCTTCAAGCCGTCCTGACGCACCACGGGGTGGGCGTCGTCCGGCCAACAGGTCGGCCGGCGCCCACCGCGGCGTACACGACCCCCACCAGAAAGCACCCATGACCAAGTTCATCGTCAGGCGGGTCCTGGCCCTGGGCGCCGTGATGCTGGCGATCACGGTCCTCACCTTCATCCTGGCCCGTGCGGTGCCGTCCAACCCGGCCGTCGTCTACGCGGGTCCGAAGGCCTCGCCGGAGACCCTCGCCCGCATCACCGCCGAGCTCGGGCTGGACCGGTCCCTGCCCGTGCAGTTCGTCGACTACGTCGGGAACCTGCTGCACGGTGACTTCGGCGAGTCCCTGGCCACCAAGCAGCCGGTGCTCACCGGCATCGTCGAGCGGCTGCCGGCCACCCTCGAGCTGATCGCGGCGGCGATGGTCGGCGCGACGCTCGTCGGCGTCGCCCTCGGGGTGGTGGCCGCCCGCCGTCGTGGCGGGCTGCTGGACGGCCTGATCCGGGTGCTGTGCATCGGCGGCATCTCCATGCCGGCGTTCTGGCTCGGCCTGCTCCTGCAGGTGGTCTTCGTCGGCGCGCTCGGCGTGCTGCCCGCGACCGGCCAGTTCAGCACCGAGCTGACCTACTCCCACCCGGTCGACACCGTGACGCACTTCGCGCTGCTGGACTGCGTCCTGACCGGCAACTGGGTGGCGCTCGAGGACGGGCTGCGGCACCTGGTCCTACCGGCCGTCACGCTGGCCGCCTACCCCCTGGGCCTGATCGCCCGGATGACGAGGGCGTCCATGCTCGAGGCGCTGGACCAGGACTACACGCTGACCGCCAGGGCCTACGGCCTCAGCCCGAGGAACATCCTGTGGAGGTTGACGCTCAAGAACGCGCTGTCCGCGCCGCTGACCGTCATCGGCCTCTCCGTCGCCTACATGCTGACGGGCACCTTCTTCGTGGAGATCGTCTTCAACTGGCCAGGCATCGGTCAGTACGCCACGCAGGCGATGCTGGCGGTCGACTACCCGGTGATCATGGCGGTGACCCTCCTGGGCGCCGCGGGATACCTGCTGACCAACTTCGTCGTCGACGTCATGCAGGCACGGCTCGACCCACGGACCCGGAGCTGACATGACCCACGTCATCATCGAACCGTCGAGCTCCGCGGGGCCGCCGCCGTCGCGGCGCTCGCTCGTCCGGGCCCTGTGCAGCGACCGGCTGGCCCTGGTCGGGCTGATCCTCGTGGTCGGTCTCGTCGTCATCGCGGTGCTGGCCCCCTGGCTCGCGCCGTACCCGGCAGAGGGTCGGGGCTCGGCGAACGTCGCGGCCGCCCACCTGGCGCCGAGCCTGGCGCACCCGTTCGGCACCGACCAGCTCGGCCGGGACATGCTCAGCCGGGTCCTGATGGGCACGCGGCCGGCGCTGCTGATCTCGATCGCGGTCGTGCTCGCCGCCGCCCTGATCGGTGTCCCGCTGGGTGCGGTGGCCGGCTACCGCGGCGGGTGGGTCGACGAGGTGCTGATGCGCGGCACCGAGGTGTTCCAGTCGTTCCCGCCGCTGCTCCTCGCCATGGTGGTGGTCGCGCTGCTCGGCCCGGACCTCAAGAACGCCGCCCTGGCGCTGGTGGTGTCGTGGTGGCCCTGGTACGCCCGCCTGGTCCGGGCGGAGGCGAAGTCCCTGCGGGAGCGGCCCTTCGTGGCGGCCGCCGAGGCGATCGGGGTGCCGACCCACAGCATCCTGCGCCGGCACATCATCAGGAACTCCATGACGCCGGTGCTCGTCCAGGCGACCGTCGACGTCGGGACCGTCGTCCTGGCCGCCGGCTCGCTCGCGTTCATCGGCCTGGGCGCCCAGCCGCCCGCACCCGACTGGGGACTCATGGTCGCCGAGGGGCGGAGCCTGGTCTTCACCTCGTGGTGGGTGTCGACGTTCGCCGGCCTGGCGATCTTCGTGACCGTGCTGGCCTTCAACCTCCTCGGCGACGCGCTCCGCGACGTCCTCGACCCACGGAAGGCGAAGCGATGACCGGCCCGGCGCTGCTGCAGGTCCGCGACCTCTCGATCGAGTTCACCGATCGCGGACGCATCACCAACCGGCCCGTGCGCGGCGTCGACCTCGAGGTCGGCGACGGCGAGGTCCTCGGCGTGGTCGGCGAGACGGGCTGCGGGAAGTCGATCACGGCCCACGCGATCCTGGGCACCCTCCCGGACCAGGCGCGGGCCGCCGGGGAGATCCTCTTCGCGGGGGTCGAGCAGCTCGCGCTCCCGGAGAAGCAGCGGGCCATGCTGCGCGGCAACGCCATCAGCATCGTGTTCCAGAACCCGGGTACGGCGTTCAACCCGGTGTTCCGGCTCGGCCGGCAGATGCGCATGGTGCTGAGCAGGCACCGCGACATTCGCGGCGACGAGGCCACGACGATCATCGCCGAGCGACTGCGCGACGTGGGCCTCACCGACACCCAGCGCGTGATGGACGCCTACCCTCACGAGCTGTCCGGCGGCATGCTGCAGCGGACCATGATCGCCATGGCCCTGCTCTGCGAGCCGAGGCTGCTGATCCTGGACGAGCCCACGACCGCCCTCGACGTGACGGTGGCCCGGCAGATCCTGCTCCTGGTGCTCCGGCTGCAGCGGGAGCTCGGGTTCAGCGTGCTGCTGATCACCCACGACCTCGGCGTGGTCAAGGCGACCTGCGACCGGGTGGCGGTGCTCTACGCGGGCCGGGTCGTGGAGACCGGGCCCGCGGACGCGGTCCTGAAGTCACCCCAGCACCCGTACACCCAGGGCCTGGTGGGAGCGCTGCCGACACGGACGGGGGAGCGCCTGCAGGCCATTGCCGGGCACGTGCCGGTCAACTTCTTGGACCTGCAGGGATGCGCCTTCGCCGATCGGTGCCACGCGACCATCGACGTCTGCCGCCGAGACGATCCCGCCCTGCTGCCGGTGTCCCCGTCGCACGACGCGGCCTGCCACCGGCGAGGTGACCTGTGACTGCGCTCGTGACGACGCGGGACCTCGTCCACGACTTCACGTCCCGTCGCTCGACCCACCGGGCGCTGGACCACGTGACCCTGGAGGTGCACCGGGGCACGTCCCTGGGCGTGGTCGGCGAGTCCGGCTCCGGCAAGACGACGCTGGTCCGGTCGGTCCTCGGTCTGCTTCGGCCGACCAGCGGGTCGGTCCTCTTCGACGGGTCCGAGGTCGGTGACATGTCTGCCCGGCAGCTGCGCGCGATGCGTCGCCGCGTCGGCATGGTCTTCCAGAACCCCGTGATGGCGCTCAATCCCCGGATGACGGTCGAGGAGTGCGTGGCCGAGCCGCTGCGCGTCCACACCAAGCTGCGCGGACCAGAGCTGCGCCGCAAGGTCGGCGAGGCCATGGAGGCCGTCGCCCTTCCCGAGGGGTACCGCACGCGCCTGCCGCACCAGCTGTCCGGAGGGCAGTGCCAACGGGTCGGGATCGCGCGAGCGCTGGCCACCGGTCCTGAGCTGCTGATCCTGGACGAGCCGACGTCCGCCCTCGACGTCTCGGTGCAGGCGCAGATCCTGAACCTGCTGACCGATCTCAGGACGGAGCGGGACCTGACCTACGTGATGATCTCCCACTCCCTCGACGTCGTGCGCTACCTGTCGGACCGGGTGGTGGTGATGCTCGACGGTCGAATCGTCGAGGAGGGCGCGGCCGCTGACGTGCTCGCGGACCCGCAGCACGAGTACACCCAGAACCTGGTCCTGGCCTGCCCAACCATCGAGAGCGACAGCCTGCGTTCCGCGCTCGACAGCCGAGAGGAAGCACCCAAGTGAGCCGTACCCCTGGCCGTGGGCTGGATCGGACGTTCCTGCCCGGAGAGGTCAACCTCAGCAACTGGCAGGACGCGCCCTGGAACACCTGGGGCTTCAGCAACATGACCGAGCTGGTGCCCACCGCGGTGATCTCCCGTCTGGCCGCGCCCGAGGACGTGGCCGACCCGCCGCTGGACTGCGCCACCGACCCCATCTGCCTGGACCTGCTCGACAAGACGGCGGCCCGGTCGGTGGTCGTGCTGAAGAACGGGCGGATGGTCGGCGAGTGGTACGACGACGGCATGGGGCCCGCCTCCCGGCACACCCTGATGTCGATCTCGAAGAGCCTCTGCGGGCTCCTGGTCGGGCAGCTCATCGGTCAGGGCCTCCTCGCCGAGGAGTCCGTCATCGGCGACCTCGTCCCTCGGCTCAAGCTGTCCGCGTTCGGCGACGCGACCATCCGCGACGCGCTCGACATGAAGGTCGCCGTCGAGTACGACGAGACGTACCACGACCCCTCCGCGCACGTCGCTCAGCAGGACCGGGTGGCCGGGTGGAGGCCTCGTCACCCCGACGACCCGGCCGACACCTATGAGTTCCTGACGTCCCTGCGCCCGGCTGGCCGGCACGGCGACGTGCTGCAGTACTGCTCGGCGACCACCGACGCGCTGGCCTGGGTCGTCGAGGTGGTCACCGGTCAGCGCTACCACGAGGCGCTGTCGTCGCGGCTGTGGTCGAGGCTGCCGACGCAGGCGGACGCCGGGATCACCGTCGATCGCGGGGGGTTCGCCTTCGCCAACGGCGGTGTCACCTGCACGACGCGAGACCTGGCCCGCCTCGGACAGCTCGTCCTCGACCGCGGAGCGGTGGACGGCGTCCAGGTGGTGCCGGAGGCGTACGTCTCGGACCTCCTGGCCGGCGGCGATACCGCCGCCGCTGCGGGTGGTCACTTCCAGTCGGTGCACCCGCAGGGCAGCTACCGCAGCCAGTGGTGGGTGACCGGGGACGATCGCGGGGCGGTGTACGGCGCCGGGATCCACGGTCAGTACCTGTGGGTGGACCCGTCCGCACAGGTGGTGGTCGCCAAGTTCGCGGCCCACCCGGAGGCGGTCTCCGAGCAGGCGTTGCGGGACAACGCGGCACTGATGCGCTGGCTGGTGGACCGCCACTCCGGGTGACCGGCCGCAGGTGAGCGGTCCCGAAGAGCCTTCCCGAAGCACGGCGCGAGCCCTAGCATCGAAGGACTGACCCACCGGAGCGCAGCACCCGCTTCTTCACGTTCTCGGGAACGTCGTCCGAGACATGGAGGCCGACATGGGCGCCGAGGCCGACGCGAGCGCCGTGGCCGCGCTGCTGGCGGTCCTCCGACGCAGCTACTCGCGCGTGCGTCCGTCCGACCTCGCCGCGGAGATGGAGGGCGGGGCGCTCGTGATCGACACCCGGCCCGTGGAGCAGCGCACCCGCGACGGGGGGCTGCCCGGGTCGATCGTCATCGACCGCAACGTCCTCGAGTGGCGGCTCGACCCCACCTCGCCCCATCGGCTGCCCCAGGTGACTGCGCAGAGCCGGGTCATCGTGGTGTGCAACGAGGGTTTCAGCTCGACCCTGGCTGCGGCCTCGCTGCAGTCCTTGGGGCTGTCGCGGGCCACCGACCTCGTCGACGGGTTCCAGGGCCTCGTGTCGGCGGGGGTGCTCCTGCCACGCGTGGATCATGACGAACCGGCTCTCCGTCGGACGCGCGGACCTGCGATCGCCTGACCTGCGTCGAGGGCAGATTGTCGACGGGCTCATCGGGTACCGGCGCCACATGAGCGTCCTCGACACCGCGGCTCGTGCCGCCTCCTCCGCAGGTGGGCAGGTCCTGCGCGCCGCCACCGGCGTCATCGCCGCCCGGCCGGCCGCCAAGCCCCTGCACCCTCGCGGGTCCGTCGTCCGGGGCGTCCTCCACCGGTTCGGCGGTGAGGACAGGACCGGCGCGGCCTGGCTGCACGACGCCGGTGAGGACCACGTGCTGGTCCGGCAGTCCCGAGCCGTCGGACTGCCGGCTCCGGTCCCCGACATCTTCGGCCTCGCCGTCCGGGTGCCGGGCGAGGACGGCCGCCACGGGGACCTCCTGTTCGCGTCGACCGGGCTGGGCCGGCTCACCCGGTTCACCCTGACCGCAGCCCGGTCCGCGGACCGGAGACCGCTGACGACACTGCTGCCGTACCGCACGCCCGCAGGTCCGGTCATCCTGTCCGCGGTGTTCCGCGACGAGGTCACGCTTGGGCTCGCGTGGGCCCTCGGGTCCGGCGCGTGGCACCCGTTCGCCGACCTCTTCCTCCAGACCGATCCGGTGGACGCGGCGGACCGGGCGGTGTCGTTCGAACCGGTCGGGAACGTCGTGCCAGGTCTTGAGGTCTACGACTGGGTGCGTCGACTTCGAGAGCCTGCGTACGGCGCTGCCCGGCGGTCGCGACGATCGTGAGAGGCGGTCCCGCGGAGGCGGGCCCTTGACATAGGCAGGCATTTACCTGCATATTGGTCGCCATGACCACGAGCCCGGACGTCGATGCGGTGTTCAAGGCGCTGGCCGACGCGACGCGCCGACGACTCCTCGACGCGCTGCGTCAGGCGAACGGGCAGACGCTCCGCGAGCTGTGCGAGGGCATCGAGATGGCTCGCCAGTCGGTGACCCAGCACCTCGACGTCCTGGTGGCAGCCGATCTCGTGGTCGTGATCCGCCGGGGGCGGGAGCGTCGGCACTTCCTCAACCCCCAACCCATCCACGAGATCGAACGGCGCTGGATCAGGGACTTCGACCGTCCGCACCTGGACGTCCTGCAAGCCGTCGAGCAACGAGCAGAGGAGCTGGCCATGAGCGAGACCGCAACGAGGTTCCCGACCTACGTCTACGTGACCTACATCCGAGCGTCTCCCGAGAACGTGTGGGAGGCCCTGACCAGTGCGGACCTCACCGCGATCTACTGGAACGGCATGTCCAACGTCTCCGACTGGCAGGTCGGCTCGACCTGGACCCACCAGGTCGCCGACGGCGCCGGACGCTACGACATCTGGGGCAAGGTCCTCGAGTCCGAGCCTCCGCACCGACTGGTCTTCACCTTCCAGCCGGCCGCGCAGGACGTCGACGAGCAGGGCTCGGTCGTCACCTACCTGATCGAGCCCGCCGACGACGTCGTCCGCCTGACCGTCACCCACGAGGACCTGGCCGACCAGGCCACCCTCGACGGCGTCTCCCAGGGCTGGCCGACCGTGCTGTCGAACCTCAAGTCGTACCTCGAGACCGGCCAGCCGCTCCCGCAGTCCAGCTGGGGCGTCACCGCGAGGTAGGCACCAACCCCAACCCACCCCCCAACCCACACCGCAACCCGCAGAAAGGCTCACCGGTCATGACCTCCGATCCGGACTTCACGACATGCTTCACCGCCCCCGTCACCCCTGGCGCAGCGTTCGAGGCGACCACCCGGCCCAGTGCCTGGTGGAACGAGATGGTCGCGGGCGCCGCCACCCGGGTGGGCGACACGTTCGCCTACGACGTGCCCGGCCTCCACCACTCCACCTTCGAGGTCGTCGAGGCGCAGCCCGGTGAACGCCTGAGGTGGCAGGTCGTCCGCTCCGGCGACGAGCACGAGCTGGACGAGTGGATCGGCACCGAGCTGCTCTTCGAGTACGCCCCCGACCCCGCCGGCACGCGCGTGCGGTTCACCCACGTCGGGCTCCGGCCGAGCCTCGACTGCCACACGGTGTGCACCTCCGCCTGGTCCCACCACCTCGAGGTCGGCCTGCGGGCGCTCCTGACCGAGGGCCGCGGGGCTCCGCTCACCGCGGGAACCGTCGAGGACGTCGCCCGCAAGGTCGGCGCCGGGGCGCCGTCGCAGCCCGCCTGACCCACGGCTCAGCGGCGTACGAAGACCGCGGTCGTGCGGGCCGGCACCTCCACCGAGTCCACGGCGCTCGTGGACCGCTTCACCACCGGGTCGGCCCCGTCGGCCTGGACCTGGTGCAGCGTCCAACCGGGACCGACGTCCGCGACGGTGGTCGGGTCGGGTGAGGCGTTGAAGACCACCAGCACTCCGTCCAGCCGGGGGTCGGCGTCCGGACCGGCCGTGTCGTCGATCCGCATGGCCACCACACCCGGGTCGGCCGCGGGGAAGGACAGCTTGCGCTGGATCGCCTCCAGGCTCCCGAGCCGGAACAGCGGCGTCGACATCCGGACCCGCAGCAGGTCGGTCGCGGCCGCGTGTGCCGAATCCATCGCGGCCGGCGTGGGCTTCAGGGCGGGGTCCGCGAGCAGCGGCCGCATGAAGGGCCACTTGGCGCCGTTGTCGGTCTCCAGGGGCAGCCCGGACCCGAAGGTGTTCTCCCGCCGGGTCCAGTCGACCCGGTTGAACCAGTCGCCCGAGTCGTAGGAGTTCCGGTCCAGCGACTTCGACCGCAGGAGGTCGGTGCCCGCGTGCCAGAGGACGACGCCCTGGGAGAGCGCGGTGGTCGAGAGCGAGACGGTGTTCATCCGCACCCGGTCCGCCATGGTCGTTGCCTGCGGCAGCTTCATGGCGAGGCTGTCGTAGAGGGTCTCGTTGTCGTGGGCGTCGACGTAGGTCACGGTCTCGCTCGGGTCGGCCGCGTAGCCGGCCGGCTGCCCGTTGTAGTCGACGTCGCGCCCGGCCACGGTCTGCCCCGCGGAGTCGCGGAAGCGGAAGTCGGCCAGGTTGCCGGCCAGACCGAGCCGGACCAGGTCCTCGTCGTGCAGCAGCGCCGCCTCCTGCTCCTGCGGCGAGCCGTTGACCTCAGCGCCGTTCGGGTCGGTGAACTGGCCCGAGCCGAAGCCCTGGATGCGGGGATCCTCGTCGAACGGGCCGCCGCCGCGGACCGCGTCGCGCAGCCGGTCCGAGAACGTCCCGATGCCGGTGCCGGCCAGGTTCGCCTGCGTGGCCTGCTCGAACCGGGCGCCGTCGGCGACCTCGCCGAAGTTCCAGCCCTCGCCGTACAGGTAGACGGCCCTGCCGTCCACGCCGTCGCGGGCCGGGGTCAGCCGGTCCAGGGCGGCGCGCAGGCGCAGCAGGTTCTGCTTCGAGTGGTGGCCCATCAGGTCGAAGCGGAAGCCGTCGACCTTGTAGTCGCGGGCCCAGGTGACCACCGAGTCGATCATCAGCTTCTCCATCATGGCGTGCTCGGACGCGGTGTTCGCGCAGCACGTGGACGTCTCCAGGGAGCCGTTCGCGGAGAGGCGGTGGTAGTAGCCGGGGACGATCTTGTCCAGGACGGAGGTGGCGTCGTCACCGGCCGCGCTGGTGTGGTTGTAGACCACGTCCATCACCACCTGCAGGCCGCTGCGGTTCAGCGCCTGCACCATCCGGCGGTACTCCAAGGTCCGCCCGGCGCCGTCCGGGTCGGTGGCGTAGGAGCCCTCGGGGGTCGTGTAGTGGAAGGGGTCGTAGCCCCAGTTGAAGCCGTCCCGCGCGCGGACCGCGTCGACGCACTCCTGCTGCTCGGTCGAGTCCGGGGCGTACGACGCCAGGTCGCAGCCCGGACCGGCCTGCGCCGACCGGTCCTCCTCGATGGTGGCGATGTCGAACGTCGGCAGCAGGTGCACGGTGTTGAGGCCCGCGCGGGCCAGCTCGCCGAGGTGCTTCATCCCGTCCGACCCGGACCGGGTGAACGCCAGGTAGGTGCCGCGCTCCGCGGCCGGCACCGAGGTGTCACCGATGGAGAAGTCGCGCACGTGCAGCTCGTAGACGTTGCGGTCCTCTGGCTGTGCGATCCTCGGCGGGCGCAGGGCCGACCAGCCCGGCGGCGAGAGGGTCGGGTCGTCCAGGTCGGCCACGACCGACCGGGTCGAGTTCGTGGTCAGGGCCACCGAGTACGGGTCGGTGACCCGGTGCCGGGCCACCGTGCGGCTGGCGGGTGAGTACACCTGGATGTCGTACAGGTAGGTGGCGCCGCGCCACGACGGGCGGCCGCGCAACGTCCAGCTGCCGTCGTCGGTACGCCGCAGCTGGTGCCGGACCGGATCGCTGGCGCCTTCGGACCAGGTGAGCAGGTCGACGTCCTGGGCGGTGGGGGCCCACAGCGCGAACGACGGCGAGCGTCCGGACCAGGTCACCCCGAGGGACCGGTGGCGCGCGCGGTCGGCGAACACGTCGTCGAGCACGCCGGGGGTCTGCACCCCCGTCGCATCGACCAGCCGACCGAGGTCGTCGTAGGCGGCCGCTGCCAGCTGGCCGCGGAGGATCTGCGGTGCCCGCCTGGCGTCCGCGCGGGAGAGCCGGAGCGCCTGGTAGCCGGCCAGGTGCGGGAAGTCGGCGAGCACGTCGGCGGGCAGCCCGGCGGGGTCGTGGGTCAGCGCGACCGACGAGCCCCCGGTGACGGCCTCGTCGTCGACGGCGAGGTCGCCGTCGGGGGAGTGGTGCAGCCGGTACCGCGCCGCCGAGGCGTCCACCTTCCACGCGACCAGTCCCGCGCGCACCCACTGCGCCTTCGCCTGGTCGAGGTCGGGGGTCGCGCCCGGGGTCCGCGTGGTCACGCTGAGCACGTGGCTGGCGAGGTCGTAGCTGAACGACGTCTGGACGCCGTCGGCCGGCACCGTGAAGTCGATGTCGGCGCCGCCCGGCGCTCCGCCCGCCCCGTAGTTCTCCGCCCAGGAGAGGCCGTGCGTGGCCTTGACCTGGTACGTGCCGGCCGGGATCCGGGTCGTGGAGAACGTGTACGTGCCGTCCTCGTCGGGGTCCTGCAGCCAGGACCGCAGGCAGTCCGGCGCCCAGTCGCCCGGGCAGCCGAGCTCCGACTGGAAGGAGCCCGCAGCGGTGACGATCGGTCCCTGGGCATCCGTGGTGACGTGGTGGGTGGCGTGGTCGTAGAAGAAGGTGACCGGGCCGCCGGGCGCCTCGAGCGTCAGGTTGGCGCCGCCGGGCACACCCCCGGCGCCGTAGTTCTCGTCCCAGGAGCGATTCACGGCGGCCTTGTACTCGTATGTGCCGGCCGGCACGTCCACGGTGCCCTTCCAGATCTCGTCCTTGGCGTCCAGTGATAGCTGCGCCTGGTCGCAGGCCGGTTGCCAGTCGCCCGGGCAGCCGATCTCGCTGCCGTGCGAGCCGGGCATCGAGACGGCGTCGGGCTGGGTGACCGGCCCGGTGCCGCCGCCGGTGTCCCCGCCGCCGCTCGGCGCGGGGTCGCCGACGGTGGCGTGGCTGGAGGCGACCGAGAGGTTGCCGCTGCTGTCGCGCAGCACCGCGCGGTACTCCAGCAGGCTGCCCTTCGGGGTGCCCGACAGGTCCTGGAACACGCGGTACGGTGCGTTGTCGTCGGTGCCGAGCGGGGTCCACGACGTGGCGCCGACCGGTCGGTAGGCGAGGGTGACCTGGTTGAAGCCGCCGTCGGGGACGGAGACCGCCACCTCCTGCCGACCGCCGACCGTGCTGCCGGCGCCGGGGGTCTTGAAGTAGGCCGCCGGGGCCGTCTTCCGGTGGTCCACCCGGCGGGTGGCCCGGAGCACCACCGCGGACAGCGGCGGCACGGTGACGTCGACCCGGGACTCCGCGTCCGAGCGGACCCGCTTCCCGGACCCGGCCCGCGGCCACACCTGCTCGAACGTGCCGCGGCGCGCCAGGGTCTCGAACGACGCGGTCTTCGCGGTGGTCGCGTTGTTCAGCGCGACGACGTACTCGCGCCGCTCGGTCTCGCCGACCCGGCTGAACGCGTAGACGCCCGCCGAGCCGGAGGCGTAGCGGTGCAGCTGTGCACCCTGCGACAGGGCGGGGTACTTCGCGCGCAGCGCCGCGAGCGCGGCGATCTCGCGGTACAGCGGGTGGCTGCGGTCGAAGTTGCCGGCCGCGGTGGTGGCGTCGGTGCCGATCAGGTCGTCGTCGTTGTAGTCGGCGACCCGGCTCGGGAACATGTCCTGCCGCGCGTCCTTGTCCCCGCCGGCGCCGGTGAACCCCTGCTCGTCGCCGTAGTAGACGACCGGCTGGCCGCGGGTGAGGTACATCAGCTCGTGGGCCAGCTCGTCGCGGTGGAGCAGCTCGTCGCCGGACGCCGAGGCGGACAAGAAGGTGCCCACCCGGCCCATGTCGTGGTTGCCGAGGAAGGTCGGCAGCGAGTACGCGTTGGAGTCGAGGTCGGTGTAGTAGTCGTCATCGGCGAAGAGGTCGCGCAGCCCCGTGGTCGGCTTGCCGGAGGCGAAGCCGACGCCCGCGGACTGGAAGCCGAAGTCCAAGGTGGCGTCGAGCCGCCCTTCGGTGGTGTAGGTCGAGGTGACGCGCGGGTCAGCGTCGAACACCTCGCCGAAGGAGAAGAAGTCGTCGTTGCCGATCCGCTCCGCCTCCGCCCTGATGGCGGGCGCGAACCGCTGCCAGAACGGCATCCCCACGTGCTTGACGGTGTCGATGCGGAAGCCGTCGATGCCGAAGTCGACCCAGGCCTTGTAGATCTCGCTCATGCCGTCGACCACCTGCGGCTTCTCGGTGAAGAGGTCGTCGAGCCCGACGAAGTCGCCGTACGTCGAGGACTCGCCGGCGAACGTGGAGTCTCCGCGGTTGTGGTAGTTCGTCACGTCGTTGAGCCAGGCGGGGTTCTTGGCGGTCTCGTCGGCCGGGTCGCGGAAGACCGGGGTGTAGGGGAAGGACTTCTCCGGGTCCAGTGCCGGGAACGTGTCCCCGCCGGCGTAGGCCGCGTCGTCGAAGGCCTGGCCGTCGGCGTCGCGGTACGGCGCGGTGTCCTTGTCGACGTAGGTGTAGCGCTGCTCGGCGTAGTCGATCACGTCGGCGGTGTGGTTGGTGATGATGTCGAAGTACACCTTGATCCCGCGCGCGTGCGCCTTGGCGATGAACGCCTTCAGCTCCGCGTTCGTGCCGAAGTGCGGGTCGACGCGGGTGAAGTCGGTGACCCAGTAGCCGTGGTAGCCCGCGGACGCGCCGGGCCCGGTGCCCTGCACCGGTCGGTTCTGGAACGACGGGGTGAGCCAGATCGCGCTCGACCCCAGCCCCTCGACATAGTCCAGCCGCTGGGTGAGCCCGGCGAGGTCACCACCGTGGTAGAACCCCTTGTCGGTGGGGTCGAACCCGGTGCTCAGCCGGTCTCCGGGGTCCCCGCCGGGGTTTCCGCCCGAGTCCCCGCCAGTGTCATTGCCGGCGTCACCGTTCTCGAACCGGTCGGCCATCACGAAGTAGAAGTTCTGGTCGCCGCCGGGCTGCCGCAGCGACGACGCGGCGAGCGCGCGGTCGGCCCGGGTCGGCTTCGCGGCGGGCTGGTCGGCCGGTGCCACGGCAACAGCGTGGGTGGCGGCGTCGTAGCTGAACCGCAGCCGGGCCGGGTGCTCGAGGTGCAGGGGGATGTTGTCGGTGCCGTCCGGCCCACCGCCGTGGCTCTCGTCCCAGGTCCCGTTCAGCGCGACCTTGTAGTCGTGACCGCCCGCGGGGACGGTGAACACCGCCGAGTAGGCGGTGCTGCCCGGCTCCGGCTCGAGCTCTGTGTCCGGGCAGGCGGGTGCCCAGTCGTCGGCGCAGCCCAGCTCGGACTGGAGGGACCCGACCAGCGTCACCGACGTGGGTGGCTGGTCCTCGGCAGCCGCCGCCTGGACGGGCGCGGCCAGCGGGGGCACCGCCGTACCGGCCAGCAGCAGGGCGAGGGCGGCGGTCAGGGCGGAGCGAGGAATGCGCGGCAAGAGTGACTCCCGAGAGGAGGCCGACGGCGGTGCGGATCCACCGGCCAGACAGTGTGACGTGGAGCACTATGCCCATGCCGGCAGGTTCGGACAAGCCGGGCCGGCGAGCCAGGCTCAGTGCCGGGTGGTCCTCGTCGCCGTCCGCTTCACGACGGCGCGCAGGTCGCCGTGCTCCCGGAACGCGCGCCGCTGGTGCTCGGCGCCCGTGCCGGAGCGGACCAGCCTGGCCAGGCCGGAGGTGACGAGGTCGAGGTCTCCCGCGGCGGCCAGGGCGTCGCTGGTGTGCCGGAGCAGGATGGCCAGCGCGCTCGCCGCCGGGACCGGCAGGCCCTCGACGGGATCGAGCAGCGTGTCGGTGAGTCCGCAGCGGGCGGCGCGCCAGGTGGCCGCGCGGAGGTGGTCGACCCGCCATCGCGCGGGAGCGATCCCCGAGTGGTGCTCGCGCGCGGCCGTCTCGGTGAGGGCCCGGCACAGCGCGGCGACGACCTGCGCGTCGTCGACCGAGGTGCAGGCGTCGGCGACCCGGAACTCCACCGTCGGGAACCTCGCGGAGAGGCGCACGTCGAGGTTGAGCAGCCCCAGGTCGAGGATCGCGCCGCTGCTGAGCATCCGCCCCGTGAAGGCGTCGTACGTCGCGACGTCGCCGAACAGCTCCTTCGGCCCGGCGCTCGGCCACTGGCCCGACACCTGGGAGCGCCAGCTCGCGAAGCCGGTGTCTCGGCCGTGCCAGAAGGGCGAGTTGGCGCTGATGGCGATGAGCAACGGCACCCAGGGACGCACCCGGTCGATGACGCCCACCCCTTCGTGCCGGTCGGCCACCTCGATGTGCACGTGCTGGGCACACATCAGGGAGCCGGCCGCGACGTCGGCGTACGTGTGGCTGATGCGCCCGAAGCGGTCGCTCGCGACCAGCGGGCCGTTCGGTGCATCCAGGATGGGGCCGCCGACGGCCAGCACCGAGGCGCCCGACGCCTCGGCCGCCTCCGCGACCAGAGCGCGGCCGCGCCGCAGCCGGGCCCCGATCTCCTCGAGGCTCCGGGTCGGTGCGGTGACGATCTCCACCTGTGCCTGGAAGAACTCCTGGCTCAGGGCGAGCTGGTCGGCGTCGACGTCGCACCGCGCCAGCACCTGTGCGGAGCGCGGGGACGGCGCGCCGAGGTGGTCGACCAGCAGCAGCTCCTCCTCGACACCGAGCTGGCGGACCTCGATCCGGGACCCGCTCCCGACCGGGGGGCGCAGCCGGACGGCGGGAGCCTCGCGTACCAACGTCGGACCGCCGGGATGCAGCTCGCCACCGGGCTCAGGAGTGACCATGCCGCTGCGGTACCCAAACCGCGCGCATCCATCGACCCCGGATCCTCCCGAGGGCAGGCCTGGAATCCGTTGGAAGCGTGCGCTAGTTTCTTCCTCGCCCTGGTCAGGCAGCCGGCCATGGGATCTGCCTCACTCGCGGAGGAGCTGATTCTGATGACGACGATGTATGTCAACTGGAGTGAGCAGCGGCTCACCAGGACCCAGCGGTCCGAACGGACCCATGAGCTGTTCGCGCTGCTGGAGGCCGAGACCTCGGCGGAACGGCAGGCGGAGCTCCGCGACCGGATCGTCCGGTTGAACCTGCGGGTCGCCGAGGCGGTCGCGGCGCGGTACCGCGGTCGGGGCGTCGACCAGGACGACCTCCGGCAGGCTGCCGCGCACGGGCTGGTGAAGGCGGCGCTGCGCTTCGAGCCCGCACAGCAGAAGGACTTCTTGACCTATGCCGTGCCGACGATCCGCGGCGAGGTGCAGCGCTACTTCCGCGACGCCAGCTGGACGGTCCGTCCACCACGCCGCATCCAGGAGCTGCAGTGGCGGGTCACTGCCAGCATCGAACGGCTCACCGGCGAGCTCGGGCGCGAACCCACGGAGGCGGACGTGATCGCCGACCTCGACATCACCCACCAGGACTACGCGCAGGCGGTGACGTCGTTCGGATGCTTCCAGCCGCCGTCCCTCGACCAGCCCGTCGCGGGAGCCGAGTCCCTCGTGCTCGCCGACTCGCTGGCCGAGGAGCCCAAGGACCTGGCAGCGGCCGAGGCGCGACTGGTGCTCACCCCGCTGCTCGACCGGCTCGCCGCGGACGATCGGCGCCTGCTGCAGCTGCGCTTCGTGGAGAACCTCACCCAGCAGCAGATCGGCGACGAGTACGGCCTCAGCCAGGTTCAGGTGTCGCGGTGGCTGGGTCGGACCCTCCAGCGGCTGCGCATCGCCTGCGGGGAGGACGACCTGCTGGCCGGCTGACCGGCCGCCGAGCTCAATGGCCGACCGGGTGCGCCTGCCCGGTCACGGAGTGGGGCGCTCGAGCAGGTCGGCCAGGACCTCCGCCACCAGGACCGGCTCCAGGCCTGCTCTCCGGGCGGCCAGCCGCAGTCGCTCTCGAGCATCGTCGATGGAGAAGCCGAAGGTGACGGCGATGATGCCGTGGGCGTGGTCGAGCGCGCGCTGTGCCCTGAGCACGTCGGGTGCGCGCCGAGCGACGGACCGCGTGCTGAACGAGAGGTCCGCATTGGTGATGGCGCCGCCGGCCCAGGTGCCCACGATCTCCGCGAGCTGCTCGTGGACGTCGTCGAAGGCTCGTCTCGACCCTCCGTAGAGATTGACCCCGCCGATGATCTCTCCGGCCAGCACGATCGGCATCGACAGCGTGCTGGCCACCCCCTTGGCGGCGGTGGCATCGGCGAAGGTCTGCCAACCCTCCTCGCCCATGGTCGAGGAATCCACGGCCACGGTGATGTTCTCGTCGACCGCGCGCACGCAGGGCCCGCCGCCGAGGTACTGCAGTGCGTCCAGGACGGCGATGGTCTCGTCGGACGCCACGAGGGTGAACGTCACGCCATGGTCGAGCAGGGTCACGCTCATCCCGACGACGTCGGGCACGACCTCCTCGACCCGGCGGCCGATGCTGGTCAGCGCCTCGAGCAGGTCGGCGTCGGCAGGCTGCAAGGACAGCTGGGAGATCGCCTCCCTGGTCTCAGGTATGGGCTCCATCCGTATCCCTTCCTGCCGTCGCCCGACGGCAGCGAGCTGGCTGAGTCACCCGGTACCCAGCTCCCGGGGTCGATAATCGGGTGCTGCGCCGCGGAGAAGGAGCGGGCTACCGTGAGAAGAGCGAGCCACACTGCCGCGGCGCTGAGGTCTCGCAGGTCCCCGGAGTCGAGAACCACTGCTCCGGGGGCCGCTGCCGTCACGGGGCAGAGGGCCGCTGCGACGCGCCTGCCTCACCGCGTCGACAGCGAGTACCGCACCAGCGCGGCCGCGAGGGTGGCCACGTCCTCGGGCGGCACCCGCTCGGCGAGCCGACGAGGATCGTCGGACCAGCCGAGCCGCGTCGCCGCGGCCCGGGCTCGCGGGTCGAAGAAGGGCCGCAGCTCCGGCCACACCGCCTGCACCTCCCTGCAGAAGACTCCCGCCCCGACCGGGCCGATCCTCGGGAAGCCCCGGATCTGCTCCTGCAGGTCTCGTGCCGGTGCGGGACCGTCGGGACGCAGTCGCCGGAGGTCGCCCTTCACGTCGGCCTGCACCTGGGCGGCGAGCTCGTCGAGGCGGTCCGCCGTGCTCTCGTCGTACCGCCGGTAGCCGGCCCGCCCCAGGGCGTCCACCCGCTGCTGCCAGGTGCTCGCGCGCAGTCGCTCCGGGGTGCGCCAGCCCTGCCTGAACAGCTCGTGGGCCGCGTCCGCGGCGATGCCGGCCGAGATCCTGATGGCGGACAGCTGGGTGAGGACCAGCAGCTGGAACAGCGGCGCCGGGGTGTCGCGCAGCGTGATCCCGGCCTGGACGGCGTAGGTCTGCCCGTACTCGTCCATCAGCGCGCGGGTCGTCGGCGATGGTGCCATGGTGGCGTCCTCCTCGTCGTTGTTCGGCAGGTCGCTCAGGCAGGTCACTCAGGCAGGTCACTCAGGCAGGGACCGACGAACCGGTGCGCCGGCGCCGGCGGTGCCGACCGGCCAGCCCGACGCCCAGCACGACGAGCGCCACGACCAGCCAGCCGCCAGGACCGAGGGCCTGGACCGCGTCGACCGCGATCCGCTGGAGCCGGGCGGCCGCGTCGATCACCGGGTCGTCGCCACTCGCGCCGCCGAGCACGCGGAGCTCCCACGCGCCGTAGTACGCGACGTAGGCGCCGGCCCCCACCAGGAGCACGCCGCTGATCCGCGGCACCCAGGCTCCCGACCGACGCAGGCGGGTGACCAGGGAGTCGTTCGCGAGCGCGACGGCCACCGCCACCGTCGCCACCACCAGCCCCATCCCGCCGGCGTAGGCGAGGAACAGGGCCACGCCCACCCCCACCGAGTCGGTGCGGAAGCCGGCCACCACGACGGCCAGGAAGGGCGCGATCGTGCAGGTCAGCGACGCGAGCGCGTAGCCGGCCCCGAACGCCGTCATCGACGCGAAGGAGCGGGTCAACGGCGCCCGGCGCCGGGTCGATCCCCGGCCGAGCCTCGGCAGCCTCATCGTGCGACCGGCGGCCAGCACCAGCCCGAGGCTGGCGAGGGTCACCCCGAGCGCGACTGTGAACCAGGGCAGGTGCTGCTGCAGACCAGATGCCACCGGAGCCACTGCCAGTCCGAAGACGGCGAAGACGCCGGCGAAGCCCAGGGTCATGGCACCGGTCAGACCCAGGGCACGAGCCACCGCGCGCCGACGGGTCGGGGACTCGTCGCCGATGATCAGCAGGGAGAGGTACGCCGGCAGGAGCGCGAAGCCGCAGGGGTTGACCGCCGCCAGCATGCCGGCGCCGAAAGCCAGCGCGAGCAGGCCGTCGGACATCTCAGCCAGCCAGGCCGGACACGAGGTCCGCCAGGGCGTCGTCGTCGAGGTAGCCCTCGCTGACGACCGAGCTGTCGGCGTCGAGGACGACGTAGGTGCTCTGCTCGACCACGCCGAAGTGCCGCCAGACGGCGCCGTCGGGATCGAGGAGGTGGGGGATCTCCGCCGGGACGTCGGTTGCGAACTCCTCGATGGCGGGCGCCTCGTCGAGACTGCCCACGCCGACGAAGGAGATGTCGTCGCCGTACTCGTCGGCCAGCGCCGACACCCCCTCGATCTGCGCGCGGCAGGTCGGACACCAGGGTGCCCAGAACCAGAGGACGGCCGGCCTGCCGGCCAGGCTCGCACCCTTGAACGTGTCACCGGCGACCGTGTCGGCCGAGAAGTCGAGCACTGCGGGGGCCTTCGGCGACCCCGTCGCGGACGAGGTCGGGGAGGGGGAGGGCGTCTGGGTGGCGGCGTCGGAGGTCGCGTCGGTGGCGTCGGCCGATGAGGATCCCGGCTCATCGGTGGTGGTGCCGCAGGCCGCCACGATCATCAGGATCGGCGCGACGACAAGGGCACTCAACACGGTTCGGCGGCTCATGCTCGAACCGTAGCCCGCGAGTCCACGACCGCGCCGTGGTCGCCCTTACGGTTCGGTGACGCCCCGGCGATCCGGCGTAGCAGCAGGAGACGGCCTCGGCCCCGTTTCCCTCGACTCGGCTCGGTGTCCACAGGAAGCGAGCCGGACAAGGAATAGCGTGGGTTCCTCCTGACCCCGAATGGTGGCGATCCTCGATGCTGGCACGAGCTCTTGCGCGGACCTTCCCGACCGTCACCCTCGACACAGACGCGCTGGCTGCCGCCCGCAACCTGGCCGAGCACCGGCTACCCGGCCTGATAGTGCTGGACGAGGATGGTCGCCCCTACGCGGTACTGCCGGGCTCGCAGGTGCTCGGGTTCGTCATCCCGACGTACGTGCAGGACGACCCGACCCTGGCCAGGGCGTACGACGAGAAATCCGCCGACGAGCTGTGCGCGAAGCTGGTGAGCCGCCAGGTCCGCGACGTCCTCCCCAGGCGCAAGGACGTCGTGGACCTGCCGATCGTCGACGCGGACGCCACGTCCATCGAGGTCGCTGCGGTGATGGCCCGCATGCGCAGCCCGATCGTCGCGGTCGTGGACGGCTCGACCTACCTCGGCGCCATCACGGTCAGTGACCTGCTGGGGCGCCTCCTGGACGCGGGGTCCGCACGGTGACCACCTGGCTCGTGGTCGCGGCTTTCGCCGCGGCCTATGCGCTGATCGCCACGGAACGGATCCACCGGGTGGCGGCTGCGCTGACGGGCGCGGCCGCGATGGTCGCCCTCGGCGTTGTCGACGCCCACGTGGCGTTCTTCAGCGAGGAGACCGGGGTCGACTGGAACGTCATCTTCCTGCTCCTCGGAATGATGATCATCGTCAGCGTGATCAAGCAGACGGGTGTGTTCGAGTACCTCGCGATCTGGTCCGCCAAGAGGGCGCGCGGCCGACCGTTCGCTGTCATGGTGATGCTCATCCTCATCACCGCGGCCGCGTCGGGGCTGCTCGACAACGTGACCACAGTGCTCCTCATCGCGCCGGTCACGCTGCTCGTGTGTGACCGGCTCGGGGTGCCGCCGATCCCGTTCCTGATGGCCGAGGCGATGGCCTCGAACATCGGCGGGACCGCGACCCTGATCGGTGACCCCCCCAACATCATCATCGCGAGCAGGTCCGGGCTCACCTTCAACGACTTCCTGCTCAACCTCCTGCCCGTCGTCATCGTGCTGCTCGGGGTCTTCGTGCTGATGTGTCGGGTGATGTTCCGCTCGGCGTTCGTCTACGACCCCGAGCGGGTGGCGGCGGTGATGGAGCTCGACGAGCGCGAGGTCATCAGCGACAAGCGGCTGCTGATCCAGTGCGGCGTCGTGCTGACCCTGGTCATGGTCGCGTTCATGGCGCACGCCGCCCTGCACCTCGAGCCCTCGATCGTCGCCCTGCTCGGCGCCGGTGCCCTGGTCGCGATCTCGCGCCTCGAGCCGCACGAGTTCCTCGAGGACGTCGAGTGGCCGACCCTGGTCTTCTTCATGGGCCTGTTCGTCATGGTCGGCGCCCTCGTCGAGGTCGGCATCATGGCCGACATCGGGACCTGGCTCATCGACTCGGTCGGCGACCGCTATCTGCTGGCCGGCACCGGGCTGATCTGGGGCTCCGCCGCCCTGTCGGGGATCGTGGACAACATCCCCTACGTCGCCACGATGGCGCCGATCGTCAATGACCTCGTCGGGGCAGGTGGCGGAGCCGGCCAGGCGAACGCGCTCTGGTGGGCCCTGGCCCTGGGCGCGGACCTCGGCGGCAACGCGACCGCCGTCGGAGCCAGCGCCAACGTCGTCGTCATCGGCATCGCGGCCCGCAACGGACACAAGATCTCGTTCTGGCACTTCACGAAGTACGGCGCGGTGGTGACCGTCGTGACGATCGCGATCGCCTGGGGCTACTTCTGGCTCCGCTACTTCGCCCTCGCCTGACCGATCAGCTGCCCAGCGCCGCCACGGCATCGGCCAGATCGACCACCGCCCGCCTGCGGGCGGTGGTCCCGACGTCGAGCGGCGCGTCCAGCTGGAAGCCGAGGAAGGCCGCGTCGATGATCGTCGCGGCCCGCTCGGCCAGCGGCCGGGGGACCCCGGATGCCGTCAGGTGCGTGACGAATGACCGCAGCCAGTGCTCGTTGGCCTCGCGGACGACGGAGGCGTAGGGCTCGCGGCCCAGCAGGCCCAGCGCGGCCGCCTCGACGTACAGCCGGGTGCACGGCTCGAGCCCGGGGGAGCGAACGACCGACCAGAGGTCGTGCACGGCCGTGCGCAGGTCGGCCGACGGCGCGAGCGCCAGGACCCCGGCCACGGCACGGTCGTTGGACTCGCGCAGCACCGCCGCGACGAGGGTGTCCTTGGTCCCGAAGTGGTACAGGAGCATGCGGTCGCTGGTGCCGAGCGCTGCGGCCAGCGGCCGGAGGCTGAGCCCGATCAGGCCGTGGGCCAGCGTGTAGTCGGTCGCCTCACGGGTCCACACCTCTCGGCGTTCGGGGTCCTTGGCCACGCCGCGGACTGTAGCATGTGCTACATTTCATGTGTAGCAACTGCTACAAGACTGGAAGGACGTCACCATGTACGCCGCGTTCGGGCTCCTGCTCGCAGCGATCGCCGCCGAGGTGGCCGCCACCTCGGCCCTGCCCCGCGCCGAGGGCTTCCGCAACCCGTTGTGGAGCGCCCTGGTGATCGGTGGCTACGCCGTCTCCATCTGGCTGCTGGCGCTCGTGGTGGAGCACCTGCCGGTCTCGACGGCGTACGCCGTGTGGTCGGGTGTCGGCACCGCTGCCGTGGCGGTCGTCGGCGCCATGTGGCTGGGCGAGTCGTGGGACGCGCTCAAGGTCATTGCCCTGGCCATGATCGTCCTCGGCGTCGTCCTGCTCAACCTCCAGGGCGCGCACTAGGTTCAGCGCACCGTCACCCGGCCGCCGTCGACCTCCCACCGCTGGTCGAGCCGGACGGTCTCGAGCAGCCGGCGGTCGTGCGAGACCAGCAGCAGGGTGCCGTCGTACCGGTCGAGGGCCTGTTCCAGCTGCTCGATCGCGGGCAGGTCGAGGTGGTTGGTCGGCTCGTCGAGGACGAGCAGGTTCACCCCGCGGGCCTGGAGGAGCGCCATCGCGGCGCGGGTGCGCTCGCCGGGCGAGAGGCGTTCCACGAGGCTGCCGACCTGGTCGGCCTTGAGGCCGAACTTCGCCAGGAGGGTGCGCACCTCCGCCGAGGTCAGGGTCGGGACCGCCGCCTCGAAGGCGGCGCCGAGCGGCTCGTGCTCCACCAGCGCGGTGCGGGTCTGGTCGATCTCGCCGACGGCGACGCTGGCCCCGCGTGAGGCGCGCCCGCCGTCGGGGGCGTCGTGGCCGAGCAGCAGTCTCAGCAGGGTGGTCTTGCCGGCGCCGTTGGGTCCGGTGATGCCGATCCGGTCGCCGGCGCCGACCTGGACCGAGACCGGGCCCAGCACGAACTCGCCGCGGCGGGCGGTCGCGCCGTCCAGGGTGGCGACCACGCTGGAGGCCCGGGGGGCAGCGGCGATGTCGAACTCCAGGACCCACTCCTTCCGGGGTTCGTCGACCTCCTCCAGGCGCGCGATCCGGGACTCCATCTGGCGCACCTTCTGGGCCTGCTTCTCCGAGGACTCGCTCTGCGCCCGGCGCCGGATCTTGTCGTTGTCGGGTGACTTCTTCATCGCGTTGCGCACGCCCTGCGAGCTCCACTCCCGCTGGGTGCGTGCCCGGGCCTGGAGGTCGGACTTCTTGTCCGCGAACTGGTCGTAGGCCTCGCGCGCGTGCCGGCGGGCGACTTCACGCTCCTCGAGGAAGGCGTCGTACCCGCCGTCGTAGACCGCGACCTGGTTCTGGGCCAGGTCCAGCTCGACGATGCGGGTGACGCAGCGGGCCAGGAACTCCCGGTCGTGGGAGACCAGCACGACGCCGGCACGGAGACCGCGCACGAACGACTCCAGCCGCTCGAGACCGTCGAGGTCGAGGTCGTTGGTCGGCTCGTCGAGCAGCACGACGTCGAAGCGGCTGAGCATCAGCGCCGCCAGCGCCACCCGGGCGGCCTGGCCGCCGGAGAGCGACGTCATCAGGGCGTCCGCACCGACCGTGAGGCCGAGGTCGGCCAGGATGGCCGGCGCCCGGTCCTCGAGGTCGGGGGCGCCGCTGGCGAGCCAGTGGTCGAGCGCCGCGGCGTACTCGTCGTCGGCGCCGGGTGCGCCCGACTCCAGCGCCGCGGCGGTCGCCTCCATCGCCGAGCTGGCGGCGGACGCGCCGGTACGGCGGGCGAGGTAACCGGCCACGGTCTCGTCGACCACCCGCTCGTGCTCCTGGGGGAGCCACCCCACGAACGCGTCCGCGGGTGCCGTCGAGACGGTGCCCGCCATCGGCTCGGTGACGCCGGACAGCAGCCGCAGCAGGGTGGACTTGCCGGCGCCGTTGGCGCCCACCACACCGACCACGTCACCGGGGGCGACGGTCAGGTCCAGGGACTCGAAGAGGGTCCGGTGCCCGTGGCCCCCGGCCAGGTCCTTCGCTACCAGGGTGCCGCTCACCGCCGCAGCCTAGTTGGCCGGTGCGGCGCGGGTGGCATCCGCCGTCGCCGGGCCCGGGGAAGCCCAGGTCGACGGGAAGCCGGAGCCGGTCCGGGGGCGGGATCTACCGCGTCCCGACGTCCGCGACGTCGGTCTCCATCGCGGCGACGAAGTCCTTCTTGACCGCGCGCCAGTCCTCGTCGGCCATCTCGCGGCGCCAGTACGGCGAGCACGACATGTCGGCGCGCGTCAGGCCGCGGTCGGAGAGCAGGTGCCGGCGGATCCCGCGGACCTCGACGGCCTCGCCGTGGACGAACGCATGCACCCGGCCGGCCGGGAAGTCGGCCAGCCTCACCGCGCAGACGAGGAGGTCCTCGTCGCTCGCGACGCCGGCGCGGTGCAGCCACAGCAGGTCGAGGTCGGCGGGGCTCGTCAGCTCCACCTCGTGCTCCGGGCCGTCGCACACCAGCCGGACCACGGCGCTGGCTCCGGCCGGCAGCGCCTCGAGGGACGCCGCGATCGCCGGCAGGGCAGACTCGTCCCCGACCATCAGGTGCCAGTCGGCGGAGACGTCGGGCAGGTAGCCGCCGCTCGGACCCTCGAAGACCAAGACGTCCCCGACCTCGACGCTCGCCGCCCACGGGCCGGCCACCCCGGTGTCGCCGTGCACGACGAAGTCGAGCGTGAGCTCGTGCGTCTCCGGGTCCCAGGACCGGACCGTGTAGCGGCGACGGGCCGGCCACGTCTGCTTCGGGAAGCGTGCCTTCACGTCCGCGGGGTCGAAGACGTCGTCGTACGGCGCGAGCGCCGGCGGGAACGCCACGTTCACGTAGGCGTCGGTGGCGTCCGGCATGGACAGGCCGGCCAGGTCGCCACCACCGAGCACGACCCGGACCAGGCTCGGCGTCAGCTGCTGGGTTCTCGTCACTCGTGCGTACATGTCGCCCCGTCCGAAGTATTTAGGCAACCCTAACCTCAAGCACCCGGGCGGTCGCCGTTGGCACCTCTCGGGATGGTCCCGACCCGGTACCGTCGTGGCTAGCCTCGGTGCGAGGCGCGACGTGCGTGCACTGACCTGGGGAGCTTGATGGCCATGCAACGCCCAGCGGACCCGGACCGCTCCGCTCGTGCGGTGCTCCTTCACCGGGAGCCGACCGAGGACCAGCAGACTCAGTTGGCGAGGCTGGGCCAAGAGGCCGGCCGGGCGGCGGCGGACGTCGCTGCCGCAGTCGCCCTCGCCGCCGAGCTGGGCGACGCCCTCCCGCCGACCGGGGCCGGGAGCACGCCGTACCTCTGGTCGACGCTCGCGACGGTGGCCGCCACGGACCTGACCGTGGCGCGCGTGCTGGAGCCGCACCTCGATGCCCTCGCCATCCTGGGCCAGGCCGGCCTCCCCGCGGCGCGTGGCTGCTGGGGCGTCTTCGCGGCCGAGGGGCCGGGCGTCCCGCTGGGGGCGTCCCGGAGCGGCGCGGACTTCCGGCTCACGGGCCGCAAGCACTGGTGCTCGCTGGCGGGCAGCCTCGATCACGCCCTCGTCAGCGCGTGGGTGGGGGAGGAGCGGCGGCTGTTCGCCGTCGACCTGCACGACCCGGGCGTGGCGGCGGTCGCCGGCCACTGGGTCGCTCGAGGCCTGGCCGGCGTCGACTCCGGACCCGTGGACTTCGACGGCGTCCCGGCGACCCCGGTGGGCGAGGCGGGGTGGTACCTCGAACGGCCGGGGTTCGCGTGGGGCGGCCTCGGCGTCGCGGCCATCTGGTACGGCGGCGCGGTGGGCGTCGCCCGCCGGCTCCGGGAGGACGCCGGTCGGCGCACCCCGGACCAGGTGGCGCTGATGCACCTCGGAGCCGTCGACGCCGCGCTCCATGCGGCCAGGTGCGCCCTCTCGGACGCGGCCACGGCCGTCGACTCCGGGGCCCTCCTCGGCGACGACGGCGCCCGGGCGGCGCTGCGTGTGCGGCAGGTGGTGGCGAGCGCTGCCGAGGAGGTCCTTCGCCGGGCCGCCCACGGGCTCGGTCCAGGTCCGCTGGCCATGGAGGAGGAACACGCACGCCGGGTCGCCGACCTCGAGCTCTACCTGCGCCAGTGGCATGCCGAGCGGGACCAGGCTGCCCTCGGGGACCTGCTGCTCGGCAGCCAGGATGCGGCGTGGTGAGCGGCCCGGTCTTCGCCCACGACGAGCCGGGCACGTCCGTGGAGGCGTGGACGCGCGCACTGGCCGAACACCCACTCCCCGACCTCGAGCTGCCCGACCGGGTGGCCCGGCTGGTCGTCGTCGGGGCACACCCCGATGACGAGACCCTGGGCGCCGGCGGCCTGGTCCAGCGGGCCCATCGGGCGGGCTGGGAGGTGGAGGTCGTGTCAGCCAGCGCCGGAGAGCGCTCCCACCCGGCCTCGGCGAGCCACTCCGTCGAGGCTCTCGCAGGTCGCCGTCGTGACGAGCTGGCAGCGGCCGTCGCCCACCTCGCGCCGTCGGCGCGCGTGACCTGCCTCGGGCTGCCGGACGGCGAGCTGAGCACGCACGTGGACGGGCTGGTCGACCACCTCGTGCAGCTGATCGGGATGCGCGGCGACGTCACGGTGGTGGCGGCCACGTGGCGCGGCGATGGTCACCCCGACCACGAGGCGGTCGGTCGAGCGGCCGCGTTGGCAGCCCGTCGTACCGACGCCCGCCTGCTGGAGTATCCGGTGTGGCTCTGGCACTGGGGCTCCGAGCGAGACCTGCCCTGGTCGCAGGCCCGGCAGGTGCGTCTCGGACCCGACGAGCGTGGTGCCAAGCGAGCCGCCGTCGCGGCTCATGCCAGCCAGGTGGAGCCACTCACGGAGCTGCCGGGCGACGAGGCACTCCTTTCGCCCGAGGTGCTGGCCCACTTCGAACGCGGCGTCGAGGTCGTCTTCGAGGCCGGGCCCCCGACCGAGGACGACGCCCTCGACCGGGTGCACCGCGATCGATCGGACCCCTGGCAGGTCGACTCGTTCTACGAACGCCGCAAGCGAGCCATCACGCTGGGCAGCCTGCCGCGGGAGCGGTACCGGCAGGTCCTGGAGGTCGGCTGCTCGGTGGGGGCGCTGGCCGAGGATCTCGCCTCGCGGTGCGATGCCCTGCTGGCCGTCGACTCGAGCGTCACGGCCCTCGAGGCGGCTCGACGCCGGCTCGCGGCGGTCGCCCACGCCGACGTGCGGCGCGCGGAGGTTCCCCTCCAGTGGCCGACCGGGCGGTTCGACCTGGTGTCGATCTCCGAGGTCGGCTACTTCCTGAGCCCGCACCAGCTGCACGACCTGGTCCCGCGCGCCTTCGAGGCCCTCGCCCCCGAGGGCCACCTCCTGCTCTGCCACTGGCGACACGACCTGGTGGGCTGGCCGCTGACCGGCCCCCGGGTCCACGACGCCTTCCTTGCGACGGGGGCGCAGGTGCTGGTCGAGCACCAGGACGCCGACTTCGTCCTGCACGTGCTGGGCGGTGCCAGGTGACGACACCCGCGGCCATCGCCGTGGTGGTGCCGGCGCGTGACGAGGAGCGGCTGCTCCCCGCGTGCCTCGACTCGCTCGCCGGTGCCGTCGAGGCCCTGGCGGAGGTGCATCCTGCGATCAGCTGCCGGGTCTTCGTCGTGCTCGACTCGTGCCGGGACCGCACAGCCGCCGTGGTCGCCGGGAGGTCCTCGGTGACGGCTCTCACCGTGGAGGCGGGCCAGGTCGGCGCGGCCCGCGCGGCGGGTGTCGCCGCGGCGTCCGCCTGGTCGGGGGCGCTGCCTCCCGCTCGGGTGTGGATAGCCAACACCGACGCGGACACCGTGGTCCCGGTGCACTGGGTGACCAAGCAGGTCGCCCTGGCCCAGGCCGGGAACGAGCTCGTCGTCGGCACCGTGCATCCCGACCCGGACGACCTGACCGAGGTCGAGCTCGCGCTGTGGAGGGAGCGGCACTCGTCCCACGACGGGCACGAGCACATCCACGGAGCCAACCTCGGGTTCTCGCTCGACGCGTACCACCGGGTCGGGGGCTTCCCCCGCCTGCCCGTCCACGAGGACGTCGAGCTGGTCCGGGCGATGCGGCGCGCGAGCATCGCGTGGATCGCCTCGGGCGGGATGGCGGCCACGACCTCGGGCCGACGCTCGGGTCGTGCACCTGACGGCTTCGCGGCCTACCTGGACGGGCTCCCCGCCTGAACCCCGTCGTCAGCGCCGGCTCGGCCGCCTGGTGCTGCGGGACACACCCGCTCGGGTGAGTGCGGGCTCGATGAACGGGTACCTCTCGTCGGCGCCACCGCGGCGCTGTGGACCGACCGTGAGGATCCCCGCGATGCGCTTGTACGGACGTTCGATCGGCAACCTGGTCGGCCTCGCCGGATCGGCGGCCGTCTCGCTCACGGTCTCCGCGCTCCGGGCGTGCGTCAACCGCGGTCGCTGACGGTCCGCGTCGGCGCGTTGCCCTGACCTGAGAGGCTGCACCCATGGCGAACCCCCGATCCCCGCTCGGTCTCTTCGGCACCGACGGCCTCATCGACCCCGACGACCTCGCGATCCGCGACACGGTGCGCAAGCACGTCGACGAGAAGATCCGGCCGCACCTGGCCGACTGGTACGAGTCCGGCGAGATCCCCGCCCGGGACCTGGCCAAGGAGCTCGGCTCGCTCGGCGTCCTCGGCATGCACCTGGAGGGCTACGGCTGTGCCGGCACGACGGCGACGGCGTACGGCCTGGCGTGCATGGAGCTCGAGGCCGCGGACTCCGGCCTCCGGTCGCTGGTGAGCGTGCAGGGATCGCTGGCGATGTTCGCGATCTGGCGGCACGGGTCGGAGGAGCAGAAGCAGGAGTGGCTGCCGCGGATGGCCGCCGGCGAGGCGATCGGCTGCTTCGGACTGACCGAGCCCGACTTCGGCTCCAACCCGGCCGACATGCGCACCCGCGCCGTCCGCGACGGCGACGACTGGGTGCTCGACGGCACCAAGATGTGGATCACCAACGGCTCCGTCGCCGACGTCGCCGTGGTCTGGGCGCAGACCGACGACAAGATCCGCGGGTTCGTGGTCCCCACCGACGCCCCCGGCTTCTCGGCACCGGCCATCAAGCGGAAGATGTCGCTGCGGGCGTCGGTCACCTCCGAGCTCGTGCTCGAGGGCGTGCGGCTGCCGGCGTCCGCGATGCTGCCGGAGGCCAAGGGCCTCTCCGGCCCGCTCTCCTGCCTCAACGAAGCCAGGTACGGCATCGTCTTCGGTGCGCTCGGCGCGGCCCGCGACTGCCTGGAGACCGCGATCGCCTACACCCGCGAGCGGGAGATCTTCGACAAGCCGCTGGCGGGCTACCAGCTCACCCAGGCCAAGCTCGCCGACATGACCCTCGAGCTGGGCAAGGGCATGCTGCTCGCGCTGCACCTCGGCCGGCTCAAGGACGCCGGCACCCTCGCCCCCGAGCAGGTCAGCCTCGGCAAGCTCAACAACGTGCGCGAGGCGATCGCCATCGCGCGCGAGTGCCGCACCCTGCTCGGCGCCGCCGGCATCACGCTGGAGTACCCGATCATGCGGCACGCCAACAACCTCGAGTCGGTGCTCACCTACGAGGGCACCAGCGAGGTGCACCAGCTCGTGATCGGCCAGGCGCTGACGGGGGAGTCCGCCTTCCGCTGAGGCCACGGACGGCTACCTTCGTCGCATGGACGCGAGCCCGGACCGCCCCTGGTTGGTGGTGATCGACATGCAGGTCGCGTTCGGCGAGCCGTCGTCCGGCTGGGCGACGCCCGACTACGCCCGGGTGGAGCAGGTCGTGGCCGGCCTCGCCGAGCGGTTCGGGGATCGGGTCGTGCGGACGCGGTTCGTGCGCGACCCCGACGAGGCCGGGGCGTGGGCCGCCTACTACGACCAGTGGCCGGCCTTCCGGGTGCCGGAGGACGACCCGGTGTGGGACCTGACCTCGCCGGTCGCCCACGGCGCGCCCGTGGTGACCAGGCCGACGTTCTCCAAGTGGGGACCCGAGCTCGAGGCGGTCGTCGGCGGCGCTCCGCTGGTGATGTGCGGGGTGGCCACCGAGTGCTGCGTGCTCGGCACGGCGCTCGGCGCCGCCGACGCGGGTCGCCGGGTCACCGTGGTCTCGGACGCGTGCGCCGGCGCGACCCAGGAGCTGCACGCCCAGGCGCTGGTGCTGCTCGAGCAGCTCGCACCGCTGGTGCGGGTCACCACGTCGGACCGGGTCTGAGTCAGACCGGCGTCGTCGGCGTCTCTCCGGCGAGCACGGCTCGCACGTTGTCGAGTGCGAGCTCGAGCATGCGCAACCGGGTACGCCGTCCCGCGCTGCCGATGTGGGGGAGCAGCACGACGTCGGGTCGGCCGACGAGGTCGGGGTGGATGTCGGGCTCGTGCTCGAAGACGTCGAGCCCGGCGCCACCGAGCTGCCCGGCGACCAGGGCGGCGGCCAGGGCGGCCTCGTCGACGACCGGCCCACGGGCGGTGTTGACCAAGATGGCGTCGGGCCTCATCAGCGCCAGCTGGTCGGCGCCGATCAGGTGCCGGGTCTCGGGGGTCAGCGGGCAGTGCAGCGAGACGACGTCACTCTCGCCCAGCAGCCGGTCGAGGGGCATCGTCTCGACGCCGAGCTGGGTCGCCGCGGCAGCGCCGCTGCGCGACGGGGTCGCGAGCACCCGCATGTCGAAGGCGGCGGCGCGGCGCGCGACCTGCTGGCCGATCCGCCCGAAGCCGACGATCCCGAGGGTGGCGCCGGTGACGTCGAGGCCGACGAAGAGGTCGGGGCTCCAGGTCCAGGCGTTGCCCGCCCGGATGAACGCGTCGGCCTCGACCACCCGGCGTGCCGTGGCCAGCACCAGGGCGAGGGTGAGGTCGGCGGTGGCCCCGTCGAGCACGCCCGGAGTCGTCGTGACGACGACCCCCCGGCGGCGGCACGCCTCGAGGTCGACGTTGTCGTGACCGACGGCGACGTTCGCCACGATGCGCAGCGCCGGCCCGGCGGCGTCCAGCAGCTCGTCGTCGACGCGCTGGGTGAGCAGCGTGACCACCGCGTCGCAGCCCGCGACGTCGGCCAGCAACGCGGCGCGTTCCTGCCCGGAGGGGTCGTGGCTCGTCGTGACCTCGCCGGGCAGCTCGCCCAGCGCCGTCGCCGCGTCAGGGGTGGGCCGGAAGCCCACGTGGGTGCGGGGCATGGGCCCTTAGCGCACCGACGCGTTGACGATGAACTTCTGCTTGTCGTCCTTGGGCCTGCCGCCGCACGCCCAGTCGGTGTTGGCCGTGACGCAGTTCTTGTAGCGGGTCGAGGCGTTGCTGAGCAGCAGGACGACGTACTTGACCTTGCCGCGGTTGAACTTGACCAGCTTGGCGCCCTTGCCCTTCTTGTTCAGCTTGATGGTCGTCTTCGACACGGCGCCCTTCTTGGTGAAGACGAGGGCGCGGGCGACCGGGTTCGCCTTCTTGCCGCGGGTCGCGTCGACGGAGATGAGGAGCTTGCGCTTGCCCTTGATGCCCTTGCCCGGCTTGATCCGCAGGGAGGTGCTCGAGAGGTGCGGCGTGGCGAGCTTCTTCCTGCCGGTGTTGCGCTTCTTGCCGGTCAGGGTGACCTTGGAGGTCGTCGGCGCCTGCTTGTACGCCGAGCCCTCGGAGTACTTCTTCTGCGGGATCTGGTTGGCCTCGACGAAGCTCGAGTAGAACTTCGCGAAGTTCGTCTTCTTGGTGCGCAGGTAGTTGGAGACGCCCTGGATCGACGACTCGTCGGGGGCGCCGGCTGCCGCGTCGAGCCGGGTCCAGATCTGACGGATCGCGTCGGCGCCGTAGGACTGGGCCAGCTTCTGGACGAAGATCCAGTTGCCGTACATCGCCAGCGAGCCGTCGTAGGTGTCGAGCGGGACGCCGGGCCGGCCGAGCTGGCCGACGGGGAGGTACTGCCGGTTGTCGTTGACGTCGCCGGCGACCTGCTCCTCGATCCAGGTGGCGGACGCCTCCATCCACCACTTGTCCTCGGCGGCGTCGATGTTGAACTGGATGGCGTGGAAGAACTCGTGGGCCGCGGTGACGCGGAGGCTGGAGACCGGGTCCATCGGGAAGCTGAGCATGTCGTTGTCGAGGATGCAGTAGGCCTGCGCGAGGTACTGCTGGCCGGCGACCTGCGCCTCGGGCACGCAGTAGCCGTAGTAGCCCTGCGACGACACGTCGGCGAGGTAGACGTCGAAGCGGGCGTCGCCGCCCGCGGCCCCGTCGGCGGCCGGCGCGCGGTAGCCCATCTGGTCGACCTCGCGGGTCCACGCGCCCTCCATCACCTGGAGGGTCTGGGCCGCCCACGCGGCGGTGGCGCTGTCGGCGGTGGAGGTGACGTAGGTGACGCAGACGTGCGGGCCGCAGACCTGCGCGCGAGGCGCACCCGGCTGGTAGGTCGTGGTGTTGTCAGGATTGTCCGAGTCGGTCGGGCGGCCGAGCAGGGCATCGGCCTGGCGCTTGCCGGCCGGGCTCAGGTCGGGTCGGGCCAAGAACACGTCGCGCAGGGCCAGGGTGACGTCACGGTCGGCTTGCGCAGCGGTGCCGTCGAGGGCGGCACGAGCCTGGGCGATCACCGGCGCCGTCGGCGCGGCGGGCTTGCGGGGTTCAGCGGCCACCGCGCCCGGCAGGGCGAGGGTGAGCGGCACGGCTGCGGCGAGCACCAGCGTGACGAGACGACGCACGAGAATCCCTCCATCGGGCCCGTCGGACTGGTTCCGGCGTGGCACGGGTGAGACGACAGGCTACGTCGGCTGGGCGCACAACGCATGTGAACCACCCCGGCGCGGCCGGGATCGTCTCGAAACTGGCCCCGGAACAGGCGCGAGCCAGGCCCGGGACGGGCTCAGAGATCCGCGATGTGCTCGATGATCGCGGTGGTCGAGATGGCCGGCGTACGGGGTAGGTAGACGACCTCGCACACGTCGTTGAACTCGTCGAACTTGCCTTCCCAGTCGTCGCCCATCACCAGCAGGTCGGCGCCGTGCTCGACGATGTAGTCGCGCTTGAGCTCCAGGCTCTCCTCGACGAACACCTCGTCGACCACCTTGAGCGCGGCCACGATCGCCAGCCGCTCGCCTTCGCTGAACACGGGAACCCGGCCCTTCTTCCGCTCGTTGAGCGCATCGGCGGACACGCCCACGACCAGTCGGTCGCCGAGAGCGGCGGCTCGTTCGAGGACGCGGAGGTGCCCGACGTGGAACACGTCGAACGTGCCGAAGGTGATGACGGTGCGAGGCATGGGCGGCATTCTGGCACGGGCAGGGGAGGATGTCCGCGATGAGCACCAGCGCCAGCACAGCCCCGATGATCTCCTCCGAGCCGGCCGCTGACGAGGCGCGCCGACGCGGGCTCCGCCAGATGCGCACCGTCGCGGTGTCGCTGCTCGCCCTGGCCGCGGTCGTGTACGTCGCGACGCTGGGCCAAGACGGGTTCCTCGGGTTCGTCAACGCCGGCGCCGAGGCGTCGATGGTGGGCGCGATCGCCGACTGGTTCGCGGTGACCGCCCTGTTCAAGCACCCGCTCGGCCTGCCGATCCCGCACACCGCGCTGATCCCGCGCCGCAAGAACGACCTCGGCAAGGGCCTCGAGGAGTTCGTCGGCGAGAACTTCCTCCAGGAGCCGGTGATCCGCGAGCGGGTGGCCGCGGCGACCATCTCCGCCCGGGCCGGCGTCTGGCTCAGCGACGAGGCGAACGCTCGCCGGGTCGTCGACGAGGTCGCCGACGTCGCCGCGCTCGGCCTGAGCAAGGTCAGCGACGACCATGTCGCGGACTTCTTCACCGAGGCGCTGCTGCCCAGGTTCCGCGCGGAGCCGATCGCGCCGCTCGCGGGCGGGCTGCTGGCCGAGGTCGTGCACGACGACCTGCACCACGGCATGGTCGACCTCGCGCTCGAGGAGCTGCACCGCTGGCTGGTGCGGAACCCCGACACGTTCATCGAGGTCATCAGCGAGCGGGCTCCGTGGTGGGCGCCCCCGCGGCTCAACGAGGCGGTGACCGCCCGCATCCACACCGAGGCCGTGCGCTGGGTCACCGACATCCGTGACGACCCCCGTCACCACGCCCGGGAGGCGCTCGACCAGCTGCTCTCGCAGCTCGCCCAGGACCTCCTGGCGGACCCGGCGACCCAGGAGCGCGCCGAGCGGCTCAAGGAACGGGTGCTCGCCCACCCGCAGGTGCTCGCCACCGGGGTCTCGCTGTGGAACGCGCTGCGGCGTGCGCTGCTCGCCTCGCTCGGCGATCGCGACGGCGCGGTCCGCCAGCGACTGCTCGCCGAGCTCTCGTCGTTCGCCGCCCACCTCACGACCGACGCCGAGCTGCGCCGGCGTCTCGACCACACGGCGGCCGACATCGCCGTCTTCGCCGTCTCTAGGTACGGCGCTGAGGTCACCGCCGTCATCACCCACACCATCGACCGGTGGGACGGCAAGGAGGCCGCGCGACGCATCGAGCTGCACGTCGGCCGCGACCTCCAGTTCATCCGCATCAACGGCACCATCGTGGGCGGGCTCGTCGGCGTGCTGATCCACACGGTGAGCCTGCTCGTCCAGTAGCCCGCGCCCGGGAGGACACAATGGCCCCATGCCCGCCCCCCAGGACGTCCCGATCCGTGACGAGTCGATCCGGCTCGGTCAGTTCCTCAAGCTCGCCAACCTCATCGACCACGGCTCCGAGGCCAAGCCGCTGATGATCCAGGGCTCGGTCGAGGTCAACGGCGAGGTCGAGACCCGGCGCGGGCGCCAGCTCGTCCCCGGCGACGTCGTGACCCTGGGCGGGGTGTCGGCGCGGGTCGCGACGGGCGAGGTCGCGGACGACCTGCCCTGGTAGCGCCTCGGCTCAGCTGACGGCGAGCAGGTCGACGACGAAGATCAGCGTCTCGCCCGGTGCGATGGCGCCGCCGGCGCCGCGGTCCCCGTAGCCGAGGTGCGGGGGGATCACGAGCCGGCGACGGCCGCCGATCCGCATGCCCTCGACGCCCTGGTCCCAGCCCGAGATGACCTGGCCGATGCCGAGACGGAACTGCAGCGGCGACCCCCGGTTGTACGACGCGTCGAACTCCTCGCCGGAGGAGTGGGCGACGCCGACGTAGTGGACCGAGACGGTCTTGCCGGTGGTGGCTTCGTCGCCGTCGCCCTCGATGAGGTCGGTGACCTCGAGGTCGGAGGGGACGTCTCCCATGTGCGGGTCAACTTCAGGCTTGTCCATGTGGACCACCCTAGGTGAGCGTCGTCAGCACCCTCAGGTCCGGTGGACGTAGTTGTCGAGCTGGTCGCGCTCGAACTCCAGCTCGCCGATGCGGTGCTTGACGAGGTCGCCGATGCTGATGATCCCGGAGAGGCGACCGTCGTCGACCACGGGCACGTGCCGGATGCGGTGCTCGGTCATCAGCTGCATCAGGTCGGTGACCGCCTGCGTGCCGTCACAGGTCCGGACCTCGACCGTCATGATCGAGGCGACCGGACGGTCGAGCACGTCGGCGTCGTCGTGGAGGCGGCGCACGACGTCACGCTCACTGACGATCCCGTCGACGGCCGTGCCGTCACTGCTGACGATGAGGGCACCGACGTTGTGTTCGGACAGCAGCGCGATCAGGTCGCGCACCGTCGCGTCGGGGCTGATGGTGACGACCTCGTGACTGGGCTTGGCCTTGAGCACGTCGTGGATCCGCATGGCACACCTCCGGTGACTCGACTCAGGTCGAGAGAAGTTCAAATCTAGTCGGGCCAGGCGGCCGGGAACAGGGCCGACACGGCTGGCGAGACGACTCTCGGACGAATCAGTCGAGCGAGGGGCGCCGATCGCGCAGCTCGTGCACCGATCCGGGCCCGGGACGGCGCGCGTCGGGATCCTGCTCGTC
Organism: uncultured Actinomycetota bacterium; assembly: GCA_963807335.1. Lineage (GTDB taxonomy): Bacteria > Actinomycetota > Actinomycetes > Propionibacteriales > Nocardioidaceae > Nocardioides. Next base: position 108,504 of record CAWEBT010000005.1, read on the forward strand.
GTCCGGCATCGACCCGAGGAACGCCAGCGCGGCCTCGTGGAGGTGGCCGTTGGAGGCCAGCGCGTTGCCGCCGAAGGGACCGGCGGTCCCGTCGAGCGAGGTGAACCGGCCACCAGCCTCTCGCACGACGATGTCGAGCGCCGCCATGTCGTAGGTCTGCAGCTCCGGCTCCGCGGCCAGGTCGACCGCGCCCTCGGCCAGGAGCATGTAGGACCAGAAGTCGCCGTAGGCGCGGGTGCGCCAGCAGCGGCGCGACAGCGACCAGAAGTCGTCGAGCCGGCCGCGCTCGTCCCAGCCGTGCAACGAGCTGTAGGACAGCGACGCGTCCTCGAGCCGGCGTACGTCGGACACCTCGCACCTCGTCGACTTGAGCAGGGACCTGCCGGTCCACGCGCCGTTGCCCTTCGAGGCCCACCAGCGTCGCTGCAGCATCGGCGCGGAGACCACACCCAGCACGACCTCGCCGTCCACGGCCAGCGCGATGAGGGTGGCCCAGACGGGCACCCCGCGCACGAAGTTCTTGGTGCCGTCGATCGGGTCGATGATCCACTGCCGCTGGCTGTGGCCGGTCGACCCGGTCTCCTCCCCGAGCACGGCGTCTCGCGAGCGGGTCCTCGACAGGGTGCGCCGGATGCCGTCCTCGACGGCCTGGTCGGCGTCGGTGACCGGCGTCAGGTCGGGCTTGGTCATCACGTGCAGGTCGAGCGCCTTGAACCGGGACGTCGACGTCGAGTCGGCGTCGTCCGCTAGGACGTGCGCGAGCCGGAGGTCGTCGGTGTAGTCGGGCGCAGCCGGACCGGAGAGGGACATGTTGCACAGGCTAGTGGTGCGTCTCGGAAGTTGTTGACCGGTTGGCGTGCTCGGGTGCGTGCAGCGCAAGGCGCCGGCGCGATGCCGTACCGGGTCTGTCTCGCAAGCGCCGGCAACGCCGCGAGGTGCGTGCCTTGGGTGCGCGAAGCGCACAAGACCTTGCGAGCCGGGCAACTGGTGCCAGCTCACCGGGTTGACCCGGCCCTAGCATGCAGTCATGGAGATCAACGGCGTCCCCCTGCACCCGCTGGTCGTGCACGCGGCGGTCGTCTTCGGCCCGCTCGCCTCCTTGACGGCCCTGGCCTACCTCGTGCCCGCGTGGCGCGACCGGCTGCGCTGGCCGATGGTGGTCGTGGCCCTGGTGGCGGCCGGCTCGATCTGGGCGGCCTACCTCACCGGTGAGGACTTCTTCGACTCCGCGCGGTTCGAGGGCTTCTCGGGGGAGGCGCTCGACCGGATCGAGCGCCACGAGGAGCTGGCCGAGACGCTGCGCCTGGTGGCCAGCGGCTTCGCGATCGTGGCGGCGCTGAACGGTCTGGCCCACCGGCGCGGCGGCATGGTCCGCACCCTGCTCGCGGTGCTGCTCGGGGCCGGCGCCGTCGCGACGCTCGTGTGGGTCGTGCTCACCGGCGACGCCGGCGCCCAGTCGGTCTGGGGCGCCTGACTAGTCCGGGGAGCCCTCGCGCGCAGCGAGGAGCCGCCGGAACGACTCGACCCGGTCGGGATCGGCCTCGCCGGCCTCGATCGCCTCGTCGAGCCCGCACTCGGGCTGCTCGGTGCCGTGCGTGCAGCCGCGCGGGCACTGCTCGGTCATCTCGTCGAGGTCGGGGAACGCCTCGATCAGCTTCTCCGGTCGCACGTGGGCGAGACCGAACGAGCGGATTCCGGGGGTGTCGATGATCCACCCGTCCCCGTCGGGCAGCTCGAGGAGGTAGGCCGACGTCGAGGTGTGCCGTCCCCGCCCGGTGACCGCGTTGACGACGCCGACCGAGCGGTGCGCGTCGGGCACCAGCGCGTTGACGAGCGTGGACTTGCCGACACCGCTGTGCCCGACGAGCACGCTGGTGCGTCCCCGCAGCCGGTCGCGCACGGCGTCGAGCTCGCCGCCGCGCTGGGTGACGACCCACGGCACGCCGAGGGACCGGTAGGTCGACAGCAGCGTCTCCGGGTCGCGCAGGTCGGCCTTGGTGAGGCAGAGCAGCGGCGCCATGCCCTCGTCGTACGCCGCGACGAGGGCTCGGTCGATCAGGCGCGGGCGGGGCTCGGGATCGGCGAGGGCGGTCACGACGACCAGCTGGTCGGCGTTGGAGACGATCACGCGCTCGACCGGATCGTCGTCGTCTGCGGTCCGACGCAGCGTGCTGGTGCGCTCGGTGACCTCGACGATCCGCGCCAGCGAGCCGTCGTCGCCCGAGACGTCACCGACGACCCGCACCCAGTCGCCCACGACCACGCCCTTGCGGCCCAGCGGGCGTGACTTCATGGCCATCACGACCCGACCGTCGATCAGCAGGGTGAAGCGTCCACGGTCGACGGTGACCACGCGGCCGGGCACGGCGTCGTCGTAGGTGGGCCGCTCCTTGGTCCGCGGACGGGTGCGACGGCGCGGCCGGTCGTAGTGCTCCTGGTCGTTCTCGTCGTACCGCTGCTGCTGCCTGCTCACAGCAGTCCCGACCAGAACGGCGCGAAGTCCGGGAACGTCTTGCCGGTGGTGGCGACGTTCTCGACGAGCACGCCGTCGACGGCCGCCCCGAGGATCACCCCGGCATGCGCCATCCGGTGGTCGCCGTAGGTGTGGAAGACACCACCGTGCAGGGCCGCCGGGCCCAGCGACAGGCCGTCGTCGTGCTCGGTCACGTCGGCGCCCAGGGACGACAGCTCGGTGACCAGCGCACTGATGCGGTCGGTCTCGTGGCCGCGGATGTGGGCGACGCCGCGCAGGTGCGAGGGGGAGTCGGCCAGCGCACAGAGCGCTGCCACGGCCGGGGTGAGCTCGCCCACGTCATGCAGGTCCACGTCGATGCCGTGCAGCACCCCGGTGCCGCGCACGCGCAACCCCTCGGGCACGTGGGCCACCTCGCAGCCCATCGAGGTCAGGATGCCGCGCAGCGCGTCACCGGCCTGCGTGGTGGCCTCCGGCCAGCCGCGGACGACGACCGAACCGCCCGAGATCGCGGCCAGGGCCAAGAACGGCGCGGCGTTGGAGAGATCGGGCTCGATCACGTGGTCGACCGCGCGGACCGGACCGGGCGCGACCGCCCAGCGGTCGGCCCCGGAGTCGTCGACGTCGACGCCGTGGCTGCGGAGCATCGCGATCGTCATCTCGATGTGCGGCAGCGACGGCACCGGCTTGCCGTCGTGGCAGACCTCGACCCCCTGCTCGTAGCGCGCGCCGGCCAGCAGCAGCGCGGACACGAACTGCGAGGACATCGACGCGTCGATGACGACCTTCCCGCCGCGTACCGAACCGCTGCCCAGCACCGAGAAGGGCAGCGAGCCTCGGCCGCCGTCGTCGATCTCCACGCCGAGGTCGCGCAGGCTGGTGAGGACGGTGCCGATCGGTCGGGTGCGCATGTGGGCGTCGCCGTCGAACGTGGTCGTACCCGTCGACAGTGCGGCCACCGGGGGAACGAACCGCATCACCGTGCCGGCCAGCCCGCAGTCGACCTCGGCCTCGGCGTCGAAGCTGCCGGGAGTGACCTGCCAGTCGTCGCCGCCGGTGTCGACGGTGGCGCCGAGCGAGGTGATCGCCCTCGCCATCAGGGTCGTGTCGCGCGACCGGAGGGCGCGGCGTACGACGCTGGGGCCGTCGGCGACAGCGGCGAGGACCAGCGCCCGGTTGGTCAGCGACTTCGAACCGGGCAGGTCGATCGTGAGGTCGACGGGATCGCCGGCGCGCGGGGCAGGCCACGGGTCGTCGACGAGCACGGTCACAGACGTGTCGTCAGCTGATCTGGGCGCGGACGAGCCTGGCCTCGTGGCGGGCGTCCTTGGCCAGGTGACCGGCCTCGCGGCGTACGTCGCGGGCGGCGCGACGCGCGCGCCAGGCCACGCCCGGCTTGCCGTCGGTGTCGACGCCGGCGATGAGCAGCCCGCCGAGCATCGAGACGTTCTTGAAGAAGTGCACCTTCTGGTTGGCGCGCTCCGCCGGGTCGCTCTCGTCCCAGAAGCGGTGGGTGGCCGCGGTGGTCGGCACGATCGTCGCCGCGAGGACGGTCGCCGACAGGCGGGGCGCCCGGCCGGTGGCGAGGGCGAGGCCCGCGAGGACCTGGGCGACGCCGTGGATGCGGACGAGGGTCTTGGCGTCGCTGGGGATGGGCGCCTGCGGGGCCGCCTTCTGGACCAGCGGGACGAACTTGTCGGTGACCGGCTTGGCCGCCACCGCGTGGGCTTCGGCGTTGCGAAGTGCGTTGATGCCTCCCACGACGAACATGGAGGCGAGCATGGGCCGGGCGATCAGGCGCGTCACTGTCATGTGACATTCCTACCCGATACCCCGCGGTCAGTCGAAGGTGACCGTCGCAGCGGCCGTTGCGTTGCCCGCCACGACGCTGAAGGTGATGCCGGCACCGGGCAGGGCCAGGGCCTTGAACACGAACACCTCCGGGGTGGCCGTGCAGGAGATCGTCTGGAACTGGCCGTCGCACCGGCGGTCATCGGTGGTCAGCAGGATCCGGTCGGGCCGCCGGTCGACGCGGGCGGTCAGCCGGGCGTCGTCACCCGCCGGGATGTTGGTCACCCACACCTTGATCCGGCAGTAGACCTGCAGGCAGGAGCGCTGTGCGGAGACGGCCAGCGCGGGCGCGGGTGGGGTGGTCGGCGGAGGCGGAGGTGGAGGCGGAGGTGGTGTGGTCGGGGACGGCTCGGCCGGAGCCGTGGTGGGCCCAGAGGTGGGCCCAGAGGTGGGCCCAGAGGTGGGGCCGTTGGTGGGCCCAGTGGTGGGCCCCGAGGTGGGCCCAGTGGTGGGGCCGTTGGTGGGCCCAGTGGTGGGGCCGTTGGTCGGCGCCTTGGTCGGCTCGCCCGTGGGCTTGTCGCTGGGCTTGTCGCTGGGCTTGTCGCTGGGCTTGTCGCTGGGCTGGTCATCGGGCTGGTCATCGGGCTGGTCGTTGGGCTGGTCACCGGGCTCGTCCCCCGGCCCGACGGTCGGATCGGCACCGCCGTCGTCGACCCCGGTCGACGGGTCCGTCGTCGGATCACTGACGGGCAGGTCCGCGACATCGCCGGGGTCGACGGAGGCGCTCTCGGAACCCGGCACTCCCGGTGACGGGCTCGGGTCGGTGCGGGCTTCGAGCGCCCCGGGGGTGCCAGGGGTGGCCGAGCTCGAGGTGGCGAGCGGGGCGAGCGGCAGGTCGGCGGCGGAGAGCTGGCTGCCGTTGTTCTGGACGGCCACGAACACCGCCGCCGTGATCACGGCCGTGGTGGCGACGCCGGCGGCCGCGGCGACCGGCGCATTGCTCAGCACCAGGTCGCGGGCCCGACCAAGCAGCACGCCGATGCCGGCGCCGACACCGGCAGCGGTGGTGCCGGACGCGACGTACGCCGCGGCGAAGCCGCCCAGCAGCAGGGGGGCGAGGACGCCGGAGAGGTTGGAGTTGACCTCGGTGAGCTCGAGGTAGATCGCCGCACACGTACGGCACTCCTCGACGTGGTCCTCGACCTTGCCGGTGTCGCGCCGCGACAGCCCGGCGCGCACGTAGGCCCCGAGGTGCTCGTGGGTCCATCGACAGGTGTCGTCGTCGAGCTCGTTGGCGTGCTGGGTGAGGAACGCCTGCCGAAGTCCCTCTCGAGCCCGGTAGGCGAGTGCCGAGACGGAGTTGGGGGTCATGCCCAGCAGCACGGCCACGTCGGCCGGCTTCTGTCCCTCGACCTCGGTGTGCCACAGCACCGCCTGCCAACGCTCGGGCAACGACGCGAAGGCGCGCGCGGCGGCGGCGTTCTCGAAGCCCTCCACCGCGGTGTCCCGGAATGGCACGCCAGGGTCGAACGCCTCCATGTCATCGGAGACCTGGACCTTCGCAGCGGCGCGGAACCGGTCGACACGCAGACGGCGTACGGCGGTGAGCAGGTAGGCGCGGAAGGCGAGGTCCGGCCCGCCGCCACGCTGCAGGACGGCGAGGACCTTCGCGAACGCGTCGGCGACCAGGTCGTCGACGTCCCCGGCGGAGACCAGCTGCCTGGCGAGCCGCCTGGCGGCATCGACGTGCCGCTCGAAGAGCTGGCCGTAGGCGTCGATGTCCCCACCCCGGACGGCCGAGATCAGCTCGGCGTCACCGGGGGCCGGGGCGGCCTGCAGCGTGATGCTCACCATGGGTCAACGTCCAAGGTCGTGAAGAGTTCCGCCCACTGTATTCGCTCGGCGCGTCGGCCGGGCCGGATCCGGCCGAAGGAGGCTATTGGGAAATAGTTTCGCGGTTCGGCGTCATGGATGGCTCCGAGCACCGTTCCTCGGTCGTAGAACACCGACCGAGGGAGCAGCCGTGGGGATCTTCGCCATCCGTTCGCGTGGCGTCCCGACGACCGACCGCGCCCTCGCCGACGAGCTGACCCCCGAGATCCGGCTGGGTCTGCCGCAGCGGTTCGAGGCGATCGCCGAGGCGCTCGCGTCCGGCACGGGGTCGGTGTCAGCCTGTCGCGTCGCCGGCAAGGAGCTGGCCCGAGACGGTGCTTCGCTGGAGGAGGCCCTCGACGGGCTCCGGGAGACCTCGCGGTCGGTCTGCGATCGCGACCCCGAGTACGACGACGTCTCGGCGCTGTTGGTCGCGTGGAGCGAGACGACGCTCGGCTATCTCCACCAGATCTCGTGCGAGGAGCCCATGACCGGCCTGTCCAGTCCGGCCCACGTGCGAAGTCGCCTCACGGAGCTGTTCAGGGGTCAGCTCCGTGAGGCGGCGAACACCCACCTTGGTGACAGCTACTGCCTGGTCGTGCTCGATCTGCCGCACGACCGGCACGGCATGGTCGCCGAGGCCAGGGGCCAGTCGATCACCCGCTCGCTGCGGATGGCCCGTCTCGGCGAAGCGGCGCGCACCGTCTTCAGCGGGACCGAGACCATCGGCCGGATCAGCCCCAACCGGGTCGTCGTCATCGCCGAGCGCGAGGAGCGGCTCGGCAAGCGCGTTCGGCTCCTGCGCCGGCTGGTCGAGGGCGTGGAGCTCGACGGGCAGGCCTCCCGGATCTGGATCGAGGGTCTGCCCGGGACCGATGCCGGCGCCGCGATGCTCCTCGACGAGCTGGCCCGGCCCTGACCTCGTCCGGCGGCCGCACCCGCCGGCCCGGCCCGGGTGGCTCGTGGGGGACGGCTGTCTGCCCGTCCGCCTAGGGTGGTCGCCATGTGCGGTCGCTACGCGTCGAGCCGGAAGCCCGAGGACCTCGTCGAGGAGTTCGAGATCGTCGAGAGCCGGGTCGGTGCGCCGCTCGAGCCCGACTACAACGTGGCGCCCACCAAAGAGGTCTATGCCGTGCTGGAACGAGCAGCCCGGCCCGCCGACGGCGACGACGTCCCGGAGCCGCCCCAGCGTCAGCTGCGGGTGCTGACCTGGGGGCTGGTCCCGTCGTGGGCCAAGGACGCCGGCATCGGCAGCAGGATGATCAACGCGCGCATGGAGACCGTGGCGGAGAAGCCGGCCTACAAGCGCGCCTTCGCCGTACGCCGCTGCCTGCTGCCCGCCGACGGCTACTTCGAGTGGTACCCCACCGCCCAGCTCACCTCGGCGGGCAAGCCTCGCAAGCAGCCCTTCTTCATCCGGCCGCGCGACGGTGGCGTGCTCGCCATGGCTGGCCTCTACGAGATCTGGCGCGACCCGGCCAAGGCCGACGACGCCGACGACCGGTTCCGCTGGACCTGCACGGTGCTGACCACCGAGGCCGAGGACTCGCTGGGCCACATCCACGACCGGATGCCGTTGATGGTCGAGCGCGACCGCTGGGCCGACTGGCTCGATCCGCGCGTCGGCGGGCGCCTCGACCTGCTCGTCCCCGCCGCCCCGGGCGGCCTGGAGGCGTTCCCGGTCTCGACCGCGGTCGGCAACGTCAAGAACAACGGTCCCGAGCTGGTCGCGCCGCTCCCGCTCGAGGACGTGATCGAGTGAGCAGCGTCGAGCGGATCATCTCGACTCCGCACGGTGACGGCCGGCTGGTGACGCGCCGCTCGCGGAGCCCGTTCGCGACGCTGCTGCTCAGCCACGGCGCCGGCGGCGGCATCGACGCCGGTGACCTCGAGGCGCTCGCCCGCGACCTGCCACGCCAGGGCATCACCGTGGTGCTGTTCGAGCAGCCCTGGCGGTTCGCCGGCCGCAAGGTCGCGACCCCGCCGGCGACCCTGGACAGCGGGCTCACGGCCGCTGCCGACTTCCTGCGCGTGCGGACCCCGCTGATCGTCGGCGGTCGCTCTGCCGGTGCCCGCTCGGCCGCTCGCACCGCCAAGGGACTGGGCGCGCGCGGGTGCCTGGCGCTGTCGTTCCCGCTACATCCGCCGGGCCGGCCGGAGAAGTCGCGACTCGACGAGCTCACCGGCTCCCGGGTGCCCACCCTCGTCGTACAGGGGGAGCGCGACCCGTTCGGCAGACCCGAGGAGTTCCCGGCGGGCATCGATCTGTGCGTGGTCCCCGGTGCCGACCACGGCCTCAAGGTGCCCAAGCGCGGCGTGATCAGCCAGGACGAGGCGTACGCCATCGTGGTGGAGTCGGCGCTGGAGTGGATCGTGCGCGACGTGGCCGCCACCCACTGAGGGAATCAGCGCGCGCGACGAGGCGTTCCACTCATCGTGAACGCACTGATGTCTCGCCCGCAACCGGTCGACCCACCCCTCGATGAGGCCTCCCGGCTAGTCTGGGACGCGATGACCGAATCCCTGACGGACGACGCGACCCCTGCCGAGGAGATCGACGTCGAGACCGAGACCCAGACCGAACGTTCCGCCCGTTTCGAGCGCGACGCGCTGCCCCTCCTCGACCAGCTGTACTCCGCCGCGATGCGGATGACGCGCAACCCCTCCGACGCCGAGGACCTCGTGCAGGAGACGTTCGCGAAGGCGTACGGCTCGTTCCACCAGTTCCGCCCGGGCACCAACCTCAAGGCGTGGCTCTACCGAATCCTGACCAACACCTTCATCAACACCTACCGCAAGAAGCAGCGCCAGCCGCAGCAGTCGATGGCCGAGGACGTGGAGGACTGGCAGCTCGCGCGCGCCGAGTCGCACACGTCCGGTGGCCTGAAGTCGGCCGAGACCTCGGCGCTGGAGCACCTGCCCGACTCGCAGGTCAAGGACGCCCTGCAGCGTCTTCCCGAGGAGTTCCGCCTGGCGGTCTACCTCGCTGATGTCGAAGGATTCCCCTACAAGGAGATCGCCGAGATCATGGACACCCCCATCGGCACCGTGATGTCCCGGCTGCACCGGGGCCGTCGCCAGCTGCGCGACATGCTGTCCGACTACGTCCGTGAAGGCTCGCTGTTGCCGGTCGGCTCGAAGTCCGAGGGAGACCGGTCATGAGCCACGAGCATGACTGCGCCGACTACCTCGAGCAGATCGTCTACTTCCTCGACAACGAGCTCGACACGGCCGACTGCGCCGCCGTGCGACTGCATCTCGACGAGTGCGGACCGTGCCTCGAGAAGTACGACCTGCAGCGCACCGTGAAGACGATCGTGGCGCGTTCCTGCTCCGAGCGGGCCCCCGACGGCCTGGTGGAACGGGTGCGGGTGCAGATCCGCCAGGTGCAGGTCCAGATCACCGAGCAGCGCTGAATCCCGGCCCATCCCGGTCCTGATTCGCCCTGCGCCCGGGCATTTGAGACACTGACCCCGCATTCGATCCGATCGAGGAGACATCATGGGCAAGACTGGCCGCAAGCGCCGCTCTCGTAAGAAGAAGGGCGCGAACCACGGCAAGCGCCCCAACGCTTGAGCGCCGTTCTCACACAGCGCAGTTCATCGACCCGCCCGAGATCCTCGGGCGGGTCGGTTGTCTTTCGGGGTGCTTCTGGCGTCGCGTCGTGACGGGATCCCCGGCTGTCCGGGGATCCCGAAGGATGGTGACGCGAAAGGCACGCGATCCGGGTCGCGAGTGGTGCTTTTGGCGTCAAGACTGTGGGCGAGCGGGGTCGCATGGTGCTGGGTGCTTTCGGCGCCTCGTCTCCTTCGGGATCCCCGGCTGTCCGGGGATCCCGAAGGGTGGTGACGCGAAAGGCACGCGATCCGGGTCGCGAGAGGTGCTTTTGGCGTCAACTCGTGCCGGGTGGCCCGGGAACGGCCCCCTGGACTCCTCGACCCCGCAGTGCCTCAGAGCCTGGCGAGGAACCGCTCGGCGTCGACCACGACCCGGGTGATCTCCCCGGTGCCCACCAGCTTGGCGTCGCCGACGTGCCTGGCCGAGACCGTGAAGCGGTGCAGCCGCCCGTCGACGTACGACGTGGCCGCGGTCACCTCCACCTCGGCCCCGACCGGTGAGGCCGCCAGGTGCTCCAGGGACATCCGGGTGCCCACGCTGGTCGAGCCCGCGGCCAGCGTCGGCTCGAGGGCGGCACACGTCGTCGCCTCGCACCAGGCGAGCAGGCGCGGCGTCCCGAGGACTGGCAGGCTGCCGCTGCCGACGGCGAGGGCGGTGTCGTCGTCGGTGACGGTGAACCTCAGCGTGGCCTCCATGCTCATCCCCGCCGGCCGTCGCGGCTGAACGTGATCAGCTGGACGCCCGACATGGGCGACCAGTCGCGCTCGGGCAGCCGGCGGAAGCCGAGGCGCTCGTAGATCCGGTGCGCGGCCGCCATCTCGTTCAGGCTCGAGATCACCACGACGTCCTCGCCCGCCTCGGCGCACAACGCCAGGACGTGGCGGGTCAGCGCCTCGCCGACCCCGCGACCCTGCGCGTCGGGCGCTACCGCCAGCATCCTGAACTCGCCCTCGCCGGGCTGGGACACCTCGCGCCACGGCGACCCGGGTGGGCAGTGGGTGACGGTGCCGAGGATCCGGCCGTCGTCGTCCTCGGCGACCCACAGCTGGGCCTGGTCGGCTCGGGCCGCGGTGTCGCGCAGGTGCGCGATGTAGGGGTCGTCGGGTCCGCGCGTGAAGCCGGAGTACGCCGCCACCGTGATGTCGCCGACCGCGACGAGGTCGGCGTCCCCGGCCAGTCGGATGCGCACCTCAGATCCCGAACGTGGCGCGCGGGTAGGCCGCGTTGACGTCGGTGATGACGTTGACGAGGTACGGCACCCCGGACGCGAACGCACGGTCCAGGGCGGGCCCGATCTGCTTGGGGTCGGTGACCGTCTCGCCGGCGCCACCGAGCGCCTTGACCACACCGTCGTACGCCGTACGCGGCGCGAGGTCGGCGACCACGTCGTAGCCGTAGAGCATCTGCATCGGCCCCTTCTCGAGCCCCCACGCGGAGTTGTTGCCCATCACCATGACGACCGGCAGGTCGTGCCGGACCAGGGTGTCGACGTCCATCAGGGAGAAGCCTGCCGCGCCGTCACCGAGCAGCAGCGCCACCTGGGCCGACGGGCGGGCGAGCCGAGCCGCGATGGCGGAGCCCAGGCCGGCGCCGAGGCAGCCGTAGGGTCCGGGGTCGAGCCAGCCACCGGGGCGCTTGGGCTCGACGAACTTGCCGGCGAAGCTCACGAAGTCGCCACCGTCGCCGATGACCACGGCGTCGTCCGCGAGCCGCGGCACGAGCTCGCCGTAGATGCGGGCCGGGTGGATCGGGTCGGCCTCGGCGCCCAGCAGGGCGGCGTCGCGCTCGACGCCGGCCTTGACGGCCGACTGGAGGTCGGTGACCCACGCCGACCAGTCCGGTCGCCGGACCACCTGGTCCAGCGCCTCGGTGAGGCCGTCGAGGATGCGGGTGAGGTCGCCCGAGACCGACGCGGCGAGGTCGGCATGCCCGGCGATCTGCCCGGGGGAGTCGGCGATGTGCACCACCTGCGCCGGCGGGGCGCCGTCCTTGCCGCCGAAGACGCCGTAGCCCAGCCGGAAGTCGAGCGGCGTGCCGACGACCACGACGAGGTCGCTGGTGCCGAGGGCCTGTCCGCGCGCCTTCGTGACGAGCAGCGGGTGTCCTCCGGGTACGACGCCGCGGCCCATGCCGTTGGTGATCGACGGGATGCCGGCGTGCTCGACCAGCCGTAGCGCGGCCTCCTCGGCGCCGTCGGCCCACACGTCGGTGCCGAGGATCAGCACCGGGCGCTTGGCGGTCGCCATCAGCTCGGCGATCTCGACGACCAGCTCGCCGTCGGGCACCTCGCCGGGCGTGGTCCCGCCCATCGGGGCGGGGCCGCTGGCGGAGTTGAAGAACTCGTCCATCGGTACGTCGACGAACACCGGGCCGCGGTGCGAGCTGCCCGCGAGGGTGAACGCCTCGTCCATGCCGCCCAGCACCTCACCGGCGGTGTGGAGCGTGCGTGCCATCTTGGCGATCGGTCCGATGATCGGCGGCTGGTCGAGCTCCTGCAGGCTGCCGCTGCCCCAGCGGTTGGCCGGGGCGCGGCCGCCGACGACGACCATCGGCGAGCCGGCGAACTGGGCCTGTGCGATCGCGCTCAGCCCGTTGGTGACCCCGGGTCCGGCCGTGAGCACGGCGAGACCCGGACGCCGGGTGAGCTTGCCGGTGGCCTCGGCGGCGAACGCGGCGGTCTGCTCGTGGCGGACGTCGAGCAGCCGCATCGGCGGATCGGCCTTGACCGCGCCGTCGTACATCGGGAAGACGTGGGCACCCGACAGGGTGAACATCGTCTCGACACCGTGCGCCCGGGCGACCGCCACCGCGAGCTCGCCGCTGTGGCCGGAGAGCTCCCCGGCGCTGTCGCCTCCGGTCTCGGAATCGGTCGGCTGGTCGGGTGCGTCGCTCATGCTCGCAGGCTACCGGCTGGTCACCTGCCGAGCCGGACGTCGTGGCGCAATGGTGACGGTCAGCGCGGCGCGGCCAGGGCGAAGGGGTTGGTCAGGCGCAGGGCCTCGACCAGCACGAGCAGGAGGTCGGCGCGCACCTTCGGCGGGTCGGCAGCCAGGGCGACCTGCAGGTAGAGGGCGCGCAGGAACGCCTGCGGGTTGGCGGTGTCGAGGTACGGGTCCCGGTCGTCGGTGCTCCCGAACGCGTTGCCCATGCCCGCGATCCGGGCGACCCACGGCTCGACGACCTGCAGCGGCACCAGCTCGCGGCGCAGCACCGCCATCACGGCCAGGGCCATCCGGTCGGGCTCGCCGCAGAGCATCGCCGACTCGGCCGAGACGATCCGGTCGGCCAGGACGTCGAGGAGCACGGTCAGCTCGTTCGTCGCGAGGTGCGGCGACTTCGCGAGCACGCCGATCGCGTCCGCGCCGTGCGCCCCGGCGTGCGCCCAGCCGCTGCCGGGCACGTAGCCGCGCAGGTCCTGCTCGCGGAGGTACCACGTGACGATGCGGTCGGCCCACTCCAGCACCTTGCCGCCCGGGACCAGCCGGGCGGTGTTGTCGCGCTCGATCACCTGGGCCAGGGCCAGCGCGGAGAACGAACGCCGGAACACCGAGTCGGTGTCGCGGTCGCCGAGCCCCACGCCCAGCCCGGTGGCCAGGCCGTCGCCGAGCCCCACCAGCAGGTCGTCGTACACGCCGCGCCCGATCCAGGTGGCGATCGTCGGGTAGGCGATGCCGTCACGCACGGCAGGATCGGGGGAGCCGAGCATGGCGGCGAGCTCTGCGGTGAGGTCGTCGAGCGGTCGGTCGGTCGGGACGGCGAGACCCTCGGAGAGGACCTGCTGCCAGTACGCGGTCGCCATGTCCACCATCCTGCCAGCCGTCCGTCCGGCCGGAACCCCCCACTAGGTTGATCCCGTGCCCTCACTCAACGAGCTGGTGCGTCTGCACACCGACCTCGACGACGCGGACCTCTCGTGGTTGCAGCTGATCATGGCCGACTGGCAGATCATCGCCGACCTGTCGTTCGCCGACCTGGTGCTCTGGCTGCCCGATCGCGACGGCAGCGGCTACTGGGCGGGCAGCCAGATGCGTCCCACGACCGGTCCGACCGCGCTGCTCGACGACGTCGTCGCCCAGTTCATCCCCAAGGGCCGGCGGGTGATGATCGACCAGGCCTGGGAGCAGGGCCGACTGGTGCGCGACGGCGATCCCGAGTGGCGCGACCACGTGCCGGTGCGGGTGGAGGCGATCCCGGTCCGACGTGGCGACCGGGTCATCGCGGTGATCGCACGCAACACCAACCTGCTGGGGGTGCGCACGCCCAGCCGCCTCGAGCTCGCCTACCTGCAGACGGCCGCCGATCTCACGCAGATGATCTCGCACGGCTTCTTCCCGCCCAGTGGGGCGCAGCGCAGCGACCACGCTGACTCGCCGCGCGTGGGCGACGGCTTCCTGCGCGTCGACGCCGCCGGTCGGGTCACCTATGCCAGCCCCAATGCCCTCTCGGTCTATCGCCGTCTGGGCGTCACCGGCGACCTGGACGGCCTCGTTCTCGCCGATCTGACGCGTGAGCTGGTGCCGGCCAGGCGACGACCCGACGAGGAGGCGCTGAGCGCCGTGCTCGGCGGGCGGGCACACCGTGACACCGAGCTCGGCACCGACGAGGTGTCGCTGATCGTGCGGTCGATCCCGCTGCGGCCGCAGGGCGACCGGATCGGTGCGCTGGTGCTGCTCCGCGACGTGACCGACCTCCGCCGTCGGGACCGCGAGCTCGTCACCAAGGACGCGACCATCCGCGAGATCCACCACCGCGTGAAGAACAACCTGCAGACCGTTGCCGCGCTGCTGCGGCTGCAGTCTCGACGCATCGAGGAGCCGGCCGCCAAGGCGGCCCTCGACGAGGCCGTCCGCCGCGTCGGCTCGATCGCCATCGTGCACGAGACGCTGAGCCAGACGACCACCGAGGACGTCGCGTTCGACGAGATCGCGGACCGGCTCGGGGAGATGGTCACCCATGTCGGGTCGTCGGGGGAGCGGGTCCGCACGCGCCGGGACGGGAGCTTCGGTGAGCTCGCCTCCGAGAAGGCCACCGCGATGGCGATGGTGCTCACCGAGGTCGTCCAGAACGCCGTCGAGCACGGCTACGACGACGACGCCAGCGAGGGTGGCGAGATCACCGTGACCGTGCGCCGCCTGGTGGGGCGGCTGCACGTCACGGTCGACGACGACGGCGGGGGGCTGCCCGAGGGCTTCGACCTGGACACCTCGACCCACCTGGGGCTCTCGATCGTCCGCACGCTGGTCGAGTCCGAGCTCGGCGGTCAGCTCGAGGTCGGCCCGGTGCCGCAGGTCGGCGGCACGCGCGTCAGCATCGACGTACCGCTCGACTGACGCACGGTCGGCGGGATGCCTAGATCAAGCGGGTCAGGCGGTGCGCACGCGGGCGCGGGCGTTGCGGCGCTTGAGCGCGCGACGCTCGTCCTCGCTGAGGCCGCCCCAGACCCCGTGGTCCTGACCGGCCTCGAGCGCCCAGGCGAGGCACTGTTCGCGCACCTCGCACCGACGGCACACCTGCTTGGCCTCTTCTATCTGGAGAATGGCCGGACCGGTGTTGCCGATCGGGAAGAACAGCTCCGGGTCCTCGTCGAGGCAGGCAGAGCGGTGGCGCCAATCCATGGCTGCGGTTTCCCACTTTCCACAAAAGAAGTCATCAGGGGGGCACGCTGATGTGAACGCATTCACTAGCGCGTCGTCCAGACTCCCAAGATAACGCCCAACACACAACCCCCCGACGTGGTCGTCTCCGTCACAACTGCAACGCGCAGGCACCCCTTACCCTTCTCGTCGTGACCCCGACCGCACCGTTCGGCCCGCCTGGACTAGACCGACCGGCCCCGCTGAGCATCGCCGCGTCCGTGGTGGCGGTCGAGGGCGTGCTGCTCGTGCTGCTCGGCGTCCTCGAGATGCTCGCGCTCTCGTCGGCCCGGGTCACGATGGGCGTGACCACCGCAGCCTTCTTCGTCGCGTACGGCTCGGCGCTGGTCTTCTGCGCCTGGGGCGTCAGCCGGCTGCGCCACTGGGGGCGCAGCCCCATCGTGCTCGGCCAGCTGATCCAGCTCGGCGTGGCCTGGAGCCTCCGCGGTGGCGAGACGACCCTGCTGGCCGTCGTGCTGGCTGTGGTGGCGGTGGTGGTCCTGGTGGGGATCCTGCACCCCGCCAGCACCCGTGCCCTGGTCGACCTGGGGGACTGAACCGCCGGCTCAGTCGGCCGCGAGCGAGGTCCGCAGCTGGTCGAGGGTCCTGGTCAGCAACCGGGACACGTGCATCTGCGAGACGCCGATCTCCGCTGCGATCTGGGACTGGGTCATGTTCTTGAAGAAGCGCAGGAGCAGGATCTTCTTCTCGCGCGGGTCGAGGCCCTCCAGCAGCGGCTTGATCGACTCACGGATCTCGACGTGCTCCAAGCCCTCGTCGTCGATGCCGAGGGAGGCCAGCATGCTCGGTGGGCCCTCGTCGGAGTCGTCTCCCGCGTCGAGGGAGAGCGTGGAGTAGGCGTTGGCCGACTCGAGACCCTCGATGATCTGCTCGACCGAGCAGCCGATCGCCTCGGCGAGCTCGCGTGGCAGCGGGGAGCGTCCCAGCTTCTGGGTCAGCTCGCCGTTCGCGGCGCCGATCTGCATGCGCAGCTCCTGCAACCGGCGGGGCACCCGGATGGCCCAGCCCTTGTCGCGGAAGTACCGCTTGATCTCGCCGATGATCGTGGGGGTGGCGTACGTCGAGAACTCGACGCAGCGATCGGTCTCGAACCGGTCGATCGCCTTGATCAGCCCGATCGTGCCGACCTGCACGAGGTCCTCGAATGGCTCACCCCGGTTGCGGAACCGGCGGGCACAGTGCTCGACCAGGGGCAGGTGGAGGTGGACGAGGTCGTCGCGCGCCATGGCGCGCACGGCGTCGGACGCGCCCTCGTCGCGGAAGCTGACGAAGAACTCGGCGCTGCGGCGCCTGGTCAGCTCGATGCGCGTCGGCACCGCGTCCTCTTGATCGTCGACCTCTTCCCCCGAAGTGTCCCGGCTCATGTCACAGGCCGGCCCCGGCGAGGCTGGACTCCATGGTGAGCCGCACTCGCAGGCGACCCCCATCTGCGCGGACCTCGGCCTCGGCGGCCAGGGTGCTGAGCACCTGCCAGGCGAAGCTGTCGAGGTCGGGCTCGGGCGGGTCGGAGCACTCGACGGCGATCTCGATGGTCATCCGCTGCGGCGCCAGGAAGTAGACGCACGTCAGGTCGGACGCCGGGTCGGCGTCGGGCAGCAGCATCGCGCTGGCCTCGCCGATCGCGATCCGCAGGTCCTCGATGTCGTCCATCGTGAAGTCCAGCCGGGCGGCCAGCCCGGCGGTGGTCGTGCGCAGGACCGAGGCGTACACGCCGTCGGCAGGCAGCCGAAGCTCGACATCGGGCCTCGCACTGCTGGAGTCGTCACTCATGGGTCGCACCGTCCTCGCGTTGACTGGCGATGGAAACCCTAACCGGGGCGAGGCTCCCGTGCGGGAGGATGCCTGCAGGTCATCGCGCGGCAGTGAGGCCGTGCTCGTGGGCGAAGACCACGATCTGTACGCGGTCCCGCAGGACGAGCTTGCGCAGGATCGCCCCCACGTGGCTCTTCACCGTGGACTCGCTGGCGAAGATGCGGGCCGCGATCTCGGTGTTGGAGAGGCCGCAGGCCACCGCCGGCGGTGGGCTCGGGCGTCCGCGCCGATCCCGTCGGCCGAGAAGTAGCACGCGCCGTCGGAGTCCTCGGGTGTCGCGTCGACCGGGGTGCCGAGATCGAGGTCGACGCCGCACACGTCGGTCAGCGTCAGGTCGACCGCGGCGCCGGCGACGTGCGGCGCGACGTCGACGGGCGCGACGTACCGGCTGGTCAGCCGGTGCAGCTCGTCGGTGGAGATGCCGGGCCGGCCTCCGCAGAGCTCGGCGGAGTAGCGGGCGATGATCGCTCGCTGTGCGTCGACCGGGCGGTGCCCCTCGACGACGCGGAGCCGGACACCGGCGGGCAGGAGGTCCTGGGCGCCGGAGAGCCGCGCGGCCAGGCCGGTGCGCACCAGGGCGCGGGCGTGGTCCGCCTCCACCTCAGGTACCGGAGTGCTGTCCCATAGGACAGGACGTCCCGAACGTGCCGAACGCCGCCCCCGGGTGGGGACGGCGTTCAGCCCATGCCGATGTGAGCGGTCACGACCTCGCCGGCTCGGTCGTGCTGTGGACGGCCGAGGCTCGAGCTCGTGACAAGTCGCTCGCTCAGGCCTTCTTGGTCTCCCAGAAGATCTCGGCGATCTCGTCGATCTTGGCGAGCAGCTTGTCGGCCACGTCGGCGTCGAGCTCACCCTTGGTGCCGCTGGCACCCGCGAGCTTGGTGGCCTCGTTGAAGAGCGTGTGCAGCTGCGGGTACTTCTCGAAGTGCGGGGGCTTGAAGTAGTCGGTCCAGAGCACCCACAGGTGGTGCTTGACCAGCTCGGAGCGCTGCTCCTTGATGACGATGGCACGGGTGCGGAAGTCGGGGTCGTCGTTGTCGGCGACCTTGGCGATGATGCCCTTGATCGACTCGGCCTCGATGCGTGCCTGCGCCGGGTCGTAGACCCCGCACGGCAGGTCGCAGTGTGCCGAGACGTCGACGGTGGGGGCGATGTAGCGCGAGAACATCGGGTTCCTCTCGATCGGTTGCCAGGTAACGCCTGCGACACTACTCGCCGTGCCGGACTCCCTTCACCCACCCCGAGTGATGGGATCCGGACGGGTGGGACTCGCCCATGTCACGGGTGACTCGATGCGTCCCACGCTGGCACCGGGTGACCGGCTGCTGGTGCGGTACGGCGCACGGGTCCGGCCCGGCGACCTCGTGCTCGCGCGCTTCCCGGACGGGGTGCTCGGCGTGAAGCGGGTCGCCGAGCGACGGCTGCTCCGAGACGGCACCGACGGCTGGTGGCTCGTCAGCGACAACCCCCACGTCGGGATCGACAGCCGACACCGGGGTCCGGTCGCCGCGCAGGCCGTCGCGGCCGTCGTGCTGCTGCGGGTGTGGCCACGTCCGGCGCGGCTGCGCGGCCGGGCGTGACCCCGCCGAGGTGACCCGGCATCCGGTGGACACGGCGTTCCGACGCCCGGAGTGCGTGCCAGACTGAGCGGCATGTCCGCCGATCTGACGCCTGCCCACCCGCACGCCGGAGACCCCGTCTTCGACCTGCACGTAGGCGGCAAGATGGAGATCGTCTCGACGGTCGCGCTCACCGGGCGCGACGAGCTGTCGATGGCCTACACGCCCGGCGTCGCCCGGGTCTGCGAGGCCATCGCCGCCGACCCCTCGCTCACCCAGCACTACACCTGGGTCCCCAACACGGTCGCGATCGTCAGCGACGGCACGGCCGTGCTCGGACTCGGTGACATCGGGCCCGCCGCAGCGATGCCGGTGATGGAGGGCAAGGCCGTGCTGTTCAAGCAGTTCGGCGGCGTCGACGGCGTCCCGATCTGCCTGGACACCACCGACGTCGAGGAGATCATCGAGACCGTCGCCCGGTTGGCTCCGAGCTTCGGCGGCATCAACCTCGAGGACATCTCGGCCCCCCGCTGCTTCGAGATCGAGAACCGACTCAAGGCGATGCTCGACATCCCGGTCTTCCACGACGACCAGCACGGTACGGCGGTCGTCGCGCTCGCCGCGCTGACCAATGCCCTGCGGCTGACGGGTCGCGAGGCCGCGACGACCCGCGTGGTGATCTCCGGTGCCGGAGCGGCCGGCGTCGCGGTGGCCAAGATCCTGATCGAGGCCGGGGTGCAGGACATCGCGGTCACCGACCGGCAGGGCGTGCTCAACTCCCGGCGTACCGACCTGACGGAGGTCAAGGCGGCCCTGGCCCGCGCCACCGGTGACCGCTTCGACCGCAGCGGCTCGCTGGCCGACGTGATGGCCGGTGCCGACGTCTACATCGGTGTGTCCGGAGGCACGGTGCCCGAGGAGGTCGTCGCGTCCATGGCGCCGGACTCCATCATCTTCGGACTGGCCAACCCCCACCCGGAGGTGCACCCCGACGTTGCGAATCGCCACGCCCGCGTGGTCGCCACCGGTCGCTCCGACTTCCCCAACCAGATCAACAACGTGCTCGCGTTCCCGGGCATCTTCCGCGGTGCGTTCGACGTGCACGCCACCGCGATCACCGAGGGCATGAAGCTCGCCGCCGCCACCGCGCTGGCCGACCTGGTCGGCGAGGACCTGGCCGAGGACCTGATCATCCCCTCGCCCTTCGACCCGCGCGTCGGCCCGGCCGTCGCCGCGGCCGTGGCGGCCGCCGCCCGCGCGGACGGTGTCGCGCGCCGCTGACCCGGGCCGCTAGCGTGTCCGGAATGTTCGCCGTCTACGCCGAGTCCTTCTCCTCCGACGACCCGCTGTCCGCCCTGGTGGTGGGCGAGCGACCCGATCCGGAGGTGCCGGAGGGGTGGACGACCGTCGAGGTGAGGGCGGCCTCCCTCAACCACCACGACCTCTGGTCGCTGCGCGGTGTCGGCCTCAAGCAGGAGGCGCTGCCGATGATCCTCGGCTGCGACGCCGCCGGGCTCGACGAGGACGGCAACGAGGTCGTCGTGCACGCGGTCGTCAGTGACCCGCTGTGGACCGGCGACGAGACCCTCGACCCGCGTCGGTCGTTGCTCTCGGAGCGGCACCAGGGCACCTTCGCCGACAAGGTCGTCGTACCGCGGGCCAACGTCGTGGCCAAGCCGGCGTCGCTCTCGTTCGAGGAGGCCGCGTGCCTGCCGACCGCGTGGCTGACCGCCTACCGGATGCTGTTCGTGCAGGGCGAACTCAAGCCGGGCGACACCGTGCTGGTGCAGGGCGCCGGCGGTGGCGTGGCGACGGCGCTGATCACCCTGGCCCGCGCGGGCGGCCTGACCGTGCTCGCCACCAGCCGCGACGAGGGCAAGCGGGCGCTGGCGCTCGAGCTCGGTGCGCACGAGGTCTTCGCGTCCGGCGCGCGACTGCCGATCAAGGTCGATGCCGTCATGGAGACCGTCGGCAAGGCCACCTGGGGCCACTCGATCCGCGCCCTACGACCCGGCGGTCGCATCGTGATCTCCGGTACGACGTCAGGCCCCGACGTCGACAACGCCGAGCTGACCCGGGTCTTCTTCCTCCAGCTCAGCATCGTCGGCTCCACCATGGGCACCCGCGGCGAGCTCGCGTCCCTGATCAACCTCCTCGACGCCACCGGCGCCCGCCCGCTCATCGACCGCACGATCCCGATGTCCGACGCCCGGGACGGGTTCGCCGCGATGGCCGCCGGCGACATCTTCGGCAAGGTCGTCTTCACCCGATGACGCGCAGCCACCTGGTCACGGGTGCCGGGTCCGGCATCGGTGCCGACGTTGTCGACCGGCTGCACCGTCGAGGCGACGCGCTGTGCCTGCTGGCGCGCAGTCCCGAGCGCGCCGAGGACCTGCTTCAGCGCTATCCCGGGGCGACGGTGCTCGAGGTGGACCTCGCCGACCCGGCTGCCGTCGACGGTCTCACCGGGCTGCCCGACCGTCTCGACTCGGTGCTGCACATCGCCGGCGTCGTCGACCTGTCGCCGGTCGCCGATCTCCGGCTCGCCGACCTGCGGTCGCAGCTGGACGTCAACCTGGTCGCCCCGGCCCTGCTCACCCGGCTCGCGCTCCCCGCCGTACGCCGCGCGCGAGGGACGTTCGTGTTCGTGAACTCCTCGGCCGGGCTGAGCGCCGGACCGACCTGGGCGGCGTACGCCGCGTCGAAGTTCGGGCTGCGGGCCCTGGCCGACTCCCTGCGAGCCGAGGAGTCGGAGCACGGTGTGCGCGTCACGACGGTGTTCCCGAGCCGCACGGCCACGGCCATGCAGGAGAAGGTGCACGAGCAGGAGGGCAGGGACTACGACCCGGCCGACTGGATCCAGCCCGGCACGGTCGCCGACACGATCCTGCACGTCCTCGACCTGCCGCGCGACGCGACGATCTCCGAGGTGACGGTGCGACCGGGCGGGTAGCCCTCGGCGCCCTAGGCGGCCGGCTCGAGCACGAAGATCCGGACGCTCCGTCGGGTGATGCGGGACTGGTACTTCAGGTACCCGCCGTAGATCCCCGCCGAGTTGGCCATCACCGTGTCTCTCTCGGCCTCGTCGGCCGGTCGCGCGACGACCTCGCGGGTGGCGCCACGGTAGGTGACCGACGCTCGCGGGTCCGCCTCGAGGTTCAGCACCCACGCCGGTGTGGACGGCCGTCCGAAGTTGGTGCCGAGCAGGGCCAGGTGCTCGCCGACGGGGATCGAGATCAGGTGGGTGGTGCGTCGAGCGCCCGACTTTCGTCCCGTGGACGTGAGGTCGAGCACCGGCAGACCGGCCACCAGCCCCGGCGCACTGTGGCGGCCCCGGGTCATCTTGCCGACGAGGTCGTCGAGACGGGGGAGCACCTTGGAGAACGTCCAGGCACCCGGCCGTGTCGACGCGAACAGCTGTACGACGCGCTGGCAGGTGTTCGGCGGCTTGTGGACGTAGTCCAGCTCAGCAGCGAGTCCCATCAGGGCAAGCTAGCAGCCGTTGTCGGGCTCGATCTCCAGTTGACCGCACCGACCAGCACCATCCTGAGCTGGGTGCCGGCCCTGCCGACGATCTCGGGCTCGGCCTCGGGTCGCGCCGCGATCAGGTCCTCCGCGGTCGTCACCACCGCGCCGACGACGAGGTGCGCGAGCACCCGGAGGTCCTCGTCGGACCACGCCCGGGTGGCGGGCAGCCGGCCGACGTCCATCGCCAGCTCGCGCTCGAGGCGTTCTACCTGGTGCCGGATCTCCTCGCGCACCGCGGGTGGTCCGGCGGTGCGCTCGCGGGTGATGAAGCCGATGTGGTCCCGCTGGGCGCGGACCAGCTCGACCAGGACCGCCAGTGCGCTGTCGACCAGCTCGACCGGGCTCGCCGGCGGGAGGTCGACCGACTCCCGACGGCGTACGTCGCGCAGGCGCAGGGCCGCGAACGACTCGTCGACCAGTGCGAGTCCGAGGGCGTCGATCGACGCGAAGTGCCGGTAGAACGCGGTCGGCACGATGCCGACCTCCTTAGCGATCCGGCGCAGGGAGACCGCCGCGAAGGTCTCCTCCGCCGAGAGCCGCAGTGCCGCGTCGAGGATCGCGCGCCGGGTGCGCTGCTTCTGCTCCGTGCGGCTCACCGGCTCAGGGTAGTCCGGTGCGAATTCGTCGTCGCGGAGGTCCAGCACAGCAAGATTGCACCGGACTACCCCCCGGTTGGGAGGAGACTGCAGTCATGAAGGATCACCTCAGCAAGGGCGAGATCCGCAAGGACGCCGTGCAGAACGTCGTCGAGGCGGCCGCCGACACCGTCGGCCAGGTGACCTCGATCATCACCGGCGCCGTGCGTCAGGTCGTCGGGGTGCTGGGCGGGTTCGCCACCGAGGTGTTCGAGATCAGGGACGCCGCCCGTCAGGCCGCCGCGGACGACGAGGACGAGGCCTGAGGCTGCATGAATCCCCGCGCCGTGGGTACTCCACGGCATGCTGCGTGTTGCCATCCTCGACGACTACCCCGTCGTCGTGTCCGGGCTCCGGACCATGCTCGAGCCGTACGCCGACCGCGTCGCCGTGGTGGCGCTCAACCGGGGCCAGGCCGCTGGACCCGGCGTCGACATGGTCCTCTACGACGCCCGCCTCGCGGACCCCGACCTGCCGCTGCGCCAGGTGATCGGCGCCTTCAAGATCCCCGTCGTCCTCTACACGTGGGGCTTCTCGCCCCGCTCGGTCCGCGAGAGCCTCGCCGCCGGGGTGCAGGCGTGCGTCTCGAAGTCGCTCGACGCCCTCGATCTCGTCACCGCCCTGGAGAAGGTCGCCGGTGGCTCCGTCGTGGTCATGCCCGACCCCTGTGCCGATGCCGCCGGCCGGCCGCGCCACGAGCACGGTCTCAGTGCCCGCGAGCTCGAGGTCATCGTGCTGGTGGCCGACGGTCTGAGCAACCAGGAGATCGCCGAGCGCAGCTACGTCTCGGTCAACACCGTGCGCACCTACATCCGATCGGCCTATCGCAAGATGGGCGTGGAACGGCGCACGCAGGCCGTTCGATGGGTCACCGAGCACGGACTGGACTCCCGTTGAGGGACGGGTCTCGAACACCCGCGGGGGTTCAGCAGCGAGCCTCCGCGGGCCGAGGTCGTGTGACATGATCCGAGAAGGTCGGAAGGTCGTCGTACGCGGTGGCCGGGCGCTGCCGACGTCTGCTGGATGACGATCACGCGGGACGGAGCTGCAGCCACGATGACGACCACCGAGCCGCCTCCCGACTACGACTTCCCCGAGCTGCTCGGCTCGCTGCACTCGCTCGCCCTCAGCATCGACGAGGTGCAGACCTTCCTCGAGGAGGTGGCCCGGCTCGCCTCCAGGCTCGTGGAGCCTCCCGCCTCCTGCGGCATCACCACCCACTACGACGGCCGGCCCGCGACGGCGGCCACCAGTGACGCGCGCGCCTCCCTCATCGACGAGGTGCAGTACGGCGCCGGTGACGGGCCCTGCCTGACCGCCATGGTGACCGGTGAGGTCGTGCAGATCACCGACATGGACACCGAGGAGCGCTGGCCGGAGTTCGTGCGGGCAGCTCGCGAGCGCGGTGTGCGCTGCATCCTGGCCATGCCCCTCGCGGTCCGCGGCGAGCGACGCGGGGCGCTGAACATCTACGGCTTCGAACGACCCGACGACTTCAACGAGGTGGAGATCGCGCGGGCACAGGTGTTCGCCGCCCAGGCCGCGACCGCCCTGTCCCTCACCCTGCGTCACATCGAGCAGGGAGAGCACGCCACCCAGCTGGAGGGAGCGCTCCAGTCGCGCTCGGTGATCGACCAGGCGATCGGCATCTTGATGGCGCAGCAGAAGTGCGACGCCGACAGCGCCTTCGCCCTGTTGAGGATGCACTCGCAGAACAACAACCTGCGGTTGCGTGACGTGGCCCGTGAGCTGATCGAGCGGCACACCGGTCGGCCGCTCAGCCCGACGCCGACGTTCAACCGCTCGAGTGGCACGAACTCACGATCTGGCTCAGACTGACGGCTCCTGGCCGTCCTGGCCGCGCGGACGCAGCAGCTGCTCGACCTCGTGCGCCAGCGCCGGGTCCTCCGCGCTGCCGTTGCTGAGGGAGAGCACCAGGGCGGTGGCGAGGTCGCGCAGCTTGGTGTTGGTGTTCTGCGACCACCGCACGAGGAGGCCGAAGGCGGTGTCGGAGTCAACGCCGTAGCGGAACATCAGGGCGCCCTTGGCCTGGTCGATGACGGGCTGGCTGGCCAGCGCGTCCCGGAGGTGCTGGATCTCGCGGTGCAGCGCGACGAGGGCCTGGCCCTCGCCGGAATCGTGCGCGGGTGGCTGCCAGTCGCGGAGTCGGGCGGTGTCGTCGGCGCCGCGATCGTCGAGGTCTGTCATCAGGGTGCGATTCCTAAGTACAGAAACCGGGCGCGACAAGCGTCGCTGGCTGATGTCCCAACCGCGGCCGACGATACCCGACCGCGGCCACCGCACCAGGTGCGGGCTTGCGACCCGCCGGATCGGAGGTATGGTCGGGGGACCGCGTCAGGCAGCCGGCCGGGATCCCTTCACTCATTCGTGGAGCTCCTGATGACCCTGCTCGCTGACCGATCTCGTGGCGCTCAACCTTCCCGGGCCGAACGTTCCTGCCTGACCCGCGACCTGTTCGCACTCCTCCACGCCGACCCGGCGCCGCCCGCACCCGACGACCTGGTCGACCAGATCGTCCGGCTCAACCTGCGCGTCGCCGACGCCGTCGCGGCCCGCTACCGCGGGCGTGGCGTCGAGCACGAGGACCTCAAGCAGGCCGCCTCGCACGGTCTGGTCAAGGCGGTCTTGAACTTCGACCCGAGCCAGGGCAAGGACTTCTTGACCTACGCCGTACCCACGATCCGGGGTGAGGTGCAGCGCTACTTCCGCGACTACAGCTGGAGCGTCCGTCCGCCGCGGCGCATCCAGGAGCTCCAGTGGCACGTCAACCAGTGCATCGAGCGGCTCTCGACGGAGCTGGGGCGCGAGCCCACCGAGCAGGACGTGCTGGCCGAGCTCGACATCGAGTACGCCGAGTACGCCGAGGCGATCTCCGCCTTCGGGTCGTTCCAGCCGCCGTCGATCGACCAGCCGGTGGCAGACCTGGGTGGGCTCACGGTGGGGGAGGCCCTGCCCGACCCTGACAACTGGCTGGGGGCCGTCGAGGCGCGGGCGGTGCTCGGTCCGCTCATGCGTGGCCTCACCGAGCGGGAGCGTCGTCTCCTGCACCTGCGCTTCGTGGAGGAGCGCACCCAGCAACAGATCGGCGACGAGTACGGCGTCGCCCAGATGCAGGTGTCCCGGTGGCTGAGCGGCATCCTGGCGCGGCTGCGCGACCAGCTGGAGCCCGACCTCCTGCAAGCGGGCTGACGCAGCCGGCCGCGGCCGCCGAGCGCTGGTGTCGGCAACCCGGGACGACGTGGTCTGCGTGAGACCCCATCGCGGCGGGTCGCCGACACCCCCCGGTATCCAGTTCGGCGCGGCCCAAACGCGTCGGCCGGCCGCGGTCAGTGCGACGGCAGGGACGCGACGTGGGCGATCAGGTCGTCGGGGTCGTCGTGGACGACGTCGGCACCCGACCCCACCAGCTCGTCCTCGGAGAAGCCGCCGCACCTGAGCCCGACCGAGCGCCACCCCAGCACGGCTGCGGCCCGCATGTCCCACACGGAGTCACCGACGGCCAGGCCGAGCGTGCCCTCGGCGCGCGACAACGCGACCTCGAGGAGCTCGGGGGCGGGCTTGCCGGTGCCGACCTGGTCGCCGGACACCCAGGCGTCGAGGTCGCGGGCGTCGTCGATCTTCTCGAGTGCAGCCCGGGTCTGCTCCTCGGACCCCGAGCTGGCGGCGACCACCCGGAAGCCGTGCTGCTTGAGCGAGCTGATGAGCTGGTGGCCGCCGGGCAGCACCTCGACCTGGGGCAGGGCCGCGACGTAGTGGGCGTCGTGCCGCTTGCGGATCTCGTCGCCTGCGGCGCGCTCGGTGCAGTCTCCGGCCAGGTGCGAGACCAGCAGCTCGCCGGTCATGCCGATGGCCCGGTGGATGCGCCACTCGGGGATGACCCTGCCGACCTCGTTGAAGGCCATGGCCCAGGCTCGGACGTGGTGGTAGTTGGAGTCGACCAGGGTGCCGTCGACGTCCAGCACGACGGTGTCGGCTCGCGGTGTGTCGCTCTGCATGCGGGGGCGGTACCCACTGCAGCCGACGAGCATGCGCCGTTCAGCCGGCCCGGGTGACGGGGGAGCGGAAGGTCTTGCGGTACTCGGCCGGTGCGAGGCCCACCTGGTTGGCGAAGTGGTGCCGGAGCAGGGCCGCGGACCCGAACCCGGCGCGGTCGGCGACGGTCTCGATCGGCAGGTCGCTGCCCTCCAGCAGCATCCGCGCGTGGTGGAGGCGCTGGCCCAACAGCCACTTCGCCGGCGTGCTGCCGGTCTCGGCCGCGAAGCGGCGGGCGAACGTGCGCTCCGACATGGAGGCTCGGCGGGCCAGCAGCCGCACCGGCTGCTCCTCGTGGAGGTTCTCTCGCATCCACTCGAGCACCGGTTGCAGGGTGTCGCCGGCGACCTCGGGGACGGGCAGGTCGATGAACTGGCGCTGCCCGCCGTCGCGCTGCGGCGAGACGACCATGCGGCGCGCGATGCGGGTCGCGACCGCGGCGCCGAGCTCGCAGCGGACGTGGTGCAGGCAGGCGTCGATGCCGGCGGCGGTGCCGGCGCTGGTCAGGATCCGGTCGTCCTCGACGAAGAGCACGTCGGGGTCGACGTGGGTGGCTGGGAAGCGGAGCTTCAGCTCGTCGGAGTGCCGCCAGTGGGTGGTGCTGCGGCGGCCGTCGAGCAGCCCCGCCGCGCCCAGGGCGAACGCGCCCGAGCAGACCGACAGCAGCCAGGCGCCATCGGCGTGGGCCTGCCGGAACACGTCGAGCACTGCCTCGCTCGGCGTGCCGAGCGTGTAGTCGTAGGCCGGGGCCACGACCAGGTCGGCACCGCGGACGGCGTCGAGGCCGTACGGCGCGGTCATGGTGATGCCGTGCGAGACCTCGAGCGGCACGCCGGGGGTCTCGGCGCAGAGCAGGAAGTCGATCCGCGGCACGCCGTCGTCGGTGCGATCGATGCCGAAGACCTCGTGGAGCACGCCGAGCTCGAACAGGGTGGGGCGGCCGGGCAGCACCACGGCGACGCGGGAGAGGGCCATGCGCACCAGTATGGCAGATAATTTGCGCACCCAGTCATTCATGCCACTCGTGGCAGGAATCGTGCGGTGACAAAGTTACTGCCATGAACATCTACGCAGACCTTGGTGCAGTGGCAGCAGTCCTGACCATGTCGCTGGTCCTGATCGGACTGGTCGTCGCCCTCGATCTCAACCACCGTCGTACGGCGGGCCTGCCGCACGCTGCGTTCGGAGCCGACGCCGACGACGCCGACCTGGCCCGGGTCCGCCGCGAGCTCGCGACCACCCGGGCGCGTGCCGGTCAGTCGTCGGGGTCGTCCTCGCGCGCCAGCCAGGTGGCGAAGCGCTCGACGGCACTCTCGAACTCCGGATACGTGTCGGTGAACTCCTGAAGCCGGTCGGCCACCCAGGCGAGGGTGACCTCCTCGTCGCCCCGCCTGGTCTGGAGCTCCTCGATCCCGCGATCGGTGAAGTACACGCGCAGTCCGGCCCGGCTCAGTAGTCGGCGCCGGCCGAGGCAGCGGTCGGAGCGAACGCGGCGGCGATCAGCGCCTTCTGCTCCTCGGTGTGCCGCTTGATCGTGCCGACCGACGGGGACGCGGACGGGAGCCGGGTGACCGGCTCGACGACGATGTCGAGGCCGGGCCACACGTTGAGCTGGTAGTTGGGCCACGGCCCCATGTTGACCGGCTCGTCCTGCACCCAGCGCACGGCCTTGAGGTTGGGGTACCTGGCGATCTCGGCCCGGATGTCGTCGGCCGGCTGCGGGTAGAGCTGCTCGACGCGGCCGATGGCGAACCTCTCGGCGTCGTCGCGCTTGGCCCGCTCCACCATGAGGTCCCAGGTGACGCGGCCCGAGCAGAGCAGCAGCGTCTCCACCTTGGCGTCGTCGGCGTTGTCGTCGCCGATGAACGGCCGGAACGTGCCCTCGGTGAAGTCGGCGGGCTGCGAGGCCGCCTCCTTGCGCTTGAGCATCGACTTGGGGGTGAAGACGATCAGCGGCCGGTGCTCCTCGCCCAGTGAGTGTCGTCGGAGCAGGTGGAAGTACGACGCGGGCGTCGACGGCTGGGCGAGCGTCATGGTCTCCTCGGCGCACATCGTCAGGAACCGCTCGATGCGGGCCGACGAGTGGTCGGGGCCCTGGCCCTCGTAGCCGTGCGGCAGCAGGAGGACGACGCCCGACTGCTGGCGCCACTTGGTCTCACCGGCGCTGATGAACTCGTCGATGACGGTCTGGGCACCGTTGACGAAGTCGCCGAACTGCGCCTCCCACAGCACGAGCGCGTCGGGGCGGGCGACCGAGTAGCCGTACTCGAAGCCCAGCGCGGCGTACTCGGAGAGCAGCGAGTCGTAGATGTAGAACTTCGCCTGGTCCTCGGTGAGGTTGGTCAGCGGCGTCCACTCGTCGGCGTTGACCCGGTCGATGATGGTGGCGAAGCGCGAGACGAACGTGCCTCGGCGCGAGTCCTGCCCGGCCAGGCGCACGGGGCGCCCGTCCATCAGGAGGGCGCCGAGCGCGAGGATCTCACCGGTGCCCCAGTCGATCGGGCCATCGGCGATCGCGGCGGCCCTTCGCTGCAGCTGCGGCATCACCTTCGGGTGCACGGTGAAGCCCTCGGGCGGCGTGAGGTAGGCGTCCGCGATCCGCTTGAGCACCTCGGGCGTGACCGCGGTGACCGCGTCGCCGGCGGGCTTCTCGGGGTAGTCGGGCACGGTGGTCCACTCCGACACCGCGTCGGAGCTGGCCTCGCGCACCTCGGTGAACACCCGCTCGAGCTGAAGCTGGTAGTCCTTGAGGACCTGCTCGGCCTCGTCGAGCGTGATGTCGCCACGCCCGATCAGCGACTCGGTGTAGAGCTTGCGCACCGATCGCTTCTGCTCGATCAGGTCGTACATCAACGGCTGCGTGTACGACGGGTCGTCGCCCTCGTTGTGTCCGCGACGGCGGTAGCAGACGAGGTCGATGACGACGTCCTTGTTGAACACCTGGCGGTAGTCGAACGCGAGCCGGGCCACCCGGATGCAGGCCTCGGGGTCGTCGCCGTTGACGTGGAAGATCGGCGCCTGGACCATCCGCGCGACGTCGGTGCAGTAGAGCGACGAGCGCGAGGAGCCCGGGGAGGTGGTGAAGCCGACCTGGTTGTTGACGACCACGTGGATGGTGCCGCCGGTGCGGTAGCCGCGCAGCTGGGACAGGTTGAGCGTCTCGGCGACGACCCCCTGGCCGGCGAACGCCGCGTCGCCGTGGATGAGCAGGGGCAGGACGGGGAACTCGCTGCCCTTGTCGAGCACGTCCTGCTTGGCGCGGGCGATGCCCTCGAGCACCGGGTCGACCGCCTCGAGGTGCGACGGGTTGGCCGCGACCGACACCTTGATCTCCGCGCCGGTGCCGGACACGAACGTGCCCTCGGCGCCGAGGTGGTACTTCACGTCGCCGGAGCCCTGGACGGTGCGCGGGTCGATGTTGCCCTCGAACTCGCGGAAGATCTGGGAGTACTTCTTGCCGACGATGTTGGCCAGCACGTTGAGCCGGCCGCGGTGCGCCATGCCCATGGTGACCTCGTCGAGGTCGACCTCGGCCGCGGCCTCGCAGATCTCGTCGATCAGCGGGATGGTCGTCTCGCCCCCCTCGAGCGAGAACCGCTTCTGGCCGACGAACTTGGTCTGCAGGAAGGTCTCGAACGCCTCTGCCTGGTTGAGCTTGAGCAGGATGCGCACCTGCTCACCGCGCGGGGTCTTGGTGTGCGGGCGCTCGACTCGCTCCTGGATCCAGCGACGCTGCTCGGGATCCATGATGTGCATGTACTCGATGCCGGTGGTGCGGCAGTAGGAGTCGCGCAGGATGCCCAGGATGTTGCGCAGCTTGAGGAACCGACGACCCTCGCCACCGAACGAGCCGGTCGCGAACTCGCGGTCGAGATCCCACATGGTCAGGCCGTGCGACTCGATCTCGAGGTCGGGGTGGCTGCGCTGGCGGTACTCCAGCGGGTCGGTGTCGGCCATCATGTGGCCGCGCACGCGGTAGGCGTGGATGAGCTCGAGGATCCGGGCCTGCTTGCTGATGTCCTCGTCGTGCGAGGTCGCGATGTCCTTGGCCCAGCGGATCGGCTGGTAGGGGATGCGCAGCGAACGGAAGATCTCGTCGTAGAACCCGTTCTCGCCGAGCAGCATGCCGTGCAGCCGCTTGAGGAACTCACCCGACTGCGCGCCCTGGATGACACGGTGGTCGTAGGTCGAGGTCAGCGTCATGACCTTGCTGATCGCGTTGCGGGCGATCGCCTCCTCGGAGGCCCCCTGCCACTCGGGCGGGTACTCCATCGCGCCGACGCCGATGATCGCGCCCTGGCCCTTCATCAGGCGGGGCACCGAGTGGCTGGTGCCGATGCCGCCCGGGTTGGTCAGCGAGATCGAGGTGCCCTGGAAGTCGGTGACGGCGAGCTTGTTGTCACGCGCCTTGCGCACGACCTCCTCGTACGCCGTCCAGAAGGCCGCGAAGTCCATGTTCTCGACCGCCTTGATGGCCGGGACGAGGAGCTGACGGCTGCCGTCGGGCTTGGGCACGTCGATGGCGAGCCCGAGGTTGATGTGGGCCGGGGTGATCAGGTTGGGCTTGCCGTCGACCATGTCGAAGCCGACGTTCATCTCGGGCATCGAGGCGACGGCCTTGACCAGCGCGTAGCCGATGAGGTGGGTGAACGACACCTTGCCGCCGCGCGCACGCGCGAGGTGGTTGTTGATGACCGTGCGGTTGTCCCACAGCAGCTTGACCGGCACCGAGCGCACCGACGTCGCGGTCGGCACGGTGAGGGAGGAGTCCATGTTGACGACCGTGCGGGCGGGCGCGCCGCGCAGCACGGTGAACGAGGGCTCGTCGCTGGCCTGGGACGGGGCCGACGGGGTGGGGTCCTTGGCGACCGGCGTCGACGTGCCCTGGGCCGGCTCGGCGGCAGCGGCGGCGGGGCGCGGCTTGGCCTTCGGCGTGGGGGTGCTGGCGGCCTTCGCCGGCTCCGGCTTGGTCGCCGGCGAGGGCTCGGCCTTCTTCTCAGGGGCAGGAGCCGCCTGCTTCGCCGGCGCCGCGGCCGGCTTCTTGGCGGCTGCGGGGGTCGGCGTACCGTTGGTCGACGCACCCATCCCGTGTGCGGTGAAGTAGGACACCCACTCGGGGGCGACGCTGCCGGGATCTCTCTGGTACTGCTCGAGCATGTCCTCCGCGAGCCACTCGTTGGCTCCCAGGTCGGCGCCCGGGTCAGCGCCCGCCGACTCGTTGGAGGTCTGGTCAGGACGAGAGGACTGCGGCACGGCTTGGTTCGCCTCTTCCGGGATCGCGCGCGGGGTGTATGGCAACTCGACAAGGCTAGACCCACGCGCGAACAAATGCAGGGTCGAGGGGTCCTATTGCGGCAGGGTGTTACCAGTGCCACACGAGCAGGGATGAGCAGCAGATGAGAAGGCCGACCCGCGGGCTGATCGCGTTGACGACAGTCGCCGCGATCTGCTTGTCGACGATCACCGCGTGCTCCGGCGAGGAGCCCGAGAAGCAGACGTCCTCGGCGTCACCGGCGGTCCCGCCCGACGAGACGACGCCCGACGAGACGCCGCCCGCCGAGACGCCGAGCACCGAGACACCGAGCACCGAGACACCGAGCGCCGGGGAGAGCACCACCCAGCCGGTGGCGGCACCGAGCACGCAGGCCGAGGTGAAGAAGGTGGTGGGCAAGCTCACGACCGGCGGACGTGGACGGCTGCTCCGCCAGATCGTGCCGGTCGTCGACCGGTGGTGGGAGGCGGCCTACCTCGGTGGCACCTGGCCCCGTACCTCCTTCCGCGACGCCTTCCCCGGCTTCACCCAGGGCGCGACCAAGGAGGCCCGGCGCGACAAGGACCTGCTCAGCAACGCCGACATCGGCGCCACGACCACCGGTGTCACCGCCACCAAGCGCGACGTCCGTCTCGACGTCATCGCCCCGTCGGGTCGGGTCGCCGGAGTCACCGCTCGCATCGCCCTCGACTTCGAGACGACGGGCGAGAGCCCGCATGTCGTGTCGGTGCGCGGCCGCGTGTTCCTGACCCGCAAGGAGGGCACGTGGCGCATCTTCGGGTACGACGTCCGCAAGGCAGTGAAGTGACCGACCGGCCGAGGTGGCTGACGGGCCTGACCGGGCGGGGCGCCGTACGCACCCTGGTGCTGGCGGTCGTCTTGTCGGTGTGCGGGCTGACGGTGCCCGACTCGGCGGTGCAGTCCACCGAGGTCGCGCTCGTGCGGGTCACCAAGGCCTCCGGGGTCGCCAACACCCCGGGCGTCATCTGGATCCTCGCGGTCGGGTCCGACGCCCGGCCCGGCCAGGACATGCTGCGCAGCCGCGGCGACGCGCTCCAGCTGGTCGGCATGAACACCCGCACGGGCGCGGCCACGGCGATCGGCGTACCCCGCGACTCCTGGGTGAGCATCCCGGGCTACGGCAAGGAGCGGATCAACGCCGCGCTGTCCTTCGGCGGACCGCAGCTGATGGCGTCGAGCATCCGCAACCTCACCGGCATCACCGCCGACTACGTGATGGTGACCCGGTTCCCGTTCTTCGAGCGCATGGTCAACGACATCGGCGGCATCACGGTGTCCAACCCGCGTCCGTTCGCCGACGAGCACCTCAAGGACAACGGCTTCAAGAAGGGCCGCATCCACCTCGACGGCTACGGCGCGATGGCGTTCTCGCGGATCCGCAAGTCGCTGGCCGGCGGAGACTTCGAGCGCTCGGCGAACCAGCAGCGGACCCTGCGCGGCATCCAGGCCAAGGTCGCGGCCGAGGCGGAGCGCCCGGGCTTCATCGAGCGGGGGGTGCTCACGGTGCTCAAGCACATGCGGACCGACGCCGGGCCGTCCGAGCTGTTCCGGATCGCCCAGGCGGTGGCGCTGGTCGACCCCCGCAAGATCACCACGTGCGTCGTCTCGGGACGCGTCGGGTACGCCGGCGCCGCCAGCGTGGTCTTCCCCAACGTCGCGCAGGCGCGGCGCTGGGGGCGCGAGGCGCGCACGGACGCCCGCCTCGAGCGCTGCTAGGGCAGCGCCGGCCGGGGACCGGCCCGGCGCCGGCCGTCGTGGAGATGTGTGCCCCCGGCAGGATTCGAACCTGCGGCACCTGGTACCGGAAACCAGTGCTCTATCCCCTGAGCTACGGAGGCGTGCTCTCGACGCGGAGTGCGCGGCTTGATGCGATTCGGGACACTACCCGTCGAAACCGGCGCAGAGGAAACCGGGACCCGCCGATAGGCTGACGCGGTGACTCCCGAGCAGCTCTCCGCAACGATCATCGAAGTCCTGACCAGCCTCACCGGGCAGGGCCGCATCGCGCTGCCCGACGGCGTGCCCGCGACGGTCACGGTGGAGCGGCCCCGGCAGAAGGGGCACGGCGACTACGCCACGAACGTCGCCATGCAGCTGGGCAAGAAGGCGGGCCTGAACCCCCGCGACTTCGCCGAGCTCGTCCGCGAGGGCCTGCTCGCCGCCGACGGCGTCGAGGACGTCGAGATCGCCGGCCCGGGCTTCCTCAACATCACCGTGTCGGCCGGCGCCCAGGGTGTCGTCGCCGCGCGGATCGTGGAGGCGGGGGACCGGTACGGATCGTCGGACGCCTTCGCCGGCGAGAAGATCAACCTGGAGTTCGTCTCGGCCAACCCCACCGGTCCCATCCACATCGGCGGCGTCCGGTGGGCGGCGGTCGGCGACGCCCTGGGCAGGATCTTCACCCTGACCGGTGCGGAGGTCACGCGGGAGTACTACTTCAACGACCACGGCGGCCAGATCGACCGTTTCAGCGGCTCGCTGCTCGCCAGCGCACAGGGCAAGCCGGTGCCCGAGGACGGGTACGGCGGCCAGTACATCGAGGACATCGCCAAGGCGGTGCTCGGCAAGCGTCCCGACGCCCTCGACCTCCCGGAGGAGGAGGCGCGTGAGGTCTTCCGCGCCGAGGGCGTGGACCTGATGTTCGGTGAGATCAAGCAGAGCCTGCACGACTTCGGCGTCGACTTCGACGTCTACTTCCACGAGGACAACCTGCACCGCAGCGGTGCGGTGAAGCGGGCCGTCGAGCGGCTCACCGATCTCGGGAACACCTACGAGAAGGATGGCGCGATCTGGCTCGCCACCGAGAGGTTCGGTGACGACAAGGACCGGGTGATCATCAAGTCCGACGGCCAGGGCGCCTACCTGTCGGGGGACCTCGCCTACTACCTCGACAAGCGCGAGCGCGGCTTCGACCGCTGCTTCATCATGCTGGGCGCCGACCACCACGGCTACGTCGGCCGGATGATGGCGATGTGCGCCGCCTTCGGCGACACCCCGCACGAGAACCTCGAGATCCTGATCGGGCAGATGGTCAACCTGGTGCGCGACGGTCAGCCGATGCGGATGTCCAAGCGCGCCGGCACCGTCGTCACCATCGACGACCTGGTCGAGGCGATCGGCGTGGATGCCTCGCGCTACGCGTTGGCTCGCTTCAGCTCGGACTCGAACATCGACCTGGACCTCGACCTCTGGGCCAAGGCGACCAGCGACAACCCGGTCTTCTACGTCCAGTACGCCCACGCCCGGGTCGCGGCGATCCTCCGCAACGGGCTGGAGCACGGTCTGGAGCCCGCGAAGGAGGACTTCGACCCGGAGCTGCTCTCCCACGAGAAGGAGGGGGAGCTGCTGCGCGCCCTGGCCGAGTTCCCGCGGGTGGTCGCCGGTGCCGCGGTGCTGCGCGAGCCGCACCGGGTGGCGCGCTACCTCGAGGAGACCGCGGCGACGTACCACCGCTTCTACGACACCTGCCGGGTGCTGCCGATGGGCGACGAGGAGCCGAACGACCTGCACCGCGCCCGCCTCACCCTGGTCGCGGCGACCCGGGTCGTGCTCGCCAACGGCCTCGCCCTGCTGGGTGTCAGCGCGCCGGAGCGGATGTAGCCGGTGACCCACGAAGCCGGCTGGGCGCACGCGCCCGGCGCCCTCCGCGGCCCGTCCTGGCTGCGCCCGCCCGCGGACGCGAACGCCCTGGTGCCCCTGCTCTGGTCCTCGACGGCCCGCAAGGTCGACGGTGACCTGATCGTCGGCGGCATCGCGGTCGCCGACCTCGTCGCCGACCACAACACCCCGGCGTACGTCCTCGACGAGGCCGACTTCCGCGGTCGCGCCGGCGCCTTCCGGGACGCGTTCGCCGATTACGACGTCTACTACGCCGGCAAGGCATTCCTCTGCACGACGGTGGCCCGCTGGATCGCCGAGGAGGGCCTCTGCCTCGACGTCTGCTCCAGCGGCGAGCTGACGGTCGCCCTCAAGGCCGGCTTCGACCCGGCGCGCATCGGCTACCACGGCAACAACAAGACCCTGCCCGAGCTGCGGCGAGCGGTCGCGGCAGGCGTCGGCCGCATCATCGTCGACTCGTTCGCCGAGATAGAGAGGCTGTCCTCCGCGGCGACGGGCATCGGCACCACCGCCCGCGTCATGGTGCGGGTGACCGCCGGCGTCGAGGCGCACACCCACGAGTACATCGCCACCGCCCACGAGGACCAGAAGTTCGGCTTCTCGATCACCAGCGGCGACGCCCTCGAGGCGGTACGCCGGGTGCACGCGGCCCCGGGCCTCGAGCTGCTCGGGCTGCACTCCCACATCGGCAGCCAGATCTTCGACTCGTCCGGCTTCGAGGTGGCCGCCCGCCGGGTGCTGGCCCTGCATGCCCGGGTGGCCGACGAACTCGGGGTGGCGATGCCCGAGATGGACCTCGGCGGTGGCTTCGGCATCGCCTACACGACCCAGGACGACCCCGCCGAGCCGGCGCAGCTGGCGTTCGAGATGAGCAGGATCGTCGAGCACGAGTGCAAGGCGCTCGGCCTCGTCGAGCCCCGGCTCTCGATCGAGCCCGGACGGGCGATCGTCGGGCCGTCGATGTGCACGGTCTACACCGTCGGCACGGTCAAGACGGTCGCGCTCGACGGCGGTGCCGTGCGCACCTACGTCAGCGTCGACGGCGGCATGAGCGACAACATCCGCACCGCCCTCTACGACGCCGACTACTCCTGCACGCTCGCCGACCGCGAGTCCGAGGCGCCGCCGGTGCTCTCACGGGTCGTCGGCAAGCACTGCGAGGCGGGCGACATCATCGTCAAGGACGAGTTCCTGCCGGCCGACCTCGCGCCGGGTGACCTCCTGGCCGTGCCCGGCACCGGCGCCTACTGTCGCTCGATGGCCTCCAACTACAACCATGCGCTGCGGCCACCGGTGATCGCTGTGCGGGACGGCGTCTCGACGGTCGTGCTGAGGCGCGAGACTGAGGAAGACCTGTTGGCAACTGACGTGGGGTACACACATGCTTGAGGGCGACAAGCCGCTCCGGGTCGCAGTCCTGGGGTGCGGGTCCGTCGGCTCCCAGGTCGTCAGGCTGCTCACCGAGCAGGCCGCCGACCTGACCGCCCGGATCGGGGTGCCGATCGAGCTGGCCGGCATCGCCGTACGCCGTCTCGACGCGCACCGTGAGGTGGAGGTGCCCGACGGGCTGCTCACCACGGACGCCGCGGGGCTCGTGACCCGTGACGACGTCGACCTGGTCGTCGAGGTCATCGGCGGCATCGAGCCCGCCCGCAGCCTGATCCTCAGCGCCCTCGAGCACGGCGCCTCGGTCGTCACCGCCAACAAGGCGCTGCTCGCCGAGGACGGACCGACCCTCTTCGAGGCGGCCGCGAAGGCCGGGCGCGACCTCTACTACGAGGCCGCCGTCGCCGGCGCCATCCCGATCCTGCGTCCGCTGCGCGAGAGCCTGGCCGGCGACAAGGTCACCCGCGTGCTCGGCATCGTCAACGGCACCACCAACTTCATCCTCGACAAGATGCACACCACCGGCGCCGGCTTCGCCGAGGCGCTCGAGGAGGCCCAGGACCTCGGCTACGCCGAGGCCGACCCGACGGCCGACGTCGAGGGCTTCGACGCCGCGGCGAAGGCCGCGATCCTGGCCAGCCTCGCGTTCCACTCGCGGGTGACCGCCTCCGACGTGCACCGCGAGGGCATCTCCGAGGTCACCGCCGCCGACGTCCAGTCGGCGCGCGACATGAGCAGCGTCGTCAAGCTGTTGGCCATCTGCGAGCTCAAGGACGGCGCCGTCGCGGTCCGCGTGCACCCGGCGATGATCCCGCTCAGCCACCCGCTCGCCTCGGTCCGCGGCGCCTACAACGCGGTCTTCGTCGAGTCGGAGGCCGCCGGCCAGCTGATGTTCTACGGTCCCGGTGCGGGCGGCCCACCCACCGCGTCGGCGGTGCTGGGCGACCTCGTCACCGTGGCGCGCAACCGGCTCGGCAACACCCGTGGACCCGGGGAGTCGGCCTACGCCGACCGGGTCGTGCTGCCGATGGGGGAGACCCTCACCCGCTACCACGTGGCCATCGACGTCGACGACCGTGCGGGCGTGCTCGCCGCGGTCGCCAACGCCTTCGCCGACCACGGCGTCTCGATCCAGACCGTCCGTCAGGAGGGTCGCGGCGCCGACGCCCAGCTGGTCGTCGTCTCGCACCAGGCCACCGACGCCGCTCTCGCCGCCACCGTCGAGCAGCTGCGCTCGATGGACATCGTGCGCGAGGTCACCTCGGTGATGCGGGTCGAGGGTGGCCCCGAATGAGCGGTCGCACGCACCAGTGGCGCGGCGTCATCGACGAGTACCGGGAGCTCCTCGACATCCCGCAGGACGTCGAGGCCATCACGCTGCGCGAGGGCGGCACCCCGTTGGTGCACTCGGGCTGGCTCAGCGCCCAGGCTCGCGCCGAGGTCTGGCTCAAGGTCGAGGGTGACAACCCCACGGGCTCCTTCAAGGACCGCGGCATGACTGCCGCCATCTCGGTCGCCAAGCACGAGGGCGCGGCCGCGGTCGTGTGCGCCTCGACCGGCAACACCTCGGCCTCGATGGCGGCCTACGCCGCGAAGGCCGGGCTCAAGCCGCTCGTGCTCGTGCCGGAGGGCAAGATCGCGGCCGGCAAGATGGCCCAGGCGATCATGCACGGCGCTCAGGTGATCATGGTGCGCGGCAACTTCGACAACTGCCTGACCCTCGCCCGCCAGCTCGCCTGGAGCCACCCGGTCGCACTGGTCAACTCCGTCAACCCGGTGCGCCTGCAGGGACAGAAGACGGCGTCCTTCGAGGTCGTCGACTTCCTCGGCGACGCACCCGACCACCACCTGCTGCCCGTCGGCAACGCCGGCAACATCTCGGCGTACTGGATGGGCTACGAGCAGTACGCCGCGCTCGGCCGCTCGACGAAGAAGCCGAGGATGCTGGGCTTCCAGGCCGAGGGCGCGGCCCCGCTCGTCACGGGTGTGCCCTTCCCCGACCCCGAGACGTTGGCCACCGCCATCCGGGTCGGCAACCCCGCGTCGTGGAAGCTCGCCGAGGCAGCCGCCTCCGAGTCCGGCGGCGGGTTCGCCGCCCTCTCCGACGCCCAGATCCTGTCGGCCCAGGCCGAGCTTGCCCGGCGCGACGGGGTCTTCGTCGAGCCCGCTTCGGCAGCCGGTGTCGCCGGGTTGCTGGCCGCGCTGGCGGCGGGGGAGTCGTTCGCCGGCTCCACCATCGTGATCACCGTGACCGGCCACGGCCTCAAGGACACCGCCACCGCGCTCGCCGGCACCGGCGACCTCGTCGACGTGGTGATCGACGCGGACGTCGACGCGGCCGCCACGGCTGCCGGCCTGACCTGATGGCACGCTTCGTCGACGAGGCCGTCACCGTGACGGTGCCGGCCACGTCGGCCAACCTCGGCCCCGGCTTCGACTCCCTCGGCCTCGCGCTGTCGATGCGCGACGAGCTGACCGCGTCCATCGCTCCGCAGGGGCTCACGGTCACCGTCGAGGGTGCCGGGGCCGACGACGTGCCCCGCGACGAGAGCCACCTGGTCGTGCGTGCGATGCGGGCCGGGTTCGCGGCGATGCATGCCGACCCCCCCGGTCTGGCGCTGGACTGCCACAACGTGATCCCGCACAGCCGTGGGCTCGGTTCGTCGTCGGCGGCGATCGTCGCCGGGCTGGCGCTGGCCCGAGGACTCGTGGCCGGAGGTGCGCTGCTGCTCGACGACGACGCGCTCTTCCGGTTGGCCGCCGATCTCGAGGGTCATCCGGACAACGTCGCGCCGGCGCTGTTCGGCGGGCTCACGATCTCCGGTCAGGAGGACGGCGAGTTCTTCACCGTCGCCTCCGGTGTCGATCCTCGGGTGACGACGGTGGTCTTCGTGCCGCCCACCCCGGTGGCCACGTCGGTCGCGCGCGGCCTCCTGCCGGACGTCGTGCCGCACGCCGACGCGGCGGCGAACTCGGGTCGTACGGCGCTGCTCATCGCCGCGCTCGCCAGCCGGCCCGAGCTCCTGCTGCTGGCGACGCGCGACCACCTCCACCAGTCCTACCGCGCTGCGGCGATGCCGGCCTCGCTCGCCCTGATCGACGCGCTGCGGGCCGATGGGGTCCCCGCCGTCGTGTCGGGGGCCGGGCCGACAGTGCTGGTGTTCACCGACAACGGGTCGGTCGGATCGCTGCTGTCTCGCTGCCCCGACGGGTGGGCGGCCCACCACCTCAGTGTCGATGCCCGGGGCGTCGTCGTCGGCTGATCGGACGCGGCACGGTGGGTGTCGTGCCCTGTGTCACGTTTCACTGGGCCGGTGGTATCTTGGGCTTGCGCCACTCGGCGTGAGCACTCCATCCGATGACGTCAACGCCATCGCAAGAAGTGCGCAACCTCCTTCATCTTCGTGGCCGTCCTCGGACGCGCACTCGCTGATACGACCGCCTCGATGTGGCCGCCGGCGGGCCAGTTGGTGGGCCAGTTGGTGGGGGAGCACCGAAGACGTTGCCGACGGCTCAGACTCGTCGGCACAGGACGTGGGAAGGACCTCACGTGACAGAGACCATCGAATCCGCCGCTGCGCCGGAGGCCAGTGCCTCGAAGAAGCGCGGCGGAGGACTCAACTCCCTCCTGATCGCCGACCTGAAGTCGATGGCCGGTGGCATGGGGATCGCCGGAGCCTCGTCGATGAAGAAGGCCCAGCTGGTCGACGCCATCAAGGCGGCCCAGGCCGGCGGCCGGTCCGGCAGCCAGGCCGAGCCCGCGCAGGGCGCGTCCAAGCAGGCCGAGCCGAAGCAGCGGGCACCCAAGAAGCAGGGCGAGCAGAAGCAGGCCGAGCAGCCGCAGGGCGAGCAGCCGCAGGCCGAGCAGAAGCAGGCCGAGCAGCCGCAGGGCGAGCAGAAGCGGGCCGAGCCGAGGGCGAAGGCAGCCGACCGGGCGACCGAGCGGCCGGCCGCGAAGCAGGCCGATCAGTCGAGCCACCGGCAGGTGGACACCTCCGACGAGGCGAGCCAGGACCAGCAGGACCGCCAGCAGGGTCGCGAGCGAAACCGC
Source organism: uncultured Actinomycetota bacterium (assembly GCA_963807335.1). GTDB lineage: Bacteria > Actinomycetota > Actinomycetes > Propionibacteriales > Nocardioidaceae > Nocardioides. The sequence continues at coordinate 149,847 of CAWEBT010000005.1, forward strand.
GCCCAGGGCGGCAGCCAGAACGAGGGTCGCCCCGAGCAGGACGACCGCAGCGAGCGGAAGGACCGCGGCGAGCGGATTGACCGCACGGAGCGGAACGACCGCAGCGACCGGAGCGAGCAGAACGACCGCGGCGAGAGCCGCAACCAGCCCGACAACCGCGACGAGGAGGGCGGCAGCCGCCGCAACCGTCGCCGTCGTGGTCGCGACCGGGACCGCCCGCAGGGCAACGACCGTCCCCAGGGCAACGACCGTCCGCAGGGCAACGACCGTCCGCAGGGCAACGACCGTCCGCAGGGCAGTGACCGCGGCCAGGGTGCGCCCAGCGGCCGCAGCAGCCGCAACGAGCCCGACACCACGATCCTCGAGGACGACGTGCTGGTGCCGGCGGCCGGCATCCTCGACGTGCTCGACAACTACGCCTTCGTCCGCACGAGTGGCTACCTGCCCGGCACCGACGACGTCTACGTCTCGTTGTCGATGGTCCGCAAGTTCGGCCTGCGACGCGGCGACGCCGTGCTCGGCCAGGTGCGCCAGCCCCGTGAGGGTGAGCGCAAGGAGAAGTTCAACCCGATGGTGCGCATCGACAGCGTCAACGGTGCCGAGCCGGAGTCGATGAAGGACCGGCCGGACTTCTCCAAGTTCACCCCGCTGCACGCCAGCGAGCGGCTGCGCCTCGAGACCGAGCACACGAACCTGATCGGTCGCGTCATCGACATCGCCGCGCCCATCGGCAAGGGACAGCGTGGCCTCATCGTCTCCCCGCCGAAGGCCGGCAAGACGATGGTTCTCCAGTCGATCGCCAACTCGATCAGCACCAACAACCCCGAGTGCCACCTGATGATCGTGCTCGTCGACGAGCGGCCCGAGGAGGTCACCGACTTCCAGCGCACGGTCAAGGGCGAGGTCATCGCCTCGACGTTCGACCGGCCGGCCAGCGACCACACCATGGTCGCCGAGCTGGCCATCGAGCGGGCCAAGCGCCTCGTCGAGCTCGGCCACGACGTGGTGGTGCTGCTCGACTCGATCACCCGCCTCGGTCGTGCCTACAACCTCGCCGCCCCGGCGAGCGGGCGCATCCTCTCCGGTGGCGTCGACTCGTCGGCGCTCTACCCGCCGAAGAAGTTCTTCGGTGCCGCGCGCAACATCGAGAACGGCGGGTCGCTCACGATCCTGGCCACGGCCCTGATCGAGACCGGCTCCAAGATGGACGAGGTCATCTTCGAGGAGTTCAAGGGCACCGGGAACATGGAGCTGCGGCTGCGCCGGGAGTTCGCCGACAAGCGGATCTTCCCGGCCATCGACGCGGTCCAGTCCGGCACCCGCCGTGAGGAGCTGCTGATGAGCAGCGAGGAGACCGCGATCGTGTGGAAGCTGCGGCGCGTGCTCTCGGGGCTCGACGGGCAGCAGGCACTCGAGCTGTTGCTCGAGCGTCTGAAGAAGTCGCAGAGCAACATCGAGTTCCTCATGCAGGTCCAGAAGACCACGCCCTCGGTCAACGGCAAGAGCGACTGACCGAGGTCTCCGTCGGCTTTGACGGCCAGTCCGCGGATTCGCCCTTGCGGCGGTCCGGCGGCCGGTAGGGTCTCGCTTGAAACTCGTATCTAGGAAGGCAGGGCGATGGCCCGGATTGTTGTAGCCGACGATGACGTCGACATCAGGGAACTGGTGGAGTTCAAGTTGTCGACCCTGGGTCACGACATCGTCGCGGTCGCCGACGGCGCGGCCGCCATCGAGGCGTGCCAGGCCCAGCGGCCCGACCTGGCCGTCCTCGACGTGATGATGCCGGGCATGTCCGGGCTGGAGGCGGTGCGGGTCATCCGCAACGACCCCGCGCTCGCCGACCTGCCGGTGATCCTGCTGACCGCGAGGGCGCAGGAGACCGACGTCGAGACCGGCTTCGAGTCCGGCGCCGACGACTACATCACCAAGCCGTTCAGCCCGCGCGAGCTCGCCACCCGCGTCCAGAACCTGCTGACGCGCACCCAGTGATCGGGTCGGTCCCCGCTCGCGGGGACCGACGATGGGCACGCTCTCGTCATCGGCCGGAACGGCTGACGACGTCACGGTGAGCCGGCCCGTCCACGCGTGACCGGGCGGGGAATGTCCCGATTGGGCAGGCTGTTGACCACGGTGGCACACTTGTGCGCTGGTTCCGGTTCACGTCTCCGCATCAGGCGGACACGACCCGGCGACCTCTTGAGAGGACATCACATGCAAAAGGACATCCACCCGGCGTACGTCGAGACCGCGGTCACCTGCACCTGCGGCGCGGCGTTCACCACCCGCAGCACTGCCACGTCCGGCTCGCTCCGCGCCGACGTCTGCTCGCAGTGCCACCCGTTCTACACCGGCAAGCAGAAGATCCTCGACACCGGCGGCCGCGTCGCCCGCTTCGAGGCTCGCTACGCCAAGAAGACTGCCGACAAGTAGCTTCCACCGAACGCCGGTCCCCACCTCCATGTGGGCGACCGGCGTTCGTGATTTCACCCATCGGTTCAGTCAGGCGGTCGACGAGGAGCACACGTGTTCGAAGCAGTTGAGGGACTTGTCAGCGAGCACGGCGAGATCGAACGCCGCCTGGCCGAGCCCGAGACGCACGCGGACCAGCGGCTGGCCAAGCGGCTCAACCAGCGCTACGCCGAGCTGACCGGCATCATCGGCACCTGGCGCGAGTGGGTCGAGCTGGGCGGCGACATCGCCGCGGCCCGCGAGCTGGCACAGGAGGACTCGTCCTTCGCTGCCGAGATCGAGCCGCTCGAGGCCCGCCTGGCCACCGCCGAGGAGCGGCTGCGCTACCTGCTGGTCCCGCGCGACGCCACCGACTCGAAGGACGCGATCCTCGAGGTGAAGTCCGGCGAGGGCGGCGAGGAGTCCGCGCTCTTCGCGGCCGACCTGTTCCGGATGTACACGCGGTACGCCGAGACCCGGGGCTGGCGCATGGAGGTCCTCGACGCCACCGAGTCGGACCTGGGCGGCTACAAGTCGGTCACCGTCGCGGTCAAGGCCAAGGGCACCCCGGAGCCCGGCGAGGCGCCGTACGCGCTGTTGAAGTTCGAGGGCGGCGTGCACCGCGTCCAGCGGGTGCCCGTGACCGAGAGCCAGGGACGCGTGCACACGTCGGCCGCCGGCGTCCTGGTGATGCCCGAGGCCGAGCAGGTCGACGTGACCCTCGACGAGAACGACCTGCGCATCGACGTCTTCCGCTCCTCGGGCCCCGGCGGCCAGAGCGTCAACACCACCGACTCCGCGGTTCGGATCACGCACCTGCCCTCGGGCGTCGTGGCCAGCTGCCAGAACGAGAAGAGCCAGCTGCAGAACAAGGAGTCCGCCATGCGCATCCTGCGCGCCCGGCTCCTCGCCGCAGCCGAGGAGGAGGCCGACGCGGAGGCCAGTGCCGCCCGCAAGAGCCAGATCCGCACCGTCGACCGCTCCGAGCGGATCCGCACCTACAACTACCCCGAGAACCGGATCTCCGACCACCGCACGGGCTACAAGTCCTACAACCTCGACCAGGTCCTCGACGGCGACCTCCAACCGGTGCTCGACAGCTGCGTGCAGACCGATCTCGCGGCCCGGCTCGACGCGCTCGACTCGTGATGGAGCGTCGTTCCAGCGTCCTGGCGCAGGCCGCCCGGCGGTTGCGCGACGGCGGGGTCGCGAGCCCCGAGCACGACGCCGCAGAGCTCCTCGCCCACGTGTACGCCGTGTCGCGCGGCCGCCTGTTCGAGATCGACGTCGTCGGCCAGCCTGAGCGTGAGGCCTTCGACGCGCTGGTGTCGCGGCGCGCGGCCCGCGAACCCCTCCAGCACCTGACCGGGTCGACCGGCTTCCGTCACGTCGACCTCGAGGTCGGGCCCGGCGTGTTCGTGCCGCGGCCCGAGACCGAGCTGCTGGCCGGCTGGGCGATCGACGCCGCCCTCACGATGGAGGCGCCGGTCGTCGTCGACCTCTGCACCGGCTCGGGGGCGATCGCCAAGGCGGTGGCCCACGAGGTGCCGGCGGCCGTGGTGCACGCCGTCGAGCTCGACGTCCCGGCGCACGCGTGGGCCGAGCGCAACCTCGCCGGCACCGGCGTCGACCTGCGTCAGGGCGACATGGCCACCGCGTTCGACGACCTCCTCGGCCAGGTCGACGTGGTCGTCTGCAACCCGCCGTACATCCCGCTCGAGGCCTGGGAGTCGGTGGCCGCGGAGGCGCGCGACCACGACCCGCACCTGGCCCTGTTCTCCGGCATCGACGGCCTCGATGCGATGCGGGTGCTCGAGGCTCGCGCGGCACTGCTGCTGCGGCCCGGGGGAGTGGTCGGAGCCGAGCACGCCGACGCCCAGGGCCAGTCGGCTCCGGAGGTGTTCAGCCGGGCCGGCCGGTGGTCGGAGATCCGCGACCACGACGACCTGGCCGGGCGTGCGCGGTTCGTCACCGCGCGACTGGCACGATGACCTCCATGCGTTATCCGACGAGCACCGACGACGAGCTCGAGGCAGCCGTCGAGGCCGCCAGCCTGGCGGTTCGCAAGGGTGAGCTGGTGGTGTTCCCGACCGACACGGTCTACGGCGTGGCTGCCAACGCCTTCGACGCCGACGCGGTCCAGAGGCTGCTCGACGCCAAGGGTCGCGGCCGGAGCATGCCGCCGCCGGTGCTGGTCAGCGCCTCCACCACGCTCGACGCGCTCGCTGTCAGCGTGCCGGGGTGGGCGCGAGCGCTGGTCGCCGAGTTCTGGCCCGGCCCGCTCACCCTGGTCCTCCACCAGCAGTCCTCGCTGCAGTGGGACCTCGGCGAGACCCGCGGCACGGTCGCGATCCGGATGCCCGACGACGAGATCGCGCTGGCCGTGCTCGAGCGCACCGGCCCGCTCGCCGTGAGCTCGGCCAACATCACCGGACGTCCGGCCGCGCTCGACGCCGACGCGGCCGAGGAGATGCTCGGCAAGTTGGTCTCGGTCGTCATCGACGGCGGTCCGACCGTCGGGTCCGACCCGTCCACGATCGTCGACGCGACCGGCGAGCAGGGCCGCATCCTGCGGGCGGGCGCGCTCACCATCGAAGAGCTCAACGCCGTGCTCGAACCGCTGGGCGCCACCCTGACCGACGAGGACTAGGGCCCAGTGCGCGAGTACCTCCTCGTCTTCCTCGTCGCCGCCACGGCGACGTACCTGCTGACCGTCATCGCCCGCGAGATCGCGCTGCGGATGGGCGCGGTGGCTCAGGTGCGCGACCGGGACGTGCACGCCGAGCCGATCCCGTACCTCGGCGGCCTGGCCATGCTCGGCGGGCTGGTCGCGGCGTACTTCGTGGCCCAGCAGCTGCCCTTCCTCTCCACCAGCGACCCGTTCGTGTTCCGCGATGCCGGGATCGTGCTGATCGCCGGTGCGCTGATCTGCGCCGTCGGCGTGCTCGACGACGTGTTCGACATCGATGCCCTCACCAAGTTCGGCGGACAGGTGCTGGCGGCCGGTCTCCTCGTCTACTTCGGCGTGCGGCTCTACTACTTCCCCAACTCCGACGGCGACCAGCTCTCGCTCGACCCCTCGCAGGGTGCCCTGCTCACCGTGCTGATCGTCGTCTCGACGATGAACGCGGTGAACTTCGTCGACGGGCTGGACGGCCTGGCCGCGGGCGTCGTGGGCATCGGCGCGCTGGCGTTCTTCGTCTTCTGCTACCAGCTCGCCAGCCTGAACGGCTTCACGCTGGCCACCACCGGGGCGCTGCTGTCGGCGGCCCTGGCCGGAGCATGCACGGGGTTCTTGCCGCACAACTTCCACCCGGCCCGGCTGTTCATGGGCGACAGCGGGTCGATGCTGATCGGGCTGGTGCTCTCGGCCAGTGCGCTGACCATCACCGGCCAGTTCGACGGCACCGCCATCGGCAGTGGCGCGGACGGCAGCCGGACCGGTCCGCTGACCCTGCTGCCGCTGCTGCTCCCGGTGTCGCTGACCCTGGTGCCGCTCGCCGACCTGGTGATGGCAGTCGTCCGCCGCACCCGGGCCGGTCGGTCGCCGTTCTCGCCCGACAAGCAGCACCTTCACCACCGGCTGCTCGAGATCGGGCACTCCCAGCGCCGCGCGGTGTTCATCATGTGGCTCTGGGCGGGGCTGATCGGCTTCGGCGTGGTGCTCGTGAGCCTGTACACCGGCCCGCTGATGTGGTCGTCGATCGCCCTCATGGCGGCGTTCACGGTGGTCATGACCTTTGTGCTCCCGCGGGTCAACAAACCGGTCCTGACGAGGGCGGCGGAGCCTGGAGAAGTGTGACTTTTACCGGTCCCGGACCTTGTGATAGTTTTCACGAGCACCCGGAGAACACCCCGGGAGCCGCCCGCAGTCCCTCCACAGAACGGCCGCCGTCATGACGACCGAGTCGAAGCAGGTCACCCGTCCCCAGGGTGCATCCTTGCTCCTCGGAGTGGCGGTTGCCGGCCTCGCCGTCACGGTCGTCGTCACCGTCGTCGGCGCCCTCTCCTCCGGCTCCACCGCGGCGTACGGCGCCCTGACCGGCGCCGGTCTCGCGCTCGTGGTCTTCATGCTGGGCTCGTTCTCGGTCGATGCCGTCGCCCGGGTGATGCCGGCGGCGTCGCTGCTCGTCGCGATGCTGACCTACACGCTCCAGGTCGTGCTGATGGCGCTGGTGTTCGTCGCCCTGAGCCGGTCCGGCCTGCTGGACGACACGCTCGACCGTCGCTGGCTGGCCTCCGGGGTCATCGCGGTGACCCTGACCTGGCTCGTCGGCCAGGTCTGGTTGACCACGCGAGCCCGCATCCCGGTGTACGACCTGCCCGCCTCCCCGGAGGCACACTCGCAGGCCCGCTCGGAGTCCCAGAACGCCGGGGACCGACCGGAGGCGGGTGCGCGATGACCCCGGCCGACTGCTATTGTCCGGGGCGCGATGACACAGCCGAATCCTCCGTCACCGCACCCCGACGATCTGCCGAAGGGCGACCCGTGGCACGCATTCGGGTATCTCGTCTCCGGGGTGCTGGTCTACGGACTCATCGGCTGGGGGCTGGACCGCTGGCTGAACACCGGCTTCCTCGTGGTCATCGGGATTCTGGCGGGGATCGCTCTCGGCATCTTCATGACCTGGAAGCGCTTCAACGCACCCTGGAACACCTCGCACTAGTGCCCACAGCACGAACCATCGCTTCGCCGCAGACGCAGACACAGGAGACACCGTGAGCATGATCGCCATGTCGCTGAAGAGTGGCTTCACGCCCCCGGGCCCCGGCGACTTCAACCTGCCCCCCATCGGCCCGGACAAGACCTTCGAGTTCCTCGGCGAGACGATGTACCTCGGCGTCACCAAGCCGATGCTCCAGCTGGTGCTGGCCGGCGTGCTCGTCTTCGGGTTCTTCTACCTCGCCTCGCGGCGCCGGGCGATGGTGCCGGGCAAGCTGCAGTTCGTCGGCGAGGAGGCCTACGGCTTCGTGCGCAACTCGATGGGCCGCGACATCATCGGCAGCCACGACTTCATGCGTTTCGTGCCCTACCTGTTCGCGCTGTTCTTCTTCATCTTGATCAACAACGTCTTCGCGTCGATCCCGTTCATCCAGTTCCCGACGTTCTCGCGCTCGGGCATGGTCTACGGCCTCGCGCTGCTCAGCTGGGTCATCTACAACGCCGTGGGCATCAAGAAGCACGGCTTCGTGGGCTACCTCAAGCTGCAGTCCGTGCCCTCAGGCGTCAACGGCCCGATCCTCGCGCTGCTCATCCCGTTGGAGTTCCTCTCCAACATCGTGGTCCGCCCGGTCACGCTCGCGCTGCGTCTGTTCGCCAACATGTTCGCCGGGCACCTGCTGCTGATCCTCTTCGCCCTCGGCGGCGAGTACCTCGTGCTCGAGATGTCCCTCCAGTACGCCCCGGTCGGCATCTTGGCCTGGCTGCTCTTCATCGCCATCGCCTTCCTCGAGCTGCTGGTGCAGTTCCTGCAGGCCTACGTCTTCGTTCTCCTGAACGCCATGTACATCTCCGGTGCCGTCGCAGACGAGCACTGAGAGACCGCTCCACCCCTGTCAGAACCACACGATTCAACTCAGCAGAAACAATCGAAAGGAACTCGCCGTGACCGGTGAACTTGGCGGCAACCTGAACATGATCGGCTACGGACTGGCGGCCATCGGCCCCGGTATCGGCATCGGCCTGATCTTCGCCGCATACATCAGCGGTGTCGCGCGCCAGCCGGAGGCCCAGAGCCGCCTGCAGTCGATCGCCATCCTCGGCTTCGCGCTCGCCGAGGCGCTCGCGATCATCGGTATCGCCCTCGCGTTCGTCCTCTGACGTCCGCACCGACCGATAGAAGGACCTGCTCATGCAATCTGTGATCCTTCGGGCGGCCGAGGAAGAGCACAAGCTCAACCCCGTCATCCCGCACCCTGTCGAGATCGTTCTCTCGCTCGTGGTCTTCGCCATCCTCTTCTGGCTGGTCAAGAAGTTCGTCGTCCCAGGCTTCGAGAAGACCTTCGCCGAGCGGACCCAGGCGATCGAGGGTGGCCTCGCGGCAGCCGAGACCAAGCAGGCCGAGGCCGACGCCAAGCTGGCCGAGCTGGAGAAGCAGCTGGCCGACGCCCGGCACGAGGCTGCGCGCATCCGTGAGGAGGCGCGTGAGCAGGGTGCCCAGATCGTCGCGGAGATGCGGGAGCAGGCCCAGGCCGAGTCCTCCCGGATCGTCGAGCACGGCAAGACGCAGATCGAGGCCGAGCGCCAGCAGGCGGTCACCTCGTTGCGTGCCGAGGTCGGCAGCCTGGCCACCGGCCTGGCAGGTCGCATCGTCGGCGAGAGCCTGGACGACGAGGCTCGTCAGAGCCGCGTGGTCGAGCGCTTCCTGGCCGAGCTGGAAGGCGCCAGCTGATGACGTTCCGAGGTGCCTCGGCCGGGGCCTACGCCGCGCTCAGGGAGCTGCTGGACCAGCAGCTCTCCGGCGACGTGGACGCGGCCAAGCGGGCCGGCGACGACCTGTTCGGCGTCTCGCAGCTGCTCCGTGGTGCGGCCGCCCTGCGCCGGGTCGCGACCGACGTCGCGCTCCCGGCCGAGGCCAAGCAGGGTCTGGTCCGTCAGCTCCTCGACGGCAAGATCGCGGCCCCGGCCGCGGCGGTCGTCGACGCGGCCGTCGGTCAGCGCTGGACCCGCACGGGTGACCTCTCCACCGCCATCGAGAGCCTCAGCGAGATCGCCGTCGTCAAGTCGGCAGGCAGCGACTCGGGCCGGCTGGCCGATGAGCTGTTCACCTTCGCCCAGACCGTCAACGAGACTCCCGAGCTGCGCGATGCGCTCTCGGACCCGTCCCGCTCGGTCGACGACAAGGTGACCCTCCTGGACGGTCTCCTGGCCGGCCGGGCGCTCCCGGCCACGATCACGCTGGCCAAGCAGTCCCTGGCCGGCACCTACCGCACCGTGGCCGTCGCTCTCTCGACGTACCAGCACGTGGCGGCCGAGGTGCACGGCGAGAAGGTCGCCACCGTGCGGGTGGCCCGGCCGCTCGCCGACGCTGACCGCCAGCGCCTCATCGACGCCCTGTCGCGCCAGTACGACCGGGAGATCCACCTCAACGTCGTCGTCGACCCCGACGTCATCGGCGGCATCCGTGTCGAGATCGGTGACGACGTCATCGACGGCACCGTGCTCAGCCGCCTGGACGACGCCCGCCGTCAACTTGCCGGCTGAACACCCCAGAACTCATCGAGCAGACGAGAAGTCAGGACTAGAAATGACGGAGCTAACGATTCGTCCGGACGAGATCCGGGACGCGCTGCAGCGCTTTGTGTCGGACTACAAGCCCGAGACGGCAAGCAAGGAAGAGGTCGGCACCGTGGCCGAGGCCGGTGACGGCATCGCCCGCGTCAGCGGCCTGCCCTCGGTCATGGCCAACGAGCTGCTCGAGTTCGAGGACGGCACGCTGGGCATCGCCCTGAACCTCGACACCCGCGAGATCGGCGTCGTCGTCCTCGGCGACTTCGACAAGATCGAGGAGGGCCAGCCCGTACGCCGCACCGGCGAGATCCTCTCGGTGCCCGTCGGCGACGGCTACCTCGGCCGGGTCGTGGACCCGCTCGGCGTGCCCATCGACGGCCTCGGCGAGCTCGAGACCACCGGCCGCCGCGCCCTGGAGGTCCAGGCCCCCTCGGTGATGGCGCGCAAGTCGGTGCACGAGCCGCTCGCGACCGGCATCAAGGCCATCGACTCGCTCACCCCGATCGGCCGTGGCCAGCGTCAGCTGATCATCGGTGACCGGGCGACGGGCAAGACGACCATCGCGATCGACACGATCATCAACCAGAAGCAGAACTGGGAGTCCGGTGACCCGGACAAGCAGGTGCGCTGCATCTACGTCGCCATCGGCCAGAAGGGCTCGACCATCGCCTCCGTGCGTGGCGCGCTCGAAGAGGCCGGCGCGCTGGAGTACACCACCATCGTCGCCTCCCCGGCGTCCGACTCCGCGGGCTTCAAGTACCTCGCGCCGTACACCGGCTCGGCCATCGGCCAGCACTGGATGTACGACGGCAAGCACGTCCTCATCGTGTTCGACGACCTGACCAAGCAGGCCGAGGCCTACCGCGCCGTGTCGCTGCTGCTGCGCCGCCCGCCGGGCCGCGAGGCCTACCCGGGTGACGTCTTCTACCTGCACTCCCGCCTGCTGGAGCGGTGCGCGAAGCTGTCCGACGAGATGGGCAAGGGGTCGATGACCGGCCTGCCGATCATCGAGACCAAGGCCAACGACGTCTCGGCGTTCATCCCGACCAACGTCATCTCGATCACCGACGGCCAGATCTTCTTGCAGTCCGACCTGTTCGCGGCCAACCAGCGCCCCGCCATCGACGTGGGTGTCTCGGTCTCGCGCGTGGGTGGCTCGGCGATGACGAAGGCCATGAAGGCGGTCACCGGCTCGCTGAAGGTCGACCTGGCGCAGTTCCGCGCCATGGAGGCGTTCGCGATGTTCGCCTCCGACCTCGACGCCGCCTCGCGTCAGCAGCTCGACCGTGGCCAGCGACTGATGGCCCTGCTCAAGCAGCCGCAGTACTCGCCGTACCCGCTCGAGGAGATGGTGGTCTCGCTGTGGATCGGCACCTCCGGCCGGCTCGACAAGGTGCCGACCGACGACGTCAACCGGTTCGAGCACGAGCTCCTCGACTACCTGCGCCGCTCGCACGACGGCATCCTCGCCGGCATCCGTGAGTCGCAGAAGTTCGAGGACTCCACCGAGTCCGAGCTCTCCTCGGCGTACGACTCCTTCCTCGACCAGTTCGAGACGTCCGACGGCCGCTCGGTCAAGCCCGGCCAGGAGGACCACGTCGCTCTCGAGGACGAGGACGTCGAGCAGGAGCAGATCGTCAAGCAGAAGCGGGGCTGACGATGGCTCTCTCGGTACGTGAGTACCGCGCGCGGATCAAGTCGACGGAGTCGATGAAGAAGATCACGCGTGCCATGGAGCTCATTGCCGCGTCCCGCATCATCAAGGCGCAGCAACGGGCCCAGGCGGCCGCGCCGTACGCCCGTGAGCTGACCCGCGCGGTGTCCGCCGTGGCGACGTTCTCCAACGTCGACCACGCGCTGACCACCGAGCCCGAGAACCCGAAGCGGGCTGCGGTCCTGGTCGTGACCAGCGACCGTGGCCTCGCCGGGGCCTACTCGTCCAACGTGCTCAAGGAGTCCGAGCGCCTGGTCGAGAAGCTCAAGGGCGAGGGCAAGGAGGTCGACCTCTACGTCACCGCGCGCAAGGGCGAGGCCTACTTCAAGTTCCGCCAGCGCCCCGTCGTGCAGGCATGGACGGGCTTCTCCGACCAGCCGACGTACGACGTGGCCGCCGACATCGGCGCCACGCTGATCGCCGCGTTCCTCGGGGACGACGACGAGACGCCGGAGGATGCTCCTCAGGGTGTCGACGAGGTGCACGTGGTCTACACGCGCTTCCGGTCGATGCTGGTGCAGGAGCCCACCGCCGTCCGCCTCCTCCCCCTGGAGGTCGTGGAGGGCCCGGCCGACGCACCCAAGCCCGACGACGTGCTGCCGCTCTACGAGTTCGAGCCCTCGCCCGCCGAGGTCCTCGACTCGCTGCTGCCGCGCTATGTCCAGAGCCGGATCTTCTTCGCCCTGCTGCAGGCCGCCGCGTCCGAGCTGGCTGCCCGACAGAAGGCCATGAAGGCCGCGACCGACAACGCCGACGAGCTCATCAAGAAGTACAAGCGAATTGCCAACCAGGCTCGTCAGGCTGGCATTACCCAGGAAATCAGCGAGATCGTCGGCGGCGTGAACGCCCTAGCCGACGCACAAGCCGGGAGTGAGTGAGAGACATGACTGCCACTGTTGAAGAGACGACGGAAGGCACCACGGGCGGCGGCATCGGCCGCATCGCCCGCGTCATCGGACCGGTCGTGGACATCGAGTTCCCGACCGACGCGATGCCGGCGATCTACAACGCGCTCGAGGTCGACCTGACCCTGAACGACGAGACCCAGACCATCGTCCTCGAGGTCGCCCAGCACATCGGCGACGGCATGGTGCGCGCGATCTCCATGCGTCCGACCGACGGCCTGGTGCGTGGCTCGCAGGTGACCGACACCGGTGAGTCGATCAGCGTCCCCGTGGGCGACGTGACGCTCGGCAAGGTGTTCAACACCACCGGCGACTGCCTCAACCTGGCCGAGGGCGAGACGCTCGACGTCAAGGAGCGGTGGGGCATCCACCGCCGCCCGCCGGCCTTCGACCAGCTGGAGTCGAAGACCCAGATGTTCGAGACCGGCATCAAGGTCATCGACCTGCTGACGCCGTACGTCCAGGGCGGCAAGATCGGCCTGTTCGGTGGTGCCGGTGTCGGCAAGACCGTGCTCATCCAGGAGATGATCGCGCGAGTCGCCAAGGACCACGGTGGTGTGTCGGTGTTCGCCGGTGTCGGTGAGCGCACCCGTGAGGGCAACGACCTCATCGCCGAGATGGAGGAGGCCGGCGTCATCGGCCAGACCGCCCTCGTGTTCGGCCAGATGGACGAGCCGCCGGGCACGCGCCTACGCGTCGCGCTCTCGGCGCTGACCATGGCGGAGTACTTCCGCGACGTCCAGCAGCAGGACGTGCTCCTGTTCATCGACAACATCTTCCGGTTCACCCAGGCCGGCTCCGAGGTGTCCACGCTGCTCGGCCGGATGCCGTCCGCGGTGGGCTACCAGCCCAACCTGGCCGACGAGATGGGTCAGCTCCAGGAGCGGATCACCTCGACGCGTGGTCACTCGATCACCTCGATGCAGGCGATCTACGTGCCGGCCGACGACTACACCGACCCCGCGCCGGCCACGACGTTCGCCCACCTCGACGCCACCACCGAGCTGTCGCGTGACATCGCCTCGATGGGTATCTACCCGGCCGTGGACCCGCTGACGTCGACCTCGCGGATCCTCGACCCGCAGTACATCGGCAACGACCACTACCAGGCCGCGATCCGGGTCAAGCAGATCCTCCAGCGCAACAAGGAGCTGCAGGACATCATCGCGATCCTCGGTGTGGACGAGCTCTCCGAGGAGGACAAGGTCATCGTGCTGCGCGCGCGCCGCATCCAGCGGTTCCTGTCGCAGAACACCTACGTCGCCAAGCAGTTCACCGGCATCGAGGGTTCGACCGTTCCGGTCGCCGACACGATCGAGGCGTTCAACAAGATCGCCAACGGCGAGTACGACCACGTCGCCGAGCAGGCGTTCTTCATGTGCGGTGGGCTCGACGACGTCGAGGCCAAGTGGGCTGAGATCCAGAAGAGCTTCTGATGAGCGGCTCCCAGCTCCAGGTCGAACTCGTCGCCGCCGACCGCCTCGTGTGGTCGGGGGAGGCGAAGATGGTCATCGCGCGCACCACGGAGGGCGACGTCGGCATCCTGCCGAACCACTCGCCGTTGCTGTCGGTGATCATCGAGGGTGTCGTGGACGTGCAGACCGCCGACGGCGAGACCTGGATCGCGGCCGTGGACGCCGGCTTCCTGTCGGTGGCCAACAACCGCGTCTCGATCCTCTCCGAGCACGCCGAGATGTCCCACGAGATCGACCTGGAGAAGGCACGCCAGGATCTCGAGCGGCACCGTGCCTCGGGCGAGAACGACGACGCGGCCCAAGAGGCCGTCCGCCGGGCCGAGGCCCGGGTCCGGGCAGTCGAACTGGCCTCTTGATCCGAGGCTGAACGACCACCAGTAGGGTGAGCGCACGGGAAACCGTGGCTCACCCTGCTGCATTTTCCAAGATGGCGTACGGGACCGGGGTCTCGGCAAACGGACACTGCGGGAGGGCTGGATGCCGGTGTGGCAATGGCTGCTGGACGCAGTCGGCCTCCTGCTGGCGCTCATCCTCGCTTACGGGATCGCGCTGATCGTGCGTCGTCGCGTGCTGTCGCGCAACGGCGGGACGTTCGAGCTCAGCTTCCGGATCCGCACCACCCATGCCGGGCGCGGCTGGCTGCTCGGGCTCGGCCGCTACTCGGGCGACGCCCTCGAGTGGTTCCGGATCTTCTCGCTGTCGCCACGACCCAAGCGCGTGTGGCAGCGCGGCCAGGTCGCCTACGCCGGGCGCCGCGACCCATCGGGTGTCGAGCAGATGTCGCTGTACGCCGAGCACGTCGTGGTCGCCTGCTCCACCCCTGACGGCCCGATGGAGCTGGCGATGGACCCGTCGTCCCTGACCGGCTTCCAGTCGTGGCTGGAGGCGGGGCCCCCAGGGGGAGCACGACACCTGTGACCGGGGCCCTCGACGCGGCTCGCAACGCCGTGGCCCTGTCGTTCCTCCTCAACGGGCTGTGCTTCTCCACCTGGGTCACCCGGATCCCCGAGGCGCGCTCCGGCTTCGAGCTCTCCAACGGCGAGCTGGGCCTGCTCCTGCTCACCATCGCCGCGGGCTCGCTCGTCGCCCTGCCCAGCACCGGGGCGGCGATCGCGGCGATCGGCACCGTCCGCGTCGTCCGGCTCGGTGCATCGTGCGCCGCCGGGGGGCTCCTCTGCGCTGCGGTGGGGCTCGGCCACCTGCTGCCGCTGACGGCGGCCGGGCTGTTCGTCTACGGTCTCGGCATCGGGGTGTGGGACGTCGCGATGAACGTCGAGGGGGCCGAGGTCGAGCGTCATCTCGGCCGGACGATCATGCCCCGCTTCCACGCCGGCTTCAGCCTCGGCACTGTGCTCGGCGCCGTCGTCGGGGCCGGCCTGGTGGCGCTCGACGTGCCGGCCGCCTGGCACCTCTCCGTGGTGGCCCTGGCCGCGTTCATCCTCGTATGGCTCACCTCCCCGTCCTTTCTCCCGGTGCCCGAGGCCGCGCACCCGGACCGACCGGGGGCGATGCGAGCCTGGCTCGAGCCCCGCACGATCCTCATCGGGATCATGGTGCTGGCCCTGGCGCTCGCCGAGGGCACGGCCAACGACTGGCTGGCGGTCGCCCTCGTCGACGGCTACGACCTGTCGCACTCGATGGCGGTGGCGGGCTTCGCCCTCTTCGTGGCCGCGATGACGGCGTCGCGGTTCGTGGGCACGGGCCTGATCGATCGCTTCGGGCGAGTGGCGGTCTTGTGGTCGACGATGGCCGCCGCCGGTGCCGGGGTGCTGCTCATCGTGCTCGGTCAGCACCCCGTCGTCGTGATCACCGGCATCGTGCTCTGGGGTGCCGGGGCCGCGCTCGGGTTCCCGGTCGGCATGAGTGCGGCCGCCGACGACCCGGTGCGCGCCGCCGCGCGGGTGAGCGTGGTGTCGACCATCGGCTACGCGGCCTTCCTCGCCGGCCCCCCGCTGCTCGGCTTCGTCGGCGACGAGGTCGGCACCCTGAGGTCGCTGCTGGTGGTCGCGTGCGTGCTGGTGCCGGCCGCGCTCGCCGTGCCCGCCGCCCGGGAGCCGGGACGGCGCTGACGGGCGGCTACGGTCGACGGCATGAGCGTCGAACGACCTGGCCGGGCCCGGGCCGCTGTCCTCGCCGCCCCCGGGCTGGCGCTCGGCGTGGCCGGCCTCTTCCACCCGCACCACCTGGGCATCGACACCGCCGAGCGCTGGACGATGTTGCACGTCGCCGGGCTGTTCGTGTTCCCACTGGTCGGGGTCGCGCTGGTCATGCTCGTCGCCGGCCGCAACGACCCGGTCGCCTGGCTGGTGCGTCTGACGGCCTTCGGGTACGCCGCGGCGTACTCGGCCCTCGACGTGATCAGCGGGATCGGGGCCGGCTACGTCACGTGGCGGCTGGGAGCGGACGTGGCGCGACCCGACGAGGTCCGCTACCTGTTCGTGATCGGCGGGCGGTTCGGCGAGGTCGGCGCGTGGGCGCTGGTGGCCTGCGCCGTCCTCGTCGCCGCCGACGCGCTGCGCCGGCACGGCCTGGTGGCCGCGCCCGGCGTCCTGCTCGTGCCCGGCGCCCTGCTCGTCCACGCGGACCACATCTTCGCGCCCGCTGGGGCGCTGGGCATGGCCCTGATCGGGCTGGCCACGGGCTGGCTCGGGTGGGTGGGGCTCAGTCCCGCTCGCCGCCGGGCACCCACAGCACGTCGCCGTTCGCGCGGTTCGCGTGCCGGGCGAGGATGAACAGCAGGTCCGAGAGCCGGTTGAGGTAGGTCAGGGCGAGCACGTTCATGGTGTCCTCGTGGTCGCGCCAGGCCGCCCAGCCCGACCGCTCCGCGCGCCGTACGACGGTGCGTGAGACGTGGAGGTGCGCGGCGCCGACGGTGCCACCGTTGAGGATGAAGGACCGCAGCTTGGGCAGCGGCTCGTTGTAGGAGTCGCACCAGGCCTCGAGCCGGTCGACGTAGGCCTGCTCGACGCGCAGCGGCGGGAAGTCCGGCTCCGCCACGACCGGGGTGCACAGGTCCGCGCCGACGTCGAAGAGGTCGTTCTGCACCCGGGTCACCAGCGCGACGACGTCGTCGTCGAGGTCGCCGGAGGCCAGGGCGACACCGAGCGACGCATTGGCCTCGTCGACGTCGGCGTACGCAGCGAGCCGGGAGTCGGTCTTGGACGTCTCGCTCATGTCGCCGAGGCGGGTGGTGCCGGCGTCGCCGGTGCGGGTGTAGATCCGGGTGAGGTTGACCATGGACCGAGCGTAGTGCGCGGCCCGCGGCACGACGTCAGGACACCGGCTGAGTCACATCCGCCCCATGAGTCACATGGCGGACTGGCCGCGGAGATGCCGTCCGCTATCCGGGAGTGAGCGGAGCGATCGCGCGGACGCGCCGAAAAAGAAGTGGTCCGGAGGCAACCGACTGGCGTATCACAGCGTCATAGTGGTCACAGGCGGCCATCAACGGGAGTGGCCGCCAGACCGGCGAGCACCAGGCGTCGGAAGGGGAGCGGACATGGAGATCATCACCGACGGACCGATGCTCGTGCTGAGCGGCGAGTTCGACGTGCGCAGCACCTGGGAGGTGCGGGCGGCGATCTACGAGCACCTCGAGGAGCACCTCGAGCGCCGTGACGAGGACGTCGTCATCGACATGAGCGACGTGACCACCATCGACATCACCGCGCTCAAGGTCCTCGCGGTCGCGACCCGCGAGGCGGTGCGCCAGGGCCACCACCTCACCCTGCGCGGCTGCGGCCCGCAGGTGCGCCGGATGCTGCACATCTCCCGGCTGATCCGGGTGCTCGACGTCGAGCGCCAGGCTGCCTCCGCCTGAGCCGTCCCTGCCTTTCGTGGGATATGCCACTGCGCGAGCCGGTTACGCGGTGGTAACCGCACCCCTACGCTCGTGCCCATGACCGACCCCTCCTCGATCGACCCGGCCGGACCCGCGCCGAAGGACAAGCCGTGGGTGATGCGGACCTACGCCGGCCACTCGACGGCGACGGCCTCCAACGCGCTGTACCGCGCGAACCTGGCGAAGGGCCAGACCGGTCTCTCGGTCGCCTTCGACCTGCCGACGCAGACCGGCTACGACCCCGACAGCCCGCTCGCGCGCGGCGAGGTCGGCAAGGTCGGCGTACCCGTGCCGCACCTGGGTGAGATGCGTCGGCTCTTCGACGACATCCCCCTCACCGAGATGAACACCTCGATGACGATCAACGCCACCGCGATGTGGCTGCTGGCGATGTACCAGGTCGCCGCGGAGGAGCAGAACCCCGACCTGGATCCGGCCGAGGTCGCCGGCCTGCTCGCCGGGACCACGCAGAACGACATCATCAAGGAGTACCTCTCCCGGGGGACCTACGTGTTCCCGCCGGAGCACTCGCTGCGACTGATCAGCGACCTGATCGCCTACACGGTCCACCAGATCCCCAAGTGGAACCCGATCAACATCTGCAGCTACCACCTGCAGGAGGCCGGCGCCACGCCCGCTCAGGAGCTCGCGTACGCGCTGTGCACGGCGATCGCGGTGCTCGACCAGGTGAAGAGCTCCGGCCAGGTCGACGAGGCCGACTTCGAGAGGGTCGTCGGCCGGATCTCCTTCTTCGTCAACGCCGGCGTGCGGTTCGTCGAGGAGACCTGCAAGATGCGGGCGTTCGTCGAGCTCTGGGACGAGATCACCCGCGAGCGCTACGGCGTGCAGGACCCCAAGATGCGGCGGTTCCGCTACGGCGTCCAGGTCAACTCGCTGGGCCTCACCGAGGCCCAGCCCGAGAACAACGTGCAGCGCATCGTCCTCGAGATGCTGGGGGTGACGCTGTCGAAGAGCGCGCGCGCCCGCGCCGTACAGCTGCCGGCGTGGAACGAGGCCCTCGGTCTGCCCCGACCCTGGGACCAGCAGTGGTCGCTGCGGATGCAGCAGGTGCTTGCCTTCGAGTCGGACCTGCTGGAGTACGACGACATCTTCGACGGCTCGACGGTCATCGCGGCCAAGGTGGCTGACCTGGTCGCGAGCGCCCGCGCCGAGATGGATCGGGTCCAGGCCCTCGGCGGCGCCATCGCCGCCGTCGAGTCGGGCTACATGAAGTCGGAGCTGGTCTCGGCCCACGCGGCCCGCCGGGCGCGGATCGAGTCGGGCGCCGAGGTCATCGTCGGCGTCAACAGGTACGAGACCACCGAGCCGTCGCCGCTGACCGCCGACCTCGACGGTGCGATCATGGCCGCCGACCCGCAGGCCGAGCGCTCGGCGCTCGGCTCCGTCGAGAAGTGGAAGACCGAGCGCGACGGGGCTGCCGTCGAGGCTGCGCTCGCTCAGCTGGCGGCGGACGCGAAGACCAGCAGGAACCTGATGGAGGCCACCCTGGTCGCCGCGCGGGCGGGCGCGACGACGGGGGAGTGGGCGGGCACGCTGCGCGAGGTGTTCGGCGAGTTCCGCGCCCCGACCGGGGTGTCCGGGGCGACCGGGGTCGCCGAGGCGGGGGCCGAGCTGCGCGGCGTACGCAGGCGCGTCGAGCAGACCGGGACGGAGCTCGGCGGCCGGCTGCGACTGCTGGTCGGCAAGCCCGGTCTCGACGGCCACTCCAACGGCGCCGAGCAGGTCGCCGTCCGTGCGCGGGATGCAGGCTTCGAGGTGATCTACCAGGGCATCCGGCTGACGCCGGAGCAGATCGTGGCCGCGGCCGTGGCCGAGGACGTGCACTGCGTAGGGCTCTCGATCCTTTCCGGCTCGCACATGGAGCTGGTGCCGGCAGTGCTCGACGGCCTGGCCGAGGCCGGGCTCGAGGACCTGCCCGTCATCGTCGGCGGCATCATCCCCGACGCCGACGGCCAGGCCCTCAAGGCGCTCGGCGTGGCCGCGGTCTACACCCCCAAGGACTACGGGCTCACCGAGATCATGGGCGGGATCGTGGACGTGATCCGCCGGGCCAACGACCTCGACTGACCTCCCCTAGGGTGTCGTTCGTGAGCGACCTCCAGTGCCCCGCGCGGGTGTTCCTCGCCCGTCACGGCGAGGCCGACTACGAGACGGACCTCGTCACCGACGACGGCGGGAGCCTCTCGGCCGCGGGCCGTGCCCAGGCGCGCGACCTGGCCGCGGCACTGCGGGGCGAGCGGATCTCGCGCGTGTGGTGCAGCCCCTTGTCGCGGGCGGTGCAGACCGCCGAGATCGCCGCCGCGGCCCTCGGCGTCGACGTGGTGGTGCGCGAGGCGCTGCGGGAGTACGGCGTGGGCGCGCTGGCCGGCACCGATGCCGACGAGTCGGCTGTCATCGGGCCGGTCTTCGGGGCCTGGGAGGCGGGCGACGACTCCGCCGCCATCGAGGGCGGCGAGGTGATCGCCGACATCGTGGCCCGGGTGAGCGGTGTGCTCGACGAGATCGCCGACCAGCACCGGGGCGAGGCCGTGGTGGTCGTCAGCCACGGGGGAGCGATCATGGCGAGCCTGCCGATCCTGCTCGGTCAGCCCCGGGTCTCGGCGTGGGACCACGTGCTGCCGGGCGGCGGCTTCGTGGCGCTGGAGCGGGGGCTCGAGGGATGGCGGCTCGAGACGCTTAGGTAAGGCATGCCTTATCTCGTGTACAGTGCCGGGCGTGGGCAAGAACAAGGTCGCCAAGCTCCCCAAGAAGAAGTGCTGCGTCGCCACGACCCGGTGCAACCGGTGCCCCCTGCGCATGCTGCGTGAGGGCACGTTGCCGCAGGGCTATACGGTCAAGAAGCGCAAGCTCGTCAAGGTCGACCTGGCCGGCGCGAAGAAGAAGACGAAGAAGTCGAAGAAGATCGCGGCCTGACCGTCGCCGTACCCCGCAGGAGTGAACGTGCCCGCACCCCGTTTCGTCGAGCAGCTCAACACCCAGATCGGCAACGAGCTCGCCGCGCACAACCAGTACCTCGCCTGCGCGATCTACTACGACGCCCTGACGATGCCGCAGATGGCGACGTTCTTCTACGACCAGGCCCTCGAGGAGCGCGGTCACGCGCTGATGATGGTGCAGTACCTCCTCGACACCGACTCCGATGTCGAGCTGCCCGGCGTCGCGGCCCCGAGGTCCGGTTTCGATGGCCTGGTCGCACCGGTCCAGCTGGCGCTCGACCAGGAGAAGCTGGTCACCGAGCAGATCAACACGCTGCTGAGGATCGCGCGTGAGGAGTCCGACTTCGCCTCCGAGCAGTTCATGCAGTGGTTCATCAAGGAGCAGGTCGAGGAGGTCGCCACGATGAGCGACCTGCTGGCCGTGGTGAGCCGCAACAAGGAGGACATCGCCGACATCGAGGAGTACGTCGCCCGCGAGCACGGCGGCGAGGCGGCCGACCCGACGGCTCCGCGGGTCGCCGGCGTCTGACCCCGGGCGTCAGCCCCGTCGCCTGAGGACGGCCACGGCAGCGGCACCGCCGACGACCAGGCCGGCCAGGGCGCCCAGGAACGCCCCCCAGTCGCTGTCGCTGCGGCCGCCCAGCGTCGCGCCGATGCCGCTCGCGACCATCGCGCCGATCACGAGCCCGGTCCGCCAGGCCATCTCGCCGACGAACATGGTCGTCAGCGACCCCGTGCCTCCTCGCCGGTCCAGCGGCTGCACGCGGACGACCGCCGCCGGTGACAGCGCGCCGTACAGGTGCGGGTAGGTGTCGTCTCCCACCGGGTCCTCGCGCCACGGCACGTCGAGCCGGCCGGTGTCGATGGTCAGCAGGAGCAGCGGCTCGCGCACGTCGCGGTAGAAGCGCTGGAACGTCGGCTGCACCTGCTCGCGACGGGACGCGTGGATGAAGCCCTCCTCGGCCAGCGTGCGGCCGAGCGTCGAGGTCGTGTACGCGCCGGAGGTCTCCGCCGCCCGCCAGTCGGCAGCGGTGGCGATGTGGAAGACGTGCATCAGGGAGCCTGCGCCGAAGGGTTCATCGCGGGCCAGCCTACGAGCTCGCCTCGGCTGGTGATCCGACGTCGAGTCAGCCGAGGCTGGTCAACCACTCATCCACGGTCGAGGCCCGCTTGACGACGGGGTGATGGAAGAAGACGCTCTCGTGTCGGATCTGACCGATGACGACGACGTGGTCGAGGTCCCCGCGGCGGGCCCGCGCGAGGGCAGCCCCGAGCTCGACGAACATGCCGCGCCCATCGTGTTCCGACGCCACCACGAGCACCGCGTCCGCCGCGAGGACGGCGTCGAGGTCGTCAGCAGCCAGCCTGGCGGAGACGCCGGGACGCGACGCGTAGTCCGCGACGAACCTGACATCTTCACCCCGAGTCCAGTCGTGAGAGAGCTCGTGCCCCGCCGCCACAACGGCGGATTGCACTGCCTGAACGGTCTCGACATCAGCGAGTGGGCCGGCCACGTAGATCTTCACGTCGTGAAGGTCTCACGCGCGACCGACAGCGGCGACCTCGTCTGCTTCCGATCCGGGTCGGATTGATCGCGGCTCGGTTCGGAACGTCGTCCACAGTCAGGTCTGCACGCCTGGATCAGGCCCGGAAATGTCGGTGGTCCCTGGTTGGCTTCTCGTATGGCGATCACGACCAGCGAGCTCCCCGACACCGCGTCCGCGGTGCTCGCGTTCGCGCGCTCGTCGCGGGTTGCGGCTGATCGGGCGGAGGCTGAGCTGTTGGTCGCGGCGTGTGCGTGGGCGGACCTGCACCCGGCCGATTCGGTCGATGACGCGGCGGCGTTCGTCATTCCCGGCGGTGGCGAGCACGAGGAGCCGGTCGCCGGTGTGGGGGCGCCGTTGGTGGCGGAGTTCTGCATCAGCGAGCTCGGTGCGGTCCTCGGGATCTCCACGATGTCGGCGAAGCGCCTGGTCGGGCAGGCCCTCGAGCTGCGGCACCGGCTGCCCGCGGTTGTGGCGCCGGGTGCAGTCCGGTGACCTGCCGGCGTGGCGGGCGCGGCGGGTCGCGGAGACCACCATCCACGCTGACCTCACCCGGGCGGCGGCGGCGTACGTCGACGCCCAGCTCGCCCCGTTCGCACACCGCACCTCGGCCACCGCGGTGGACCGGCTCGTCGACGCCGCGATCGCAAGGTTCCACCCCGGCCGGGCTGCGCTTGAGGCGTCCCGGGCGGCGGACCGTCGGCACGTCACCATCGAGGAGGAGCAGGTCTCCTTCGCCGGCACCATGCGCGTCACCGCGGAGCTCGACCTCGCCGACGCCCTCGACCTGGCCGCCGCCGTCACCCAGGGTGCCGAGACGTTGAAGGCGCTCGGGTCCGACGAGTCCCTGGACGCCCGCCGGGCAGCCGCGGTCGGCGAGCTGGCCCGGTCCCAGCTGTCCTTGCCGCTGCCAGCCGAGTCCGAGACAGCCGCCAGCCCGACCACCAGCCGGCAGGTGGTCATGCACGTCCACCTGACCGCGGGCGACCCGGTCGCCCGACTCGAGCGCGGCACCCTCGCCACCCTCGACCAGGTCCGGCACTGGTGCACCCGGACCCGCACCGAGGTGGTGGTGAGGCCGGTCCTCGACCTGAACGAGCACATCGTCTGCGACGGCTACCAACCCTCACCCCGACTCCGCGACCAGGTCACTCTCCGCGACCAACGGTGCGTTTTCCCGTGGTGCACCCGGAACTCACGGTCCTGCGACCTCGACCACATCGTCCCCTGGGAGCAGGGCGGCGAGACCACGACAGCCAACCTCGCCGCGCTCTGCCGGCGACATCACCGCCTCAAGACCCACACCGCCTGGACCTATGAGCGCACCGGCCCCACGACGTACCAGTGGACCAGCCCGCACGGCCACCGGTTCCTCACCGACCCCACCGGCACCGACCCCGGTTGACCACCCCGCCCCACACCCCGCCAGTGGACAGACCGGCGGGTGACCTGCCGGGACCCAAGGGGCGCACCATGCCGCGAAACGGTGGGGTCCGTAGTGAGTGGGAGGGTGTTGCCGTGACGAGCACTGGTGAGCTGATCCGGACGTACTGGGGCTTGACCGGAGCCGAACTCACGCCACTGGACGGTGGCATCAACTCCGACACGTTGCTGGTCGCGCATCAGGAGTCGACGTACGTCGCCAAACGAGTCCCGTCATCCTCGGTCGCCGATCTGGTCACCGGGTGCGAGGTCGCTGCAGCGCTGGCCGATGCTGGGTTCGTCACCGGACGACCGGTCCCGACATCCGACGGCCGGCTCCTCCTGATCGACCATGGTCTGGCGCTGCTCGAGTTCGTCCCCGGTCGTGAGCTCGTGGGCGAGACCGATGAGGACCAGCACCTGATGGGCGAGCTGCTCGCCGGCATCCACGCTGCAGGTGATCCAGCCGGGGGCCCCAGCTCGGCCGCCTTCATGGCCGATTGGCTCGCGCCCGAGGCGACCGGGGTCGACGGTCATGCCTGGCTGATTCGGGCCATCGAGTCGGTGCGCGCGGACACTGATCCGTTGGCGCTCTCCTGGTCGGTGCTGCACACCGATCCCGCGCCCGAGGCGTTCGTGCACGACGACAGCACTGGAGTCACCGCGCTCATCGACTGGGCTGGTTCGCGGCGAGGTCCCGTCCTGTACGACGTCGCATCCGCGGTCATGTACCTGGGGGGAGCGGAGCAGGCTGCGGCGTTTCTCAGCGCCTACCGGTCGAACGCACCTTTCGCGGTTGACGAGATGCAGCACCTCGGCGCGTTCAGGCGCTTTCGGGAAGCCGTTCAGGGCGCCTACTTCGCACGGAGGCTGGCGACCGGCGATCTCACTGGTGGCATCGACGAGGCCGAGAACCGCAAGGGGCTCGGTGATGCTCAGCGTCGTCTCGCGGGTCTGGGGTTCGATACGGGCTAACGCGACGGAGCCGGTCGTTCCATGCAGCCTCTCAGCGGGTGCGTCCCTGTCGGCCACCGCGGTTGCCGGATCCGATGTGCGGACTTCCAGCAGGACGAAGCGATGACTATCGTCCGGGCATGGCTGATGTAACGGCAGCGACGCACGAAGAACCGGAGAGCGGCGACGCTCAGGCTTCGTTGCGCACCGGCATTGCTGATCAGTGGCTCGTCGTCTCTGGTTGGGGAGCAAGTCACGCGGACGCGGGCACCCCCGGCCCCCACGTGCACCTGAGCACGAACGACCGAGGCGACCCGGTCCTCAAGACCAGCCAGATCCCCGCCTTGGTGGACGCACTGAACACCGTGGGCGGACGTATCGACCGGATGTGGGAGGAAGACGGGGACACCTGGTTCACCGGGGACGAACCCGATTTCAATGACCCCGAGGTCAGGCGGCAACGCCACGTCGCCGATCTTGAACTGCATACTCTGATCGCAGAGCGATGGACCGAGGTGGCGAAGATCCTGTGGGAGTCCGCTGACACGGATGAGGCCATCGAACGCATCGCTCCGCTGCTCGGCGTGGACGAAGTTCAAGTGCTGACCCGCCTCGCGCGATTCTCCCTCTTCACCGTGACCCGTGGTGCACGTGCGGCGCGTGAGCGGACCCTTCGCGACCTGCGCGAGCTCTAACCGCCGGTCGTGCACCTCGGGGCGTCTGTGCTCGTGGACCGCCCTGACAGCCGCGACGAGGCGAGCGCGCAACTGCTCATCGACGACTGCGTGGCCAAGACGTCGGGCTTCCGGGGCGATCGACGGGCCCCTGGCGCTTCCGCACCACCATCGCCGCGACCACTGCCAGCGCCGCTGCGATGATGGTCAGTCGCGTGGCCCGCTCCAACGGCGACAGCCACTCGAAGCCGTCGAGGTAGGTCGCCGACTCCGCAGCGAGACCCAACGGGGCGACGACCATGGCTACGAGGCCCAGCCAGGTGCCGTCTCGGCGGGCGCGCCAGCCAACCAGCCCCAAGGGTGGCCCGACGACGAGAGCCCCCAAGATCCAGAAGCGCAGGTCGAGGAAGTCGTGGGCAAGCGGGCTGCCGGCGGCGACAGCGTCCGCCACGTAGTACGCCGCGACCGCGGCCGCCAGGGCGAAGATCGCGGCTGTGACGGACAGCGCGAGACGACGCCGCCACCAGGCGGCCATCAGGATCCCGAAGGTGGCCCATCCCGCACCGCCGCCGATGACGATGGACAGGGGCCGCAGGAGGGGCGACTCGGCATGGTTCGACGAAACCACGACGACACCGAAGGCCACCCCGACCAGGAGGGTCACCAACGCGTGGGTCCGGGGAGGGATCGCTGCCGGGCCGAGCGCTCCGCGAGACAAGCTACCCCCATCGACTGGTGCTGCCGCCCCGGTGACGCGCGACTGCCGGATCATACTGAGGACACCGGCCCAGGTCACGCGACCGGTCGTCACCAGCCGCCGGGGAAGCGTGCCGAGCCGGCGACCACCGCCAAGACGACGACGACGGCGATCGCCGCCGCGAGCAGCAGCTCCCGGCCGAGGTGCCGCCAGGGTGGGACGAGGAGCAGGGCGAGCCCGGCCAGCGCCACCGCACCCGGTGGCGTCAGAATCGGCGTCAGCGGCTCCGTGAAACCCGCTGCGACCCCGAGCGCGAGTCCGGAGACGACAGCACGCCGCAGCTGGATCGGCCGGTCTCCGCGGGGGAGGCCCACCACCGTCACCGCGCCCGCGGTGGACAGCTGGTCGGGCGCGAGAGCCCGCAGCAGCAGTGTCGAGGTCGCCAGGTCCGCCACCACCACGACATCGCGGAACCGGTCAAGCAGGGCGTAGCGCCGGACCAGGGCGTCCAAGCGGTGGCCGCGGTCGCCGTGGGGAAAGCTCACCGGCGCGAGCAGCACCTCCACCTGTGGCTCGACCTCGAGGCGGCGCACCACTCGCTTGGCCTCAGCCGTCGGAGCAGTGAGGACCACGGGGTTGCGACCCAACCCGTCCCAGATGTGCAGCAGCTCGGCTTGGTCCGCCGTGGTGCTGACCACGAGGATGCGCTGGCGTCCGGGCACGCTGGCGACGATAGCCCGGGGGCAAGCGCCGAGGGCCCGGGTGCGGCCCGGTGCTCAGAACAGGCGGTGCTCGGAGTCGTCCATGCCGCGCAGCGAGTTGTAGTCGACGATCGCGCAGGTGATGCCGCGGTCGGTGGCCAGCACCCGGGCCTGCGGCTTGATCTCCTGGGCGGCGTAGATGCCGCGCACCGGTCGGAGCAGGGGATCGCGGTTGAGCAGCTCGAGGTAGCGGGTGAGCTGCTCGACGCCGTCGATGTCGCCCCGTCGCTTGATCTCCACCGCGACCGATGCGCCGTTGGCGTCTCGGCACATCAGGTCGACCGGGCCGACGGCGGTGGGGTACTCGCGCCGGACCAGGGTCAGGCCTTCGGCCAGGGTGGCCGGGTGCTCGGCCAGGAGCTCCTGGAGGTGCTTCTCGACGCCGTCCTTCTGGAGGCCGGGATCGACACCCAGGTCGTGGGTCGAGTCGTGGAGGATCTCCTCGACCAGGATGCGGAGCGTGTCGTCGGTCTTCGACGTGACGGTCCACTCGACGCGGCCGTCCTCGGTGGTGCCCTCCGTGACGGTGCACGGCGGGCTCATCCAGTTGAGCGGCTTGTAGGAGCCTCCGTCGGAGTGCACGAGCACCGATCCGTCGGACTTGAGCATGAGCACGCGGGTGGCCATCGGCAGGTGCGCCGACAGCCGTCCGGCGTAGTCCACCTGACAACGGGCCACGACGAGTCTCACGGCGAGGAATCTACAGTCCTCCCCATGTACGACATCCGCCCGGCCACCGCGGCCGACCTGCCAGGCATCTCGGCGATCGAGGACTCGGGCCTCGCGCTGTTCGAGCAGGTCCTCGGCGACCTGACCGGCGACGTCATCGCCTCACCCGCGCCGTCGGGCGAGGAACGCGCGGCGCAGCCGGGCTTCCTGCTCGTCGCGGGCGACCCGGCGGTCGGCTTCGTGCACGTCGTGGAGATCGACGGCCACGCCCACCTCGACCAGATCTCGGTGCTGCCGTCCGCGGGCCGTCAGGGCGTGGGTACGGCGTTGGTGCGGGCCGCCGTGACCGGGGCGGCCGTGCGCGGGTTCGAGGAGGTCACCCTGACCACCTACGCCGACCTGCCCTGGAACGGCCCGTTCTACGCCGGGCTCGGCTTCGCCGAGGTCGAGCCGACCGGCCACCTGGCAGCGGTCAGGGAACACGAGCAGCAGCTGGGTCTCGACCGGCACGGCCGTCGGATCGTCATGCGGACAGTCGCCAGGGGTGCACACGCTCCCGACGCCTGAGGCGCCCGTGGGAGGATGCCCGCCATGACGAACGCCCCTGCTGAGAGCGCCCGCACCTTCCGCACTATCGGGGTCGTCGGCCTCGGCACGATGGGTGCCGGGATCGCCGAGGTCTTCGCCCGCAAGGGATTCTCCGTGGTCGGGGTCGAGGTCACCGACGAGGCGGTCGACCGCGGTCGTCAGCACCTGGAGCACTCCACCGGCCGCGCGGTGAAGCGCGGCAAGATGACCGAGGCCGAGCAGGCCGAGCTCATGGAGCGCATCACGCTCACCACGTCCATCAAGGACCTCACCGACGCCGACCTCGTCATCGAGGCGGTCGTGGAGTCGATGGAGGTCAAGAAGGGCATCTTCCGCGAGCTCGAGGCGGTCGTGGACCCCCGGGCCATCCTCGCCACGAACACCTCGTCGCTGTCGGTCACCGAGATCTCCACCGCCAACGCGCACCCCGGCCGGGTGATCGGGGTCCACTTCTTCAACCCGGCGCCGGTGCAGAACTTCGTCGAGATCGTGCGCACCGTCGTCACCGAGCCGTCCGTGCTCGACGACGTGCGGAACCTCGTCGGTCAGCTGGGCAAGAACCCGGTCGTGTGCGGTGACAAGGCCGGCTTCATCGCCAACACCCTGCTCTTCGGCTACCTCAACCACGCCGTGTCCTTCTTCGAGGGCCACTACGCGACCCGCGAGGACATCGACGCGGCCATGCGCTTCGGCTGCGGCTACCCGATGGGACCGCTGGCACTCCTGGACCTGATCGGCCTCGACACGGCGTACGAGATCCTGGACACGATGTACAAGCAGGGCCGCGACCGCCTGCACGCCCCCGCGCCGATCCTCAAGCAGATGGTGACCGCCGGCCTGCTTGGCCGCAAGACCGGCCGCGGCTTCTACACCTACGACGGCCCGGACTCCTCGGCCGTGGTGCCCGACGAGCGGACCCCGTCGGCCGACAGCGCCCCGCAGCTGCAGCACGCGATCAGCCGCGTCGGCGTCGTCGGCACGGGCACCATGGCGTCGGGCATCGCTGAGGTGTTCGCCAAGGGCGGCTACGACGTGCTCTACGTCGGCCGCTCGCAGGACCGGGTGGACGCGGTGCGCGCCAGCGTCGAGCGCTCGCTCGACAAGGCCATCGGCCGGGGCAAGCTGGACGAGGCGACCAAGGTCGAGGTGCTCGGCCGGCTCACCGGCACGACGACGCTCGACGACCTCAGGGACGCCGACATCGTGGTCGAGGCGATCGCCGAGGACCTGGCGATCAAGACGACCCTGTTCGAGAACCTCGACGACATCTGCCGGCCCGGCGCGATCCTGGCGACCACGACCTCGTCGCTGCCGATCATCGCGCTGGCGAAGGCCACGACGAGGCCGCAGGACGTCATCGGCATGCACTTCTTCAACCCGGCGGCGATCATGAGGCTCGTCGAGGTCGTCACCACCGTCTCGACCTCCGACGACGTCGCCGAGACGACCCGGGCGCTGTGCGGCCGGCTCGACAAGGTCGCGGTCTCGTGCGGCGACCGCGCCGGCTTCATCGTCAACGCGCTGCTGTTCCCCTACCTCAACGACGCCGTGAAGATGCTCGAGGCGCACTACGCGACCGCAGACGACATCGACATCGCCATGAAGCAGGGCTGTGCGCTGCCGATGGGTCCCTTCGAGCTGCTGGACGTGGTCGGCAACGACGTGTCGCTCGCGATCCAGCGTGAGCTCTACCTCGAGTTCCGCGAGCCGGGCTTCTCACCGGCGCCGCTGCTCGAGCACCTGGTCACGGCGGGCTACCTCGGCCGCAAGACCAAGCGCGGGTTCCGCGACTACTCCGCGCGCTGACGCGGGCGGGCTCAGCCCGCGCGGGCGTCGGCGACCATCGCCGCGAGCTTGGCGCGCGTGCTGATGTCGAGCTTGCGGTAGATGTGCGAGAGGTGGGCGTCGACGGTGCGCGGGGAGACGAACAGCTCGTCGGCGATCTGGCGGCTGGTGAGCCCGTCGGAGATCTTGTCGGCCACCTGCCGCTCCGCCCGGGTCAGCATGGCCAGGGGTGAGGCGCGCAGTGCATCGGGGTCGGGCGCTCCGCTGAAGACGGCCGCCACGCTGCGCAGTCCGGCCGCCGTGAACTCGCCACCGTCCAGCCAGCCGTCGGGAGCCAGCCGAGCTGCCTCGACGGGGTACCGCGCGGCGTAGCCCCACGGTGTGGCGTGCCGTGGCGCCCGCAAGGCTCCGGCGGCTGCGGCGAGCAGCCGGCTCTCCGACTGCCCGCGCTGCTCCGCGACGTACGCCAGGCCGTCGAGCGCGTCGGCCACGCGCAGCGGCATCGGCATCCCCGCGGCGTGGTCCAGCGCATGGAGGAGCGTGGTCGTCGCCTGGTCCAGGTCACCCAGCCCGATGAAGGTCCGGCCGAGCAGCAAGCGCGCCTCGACGGCGTCGCGGCCCAGGCGGCTGCTGTCCGCGAGCACGACGACGTCGGCGGCGAGCCCGGCAGCGCGCGGCAGGTCGCCGGACGCGAAGAGGTCGCGCGCGTCCTGGGCGAGCACCGGCAGCCGCACCGCCCACGGCAGGGTCTCGCGGTTGATGTCCATGGGCGTGTAGTCGGGATCGATGGTGCGGAGCAGGGTCTCGGCGAGCAGCGCCACGCGATCCTCGGCGAGCTCGCGGGCGTCGCGCAGCACCGCACGTGCGGCCGACGCAGTCTCGACCGTCCGGCCCTGCTCGAGCGCGACCTTGCCGAGCAGGGTGCGGGCCGAGAGCGTGATCCAGCGCTCGTCGTTGGCGTCGGTGCTGGCCATGATCGACGCCGCGGCCCGGATCGCGGCCGGGAAGTTGCCGCGCGAGACCGCGATGTCGGCCAGCGTGCGGGTGGCCTGGCGCACGATCGACCCGCTGACCGCATCGAGGTCGATGGCTCGTTGGGCCTCCTTCTCGGCCCGGGTCAGGTCACCGGCGTCGAGGTGCATCTCGGCCCGGATCGAGGCGGTGCGGGCCAGCTCGAGGTCGGTGTCATCGGCGTTCACCGCGTGCTGGTCGGCGCGGTCGAGCAGCCACAGGCCCTCGTAGGTGCCGCGCACCTCGGAGGCCGCGATGCCTGCGCGCCGGGCGACCTGCGCACCGATCGCGGCCGGCCCGTCACCGCTGACGAGGGTCGCCTCGAGGATCTCGACGGCCTCGCGGGCCCGCATCGAGGTGTAGAGCGAGGAGAACACCCGGTTGGCCAGCGCATAGCCGGTGTCGCGCGTCGCGGGGTCCGCGCACGCCCGGAGGATGGCGGTACGCATCGCCGGCAGGTCCGCCAGCCAGGGCGCGTCAGCGGCGCCGAAGTTCTCGTGGTCGGGAGCCACCCGGTCGGCCCAGCGCAGCAGCCCGGCCCTGGCCTGGGCGTCGTCGTCGGTCGTGGCGGTGAGAAGCGTGCCGTGCCGCCGGATCGGCGAGAGCATGTCGAAGCGGCCGTCGGGCAGCACCTCGAGCAGGCTGCGTCGCACCAGCCGGGCGGCGAGCGCTGCCGCGCCGTCACGGGACACGCCGGCGATCTCGGCGAGGACGTCGATGCTCACCGGGCTCGACATCTGCGCCATCCGCCGGAAGCACAGCTGCTGGTCGTCGTCGAGCAGCTCGTACGACGCGTGCACGGCCTCCGACAGGGACGCGGCCGGGACGACGTTGGAGATGCCGACCAGGGCGATCTGCACCGCGAACTGCTCGATCACCAGCGGCAGTCCACCGGAGGCGGTGAGCAGACGTCGTACGTCTGCCTCGTGGGCCACCAGGTCGATCGGGTAGCCGCCGGCCGTCTCGACCCGGTTGCAGATCAGGTCGACCGCCGGGCCGGCGAGAGGCTCGTGGCTGCCCGGCACCGGCAGCGGCCCGACGCGGACGACACGTTCGGTCGGCTGACCCGCCATGGTCAGCGCGGTCATCGCGAGCCTGGCGGTGCCGGTGGTCTCGAGCACCTGCTGGAAGGTGGCGCCGAGCGTGCTGGGCCCGGTCGCGTCGACGTCGACACCGTCGATGACCAGGAGCGTGTCGGAGCCATCGAGGGCCCGACAGAGCGCGCCCTCGGGGGTGTCCCCGGGAGCCGCCTCCACGTCGAGCACGTCGAGGCAGGCGTTCAGCACCGCCTCGGTGTCGCGCAGTCCCTGGGCGTCGACCCACGCAGTGCCGGACGCGCCGGCCGTCGCATGCCGGGCGAGCAGGGTCTTCCCGCTGCCGGGAGGCCCCACGATGCTGACCCAGCGTGAGGTCGACAGCGCGGAGTCCAGGAGCTCTCGGACCTGCTCTCGGCCGATGCACGGTGTCAGCACACTGCGAAAGGTATCGGTCCGCTGTCCCGGCGTTTAGGTAGGACTACCGATGATCTCGAACGCGCTCCTGCGGGAGGCTCTTGCCCGGCACCACATGGAGTAGGCCGAACAGGGGATGGCCTAGCCCGGGGGACTGTGCCCGTTGCAGGCCGCGACTCGATGCGAGAGTCGCGGCCTGCCCTTCGTCTCCACGCGAAACTGCCCCCGGATCGCGCTCCTGTCCGGTTGTCGCAGCCGCGTACGCTGTCGCGATGGAGTTCGTGGTGCTGATCCTCATCGTGGTGACCGCCCTGGGCGGGCTCGGCCTGATGTCGCGCAACGCCAAGCGCCGCCAGGCCGCGCGGGAGGCGGAGGAGCTGGCCCCGGTCCGGCGCCTCGTCGATGAGGACGTCACCGCCCTCGGTGTGGAGCTGCAGCACTTCGACGTGGAGATGTCGGGTCGCGAGCTCACCGAAGGTGCGAACGCCGACTACCAGCGGGCGCTCGACTCGTACGAGGCGGCCAAGGAGGCAGCCCACCGGCTCACCCGGCCCGAGCAGGTGCGGCACGTCACCGAGATCCTCGAGGACGGCCGCTACGCCATGGCGTGCGTGCGGTCCAGGGTCGAGGGCCAGCCGCTGCCCTCCCGCCGGCCGCCGTGCTTCTTCGACCCGCGGCACGGACTGTCGGTGGAGGACGTGCCGTACACGCCACCCGGCGGTGCGCCGCGCGACGTGCCCGCGTGCCACCTCGACGCCGAGCGGGTCCGGGCGGGCGCCGAGCCCGACATCCGCAAGGTCATGGTCGGGTCGCAGCGGGTGCCGTACTGGCAGGGTGGACGCGCCTACCAGCCCTACGCCCGGGGCTACTACGGCGCTTTCGGCCCGATGGAGTGGATGTTCATGGGCGTGCTGTTCAGCGGCGGCCTCGACGGGCTGGGCGAGGGTATCGGTGCGATCGGTGAAGGCATCGGCGACGCCTTCGGCGGCATCGGTGAGGGCATCGGCGACCTGTTCGACGGGTTCGACTTCTAGCCCTTCATCACCCCTGCCGGCGTGAGCGGTAGGCGGCCACCGCGACCCGGTTGCCGCAGGTGGTGCTGCAGAACCTGCGCGAGCGGTTGCGGGAGAGATCGAGCACCAGGCCGTTGCAGGTCTCGTCGGCGCAGAGCCCGAGTCGCGAGATCTCGTCGGCGCGGATCACGTCGATCATCGCCATGGCCGTCTCGACCGCGATCCGGGTGTGCAGCGGCCGGTCGGGTTCCACGGCGTGGAGGTGCCAGTCCCAGTCGTCGTGCCGCACCAGCTGGGGGAGGGCGCCCGCATCGGCGAGCAGCTGGTTGGTCAAGACGACCGCCTCGTCGCGCTCGCTGGTCAGCAGGGCCCGAAGGGCGGGACGCAGCGCACGGACCGCGGCCAGCTCGGCGTCGTCGCCGTCGCGCCGGCCGGTGTACTCGAAGCGGGCGTAGAACGCGTCCAGCTCGGCCAGCGTGGTCAGGGTGTCGGTTCCCTCGGCGGAGTTGGCCAGCACCACGGCAGCCTGGAGACTCTGCTCCGTGTCATGGGCGAAAAGCATATTGACAGGTTACAGCAGGGGAACCTAGTGTCATGTGCCATGACGTCGATGACTCATGACAAGGTGGCGGTGAACGGCTCTCGCATCGGGGCCGGGCTGAGCCTCGCCGTCGTCTCGGCTGCGTCGTTCGGGCTCTCGGGCAGCTTGGCCAGGGGGCTCCTCGATGCGGGCTGGAGCGCGGGCGCGGCCGTGGCGGTCCGGGTCACGATCGCCGCGATCGTGCTGCTGGTCCCGGCCCTGGTCCTGCTGGGTGGTCGCTGGCACCTGCTGCGCCAGAACCTCTCGGTCATCGCGCTGTACGGCGTGGTGGCGATCGCCGGATGCCAGCTGGCCTACTTCAACGCGGTCTCCCACATGCAGGTCGGCGTCGCCCTGCTCATCGAGTACACCGCCCCCGCTGCCGTCGTGGCGTGGCTCTGGCTTCGCCACGCCCAGCGCCCGAGCCGGCTCACCCTCGCGGGTGCGGCGCTGGCTGCACTCGGTCTCGTCCTGGTCCTCGACCTGCTGTCAGGAGCCGACCTGAGCCTGGTCGGCGTGCTGTGGGCGCTCGGCGCGATGGCCGGCGCGGTCGTCTACTTCGTGCTGTCCGCCAGCGAGACCACCGGCCTGCCGCCAGTGGTGCTGGCGGCCGGAGGGCTGAGCGTCGGTGCCGTGACGCTGGTGCTGGCAGGTGCGGTCGGGATCGTCCCGCTGGCCGCGTCGACCCAGCCCGTGAGCTACCACGGGGCAACGGTGGCCTGGTGGCTACCGCTGCTCGGCCTGGGCGTCGTGACTGCCGCGCTCGCCTACGTCTCGGGCATCGGGGCGTCGCGCCGCCTCGGATCCCGACTCGCGTCGTTCGTCGCGCTGATCGAGGTGCTCTTCGCGCTGGTCTTCGCCTGGCTGTTGCTCGACGAGCTGCCGCGTCAGGTGCAGCTGATCGGCGGAGCGCTGGTCCTGGTCGGTGTGGTGGTCGTCAAGCTGGGGGAGCGCGAGACGGTGCTGGTCAGCGAGCGTCCTGCCGGCGGATGAAGAGCTCGCGCGTGAGCATCAGAGCCGCCGCCGCGGTCGGGATCGCGAGCAGCGCACCCACCACGCCGAGCAGGCCGGCGCCGACGAGGGCGGCGATCACCGTGACCGAGCCGGGGATGTCCACCGAGCGGGACATCACCCGGGGATAGATCAGGTAGTTCTCGACCTGCTGGTAGACGACGTAGAAGATCAGGCAGGCGAGGCCGATCGTCGGGTCCGTGGCGAAGCCGATGGCGGTGACGACGACCGCACCGATGGTGGCGCCGATCATCGGGATGACGTCGAGCAGCGCGACGACGAACGCCAGCGCGACGGCGTACTTGCCGAGGCCGACGATGAACAAGAAGGCCAGGCTGGTGAGGCCGGCGAACATGGCCACGATGAACGCCCCGGACACGTAGCCCCCGACGCTCTGGATCACCCGGTCGCCGAGCTTGGCGACGCGCGGGCGACGCGACGCGGGGGCGAGGCGGTAGAGCGCACCCTTGGTGGCGTCGAGGCCGGCCAGGAAGTAGAGCGTCAAGACGACGACGATGAAGCTGTTGAGCAGCGTCGAGACGACCTTGAGACCGATGCCGAGGGCGCCGCCGAAGACGCTCGAGACCAGGTCGCCCTGCTGCACCTTGTCGTTGATCGTGGCGATGATGTCGTACTTGTCATCGAGGCGCTGGACCTGCTTGTTCTGCTGCAGGACGTCGAGCCAGCCGGGTGCGTTGTCGGTGATCTGTGCGATCTGGTCGGAGATGACGGGCACGATCGCCATCACGAAGCCGACCAGCGCGACCAGCACGATGGTGATGACGGCCAGGACCGACCAGGACCGCTGGAGGCCGCGTGCCTGGAACCACTCGACGGCCGGGTTGAGGCCGGCGGCGAGGAAGAGGGCCACCACGATCAGGATCAGCGTGGAGCCGATGGCCAGGATCTGGGTGCCGAGCCAGAAGGCGAGCAGGGCGCCGACGCCGAAGAAGAAGCCGACGTGGAACGGCGAGTGCCGCTCGAACGGCTTGCCCGGCAGGCCGAGCCCGGTGGGCTCGGCCTGCTCCGCGGGCCGGGGCCTCGTGGCAGCCTTCTTGGCGGTCGCTGACTTCTTGGCGCCGGGCGACGGGGTCAGGACTCGTCCTCGGCGAAGCCCGCCACCACGTCACGCAGCGCGCCGAGCTGGGCGGCGATGGCGTCGCGACGCTTGGTCATCCGGTCGACCTCGGCCCGGACCCCGGCCAGCTCACGCTCGGCCTCGGCGGTGCCGCTCGAGGCGACGGAGTCGGCCTGGGTCTTGGCCGTGGCGACGATCTGCTCGGCCTCGCGGCGGGCCCGAGCCAGCAGGGCCTCGGACTCGGACTGGGCCTGCTGGCGGTGGGCGGTGGCCTGGGTGATGGCCTCGCGGGCACGCTGCTCGGCCGCGGTCGCCCGCTGCTCCGCCTCGTTCACCAGGCGGGCCGTCTCGGCCGTCGCGCTGGAGTGGTGGTCGGTGGCCTCGCGAGCCAGCCGCTCCTTCTCGACCGCGAGCGTGCGCCGGGCCTCCTGGACCTCCCGGTCGGCCGCGGCACGTGCCTGCTCGGCCTCGCGGGTGGCGGAGGTGCGCAGCTCGTTGGTCTCCTGCTGGGCGGCCAGACGGAGCTGGTCGGCCTCCCTCTGGGCCGAGGCGCGGTGGTCGTCGGCCTCGCTCTTGGCCAGCACGCGCTCCTGCTCGGCGTCAGTGGTGATGCGGTGGCGGGTCTCCTCGAGCTCCTTGAGCTGCACCAGCCGCATGTCCTCGGCCTCGCGCGACGCGTCGGCGCGGATGGCCTTGGCGTCGCGGGTGGCCTGCGAGCGGATCTCGTCGGCGTCGCGCAGCGCTGCCTCGCGGACGTCGGCGGCCTCGTCCTCGGCGAGCTTGAGCATCGAGGCGGCGCGGCCGCCGAGGCCGGCGTAGGACGGCGTCTCGTTCTCGGCGAGCTGGGCGTTGAGCGACTCGACCTGGCGCTGGAGCTCCGCCACCCGCTGCTCGGCCTGGCTCAGGCTGCTGCCCAGGCCGGACCTCTCCGAGACCAGCTGGGTCACCGCGTTGTCGACGGCGTCCTTGTCGTAGCCACCGCGGCGTACGGCCGGGAACGTCGGCACGCTGGCGGCGCGGGCAGGCGAGGGCGCAGCCGGGACGGCTGCGGACATCGGGGCCGGGCGGGAGGGTGGAGCGGCGGCGCTGGTGGCCTGGCGGGGCGCGGGCAGCGGCGGGATCACCGGTGCGCTCCTCTTCGCCGGCTCGGTCGTGGCTGCAGGGGCGGCGGGCACGGCCGGTGACTGCCGGGTGCGCTCGGCACCTTGGTCGGACGCGGGCTTCGCGGGGGTCGACTTCGTGGCTGCCTTCGCGGGCGCAGCCTTGTCGGCGGCAGCCTGCTTGGGCACCACGGGCAGCACCTGGGTGGGCTCAGCATCGGCGCCTGCCGACTCCTCGTCGGGCTCCTCGTCGAAGATGGACAGGCCTTCGTCGCGGCTCATGTGTTGCGCACCCTTCTCGTTTCCTCGGTTGTCGGTCCAGTGTCGCTGATGGGTTCCCAACAACACACCCCGGCTCGCGGGCCGAGAGCCATCTCGTCGACGAACCGGGGTGAGGAGGAGCGGGTCGGCGCGGTCAGACGCCGCGGAAGCGGTTGATCTGGTCGATGTGCCTCTCGCGCATCTCCCGATCGCGCACGCCGAGCCCCTCCTCGGGAGCCAGGCAGAGGACGCCCACCTTGCCCTGGTGCGTGTTCTTGTGGACGTCGAGCGCGGCCTGGCCGACCTCCTCCATCGCGTAGGTCCGCGAGAGGGTCGGGTGGATCATCCCCTTGGCGATCAACCGGTTGGCCTCCCACGACTCGCGGTAGTTGGCGAAGTGCGAGCCCACTATCGTCTTGAGGTTCATCCAGAGGTAGCGGTTGTCGTACTGGTGCATGTAGCCGCTGGTCGAGGCGCACGTCACGATCGTGCCGCCCTTGCGGGCGGCGTACACGGAGGCGCCGAAGGTCTCCCGGCCCGGGTGCTCGAAGACGATGTCGACGTCCTCGCCGCCGGTGAGCTCGCGGATCATCCCGCCGAGCCGACGCCACTCCTTGGGGTCCTGGGTGTGCTCGTCCTTCCAGAACCTGAAGTCTGCCTCGGACCTGTTGATGATCAGCTCCGCGCCCATCGCCCGGCAGATGCCGGCCTTCTCCTCGTTGGAGACCACGCAGACGGGGGTGGCGCCGCCGTTGAGGGCGTACTGCGTGGCGAAGCCGCCGAGCCCGCCGGACGCGCCCCAGATCAGCACGTTGTCGCCCTGCTTCATGCCGGCGCCGTTGCGGCTGACGAGCTGGCGGTACGCCGTGGAGTTGACCAGCCCGGGTGAGGCCGCCTCCTCCCAGGTGAGGTGGGCCGCCTTGGGCATCAGCTGGTTGGACTTCACCAGCGCCACGTCCGCCAGCCCGCCGAAGTTGGTCTCGAAGCCCCAGATCCGCTGCTCGGGGTCGAGCATCGTGTCGTTGTGGCCGTCGGGGCTCTCCAGCTCGACCGACAGGCAGTGGGCGACGACCTGGTCGCCGACCTCCCAGGAGTAGACGCCCGGGCCGGTGGCCAGCACGACGCCGGCGAGGTCGGAGCCGACCACGTGGTACGGCAGGTCGTGCCGCTTGGCGAGGGGCGAGAGCTTGCCGTAGCGCTCCAGGAATCCGAAGGTCGAGACCGGCTCGAAGATCGAGGTCCACACGGTGTTGTAGTTGATCGCGCTCGCCATCACCGCGACCAGCGCCTCGCCGGGGCCGAGCTCCGGGAGCGGCACCTCCTCGACGTGCAGCGTCTTTCGGGGATCGCGGTCGCGGATCGCCACACCGTCGAAGATGGTGGCCTCGTCCTTGTGCACCGTGACCGCGCGGTAGGACTCGGGCAGGTCGAGGTTGGCGAGATCGTCGGCAGCGGTGTCTCCGGCGAGGATCGCGTCGAGGATGTTCTGCACTGGCTGGCTCCTGGGGCTCGGGGCTCGGTGCTCGGGTGCACGGAATGTACCGACGGGTAATGGCGATGTCACCCGAGTGTGACCCATTCGGCGTCAGCCGTGGTCGCGCAGCGCCTCCACCAGCTGGCCCTCGGCCGAGGTGAGGTAGCCGGCCAGCCGCGTGGCCGCCGACGCGCGGTCGCCTGCGTCGAGGAGGCCGGCGATCACGGAGTTCTCGTCGAGGTAGGGGCGGTGGAAGCGCTCGGGGTCGTGCATCAGGTTGAAGACCAGCCGCATCTCGGCCAGGAGCAGGTCCATCTGCGCGTCGAGGCGGGGGCTGCCCGCCAGCGCCACCACCGCGCGGTGGAAGTGCTGGTTGGCCGACGCCACGGCGTCCCAGTCGTCGCGGTCGGCGGCGTCCCGGCCCTCGGTCACGGCGGCGCCGACCGCTGCGACCCGCTCGAGGGTGTGGCCGGTGCCGTGCTCCAGCGCGGCCGGCTCGACCAGCCGGCGGACGCGGTAGAGGTCGCGGACGTCCTCGACGTCCGGGGTGGTCACCACGACGCCACGGTTGGGCTCGCGGACCAAGATGCGCTCCGCGACGAGCTGGTTCAGGGCCTCGCGCAACGTGTTGCGGGAGACCCCGAGAGCCGTGGCGAGGCGCTCCTCGGGGAGCCGGGTGCCCGAGCGCAGGTGGCCCTCGACCACCTGCTCGCGCACCACGCGGGCGGCGCGGTCGGCCGACGTGCTCATCACCGTCCGACGCTGACGGCGGGCGGCCAGCACCCGGTCGACGACCCGGTCGAGATCGCCGCTGCTGTCGGCACCGCCGTCGCCGTTGCTGGGACCCCTGCTGGGACGGGCGGGGTCGATGGTGCTCACGGGAGAAGGGTAGTCGAATGAGTTGAATCGAAGTCTTGAAGAATTGTTGAACAATCCCTACGGTCGGCGTATGACCCAGAACACAGATGACAGCGACGGCTCGGGCTCGCGCTCCGCGGGGAGCACCGTCGACGGCGTACCGGTGGGGGCCTCAGGCCTGAGCCGGACGGCCGTGATGGGTGCCGTCTTCTTGATGGCCACCAGCGCCATCGGCCCCGGGTTCATCACCCAGACGGCCAACTACACGATCAGCCTGGGGGCCGCCTTCGCCTGCGCGATCCTCATCTCGATCGTGGTGGACGTGGCGGTGCAGATGAACGTCTGGCGGGTGATCGGCGTCTCCGGGCTCCGGGCGCACGAGCTCGGCAACGCCGTGCTGCCGGGGGTGGGCTACACCCTCGCCGCCCTGGTGTTCGTGGGCGGCCTGGTCTTCAACATCGGCAACACCGCCGGGGCCGGACTCGGCGCCAACGCGATGCTCGGCATCGACCCGCGCCTTGGTGGTGCCATCTCGGCTGCGATCGCGGTGGGGATCTTCCTGAGCCGCCGCGCCGGGGTGGCGCTGGACCGCATCGTGGTGCTCCTCGGGCTGCTGATGATCGTGGCGACCCTGGCCATCGCGGTCACGTCCTCGCCGCCGGTGGGCTCGGCCCTGATGAACGCGGTGCGACCCGAGAAGTTCGACTTCGTCGCGACCACGACGATCATCGGCGGCACCGTCGGCGGCTACATCACCTACGCGGGCGCGCACCGGCTCCTGGACTCCGGGCTGTCCGGCCCGGACCATGTCAGCGCCATCGCCCGCAGCTCGGTGGTCTCCATCCTGGTCACCGGCCTGATGCGGGTGCTGCTGTTCCTGGCGATCCTCGGCGTGGCCACGGGTGGCGCCGTGCTGGCGACGGACGCCACGGGCGGTCCGGCGGGGGCGGCCTTCCGCGCGGCTGCCGGCGAGACCGGCCTGCGCGTGTTCGGGCTGATCCTCTGGTCGGCGGCACTGACCTCGGTGATCGGGGCGGCGTACACCTCCGTGTCGTTCCTGACCACCTCGAAGACCCCCGAGCGCACCCGCAGCCTGCTCACGGTCGCCTTCATCGTCTTCTGCGCCGTCGTCTACGTCGCCATCGAGCAGGCACCGACGCAGCTGCTGATCTTCGCCGGCACCTTCAACGGACTGATCCTGCCGATCGGCTTCGGCGTGCTGCTCTGGGTGGCCTGGCGCCGCCGAGACCTGCTCCACGGCTACCGCTATCCGGGCTGGCTCCTGGGTGTCGGCGTGGTGGCCTGGCTGCTGACGCTCTTCCTCGGCTACAACGCCCTGTTGCTGCTGGGTGACCTGTGAGCCCGGCCGGCCACGTCGACCTCAACAGCGACGTCGGGGAGTCCTTCGGCCGCTGGCAGCTCGGCGACGACGAGCAGGTCCTCCGGGTCGTCACGAGCGCCAACGTGGCCTGCGGGTTCCACGCCGGTGATGCCTCGACGCTGCGCGTCTGCTGCGAGACCGCAGCTCGCAACGGGGTGGTGGTGGGGGCCCAGGTGGGCTACCGCGACCTCGGCGGGTTCGGGCGGCGCTTCATCGACTACGACGCCGGTGAGCTGGCCGACGACGTGACGTACCAGATCGGCGCGCTGGAGGCCCTCGCCCGCGTCGCGGGCACGCGCGTCGCGTACGTGAAGCCGCACGGGGCGCTCTACAACGCCACGGTCCACCACGAGGGCCAGGCCCGGGCCGTGGTCGACGCGATCGCCGCGTACGACGCGTCCCTGCCGCTGCTCGGGCTGCCGGGCTCGAAGCTGCTGGCGGCGGGCGAGGCCGCCGGGCTGCGCACCGTCAGGGAGGCCTTCGCCGACCGTGGCTACACCCCCGAGGGCACCCTCGTCCCGCGCAGCGAGCCGGGTGCGCTCCTGTCGGACCCCGGCGAGGTGGCCGCTCGCGTGGTGCGGCTGGTCACCGAGGGCACGCTGATCGCCGTCGACGGCTCGACCGTGCGGATCGAGGCCGACTCCGTGTGCGTCCACGGCGACAGCCCCGGTGCGGTCGCGATGGCCACCGCGGTCCGCGACGCGCTGCGGGCGCAGGGCGTGGAGCTGGCGGCCTTCGCGTGAGTGCCCGGCCGTTCGAGCTGCTGCCGTACGGTGACCGCGCGCTCCTGGTCGAGCTCGACTCCACCGAGGCTGCCCTCTCGTACGCCGCAGCGCTCAGGTCCCGACCCGACGCTGCCGTGGGCGAGATCGTGCCGGCGGCCCGCACGGTGCTGGTCGTGGCCGGTGACGACGCAGCGGTCGGCGACCTCCGGCAGGTCCTGCTCGGCGTCTCCCTGAAGCGCGACCCGGCCGGCCTCGAGGAGGCTCCGGCCGTGGAGATCCCGGTGACCTACGACGGAACGGACCTCGCCGACGTGGCCAGGCTGACCGGCCTGTCCGAGGAGGAGGTCGTGGCCGCCCACACCGGCCAGACCTGGCGCGTCGCCTTCGGTGGGTTCGCGCCCGGCTTCGGCTACCTGCTCGGCGAGGACGACCGGCTGCACGTGCCGCGGCGGGCGCAGTCGCGGACGGAGGTGCC
Source organism: uncultured Actinomycetota bacterium (assembly GCA_963807335.1). Taxonomy (GTDB): domain Bacteria; phylum Actinomycetota; class Actinomycetes; order Propionibacteriales; family Nocardioidaceae; genus Nocardioides. The sequence continues at coordinate 191,930 of CAWEBT010000005.1, forward strand.
GCCCGGCTCCGTCGGCCTGGCCGGGGAGTACTCCGGGATCTACCCGCGTACCTCGCCCGGCGGGTGGCAGCTGATCGGCCACACCGACGTGAGGCTGTGGGACCTCGAGCGCGATCCGCCGGCCCTGCTCTCGCCGGGTGTGCGCGTGTGCTTCGTGCGGGCCACGTCGTGAGCCGGGCGCTGCGCGTGCTCGCCGTCGGGCCGCTCTGCCTGGTGCAGGACCTCGGCCGGCGCGGGCTGTCGGGCGTGGGCGTCGGTCGGTCGGGGGCCGCCGACCGCGGTGCCCTGCGGCTGGCCAACCGGGCGCTCGTCAACGACGAGCAGGCGGCGGCCGTCGAGGTCACCTTCGGCGGCCTGGAGATCGAGGTCCTCGACGAGGGGCTGTGGTTCTGCGTCACCGGCGCGCCCTGCCCGGTGGGCGTCGACGGGCGCGACGTCGGATCGCACGGTGTCTTCTTCGCGGAGCCGGGCAGTCGGGTGGAGCTGGGCCGGCCGACATCGGGGCTGCGCTCGTACCTTGCCGTGCGCGGCGGGATCGCGACCGACGAGGTCCTCGGCTCGCGTTCGAGCGACCTGCTCTCCGGCCTCGGCCCGGCCCCGCTGTCCGAGGGCGACGTACTGCCCGTGGGTGGCGCCGCGGCGCGCTTCCCGTCCGTCGACGCCGTCCCGGTCCCTGACCTCGCCGGCGCCGCCGTGCTGCGCGCCGTGCGCGGTCCTCGGGACGCCTGGGTGCGCGACGTGGACGCGCTGGCGACGACCACGTGGGAGGTCACCGACCGCAGCAACCGCATCGGCATGCGGCTGGGTGGCCATGACCTGGCACCGGCACGCGACGAACAGCTGCCGAGCGAGGGAGCCTGGCGCGGCGCCGTACAGGTGCCCCCGAGCGGTGAGCCGGTTCTGTTCCTGGCCGACCACCCGGTCACCGGGGGCTACCCGGTGGTGGCGGTGGTCCTCGACGCCGACGTCGACCGGGCGGCCCAGCTGCGCCCGGGGGAGCCGGTGCGGTTCCGGTGGGTGGAGGCTCCGTGAGCGACGACGCGACCAGTCCTTCCGGGCTCGGCCCGGCCGCGGCCAGGCGCCTGTTCCGGGACGGGCTCGTCACCCCGACGGCGGGCTGGAGCCGCGGCTGGACCCAGGCCAACCTGATCGTGCTCCCGCAGGAGCTGGCCCTGGACTTCCTGGTCTTCGCCCAGCGCAACCCCCGGCCGTGCCCGGTCCTGGACGTGCTCGAGGCAGGCCAGGTGTCGGGACCGCTGCTGGCGGGCGACGTCCGCACGGACCTGCCCGCCTACCGCGTGTACGTCGACGGCGAGCTCGCCGAGGAGACGACCGACGTCACCCCCTGGTGGCGCGACGACCTGGTGTCGTTCCTGATCGGCTGCAGCTTCACGTTCGAGGCCGCGCTCGCCGAGGGCGGCGTGCCGGTGCGCCACGTCGAGCAGGGCGTGAACGTGCCGATGTACACCACCGACCGACGCTGCCGCCCGGCCGGCTCGATCTCCGGCCCCCTGGTCGTCTCGATGCGTCCGGTGCCTGCGGGCCGGGTGACGGACGCCGTCCGGATCACCTCGCGCTACCCGGCGGTGCACGGCGCACCGGTGCACGTGGGAGACCCGTCGGCGCTCGGCATCACCGACCTGGACCGGCCGGACTTCGGCGACCCGGTCGAGCTCGCTGACGGCGACGTCCCGGTCTTCTGGGCCTGCGGCGTCACCCCGCAGGCCGCGGTGATGGAGTCCCGCCCGTCGTTGGCGATCGCGCACGCGCCGGGACACATGCTGATCACCGACGCACGCGACAGCGACTACCTGGTGGACTACCTGGTGCCCTGACTCTGGTGCCCTGACTCTGGTGCCCTGACTCTGGCCCACTAAGTCTGGGCCGCCCGGGTCAGTGGCCGCCAGCCGGCTGGACGAGCTCGACCAGCACGCCGCCGGCGTCCTTGGGGTGGATGAAGTTGACCCGGCTGTCGGAGGTGCCGCGCTTCGCCTCGTCGTACAGGAGCCGCAGGCCGCGCTCGCGCAGGATCGTCGCGACCTGCTCGACGTCGTCGACCCGGAAGGCGAGCTGCTGCAGGCCCGGGCCGGAGCGGTCGATGAACCTGGCGATCGTCGACCCGGGGGAGAGCGGCGCGAGCAGCTGGATGCACGACCCGGTTTCGCCGACGCCCACCATGGCCTCGCGCACGCCCTGTTCCTCGTTGGTCTCCTCGTGCAGGACCGTCATGCCGTAGACGTCACGGTAGAAGGCCATCGCCTCGTCGAGGTCGGCCACGGCGATGCCGACGTGGTCGATCGCGGTGAACAGGTGCTGCACGGACTCGAGGCCCGAGGCGTCGTGCGGGGGCAGGGGTGCGGTCATGCCGGACATCGTCGTACGCCAGCCGGTCCGGGCGCGAGCGGGGTGTGACATGTGAGACAGCTCGTGCCGCCCGGGCACCCTCCCGCAGGTGCGCCGTCGGTGGGTATCGTCGAGAGCAACACCCGAACTTCCACGGAGGCATCGCATGTCAGGCAGCACCGGATCCGTCATCGTCGCGGGGGCGCGCACCCCCATCGGCCGCCTGCTCGGCGGCCTGAAGGACCAGTCGGCCGCTGACCTGGGCGGCGTCGCCATCAAGGGCGCGCTCGACAAGGCCGGCGTCGCGGGCGACCAGGTCGACTACGTGATCATGGGCCACGTGATCCAGGCCGGAGCCGGCCAGATCACCGCACGCCAGGCGGCCGTCAAGGGCGGGATCCCGATGAACATCCCGTCCATCACGATCAACAAGGTGTGCCTGTCCGGGATCAACGCGATCGCCCTGGCCGACCAGCTGATCCGGGCCGGAGAGCACGACATCATCGTGGCGGGCGGCATGGAGTCGATGACCCAGGCTCCGCACCTGCTGCCGAAGTCCCGCGAGGGGTTCAAGTACGGCGACACGGCGCTGGTCGACTCGATGGCCTACGACGCCCTCTACGACCAGTTCACCACCCAGCCGATGGGCGGCCTGACCGAGACGTGCAACTCCGCGGGCGCCAGCCTGACCCGCGAGGAGCAGGACGAGTTCGCCGCCCAGTCGCACCAGCGCGCCGCGGCCGCGTGGAAGAACGGCGTCTTCGACGACGAGGTCGTGCCGGTCGAGATCCCGCAGCGCAAGGGCGACCCGGTGGTCGTCTCCCAGGACGAGGGCATCCGCGGCGACACCACGGCCGAGTCGCTCGGCAAGTTGCGCCCGGCCTTCAGCAAGGACGGCACCATCACGGCCGGCTCCGCGTCGCAGATCTCCGACGGCGCGTGCGCCGTGGTCGTGATGAGCAAGGCCAAGGCCGAGGAGCTCGGCCTGACCTGGCTGGCCGAGATCGGTGCCTCCGGCCAGGTGGCCGGCCCCGACTCCACGCTGCAGCTGCAACCGGCCCGCGCGGTGATCAAGGCCGCGGAGAAGGAGGGGATCGACGTCGCCGACATCGACCTCTTCGAGCTGAACGAGGCGTTCGCCGCGGTCGGCATCGAGTCGTCCCGCCAGCTCGGCGTCTCCGAGGACAAGGTCAACGTCAACGGCGGCGCGATCGCCCTCGGTCACCCGGTCGGCATGTCCGGCGCCCGCATCGTGCTGCACCTCGCCCTCGAGCTCCAGCGTCGCGGCGGTGGCGTCGGAGCAGCCGCCCTGTGCGGCGGCGGCGGTCAGGGCGATGCGCTGATCATCCGCGTCCCGCAGGCGTGACGGCCGAGTCGGTCCCGGTCCAGGCAGGAGGGAGCCGGCGCCGATCGACGGCGTCGGTCCCGGACCTCGTCGCGCGCGCCCGAGAGGGTGACGCGCGTTCGGTGGCCCGGCTCATCTCGCTGGTCGAGGACGCGTCGCCCCTGCTGCGCGAGGTGATGACGGCTTTGGCGCCGCACACCGGGCACGCCCAGATCGTCGGCATCACCGGCTCGCCCGGGGTCGGCAAGTCGACCTCCACCAACGCCCTCGTCACCGAGCTCCGCAAGGCCGGCAAGCGCGTCGGAGTGCTGGCGGTCGACCCGTCGTCCCCGTTCTCCGGCGGCGCGCTGCTCGGCGACCGGGTGCGGATGCAGGACCACGCGACCGACCGTGACGTCTACATCCGTTCGATGGCGTCACGAGGCCACCTCGGCGGTCTGGCGTGGACGACTCCTCAGGCGCTGCGGGTGCTCGACGCGGCGGGCTGTGACGTCGTGCTGATCGAGACGGTGGGCGTGGGCCAGAGCGAGGTCGAGATCGCCGGGCTCGCCGACACCACGCTGGTGCTGATGGCGCCGGGCATGGGCGACGGCATCCAGGCGGCCAAGGCAGGCATCCTCGAGATCGGCGACCTGTACGTCGTCAACAAGGCCGACCGGGACGGAGCCGACCAGGTGCGCCGAGACCTGCGCTCGATGCTTGCCCTCGGCGAGAGACCCGACGGCTGGTGGACGCCGCCGATCGTGAAGACGATCGCGTCCCGTAGCGAGGGCGTCGACGAGGTCGTCGCCGAGATCGACCGGCACCGCGCCTGGCTGATCGAGTCAGGTCAGCTCGAGGTGCGCCGGGCTCGTCGGGCCCGCGACGAGATCGAGGCGATCGCGATGACCTCCCTGCGGGCCCGCTGGGGCGACCTGCACGGCCACGCGTCGCTCGACGGCCTGGCCGCCTCGGTGGCCGAGGGGCTGACCGACCCCTACTCGGCAGCCGACGAGCTCGTCGACGCGATCAGCGCCTGAGCCGGACCGTGGGACTCACGCCGCCGGCCAGCGAGTTGTCGGCGGCGGTCAGCACGCGGTAGGTGCCCGCGCGCAGCTTGATCGTGCGCGCGTCCCGGTGGCCGCGGGTGTGCGACCGGTGGACGGTCCGCCACGATCCCGACCTGCGCTGCTGGACCCTCAGCGCGTAGTTGCCGAACGCCCAGTCGGGATCCACGTCGACGCGCAGCCTGTCCCCTCCGGAGACCGCTGACGCCCTGACCATCGGTGTGGTCGCGACCGGCGCGACGATCGTGAATCCGTACGTCGACGGCAACGGGTCGGTGTTGCCGGCCGTGTCGACGGCGGCGACGGAGAAGATGTGCGCTCCCAGCGCGGTGACCGTGGTGGCGTACGGCGTCTCGCAGGGAGTCCTGACGTTGGCGTCCATGGCGCACAAGAACGTGCCCGGCTCGCTGCTGATGAACTCGAAGAAGACCGCGCCCGGCGTGAACGCAGGACCGGGACCCATGGTGATGGCGGTGTCCGGAGGGATGATGTCGGCGACCTTGGCCACCGCGGGCGTGCCCGCGGACGTGCCGAGAAGCAGGCAGAAGAGCAGCCCACCCACGGTGGACGACGTCCGAAGAGGTCCCGCACGAGTCACTCGTCCAGCGTCGCACGAGGCGGGTGCCGCTGTCCGGCGAATGCCGAAGGGCGCGCCTCCCCGCGCACACCCGGCTCCGGTGGTACCAATGTGGCGACCTGTGCGCGTCCGGTATCGACTTCGGGCGCGGCGGACACCCGCCACCCGCCAACGAACGGAGTCAGCCCATCAACGTCAAGAAGGTGCTCCTGGTCCTGGTCGTGGTGTTCCTCGGCTTCTGGATGTTCACCGATCCCAACGGGCTCGCCGTGGCTGCCGGAGACGGCGCCGACAAGACCTGGGACCTCGCACAGAGCCTATTCCGGGCGATCATCGACTTCGTGGACGCGCTCTGAGTCCCTGATGGGCCTGATGACGTCCGTGACCGAGCCGGACATCCGTCGCCACCTCCTGCGTGAGGAGGGCGAGGTCGTCGTCGACGAGGTGCGCAAGCATCCGGTGGCCTATGTCCGGCCGGCCCTCGAGACGTTGCTGGCGGCGGTGCTGCTGGTGGCGTTCCCGTTCGTCGACCTGGACCTGGCCTGGTTCCCGCTGCTGCTGTCCGGCGGCATCGCCGCGCACGCCGGCTGGCTGGCCCTGCACGCGAAGATGGACGTCTTCGTGATCACCAACATGCGGGTCTTCCGGGTGCACGGAGTGCTCTCGCGGCAGCTGGCCACCATGCCGCTGTCGCGGATCTTGGACATCACCGTCGCCAAGCCGCTGATCGGTCGGATCCTCGGCTACGGACACTTCGTCTTCGAGTCCGCCGCCCAGGAGCAGGGGCTGCGCGACATCCGGTTCGTGGGGCGGCCCGACGTGCGCGACCTCGCCATCCAGCGGGTGGTGCAGCGAGCCGGCCTGCGCGGCCCCCGAGCCGTCAATTGAGCCGATGACGCTCGACTTCGACCCGATCGACGAGGCCGCACGCCAGTGGGGCCTGCGCTGGGACGGCGTGCGGGCGATGCACGCGGTCACCTCACTGATGCGGGTGCAGCAGCTGGTGATCGGGCGGCTCGACGCCCTGTTGAAGCCGCACGGCCTCACGTTCGCGCGCTACGAGGCGCTGGTGCTGCTCACGTTCTCGTCTCGCGGCTCCCTGCCGCTCGGCAAGATGGGGGAGCGGCTGCAGGTGCACCCGACGTCGGTCACGTCGATCGTGCGGCGCCTGGAGGAGGCTGGTCTCGTCGTACGGCGCAGGCATCCGCAGGACGCACGTGCGGTCCTCGCCGAGATCACCGACGCCGGTCGGGCACTGGTGGAGGCCGCGACCGCCGACCTGACGGCCGCCGACTTCGGGCTCGGTGCCCTCGACGACGACCAGCTCGCAGAGGTCTCCAGCCTCCTGACGCCCGTACGCCGGGCGGCCGGGGACTTCTGACCGGCCGTTCCCGACAGGTTCGCGCAAATTACTAGGACGTCCTAGTATTCGACCCATGGCCACCGACAACCCGCAGGACCCGACGGCGCGCGAGCGCTGGCAGAAGCGCTACGACGGATCGGTCGACTCGGGTCGGGTGCGTGACGTCGACTTCAGCACCCTCTCGGGCATGGAGGTGGAGCCCGCCTACGGCACCGACGAGTCCGAGTGGCCAGGCGAGTTCCCGTTCACGCGGGGGCTCTACCCGACCGGCTACCGCGGTCGCACGTGGACGATCCGGCAGTTCGCCGGCTTCGGCAACGCGCAGCAGACCAACGAGCGCTACAAGATGATCCTCGGCCGGGGTGGCGGCGGACTCTCGGTCGCCTTCGACATGCCGACCCTGATGGGCCGCGACTCCGACGACCCGAAGGCGCTCGGCGAGGTCGGGCACTGCGGCGTGGCCATCGACTCCGCGGCCGACATGGAGACCCTCTTCGAGGGCATCGACCTCGGTCAGGTCACCACGTCGATGACGATCAGCGGCCCCGCGGTGCCGGTGTTCTGCATGATGATCGTGGCCGCCGAGCGCGCGGGCGTCGACACCAGCGTGCTCAACGGCACGCTGCAGACCGACATCTTCAAGGAGTACATCGCCCAGAAGGAGTGGATCTTCGGCGCCGAGCCGCACCTGCGCCTGATCGGCGACCTGATGGAGTACTGCGTCGAGAAGGCGCCTGCCTACAAGCCGCTCTCCGTCTCCGGCTACCACATCCGCGAAGCCGGCTCGACGGCCGCGCAGGAGCTCGCGTTCACCCTCGCCGACGGCTTCGGCTACGTCGAGCTGGGGCTGTCGCGCGGCCTGGACGTCGACGTCTTCGCGCCCGGCCTGTCGTTCTTCTTCGACGCCCACGTCGACTTCTTCGAGGAGATCGCCAAGTTCCGTGCGGCCCGCCGCATCTGGGCCCGATGGTTGCGCGACGTCTACGGCGCCGAGACCGAGAAGGCGCAGTGGCTGCGCTTCCACACCCAGACCGCCGGGGTCTCCCTCACCGCCCAGCAGCCCTACAACAACGTCGTACGCACCGGCATCGAGGCCCTCTCGGCGGTCCTCGGCGGCACCAACTCCCTGCACACCAACGCCCTCGACGAGACCCTCGCCCTGCCCAGCGAGCAGGCCGCCGAGATCGCGCTGCGCACCCAGCAGGTGATCATGGAGGAGACCGGCGTCGCCAACGTCGCCGACCCGCTCGGTGGCAGCTGGTACGTCGAGGCGCTGACCGACAAGATCGAGGCCGAGGCCAACGCGATCTTCGACAAGATCCTGTCGATGGGCGGGTCCACGCTCACCCACGCCGACACCGAGGCGCTGGCGACCGCGTCGCGCGGCGCCGAGAACCCGATGACCAAGGGGCTGCTGCGCGGCATCGAGGACGGCTGGTTCATGTCCGAGATCGCCGAGGCCGCCTTCCAGTACCAGGTCGCGCTGGAGAAGAACGACAAGCGGATCGTCGGCGTCAACTGCCACCACGAGTCGGTCACCCACGACCTCGAGATCCTCCGCGTCAGCCACGAGGTCGAGGTCGAGCAGGTGCGCCTGCTGGCTGAGCGCAAGGCCGCCCGCGACGACGCTGCCGTGGCTGCGGCGCTGACCCGGATGGTCGAGGTGGGCCGCACCGACGACAACATGATCGAGGCGATGCTCGAGGCCTGCCGCGTCGAGGCCACGCTGGGCGAGATCTGCGACGCGCTGCGCGCCGAGTGGGGCGAGTACCGCGAGCCTGCCCGCTTCTGACCTCAGGCACTAGCCGATGGCCGTGGCTCCTCGGTAGTTTCACGGGGTGAGCAACGAACGCGCCGGCACGCCGGCCCAGCCATCCGACCTCATCGACGTCGCGCACCTGGTGACGGCCTACTACACGGGCGTGCCCGACCCCGACGACGTCGACCAACAGGTCGCCTTCGGCACCAGCGGTCACCGCGGCACCAGCCTGAGGACCTCGTTCAACGAGGCGCACATCGTGGCCACCACCCAGGCGATCTGCGACTACCGGCGTGAGCAGGGGTACGACGGCCCGCTGTTCATCGGCCGCGACACGCACGGGCTCTCCGAACCCGCGTGGGCGTCGGCGATCGAGGTGCTGGTCGCCAACGACGTGACGGTGCTGGTCGACGCCGCCGACGGCTACACCCCCACACCGGCGGTGTCGCACGCGATCCTGCGGGCCAACGCCGGCCGGAGGTCCGGCCCGGGCCTGGCGGACGGGATCGTGGTCACGCCCTCCCACAACCCACCGTCCGACGGGGGCTTCAAGTACAACCCTCCGCACGGCGGCCCGGCCGACACCGACGCGACCTCGGTGATCGCCGCCCGGGCCAACGCGCTGATCCGGGCCGGTCTGGCCGAGGTGCGGCGCACACCCTTCACCCGCGCCCGCGCAGCCTGCTCGGCGTACGACTTCCTGGGGACCTACGTCGACGACCTGCCCGCCGTCGTCGACCTCGCGGCCATCAAGGAGGCGGGCGTCCGGATCGGCGCCGACCCGCTGGGTGGGGCGGCGGTGCACTACTGGGGAGAGATCGGCGAGCGGCACGGCCTCGACCTGACCGTGGTGAACCCGCTGGTCGACCCCACGTGGCGGTTCATGACGCTCGACTGGGACGAGAAGATCCGGATGGACTGCTCCTCGCCGTCGGCGATGGCCTCCCTGGTCGGGCTCATGGAGGGCGGAGCGGGCTTCGACATCGCCACCGGCAACGACGCGGACGCCGACCGGCACGGCATCGTCACTCCGGACGCCGGCCTGATGAACCCCAACCACTACCTCGCGGTCGCGATCGGCTACCTCTTCGGCGGTGCGCGGCCGGGCTGGCCGGACAGCGCACGGATCGGCAAGACGCTCGTCTCGTCGTCGATGATCGACCGGGTCGCGTCGTCGCTCGGCCGGCCGATGGTGGAGGTGCCCGTCGGCTTCAAGTGGTTCGTGCCCGGCCTGATCGACGGCTCGTTCGGCTTCGGCGGTGAGGAGTCGGCCGGAGCATCCTTCCTGCGGACCGACGGCACCACGTGGACGACCGACAAGGACGGCATCATCTTGGCGCTGCTGGCCTCGGAGATCCTCGCGCGGACTGGCCGGAGCCCGTCGCAGCACTACGCCGACCTGGTGGCCCAGCACGGCGACCCGGCGTACGCGAGGGTGGACGCCCCTGCTGACCGGGCGCAGAAGGCCAAGCTCGCCGCGCTGTCGCCCGACGACGTGGCGGCCACGTCGCTGGCCGGGGAGGAGATCACCGCGAAGCTCACCGAGGCGCCCGGCAACGGCGCCGGCATCGGCGGTCTCAAGGTCACCACCGAGAGCGCGTGGTTCGCCGCGCGGCCCTCGGGGACCGAGGACGTCTACAAGATCTACGCCGAGTCGTTCCGCGGGCCCGAGCACCTCGCCCAGGTGCAGGCGGAGGCGCGTGAGGTGGTCGGCGCCGCCCTCGGCTGACGCGGGAAGTGGAGGGTCAGCCGACCAGGACCGGGATCGGCGCGGTGTCGGCGCATGCCTGGCGCGCGCCGGGGAGGGTCAGGACGAAGGCGCTGCCGCGGCCGCCGGGGCCTTCGGTGACCCGGATGGTGCCGCCGTGCCGCTCGACGGTGCGCTTGCAGATCGCCAACCCCAGTCCCGTGCCGCGGTACGCGTCTTGCTGCACGCGGTGGAACGTCTCGAAAACCAGGGCTCGCTGCGAGGCGGGGATCCCGATCCCGTTGTCGCTGACCGTGACCTGCACGGTGCCGTCCGGGAGTCGGGTGCTGCGCACCGCGACGTGAGGCACGACGCCCGGCGCGACGTACTTCACGGCGTTCCCGATGAGGTTGTCCACGACCTGCCGCAGGAGCAGGGGGTCGGCCCACACGACGTCGTCGGCCCGCACGTCGATGCACGGCGGCGCACCATCGGTGGTCGCGTCGATCCGCAGCTCGGCCGAGGCCCTGACCAGCCGGTCGAGGTCGATGACCTCCGGTTGGAGGCTCTGGTCGCGCGCCACCGTGTAGGCCAGCAGGGAGCCGATGAACTCACGCATGTGGGCGCTCGCACCGGCGATCCGACGCAGCATCGGGGTCGCGGTGGCGCGGTCCACGACGCCCGCGTCGTCCAGGCTCTCCTGGAGGGTCTCGGTCCAGCCCTGCACCACGGTCAGCGGGCTCTTCAGGTCGTGGGCGACCACGCCGGTGAATGCCGCCAGCGCATCGTGCTGCTGCTGCTGGAGGGTGATGTCGCGCATCGTGACCACCGCGCGCGGGGTCTCGGACGGATGCAGGACGGGCAACCGGGTGGCACTCCACTCCAGCACCCGCTCGGGTTCCGCATCGCGCCGTACGTGCACGACCTCGTCACGTACCGGCTGACCGCGGAGTGCGCGCAGGTGGGGCAGGTCGTCCTCGCCGAGCGGCGTCCCGTCCGGCTTGTGGTAGCCGTACTCCGCGACCGGGCGGAGGTGCGCGTCGTTCTGCACCGCCATCCCGGTCACCGCGTCGACCGCCGGGTTCTGCAGGAGCAGCCGCCCGCCCTCGTCGACCACCGCCAGCCCCTCGTGGAGGTGGGACACGAGCAACGACAGCTCGCGGGCCCGGGCCGAGTCGACCTCTCGGGCCCGGTTCAGCTCGGCGTGCGAAAGTGCGAGAGCCAGGCCGGTCACCGTGATCGCCAGCACGAACGCCTGGGCCATCACCACCCGGGTGGCGATGTCGTCGATCGTGCCGAAGACACCGTGTCCGTTCAGGGTGAAGAAGATGGTGACGGCGCCGACCACGAGGCCGTGGACGGCGACGATCGCGGGGGAGTAGCGCAAGCCGGCCCACACCGTCACCACCAGCAGGGCGAACGCGATCGGGACGTCGGGGTTCAGGACGAAGCACACCGTGCACAGCGCTGCGGTGGTCATCCAGAGGCCAGCCGTCTCGAGACCGCGAAGGTCGCTGTGCGACGTCAGCTCACCGCGCAGCGCCGACCACGGGCTGCGCTGCTGCAGGGCCGAGGTGATGTGCGGCAGCACCAGCAGTCCGGTGGCGACGACGACCACCAGGGCAACCACGTTGCGGCAGGCGCGCAGCAGCAGCACGATCCACGTCGCGTCCTGGGTGACGACGACCTGGGTGAGGTTCTGCACGACGGCGCCGACCACACCGGCGATGGCCGCAGCGAGCAGCAGGGCACCCAGGTCGCGCACCCGGTCGAACGAGCGGCTGCCACCCATGCCCTGCAGGTCGACGGCCATCCGCCTCAGGAGCGTGATGACGATGAACGCCTGCACAAGGGTGGAGAGCCCGCTGGAGACGAAGGCGAGCAGCCAGGGAGGGGGCGCGGCCAGGGAGTAGGTCGCGACCACGGTGAGCATGACGGCCGTGTCCCGGCTCCTGGTCCGGAGAGAGCCACTGGCCAGCCAGAGCACGCCCACGCCTGCGACGGGCCACACCATGGCGAACCGGCCGTCCACGACGGTCGCCACGCCGAGCATGCCGGCGGCGCAGAACGTCAGCGCCCACATGCACAGGCGCCGGAGGTCGGCTCCGCGGGCACTCGAGATGGCGCGCGCGGCGCTGTTGCCCTGCATGAGTCGTCCATCGACACCTCGGACCCCGATCTGAGCGGAAAGGGCGCACCGGATGGGAGGGCGGCCGGGTCATTGGGGATGATGGCGTCATGACGCAGCAACCGTTCTCCCGTCCCGGTGCCATCGACCTGTCGGCACTCAAGCGCCCCGCGGCTCCGGCCGCGCCGGCCGGAGCGCCCGCCGGCGCCCCCGCAGGACCCGCCGGCGGGTCGGCGTACGCCGTGCCCGTGACCGAGCAGAACTTCCAGCAGGTCGTCGAGAGCTCGATGTCGGCGCCGGTCCTGCTGGCGTTCTACTCCCGCACCCGGATGCCCGAGAGCGGCCAGCTCGCCGACGACCTCGAGTCGCTGTCGGGTGAGTTCGAGGGCCGGTTCCTGGTCGGCCTCGTCGACATCGACGCCGCGCCGCAGATCGCCCAGGCGATGCAGATCCCGTCGATCCCGATCGTGATGGCCGTGATCGACGGTCGGCCGATGCCGCTGTTCCAGGACGCCCTGCCGATCGCGGAGCTGCGCACCGCGCTCACCACCGTGGTGCAGCAGCTCACCACGCAGGGCATCACGGGTCGCCACCAGCCGCGTCAGGCCGCGACCGAGGAGGTCGTGGGCGACGACGCCGAGCCGCCGGTCGACCCGCGCTACGCGCCCGCCCAGGACGCCCTGGGCGCGGGTGACATCGAGACCGCCGTAGCGGAGTACCAGAAGCTCGTCGACGCCAACCCCGCCGACGCCGAGGCGGTCGCCGGACTGGCGATGGCGAAGGTCCTCCTGCGCACGCAGGGCGTCGACCTCAACCAGGCGCGGGCCGCGGCGGCCGCCGACCCCGACGACATCGAGGCGCAGACCCTGGTGGCCGACCTCGACATGCTGGGTGGCCACGTCGACGACGCGTTCGCGCGTCTGGTCGATGTCGTACGCCGCACCGCCGGCGACGACCGCACGAAGGCGCGCGACCACCTGCTGGGCCTCTTCGCGGCCGTCGGCAACGACGACGAGCGGGTGCTCACCGGTCGACGGGCGCTCGCGTCCGCGCTGTTCTGAGCGCGGTCACCACCTGAGCCGCCGCGACTCGCTGCCGGCCTGTCGGCCGACCGCCGTGGGGGTGCTCGTGGAACCGTCCATCACCCTGCGACCGGCACGACGTCCGCGACCGGGACCCGTTCCAGCCGTCGTACCGAGCGGGAGCACAGCACCAGGCAGCAGATCAGCACGTAGGCCACCCCGCTGACCATCAGCACGTCGCTGAATCCGTACGCCGCGGCGAGGGGCCCGAAGGCGAGCTGGCCGATGGGGACGCCCAGGAACGAGCCCAGCGCGTCGTAGGAGTAGGCGCGCGAGAGCATCTCGTCGGGGACGTGCTCCTGCATGGCGAGGTTCCAGCCCATGCCGAAGACCTCCATGCCGACGCCGGCCACGAAGGCTGCCGGGACCAGCCACCACAGGCTCGGGTGGGCGCCGAGCATGAAGATGGGCAGGCCGAGGAAGGCGACGCCGCACATGCCGTAGAGCAGAGGCCGCTGGAGCGGGACCCGCAGCAGCACGAGCGTGGTCAGCAGCAGGCCGATCGCCTCGGCGGAGAGGATCAGCCCCCAGCCCTGGGCGCCGAAGGTCCGCTTGGCGACGGCCGGGCCCAGGGTGCTCCACGCGCCCGCCTGGATGAAGTTGAGGAAGCCGAACCCCAGCACCCCGAGCCACAACCACGTGGTCTGGCGCAGGTAGGTCCAGCCTGCGACGAGCTCGGACAGCGTGCCGGGCTGCTCCTCGGCCTTCTCGGCGCGGGGGATCTTCACGAACCCCAGCAGCAGTGCCGACACCAGCCAGGTCGCGGCGTCGACGCCGACCGCCCAGCCGGCACCGAAGCTGACGACGAGCAGGGCGCCGATGGTCGGGCCGATGACCGTCAGGCCACCGCGGACCAGGGACATCAGCGCGTTGGCCCGCTGGAGCTGATCGCGTGGCACGAGCTGCGGGAGGATGCTCGACAGCGCCGGGAAGCTGAAGGCCGAGACGGTGCCGTGCACCGCGCTCAGGACCATGAGCATCCACAGCTCCGCCGTACCCGTGATGACGAGGAACGCGATCGAGCCCTGCGAGATCGCGGAGGTGACGTTGGAGAACTGGAGCACCAGCGCGCGAGGGAAGCGGTCGGAGATGACGCCGCCCCACAGCAGCAGGGCCACCATCGGGATCGTGTGCGCGGCCAGCACCTGGCCCAGCGCCTTGGGGTCGTCGGTGATCTCGAGCACGGCGAACGCCAGCGCGATGGTGGCCATCATCGAGCCGAGGAGGTTGATGGAGCGGGCGGCGAAGTAGAAGCGGAAGTTGCGCTCGCGCAGCGGCGCCATCGCGTCACCCCAGCTTGCGTCGCGGGTCACCGGCCACGCTCAGGCGTGACGACGGTCGGAACGACCGAGACGTGGCTGGCGTCGAGCCGCGCCGAGCTGCGCTCCTGCATCTGACCCCCCGAGAGTTGCCGGCAGGTCAGTGTCGTGAGATGCCAGGCAACTGTCAACCGCTTGTCGGAGGTTGGTGTCCCCGTCCGGACTCGGTGTACGCCGGACCGCCGGAAAGGTTGCGCATCGCCGACTCGATGCGGCGGGCGGTGAAGTCGGCGGCACGCTCACGGACCTGCTCGGCGGTGCAGAACTCGACGGCGCGGATCTCGCGCTCCTGGCGGACCACGTCGGCCACGATCGCGGCGTCCTGGACACCGCCGTCGAAGACCAGGCAGAGCGCGTCGTCCCAGCCACCCCACGGGGGCAGCCAGTCGGTGAGCAGTAGGCGGCCGGGGCTGATGTGCAGCGCCAGCTCCTCCTCGACCTCGCGACCGGCGGCGAGGTGCGGGGACTCGCCGACCTCGACGACGCCGCCGGGGAGGTCCCAGTCGCGCTTGTAGGTCAGCTGGCACAGCAGCACCCGGTCGTCGTGGTCGCGCACCAGCAGCTGGCTGATCGCGCGCTTGCGCGGCAGGAACGAGTTCAGCAGCGCCCGGAAGCTGGCCGGGTCGCTCAGGGGTGGGTCGTCGGCGAGCCGGGCCAGCACGACGTACTCGGTGGCGTCGGCCTCGTCCCCCATGCCCGCGACCACGCGCTGCACGCCCTCGCGACGAAGCCCGGAACGCGTGGCGACGCGCAGCGACGGCTCGTTGCGCGGGTCCACGCGAGCCTCGACGCGCAGCAGACCCAGGCCACCCTGCTCGCGCTCGGTCAGCGCCCAGTCGGCGAGCACCCTGACCGCGCGGGTGGCGAAGCCGTGGCCACGATGGTCGGTCTCCAGGCGCCAGGACAGACTGCCGCCCGACTCGCCCTCGGGAGTGATCTCGACGCCGCCGACTGCTGCCCCGTCGTGCTCGACCACGAAGGCCGCGAGGTGGCCATCGCCGGTGGTGCCGCGGAGGGTGATCGTGCCGTCCGACAGGGTCGGCTGGTCCGGAGGCGCGGTCACGTCGTCACCCTAACCGCGCGGCGCTCACAACAGCCGGGCGCGAGCCGCCTCCAGCCGGGCGACGGGCACCCGGAACGGTGAGCACGACACGTAGTCGAGCCCGACCTCGTCGAAGAAGTGGATGGACGCCGGGTCGCCGCCATGCTCGCCGCAGACCCCCAGGTGGAGATCGGGATTCGCCGCCCGGCCGTCCTCGGTCGCGCGGCGTACGAGGGAGCCCACGCCCTGGATGTCGAGCGACTCGAAGGGGGAGACGGGGAAGACACCCTGCTCCAGATAGGTGCTGAAGAAGGACGCCTCGACGTCGTCGCGCGAGAAGCCCCACGTCATCTGGGTGAGGTCGTTGGTCCCGAAGGAGAAGAACTCCGCCGACCCGGCGATCTCACCGGCGGTCAGCGCTGCCCTGGGCAGCTCGATCATCGTGCCGATCTTGTGGGGCACGGCGGTGCCGGTCTCCTCCTGCACGTCGATGGCGACCTGCACGATCCTGGCGCGCACCAGGTCGAGCTCACGGACGCTCGCCACGAGCGGGATCATGATCTCGGGCTCGGCCGACCCACCGCCCCTGATGCGCTCCGCGGCCGCTTCGAGGATGGCCCGCGCCTGCATCGTGAACAGGCCGGGGATCACGATGCCGAGGCGTACGCCGCGCAGACCCAGCATCGGGTTCGACTCGTGCAGGCGTTGGACAGCCTTCAGCAGCTTGCGCTGGCGCTTCTTGCGGTGACCGTGCACGTCGGCGACGGCCATCGTCACCGACAGGTCGGTGAGGTCGGGCAGGAACTCGTGCAGCGGCGGGTCGATGAGCCGGATGGTCACCGGCAGCCCGTCCATGGCCTCGAAGATCTCGAGGAAGTCCTGGCGCTGGAGGGGAAGCAGCTCGTCGAGAGCCGCGAGCTGCTCGTCGTCGGTCTCGGCAACGATGAGGTTCTCCACGAGGCCGCGACGCTCACCGAGGAACATGTGCTCGGTCCGGCAGAGTCCGATGCCCTGGGCGCCGAAGCGCCGGGCCCGGGCTGCGTCCTCGGCGGTGTCGGCGTTGGTGCGCACCCGCAGCCGGCGGGTGGCGTCGGCGTGGTCCATCAGCCGGGTGACGGCCTCGACCAGCGGCTCGTCGACCTCCTCGCCCTCGAAGTAGCGCACGACGAAGGAGGCCGCGACCGGCACCTCGCCGTCGAAGACCTCGCCGGTCGAGCCGTCGATGGAGATGACGTCGCCCTCGCGGATGGTCTTGCCGTCGCGGACGGTGAACTCGCCCTCGCGGGTGTCGACGTCGAGGGCCTCGGCGCCGCAGACGCAGGTGCGACCCATGCCGCGTGCGACCACGGCGGCGTGCGATGTCTTGCCGCCCCGGCTGGTGAGCACGCCGCGGGCGACCATCATCCCGTGCAGGTCCTCGGGCGTGGTCTCCTTGCGGACCAGGATCACGTCCTCGCCGTTCTCCGCCCACTCGACCGCCGTGGCCCAGTCGAAGACCGCCCTGCCGACGGCCGCACCGGGGGAGGCGTTCATCCCCTTCGCGAGCAGGGTCCGCTCGGCGTTGACGTCGAAGCGCGGGAACATCAGGTTGGCGAGCTGCTCGCCGTTGACCCGGCGCAGCGCCTCGTCCATGTCGATCAGGCCCTCGTCGGCCATGTGCACGGCGATCCGGAAGGCCGCCTCGGGGGTGCGCTTGCCGACCCGGGTCTGCAGCATCCACAGCTTGCCGCCCTCGACGGTGAACTCGATGTCGCACATGTCCTTGTAGTGCGCCTCGAGCGTCGCCATGATCTCGATCAGCTCGTCGTGCGACTTCCGGTCGATGTCGGCCATGTCGGCCAGCGACACGGTGTTGCGGATGCCGGCGACCACGTCCTCGCCCTGGGCGTTCTGCAGGTAGTCGCCGTACACGCCCTGGTCGCCGCTGGCGGGGTCCCGGGTGAAGCAGACCCCGGAGCCCGAGGTCATCCCGCGGTTGCCGAACACCATCGCCTGGATGTTGACCGCGGTGCCGAGGTCCTCGGGGATCCGCTCCTGGCGGCGGTAGAGCACCGCGCGGTCGGTGTTCCACGAGTCGAAGACGGCCATGGTGGCGAGCTCCATCTGCTCTCGCGGGTCCTGCGGGAACTCGCGACCCGCGTGCTCGCGGATCAACGCCTTGAAGCCCTCGACGAGGGTGCGGAGGTCCTCGACGTCCAGGTCCAGGTCCTCGGTGGTGTCCTTGGCCTTCTTCGCCGCGTCGAGGGCGTCGGAGAAGTGCTCGCCCTCGACGCCGAGGACGGTCGACCCGAACATCTGCAGCAGCCGGCGGTAGGAGTCGAGCGCGAACCGCTCGTCGTCACTCTGCTGCGCCAGCCCTGCGACCGACTCGTCGTTGAGACCGATGTTGAGGACCGTCTCCATCATCCCGGGCATCGAGAACTTCGCGCCGCTGCGGACGCTGACCAGGAGCGGGTCGCTCGCATCCCCGAGGGCACGGCCCATCTTCTGCTCGAGGGCCGCGAGGTGCTCGTTCACCTCCGCCGCGAGGGTGTCGGGTCGGCCGCCGCTCCCGAGATAGGCCCGGCAGGCCTCCGTGGTGATGGTGAAACCCGGTGGCACGGGCAGCCCGAGGTTGGTCATCTCGGCCAGATTGGCGCCCTTGCCCCCCAGCAGATCCTTCTGGTCCCTGTTGCCGTCGGCGAAGTCGAACACGAAGGTGGTCATCTGATGATCCTGCCGTGACTTGCCGGTCGAGCGAAAGACCCTGCCCATCCGCAAGTGCCCAGGTTCACCGCCCCACGTCGAAGCGCGCCATCATGCCGTGGTCCTCGTGGTCGAGCATGTGGCAGTGGATCATGAACGGCCCGGTGTAGTCCTCGAACCGCGCGGCCACCTCGACCACCTCACCGGGCTCGAGGCGCCAGGTGTCCTCGAGTCCTCGCTCCCACGGTGGCGGACGCTTGCCGTCGCGAAGCACCGTGCGCCACTGCTCGGCGTGGATGTGGACGTAGTGCGTGACGTCGCCCGTGTTGCGCAACCGCCACCGCTCGACCGTGCCCAGGCGAGCCCGGTGGTCGACCCGTCCCGGGTCGAACGCCCGTCCGTTGATGCCCCAGAAGGTGCCGTGACGCTGGTTGCCGCCCAGGTCGAAGGTCCAGGTCTTCGTCACCTTCGCCGGGACCCGCACGAGGTCGGGGGAGGGCAGCCGCGCGGGCAGCCGCGAGCGGTCGGCTTCCTCACCGCCCACGCGGAACTGCATGAGGGCCGTCTGTCGGGCGTCCGCGCCCGTCTCCCCGGCCGCGGCGGGGACGGAGTCGAGCACCAGGTCCTTGCCACTGGCGCCGTGGAAGTCCACGATCACGTCGGCCCGCTGCGCCGGGCCGAGAAGCACCCGCTGCCGCACCACCGGCTTGTGCAGCAGGCCGTTGCCGGTGCCGATCTGCAGCAGCGGCCGGCCGTCGGCGAGGCCGATGGCGTAGCTGGTGAAGTGCGAGGCGTTGAGCAGGCGCAGGCGGTAGCGGGTCGCGCTGACCCGCAGGTACGGCGCGTAGCGCCCGTTGACGAGGACGTGCGTCCCGACCGTGGCGTCGTCCGGCGGCGCGTGCGGACCCGTCCAGGCCATGGCCCCGTGGTGACCCACCATCTGGGGCCCGTGGGCGAACGGGTTCGTCAGCTCGTTGTCCACGCGGAACGACCGGTCGACCATCATGAGCGGGACGTCGCGCTTGCCGGTGGGCAGCCGCAACGACCGCTCGGAGGAGTCCTTGACCAGGAACATGCCCTGCAACCCGCGCCAGCCGTTGCGGGCCGTCCGGTCCATCCGGTGGTCGTGGTAGAAGAAGAACGAGCTCGGCTCGGGCAGCCCGCCGTAGGTCAGGGGATAGTCGTAGGTCCGCGCCTGACCTCGCCGGATCAGCTGGGTGGTCGGCTGTCCGTCGTGCTGGGAGGCGTGGTGGTCGCCGTGCAGGTGCACGCTCAGGGCACCGGCCCGGCGAGGCAGCCGGTGGACGAACCGCACCCGGGTCTCCCGGCCCGCCGGCCGGACGATGGTCGGGCCGGGGTAGGTGCCGCCGTAGGTCCACATCCGCGTCTTCGGCCCCGTCGGCAGCATGCGGACCCGGGCCTGCCGCATCGGGACCGTGATCTCCGCGCCGCGTTTGTGCCGGGGCACCACGAGCGGCTGGTCGAACGACGGGAGCTGGGGCGTGACCGTGCCGCCGCCGCCCTCGACGACGAGCAGCCCGCGCATCTGGGGATGGAGCTTGCAGTAGAAGGGGTAGGAGCCCTCGGCGAGGGCCTCCGCCCCGGTGATGGCGGCACTGGTACCGCCCGGCACCCGCACGTCGAACAGTGGCGCTCCGTCGACGCCGGTGGCCACCGAGGTGACGGTGTGGTCGAACGTGTCGAGGTTGACCAGGGTGAGCGTGCCGCCGCCGCCGAGGTGCACCTGCTTCGGCGAGAAGTCGAGCACGCCCGGAGTGACGACCAGGGTGGCCGCGGCTGGGGCGGCCACGGCCCCGGCGCTGGGTGCCGATGCCGGCCCGGCGGCGAGGGGCATCGCGAGCGTGACCAGTAGCGCACCCGCGAGCCAGGCGGCTGGCCGGCGCGACGTGCTCATCTGGCCGTTATCGCACCATCCACCCGATCTGGCATCCCCAGCATCGTGGAAATTACCCCGTGCTGGCGATGCCGGAGTGTCCCGGCCCGGAGCACCGTTGTTGTCCCATTCTCCAAGACTAAGGAGTCGCTCATGGCGTTGAGGGCCGTGCGCCACGGCATTGCCGTGGTGTGTGCGACAAGTCTCGTGGCGGCACCGCTCCTGGTGCCCACTGCCGCCTCGGCGGCGGTGCACGTCGAGGCTGCCGCCAAGTCGATGACCATCAAGGTCGCCAAGAAGGCGATCACTGTCCGTGGTGCCAAGGGTCTCCGGGCCGGGCGCGTGAAGATCCACGTCAAGGGCAAGGGCACTGCCGAGATCCTGATGTTCGACCGTGGCTACGACTTCGACGACTTCATGAAGGACGTCGCCGCCGTCGACAAGGGCAACATGAAGGCGCTCAAGCGGGCCTTGCGCAAGACCGAGTTCCTCGGCGGGGTCCAGCCCGGGGCCACCGGCACGGTGGTGCTGCCGAAGGCGGGCAGCTACACCGTGTTCTCGTTCTCGTCCAAGGGCCACGCCCAGTTCCGGGCCGGGGCCAAGAAGCACGCCAAGGCACCACACGTGGACGGCTCCATCATCGGTCTCGCCGGTCCTCAGTGGGGCGGCTCGGACACCCTGCCGGCCGAGGGCACCTTCTTGTTCAAGAACGCCGACAAGACCATCCCGCACTTCGTCTTCATGCAGCAGGTCGTCGAGGGCACCACGACCGACACGGTGCTCGAGGCGCTGCAGAACGACGACGGGAGCGGACCGCCCCCGTCGTGGGCCCTGCCGGGCACGCTGGAGACGGCGTCGCTCAGCCCGGGACGCAAGATGACGGTCGACTACAAGCTGCCGCCGGGGCAGTACGTCGTCATGTGCTTCTTCCCCGACCCCAACATGGGCGGCATGCCGCACGCCATGATGGGCATGCTCAAGATGATCCACGTGGCTTGATCGGCTGACCCGCGCAGGTGGCTGCGCCCGGGCCCGGGGCTAGGGCACGCGGCGCAGCCACACCGTCGCGAGCGGTGGCACCACGATGTCGGCGTACGCGGGGCGACCGTGGTGCTCGCCGTCGACGGCCTCGACGGCGCCCAGGTTGCCGACCCCGGAGCCGCTGTAGGTCGACGCGTCGGTGTTGAGCACCTCCTCCCAGCGACCGCCCGCCGGGAGCGGGAGGCGGTAGCCCTCGTGCGGGAGCGCCGCGAAGTTGGCGACGCACACCAGGTCGGGCTCGCCGGGCGCGCGACGTACGAACGAGAAGACGTTGCGGTCGGCGTCGTTCGCGTCGATCCACTCGAACCCGGCCGGGTCGTTGTCGAGCCGGTAGAGCGCCGGCGTCTCGGTGTACACCCGGTTCAGGTCCCGGACCAGGGACCGCATGCCTTCGTGCTCAGGGTGCTCGAGCAGCCACCAGTCGAGCTCGCGGGCCTCGGCCCACTCGGACTCCTGACCGAACTCGGTGCCCATGAAGATGAGCTGCTTGCCGGGGTGGGCCCACATGAACCCGAGGTAGGCGCGCAGGTTCGCCAGCTGCTGCCAGCGGTCACCTGGCATCTTGCGCAGCATGGAGCCCTTGCCGTGCACGACCTCGTCGTGGCTGATGGGCAGTGTGTAGTTCTCGGAGTAGGCGTAGATCATCGAGAACGTCATCTGTCCGTGGTGGTGGCTGCGGTAGATCGGGTCCTTCTCGACGTAGCCGAGGGAGTCGTGCATCCAGCCCATGTTCCACTTGAAGCCGAAGCCCAGACCGCCCTCGGACGTCGGCTTCGTGACTCCCGGCCACGACGTCGACTCCTCGGCGATGACCATCGCGCCTGGCACCCGCTTGTAGACGGTGGCGTTCATCTCCTGCAGGAACTGCACCGCCTCGAGGTTCTCGCGGCCGCCGTGCACGTTGGGGCTCCACTGCTCGGGCTCGCGGGAGTAGTCGAGGTAGAGCATCGAGGCGACCGCGTCGACCCGCAGACCGTCGATGTGGAACTCCTCGAGCCAGTACAGCGCGTTGGCCACCAGGAAGTTGCGCACCTCGCGTCGACCGAAGTTGAAGACGTAGGTGCCCCAGTCGGGGTGCTCCCCGCGAGAGGGGTTCGGGTCCTCGTAGAGCGGGGTGCCGTCGAAGCGGGCGAGCGCGAAGTCGTCCTTCGGGAAGTGGGCGGGCACCCAGTCGACGATGACGCCGATGCCGGCCTGGTGCAGCCGGTCGACCAGGCCGCGGAGGCCGTCGGGGTCGCCGAAGCGCGAGGTCGGTGCGAAGTAGGACGTCACCTGGTAGCCCCATGAACCACCGAACGGGTGCTCCATCACCGGCATCAGCTCGACGTGCGTGAAGCCCAGCTCGACGAGGTAGGGGATGAGCGCGTCCGCCAGCTCGACGTAGGAGTAGGTCGACCCGTCGTAGTGCTTGCGCCACGAGCCGAGGTGCATCTCGTAGACCGACATCGGCTCCGAGACGGGCGTCCTGGTGGCCCGCTCGGCCATCCAGGCGTCGTCGCCCCAGGTGTGGGACGAGGCGAAGACGACCGACGCCGTCTCGGGTGGCACCTGCGTGTGGAAGGCCATCGGGTCGGCCTTGTCGCGCCAGACGCCGTCGACGCCGCGGATGCGGAACTTGTACTGCGCTCCGGCACCGACGCCCGGCGCCAGCACGTGCCACACGCCCGACGAGCCGATCGCGGCGAGGGGGGTCCTGGCGCCGTCCCAGTCGTTGAACGACGCGGCGACCTGGACCTCTTGGGCGTTGGGCGCCCAGACGGCGAACGAGGTGCCGTCCTCGCCCGGGTGCGCGCCGAGGACCTCCCACAGCTCCTCGTGCCGTCCCTCGTTGATCAGGTGGATGTCGAGTTCTCCGGGACCGGTCATCGGATCTCCTCGTAGTCTGTTGCGGGGTTGCCTGTCGCGGGGTTGCCTGTTGCGGGGTTGCCTGTCGCGGGGGCCCCGACGGCGGCCAGCGCCTCGAGCGGGATGCTCACCCAGGTAGGGCGGTTGCGGACTTCGTAGACCGCTTCATACACGGCCTTGTCGGCGACGTACGCATCGAGCAGGCTCTGCTCGGTGTCGTCGAGGGGGCGACCGGCGTACGCCGTGAGGAAGGCTTCGCGGTTCCGTTCGGCCCACTCCCGGGCCCGGTAGTCGCGCTGCGCGTGACCATCGGTGTCGTTGGCGTCGGCGATCATCGCGGCCACCCGCGGCGCGTAGTCGAAGCTGCGCAGCATGCCCGCGACATCGCGCCAGCGGGAGTCGGGCAGCATCCGCTCGGCGAGCGGCCGGGCGGGCTCGCCCTCGAAGTCGACGATCTTCCAGCCCTTCACGGTGCGCAGGGTCTGACCCAGGTGCAGGTCGCCGTGCACGGTCTGCACGGCGTCACCCGGCAGGGCCGAGACCGCGTCGTAGGCAGCGCGCAGCGCGGGTTCGTACGACGCGAGGAGAGGTGCGACGAGCAGGGCCGCGTCGAGGCGGGCCTGCATCGACGCCGTCAGCGCCGCCATCTCGTCGGGGGTGCGGACGTGGGTGGGGAACTGCTCGGCGAGGACCTCGTGCGTCTCGGCCAGTGCCACACCGAGCCGCGCCGCCTCGCCCGCGAAGTCGCCGCCGACCTCGTCGGCATGCAGGTCGGCCTCGGCCAGCAGGTTGCGCACGCTCGCCTGGGCGAGCTCCCAGCCGTCGCTGCCGGTGCGCAGGAACTGCTGGAGCATGGCCAGGTGCAGCACACCGTCGGCACCCGCCGGTGCCTCGACCCACCCGTACAGGTGCGCGACGTGCTCGGAGCTGGCGCGCGTCAGCACCTCGTGGATCGCGATGTCCGGGTTGACGCCCGGCGTGATCTTGCGGAACACCTTCAGCACCGAGTCCTCGCCGAAGGCCACCGAGGAGTTCGACTGCTCGCCGGTGAAGAGCGTCGAGTGCGCTCCGGTGTCGAACGTGTGGCCGGGCAGCCGGTGGAACGTCAGCCCACCCAGCTCGCGCAGCGACTCGGTCTCGTCGAACGCCTGGAGGTAGCGCGCCATCGCGTCGCGGTCGTGCACCGCGTCGTACGCGTAGACGTATTGGCCGAGACGGCCGTCGTGCCAGCTGCCGACGAGCGCGTGCTCGAGTCGGCCGTGCGGCTCGGTGTAGTTGGCGAGTGGCACCTGGTAGACCTCGTCGGCTCCGCCGTCGGCGTACGCGATGGTGATCAGGTCGACGGTGAGCACCGGCGAGCCGTCGATCGAGGCGATCCGGTCGATGCCCGTGACGCGAGCGCCACGACCCTTGCCGCCGAACCAGCGGGCCGCGTCGAGGTAGGCCTCGAGCTGTGGATGGTCGCTCATGCGATGCCTCCTTCGAACGTTGCGCCGTTCACTTCGGGCGAGGTGAACCGGAACCAGTAGAACCCGTAGCCACCCATGGTCAGCAGGTAGGGCAGCTCGCCGATGGCCGGGAAGACCACGCCGCCGAGCAGCTCGACGGGCACGCAGCCCTCCCAGTGCCGCAGGTCGAGCTCGACCGGCTGCGAGAAGCGGGACAGGTTGTTGACGCACACGATCACGTCGCCGTTGTACTCGCGGGCGTAGGACAACACGCTCGGGTTCGACCCACCGAGGTCGGTGAAGGTGCCGAGGCCGAAGGCGTCGTGTCCACGGCGGGCGTGGATCATCCTGCGGGTCCAGTGGAGCAGGCTGGAGGAGTTCTCCAGCTGTGCCTCGACGTTGACGCTCTGGTAGCCGTACACCGGGTCCTGGACCGCCGGAAGGTGCAGCT
Organism: uncultured Actinomycetota bacterium; assembly: GCA_963807335.1. GTDB lineage: Bacteria > Actinomycetota > Actinomycetes > Propionibacteriales > Nocardioidaceae > Nocardioides. The sequence goes on from CAWEBT010000005.1 coordinate 216,985, forward strand.
TGCCGGGGGTGGCCGAGGAGAACCCGGCGTTGCGGTCGGGCGTCCACTGCATCGGGGTGCGGACGCCGTCTCGGTCCCCGAGCCAGATGTTGTCGCCCATCCCGATCTCGTCGCCGTAGTAGAGCACCGGTGACCCGGGCAGCGAGAGCAGCAGCGCCGTGAACAGCTCGATCCGGTCGTCGTCGTTGTCGAGCAGGGGCGCCAGTCGGCGTCGGATGCCGATGTTGGCCTTCATCCGCGGGTCGGTGGCGTACTCGGACCACATGTAGTCGCGGTCCTCGTCGGTGACCATCTCGAGCGTCAGCTCGTCGTGGTTGCGCAGGAAGATGCCCCACTGGCAGTTCTCGGGGATGGCCGGGGTCTGGGCCATGATCTCGGAGATCGGGAAGCGGGACTCGCGGCGCACGGCCATGAAGATGCGTGGCATCACCGGGAAGTGGAAGGCCATGTGGCACTCGTCGCCGCCCTTGTCGGGGTCGCCGAAGTACTCCACCACGTCGGTGGGCCACTGGTTGGCCTCGCACAGCAGGACGCGGCCGGGGTAGTGCTCGTCGACGAAGCGGCGGCACTTGCGCAGGAACTCATGGGTCTCCGGCAGGTTCTCGCCGTTGGTGCCGGGACGCTCGTAGAGGTACGGCACGGCGTCGAGCCGGAAGCCGTCGAGACCCATGTCGAGCCAGAAGGCCATCGCCTCGAACATCGCGTCGTGCACCGCGGGATTGTCGAAGTTCAGGTCGGGCTGGTGGTGGAAGAACCGGTGCCAGTAGTACTGGCCCCGCTCCTGGTCGAAGGTCCAGTTGGACGGCTCGGTGTCGACGAAGATGATGCGAGCGTCCTCGTAGAGCTCGTCGGTGTCCGACCAGACGTAGAAGTCGCCGTACGGGCCGTCGGGGTTTCTGCGCGACTCCTGGAACCAGTGGTGCTGGTCGGAGGTGTGGTTCATGACGAAGTCGATGATCACTCGGATGCCCCGCTTGTGGGCCTCGTCGAGGAACTCGTGGAAGTCCTCGACGCTCCCGCACTCGGGCAGGATGCCGGTGTAGTCGGCCACGTCGTAGCCGCCGTCGCGCAGCGGCGAGGTGAAGAACGGCGGGACCCACAGGCAGTCCACGCCGAGCCAGGCGAGGTAGTCGAGCTTCTCGGTCAGGCCGCGGAAGTCACCGGTGCCGTCGCCGTTGGAGTCGCGGAACGACCGCACCAGCACCTCGTAGAAGACGGCCGTCTTGAACCAGTCGGGCTGACTGCCGATGGCGGGCTCGCCGATCTCCTGGTCACTGGCCGGGTGGATGGGTTCCTCGTTCGTCGAGATGGCGGCCGGCAGGCTCGAGGGTGCCGTCAACGGGCCCTCCCGACGGAGATGACGTGCACCGGCTCGTGACCGGGGTCGAGACGGACGTAGTTGTGCCGGCTCCAGCTCCAGTTGCCGCCGGTGATCTCGTCGTGGGCGACGAAGGAGTCGTTCCAGTCCAGCCCGAGAGCCGCCATGTCGAGGTGGATCATCGTCTCGCGGGCGCCGTGCGGGTCCAGGTTGGCCACCACGATCACCACGTCGTCGCCGTCGCGCTTGCTGTAGACCAGCACGCTCTCGTCGTCGCTCTCGTGCACGGTGAGGTTGCGGAGCAGCCGGAGCGCGGGGTGCTGGCGCCGGATCTTGTTGAGGTTGGCGAGGTACGGCGCGAGCGTGCGGCCGCTGGCGTCGGCCTTCGCCCAGTCACGGATGCGGATCTGGTACTTCTCCGAGTCGAGGTACTCCTCGCTGCCCGGCTTCACCGCCACGTGCTCGAAGAGCTCGTAGCCGGCGTACACACCCCAGCTGGGCGACCCGGTGGCCGCGATCGCGGCCCGGATCTTGAACGCCGCCGGGCCGCCGTACTGGAGGTAGGCGTGCAGGATGTCGGGGGTGTTGACGAAGAAGTTCGGCCGCATCAGGTGGTCGGACTCGCTGGACAGCTCGATGAGGTAGTCGCCGAGCTCGCGCTTGGCCGTGCGCCAGGTGAAGTACGTGTAGGACTGGTGGAAGCCCACCGCGCCGAGGCCGTGCATCATCGCGGGCCGGGTGAACGCCTCGGAGAGGAACAGCACGTCGGGGTCGGTGCGGCGGACCTCCTTGAGCAGCCACTCCCAGAACGCGAGCGGCTTGGTGTGCGGGTTGTCCACGCGGAAGATCCGCACGCCGTGCGCCATCCAGAGCCGCACGATGCGGAGCACCTCGCGGCAGATGCCGTTGGCGTCGTTGTCGAAGTTGACCGGGTAGATGTCCTGGTACTTCTTCGGCGGGTTCTCGGCATAGGCGATCGTGCCGTCGGCGCGGGTGGTGAACCACTCGGGGTTGGACTTCACCCACGGGTGGTCGGGCGCGACCTGGAGGGCGAGGTCGAGCGCGACCTCGAGGCCGAGCTCGCCGGCCCTGGCCACGAACGCGTCGAAGTCGTCGAAGCTGCCGAGGTCGGGGTGGATGGCGTCGTGGCCGCCGTCCTTGCTGCCGATCGCCCATGGCGAGCCCGTGTCCTCGGGGCCGGGCGTGAGGGTGTTGTTGGGGCCCTTGCGGTTGACCTCGCCGATCGGGTGGATCGGCGGCAGGTAGATCACGTCGAAGCCCATCGCCGCCACCGCGTCGAGCCGCTTCGCGGCGGTGCGGAACGTGCCCGAGGTGACCTTGTCGGTCAGCGGGTCACGGGTGGCGCCCTCGGAGCGGGGGAAGAACTCGTACCAGCTGCCGAACAGCGCGCGGGTGCGGTCGGCGTACGCCGGGTAGGGGCCCTCGATCGTGACCAGCTCGCGCAGCGGGTGGTCGGTCAGGATGGTGTTCAGCTCGGCGGTCTGGAGCGCGGCCAGCCTGGCCGGCACCGGCCGTGACTCGTCGGCGGCCGCCTCGGCCGCACCGGTGAGCACCGACCGCTCGGTCTGGGTGAGGCCACCCTCGCCGATGACCCGGTTGAGCAGCAGCCGGGCCTCGGTGAACATCAGCTCGACGTCGACCCCCGCGGGGATCTTCAGCCCGGCGTCGTGCTGCCAGGTCGCGATCGGGTCGGACCATGCGTGCACCTCGAAGGTCCAGTCACCCGGCTGGTCGGGGGTCACCAACGCGTCGTACCGATCGGGGATGTCGGCGTGCTCGACCATCCGCACCGGCGGGCGGCGTACGCCGTCGGGACCGGCGAGCACCACCTCGGCGCCGAGCTGGTCGTGGCCTTCGCGGAACACGGAGGCGCGGATGGGGAGCGGTTCACCCTCGGTCGCCTTGGCCGGCTGGCGGCCAAGGTCGACGACGGGGTGCACGTCCATGATGGGGATTCGTCCAACCATGCGCCCACACTTGCGAATAGCGTGCCCGCACGCAAGGTGGAGCCGTCGCGTCCCACCCGCTGGTTGAGGACGGTCCTGCGGCGCCGTCCGGAAACGGCGACGGCGGGCGGCCCCCTGGCACCGCCCGCCGTCAGCTCTGGGTCAGTGACGAACCCGATGCCTCAGGGTCGTCACTCGAACAGCTGCAGCTCCGCGGCCCGCACGGACAGGTCGCGGTCGGAGGCCGCAGCACAGTCGGTGTCGTTCAACGGGTCGTTGTCGAGCTCCCCGGCGTAGGCCTTCGCGGGCGTCAGGGCCGCATCGGCAGGTACGGCGGTGGTCCGGGTCAGCGACGAAGAGACGTAGACGATCTTGCCGGTGGCGACGCCGACCGTGACCATGCTGCCGAGAGCCGGGGTGAGGGAGCCGAACCTCTGGCGGAACAGCACCGCACGTGCGTCGGAGTCGGCCAGCTTCTGGTTGTTGACCAGCTCGAGGTCGTCGACCTGCGCGTTGGTGAGGCCGAGCAGGGCGCTGTGGGTGCGAAGCCACGTGCGGGCGGCCACCACGGGGTCGGAGCCGACGGCCGTGCCCAGGCTGCCGCTGGGGGAGAGGATGGACGCGGGCGTGCCGAAGTCGTTCCAGCGCACCTGCGCACCGACGGCGCCGAGCGCGTCGGCGGCCTGGCGCTGGGTGGCCGTGGGGAGCGCGCGGCCACGTGCGTCCAGGTTGGTCAGCCCGGGAGGCGTGTCGCCCCATCCGCTGACGTGGCCGGTCGAGCCGGGCGCTGGGGCGCCGGCGCTGCTGCTGGGCAACGAGGCCAGCCCGAGGATCAGGAGGCCGGCGCCGACGACGCTCACGCCCTTCTGCCAGGTGCGGGTCGAGGATCTGTCAGCCATGGGAGGCCTTCCGAGTGGGCTGCGGCGACGACGTCTTGTGACATCAACGGCGGACGCGCGTATCTGTTACGTCACACGGGTCGTCCGGGCGTCCGTCTCAGAATTGGAACGATCCAGCCGAATATTGGATCGTTCAAGTCGAATTGGCTACCGTGCTCCAGTGCGAGCCATTCGACGATTCACCGTGCGCCCTGTCCTGCCCGAGCCGCTGACCGCGCTGGGGGTGCTGGCGGGCAACCTGCGCTGGTCCTGGCATCCGGAGAGCCAAGACGTCTTCCGTGCGGTCGACGCCAAGGTCTGGGAGGACGTCAACCACGACCCGGTCCGCCTCCTGGGCGCCGTCGGTCGCGAGCGTCTCGCCGAGCTGGCTGCCGACGAGGGCTTCCTGCAGTCCCTGGGCGCAGCTCAGGCCGACCTCGACGAGTACCTCACCGGTGAGCGCTGGTACGCCCGCAAGGCCGGGGCCGACGCGCCCCGCTCGATCGCCTACTTCTCGCCCGAGTACGGCATCACCGCCGTCTTGCCGCAGTACTCCGGTGGCCTCGGCATCCTGGCCGGTGACCACCTCAAGGCCGCATCGGACCTGGGCATCCCGGTCGTCGGCGTGGGCCTGCTCTACCGGCACGGCTACTTCAAGCAGTCGCTCTCGCGAGAGGGCTGGCAGCAGGAGACCTATCCCGTGCTCGACCCGGACGAGCTGCCGCTGACGCTGCTGCGCGAGGCCGACGGGACGCGAGCCACGATCTCGATCTCCCTCCCCGACGGCCCCGACCTGCTGGCCAAGATCTTCGTGGCCAACGTCGGCCGGGTGCCGCTGCTGCTGCTCGACTCCGACATCGAGGAGAACAGCCAGCACTACCGCGACGTCACCGATCGCCTCTACGGCGGCAACTCCGAGCACCGCCTGCGCCAGGAGCTGCTGCTCGGCGTCGGCGGCGTCCGGGCCCTGCGCGCCTTCTCGCGCATCACCGGCGCCCCCGCGCCCGAGGTCTTCCACACCAACGAGGGTCACGCCGGCTTCCTCGGCATCGAGCGGATCCGCGAGCTGACCGTCGCCGACGACGGCCCGCACCTCGACTTCGACACCGCCCTCGAGGTCTCGCGGGCCGGCACCGTCTTCACCACCCACACCCCGGTCCCTGCCGGCATCGACCGCTTCCCGCGCGAGCTCATCGAGCAGTACTTCGGAGGCGGCTCCTCGCCGACCCCGGGCGTCCCGGCCGATCGCGTGCTGAAGCTGGGTGCCGAGGACTACGACGGTGGTGACTCCGCCGTCTTCAACATGGCGGTCATGGGCTTCCGGCTCGCCCAGCGCGCCAACGGCGTCTCCAAGCTGCACGGCGTCGTCTCCCGCGGGATGTTCAACGGCCTGTGGCCGGCCTTCGACGAGGCCGAGGTGCCGATCGGCTCGATCACCAACGGCGTCCACGGTCCCACCTGGATCGCCCGCGAGATCTTCGACTTCGCCCGCTCGCTGGGCGCCAACGTGGAAGGTGACGACACTGACTCGCTGTGGCCGCTGGTCGACCAGTTCGAGGGCCGGCAGCTCTGGGACCTCAAGCGCACCCTGCGGGCCCGGCTGGTCGACGACGCCCGCGCCCGGATGCGGCGGTCGAGCATCAAGCGCGGGTCGGCGAAGGCCGAGCTCGGCTGGATCAACTCCGCACTCGACGCCGACGTGCTCACGATCGGCTTCGCGCGCCGGGTGCCGTCGTACAAGCGGCTGACGCTGATGCTGCGTGACCCTGCCCGCCTCAAGAGGCTGCTGCTGGACCCCGAGCGGCCGATCCAGCTGGTCATCGCCGGCAAGTCCCACCCTGCCGACGACGGTGGCAAGAAGCTGATCCAGGAGATCGTCAAGTTCGCCGACGACCCCGAGATCCGGCACCGCATCGCGTTCTTGCCCAACTACGACATCGCCATGGCGCTGCCGCTCTACCCGGGTTGCGACGTGTGGTTGAACAACCCGCTGCGGCCCTACGAGGCGTGCGGCACGTCCGGCATGAAGGCCGCCCTCAACGGTGGCCTCAACCTGTCGATCCTCGACGGTTGGTGGGACGAGTGGTACGACGGCCAGAACGGGTGGGCCATCCCGACGGCCGATGGCGTCGAGGACCAGGAGCGACGCGACGACCTGGAGGCCGAGGCGCTCTACGACCTGATCGAGAACGAGGTCGCGCCGCGCTTCTACGACGTCGACGAGGAGGGGGTGCCCACGCGCTGGCTCGAGATGGTGCGGCACACCCTGAAGTCGCTCGGCCCCAAGGTGCTCGCGACCCGGCAGGTGCGCGACTACGTCCGCGACCTCTACGCCCCGGCCGCCCGCACGGCGCGGGCGCTCAACTCCGACTTCGCCGGCGCCCGCGAGCTCGCCGCGTGGAAGCTCACCGTGCGCGAGGCGTGGCCCTCGGTGCACGTCGAGCACGTCGAGTCGGCCGGTGTGGGCGACTCCCCGGAGGTCGGTGCGGACGTGACCGTGCGCGCCTTCGTCGCGCTCGGCTCCCTGAGCCCCGACGACGTCGAGGTGCAGGTGGTGCACGGCCGCACCACCGGCGACGACGAGATCACCGACTCGACGGTCAGCGTCATGCGCGTGGTCGAGGGTTACGAGGGCAACCGGCACCGCTTCGATGCCGAGGTCGCCCTGGCCCGGTCCGGCTCGTTCGGCTACACCGTCCGGGTGGTGCCGCGCAACGACGCGCTCGCCTCGATCGCCGAGCTCGGTCTGGTCGCGCTGCCCGCCTGACCCTCGTCTCGAGACCTGGCCGTGCCGGTGGCACGGCTAGGTCTGACGGACCACCAGCACCGAGCGGGCCTCCTGCACGACCTGCTCGCCGGCCGTGACCCGGCTGCCCACGGGGTTGGTGGAGTCGGTGGTGAGGACGACCTCGCCCGTGGAGATCCAGGCGTTCTCGGGCAGGGTCAGAACGACGTCGTCGGGCCCCGAGTTGAGCCAGATCATGAACGACTTGTCGCGCTGCTGCTCGCCGTGCGCGCCCGGGAAGCGCAGCGGGTCGCCCAGGACGAACAGCCCGAGTGCCTTCATCGAGTTGTCGCGCCAGTCGGCCTCGGACATCTCGCGCCCCTCGGGGTGCAACCAGACGATGTCCTTGGGGCCGCCCTTGATGGTGGGGCGACCCTCGAACCAGTGTCGTTGCCGCAGCGCGGGGTGCTCGCGGCGCAGTCGCAGCGCGGTCTTGGTGATCTCGTACAGGTCGAGCCACGCGTCGTCGGGACGCCAGTCGATCCACGACGTCTCGTTGTCCTGGCCGTAGGCGTTGTTGTTGCCGCCCTGGGTGCGGCCCCGCTCGTCGCCGGCGGTCAGCATCGGCACGCCGTTGGAGAAGCAGAGCATCGCCATCATGTTCGACGCCTGGCGGCGGCGAAGGGCGATCACCGTCTCGTCGTCGGTCTCGCCCTCGACTCCGCAGTTCCACGAGCGGTTGTTGTCGGTGCCGTCGCGACCGTTCTCGCCGTTGGCCTCGTTGTGCTTGCGCTCGTAGGACACGAGGTCGCGCAGGGTGAAGCCGTCGTGGGCCGTCACGAAGTTCATCGAGGCGTACGGCGACCGGCCGTCGTCGGCGTACAGGTCGGAGGAGCCGGCGAAGCGGGTGGCCACGGTGCGGATGCCGTCGGCGCGACCCCGCCAGAAGTCGCGGACGGTGTCGCGGTACTGGTCGTTCCACTCGATCCACGGCGGCGGGAAGCCGCCGACGCGGTAGCCGTCCATGGAGGCGTCCCAGGGCTCGGCGATCAGCTTCACGTGACGCAGCACGGGGTCCTGGCCGATCGCGACGAGCAGGTGGCTGCCCATGTCGATCTCCTGGTCGGTGCGGGCCAGGGCGGACATCAGGTCGAACCTGAAGCCGTCGACGTGCATCTCGGTCACCCAGTAGCGCAGCGAGTCGAGGATCATCCGCAGCGACTGGGTGTGCGTGGCGTCCAGGGTGTTGCCGCAGCCGCTCACGTCCCAGTAGGCGTCGGTCTTCGCCGAGGGGTTCAACGGATCGCTGACGCGCTGGTAGTAGCCGCGGTCGTCGAGTCCCCGGAAGCTCAGGGTCGGCCCGCGCGGCCCCGCCTCGGCGGTGTGGTTGTAGACGACGTCGAGGTAGACCTCGAGGCCGGCGTCGTGGAACGCCTTGACCATGGTCTTGAACTCGGTCACCTGCTGGCCGCGGTCGCCGGAGGCGGAGTAGGCGCCGTGCGGGGCGAAGAAGCCGATGGAGTTGTAGCCCCAGTAGTTCACCAGGCCGAGCTCGGCGAGGCGTGGCTCGGAGATGTACTGGTGCACCGGAAGCAGCTCGACGGCCGTCACGCCCAGGTCGCGCAGGTAGTCGGTGACCGCGGGGGTCGCGAGGCCGGCGTAGGTGCCGCGCAGCTCCTCGGGGACCCGGTCGTGCAGCTGGGTCATGCCCTTGACGTGCAGCTCGTAGATGACCGTGTCGCGCCAACGTCGGCCCAGGGGAGTCTCGCCGCCCCAGTCGAACTCGTCGTGCACCACGACGCTGCGAGGCATGTGCGGGGCCGAGTCGAGGTCGCTCAGCTTCTCGGGCGCGCCGATCACGAAGGAGAAGATCGCCGCGCCGGGGGTGACGGTGCCGGAGACCGCGCGGCCGTACGGGTCGAGCAGCAGCTTGTTGACGTTGAAGCGCAACCCCTCCGCGGGACTCCACGGTCCCTCGACCCGGTAGCCGTACAGGGCCCCCGCCATCAGTCCGGGTACCGCGCTGTGCCAGATGCCGAGCGACTGCTCGGTGAGCTCCACGCGCGTCTCGACCTCGGTGCCGTGCCCGTCGTCCTCGAAGAGACACACCCAGGCGCGGGTCGCCCGGGGCGCGTACACGGCGAAGTTGGTCGCCTGTTCGCTCCAGGTCGCTCCCAGTGGCCAGTTGCGCCCGGGCCAGACGGGGTTGCGCTGGCCCTCGTGGTCCCACATTCCCGGTGTCACGGGGCTCATTGTCACGTATGCCGCCGGACCGACGTCGACACGGTGGCGCCAACCCGTTCCCCGAAGCCGTGGGGCGGGATAGGTTCCGCAGATGAAATCGCCGCGAGGAATTCTCGTCCCCGTGGGCGCCGGGCTAGTCGCCCTGACGCTCGCCTCCACCCTGGCCTCCGCGCCCGCGCTCGCCACCAAGCCCGGCAGCGGGTCGTCCACCGGCTCGGCCCGGATCTTCATGGTCAACCCGGTCCAGTCGACCGGTGACCAGACGCTGGTCGACGGCAAGGACGGCAAGGAGGCGGTCATGCCCGAGGCGGCGTACACGACCGCCGTGCTGCGCAACCTCGACGGCTCGGGCAAGCTGTCCGGCCGCTGGGCCAATGTCCGCACCAGCACCGGCGCCCCGGCGTACAGCACGAGCAACACGTTCAACTACACGCGCGACCAGGACCAGTTCGAGCAGGTGATGGGCTACTTCTGGGTCAACGAGGCGCAGGAGTACCTCCAGTCGCTGGGCTTCGGCAGCAGCCTCGACCCGATCTTGAAGCGGCCCTACGACGTGCGCATCAGCCAGTACGGCGTGGACAACTCCTACATGACCGACAAGGGCGACTTCATCCGCCTCGGCAAGGGCGGCGTCGACGATGCCGAGGACGCCGAGGTGATCATGCACGAGTACGGCCACGCCATCCATCACGATCAGGTGCGCGGCTACGGCACCACGATCGACGCCGGCGCCATCGGCGAGTCCTTCGGCGACTACTTCGCGGTCAGCGCCGGGCTCGCGGCGGCCGAGCGGTACGGCTGGCCGGTCCGGGCCGAGGCTGCGTGCCCGATGGACTGGGACGCCGTCTCGTACACCGCCGCGCCCCACTGCATCCGCCGTTTCGACCGCGACCTGACGCTCCAGGACCGCAGGAACCAGGTCCACTTCGACGGCCAGATCTGGAGCCAGGCGCTCTGGGAGATCAGGCTCGGCTACGAGGCCGCCGGCCTAGCCACCGAGGCGTGGGACACGACGATGATCGACGCCCAGTTCGACTTCGCGCCGGACACCTCGTTCCAGCAGGCCGCGAAGGCGATCTACGCCAAGGCCGTCGCGCGCGGCGACGGCACCCAGCAGCTCATCCGCGACCGGTTCGCCGCGCGAGGCATCGCGTTCACCGTCTGACCGACCGGACTTGCAGGTCGACGACAGGGATCGAGCCCCTAGGCTCGGTCCCTGTTCGTGTTCTGTCCTGTTGTCGAGTGCGTGGAGGTCGTCGTGGAATTCGTCAGGCTCGAGGTCGAAGGTGGCGTGGGCACCATCCGGCTGGACCGGCCCAAGATGAACGCCCTCAACGTGCAGGTGCAGGAGGAGATCCGGGCCGCCGCCACCGAGGCAGCGTCCCGGGACGACGTCAAGGCGGTCGTGCTCTACGGCGGCGAGAAGGTGTTCGCTGCCGGAGCGGACGTCAAGGAGATGGCCGACATGTCGTACACCGACATGGTCAAGCGCTCCGGAGCCCTGCAGTCGGCACTCACCTCGGTGGCCAGGATCCCGAAGCCCGTCGTGGCTGCGCTCACCGGCTACGCCCTCGGCGGTGGCTGCGAGCTGGCCCTGTGCGCCGACGTCCGCTTCGCCGCGGACAACGCCGTCCTCGGCCAGCCCGAGGTGCTGCTCGGCATCATCCCGGGCGCCGGGGGCACCCAGCGGCTGAGCCGGCTGATCGGGCCCAGCAAGGCGAAGGACCTCATCTTCACCGGCCGGTTCGTGCAGGCCGACGAAGCGCTGGCCATCGGCCTCGTCGACCGGGTCGTGCCCGCCGACCGGGTCTACGACGAGGCGCTGGCGTGGGCCGGCCAGTTCACCGGCGCCGCGACGTACGCCCTCCGGGCGGCCAAGGAGACGATCGACCGGGGCATGGAGACCGACCTCGAGACCGGTCTGGAGATCGAGCGCCAGCAGTTCGCCGCACTGTTCGCCACCGAGGACCGTGCCCTCGGCATGGGTTCGTTCGTTGAGCAGGGACCGGGCAAGGCCCAGTTCGTGGGGCGATAGCCTCCCGGCATCGACTCGAGAGAAGGAGCCACGTGGCTACGGATGAAAAGACCGACCGAAGGTCGGACGGCGGCAAGGGCAGGCGTTCGGTCTCCGGGGCGGTCGGCGTGGTCCGGGCCCGCCTGGCGCAGGTGATCTGGCTCTTGTGCGTGTTCGCCGCGTTGCTCCTCGCCGCCGGTGCGCTGCTCGTGGCGCTCAAGGCCAACGAGGACAACGACCTGGTCTCGTTCGTGCTCTCCGCCGCCGACCGGGTCGACCTGGGCGTCTTCTCGCGCGAGGGTGGCATCAAGGAGTTCACCGGCGACAACGCCGGGGTCAAGGACGCGCTGTTCAACTGGGGTCTCGGCGCGATCGCCTGGCTCATCGTCGGCCGCATCCTGGACCGGCTGATCCGTCCCTGATCCTGACAGTCCTACTGTGAGGGACCCCACCCCGGACGGCGTTCCGCGGTGGGGTCCTCGCTAGTAGCCTCAGCGACACCATCCCGAATCGTCCCAGCCGAACGTCCCAGCCGTATGCACCAGCCGAACGGACAGGAAGGCCCCACGGGTCACACCATGAACATTGTTGTTTGCGTGAAGTACGTCCCCGATGCCACCGCCGACCGTCAGTTCGAGTCCGACAACACCGTCGACCGCGTCGGAGTCGACGGGCTGCTGTCCGAGCTCGACGAGTACGCCGTCGAGCAGGCCCTCCAGCTGAAGGAGAAGGCCGAGGGAGACGAGACCACGGTGACCGCGCTCTGCGTGGGACCCGAGAAGGCCCTCGACGCCGTCCGCAAGGCGCTCCAGATGGGCGCCGACCAAGGCGTCCACGTGCTCGACGACGCGATCGCCGGCTCGGACGCCATCGCCACCTCGCTGGTGCTCGCCAAGGCCGTCGAGAAGATCGGCGCCGACCGACCGGTGGACGTCGTGATGTGCGGCATGGCGTCGACCGACGGCGCGATGAGCGTCGTGCCCGCCATGCTGGCCGAGCGGCTCGGGCTGCCCCAGGTCACCCAGGCGGCCGTGGTCGAGGCGCAGGGCGACCAGGTCCGCATCAAGCGCGACGGCGACTCCGCGACCGAGGTGATCGGCGCGACGATGCCGCTCGTGCTGTCGGTCACCGACCAGTCGGGCGAGGCCCGCTACCCGTCGTTCAAGGGCATCATGGCGGCCAAGAAGAAGCCGATGGAGACCTACTCCCTGAGCGACCTCGGCGTCGACGCCGACCAGGTCGGCCTCTCGGTGGCGTGGACCGCGGTGGAGGACACCACAGAACGTCCGCCGCGCACCGCCGGTGAGATCGTCACGGACGAGGACGGGTCGGGCGCCAAGGCGCTGACCGAGTTCCTCGCGTCCAAGAAGTTCATCTGAGGAGCTGGAAGACATGACTGAAGTACTCGTTCTGGTCGACCACGTCGACGGCTCGGTCAAGAAGCCGACCCTCGAGCTGCTCACCATCGCCGGCCGCCTCGGTGAGCCCTCCGCGGTCTTCATCGGCGCTGCCGACCAGGCTGACGCAGTGGCCGAGGCCGTCAAGAAGTACGGCGCGCAGAAGGTCTACGTCGTCGACGACGCCGAGATCAAGGGCTACCTCGTCGCCCCCAAGGCCGAGGCCCTGGCCCAGCTGATCGAGAAGACGTCCCCGGCCGCCGTGCTCATCTCGTCGTCCGTCGAGGGCAAGGAGATCGCGGGTCGTCTCGCCATCAAGGCCGAGTCGGGTCTGATCACCGACGCGGTCGACGTGCAGGCCGGCGACGGTGGGGCCCCGGTCACGACCCAGTCCGTCTTCGCGGGCAACTTCACGGTGAGCGCCAAGGTCACCCGCGGCACCCCGATCATCACGGTGAAGCCCAACTCCGCCGCTCCGGAGGAGACCGAGGGCGCCGCTGCCGTCGAGCAGTTCGCGGCCACGATCTCCGACGCGGCCAAGGGTGCGCAGATCATCGCCAGCCAGCCGCGCCAGGCCACGGGCCGTCCCGAGCTCACCGAGGCCGCGATCGTCGTCTCCGGTGGGCGGGGGACCGGTGGCGACTTCGAACCCGTCGAGGGCTTCGCCGACGCGATCGGTGCCGCGGTCGGTGCCTCGCGCGCAGCGGTCGACTCCGGTTGGAAGCCGCACTCCTTCCAGGTGGGGCAGACCGGCAAGACCGTCTCCCCGCAGCTCTACGTCGCCAACGGCATCTCCGGCGCCATCCAGCACCGTGCCGGCATGCAGACCTCGAAGACCATCGTCGCGGTCAACAAGGACGACGAGGCTCCCATCTTCGAGCTCGTCGACTTCGGTGTCGTCGGGGACCTGCACAAGGTGCTGCCGGCCGCGACCGAGCAGATCAACGCCCGCAAGTAGTCGTCTTCCGTCGGCGCCCCGTCCTCCCCGGAGGGCGGGGCGTCGTCGCGTCCCGGCCGGGGCGGCGTGGACCCGTGAGACACGCGTGACGCGTCAGGCGGGCAGACCTAGGCTCGGCGCATGAGCATCGAGGGTGACGTCCGCGCCGTGGCCGTGCGTGCCCGGGAGGCGAGCTTCGAGCTGGCCTTGGCGACCCGGGCCACCAAGGACGCAGCACTGCTGGGGATGGCCTCGGCGCTGCTGGCGGCCTCGGAACAGGTGCTGGCCGCCAACGCCGAGGACGTCGCCCGCGCGGAGGGCGCCGGTACGCCGGCCAACATCGTCGACCGGTTGCGACTCACGCCCGACCGGCTCGAGGCGATGGCGCAGGGCCTGCGCGACGTGGCCGGACTGCCCGACCCGGTGGGGGAGGTGGTGCGCGGCTCGACGCTCGCGAACGGGCTCGAGCTGCGTCAGGTCCGGGTGCCGTTCGGCGTCGTCGGGATGATCTACGAGGCCAGACCCAACGTCACCGCCGACGCGGCGGGGATCTGTCTCAAGGCCGGCAACGCGGTGCTCCTGCGGGGATCGTCGAGCGCACGCTCCTCGAACGCCGCCATCGCCGAGGTGCTGCGGGACGCGGCCGTGACGGCGGGCCTGCCCGCCGACGTCGTGCAGCTCGTGCCCGGAGACAGCCACGAGAGCGTCAAGGCGCTGATGCGGGCCCGCGGCCTCGTCGACGTACTGATCCCGCGAGGTGGCGCCAACCTGATCCGCTCGGTCGTCGAGGACTCCACGGTGCCGGTGATCGAGACCGGTGTGGGCAACTGCCACGTGTACGTCGACGTCGCGGCCGACCTCGACCAGGCGCTGGCCATCGTGCTCAACGCGAAGACCCACCGCACCAGCGTCTGCAACGCGGCCGAGTCGCTGCTCGTGCACGCGGGCGTGGCGGGGGAGTTCCTGCCCCGGGTCGTTGCCGGGCTCCAGGAGGCCGGGGTGACCATCCACGGTGACGACGCGTTCACGGCGTTCGACGGCGTCGTGGCGGCGACCGACGAGGACTACGCCTCGGAGTACCTCTCCCTCGACATCTCCGCCTGCGTCGTCGACTCGGTCGACGACGCGATCGCCCACGTCAGGCGCTTCTCGAGCGGCCACACCGAGGCGATCGTGACCAGGGACCAGGCGACCGCCCGCCGGTTCGTGGCCGCGGTCGACTCCGCGGCGGTGCTCGTCAACGCCTCCACGCGCTTCACCGACGGGGGCGAGTTCGGCTTCGGGGCCGAGATCGGCATCAGCACCCAGAAGCTGCACGCACGCGGCCCGATGGGGCTCCCCGAGATGACCTCGACCAAGTACGTCGTGACCGGAGATGGCCACGTGCGCTGACGCCGGTAGGATCACCGCCATGTCGCTGAGCGCTCTCTCCCTCGCTGCCGCTGTTGCCGAGACCGGCGAGCACGCCCTGTCCCCGTACACCGTGGGCGGAGTGGTCCTGCTCCTCCTCCTGGCGATCATCGGCGCCCTGGTGGCCTTCGGCGGCGGGCGCGAGCACAGCTGACGTGCCGCCAACCCCGACTCTGAGCGCGACTCAGGCCCGAGCCCGCCGCGTCGGGGTGATGGGTGGCACGTTCGACCCGATCCACCACGGCCACCTCGTGGCCGCGTCCGAGGTGCAGGCCTGGTTCGACCTCGACGAGGTCGTGTTCGTGCCCACGGGAGCGCCCTGGCAGAAGTCGCACCGCTCGGTGTCCGCGCCGGAGCACCGCTACCTGATGACGGTCATCGCGACGGCCGCCAATCCGCTCTTCCGGGTGTCGCGCGTCGACATCGACCGCGGCGGGCCGACGTACACCATCGACACCCTGCGCGACCTTCGCGAAGAGATGCCCGGCGCCGAGCTCTACTTCATCACCGGAGCCGACGCGCTGGCCGACATCTTCACCTGGCGCGACGCCGACGACATGTTCGAGCTCGCCCAGTTCGTCGGGTGCACCAGGCCCGGCTACGAGATGGACGAGAAGACGCTCGACGCCATCCCCTCCGACCGGGTCACGCTGGTCGAGATCCCCGCCCTCGCCATCTCGTCGACCGACTGCCGCAAGCGCAAGGAACGCGGCGAGCCGGTGTGGTACCTCGTGCCCGACGGCGTGGTCCAGTACATCGCCAAGCACCACCTCTATCCCGGGCCGAGCCCGGCGACCGACGAACTTCCAGGAGACCTGCCTGCATGACTGCCACCGACCACGCCATCGAGCTCGTCCACGCCGCCGCCCGCGCGGCCTCGGAGAAGCTGGCGACGCAGATCATCGCCTTCGACGTGAGCGAGCAGCTCGCGATCACCGACGCCTTCGTGCTGGCCTCGGCCAGCAACGACCGCCAGGTCAAGGCGATCGTGGACGAGATCGAGGACAAGCTCCGCGAGATCGGTGCCAAGCCGATCCGCCGCGAGGGCGAGCGTGACGGACGGTGGGTGCTCATCGACTACGGCGACGTCGTCGTGCACGTGCAGCACGAGGAGGAGCGCCAGTTCTACGCCCTCGAACGGCTGTGGCGCGACTGCCCGAGCATCAAGC
This sequence comes from uncultured Actinomycetota bacterium, assembly GCA_963807335.1. Lineage (GTDB taxonomy): Bacteria > Actinomycetota > Actinomycetes > Propionibacteriales > Nocardioidaceae > Nocardioides. Next base: position 233,044 of record CAWEBT010000005.1, read on the forward strand.
TGCCTGCCGACGTCACCTCCGACGAGCGGTGAGCCGGCGCCTCGTCCTGCTCCGCCACGGCCGCACGGCGTGGAACCACGCGCGCCGGGTGCAGGGCCAGATGGACGCGGAGCTCGATGACAGCGGACGCGCCCAGGCCGAGGCCGTCGCCGCCGTACTGGCCACGTTCGAGCCCACCGTGCTCTGGTCCTCGGACCTGGTGCGTGCGCGCGACACCGCGCTGACCGTCGGCAAGGCGGCAGGCCTGGACCCGGCGTACGACGAGCGGCTGCGCGAGTTCTCCCTGGGCGAGCGCGAGGGCCTCACCCACGACGAGTACGCCGCGATCGCGCCCGAGGAGTTCGAGCGTTTCCGCCGGGGGCACTACGACTCCCCACCGGGTGCCGAGCCGACCGGTGCGGTGCGGCTGCGCATGCACGCTGTGCTCACCGAGCTGCTGGCGGCGCTGGGCCCGGGGGAGACCGGGATCGCCGTGTCGCACGGAGCAGCCCTCCGTGTCGCGACCGGGGCGATGCTCGGCTGGCCCGACGACCAGTTCCACAGCCTGCGCGGTCTCGGCAACTGTGCCTGGGTGCTGCTCGAGGAGCACCCGGAGGTCGGCGCCCTGCGCCTCGGCGCCTACAACCGCACGGAGTGACGACCCCCCGATTTCGCATGGCCTCGGGCCATTGGCTACCATTCTCGGCGTTGCCCAGCGGGTGACGATCTGGGGCTGTGGCGCAGCTGGTAGCGCATCTGCATGGCATGCAGAGGGTCAGGGGTTCGAGTCCCCTCAGCTCCACCAGATCAGCAGGTCAGGGCCGCTGCCCGGCTCCTCCAGAGGAGCCAGGCGGCGGCCCGATCGCTTTCCCGTCGCAACCGGTCACCGCGACCGCGGCTCCACTCGTCCGGTTCGGCCGGCTCGGCGCGGGGAGCGCATGGGGGCTGGCCACACCCGAACCCGGGACAATGTGGCCTGGCTCACCATGGCTGGGCCCGGGCAGCCTTCCTAGTCTTGCCGCAAGCCACCCACGAGGGGTTGCGCGTGAGGAAGGAGCCGGGTGCCGGAGACACAGGGGTCAACCCAGCGGCCGAGCGGACGGGTCGCCGTACGCACCGTTGGCCTGACCAAGTCCTTCCGTGGCTTCCGGGCCGTCAGCTCGGTCGACCTGGAGGTGCACGAGGGCGGGGTGCACGCGCTGGTCGGCCCCAACGGCGCCGGCAAGACCACGCTCTTCAACCTGCTCACCGGGTTCCTCAAGCCCAGCGCCGGCTCGATCACCGTCTTCGACGAGGACGTCACCGGGCTCCAGCCCGAGCAGATCGCCCGCAAGGGCGTCGCCCGGTCCTTCCAGATCACCAGCCTGTTCGAGAACCTCACGCCGCGCGAGCACGTCGAGCTGGCGTTGCAGGGACTGACGTCCCAGGGGCTGCGGTTCTGGCGCTCCGAGAAGCTGCTGGGCCGCCACCGCAGTGTCGTCGACGACCTGCTCGACCAGGTCGGTCTCGCCGAGCTGGCCGACCGGCCCTCGGGGCTCCTCGCCTACGGGCAGAAGCGGGCCCTCGAGATGGCCCTCGTGCTCGCCCTCGATCCCCGGGTGATGCTCCTCGACGAGCCCACCGCAGGTATGGGCCTCGAGGACGTCGACCGCACCATCGAGCTGGTCCGCCGGATCTCGGGGGGACGCACCGTGGTCTTCGTCGACCACAACATGCACGTGGTCGGCAGCCTGGCGAACCGGGTCACCGTCCTCCAGCAGGGAGAGATCCTGGCCGAGGGGTCCTACGACGAGGTACGCGTCGACGAGCGTGTCATCACCGCCTACCTCGGGGAGTCCACCGATGCTTGAGGTCCAGAACCTGAAGGCGTGGTACGGCGAGGCCCAGGCCCTGCACGACGTGAGCCTCACCGTGGGCGAGGGCGAGGTCGTCACCCTGGTCGGCCGCAACGGCGCGGGCAAGACCACCCTGGTGCGCAGCGTGATCGGCCTGCATCGCCAGGTGGCCGGCGAGATCACGTTCCTCGGCAAGGAGATGACGGCGTTGGCGCCGCACAAGCGCGCCCGAGCCGGCATGGGCTGGGTCCAAGACGACCGCGGCGTCTACGCCAACCTCACCGTGGAGGAGAACCTCCTCCTCCCGCCCAAGGTCTCCGACCGCGCCTGGGACCTCGACAAGGTGTACGACGCCTTCCCCGTCCTTGCCGATCGTCGCCGCGCGGGTGGCACGACCCTGTCGGGCGGCGAGCAGCAGATGCTGGCCATCGCCCGGGTCCTGCGCACCGGCGCCCGCCTGCTGCTGCTCGACGAGCCCTCCGAGGGTCTGGCTCCGGTGATCGTCGCGCGGATCGGCGAGATCATCCGCGAGGTCAAGCAGTCCGGCGCCGGCGTGCTCCTCATCGAGCAGAACGTGAAGTTCGCTGCCACCGTCGCCGACCGGCACTACCTGCTCGCCCAGGGCCAGGTGGTCGAGTCGCTCGACAACGACGAGTTCATCGAGCGACAGGGAGAGCTGCTCGAGCACCTGGGCATCTGATCGCCGTACGCACCGACAAAGGGAGAACACGCAATGAGCAAGAAGATCGCAGCCGGAACAGCTGCTCTGATCTCGGGAGCCGTTCTCCTGAGTTCCTGCGGCGGCGGAGGCCCCAGCGCGTCGGGGGGCGACTTCACCGACGACAAGATCGTGCTGGCCGTCCTCAACGACCAGTCCGGCGTCTACAAGGACCTGTCCGGGCCGAACAGCGTCAAGGCCGTGGAGATGGCGGTGGCCGACTTCCAGGAGAAGTACGGCGACGACGCGGTCGTCGGCGACATCGAGGTGACCTCGGCCGACCACCAGAACGACCCCGGCATCGCCAACACCAAGGCCCAGGAGCTCTACGACCGCGAGGCCGCGGACGTCATCCTCGACGTGCCGACCTCCTCGGCCGCGCTCGCCGTGGCCGGCCAGGCGGCCGCCAAGAAGAAGCTGTTCATCGACATCGGCGCCGCGACCACCGAGCTCACCGGCGCGCAGTGCAACAAGTACACCTTCCACTGGGCCTACGACACCTACATGCTCGCCAACGGCACCGGCAAGGCGACCACCGAGAACGGTGGCAAGAACTGGCAGCTGATCTACCCCGACTACGCCTTCGGTCAGGACATGACCAAGCAGTTCAGCAAGGCGGTCGAGGCTGCCGGCGGCAAGGTCCAGGGCACGATCGCGACGCCGTTCCCGAACGACAACTTCGCCACGTTCCTGACCAAGGCCGCCGCGAGCAAGCCCGACGTGATCGGCACCATGCAGGCCGGTGGCGACCTGATCAACGTGGTCAAGCAGTACAACGAGGCCGGACTGCGTGAGCGCGGGATCGACCTGGCGGTCGGCCTGATGTTCATCACCGACATCCACTCGCTGGGAGTCGAGCAGTTCGCCGGCACCACCTTCACCGACGCCTGGTACTGGAACATGGACGACCAGGCACGCGAGTGGGCCGACCGCTTCCAGGAGGAGACCGGAACCCGGCCGTCCTTCGCCCACGCCGGCAACTACTCCGCCGCGCTGCAGTACCTCGAGGCCGTCCAGTCCGCGGAGACCGACGACGCGGACAAGGTCGTCGCCGAGCTCGAGGGCAAGAAGGTCGACGACGTCTTCTTGCGCAACGGTGAGATCCGCGCCGGGGACCACCGCGTCATCCACGACGCCTACCTCGCGAGGGTCAAGGACGCCGACCAGGTCACGGAGGACTGGGACTACGAGGAGATCGTCTCGACGATCCCGGCCGCCGAGGCCTTCCAGCCCGTAGAGGAGTCCGGCTGCTCCATGTGAGCCGCAGGCCGCTGACAGGCGCTCCGGGTGTCGAGTCGACACCCGGAGCGCCTCCCGGGAGAAGGAACCCATGAACGCAGTAGTGCAATACACGATCCAGGGCCTGGCCGCGGGCAGCTTCTACGCGCTCGCCGCGCTCGGCCTGGCTGTCATCTTCGGCGTGCTCGGCGTCGTGAACTTCGCCCACGGAGCCTTCTACATGCTGGGGGCGGTCACCGCCGCGGTGCTGCTCGACGTCTTGAGCCTGAACCTGTGGTGGGCGCTGCTCGTCGTCCCGCTGCTGATGTTCGTCTTCGGCGTCATCGTCGAGCGGCTGCTCGTCCAATGGCTGCTGCAGCTCGATCCGCTGTACAACTTCCTTCTCACCTTCGGGCTCACCCTGCTGCTCGTGGACCTGGTCAAGCGCCGGTACGGCGTCTCCGGCCTGCCCTACGAGCGACCCGAGGTGCTCCAGGGGAGACTCGATCTCTTCGGCATCATCCTGCCGCGCTACCAGCTCTTCGTCTTCTTGTTCTCGCTCACCGTGTGCCTGCTCGTCTGGCTGCTGATGACCCGCACGCGGGTCGGCATGATCGTCCGTGCCTCCACCGAGAACCCGGACCTGGCCAGAGCCCTCGGGATCAACGTCGGGCGCTGGGTCTCCCCGGTGTTCGGCTTCGGCGTCGCCCTGGCCGGCCTCGCCGGCGTGCTCGCTGCCCCGTTCCGCGCCATCACCGCCGAGATGGGCAGCGACTTCATCATCATCTTGTTCGCCGTGGTCGTGATCGGTGGTCTCGGCTCCATCGTGGGCGCGGTCGTCGCCGGGTTCCTCGTCGGACTCGTCGAGGCGTTCGGCCAGGCCTACGCCCCCACCTTCGCCCAGATCGCGATCTTCGTGCTGATGGCGGTCGTGGTGCTGGTGCGCCCGGCCGGCCTCTTCGGTCGAGAGGAAGCAGCATGACCAGCCCAGTGACCAGTCCATCGACCGGCCCGTCGACGAATTCAGCCCCCACCACCTCCCGCGCCGAGGAGGCACACGCCGCCCTCGTCGGAGGGCGGCCCTGGCAGCGCTGGGCTCTGCTGGCGGTCGGTCTCACCGCGGCGCTCTCCCTGCCCTGGGTGATCTATCCGCCGGTCGCCATGGACATCGCCGCGATGGCGCTGTTCGCGATCGCGCTCGACATCCTGCTCGGCTACACGGGGCTGCTGTCCTTCGGGCACGCGGCGTTCTGGGGCGGGTCGGCCTACGTCACCGGGCTGGTCGCCATCAACTGGGGAGTGCCGTTCCCGCTCGCGATCCTCGCCGGCGCGCTCTTCGCGATGCTGCTGGCCCTGCCGATCGGGTACCTGTCGGTGCGCCGTTCGGGCATCTACTTCGCGATGGTCACCCTTGCCTTCGGCCAGATGCTGTTCTTCATCGCCAACAAGTGGAGCAGCCTGACCGGCGGGGAGAACGGTCTGCAGGGCGTGCCCAAGTCCTTCTTCGGCATCGAGCTCGTCGAGACCGATTCGTTCTACTTCTACTACGCGGCCCTCCCGATCATCCTGCTCGGCATGTGGGCGGCCTGGCGGATCGTGCACTCGCCCTTCGGCCGGGTGCTGGTCGCCATCCGGGACAACGCGCCACGGGCGCGTGCGCTCGGCTACGACGTGGAGAAGTACAAGGTGATCGCCTTCGTGCTCTCCGCCGGGCTGGCCGGTCTGGCCGGCGGCGTCTTTGCGGTCAGCCACGGCTTCGTGGCGCTGCCGGAGCTGCACTGGACCACGTCCGGGGAGGTCGTCCTGATCACCGTCCTGGGCGGCATCGGGACCCTGTGGGGTGGGATCGCGGGTGCCTTCGTGATCGTCACGATGGCCGACCAGCTCGCGTCCTCGGGGTTCAACGGGATCGACACGATCACCGGCGGGGTCTTCGTGCTGGTCGTCCTGCTCTTCCGGCGCGGGATCTGGGGCACCGGGCGCCACTACTGGCTGCAGTGGCTGGCGCGGCGTCAGGCCAACCGGAAGCCCGACTGAGCCTCAACGGCACGACGTTCGGCGATCAGCGCACGAGCGAGTTGAGCCGCAGCGCCAGCTGGACCTCGAGCTGCCCGCCGGGCTCATGCCACTGCTCGCCCAGGAGCACGGTGACCCGGTCCAGCCGCTGCGTCACGGTGTTCACGTGGACGTGCAGGTCGGCGGCCGTGCGGGTGAGGTTGCCGCCCACCCGGAAGTACGCCTCCAGGGTGCCGATCAGCTTGGTGTTGCGCTGGGTGTCGTAGTCGAGCACCGGCCCCAGGATCGACCGGACGTAGGACTCCGCGTCGCTGCCGGGGGCCAGCAGCAGGCCGACGAACCCGAGGTCCGGCGCGGTGGCGGTCTCGCCGTCGCGTCCGAGTGCGACGAGGGCGTCAAGGCATCGACGAGCCTCGTCGTACGCCGTGACGATCGACGTCGGCCCCGTGACCGGGCCGGCCGCGCCCGCCGTCAACGGGCCGCCCATCGCGGCCCGGAGCCCCTCGTCGACGATCCGCGCCGCCTCCCGCGGTTCGACGTCGGGCAGCAGCACGACGAGGTGCCCCTGGCGGACGGCGGCGAACCCGGCGTTGACGCCCGCGGTGTACGCCGCGGCCTGGGCCACCCGGGACGGGTCGCCGACGAGCCGGGCCACGACCACGGCCTGGGGCCGCTGCAGGTCGGTGCCGAGCAGCAGGGCGCGCTCGCGGAGACCGTCCGGATCGCGATCGGCCCCGGTCAGCAGGTCCTCGAGCAGCGCGCCGCGTACCCGCCCCTCGGCCTCCGCGACGCCGCGTCGGAAGAGCAGCAGCAGCGCGGTGACCAGCGCCGAACGTTCCAGGATCCGCTGGTCGCCCTGCTCGAGCGTGCCGGCGCGGCGCAGCACCAGGCTGGCCAGCTGGTCGGCGCCGGCCACGACCGGGGTGGCGAAGACACCGGCACCGCCGATGGTCCGGCTGCTCTCCAGGGCACTTCGCGCGCTCTCGAGCTCGAGCGGGGACAGCACCGAGTCGGGGTCGGTCGTGGCGATCACGGTTCCGGTGGTGTCCACGACGAACACCTGACCTCCGAGGACCTCACGGACCTCGCGGACCACGTCGGCGACCCCACCGCCCTGGAGCACCACCCGGGTGAGCCGGTCGTGGGCGTCAGCGGCGCGCTCCACGTTGTCGGTGTGCGACCGGAGCAGCTCGCTGGCCGACTCGAGCTCGCTCAGCGCGAGCTGGGTCTCGGCGAGCAGGCGGGCGTTGTCGATCGCGATCGCGGCGTGCGCGGCGAGAGAGACCAGCAGGCTGACATCCTCACGGCCGAACGGGCGGACGTGGCGGTTGGCCGCGTAGAGCACGCCGATGACCTGCTTCCCGAGCAGGAGCGGCACGCCGAGGATCGACGTGAGGCCCTCGTCGGCCACCGCCCCGTCGATGGGGTTGGTGTGCTGGAAGCGCTCGTCCTCGAAGTAGTCGGCGGTGGAGTACGGCGTGGCGGTCTGGGCGACCAGCCCTCCGAGGCCGGCGCCCATCGGCAGGCGCACCTCTCGGAACGACGCGGCCTGCACCCCCTCGGTGACCCGCATGTAGGTGTCGCCGCGCTCGTCGTCGTTCAGGGACAGGTAGGCGACGTCGCTGTAGAGCAGCTGCCGGGCGCGGTGCACGATCGCCTCGAGCACGGCGTCGACCTCGGTGAGCGCAGCCAGGTCGCTGGCGGTCTCGTAGAGGGCGGAGAGCTCGGTCTCGCGGCGGCGCCTGGCCTCGAGGACGGTGCGCACCCGCAGCGCGAGCAGCTTCGCCCGCTCGAGCTCCTGGATCTGCTCGGCGTCCGCCGACTCGGCGCGGGCGGCCAGGAGCGGTCCCTCGAACTCCACGGGCGCGGCCTCGCGAGCGAGCAGTTCTAGGAACTCGATGCCGGACACGCCGCCCATTCTGACCGACTCGGCCGGGTTCGTGCTCGCCGCCCGGCGTCGGACCCCCGGGAGGAGCGGCGAGTCGGTCACGGCAGGGCGCTCAATGTGCCGACCAGCCGCCGTCGATCACCATGTTGCTGCCGGTCATGAAGGCGGCCTCGTCGGAGCAGAGGTAGGCGACCGCTCCGGCCACCTCGTCGGGCTCGATCAGGCGCTTGATCGCCGACCGGGTCAGCATCACCTCGCTGATCACCTCGGCCTCCGACAGGGAGTGCACCCGCGCCTGGTCGGCGATCTGCTTCTCCACGAGCGGGGTGCGGACGTAGCCGGGGTTCACGCAGTTGCTCGTCACGCCGTGCGGGGCGCCCTCGAGCGCGGTCACCTTGGACAGCCCCTCGAGACCGTGCTTGGCCGAGACGTACGCCGCCTTGAACGCGCTGGCCCGCAGGCCGTGGGCGCTCGAGATGTGCACGATCCGGCCCCAGCCGCGCTCGTACATGTGCGGCAGGCAGGCGCGCGTGAGCAAGAAGGGCGACTCGAGCATGATCCGCAGGATCAGGGCGAACCGGTCTGGAGGGAACTCCTCCAGCGCGGCGACGTGCTGGATGCCGGCGTTGTTGACCAGGATGTCCGCCTCGAGGCTGAGCTCGGCCAGGTCGGCGGTGTCCCCGAGGTCGACGACCCAGGCCTCCCCGGAGACCTCCTTGGCGACGGCCTCGGCGCCGTCGGCGTCGCGGTCGCAGACCACCACGTGAGCGCCCCGCGCGGCGAGCCGGTGGGCCACCGAAGCCCCGATCCCGCTCGCGCCACCGGTCACGACCGCACGCTTGCCGGTCAGGTCGGGGGAGACTGCGCTGGTCTGCATGTCCAGTGAACCTACGGACAGAACGAGTCGCCCTCCATGGGCGCGTGCCACATAGTTTGACGCGTTCCAGTGTGCGTAGGACCGGGGTCAGCGGGCAAGTCGGAGACCGGCGCCCCCGCGGCGAGCCCGCTCCCAGACGAGCGCGGCGATCGCCGCGTCCGCCGCAGCCACCCCGAGGCTGCACGAGACCCTGAGGTCGCCGCCGGGGGCGGCCGTCAGCGCTGCCCCCAGCGACATCGTCGGACCCGGCCAACCGGCGAAGTGGCCGAGCGACCGGTAGTGGTCGAACTGGTCGATGTCGTCGACCACCAGGGACGCCGCCTGGCCGACGAGCGGCGCGCCGACGTAGGCGTCGAAGTCGACCGGCAGCACGAGGCAGCGGCTCGGCAGCCAGTCTCGTTCGAGCCGGCGCTGGGGGTCGCGGGACATCGGGCCGGCGGTGATGACCACGTCCGCGTCCTCGACCGCGGCCCGGGCATCGGGCAGGATCTCGACGTCGGGCAGCGGACCCAGGAGCCGAGGCCCGCCGAAGACCCGGATCTTCGCCTCGGGGTTGAGTGCACGGACGACCCGCGCGTGGTGGCGACCCTGCTCGCCGTACCCCAAGATGGCGACCCGTGACCAACCCTCGTGGGCCAGGTGCCGGATGCTGACCCCGGACGCGGCCGCGGTGCGTGCGGCGGTGATCTCCGCGGCGTCCATCACCGCGAGCGGCAGTCCGGTGCCGGAGTCGTTGAGGATGATCAGGCCGGAGATGTAGGGCAGCCCGCGGCCCGGGTTGCTCGGGTAGGCACCCACCCACTTCAGCGCGGTCACGTCCTCGTCGGCGAGGTAGGCCGGCATCGCGTGCACGAACGTCTCGGCCCGAGCATGCACGCCGATCTTCGGTGGGTTCTCCACCCTCCCCTCGGCCAGGGCGACGTAGGTGCGCGCGAGGCGGTCGAGCTGTTCGGGCACCTCGGGGAGCAGTCCACGCACCGTTGCCCGGTCGAGGTAGGTGAGGTGCTCGGGCACGTCGGGGTCGGTCATGTCCCCAGCATGGGGCGTCAGTCCGCGGCGCCCTGCGGCAACCCTGCGTCGGGACCCGGACCTCAGGCTCTCGTTCGTCGACCCGACGAGTCCTCCCGCAGTGCTGAGTAGTCTGGAGATCCATCGCCGTCACGGACGAGGAGAACTCCATGGACCTGTTGACACGCGAGGAGCTCAAGTCGCTCGCCGAGCCCGGGCCCGGGGAGACGCAGATCTCGCTGTTCATGCCGACCCACCGCTTCGGTGAGGGGATCGCGGAGGACAGGCTCAGATGGAAGAACCTGCTGACCGGCGTCGAGCACGTGCTCGGCGAGCGGCTGCGCCGGCCGGAGATCGAGGCGCTGCTCGCGCCCGCCCGTCAGCTGGAGAACGACGCGATGGCCTGGCAGCACATGAGCGACGGACTCGCGGTGTTCCTGCGCCCGGACTGGCACCGCACCCTCCGGGTCCCCGTGCGGATGCCGACGCTGGCCACCGTCGGCGACCGGCTGGTGATGGGGCCGATGCTCCGTCTCCTGTCCGGTGACGAGCACTTCTTGGTGCTGGCGCTGAGCCAGCGCGAGATCCGGTTGATGGACGGCAGTCGCAACACCGTGGAGGAGGTCCGGCTCACCGGCGTGCCGACGAGCCTGAAGGACGTCATCGAGCCGCACGAGCCCCGGTCGGACGCGCTGGCCCGACCGGCTGCGGATGCGGCGGGCCGGGGAGGGGCGGCGGTGTTCTACGGACACGGCGCCGGTGACCAGCACCCCAAGAACGCCGAGGTGCTGAGGTTCCTGCGTGCGGTCTCCACGGGTCTGCGCGAGGTCCTGGCTGGGCAGACCTCACCGATGGTGCTGGTCGGGCTCGACCCGCTCGTGGCCGCCTATCGCGAGACCAACGCCTACGGCCACGTCCTCGAGCAGACCGTCGACCACAACCCCGACCAGCTGTCCGCGGACGAGCTGCACCGGCTGGCCTGGCCCGTGATCGAGCAGCAGCTCCGCGAGCGACGAGCGGTCGTGATCGAGCGCTTCCACGAGCTGAACGGCACCGGACGGGTGTCGAGCGACCTGCGCACCGTGTCCCAGGCAGCCGCCGAGGGGCGGGTCGAGACCCTGTTCGTCAAGGCGGACCCCTGGTGCTGGGAGGGGGTCTCCGACGACCCGGCGCCCGTCGTACGGCTGGGCGAGGACGCGCGGTACGCCGAATGCGAACAGCTGGACGCGGCAGCCGTGGCGACCCTCGACAACAGCGGCGAGGTCTACGCCACCTCGCAGACCGTCGCGCCGACCAGCGAGCTCGCCGCGATCTTCCGCTACTGAGTCCCCACCGCGCCCGTCGCTGCGCCTGGAGGCTGCCGAGGCAGCCGCACGGTGACGGTCGTGCCGGTGCCCTCGTCGGAGACGAGGTCGATGGTGCCGCCGTGCAGCTCGACGATCGTCCTGGCGAGCGCCAGGCCGAGGCCGGTGCCCGGCACCTCCGCCTGGGTCGCCAGGCTGGACCGGAAGAACCGTGTGAAGATCAGGTGCTGCTCGCCGGCGGGGATGCCGATGCCGGTGTCGGTGACGTCGACCACCACCCCGGCGGCGTCGTTGGCGACGAGGATGCTCACGACGCCGCCGGACGGGGTGAACTTCACGGCGTTGGACATCACGTTGAGCATGACGCGCTCGAGCTGGGCCCGGTCGGCGCGCAGCGTGCTGAGGCCGATCGCGCAGTGCACCTCGATGCTCACACCCTTGGCTGCGGCAGCCCGACGCAGCGACTCCGCGCAGTCGCGGACCAGCCGGCCCGGAGGGACCAGGGAGGTGTCCAACGTGGCCCCCGCCGCGTCGTACGCCGAGAACATCAGCAGGTCCTCGACCAGCCGCTGCAGTCGACCGGCGTTCCGGCTGACGACGTCGACCGCGTGACCGAGCCGATCACTGAGCGGGCCGAACTCGCCGTCACTCACCAGCTCGAGGTAGCCGTTGATGCTGGCGAGCGGTGTCCGGAGCTCGTGCGACACGTTCGAGACGAAGGCGTCCTTGGCCCGGTCGATCTCCTCCAGGTGCTGGATGCGCCGGTCCCGGTCGTGGGCCTCGACCTGGACCAGGTTGAGGCCGAGCTCGTGTGCCACACCCTCACAGATCGCGATCTCGGCGTCGGTCCACGTGCGCGACGTGAGCGACATGGGCACGACCGCTCCGACCAGGCGCGGCCCGAGCCACATCGGCACGACCGCCATGGCCCGGACGCCCAGCGCCCGGCCGACGGTCGGCGCGGTCACCTCGAGGTCGTGGATCCGGATGCTGCCCCCGGCTGGTGCTCGCTGCGCGACGAGGCGCTGCACCGTCGAGCCGTAGCCCTCGGCGGTGAGCCACGGTTCCGGCACGGACGAGGCGCGCGACCAGTCGGTGACGGTCGGCTGCGGGTCGGCGACGTACACCAGGCACCTGTCGGCGCCCAGGGTGTGGGCGGTGGCCTCGGCGGCACGCTCCCGGAGTCCCGGGATCGTGGCCTCGCGCCGCAGCTCACGGCCGAGCTGGTGGACGACCTTCCCGCGTTCGACGTTGACGAGGAGCTCCTGCTGGATGGTGCGCAGCGCCTCGATGGTCTGCTGCAGGTCGTGGTCGGCGACACCGCCGACGTGCGCAGCCTCCACGCCGCGGGCGTGCTCAGCAGCGGGCGGGGGCGGGAGCGGCCGGCTGCCTCCCGACGGGTCGGAGCCGCCGGGCTGCGATGGGAAGTGCCACATCGACATGGTGGTTCACGCCGCCGCGCGCGTGCAGGGGTGGCGAGTCGTGCGTGCTCCGTCGACCCCGGTCCCGGTCGGCCCGCGATGTCGACCCGTCTCCCGGTGCGCAGCCGTGAGCGGCCCTTCGACGTCGGTGAGCCTGATCTGTGCCATGGACGATCCGTTTCGGCGGACAGTGCGACAGCCGCTCAACGATCCCGAGCGGGGAAGGCTATGTCGGCGCCGGATCGTGGGCCTCGGATTTCACCGGATATCCGGTGAATCCTGGGGTTCGTGACCGTTGCAAACGCCACAAACCCCACGACTCGCCCGCGAACCTCAGCGTGGTCGTGCAGCGACGGGGCTAGCGACCCGCCTGCTCGGTCGCGGCATGCGGGGATCCTGGGTCGAGCCCGTCGGCCACCGACACCACGAACCCGCCGAGCATGAAGGCCACGATCAGCGCCGCCAGGGTGACCGGCGGGATCGAGATCCCCTCGCCCATGTGCTCGTGGGTGAGGGCGTGGCCCTTGCCGCGGTTCATCAGGTAGCGGTTGACCGGGTACGCCGCGGCGAAGGCCGCGGTCAGTGCGAGGGCCATGCCGGCCCAGAAGACCGGGTTGACCAGGCCCGCGTCCATGGCGCCGGGGATCAGCGCCATGACCAGGTTGTCGACGACCTCCATGGTGGCGATGGACAGCGTGTCGGCGGCCACGACCAGGGAGAGCGCGGCACCGAGCGTCATCCCGGCCGTGACCAGGGGGAGCGTCGACAGCCCGAAGCCGAAGACGAAAGCCAGCGTGATCGACAGCGCGATGGTGACGGTGTTGGAGAAGCCGGCCGCGGTGCCGACCATGAGGCCGATGATCTCGCCGATCGCGCAGCCGGTGAGGCAGTGCAGGGTGGCGCTGAGCGCCATCCGGTTCGGGCCGCTGGTGTCGTGTTGATGGTCCATGTCGCCCACCATATACCCCCTGGGGGTATATGCTCATGAGAGGTTGGACGCATGCCCCCACGTCGCCTAGCCATCTCCCTGGCTGCCGTGCTCGTCGCCCTCCTGCCGGCCGGCACGGCATCGGCAGGGGTCAGCACGGTCCGGTCGTTCTCCTTCGCCGACGCCGTTCCGGACGTGCGGTTCGGCACCGCCGACGCCGACGGACTCCGCCGTACCGAGGTCGAGCTGAAGCGCACCGTGGTCTCGCACCTGCTGGTCCGCAGCGACCACAAGCTGCGGGTACGGGCGAAGGTCGAGCGGGTCCAGCCCAGGGACGCGACGTACCGGCAGGGGCTGGTCGTGGAGGCGTGGCGGGCACCGAAGCGCAAGCCGCCGCGGCTGATCGCGTACGCCGTGGTCTTCGACCGCAGCGGTGGCGTGAGCGCCTTCCGCCCGGACGGTTCGACCACGCGCTGCCCGCGCGCGCGTCGGGCGCGCAGCTTCGCGCAGAACTCGCTGGTCGTCACCATGCCGGCAGCCTGCCTGCGGCTGCGCGGCCGGGTGAAGCTGGTCGCCGTCACCTACCTCGACGCCTACGGGGCGGCGGGCTGGGGCCGGGCCGCGGAGGACCGTTCGGTGCTGTCGAAGGCGCTCCGCTACCCGCGCAGGCTCAGCTGATCGTCATGCCGCCGTCGACCGGAAGCGTCTGACCGGTGATGTAGCCGGCCGCGGCCGAGGCCAGGAACACCACGGTGGCGGCGAGCTCGGCCGGATCGCCCGTGCGCCGGGCGGGCACCCGCTGCATCGCCAGGTCGAGGTAGCCGTCCGGGTAGGTGTCGGTCATCTCGGAGGCGAAGAAGCCCGGCGCGATCGAGTTGACCCGGATGCCCTTGCGTTCGGTCCACTGGGCGGCGAGGTCGCGGGTCAGTCCGTTGAGGCCGGCCTTCGACGCGGAGTACGCCGCCTGGGGGAGGCCGCCGGTGGTGATGCCGAGCACCGAGGAGATGTTGATGATCGACGAGCCGGGCTGCATGACCCGCCCGCACGCCTGGGCCATCCAGTAGCAGCCGTTGAGGTTGACGTCGATGACGCGGCGGAAGTCGTCGGGCTGCTCGCGGGTGGCCGGAACCGCGGTGCCGACGCCGGCGTTGTTGACCAGGACGTCGACCCTGCCGAACTCCGCCATCGCGGCGTCGACGAGCGCCTGGCAGTCGTCGACGGAGGCGACGTCGGTCGCGACGGTGAGCACCCGCCGCCCGGCGGCCCGGACCAGGTCGGCGGTCTCCTCGAGCCGATCGACGCGGCGGGCGCCGAGCACGAGGTCGGCGCCGGCCTCGGCCAGCCCGGTGGCGAAGGCCACGCCCAGGCCGCTGGAGGCGCCGGTCACGATGGCGACCCTGTCGTCGAGCCGGAACATGTCGGAGATCGTCATGACGGGCACTCTAGGGGCCCACCCCTCGGCCGCCGTACGGCCTTCTTGGGGCTCGGCGCCGGCGTCCCTGATCTCACCCTGGCTCGACCCCGAGAACCCTTGGGTGGCGTCGTACACCGTGGTTGAGTCGATCCCATGAACGAGAACCCGTACGCCACCGCACCCGCGCCCCTCTCTCCCAGCGAGGAGCGCACGCTCGGCGCCGCCGCGCACGCCGTGCCCCTGGTGGCGATGGTGCTCAGCGCCGGCCTGCTGGGCTTCGTCGGCTCGCTGGTGGTCTACCTGCTCTACAAGGACCGCGGCCCGTTCGTCCGGGCGCATGCCGCCAACTCGCTGAACGTGCAGATCATCACCGGCATCGTGCTGCTGATCTCGATCCCGCTGATGTTGTTGCTGATCGGCTTCGTGACGTTCGGCCTCGCCTTCGTCTTCGCCTTGGTCGTGCACCTGCTGGGTGCACTGAAGGCGTACCGGGGCGAGTGGTGGAAGCCGCCGATGACGCCGCGCTTCGTGAGCTGACGGGCGCGTAAGAACTGCCTCCACGAACCGGGAGCAGGCGCGCTACCATAGCGTCATGACGCAGCGCCTGCTCCTTACCTAGCCGCATCGACACGCACACCTCGATGCGGCTGCCCCTCGTGCCCGAGGGGCTTTTTTGTGCCCTGACCAGACTGCACCGGAACAGCACACGAAGGACATGAGATGAGCGAGCGAGACGAGTCCCGCGACGAGCACCAGTCGTACGACGTGGCGGAGGTCGAGGCTCGGTGGCAGCCCGTCTGGGACGAGCTGCAGCCGTTCGCCGCCGACGACGCAAGCCCGCGGGAGAAGCGCTATGCGCTGACGATGTTCCCGTACCCGAGCGGTGACCTGCACATGGGTCATGCCGAGGTCACCGCCCTGCACGACGTGATCGCCCGCTACTGGTGGCAGCGCGGCTACGAGGTGCTCAACCCGATGGGCTGGGACTCCTTCGGCCTGCCCGCCGAGAACGCGGCGATCCGCAACGACGAGCACCCCGCGACGTACACCTACGCCAACATCGAGACGCAGCTGGAGTCGTTCAAGAAGTACGCCGTGTCCTTCGACTGGTCGCGACGGTTGCACACCTCCGACCCGGAGTACTACCGCTGGACGCAGTGGCTGTTCCTGAAGCTGCGCGAGCACGGCCTGGCCTACCGCAAGAACAGCCCGGTCAACTGGTGCCCCAACGACCAGACGGTGCTGGCCAACGAGCAGGTCGTGGACGGCGCGTGCGAGCGCTGCGGCGCCGAGGTGACCAAGCGCGAGCTGACGCAGTGGTACTTCCGGACGACCGCGTACGCCCAGGAGCTGCTGGACGGCCTGGACGACCTGCAGCCCACCTGGTCCGACAAGGTCGTCAACGCCCAGCGCAACTGGATCGGCCGCTCCGAGGGCGCCCATGTGGACTTCGTCGTCGAGGGCCACGACGAGCCGGTCACGGTCTACACCACGCGCCCGGACACGCTGTTCGGTGCGACGTTCATGGTGGTGGCGGCCGACGCCGCGCTGGCCGGCCGGCTGGTCACCGACGAGCAGCGTCCGGCGCTGGACGACTACCTGGTCGAGGTCCGCAAGGAGACCGAGATGAACCGGTTGTCGACCGACCGGCCCAAGACCGGCGTCTTCCTGGGGGTGCACGCCACCAACCCGCTGACCGGCACCCGCATCCCGGTGTACGCCGCCGACTACGTGCTGGCCGACTACGGCACCGGCGCCATCATGGCCGTCCCCGGACAGGACCAGCGTGACTGGGACTTCGCGCAGGCCTTCGACCTGCCGATCATCCGCACGGTCGAGCCGCCGGCCGACTGGGAGGGCGACGCGTTCACCGGTGACGGCCCGGCGATCAACTCCGCCAACGACGAGATCGACCTGACCGGCATGGCGGTCGCCGAGGCGAAGTCCACGACGATCGCGTTCCTGGAGCGGCAGGGGCTGGGCCGGGGCACGATCAACTTCCGGCTGCGCGACTGGCTGCTGTCCCGCCAGCGCTACTGGGGTGCGCCCATCCCGATCATCCACTGCCCCGTCGACGGGGAGGTGCCGGTGCCCGACAACGAGCTGCCCGTCCGGCTGCCGGAGCTGCGCGGCGCCGACCTGAAGCCCAAGGGGACCTCGCCGCTGGGTGCGGCCACCGACTGGGTCGACGTCGCCTGCCCGACCTGTGGCGGGCCGGCCAAGCGCGACACCGACACGATGGACACCTTCGTCGACTCGTCGTGGTACTTCCTGCGCTACCTGTCGCCCCACGACGACACCCAGGCCTTCGACTCCGCGCTGGCCGACCTGTGGGGTCCGTGCGACCTGTACATCGGCGGCGACGAGCACGCCGTCTTGCACCTGCTGTACGCGCGCTTCTTCACCAAGGCCCTGCGTGACATGGGCCTGATCTCCTGGGGCGAGCCGTTCTCGGCGTACCTGAGCCAGGGCAAGGTCATCAACGAGGGTCGCAAGATGAGCAAGTCGCTGGGCAACGGCGTCAACCTGGGGGACCAGCTGGCGCAGTTCGGCGTGGACGCTGTGCGGCTGACGCTGGTCTTTGCGAGCCCGCCCGAGGACAACATCGACTGGGCCGACATGTCGCCGGCCGGCTCGCTGCGCTTCCTGCAGCGTGCGTGGCGGCTGTCGGGCGACGTCACCTCCGCTCCCGGCACCCCGCCCGAGGGCGGCGACGTGGCGCTGCGCAAGGTCACCCACAAGACGGTGCACGAGGGTGGCGAGCTGGTCGAGGGCCACCGTTTCAACGTGATGGTCGCGAGGGTGATGGAGCTGGTCAACGCCACGCGCAAGGCCATCGACTCCGGGTGCGGGCCCGACGATCCCGCCGTGCGCGAGGCGGTCGAGACGGTCGCGATCATGCTGTCGCTGGTGGCGCCGTACACCGCGGAGGAGATGTGGTCGCGGCTGGGCCACGAGCCCACCGTCGCCCGCGCCGGGTGGCCGGTGGTCGACGAGGCCCTGCTGGTCGAGGACTCCGTGACGGCCGTCGTGCAGGTGCGCGGCAAGGTGCGCGCCCGCCTGGAGGTCGCCCCCGACATCAGCGAGGCAGACCTGGAGTCGGCCGCGATGGCCGATCCGGCTGTGGTGCGCGCGATCGACGGGGCCACGGTGCGCAAGGTCGTCGTACGGGCGCCCAAGCTGGTCAACATCGTCGTCTAGGTCCCTCTGCTCCGATGCCGGCTTCTGGGTCGTGAGCGGTGAGACCGGGTCGGTTCGTGGCGGGCGGAGCGACCTCAGCTCACCGGAGGCGGGCGCTGGGATGGTCCGGCCCCGGCCCCGGCTCGTCGCCCGTCAGCGGTGAGCCAGGGTCGGTTCGTGGCGGGCGGAGCGACCTCAGCTCACCGGAGGCGGGCGCTGGGTGACCCGACCCCGGCTCGTCGCCCGTCAGCGGTGAGACAGGGTCGGTTCGTGGCGGGCGGAGCGACCTCAGCTCACCGGAGCGGGCGCTGGGTGACCCGCCCCCGGCTCGTCGCCCGTCAGCGGTGAGACAGGGTCAGTTCATGGCGGGCGGAGCGACCTCAGCTCACCGGAGGCGGGTGCTGGGTGATCCGGCCCCGGCTCGTCGCCCGTGAGCGGTGAGACCGGGTCGGTTCGTGGCGGGCGGAGCGACCTCAGCTCACCGGAGGCGGGCGCTGGTCACTCAAGGCCCGGAGCGGGCGCTGGCCCCGCCCGGTCGAAGCCGAGCACCGCACGCGTCATCTGGTTGCGGGTGTCGAGCAGGTCGTCGAGCGCGGTCGTCAGGTCGGCTGCCGAGACCGCGAGCTCCCCTCGGACGTCCGGTTCCCGGTCGGCCGCGATCACCGCGGCGCGGCGCAGCAGCTCCTTGAGGAATGACGCGGTGACACCGTCGGTGCGGTCGAGCACGTCGTCGAGCCCGCTCTCGTCGAGGTGCAGACGGCCGCGGTAGAGGTCGATGAGGCGGGCGCGGGCGCCACGATCCGGGACGTCGATGTGCACGGCCTGGTCGACGCGGCCGGGTCGTGAGGCCAGAGCGGGCTCTAGCAGGTCGGCCCGGTTGGTGGTCAGGAGGAAGACCACGTCGGCGTCGTCGGCCAGGCCGTCCATCTCGTTGAGCAGGGTGAACAGCAACGGCGTCTCGCCGCTGTAGTGGTCGCGCTGCTGTGCGATCAGGTCGACGTCCTCGACGACGATCATCGAGGGCTGCAGGCTGCGCGCGATCGAGCAGGCCTCGCGGATGCCGCCGAGGGTCTCGCCGGTGAGCTCGATGATCGTGGTGCCGACCAGCTGGCTGATGAGGTAGCGCACGGTGTGCGTCTTGCCGACGCCGGGCGGCCCGTAGAGGAGCACCCCGCGCTTGAGGTGTTGGCCGGCGGCGCGCAGGCGGTCGCGGTTGCGGGCGACGCCGACGACCTGGCGTCGTACGTCCTCGAACGTCGACGGCGGCAGGATCAAGTCGTCGTCGGCCATGTGCGGGCGCTGCTGGAACCTGAGGATCGAGCTGCGCTCACCGAAGACGCTGCGGCCGAAGGACACCACCTGGCCGCGATAGGCGTTGAGCTCCAGGCTCAGCCGGCGCAGCTCGTGCCCGAGCGCGCGTGCGGCGTCGTGATCGGCGGCCATGATCTCGATCGTCATGCCGCGCTGGTCGCTGTCGCGCTCGGGACCGCGGAAGAGCAGGGCGAACCGGTCGTCGCCATCGGTGAGCAAGACGATCGCCGCGCGCAGGCAGTCACGTGTCTCGCCGTCGGGGCCGATCGCGATGCTGGCGCGGGTCACGTTGCCCGGCTTGGTGCCGAACGGGTCGTGGTCCTGCCCGAGGAGCTCGGCCAGTCCGACCTCGCCGCGGTGCCGGAAGTTCGCGATGCCGATGACCTGCTGGGCGCGGCCGGGTCGGGCGACCCAGGCGTCGAGCGCGGCCTGCACGTTGACGTGCTCGTAGTCGGGCCACGACTCCTGCACCACCGGCAGGCCGTCGACGCCGACGGCGAGATGGGCCGCGACCGATGAGCGGAAGGTCGGCGAGTCGGCGCTGCGTGCCTGCGACACGAACTTGTCGACCAGGTGCCGCCCGTAGCGCCGGATGTCGGCCAGCTCCGGGACGTTGTCGCGTCCCGGGCCGGGAGCGGACCCGTCGTCGAACGAGACGTGCGCCGTGCTGACCATTGATCCCCCCGTGAGCTGCTTGGATGGGCAGCCTAGGCGGACGGTCCCCGTCGAGCCAGGCTCGCGCCGGTAGCCTGCGCCCATGCCCCCACGCACCCTGGTCGTCACCGACTCGACGGCGAGCCTGCCGTCCGAGGTCGTCGCCGCCCACGGCATCGTCGTGGTACCGCTGCAGGTGGTGATCGGCGCCCAGGTGTACGACGAGGGTGTCGGCGGCGCCACCCCCGAGCGGGTCGCCGAGGCGCTCAAGGCGTTCGTGCCGGTCTCGACCTCCCGACCCTCGCCGGCCGTGCTGCTCGACGTCTACGAGAAGGCGGCCGCCGACGGGTTCTCGGCGATCGTGTCCGTGCACCTGTCGGGCGAGATGAGCGGCACGTTCGAGTCGGCGCAGCTGGCCGCCCGGCAGGCGTCCATCCCGGTGCACGCGGTCGACAGCAGGCAGGTCGGGGTCGCGACCGGCTTCGCCGCGATCTCCGCCGCCGGCGCGCTCGCCGCCGGGGGGACCGCCGAGGGAGCCGCCGCGGCGGCACGCGAGCGGGCCGCCCTGGCGTCGTCGTTCTTCTACGTGGACACGCTGGAGTACCTCCGTCGTGGTGGCCGCATCGGAGCCGCGGCCGCACTGCTCGGTGGAGCGCTGTCGGTCAAGCCGCTGCTGAGGATCGAGGACGGCAAGGTCGTCAACCTGGAGCGGGTACGCACCGCGACCCGCGCGCTGGCTCGCCTGGAGGACCTCGTCGTCGAGGCCGCCGGGGACCACCAGGTCGACGTCGCGGTGGCCCACCTGGCCAGCGCCGAACGGGCCGGCCAGCTCGCCGCCAAGCTGACCGAGCGGCTCGCCGAGCAGCTCGGCGGACGCCTGGTCTCCTGCGGTGAGCTCGGGGCCGTGCTGGGCGCGCACGTCGGGCCGGGCATGGTCGCGGCGTGCGTGGCGCCCCGGCCTGCCGACGCCTGACCCCGGTTGTCCACAGGTCGCCGGTTCGGGGTCGCGGGCCGGGGGCGGATCTTCCTAGGGTCGAGCCATGCGCAGTCGACGCCCGAGCCCCGAGCACCAGCAGGCCGTGACCCGGCGGCTCGCCCTGCTCTCGGCCGAGCTGGCCGCCGTACGACCCGGCGTCGAGGATGAGCCGGTGCACCCGCACACCCGCATCCGCGCGGAGCCCGAGCCCGACACCGGCGACGGCGACCGGCCGCTGGTCCCGCTCGTGCCGGTGCCCGGGCGGCATGCCCGGCCCGGGATGGTGGCCAACCTCGCCGACCTGGTGCCCGAGACGCTGCGCGGGCGGGCGACGATCGGTCCGGGTGCCGTCGCGGTGGTGGCGTCGGTGCTGTGCGCCGCGCTGGCCCTGACCTGCTGGTGGCTGGTGCGGTCCGACCCGCAGGAGGTCGCCGCGCCCGTGGTCGCGGCTCCCTTGGTCGACGCGCCCTCGTCCGGAGCGCTGGTGGACCCGCCGGCGGTGGCGGCGCCAGCCGAGACGGCCACCGAGGTCACCGTCGACGTGGCCGGCAAGGTACGCCGTCCCGGCATCGCCGTGCTGCCGGCCGGGTCCCGGGTGGTCGACGCCCTCGAGGCCGCCGGCGGTGCCCGGCGCGGCATCGACCTGACCTCGCTCAACCTGGCCCGGCCACTCGTCGACGGCGAGCAGGTGCTGGTCGGCCTCGCCGCCGTGCCGGGCGCCGCTGCGGCCGCCGCCCCCGACGGCACCGACCCGGGCGCCATCGTCAACATCAACACCGCAGACCAGGCCACGCTCGAGACGCTGCCGGGCGTCGGACCGGTGACCGCCCAGGCGATCATGGGCTGGCGCACCGAGCACGGCGGGTTCACCGCTGTCGACGAGCTGCTCGAGGTCGACGGCATCGGTGACGCGACGCTCGAGCAGCTGATCCCGCACGTGACCATCTGAGATGTCGCTGGCAGGTCGGGTTCGCGTGCCCGACCTGCGGATGCCGGCGCTCGGCCTCGCAGCCTGGGTGGGCGGACTCATCGGGGTGCTGGGCCCGGGCCGGCTCCCGGTCGTGGCGGCGCTGCTCGTCGCGGTGGCCGGGCTGGTCGGCTGGCGGCACCGTCCGTTGCTGCGGACCTGGCTGGCGCTGGTGGGCGTGCTGCTGGTCGTCGCGGGGGTGGCGGCCTTCCGCGGCGAACGCGTCGACGGGGGCCCGCTCGCCGCTCTCGCCGACGAGGGCGCGGTGGCCTCCGCCACGGTCCGCGTGACGTCCGACCCGCGCGAGCACGAAGGCCGCTTCGCGCCGTACGTCGTGGTGCGGGTCCGGGTGACCGAGCTGACCGCCCGGGGCCGGACCTGGCGCGTCGACACCCCGGCGGTCGTGATCGCCGACACCGGCTGGAGCGACGTCCCGCTCGGGTCGACGGTGCGCACGTCCGGCCGGCTGGCGCCCGCCGAGGGCGGTGCGGCCGCGGTGCTCTCCACACGAGGTTCGCCCGTCACCGTCCGGCGTCCCGACGTGTGGTGGCGGGGCGCGGCGGCGGTGCGGGCGTCGATGCGGGCGGCCGTCGAGCCGAGGTCCGTCGAGGCGCAGGCGCTGGTGCCGGCGCTGGTCGTGGGCGACGACGCCCGTGTCGACGACGCGCTCGCCGCCGACTTCCGGACCACCGGCCTCACCCACCTGCTCGCGGTGAGTGGCACCAACCTGACCCTGCTGATCGGGGCTCTCGTCCTGCTGGCTCGCTGGCTCGGGGTGCGTGGGCGCTGGATCCGGCTGGTGGCGGCGCTGGGCATCGTCGGGTTCGTGCTGCTCGCCCGCACGGAGCCCAGCGTGCTCCGTGCCGCGGTGATGGGCGCCGTGGGCCTGATGGCGATGGGCTCCAACGGCCGCGAGCAGGGATCGCGGGCGCTGGGGGTCGCCGTCGTCCTGCTCCTGCTGGTAGACCCCGGGTTGGCCACCACGGCGGGCTTCGCGCTCTCGGTGCTGGCCACCGCCGGCATCCTCTTCCTGGCGCCGGGGTGGCGCGACGCCATGGCGCGGTGGCTCCCGGGCTGGCTGGCCGCCGCCGTCGCGGTCCCGGCCGCCGCGCAGCTCGCGGTCACCCCGGTGGTCGCCGCCCTGTCGGGGCAGGTGAGCCTGGTCGCGGTGCTGGCAAACCTGCTGGCCGCGCCCGCGATCGGGCCGGCCACCGTCCTCGGTCTGGCCGGCGGGCTGGTAGGCCTCCTCTGGCTGCCCCTCGGTCAGCTGGTCGCGGCGCCCGCGGCCTGGTGCGTGGGGTGGATCGTCGTGGTCGCCCGCCGGGGCGCCGCGCTGCCGACCGCAGCCCTCGACTGGGGTGCCGGGCCGTGGTCCCTGGCACTGCTCACCCTGCTGGCCGTCGCGGCGGCGGTTCTCGCGCCCCGGCTGCTGCGCTCGCCGGTGTCGGGTGTGGGCTGCTGCGTCCTGCTCGTCGTGACCGTGGTGACGCGGCCCCCCACCCCCGGGTGGCCGCCGGACGGCTGGGTCGTGGCTGCCTGTGCCGTCGGTCAGGGGGACGCCCTGCTCCTACGGGCCGGGCCGGGCGCGGCCGTGGTCGTGGACGCCGGTCCCGACCCCGCGGCGGTCGACCGGTGCCTGCGCCGGATGGAGATCGAGTCCGTTCCGCTGGTGTTGCTCACCCACTTCCATGCCGACCACGTCGACGGGTTGTCCGGCGTGCTGCGTGGCCGACCGGTCGGGGAGGTGGTGGTGACCTCGCTGGCCGACCCGCCGCAGGCCGTCGAGGCGGTACGCCGGCTGGCAGCCGGCCGCGGGATCGAGCCCGTCGTCGCGTCGTACGACCGGAGCTGGCAGGTGGGCGACGTGCGGCTCCAGGAGGTCTGGCCGGTGCCGGGACTGCCCGACCACGGACCCAACGACGCCAGTGTCGTGCTCGTGGCGGAGGTCGGGGGAGTGCGGGTACTGCTCACCGGTGACGTCGAGCCGCCCGCCCAGGGCCGGCTGGCCCGCATCCTCGCCGGGCTGCACGTCGACGTGCTCAAGGTGCCGCACCACGGCAGCCGCTACCAGGACCTGCCCTTCCTCACCGGGCTCGGGGCGAGGGTGGCGCTGGTGTCGGTGGGTGCCGACAACGACTACGGCCACCCCGCTGCGACCACGCTGACCGCACTCTCCGACGCGGGCGCCCGCGTGCTGCGCACCGACCTGGACGGAGACCTCGTGGTGACGGTGCGCGACGGGCGGGTCGGCACGCTCACGGGCGACTGACCGGATTGTCTGCCCGGACTGTCTGCCCGGACTGTCTGCCCGAACTGTCTGCGGGGTGTGGCAGGCTTGCGCCACGATGGCAGGTCACGGTCCCAGCGCAGCCCAGGTCCTCGGTCGAGTCACGCTGGTGACGGGCAAGGAGGAGTACCTCAGCGCCCGCACGGTGGCCTCGATCCGCCACGCGATCCGTGCCTACGACGCCGAGGCCGAGATCGCCGAGTCGCCCGGCGGTGACCTGACGCCGGCCGCGCTCGCCGACATGTCGTCGCCGTCGTTGTTCTCCTCGACGCGCTGCGTCATCGTGACCTCGCTCGAGGACGCCTCCGACGAGGTCGCCGACGGGCTGGTCGACTACGCCGCCGCGCCGGTCGACGAGGTCGCGCTGGTGCTGGTGCACTCCGGCGGCGCCAAGGGCAGCGGGGTGCTGACCCGGTTGCGCAAGCTGGCGGCGGTGACCGAGGTGAAGTCGGCCGAGGTGAAGTACGCCCGCGACTTCGTGTCCTTCGTGACCGCCGAGTTCGCGGTCGTGGGCGCCCGGTCGACGCCGGAGGCAGCCGACTTCCTGGTGCTGGCCGTCGGCCAGGACCTGCGCTCGCTCTCGGCCGCGGTCAACCAGCTCAGCAACGACTTCCCCGACCAGCAGGTCGGGATCGACGAGGTGAAGCGCTACTTCGGCGGCCGGGCCGAGGCGAAGTCGTTCGCGGTCGCGGACCACGCGTTCGGTGGTCGGCCGGCGCCGGCGCTCGAGGAGCTGCGCTGGGCGCTCGAGGGCGGCACCGCGACCGTGCTGGTGACCTCGGCGTTCGCGACGGGCGCCCGGGGCCTGGCGCGCTACCTCGGCGCGGCCAAGGGCCTGCGCGAGGCCGACCTGGCCCGTGAGCTGGGGGTGCCGCCGTGGAAGGTCAAGACGATCCGCGACCAGTCGCGCGGCTGGACCCACGACGGCATCGGCGCCGCCCTGCAGGCGGTGGCCAAGGCCGACGCCGACATCAAGGGCGCGGCGCACGACGCGGCGTACACGCTCGAGCGGCTGGTGCTCACCGTCACCGGGCTGCGCAGCTCACACTGAAATGACGAACGCCGCCCGGAGGCGGCGTTCGTGCGGATGCTGCTCGTGCGAGTTCTGGGGGCCTCAGAGAGAAGCGGAGGTCTTCGCGATCGACGACTTGCGGTTGGCCGCCTGGTTGCGGTGGATGACGCCCTTGGACGCAGCCTTGTCGAGCTTCTTGGAGGCCTCGCGGCCGGCGGTCACGGCGGCGTCCTTGTCGCCCGACGCAGCGAGCTCGCGGAACTTGCGCACGGCCGACTTGAGCCCGGTCTTGACGGACTTGTTGCGCTCGTGAGCCGCCTCGTTCTGGCGGTTGCGCTTGATCTGGGACTTGATGTTAGCCACTGATGAGCCTTCGCTGGAGGTGTCTGGTCAGAAGAAAGTTTGAGCTGTCAGGCAGCCTGGAACACCGGACGGGCCGGCGCCTGACATGCGAGGACACACGTTACCAGCGGGCCGACAGGGCGCCCAAATCGCGCTCAGGGAGTACGTCGGGAGCGCGGAGCGGTCACGCCCAGCCCCGCCGGGCCGCCAGCCACGCCCAGCACGCCTCGCCGTACCAGCGCTGGTGGTTGCGCAGGTGGGGCGAGGTCGGCGGCACGGGCTCGTCGGCGGAGGCCAGGAAGTAGCCGGCGGCCAGCGCCAGGACCGCGTCGATGTGGTCGGCGGGCACGTCCCGGGTGAGCCGACGCGACGCCAGCACCTCCTCGACGTCGAGGCCGTCGCCGCGCGCCCCCATGAGCAGGAAGACGGTGTCGAGCCAGTCGGCGCCGACCACCGGCCAGTTCCAGTCGCACAGCAGCACGGAGCCGTCGGGGCGCACCAGCAGGTTGTCGTCGCGGACGTCGGTGTGGCTGAGCGTCAAGCCCGC
The DNA here is from genome assembly GCA_963807335.1 of uncultured Actinomycetota bacterium. GTDB lineage: Bacteria > Actinomycetota > Actinomycetes > Propionibacteriales > Nocardioidaceae > Nocardioides. The sequence continues at coordinate 258,926 of CAWEBT010000005.1, forward strand.
CACCGCCGCGGCGTACGTCGCGGCGAGGGCCTCCGCCTCGGCGAGGTGCGGCAGATCAGGAGTGGCCTGCCGGACCTGCTCCCACCGACCCGGCCACGACGCGAACTCCTCGACGGCGGTCTCGTCGGTCAGCGACTCGGGGGCAGGGGTGAGCAGGTCGGCGCACGACTCGAGGGCATCGAGCGTGGCGTCGAGCTGGTCGCGCCGCCACGGCCGTTCGGGCGCCTTGGCCTCGACGTACTCGAGGCCGAGCACCACCCACTCGGAGTCGTGCTGCCAGAGCAGGGCCGGCGCGGGGGTCGCGTCTGGAAGGGCGGAGCGCACCAGCGCCTCGCGCCGGTAGGACTCCGCGAACATCCGTTGGGCCTTGCCCGACGCCGCCTTCACGAAGTGCTTCGAGCCGTCCTCGCACGTCAGCACCGACGCGAAGCCGGGGGTGAAGCCGCCGCCCTGGGAGTCGGCGCGGACGACCGGTGACCCGCATCGACGGTCGACGAGGTCGCGGACGTTGGGCGGCAGGAATCGCCACTCCAGTCGCCTGGCCGTCCGGCCGTGTGGGATCGCTGCGGTCATGTGCGCATCCTCCCCGACCTCCCGGCCCCCCGAAACCACCGGGCCCGGTCCGGCTCAGACCGGGACGGGCACCGCGCGCCTGGCCCGGGTCGCGGCTCCCACCCCGACCATCGTGATCACCAGGCCGACGACCTGGCGCGGCCCGAGCGTGTCGCCGAGCACCACCCAGGCGAGGACGGCGGTCACCGGTGGGGCCAGGAAGAACAGGCTCGCGGCTGCGCCCGAGCCGCCGCGCAGGACGAGCAGCGCGAGGAGCACGAGGCCGAGGATCGAGTTGACGATGGCCAGGTAGAGCACCGAGCCGACCGCCTTGCCCGGGTCGGTCACCGGCCAGAAGCCCTCGGTCACCCAGCCGATGACGAGCATCGGCGGCGCGGACACGGCGAACTGCACGGTGGCCGACCACAACAGGTCGGGGCTGCCGCCGATCCACCTCTGGCCGAGCGTCCCGAGGCTCAACGTGAGCACGCTCAGGGCGCCCAGCGCCACGGCCAGGGGTCCGCCCACGTGGCCGAGGTCGAGACCCAGCACGACCAGCACCCCGACGACACCGGTCACGAAGCCGGCGACCTGCACCCACGACAGGCGTTCGTGCAGCACCAGCGCCGCCAGGATCGCAGTCAGGACCGGGCTGAGCGCGTGGAACATCGCGCTCACGGTCGCGCCCAGGCCGAGGTCGAACGCGACGTAGATCAGCCCGAACTGCAGTGCGTTCATCACGAGCCCGACGCCGGCGACCCGGCCGAGGGTGTGCCGGCTCATCCGGTACGGCCGTCCCAGGCTGAGCGCGAGCACGGCCCCGATCACGGCGGCGAGCGCGAAGCGCCAGCCCAGGACGGTGAACGGCGCCGCCGCATGGACCGCCGCGGGTCCGGCGATGTAGCCCGACGACCACACCAGCACGAACCCTGCGGCGGGCAGCCACGGCAGGTGCTGCGAGTGGGTCGGCGTGACTGGCGTGGACATCGACGGGCACGTTACCGGCGGGGTCAGCGTTTCCTCCCAGCCAAGGTCGCCGTGGAACAATGACGACTCCCGCACCACCCTTCACGGAAGTACGACGTGCCCAAGAACCCTGCTCCGCTGCCCGGACACACCGATCCCGCGATCATCAGGAACTTCTGCATCATCGCGCACATCGACCACGGCAAGTCCACGCTGGCCGACCGCATGCTGCAGCTCACCGGCGTCGTCGACGAGCGGGCCGCCCGCGCGCAGTACCTCGACCGCATGGACATCGAGCGCGAGCGCGGCATCACGATCAAGAGCCAGGCCGTGCGGATGCCCTGGACCGTGCCCGTCGACAACGACGAGGGCGTCGCGCCCGGCACCTACGTGCTCAACATGATCGACACCCCGGGCCACGTCGACTTCACCTACGAGGTCTCGCGGTCGCTGGAGGCGTGCGAGGCGGCGGTGCTGCTGGTCGACGCGGCGCAGGGCATCGAGGCCCAGACCCTGGCCAACCTCTACCTCGCGCTGGCTGCTGACCTGCACGTCATCCCCGTGCTCAACAAGATCGACCTGCCCAACGCGCAGCCCGAGAAGTACGCCGCGGAGCTGGCCGGCATCATCGGCTGCGACCCGTCCGACGTGCTCCGCACCTCGGCCAAGACCGGGCTGGGCGTCGAGGCGCTGCTCAACGAGATCGTGCTGCAGACCCCGGCGCCCACCGGCGATGCCGACGCGCCGCCGCGCGCGCTGATCTTCGACTCGGTCTACGACACCTACCGCGGCGTGGTCACCTACGTCCGTGTGGTCGACGGCAAGCTCAGCCACCGCGACCGGATCAAGATGATGTCGAACGGCGTCGTGCACGAGATGCTCGAGGTCGGTGTGATCAGCCCCGAGCCGATGAAGTCGAGCGACCTCGGCGTCGGCGAGGTGGGCTACCTGATCACCGGCGTGAAGGACGTCCGCCAGTCGCGCGTCGGTGACACCGTGACCAGCCAGCACCACGGCGCCACCGAGGCCCTGGGTGGCTACAAGCACCCCAACCCGATGGTGTTCGCCGGGCTCTACCCGATCGACGGCGACGACTACCCGACCCTGCGCGACGCGCTCGAGCGGCTCCAGCTCAACGACGCCGCGCTGGCCTACGAGCCCGAGACGTCCGGCGCCCTGGGCTTCGGCTTCCGCTGCGGCTTCCTCGGCCTGCTGCACATGGAGATCGTGCGCGAGCGGCTCGAGCGCGAGTTCAACCTCGACCTCATCTCGACGGCGCCCAACGTGATCTACCAGGTCGCGATGGAGGACGGCACCGTCCTGGAGTGCACCAACCCCAGCGAGTACCCCGACGGCGGCAAGATCGCCGAGGTCCGCGAGCCCGTCGTACGCGCCACGATCTTGTCGCCGTCCGACTACATCGGCACGATCATGGAGCTCTGCCAGACCAAGCGCGGCAACCTCCAGGGCATGGACTACCTGTCCGAGGACCGCGTCGAGATGCGCTACATGTTGCCGATGGGCGAGATCGTCTTCGACTTCTTCGACCAGCTGAAGTCGCGCACCAAGGGCTACGCCTCGCTCGACTACGAACGCCAGGGCGACCAGGCGGCCGACCTGGTGAAGGTCGACATCCTGCTGCAGGGGGAGCCGGTCGACGCGTTCTCCGCGATCGTGCACCGCGACGCGGCGTACTCCTACGGCGTGATGCTGGCCGGCAAGCTCAAGGAGCTGATCCCGCGTCAGCAGTTCGAGGTGCCGATCCAGGCCGCCATCGGCGCCCGGGTGATCGCGCGCGAGAACATCCGCGCGATCCGCAAGGACGTGCTCGCCAAGTGCTACGGCGGTGACATCACCCGCAAGCGCAAGCTGCTGGAGAAGCAGAAGGAGGGCAAGAAGCGGATGAAGATGGTCGGTCGCGTCGAGGTCCCCCAGGAGGCCTTCATCGCCGCGCTGTCGACCACGCAGTCCGTGGAGAAGCCGAAGAAGTAGTGGTGGCCGTCGTCGTCCGGTCCGCCGAGGTCGCCGCCGCCCCCTGGGCCAACGGGGGCGGTACGACGCGCGAGCTGCTGTGCGCCGACGACGGCGCCTGGCGGGTCAGCCTGGCCGACGTGGGCGCGGACGGACCGTTCTCGCACCTCCCCGGGCGGCAGCGCCTCCTGACGGTGGTGGACGGCCCGGTGCTCCGGCTCGTCGTCGACGGCGTGGAGAGCGTCGTCGAGCCACGCCGGCCGTTCGCCTTCGACGGTGCCGCCGCGGTGATCGCGTCGGTGCCGGAGGGGCCGGTGCGCGTGCTCAACGTGATCGCCGACCCGGTCGCCGTGCAGGCGTTCGTGACCGTGCTCGAGCTCGGCCGCGGATCCATGCTTCCGATCGCCGAGGACGCGGCCGCCCTTGTGCTCCAGGGGAGGGCGCAGGTCGGCGACGACCAGGCCGCGGCGTACGACCTGGTCGTGGGGCCGGCCGAGGTGTCGGGCCGCTGCACGCTCGCCGTCATCACCCTGCAGCGCTCCTGAGGCCTGTCGGTATCCTGCGGCGCGTGCGCTCACTGACCTACCTCGTCGCGACCACCCTCGACGGCTTCATCGCCGGGCCCGACGGGCAGTTCGACTTCTTCCCGTTCGGCGCCGACCTCGCGCGGGCGCTGCTGGCCGAGGTGCCCGAGACGATGCCGACCCATGTCCGCGGGCCACTGGGCGTCGCCGACCAACCGAATCGCCGCTTCGACACGGTCGTGATGGGCCGCTCGACCTACGAGCCCGGCCTCGCGGCGGGGGTCGCCAGCCCCTACGCCCACCTGCGCCAGGTGGTGTTCTCCACTTCCTTGGTGGACCCTCACCCCGACCTCGAGGTCGTCTCCGGGGACGCGACGGCCGTGGTGCGCGGTCTCAAGCAGGAGGACGGGCTGGGGATCTGGCTGTGCGGTGGCGGGCGGCTTGCCGCGCAGCTGCTGCCCGAGATCGACGAGCTGGTGCTCAAGCGCAACCCGCTGGTCATCGGCTCCGGCGTCCCGCTGTTCGACGGCGCCTTCGACCCGACCGGCTTCGAGCCGGTGTCCACGCGCACCTTCGACGGCGGTGTCGTCATGGAGACCTACCGCCGCATCAGCGCGACCACCTGATCGAGGCCCGCAGGGCGGCGTAGGTCCGCAGGTCGGTGCGCCAGTGGCGTGCCGGGGCGGTGAGGGTGGTGCGCAGGCCGTCGCGCTGGTCGACCCGCACCCGCACGGGCGGCTTCGAGAGCACGACGAGGTCGTAGCGGAGCCGGTGGGCGCCGACCTGCCGCAGCCCGAGCACCCGGGCGTTCCGGGAGAGCATGCTCCGCAGGCGTGCCAGTGTCTTGGCGGGGCGCGGGTCGAGCCGGACCGACCGCGTCGCCTCATGCCCGCCCGCCGGCACCACCCAGCAGGTCCCGCCGAGCGTCGACATCCTGCGCGTCGATGCCGGCAGCGTCACGACCACCTCGCGCCGCCCCGTGCCGGTGCCGCGCGCGCAGCCGGCCGTGCGGGTGGCCTCGACCGCGACTCCGGCTGTGCCCGCGTCGCGTTCCCCGGCGAGGCGGTCGGCCTCCTCGGCCGGGAGGTCCCACTCCAGGCGCACGCCCTCGGCCTGCTCGGCGCGGTTCGCCTTCAGAGCGCCGTCGCTGTCGTAGACGTAGGTCAGGCGTTCGCCGGGCTGACCGCCGAGCACCGGCACGCCCGTGGCGTAGTCGACGTCCTGGACGGTGTCGCCCTCGTCCGACTCGAGCTCCGCCGCGACGGTGCCGAGCGTCGTGGTCGCGCCGAGGGTGACGGTGACGTTCTCCTGTCGCTTGCCGCGCGACCCCGCGACGTAGCACCCGTCACGGAAGACCTCCGGGGTCTCGAAGCGCGGTGGCAGGGGCACCAGGACCGTGCGCTCGGCGGGTGCTCCCGTGCTCAGCCAGGGACAGCGGGCGACCTGCCAGCCGGGTGGCACCGGGGCGGTGGCCGACCACAGGGGCGGCGGCTCGGTGTCCGACCGGGCTGCGTGGACGGGGCTGCCGGTCCCGCTGCCCGCCGCGCCCGGTACGACCATCAGGACTCCGAGGGTGGCTCCGAGCAGTGTCCGCACGCGTCCATTGTGCCGCAGCCCATCCGTGGGCGTGGCGGAGTCGAAGGACTCCCATGACGGCGGGGGAGCGATGAGGGCGGCCGACGAGATCCGCCGGGCCGCCCAGCCGGTGGCCTAGGAAGCGCTCCACCGCGGGTCGCGACCGAGCCGCGCGAGGAGCCGGTCCTGCGCCGACGCGTCGGGGTCGACCGCCACCTCGGGCCCGCAGACGCCCTCCGAGTGCAGGGCTGGGCCCCAGCCGTCGGCGGTGGCCTGCAGTCGAGCGGCCTCCTCGTCGCTGATGCTCCACTCCTGCCCGGTAGCTCGCGCGAGGTCCCAGCCGTGGATCACGAGGTCCCAGCCGTAGAAGTCCGCCATCGTGTCGGCCACCGTCGTCGGGCCGAAGTACCCGTCGTACGCCGTGTCCGCGACGCCGTCGCGGCGCAGGACGTCGACCACGGCGGCGGTGTGCGCCCGCCATGCCTCGGACAGGGCGGTGGTGGTGGGAGCGGGCGGGAGATCGAGCCCGCGCTTGTCGAGGAAGTCGCGCTCGGTGTCCATGGCGTGGTTGACGACGTCGCGAACCGACCACGCCTCACACGGGGTGGCGGCGTCCCATCGTCCGCCGGCGGCGTCGATGATCTCGCCGAAGCGGTGTGCGCGGTCGCGGAATCGCTGGGCTGTGGAGTTCATGGGGACCAACCTAGGAACCCCGGCGTCGTCGGCGCTTGTGATAATCCGACACATGCGCGACGTGCAGGCTCCCCAGACCGTCGACCCGGTCGACCGCGCTCACCTGACCGGCGCCACCCGGCCGTCGCCACCGATCTTCCGCTACGCCCCGTCGCCGGCGCTGACCCCGCTGATCGAGCGGTTCTGGATCCCGGTCTGGTCGGTCGACGCACCCCAGACCCAGAGCACCCTGCAGCACCCCGTGTGCCTGATCGTGGTCAGCAACACCTATGCCCGGTTCTACGGTGTGGTCCGCGGGCTGTCGTCGGTGACGCTCGACGGCGACGGCTGGGCGGTCGGCACGATGCTCAGTCCCGCGGCCGGCCGGCTGCTGCTCGGGCGCTCGGTGGCCACGGTCACCGACACCTGGTTCGACGTCGGTGAGGTGGCGACGCTCGACGGGCCGCGGCTCGTCGCGGAGGTCCGGGCCGTCATGACTCCGGACCCCGTCGACCCGCTGGCGCACGCGACGGCGACGGCTGAGGTCGAGCGGCAGCTCGCCCCGCTGCTGCCGCTCGACGAGCAGGGCGAGCTCATCAACCGCGTGGTGTCGTGGCTCGAGGCGCATCGCGAGGTGACCCGGGTCGCCGACCTGGCGGCCGAGTTCGCGATGACCGAGCGCAGCCTGCAGCGGCTGGTCGAGCAACGGGTCGGCATGACCCCGAAGTGGCTGATCCAGCGTCGTCGTCTCCACGACGCCGTCGAGCGGCTGAAGGTGGGGCAGACGTCGTTGGCCGACATCGCCGTCGAGCTCGGCTATGCAGACCAGGCGCACTTCACCCACGACTTCCGCACCGTCAGCGGCCTGACGCCCGGCGAGTTCCTGGCCGACCAGCCGCGCGGGGCTGTGTCCTAGGCTCCAGCCGAGGAGGTGAGGCGATGTTCGGACGACAGGTGCTGGGCGTGATCCAGGCGGGCGGGGCCGGGTCTCGCATGGACGTGCTCACCCGCGAGCGGGCCAAGCCTGCCCTGCCGTACGCCGGCACCCACCGGCTCATCGACTTCGCCATCTCGAGCATGGTGCACTCCCGGATCCGCGACGTCTGGGTCAGCGTGGAGTACCAGGTCGCCTCGATCGACGAGTACCTCGCCGGTGGCCGTCCGTGGGACCTCGACGCCACCCGTGGCGGGTTCCGCCGGATCGTGCCGCAGAGCGGGAGTGGGCCGGCCACCGAGGACGAGTTCGCGCACGGCAACGGCGACCTGCTGCTGCGGATGGCCAGAGACCTCGAGGCCTGGGGTGCGCCCACGATCGTCGTGAGCAGTGCCGACCACGTCTTCGCGATGGACCTGGCGCCCGTGGTCGAGCGCCATCTCGCGTCGGGAGCGACGGCGACGCTGCTGACCAGCGAGGTGACCCGTCGCGAGGCCTCGTCCAACGTCACCGTCACGACCGGTCGCGGCCGTCGGGTGACGGGTCTGGAGGTCAAGCCGTCGAAGCCGTCGACCGGCACGGTGGCCAGCGAGGTCTTCGTCTACCAGACCGAGCCGCTTCTGGAGACCCTGCGCGCGCTGCGTGCCGAGCTGTCCGCCGACGCCGAGGGCTCCGACAGCGGGATCGGCGACTTCGGCGAGCACCTGCTGCCCCGGCTGCTCGAGAAGGGCAAGGTGCTGGCCGAGCCGATGACCGGCTACTGGCGCGACGTCGGTCGTCCGGGCGCGTACCTCCAGGGGCACCGCGACCTGTTGGCCGGCAAGGTCGACATCTTCGACGACCCCGACCGGCCCGTCATCTCGCACTGGACCGACCGCCAGGCGGCGCGGATCCGGGCCGGCGCCGTGGTCGAGGACAGCCTGGTCTCGCCCGGCGCCGACGTGTCCGGCACGGTGATCCGCAGCGTGGTCGGTCCCGGCGTGGTCATCGAGGCCGGGGCCGTGGTGCAGGACTCCGTCCTCTTCGCCGATGCGCGCGTCGAGCGTGACGCCACCGTCACGACGAGCGTGCTGGACGACAAGGTCGTCGTGGCCCGGGGCGCCCTGGTCGGCGCGTCGTCCAAGCACCGGGTCGCCCGCGACGACGATGTCGCCCTGGTCGGCAAGGACTCGGTCATCGGTGCCGGCGCCTCCCTGCCCGCCGGCGCCCGGGTCGAACCGGGCTCGACGGTGTGACCGACCGCCTCGTCGTACCCGCAGGTCTCGACGCACAGCGCGCGCTGGGGGAGCCGTGGGCCACCTGGTTGGACGCGCTTCCACGCCTGTGCGCCGACGTGATGGCGGAGTGGGAGCTCACGGTCGATGGGCCGGTGATGCACGGGTACTGCTCGGTCGCGGTGCCCGTCCGCTCCCGGTCGGGGGGACCCGCGGTGCTCAAGGTGAGCTTCGACGGCGACGACGAGTCCGAGTTCGAGCACCTCGCACTCCAGCGGTGGGGCGGAGAGGGGACCGTGCGGTTGCTGCGGGCCGACCCTGCCCGGCGGGCGATGCTGCTCGAACGGCTCCATGTCGAGGACCTCACGGATCTCTGGGACGTCGAGGCCTGCGTGGTCGTGGCGGGGCTCTATCGACGCATCCACGTGCCGGCCCTGCCGCAGCTGCGCACCGTCACGTCGTACGTCGAGCGTTGGGCCGCGGCACTGGCCGAGATGCCCCGCAACGCACCGATCCCGCGCCGCCTCGTCGAGCAGACCCTGTCGCTGGCGCGTGACCTGCTGGTCGATGAGGACAGTGTCGGCACGCTGGTGCACGGCGACCTGCACTACGAGAACGTGCTCGCCGGTGACCGCGAGCCGTGGCTGGTGATCGACCCGAAGCCGATGAGCGGCGACCCGCACTACGAACCCGCGCCGATGCTGTGGAACCGCTTCGACGAGCTGGCCGGCGATGTGCGCGGGGGAGTGCGCCGCCGCTTCCACGCCCTGGTCGACACCGCCGGCCTCGACGAGGACCGGGCCCGTGACTGGGTCGTGGTGCGGCTGGTCCTCAACGCCCACTGGTCGGTCGAGGACGCCCAGCGCGCCGGTCGCGACCTCACCGCCGACGAGCGCTACCAGATCACCCGCTGCATCGCGATAGCCAAGGCGGTGCAGGACTGAGAATCAGCCTCCCAGGAGGCTCTGGAGGACGCTGCGGTGCTGCTGGTAGGCGTGCCGGCCGGCCTTGGTGGCCTTGTACGCCGTGACGGCACCGCGGCCGCGACCGCTCTTGGTGATGACGACGTACCCGGCGGACTCGAGGGCGGCTGCCTGCTTGGACAGGTCGGAGTCGCTGACCCCGAGGTGCGTGCGCAGGAACGTGAAGTCCGTCGACGTCGAGCTGGTCAGCACCGCCATGATGGCCAGCCGCTTGGGGGCGTTGAGGACCGGGTCTAGACCATCGAGGGCGGATGAGGAGGTCATGCCAGCCGCTCGCGGACCCGCGCCGCGACGACGGCGTACTCGTGCTCGTACCACGCGACGACGGCCCAGGCGCCGACGGCGGCGATCGCCGCGGCCAGCCAGGTGCTGACCTGCTCGCCGGTCAGCCAGGCCAGACCGCCCACGACGACCGCACCGACGGCCATCCGCGCGACGGCCGTGGTGAGCTCGCGCGGCGGGCGGCCGGAGGGGTAGGTGCCTCGGCGGCGGCGGTCCCAGCCGACCGCCAGGCCGATCGGGAGGAGCAGCGCGAGCTGGGTGAGGGCCTGCGGGGCACCGTCGAGGAAGCCGATGACCAGGGCGAAGGCCCCTGCCCACAGGCCGAAGCCGAGCGCCCACCACGCCGGCGTGGGCGGGTAGGTGACCCAGGCGGCGGTCTCTCCGCGCTCGATCTCGTGGAGCTGCTCGTGCAGCGGGTCGCGATCGCTTTCCATAGTGGAATGTTATCAAACGCTTTCCACTTCGGCAAGTGATCGATGTGCGAATCGCGGGGCCACTGGCTACCGGTGAGTTCGGCAGTGATCTAGGTTACTCCGCAAGGAGTTCTTCAAACCCGAATCGCAGGAGTCACATGCCCAACAAGACCGACACGAGCTTTGTGGAGAACCTGCTGCCGAACGTGGCCGTCCAGTTCTGGGACCGGGTCCAGAAGTCACCCGACCGCGAGGCGTTCCGCTTCCCGCAGGGGGAGGCGTGGGAGTCGGTCACCTGGAGCCAGGCCGGAGACCGCGTGCGCAGCCTGGCTGCCGGCCTGCTGAGCCTCGGCCTCCAGTCCGAGCAGCGAGCAGGCATCGCCTCCGGCACCCGCTACGAGTGGATCCTCGCCGACCTGGCCGTCATGTGCGCCGGCGGCGCGACCACCACCGTCTACCCCACGACCAACTCCGAGGACACCGGCTACATCCTCGGGGACTCCGAGTGCAGCGTGGTGTTCGCCGAGGACGACGAGCAGATCGCCAAGGTCAAGGAGCACAAGAACGAGCTGCCCCACCTGGCCAAGGTGGTGACCTTCGACGGTCAACCCGACGGCGACTGGGTCATCGGTCTCGACGACCTGGCGGCCCTGGGCGACGCCTACCTCGCCGAGCACCCCGACGCGATCGAGGAGACCGCGAGCTCGATCGCACCCGACCACCTCGCCACCCTCATCTACACCTCGGGCACGACCGGCCGCCCCAAGGGCGTGCGGCTGCGCCACCGCTCCTGGGTCTACGAGGGCGAGGCCATCCGCGCTCAGGGCATCCTGGGCGAGGACGACCTGGAGTTCCGCTGGCTGCCGATGGCGCACTCCTTCGGCAAGGTCTTGATGTCCACGCAGATGGCGTGTGGTTTCTCCGCTGCCATCGACGGGCGGGTCGACAAGATCGTCGAGAACCTCGGTGTCGTGAAGCCCACGTTCATGGGCGCCGCGCCGCGCATCTTCGAGAAGGCTCACGGCCGGATCGTGACCATGCAGGCGGCCGAGGGTGGGGCCAAGGAGAAGCTGTTCAAGAAGGCCTTCGAGGTCGGGCTCAAGGTCGACCAGCTCAAGCGCGAGGGCAAGTCGGTGCCGCTGCCGCTCAAGCTCCAGCACGGTGTGTTCGACAAGCTGGTCTTCAGCAAGGTCCGCGACCGCTTCGGTGGCCGGGTCCGGTTCTTCATCTCCGGCGCGGCGGCCCTCAACCGCGACATCGCCGAGTGGTTCCACGCCGCCGGCGTCACGATCCTCGAGGGCTACGGCCTGACCGAGTCGTCGGCCGGCTCGTTCGTCAACCTCCCCGAGGACTACCGGTTCGGCACCGTCGGCGTGGTCATGCCCGGCTCGGAGGTCAAGCTCGGCGAAGGTGACGAGGTCATGATCAAGGGCCCCGGCATCATGGACGGCTACCACAACAACCCCGAGGAGACCGCGAAGACGCTCACCTCCGACGGGTGGCTGCACACCGGCGACAAGGGCTCGCTCGACGCCGACGGCTACCTCACCATCACCGGCCGCATCAAGGAGCTCTTCAAGACCTCCGGAGGCAAGTACGTCGCGCCGCCGGCGATCGAGGCGAAGTTCAAGGCGGTCTGCCCCTACGCCAGCCAGTTCGTGGTGTTCGGCGACGAGCGCAACTACTGCGTGGCGCTCGTGACCCTCGACCCCGACGCGATGGCGGTCTGGGCCAAGGAGAACGGCATGGACGGGGCGTCGTACACCGAGATCGTCAAGTCCGACGCCGTGGAGGCGATGGTCAGCGACTACGTCGACCAGATGAACGCCCAGCTCAACCGCTGGGAGACCATCAAGAAGTGGCGCGTCCTCGACCACGACCTCAGCATCGAGTCGGGCGAGATGACCCCCTCGATGAAGGTCAAGCGCAACGTCGTCCAGGTGAACCACCAGGAGATCATCGACGCGCTGTACGCGTGAGCTGACCAGCTCGTCCGCCTGGCACCGGGTCCTCGACCCGGCGTCAGGCGGACGACTGTGGTGGGATGAGCAGGTGGCCCCCGCACAGCCTTCGGGCGACCCCGCTCCCCAGGACGGGTCGTTGCCGGAGAGCGCCCGGGTGGGCGCGGCGGAGCGGCCCTTCGGGATCTATGTCCACGTCCCGTTCTGCACGGTGCGCTGCGGCTACTGCGACTTCAACACCTACACCGCCGAGGAGCTCAGCGACACCCCCGGCGCCTCCCGGGCGACGTACGCCGAGGCGGTGATCCACGAGCTGCGGATGGCTCGCCGGGTGCTCGGCGACGACGACCGGCCGGTGTCCACGATCTTCCTCGGTGGCGGCACTCCCACGCTCCTCAAGACCTTCGACCTGGGCGCGATCCTGGCCTCCATCGCGAGCGAGTTCGGGCTGGCCGACGACGTCGAGGTCACCACGGAGGCCAACCCCGACAGCGTCGCGCAGTGGGACCTCGACGACCTGCGCGGTGCCGGGTTCAACCGGATCAGCTTCGGCATGCAGTCGGCGGTGCCGCACGTGCTCAAGACGCTCGACCGGACCCACGACCCGCTCCGGGTGCCGGCCGCCGTCGAGTGGGCCCGGGCCGCGGGCTTCGACGAGATCAGCCTCGACCTCATCTACGGCACGCCGGGGGAGTCGCTCGCCGACTGGGAGGAGTCGCTCAGCTCCGCGGTCGCCTGCCAGCCCGACCACATCTCGGCGTACTCCCTCATCGTCGAGGACGGCACCGCCCTGGCCCGGCAGGTTCGCCGCGGCGAGCTGCCGATGCCCGACGAGGACGACCTGGCCGACAAGTACCTCCTCGCCGACGAGCTGCTCGGCGCCGGCGGGCTGGAGTGGTACGAGGTGTCCAACTGGGCCCGCCGTCCGGAGAGCCGCTGCCGGCACAACCAGCTCTACTGGACCGGCGGCGACTGGTGGGGTGCCGGCCCCGGCGCGCACTCGCACATCGGTGGGGTGCGCTGGTGGAACGTGAAGCACCCCACGGCGTACGCCGACCGGCTGGCCGCCGACCTGAGCCCCGCCCATGCGCGGGAGGTGCTCGACGACGAGACCCGCCGGGTGGAGCGGGTGCTGCTCGAGATCCGCCTGCGCGACGGGCTGCCCGTGCTCGCGCTCGACCAGCACGGCCGCGGTCAGGTCCGGCGCCTCGTCGACGAGGGACTGCTCACGCTGCGCACCGAGCGCCTGATCCTGACCCCGCGTGGCCGGCTGCTGGCCGACGGCGTGGTGCGCGACCTGCTGCCCTGAGCGCTACTCCGCGGTGACGAAGTCGATGAGCTCCTCGACCCGTCCGAGCAGGGCGGGGTCGAGGTCGGCGAAGGAGTCGACCTTGGACAGGATGTGCTGCCAGGCGCGGGCGATGTCGGTCTGGTCGCGGTGCGGCCAGCCGAGCAGCTGGCAGGTGCCCTTCTTCCACTCGACGTTGCGTGGCACATCCGGCCACCGCGCGATGCCGAGCCGCTCGGGCTTGACCGCCTGCCACACGTCGATGAACGGGTGCCCGACGATCAGCACGTGCTTGCCCACCGGTGACTTGACGATCGCCTGGGCGATCCGGCTCTCCTTGGACCCGGGGACCAGGTGGTCGACGAGCACCCCCACCCGGCGCTCCGGACCGGGGCGGAAGTCGCGCAGGTGGTCGGCCAGGTCGTCGACGCCGCCGAGGAACTCCACGACCACCCCCTCGATGCGCAGGTCGTCGCCCCAGACCCGCTCGACCAGCTCGGCGTCGTGGCGTCCTTCGACGAAGATCCGGCTCTGCCGGGCCACCCGGGCCTTCACTCCCTGGACGGCGACCGAGCCAGACGCCGTACGTGTGGGGGCGGCCGGGGCCGACTGGCGCTTCGGCGGGGTGAGGATCACCGGTCTGCCCTCCAGCAGGAAGCCCGGGCCGAGCGGGAACGTACGCCGCTTGCTGCGGCGGTCCTCGAGCGTGACGGTGAACAGGTCACGGTCGACCGCGACGATCTCGCCGCACCAGTCGGTGGTGACCTCCTCGACGACGAGGCCGTGGTCGGCGCTGTGCTCCTGCGCGCGTCCGCGCTTCGGCGCCTTCCAGTCGGTGGACAAGACGTCGGAGCCGTAGCGATCTGGGGAAGTCACCCGGCAACGCTAGGTCGCTCGCCGTCCCCGATGGCGGGGGCGCGCCGTCAGTGGTCGGTGTCCTCCGCCTCGCCGTCGCCCTCCGCCTCGGTCGGCTCCTGGGTGGCGTCCATCTCGAGGTCGCGGTCGACGTCGTCGGGGTCGAGCGGCTCCGCGAGGGGGTTGTCCTCGCCGGGCTGCAGGTCCTCGGGCAGCTGGTCGTCGGTGATGCCGGCCTCGGGGGCCTCGCCCTCGTGTTCGCTCATGCGTCGAGCCAACAGGTCCGGGCGGCCGCCCGTCAACGACCCCTTCAGACGAGAGGGAGCTGGGTCCGTCCCCGGGGCAGCTGCTCGTAGCCACGGCGTACGGCGTCGGCGAGGCGGTCCGCGGGGAAGGGGAACTCCCCGACCTCCAGCGCCTGGTCGAGGGGCACGCCCCGGCTGACCAGGCCGCGGATCGCGTCGGCCATCAGGCCCAGGTCGTTGCGCTGGATCTCGACGAAGTCCCGGTCGACCGGCACACCGTGGCCGGGCACCACGGTGCTGCCCGACGTGGTGAGGCCGAGCACGATGTCCATGCTGTGCGGCCACTCGAGGGGGAAGCAGTCGACGCCGTAGACCGGGGGAGCGGACTCCTCCACCAGGTCGCCGGCGAGGACGACGTCGACGTCGGGGATGCGGACCACGAGGTCTCCGTCGGTGTGACCGCGGCCCGGGTGCACGAGCTCGACCACCCGGTCGCCGAGGTCGAGGACGACGGCGGAGGAGAACGTGTGGTCGGCCGGGACCACCTCGGTCGCCAGGATCTCCTCGCGCCGGGCCGCGTCGGGGTCGTCGCGGTAGTGGCCCTTGACGCGCTCGCCCGAGGCGACGGTGGCGGCGGCGGCGTTCTCGTGACCGTGGATCGCGATGTCGCCGTACGCCGACCGGAAGGCGGCGTTGCCGAAGGTGTGGTCGAAGTGCGAGTGCGTGTTGACCACCGTGGTGACCTCGCCGGCGCCGAGGCGGCGCAGGTCGTCGATGACTCCGGTCGCGGCGAGCCCGGAGCTGTGGGTGTCGACGACCAGCAGGCCGCGGTCGCTGCCGACGGCCGTGACGTTGACGTCGAACCACTCGTAGCGCGCCACCCAGACGCGATCGGCCACCTCGATGAAATCAGACATGGCCGCAGGCTATCGGGGGTCTGCAGGTGCCTGACCGGAGCGCGTGGTCGGGCGGGTAGTCTTGGCACTCGCCGTGACGGAGTGCCAGCAACGAGTCGAGGAGGGCCGAGATGACCGAAGACCGCAAGCTCGCCGTCCTCCGCGCCATCGTCGAGGACTACGTCGCCACCGAGGAGCCGGTCGGCTCCAAGGCGCTGGTCGAGCGGCACGGGCTGGGCGTCTCGCCCGCCACGGTGCGCAACGACATGGCGGTGCTGGAGGAGGAGGGCTTCATCCACCAGCCCCACACCAGCGCCGGACGGGTGCCCACCGACAAGGGCTACCGGCTCTTCGTCGACCGGCTCACCACCGTCAAGCCGATGAGCGCCGCCGAGAAGCGCGCCATCTCGACGTTCCTCGACGGGGCGGTCGACCTCGACGACGTCGTGCAGCGCTCCGTGCGCATGCTCTCCCAGCTCACCCGCCAGGTGGCGGTGGTGCAGTACCCCACCCTGTCGCGCAGCACCGTGCGCCACGTCGAGATCGTGGCCCTGGCGCCGAGCCGGCTGCTCGTGGTGCTGATCTTGTCCACCGGCCGCGTGGAGCAGCGCATCGTCGAGGTCGCCGAGCAGCTGGGTGACGACGCGCTGGCGGTGCTCCGCAGCCGGATCGGTCGAGCGGTCGTCGGCGAGCGCATCGCCGACGCGATCACCGCCCTCGCGACCCTGGTCACCGCGCCGGACGACGTACCCGGCGGGGTCGTCAGCGCCGTGGTCGAGACCCTCTCCGACGCCATGTCCGACCACCGCAGCGACGAGCGGGTGGCGGTCGGCGGCGCGGCCAACCTGGCCCGGTACGGCGACTCGTTCGACACCTCGGTCCGTCCCCTGCTCGAGGCGCTCGAGGAGCACGTCGTGCTGCTCAAGCTGCTCGGCGAGGCGGGCACCGACGGCGCGGTGACCGTGCGCATCGGCCACGAGGGCCCGTACGCAGAGCTCTCCTCGACCAGCGTCGTGGCCACGGGCTACGGCCCGGGCGACGACGCCCTGGCCAGCCTCGGCATCGTCGGCCCCACCCGCATGGACTACCCCGGCACGATGACGGCGGTGCGAGCGGTCGCCCGTTACGTGTCTCGCATCCTCGACGAGGCCTGAGCCTCGTCATCTGGGCACCAAGAAGTTAGGAAGACGGACAAACGTGAGTCAGGACCTCTACGAGCTCCTCGGTGTCGCCCGAGACGCGGACGCCGACACCATCAAGAAGGCCTATCGCAAGCAGGCCAGGCAGCTCCACCCCGACGTCAACCCGAACCCGGAGACACAGGAGAAGTTCAAGGAGGTCTCGCGCGCCTACGAGGTCTTGTCGGACCCCCAGAAGCGTGCGGCCTACGACCGTGGCGGCGACCCGTTCGGTGGCGCCGGCGGCGGTGCCGGTGGCTTCGGGCAGGGCGCCGGCTTCTCGTTCACCGACATCATGGACGCGTTCTTCGGCGGTCAGGGCGCGCCCGGCGGCGGTACGCACGGCCCCCGGCCGCGGATGCGCCGCGGCCAGGATGCCCTGATCCGGCTCGACATCGACCTCGCCGAGGCGGCCTTCGGCGTCACCAAGGACCTCAAGGTCGACACCGCCGTCGTCTGCACGACCTGCCACGGCGACGGCACCGCGCCCGGCACCGCCCCGATCACCTGCGAGACCTGCCGTGGTGTCGGCGAGGTGGCGCAGGTGCAGCGCTCGTTCCTCGGCGAGATCCGCACCCTGCGCCCGTGCGCGGCCTGCCGGGGCTTCGGCACGTTGATCCCCGACCCGTGCCGTGAGTGCTCCGGCGACGGCCGCGTGCGCTCCCGGCGCACACTCAAGGTGAAGATCCCCGGGGGCGTCGACTCGGGCACCCGCGTCCAGCTCACCGAGCAGGGCGAGGTCGGCCCCGGCGGCGGACCGGCCGGCGACCTCTACGTCGAGATCCACGTGGAGCCGCACGTCACCTTCACGCGTGCCGGCAACGACCTGCACTGCACCGTCTCGCTGCCAATGACGGCGGCCGCCCTCGGCACTTCCGTCGAGCTGCCGCTCCTGGAGGCCGACCTCGAGACGGCCGAGGGCTCCGAGCTCGTCACCAGCCTCGAGCTGGAGATCAGGGCCGGCAGCCAGTCGGGCACCGAGCACGTCATGCGCGGGTACGGCGTCCCCGGCCTGCGCGGCGGCCGCGGCGACCTGGTCGTCACCGTGATCGTCGACACGCCGACCCGGCTCGACGCCCGCCAGGAGGAGCTGCTGCGCGAGCTGGCGGCCATCCGCGGCGAGGAGTCTCCGCAGGGCACCGTGCGCGCGTCGCACAAGTCGGTCTTCGGTCGGCTGCGCGACGCGTTCAACGTCTGATGTCGCTGCCCGTCCACCTGGTGCCGTCCCTCGCGGGCGTCGTTGCCGGAGCGGCGGTCGAGGTGAGCGGGGACGAGGCGCACCACGCCGTGGCCGTACGCCGGCTGCGCGTCGGTGAGTCGGTCGTGCTCACCGACGGTGCGGGCACCTCGGCCACCGGCGAGGTGACGTCGACGGGCAAGCGGGTCTTCTCGGTGACCGTGCTGTCGGTGGACGTGCTGCCGGCGCCGGCGCCGGCGTTCACCGTGGTGCAGGCCCTGCCGAAGGGCGACCGGGGCGAGCTGGCCGTCGAGATGCTGACCGAGATCGGGGTGACCCGGATCGTGCCGTGGGCGGCCACCCGCAGCGTCGCGGTGTGGCGTGGCGAGCGGTCCGCGAAGTCGCTGGCCAAGTGGCGGGCCACCGCCCGGGAGGCCGCCAAGCAGGCCCGTCGCGGCTGGTTCCCCGAGGTGGCCGACCTGGCCGGCACCACCGAGGTCGTCGCACTGGTCCGCGCGGCCGACCTGGTCGTCGTACTCCACGAGAAGGGCGCGCAGCCGCTCCCTGCCGTGGGCGACGCCGACCACGTGGTGGTCGTGGTCGGACCCGAGGGCGGGCTGACCGACGAGGAGGTGGACTCTTTCGTGGCCGCCGGCGCCGTCTCGGTGCGGCTGGGCGCCGAGGTCCTGCGTACCTCGACCGCCGGCGTCGCCGCCGTGGCCGCCCTGCTTGCCGGCACTCCCCGCTGGGGCTGAGCCACCGCCAAAGCTCCTCGATCGGGGGATAGTCCGGTGCATTCTTGCTGTGCTGGAGCTCGCCGACGACGAATCTGCACCGGACTATCCCGGGCCGGACGGGCTAGTTGATCGTGATGTCCTTGCTGTCGTTCATCGCGCCGACACCCTCGGTGCCGCCGGTGGGGTCGGCGGTGGTCGCCCAGATCGTGTAGTCGCCGGGCGGGACGCCGTCGAGGTCGATCGACACGTCGAACGGGAAGAGCTTCTCCTCCATCCAGCCGTCGGCCATCCAGTAGCCCTCCTTGACGACCTTGTCGCCCTGGCGCAGCTCCCAGCCGCTGCTGGCCTCGAAGCTGTTGGCCACGCCGGAGAGCTCGAGGGTGCCGCTCACGGTGGCGCCCTGCTCGGGGGTGGTGATGCTCATGTGACTCAGCGTGGCGAGGATCGGCGCGTTGGCCAGCGGCTTCGAGGTGTCGACGCCGTAGACGGTGTCGAGCGGGCCGCCGTCTGCGTAGAAGGTCACCGATGCCCGCGCCTGGGCGGCTGCCTGGAGGGTGTAGACGACCTGCTGGACGGCTGCGGTGGCCTCCTCGGCCGTCAGGTCGGCCGGCCGCTGCGACAGGGACGCGTCCGCGAGGGTCACGCTGAACGTGCCGTCGGCGCCGTCACCGTCGAAGGAGACGCCCGAGATCGAGCCCGGCTTCCAGGCCGTGCGGTAGTCGGGGTCGAGCGGGGTGCCGGTCAGCAGGTCGACGGCCGCCTCGAACGGGTCGCCCGCCGCGGCCTGGAACTCGCGGTAGAGGCGCGGTCCGCCGCGATCGGTGTCACCGATGTAGTAGACCGGCACGGCGCCGGTTTGCGGGGCGGGCTCCGAGACGGGGGGATCGGTCTCCCCGGCGGCGGGCTCGGACGGCTCCGGCTCGGTCGTCTGGGAGGTCGAGGTGGCGGGGCCGGGGTCGGGCTCGTCGTCCCCGAAGCCCCCCACGAAGGCGACGACGCCGATGACCGCGGCGGTCGCGGCAGCGCCGAGCAGGACGAGGGGCCAGCTGCGGTTGGTCATGGTTTCCACCTTCGCATCGGTGCGGGTTCGGGTACGGGAGCGGATCTCGGCCAGCGCGTCGCGCGGCTCGACCTGGGAGACCGCGTCGTGTAGCGCTCGGGCGAGCTTGTCGTCTGAATCTTCGGGGGCCATCACAGTTCCTCCAGCAGGGGACCGAGCAGGGCGCGGAGTGCGGCCGACCCACGGGAGGCGTGACTCTTCACCGCGCCGCGTGAGATGCCGAGCGTCGTGGCGATCTCGCCCTCCGACAGGTCGGCGAAGTAGCGCAGGGCGAGCACCTCGCGTTGGCGGCCGGGCAGCGCTCGCATCCCGTCGAGCACAGCGTCGCGACGGGCCGCGTCGAGCGCGAGTCCCTCGGCGTCGGGTGCCGTCTGCTCGGGCTTCGCCGCCTCCGCCCGGAGGTGTCGGTCGACCACCACCCGGTGCCGGAGCACGGAGCGGGACCGGTTGACCACGCTCTGGCGCAGGTAGGGGAGTGCGGCCTCGGGAGTCCGGATGCGCGACCACCGGCCGTGCACGGCGACGAACGCGTCCTGGACGACCTCCTCGGCCGTGCCGACGTCGCGTACGAGGAGCACGGCCAGGCGTACGAGGTGCCGCCAGTGGGCGGCGTACAGCTGCTCCAGCGCCTCGTCGGCCCGCCATCTCGCGGGGTCGGTCACGAGCCCCGCTCGGAGCGGGGCGCGCATCCCTCGGGGGCGAGCCTGTGCATGGATGGTCACGGTAGTAGGACGCGCGACCCGAACCCTCGGTTTACCGCACCAACGTCGTTGGTGTCGCGTGGGAGCATGGGCACATGCCGGTTGCCGACGACTGCCTCTTCTGCAAGATCGTCTCGGGTGACATCCCTGCCGACGTCGTGCACCGCTCCGACACCGTGCTCGCCTTCCGAGACCTCGACCCGCAGGCGCCCACCCACGTCCTGGTCGTCCCGAGCCGGCACCACGCCAACGCCGCCGAGCTGGCGGCTGCCGACCCCGCCACGCTGGCCGAGCTCGTCTCCGCTGCCGCCGAGGTGGCCGGCGACGAGGGCCTCGGCGACCAGTACCGCCTGGTCTTCAACACGGGCGCGGACGCCGGTCAGAGCGTCCTCCACACCCATCTGCACCTCCTCGGCGGCCGTGACTTCACCTGGCCCCCCGGATGAGCTGCCGGTTGCGGGCACCGGCGTTCGCCGCTGCTGCCGCCCTCGTCATCCTGCTCGCGGGCTGCGGTGGGGCCGGTGCGGACGTAGAGGCCGCCCAGCCCGATGCGGACAACAGTGCGGAGACCGAGGCTCCTGGCGAGCCCACCGAGGCCGAGCACGCCGCAGCCGGGCACGACTCCCACGGTGACCCGACCACCGCCGAGCCCGTTGCGGCCAAGCCGCTGCGCAAGGGCGAGCGTCGGGTCACCCTCGAGATGCCGGAGGCGTACACGCCCTCTGCCCCCAACGGCGTCGGCACCGACGACTACCGGTGCTTCCTGCTCGACCCGGGCCTGGAGAAGGACGCCTTCATCACCGGCACCAACGTGCTGCCCGGCAGCCCGAGCGTGGTGCACCACGTGATCTTGTTCCACGTCCCGGCAGGCAAGGTCGGCGTCGCCGAGGACATGGACGCCGGCACGCCGGGCGAGGGCTGGACCTGCTTCGGCGGCACCGGTCTCGACGGTGGTGGTGCGCGGGTCGACAACGCGCCCTGGCTCGGTGCCTGGGCACCCGGTGGCAGTGAGTCCGTCACCAAGCGCGGCTTCGGCGTACCCCTCGAGAAGGGATCGCGCGTCGTCATGCAGGTGCACTACAACCTGCTGGTCGGCAGCGAGCCCGACACGTCCGCCACGCAGCTCAGGCTCGCACCGGGAAAGGCCGACCTGCAGGCGCTCACGACCTTCCTGCTGCCCGCCCCCGTCGAGCTGCCGTGCCGGCGCGGGCAGACCGACAACCCGCTGTGCGACCGCGATGCGGCGCTGGCCGACGTCAAGGCGCGCTTCGGCCACGGGCCCGGTGCCCTCGCCGACGTGCTCCACCTGCTCTGCGGCACCACGACCGCCCCCAACCCCACGCAGTCGTGCACCCGCACCATCGGTGAGCCCATGACGATCCACGGCGTGGCCGGTCACATGCACCTGTTGGGCCGCGAGATCAAGATCGAGCTCAACCCGGGTACGCCGGAGGCGAGGACGCTGATGGACATCCCCGTCTGGGACTTCGACAACCAGGGCTCCAAGCCGGTCGACCCGGTCCGGATCGAGCCGTGGGACACGGTGCGGGTCACCTGCCGCCACTCCCAGAAGCTGCGCGACCTGCTCCCGTCGTTCGAGGGGCAGCCCGACCGCTACGTGGTCTGGGGCGAGGGCACCACCGACGAGATGTGCCTCGGGATCTTGCAGGTCACCCGCCCGTGAACGCGTAGAGGACGCGCATCGCGGCGAAGACCACGGGCAGCCCGAAGACCACGAGCAACACCCAGGCGGTGATGCGGTGCACCCGTTTCGTGCTGTCGAGCGTGCCGGCGAAGTCGAGCAGGGCGCCGTCGGGGACGTGTGAGGTCAGGCCCATCCGCCGGGCGTCGTCGGGCAGGTGCTGGCCGTGGAACCACGACGGCGGCGTGTCGTCGTCGTGGTCGTCGACCTCGTCCCACCGCGACGGCCCCATGGGGACACGGTACGCGCAGTCCGGTGTCCGCGTCCTCGACGCTCACGTACCATGGAGTGCTCCTGCGACCCGACCAGAAAGGCGCCCACCCGGGCAACGATGACTGACTCACAGCGACTCACCACCAAGCACACGGTCGTCGTGCCCAACAGCGTCAACATGGTGAGCCTCCTCGGGCCCGGAGATGAGCACCTCGGTCTCCTCGAGTCGTCGTTCGACGCCGACGTGCACGTGCGCGGCAACCGCATCACCTTCCACGGTGACGCCGCCGAGATCGCGCTCGCGGAACGCCTCATCGACGAGCTGATCACGATCATCCGCACCGGTCAGGGCCTCACCACCGAGATGGTCGAGCGGGCCATCGGCATGCTCCGCCAGGAGACGACCGAGCGCCCCGCCGACGTGCTC
Source organism: uncultured Actinomycetota bacterium (assembly GCA_963807335.1). Classification (GTDB taxonomy): domain Bacteria; phylum Actinomycetota; class Actinomycetes; order Propionibacteriales; family Nocardioidaceae; genus Nocardioides. Next base: position 281,452 of record CAWEBT010000005.1, read on the forward strand.
AGCCTCAACATCCTGAGCAACCGCGGTCGCACGATCAGGCCGAAGACGCTCAACCAGAAGCGCTACGTCGACGCCATCGACAACAACACGATCACCTTCGGCATCGGCCCCGCCGGCACCGGCAAGACCTACCTGGCGATGGCCAAGGCCGTGCAGGCCCTGCAGGCCAAGGACGTCAACCGGATCATCCTGACCCGCCCGGCCGTCGAGGCCGGCGAGCGTCTCGGCTTCCTGCCCGGCACCCTCAGCGAGAAGATCGACCCCTACCTGCGGCCGCTGTACGACGCGTTGCACGACATGGTCGACCCCGAGTCGATCCCCAAGCTGCTGGCCGCCGGCACCATCGAGGTGGCGCCGCTCGCGTTCATGCGCGGGCGCTCGCTCAACGACTCCTTCATCATTCTCGACGAGGCGCAGAACACCTCGCCGGAGCAGATGAAGATGTTCCTGACCCGGCTCGGCTTCGGCTCCAAGATCGTGGTCACCGGCGACGTCACCCAGGTCGACCTGCCCAGCGGGATCCTGTCCGGGCTGCGCGTGATCGAGGGCATCCTCTCCGAGATCGAGGACATCTCGTTCAACCGGCTCACCGCCCAAGACGTCGTACGCCACCGCCTCGTCGGCAAGATCGTCGAGGCCTACGACGCGCACTCGGCGCTGGCCGAGTCCGGACCCGTCCGGGGCACCACTCGATGAGCATCGAGATCCTCAACGAGTCGGGCCGCGAGCTCGACGGCAAGCACCTCGCCGGCCTGTCCCGCTTCGTCATGGACTCCCTGCGGGTGCACCCCCTGGCCGAGCTCTGCATCAAGGCCGTCGACGAGCAGACGATCGCCCAGCTCAACGAGCAGTGGATGGAGAAGGAGGGCCCGACCGACGTGCTCGCCTTCCCCATGGACGAGCTGCGCCCAGGCCTGGTCAACGAGGAGCCGGAGGAGGGCGTGCTCGGCGACCTGGTGCTCTGCCCCGACGTCGCCGAGACCCAGGCGACCGCGGCCGGGCACTCCACCGGTGCGGAGATCGAGCTGCTCACCGTGCACGGCATCTTGCACCTGCTCGGCTACGACCACGCCGAGCCCGACGAGCACGCGGAGATGTTCGGTCTCCAGGACCGCCTGCTCGCGGAGTGGCGCGCTCGGTGACAGACATCTGGCTGCTCGTCGTGGCGGCTGTCCTGGTCTTCTTCGCCGGGCTCTTCTCCGCCGCGGACGCAGCGCTGGCCGGCTTCTCACACGCCCGGGCCGAGGAGCTCGTCACCGAGGCTCGCCCCGGCTCGCGCAAGCTGCTGCGCATCCTCGACGACGCCTCGCGCTACCTCAACACCGCGCTGCTGCTGCGCCTGCTCTGCGAGATCGGCGCGATCGTCATCGTCACGCTGTGGGTCACCGAGCGCTTCGACAACGCGTGGTGGGCGACGCTGGTGGTCACCATCAGCGGGATGCTCCTGGTGTCGTTCGTCGTGATCGGGGTAGCACCCCGCACCGTCGGTCGCCAGCACGACCTCTCCGTGGCCCTGATCTCGGCCGGCCCGCTCGTGTTCGTCACCCGGATCCTGGGACCGCTGCCGCAGCTGCTGATCGTGCTCGGCAACGCGATCACGCCGGGGCGCGGCTTCCGCGCCGGACCGTTCTCGTCGGAGACCGAGCTTCGTGAGCTGGTCGACATGGCCGAGGCCTCCGCGGTCATCGAGTCGGGCGAGCGCAAGATGATCCACTCGGTCTTCGAGCTGGGCGACACGATCGCCCGCGAGGTGATGGTGCCGCGCAACGACGTGGTCTACATCGAGCACTACAAGAACCTGCGCCAGACCATGTCGCTGTTCCTGCGCAGCGGCTACTCGCGGATCCCGGTCATCGGCGAGAACCTCGACGACGTCCGCGGCATGGCCTACCTCAAGGACGTCGTCCGCCGCGACTTCGAGGCGCCCGACGTCGAGACCACCCAGCGGGTCGAGGAGGTCATGCGCCCGGTGCACTACGTGCCCGACTCCAAGCCCGTCGACGAGCTGATGTCGGAGATGCAGTCGATGCGCCAGCACGTCGCGGTCGTCGTCGACGAGTACGGCGGGACCGCCGGCCTGGTCACCATCGAGGACGTCCTCGAGGAGATCGTCGGCGAGATCACCGACGAGTACGACGAGGACTCCGCCGAGTTCGAGACGCTCGAGGACGGCAGCGCCCGCGTGGTGTCGCGCTACCCGATCGACGACCTGGTCGACCTGTTCGGCATCCACGTCTTCGACGAGGACGTCGACAGCGTCGGTGGCCTGCTGGCCAAGCACCTGGGGCGGGTGCCGATCCCGGGCGCGTCCGTCGAGGTGCACGGCCTCCGCTTCGAGGCCGAGCGCGCGAGCGGACGACGCCACAAGCTCGGAACGGTGCTGATCAGGCGGGTCGACGCCGAACCCGCCGCCGCCACAGATGACGAGGAGCCCGCCGATGCCTGACCTGTCCGCCGAGGACGCCAAGCTCGTCACCCTGGCCCGGGCGACCCGTGCCCGCGTCGGTGCCGGCGAGGGTGCCGCGGTCCGCGACCTCGACGGACGCACCTACGCGGCCGCCACGGTCGACCTCCCCAACCTCAGGCTCAGCGCGGTGCAGGGCTGCGTCGCGATGGCGGTCTCGTCGGGAGCGCGCGGGCTGGAGGCCTGCGTGGTGCTGGGGGCGGGCACCTCGCTCACCGAGCCCGACCACGGGGCGCTCACCGACCTGGCCGGGACCGGTCTCGTCGTGCACCTCGCCGACGAGCGCGGCACCGTGGTTTCGTCGGTCACCACCTGAGCCGACTTGCGGCTGCGCGGCCGGTGAGTACGTTTGAAGCATGGATCCTAAGGGGCAGGGGTTCGAATCAAGGCACTTCAGCGCGCACGAGAGTGCGGTCGCCCGCCTCCGCGCGTCGTACGACGCCATTCCCGTCGGCGCGCCCGTCCGGCTCGCGAAGCCGACGTCCAACCTGTTCCGGCCGCGTAGCGCGACCGACGCTCCCGGGCTCGACGTCAGCGGCCTCGGTGGCGTGCTGCACGTCGACACCGTCGCGCGCACGGCCGACGTGCAGGGCATGTGCACCTACGAGGCGCTGGTCGCAGCGACGCTGCCGCACCGGCTGATCCCGTACGTCGTGCCGCAGCTGCGGACCATCACGCTCGGGGGTGCCGTCACCGGCCTCGGCATCGAGTCGACGTCGTTTCGCAACGGCCTGCCGCACGAGTCGGTGCTCGAGATGGACGTCTTCACCGGCGCCGGCGAGGTCGTCACCTGCCGGCCGGGCGACGACCTGTTCGACACCTTCCCGAACTCCTACGGCTCGCTCGGCTACGCCACCCGGCTGCGGATCGACCTCGAGCCGGTCCGCGACCACGTCGCCCTGCGGCACGTGCGGTTCGACGACGCCGCCCGGCTGGCGAGCGCGATCTCCGAGATCGCGCAGAGCCACGAGTGGGACGGTGAACGGGTCGACGGCCTGGACGGGGTGGCCTTCGAGCCGGGCGAGCTCTACCTCACCCTGGCCCGCTGGACCGACGACGGTTACCCGAGTGTGGACGAGGGGGGACCGGCCTCCGACTACACCGGGCAGCAGATCTACTACCGGTCGATCCGGGAGCGCACCACCGATCGGCTGACCATGGCCGACTACCTCTGGCGCTGGGACACCGACTGGTTCTGGTGCTCCGGTGCGTTCGGTGCCCAGCACCCGCTGGTCCGGCGGATCTGGCCACGGCGCTGGCGTCGCTCGGACGTCTACCACCGGCTGGTCGGGCTGGAGCGCCGCTTCGGGGTCGCCGACCGGCTCGACCGGCTTGCTGGGCGGCCGCGGCGCGAGCGCGTCATCCAGGACGTCGAGCTGCCGGTCGCGCGGCTGGCCGAGTTCCTCGCCTGGTTCGACGACGAGATCGGGATGCGGCCGGTCTGGGTGTGCCCGCTGGTCACCACGCGCGACTGGCCGCTCTACCCGCTGCGCCAGGGCGCGACGTACGTCAACGTCGGGTTCTGGGGCACCGTGCACGTCGGACCCGACGCGGTCGACGCGCCGCGCAACCGTGCCATCGAGGCGAAGGTGCTCGAGCTCGGCGGGACCAAGTCGCTCTACTCCGAGGCGTTCTACGACGAGGAGACCTTTGACGCGCTCTACGACGGCGAGCACCTGGCGAAGGTCAAGCAGGACGTCGACCCCGACGGCCGGCTGACCACCCTCTACGACAAGGCAGTAGGCCGGCGATGACCGGTTCGAGGCGCACCCAAGGAGGAAGACCATGAGTCTGACGACGATCCGCGACCTCACCATCGGAGAGGCGGTCGCATCGCTGCTCCGCGACGGGATGCCGGTGCGTTTCACGGCCTACGACGGCAGCAGCTCCGGGCCGGCGGACGCGGCCATCGGGTTGCACCTGCACAACGAGCGAGGGCTCTCCTACCTGCTGACGGCCCCGGGTGACCTCGGGATGGCGCGGGCCTACGTGATGGGCGACCTGACGATCAGTGGCGTCGAGCCCGGCGACCCGTACGAGGCGCTGGCGCTGCTCAAGAGCCACCTGCGCTTCCGGGCGCCGACGCCGGCCGAGGCACTGTCGATCGTGCGATCGCTCGGCATCGCCCACCTGGTGCCGCCCCCGCCCCCGCCGCAGGAGACGCTGCCGAGGTGGCGTCGCGCCGTCGAGGGGCTGCGACACTCGATGACCCGCGACGCCGACGTGATCCACCACCACTACGACGTGTCCAACCGCTTCTACGAGATGGTGCTCGGCCCCTCGATGGCCTACACCTGCGCCCTGTTCGAGAGCCCCGACGTCTCGCTCGAGGACGCGCAGGCCGCCAAGTTCGACCTGGTCTCGCGCAAGCTCGGGCTGCAGCCCGGGCAGCGCCTGCTCGACGTGGGCTGCGGCTGGGGCGGGATGGTGATGCACGCCGCCCGGGAGTACGGCGTCCGCGCGCTCGGCGTGACCCTCTCCGCGGAGCAGGCCGCGTGGGGCCGGGAGGCGGTGCAGCGCGAGGGTCTGGAGCACCTGGTCGAGATCAGGCACCTCGACTACCGCGACGTCACCGAGACCGGGTTCGACGCGGTCAGCTCGATCGGGCTCACCGAGCACATCGGTGTGCGCAACTACCCGTCGTACTTCGCCCACCTGCACGAGCGGTTGCGGCCCGAGGGCCGGCTGCTCAACCACTGCATCACCCGGGCCCACAACCGGCGGGAGGAGACGGGTGCCTTCATCGACCGCTACGTCTTCCCCGACGGCGAGCTGACCGGCTCGGGACGCATCATCACCGCTGCCCAGGACGCCGGCCTCGAGGTCATGCACGAGGAGAACCTGCGTCGTCACTACGCGCTCACCCTGCGTGAGTGGTGCGCCAACCTGCGCGACAACTGGGACGAGTGCGTGGCCGAGGTCGGCGAGGGCACCGCGCGGGTGTGGGGCGTCTACATGGCCGGTTCGCGGATCGGCTTCGAGCGCAACGAGGTCCAGCTGCACCAGGTGCTGGCGGTCAAGACCGGTGACGACGGCCACGACGGATTCGGGCTGCGTCCCGACTGGTGACTAGCCTTGCCCGGTGAGCACCAGGGCCCAGCAGTTCTCAGCCGAGGTGCTGCGTCGCGAGGAGCTGTCGCCGCACCTCGTGCGGCTGACCCTCGGGGGTGCCGGGCTCGCTGGGTTCACCAGCACCGGGGTGCCCGACGAATGGGTCGGCCTGGTCGTGCCCGGACAGTTCCAGAGCCGCTACTACACGGTGCGCTCGTGGTCGGCCGGCGAGCTCGTTCTCGACGTGGTCGTGCACGACGTCGGGCTGGTCACCGAGTGGGCCGCCCGCGACTGCGCGGGCGAGACGGTGACGATCACCGAGCCGCGCGGGTCGTTCGCGCTGCCCGAGGGTGCGGCCTGGGTGCTGCTCGTCGGCGACCTCACCGGGTTGCCCGCGATGGCCCGGATCGCCGAGACCGTCGACCTGCCGACGCGCATCTGGGCGGAGGTGCCCGACGACCTGGGCTCCTACCTGCCCGAGGGCCCGGACGTCACCTGGCTCGCGCCGCCCGCTCCGGGCGCCTCCGCGCTCGCCGAGGTCGTCGATGGCATCGACTGGCCCGATGGTGACGGATACTTCTGGATGGCGGGGGAGTCCGCGCAGATGCGCGCGATCCGCAAGCACCTGATGCGCGAGCGCGGTCTCGCGAGCACGGCGTACGAAGTGATGGGCTACTGGCGTGCGAGCGTCCAGCGGCAGCCGCGTGCGGTCGATCCTGGCCCGATCTACCGGGCAGGCAAGGCGGCAGGCAAGACTGACGGCCAGATCTGGGCAGCGTACGACGACGCAAGGGACACATGACCGAGCCAGCAACCCCCGCACACAAGAGCGGCTTCGCGTCGTTCGTCGGCAGGCCCAACGCGGGCAAGTCGACGCTGACCAACGCCCTGGTGGGCAGCAAGGTGGTCATCACCAGCTCCAAGCCACAGACCACCCGCACCGTCGTCCGGGGCATCGTGCACCGTCCCGACGCCCAGCTCATCCTCGTCGACACGCCGGGCCTGCACCGGCCCCGGACGCTGCTCGGTGAGCGCCTCAACGACCTGGTGAAGACGACGCTCGCCGAGGTGGACATCGTCGCGGTGTGCCTGCCGGCCAACGAGAAGGTCGGGCCCGGCGACCGGTTCATCGTCAGGGAGATGGCGAAGGTGCGCCGCACCATCAAGGTCGCGATCGCCACCAAGACCGACCTCGCCACCAGTGAGCAGATCGGCCAGCACCTGCTGGACATCGAGAAGCTCGGCGTCGACTCCGGCATCGAGTGGGCCCACATCGTGCCGGTCTCGGCGCAGTCCGGTGACCAGGTGAAGCTGCTCGAGGACCTGCTGGTCGGCCTGCTGCCCGACGGGCCGCAGCTCTACCCGGACGGCGACCTCAGCGACGCCCCGGAGGAGACCATCGTGGCCGAGCTGATCCGTGAGGCAGCGCTCGAGGGCGTGCGTGACGAGCTCCCGCACTCCATCGCCGTCGTGGTCGAGGAGATGGGCCTGCGGGAGGGCCGCGACGCCGACAAGCCGCTGCTCGACATCTACGCCAACCTGTACGTCGAGCGCGACTCCCAGAAGGGGATCATGATCGGCCACAAGGGCGCGCGGCTCCGCGAGGTCGGCACCGCCGCCCGCAAGCAGATCGAGGCGCTCTTCGGCACACCGGTCTACCTCGACCTGCACATCAAGATCGCCAAGGACTGGCAGCGCGACCCGCGGCAGCTGCGCAAGCTCGGCTTCTGAGGCCGGCCCGCACGACCAGAGGTTGCGCGGAAAGCGTCTCGCGACCAAGGTAGGGCGCTATGCGGATCACGGTCGCCGAACAGGTCGACGACGCAACCGCGCTGGACCTGTGGCCGGTGTACGACGCGGTCTTCGGCGACCAGCCGTCGCTCGACGAGTGGCGGTCCTCGGTCTGGGACCGGCACGTCGGCCGCGACGGCTTCCGCCTCGCCCGTGCCCTCGACGGCGAGCGGCTGGTGGGCTTCGCCTACGGCTACACCGGTGAGCGCGGACAGTGGTGGAGCGACCGGGTCGTCGACGTGCTGCCCGCGTCGGTCTCCCGGGAGTGGGTGGGTGGTCACTTCGAGCTCGTCAGCATCGGCGTGCTCCCTTCCGCCCGGGGCGGCGGCGTCGGTGCCCGGCTGCTGGAGGCGCTGACGACCGGGTTGCCCCACGAGCGCCGGCTGCTGATGACCACGGCGGACCCGGACGACCCGGCCCGGCGGCTCTACGCACGCACCGGCTGGTCCGTGCTCGGCCCGGGGCTCGGGAATGACCGGGTGGTCATGGGGCGGCTCCGGGGCGACGACGCCGGGCCGTTCTTCCACGGCACGAAGAGCGACGTACGACCCGGCGACCTGCTGTCGCCCGGCTACAGCTCCAACTACGGCCAGCGGGCGACGGCCAACTTCATCTACCTGACCGCGACCCTGGACGCGGCCACGTGGGGCGCCGAGCTGGCGGTCGGCGAGGGCCTCGGCCGGATCTACCGCGTCGAGCCCACGGGCATCATCGAGGACGACCCCAACCTGACCGACCAGAGGTTCCCGGACAACCCGACCAGGTCCTACCGGACCAAGGCGCCGCTGCGCGTGCTCGGCGAGGTCGAGGACTGGCAGCCGCACCCTCCCGAGGTGCTCCAACACATGCGTGACCGCCTCGTTGAGCTCGAGCGGCTCGGCATCGAGGCGATCAACGACTGACCGGCTGGGTGTCGCCCGCGGGTGGAAGTCTGGTGGAGCGGAGCGATCGTGAGTGGTTGGCTGGTCGCTCTGACGTGCTGTCGAGCTGGCGGAGGTGATGACGGTGGCTGGCTATGTGGCGCTCCCCGACGTGTACGAGTGGCTGATCCCGGACGCCAAGATGACCCCGGCCGGCGCAGCGGCGGCCTTCGGAGATCTCGTCGCGACCCTCCCGCCCAGCGCGCGAGTCCTCGACTGCGCATGTGGCACCGGCCAGCTCGCGGTGGGTCTCGCCGGCCTCGGCCTGGACGTCGTTGCGGCGGACGCCAGCGGTGGGATGGTTCGGCGTACCCAGGGGCTCGCTGACGAGGTGGGTGTCTCGCTGCGGACGCTGCACTCCACGTGGGACGAGCTGCCCGACCACCTCGATGCCTCGACGTTCGATCTGGTGTTCTGCGTGGGCAACTCGCTGGCGCATGCCGAGGGCGCGGCCGGCCGGTCGACTGCTCTGGCCGCGATGTCTCGGCTGCTGAGCCCCGGCGGACGCCTCGTGCTCACGTCTCGCACCTGGGAGCTCGAGCGCTCCCGCGGCTCGCGGCTGGACACCCGAGATCGTCTCGTCCGCCGCAACGGCCGCGATGCTGTCGTCACCTACTACTGGCAGATCGGGCAACGCTGGGAGCAGGAGCACCACCTCGAGATCGCCGTCGCCCAGGTCGAGCCGGACGGCTCGGTCCAGGCGTGCACGGAGCGGTTGTCCATCCGGTCGCGCCCACCCCGGTAGGTCGTGGGCGTGCTTGCGCCCCCGTCGGTCAGCTCAAGGGCGGGGCCTGGGGTGTGGCGTGGTGGTCAACCGGGGTCGGTGCCGGTGGGGTCGGTGACGAACCGGTGGCCGTGCGGGCTGGTCCACTCGTACGTCGCGGGGCCGGCGCGCTCGTAGGTCCAGGCGGTGTGGGTCTTGAGGCGATGATGTCGCCGGCAGAGGGCGGCGAGGTTGGCTGTCGTGGTCTGGCCGCCCTGCTCCCACGGGACGATGTGGTCGAGGTCGCAGGACCTTGCTGGTCGGGTGCACCACGGGAAAACGCACCGCTGGTCGCGGAGAACGACCTGGTCGCGCAGCCGGGCCGACGGGTTGGTAGCCGTCGCAGACGATGTGCTCGTTGAGGTCGAGGACCGGCCTCACGATCACCTGGGTGCGGGTCCGGGTGCACCAGTGCTGGACCTGGTCGAGGGTGGCGAGGGTGCCGCGCTCGAGCCGGGCGACCGGGTCGCCCGCGGTGAGGTGGACGTGCAGGACCACCTGCCGGCTGGTGGCGCCCTCCGCGGCCAGCGGCAGGACGAGCTGCGCCCTCGCCATCTCGCCGACCGCGGCGGCCCGGCGGGCGTCCAGGGTCTCGTCGGACCCGAGCGCCTTGAGCTTCTCGGCACCGTGGGTGACGGCGGCGGCCAGGTCGAGGGCGTCGGCGAGGTCGAGCTCGGCGGTGACGCGCATGGTGCCGGCGAAGGAGACCTGCTCCTCCTCGATGGTGACGTGCCGACCGTCCGCCGCCCTGGACGCTTCCAGAGCGGCGCGGGTGGGGTCGAACCGGGCGATGGCGGCGTCGACGAGCCGGTCCACCGCGGTGGCCGAGGTGCGGTGCGCGAACGGGGCGAGCTGGGCGTCGACGTACGCCGCCGCCTCCCGGGACAGGTCGGCGTGGATGGTGGTCTCCGCGACCCGCCGCGCCCGCCACGCCGGCAGGTCACCGGACTGAACCCGGCGCCACAACCGCGGGCAGCCGGTGCCGCAGCTCGAGGGCCTGCCCGACCAGGCGCTTCGCGGAGGTCGTGGAGATCCCGAGGACCGCGCCGAGCTCGCTGATGCAGAACTCCGCCACCAACGGCGCCCCCACACCGGCGACCGGCTCCTCGTGCTCCGCCCCACCGCCGATGAGGAACGCCGCCGCGTCGTCGACCGACTCGGCCGGGTGCAGGTCGGCCCACTGCACCGGCCGCGACCAACAGCTCGGCCTCGGCACGATCAGCCGCGACCCGTGACGAGCGCGCGAACGCGAGCACCGCGGACGCGGTGTCGGGGAGCTCGCTGGTGCGTGATCGCCATACGAGAAGCCAACCAGGGACCACCGACATTTCCGGGCCGGATTCAGGCGGAGCGACCGAACTGTGGACGACTCTCGGTAAGTTCCCGCCGCCTGGAGAAGTCGTTCGACGACGTTGCGCGATCTGTCACGTGAACACCGTCGTCGTTCACCACGCATCCCCAGGTCGATCTTGACAGGTCACTGCCAGCGAGCGATCTGGAAGGATCGACGGATCGCCGCTGAACACCATGAGGCCGCCGTGCTCACCGTCGAGGACGACGCCGCCTTGCGTCTGTGTGTAAGAAAGCCCCCGCCAACGCTCCCAACCCAGCAACTCGTAGAAGCCGGTCGCGCGCCCCGTCGAAAGAAGCGCGACGCCCCAACGGGAGGAGATCTCTTCGTGCAGCCTCTCCATGGCCAAGGTGCCGACGCCCGCACTCTGGTGTTCGGGCTCAGTAGCCACCGCTTCGACGTAGCCGACGGTGCGCCATGCCTGGTCCCCGAATCTGATTGACCGGGGGACAGCGCTGGCATGGCCGATGAGATGGTCGCCATCTCGCACGAGAACGTGGACACCGCCGAAGGCGTGGTCGGCGTCATGGTCCGTGAAACGTTCACCGAACGCCCGGTCCCACAGCCTGCGCAGTGCCGCCCGCGTCGTTGCGTCCACCTGGTCACTCTCAAGCACGCTGACATCCACAACCTGCAACCTAGCTTCGGGACACCCCGACTCAGACCTACGCCGGCACCCAGCAGATGCCGTGCCGCCGACCGGCCTTCCACTGGGCTCGCGTCGGCCGCTCCTCGCTCCAGGTGAAGTCGAGGGGGTCGTCGGCGGCGGAGCGGGCGCGCGATCGGCAGGTCTCCTCCATGGCAGCGGCCGCCTTCGCCGCCGAGGGGTACGCCGGCCCGGCCAGGTCGACCGTGGCCAGGGCCCGCCAGGCGTGCGGGCGAGCGCAGGGGACACGGCGGGAGGCCGGGCGACCCGGCTCGGCGGTGGCGCACAGCGAGAAGTCGTCCAGGGCCTTTTTCACGTCGCGGGGGAGCTTCAGCAGCCGGTCGGCCCCGGCGGTGGCGATGACGTCGCAGCGCAGCCAGCGGCCGCCGGCCGCGCCCTCCTCGAGCGTCGGGGTGAACCACACGGTGGTCAGCAGCGAGAGCCGGAGCGCCTCGCGGTCCGCGCCGAGGAACTGCCCGAGCTTCTTGGTGCAGGTCGCTCGAGCCTGGCGCTGCGCACGGGCGGAGTCGACCGGGACGTCCTCGTCGAGGCGGCCCACCTTGAAGGTCTGCGAGGTGTGCGGTCGGCGGCACCCCACGTGGTCGGCGTCGGCGATCGGGGCCAGCGCGTCGTCGAAGCTCAGCCGGTAGCACCTGCCGTTCTTGGGCGGCACGGGCGCGGCCACCGGCGACGCGGACGGCGTGGGCTCGGCCGACGGGGACGCAGCCGCCGTGGACGCGGTGCCCGAGCCGGCTGGTGCCGCGTCGTCGCCGCTGCAGCCCGAGAGCAGCAGTCCGGCCACCACGATGGAGAGGAGCGCCTCACGCATGCGCGGACTCCAGCAGCGCGGCGAGGGTCCCACCCAGCTCGTACGCCGCCGCCACCTGCTCCTCGCCGACGTCACCGAGCACGTCGAGCACCGGCGCCGACTGGGTCCACGGGAGCGCCTGCACGATCGACTGCACCGAGCGCACTGCGCCCGTGGTGTCGTAGCGCCCGTGCACCCAGAGGCCGTACGGCTTCTTGCCGCCCCCGGCCGCGGCGGCCGAGCCGTCGTCGCTCAGCGCACCACCGGCCTCGAGGAAGATGGTGTCGAAGAAGTGCTTCAGGGCGCCCGACATGTAGCCGAAGTTGGCCGGGGTGCCGAGCAGGTAGCCGTCTGCTCCCAGTACGTCGTCCGCCCGAGCCTCGAGGGCTTCGCGCACGACCACCTCGACCCCCTCGATCGCGTCGTCGTGGGCACCGGCGATCGCGGCGTCCGCCAGGGCCCGCACCGTCGGGGTGGGGGAGTGGTGGACGATCAGGAGCCGGGGCATGTCAGCAAATCTAGAGCGCCTTGCGGAAGTGCACGTCGGCTTCGCCCTCGACGGGCAGCCCCTCGGAGCGCGCGAACTCGACGTACCCGTGCCGCTCGTAGAAGCCGGGTGCCTGGAAGGTGAACGAGGAGACCAGCACCTGCGCGCAACCGCGCTGCCGGGCGGCGTCCTCGAACGCCGACAGCAGCCGGCCACCGAGTCCGCTGTGCCGGACGTCCTCGCGCACCCACACCATGCCGATGCCGGCGCACGTTCCCCAGGTCCAGCCGCTGGCGCCACCGACGAGCCCGTCGGCATCGCGCACGGAGACGGTCAGCTCGAGCTGCGGGGCGATGCCCACCGTCGCGGCCCGGTTGACGAGATCGAGGCCGTCGGAGAGCTGCTGGTCGAGCGCGGCGTCGGCGTCGCCGACGCGGAGGTCGAAGTCGGGGATCACGCCCGCACGATCCCACAGTGCGGCCGGCGGTGGGACAGCCGCCCAGCGAGGGGCTACCGTGGTCTCGTCATGATGCGCGCACCTCTTCTGCTCCTTCGCTGCCGCAACGAGGCCTGACGCCGGGCCCCCTCGTTGCGGAGAGCGTGGTGCGCACCGGCCCCGACCACCCATCGCAGCCGAGGAAGTCATGACCAACCTGAGCAACAGCACCAACTCGCAACGCCGGTCCCGCATGCCGTTCGATCGGTACGTCGCGTTCGAGCCCGTCGACGTACCCGATCGCACCTGGCCGACCAAGAAGATCACGCACGCGCCCCGGTGGCTCTCCACCGACCTGCGCGACGGCAACCAGGCCCTCATCGACCCGATGACGCCGGCCCGCAAGCTCAAGATGTTCGACCTGCTCGTCCAGCTGGGCTACAAGGAGATCGAGGTCGGCTTCCCGAGCGCGAGCCAGGCCGACTTCGACTTCGTTCGCAAGCTCGTCGACGAGGACCGGATCCCCGAAGACGTCCAGATCTCGGTGCTCACCCAGGCCCGTGAGGACCTCATCGAGCGCACCATCACCGCGCTGGTCGGCGCCGACCGCGCGACCGTGCACCTCTACAACGCGACCGCGCCGCTCTTCCAGCGCGTCGTCTTCGGCGTCACCCCCGACGAGTGCCGCAACATCGCCACCCGCGGCACCGAGATGGTGATGAAGTACGCCGAGGAGCTGCTCGGCGACATCGTCGGCACCGAGAGGTTCGGCTACCAGTACAGCCCCGAGATCTTCACCCAGACCGGCACCGACTTCGCGCTCGACGTGTGCGAGGCGGTGTCCGACGTCTGGCAGCCCCAGGCCGGCCGGGAGATCATCCTCAACCTGCCGGCCACCGTCGAGATGTCGACGCCGAACACCTACGCCGACCAGATCGAGTACTTCGCCCGCGGCCTGACCCGGCGTGAGCACTCCGCTGTCTCCCTGCACCCGCACAACGACCGCGGCACCGCGGTCGCGGCGACGGAGCTGGCGCTGATGGCCGGCGCCGACCGGGTCGAGGGCTGCCTGTTCGGGCACGGCGAGCGCACCGGCAACGTCTGCCTGGTCACCCTCGCCATGAACCTCTTCAGCCAGGGCATCGACCCGCAGGTCGACTTCGGCGACATCGACGAGGTGCGCCGCACCGTCGAGTACTGCACCAACCTGCCCGTGCACCCGCGGCACCCCTACGCCGGCGACCTCGTCTACACGGCATTCTCCGGCTCCCACCAGGACGCCATCAAGAAGGGGCTCGAGGACCTCGACAAGCGGGCCGCCGAGCAGGGGGTCGCCGTGCACGACCTCCCCTGGGAGGCGCCGTACCTGCCGATCGACCCGAAGGACGTCGGCCGCACCTACGAGGCCGTGATCCGGGTCAACAGCCAGTCGGGCAAGGGCGGCGTCGCCTACCTGCTCAAGTCGGAGCACAAGCTCGACCTGCCGCGCCGCGCGCAGATCGAGTTCAGTCGCGTCGTCCAGAGCCGCACCGACACCGCAGGCGGGGAGGTCACGCCCGAGGAGATCTGGAAGGCGTTCTCCGACGAGTACCTCACCCGCACCCTGCCCCTCTCGCTCGACTCGGTGCACACCTCGTCGGCCGCGGGGGAGAAGGACCAGCTCACCGTCGGCGTCCACGTCGACGGGGTGCTCACCACCCTGAGCGGCACCGGCAACGGTCCGATCGCGGCCTTCGTCAGCGCGCTCAACGAGCTGCCGCAGGACTACGACGTGCGGGTGCTCGACTACCACGAGCACGCGCTGTCGTCGGGTGGCGACGCCATCGCCGCGGCGTACGTCGAGTGCGCGGTGGGCGAACAGGTGCTGTGGGGAGTCGGCCTCGACGCCAACATCGTGACCGCCAGCCTCAAGGCCGTGACCAGCGCCATCAACCGACGCTGACCGGTCGACCGGGGCGCGACCCCGGCCGGCTCAGATCGCGGACGTCAGGCGGCGGGTGCGCTCGCGGTAGAGCGGCAGCTTCACCGACACGGTGGTGCCCTGCAGGTGCTCGGACTCGATGCTGACGGTGCCGCCGTGGGCGGCGACGATCGCCTGCACGATGGCGAGGCCGAGGCCGGTGCCCTGGATGTGCCGCGCCTGGGAGGTCGAGCTGCGCCAGAACTTGTCGAAGAGCCCGTGCTGCTCGTGCTTGGGGATGCCCAGGCCGGTGTCGCGCACGGTGATGATCGCCTCGCTCATGCGCGTGTCGAGGCGGACCGTGACCGACCCGCCGTCCTCGGTGAACTTCACGGCGTTGCTGAGGAGGTTGCTGATGACGCGCTCGAGGTGCGGGGCATCGCCGAGCACGACGACCGGCCAGGCGAGGTTGCTGAACGTGACCTCGAGCTGGCGCTCCTTGAGCATCGGGACGAGAGCGGACTCAGCGGCACGCACGGCCTCGGCCAGGTCGACCTGGCCGCGCTCCCAGGTGAGGCTGCCGGAGGCGAGACCGTTGAGGGTGAGCAGGTTGTTGGCCAGGGTGATGAGCCGCTCGCCGTTGCGGTTGATCGCGTCGAGGGCCGGTCGTTGCGGCTCGTCGACCTGGCCGAAGCCGCCGTCGATGAGCATCTCGGTGTAGCCCACGATGCTCGTGACCGGCGTGCGCAGCTCGTGGCTCACCGTGGACACGAACTCGTCCTTGGCGGCGTCGAGGTCGCGTAGCCGGTCGACGACCAGCCGCTCCTTCTCGAGCGCGGACACCAGGAGCTCCTCGCTGCGGCGGATGTCGGTGACGTCACTGGCCACGCACAGGTAGCCGACCTGGTGGCCGTGGCTGTCCTCGACCACGCTGAGGGTCATCGAGACCAGTGTCGTGGAGGCGTCGCCGCGCACCCAGTACCAGTCGTCGGAGATCGGTCGCCCGCTCGACAGCCGCTTGGCCAGGGTGTCGAAGTTGGGGAGCGACAGGTGCTCGGAGGTCCACTGGGCGAGCTCCTCGGGGTCGAGGATGTCGATGAAGTCCATGCCGAGCGCCGTGAAGCTGTCGTAGCCGAGGATCTTCTCGGCGCCGGCGTTGAAGACGGTGATCCGGCCGCGGTTGTCGAGCCCGATCAGGGCCGTGGTGAGCGCGGCGGCGAGCATGTGCCGCATCAGGCCCGAGGCGTTGCGCTCGGCCGTGACGTCCAGCCCCGTGATGACGGCGTACGCCGCGTCGCCGTGCTCGTCGCGGACGATGTCCCTGCTCCAGAGGATGCGCAGCACGTCGCCGTCGAGGGTGCGCACGCCGGACTCCGCGGCGCCGATGATGGCGTTGCCCGACGGGTCGTCGTACATCGCGCGGACGGCGTCGCGGGAGTCGGGCGAGGTGAGCGTCTCCCACAGGGGGCGGCCGACGAGCTGCTTCTCGCCGAAGCCGGTGATGCGGGTGGTAGCGCGGTTGACGCGCAGCACGGTGCCGGTCATGTCGGCGACGATGATCAGGCAGGGGGTCGTGTCGAGAGTGATGTCGGTGAGGGCGCGCTCCGCGCGGAGTCCTTCGGTGGCGTCGCGCTCGGTGGTGAGGTCGAGCAGCTGGGCGCTGAACATGGGCTCGTCGGTCGGGCCGGCGAGGCGCGCGATCGACACGGCGATGCGGCTGCCGGGCCGGTTGACGAGCGTGCCTTCGTCGCGCCACCCGTCGAGGCTGCCCTGCAGCATCGACTCGGTGACCTCGGCCATCGGGGTGTCGGTGGAGACGACGGCCTCGAGGGGCAGGCCCAGCAGCCGGTCGACGCTTCGGCCGAGAAGGCTCGCGGAGGTCGTGTTGGCGTCGAAGATCTCGAGCCTTCCCTCCTCCACGCGCAGCACCAGGATCGACAGGAGCGACTCGGAGAAGTTCTGCCGGAACAGCTCGCTGCTGGCGCGGACCCGCTCGAGCAGCCGACGCCCCTGCTCCACGTTGACCGCGAGCGGCAGGCAGATGAGCACCATGCACACCAGGAACGTCTGGACGAGCGAGGTGGCGGCCAGCAGGCTGAGGCTGTCGCTGGCGAACCCGACGGCGAACGGTCCGTGGTCGAGGGCGGTCGAAGCCGTGGCCACGAGGGCGATGAAGGCGAGCTGCCATGCGACCACGCGCAGCCCGAACGCGAACGCGGCCCAGACCAGGAACGGCAGCGGGACGAACGTCATCGCGAGCACGTCGGTGAACCAGAACGTCGTCAGCGCCGCCACCCCCAGCGCGCTCGACTGCAGGACCAGGTCGAAGAGCCGCACGGGCATCAGGGTCCGTCGCCAGCTCAGGGCGAGCGGAGCGATGACGAGCATGGCCGCCGCGTGGGAGGGCGAGATCCTGATCAGGAGCTCGCTGAAGCCGCCGGTGCCGACGATGGCAGGGATCGACACCGCGCCGACCAGCCCGCCGACGACGGCCGCGACACCTGCCGCGACGACGAGCCGGAGGAAGTCGCGCTGGGTCACCATGTCGGCCAGGCCGCCCGGCCGGTGGCGCATGATCAGCGCGAACAGGGCGCCCTCGCCGGCCACGATGACGCTGAGGATGACGGCAAGGTCCCAGGGGCGGCCGAACAGCATGTTGGCCGCACTGTTCGCCACCACCACCGCGGGCAGCACCCACACCCACCACGAGCGTTTGGTCAAGGTGGCGAGCATGGCGGTGACGCCGACGGCGGGCCACCACGTGACGACATCGGTCGGACCTGGGGCCGCTACGCCGAGGGCGAGGCAGGCCGCGCCGAAGACCAGGACGACCAGCGCCAGGACGGCGCGCCGGTCACCCAGTTCCCGGACCCTGGTGGACATGCCCCCGAGTCTCGCAGGGAAAGGTCCGATCCGTGGCCGTTCGGGTCGAGGAACCTGGTCATTGGACTAGATTCGGGGGATGTTGGTGTCCGAGAGGATCGGCCAGTTCTTCCTGCCCACGGGCGACCGTCTGGAGTACACGGAGTACGGCGGCGGCGACCACTGGGTCGTCCTCGTCCACGGCCAGCTGATGCCCCGGCGCATGCAGCAACCCCTGGCCCGCGCGCTCGCCGGCGCGGGCCTGCACGTGGTCACCATCGACCTGCTGGGCCACGGTCGCTCGGACCGCCCGGCGGACCCGCTGGTCTACTCGATGACCGCGTTCGGGGAGCAGGTCATCGCGCTGCTCGACCACCTGGGCGCGGCGCAGGCCGTCGTCGGCGGAGTCTCGCTGGGGGCCAACGTGGCCCTCGAGGTGGCCGTCCTGGCGCCCGAGCGGGTGCGAGGGCTGCTCTGCGAGATGCCGGTGCTCGACAACGCCGTCGAGGCGGGGATCATCGCGTTCGCGCCGCTGATGTTCGTGGCCCGGTTCCTCCCGTTCACAGTCAACGGTCTTCGCCGGCTCACCCGGCCCGTTCCCCGTGGCCTGGTGCCGTTCTGGGTCGGCATCGGCCTCGACACCTGCAACCAGCAGGCCGGCGCGATGGGAGCCGTGGTGCACGGGCTGTTCTTCGGCAGGGTCGCCCCGTCGTCCGCGCACCGGCGCACCATCTCGGCCCCGGCGCTGGTCGTCGGTCACCCCGCCGACCCGATCCACCCCGCGGCCGACGCGGCCATGCTGGCCGAGGAGCTGCCGAACGCCCGCTTCGTGAAGGCTCGCAGCGTCTTCGAGTGGCGCACGACCCCGGCCCGGCTCGACGCAGAGGCGATCGCCTTCGCACTGGGCTGCTGGGACGCGGACGCCGCGAACGGCCGGGGGAGCCACCGTACCCACGGCTAGGGAGGCACAATGAGCACGTGCCTCTCTACCGCGACGAGGCGATCGTGCTGCGCACCCACAAGCTGGGCGAGGCCGACCGCATCATCACCCTGCTGACCCGTCAGCACGGGCGGGTGCGCGCAGTCGCGAAGGGCGTACGACGCACCACCTCGCGCTGGGGATCGCGCCTCGAGCCGTTCACGCACGTCGACCTGCAGCTGGCCGAGGGCCGCTCGCTCGACATCATCACCCAGGCCGAGACCATCGACCCGTTCCACGGCCGGCTCGGGCTCGACTACGAGCGCTACACCGCCGGCACCGTGATGCTCGAGACCGCCGAGCGGCTGGTGGTCGAGGACAAGGAGCCCGCGGTCCAGCAGTTCCTGCTGCTCGTCGGCGGCCTGCGCGCGATGGCGGCCGGGGAGCAGCGGGCCGGACAGGTCCTCGACTCCTACCTGCTGCGGTCGCTGTCGGTGGCCGGCTACGCGCCGTCGTTCGACCACTGCGTGCGGTGCGCCGAGGTCGGCCCGCACCGCTACTTCAGCCCGTCGTCGGGTGGCGTGCTCTGCTCGCGCTGCCGGGTGCCCGGCTCCGCCACACCCGCGCCGGAGACGCTGCTCCTGATGAGTGCCCTGCTCACCGGCGACTGGCCCGTCGTCGCCCTCGCCGAGCCCCGTCACCTCAAGGAGTCCAGCGGCCTCGTCGCCGCCTACCTCGCCTGGCACCTCGAGCGCGGGCTGCGGTCGCTGGAGCACGTCGAGCGCTAGGTCGGCGTCAGGCCGAGCCGTACCTCCGGTCGCGCCGGGCGTACTCGTCGATCGCCGCCCACAGGTGGGTGCGGTCGACGTCGGGCCACAGCACGTCGGAGAAGACGAACTCGCTGTACGCCGACTGCCAGAGCATGTAGTTCGACAGCCGTTGCTCGCCCGACGTGCGCCACACCAGGTCGGCATCGCTCCACTCGGGCACGTACAGGTGCTGCGCGAAGACCTTCTCGTTCACCTTCTCGGGGTCGAGCCGGCCCGCCGCCACCTCCCGTGCGACCGACCGCGCCGCGTCCGCGACCTCGGCCCGGCCGCCGTAGTTGACGCACATCGTCAACGTGAGGACGTCGTTGTGCCGGGTCAGCTCCTCGGCGACCTGCAGCTCCTTGATGACCGACTTCCACAGCCTCGGCGTCCGGCCCGCCCAGCGGACCCGCACGCCCAGGTCGTGCATCTCGTCGCGCCGGCGGCGGATCACGTCGCGGTTGAAGCCCATCAGGAACCGCACCTCGTCGGGCGACCGCGACCAGTTCTCCGTCGAGAAGGCATAGGCGGAGACGGCCTTGACGCCGATCTCGATCGCTCCCTCGACCACGTCGAACAACGAGCTCTCGCCGGCCTCGTGGCCCTTGGTGCGGGGGAGCCCCCGCTCCTTGGCCCAGCGGCCGTTCCCGTCCATCACGACGGCGACATGCCTCGGCACGAGCGCCGGGGGGATCGCCGGAGGCCGCGCGCCGGACGGGTGCGGCGTGGGTCGTCGTACGTCTCTGCGGACAGGTCTGGGCACGCGCGACAGCCTAGGACTCAGCCCCGGCAGGACGGACAGGTGCCGAAGATCTCCAGCGTGTGGCTGATGTCGGCGTAGCCGTGCTCGTCGGCGATCGTGCGCGTCCAGCGCTCGACGGCCGGGCCCTCGACCTCCACGGTGGCGCCGCACGCCCGGCAGACCAGGTGGTGGTGGTGGGTGTCGGAGCAGCTGCGGTAGATCGCCTCGCCGTCCTCGCTCCTCAGCACGTCCACGTCGCCTGCGTCGGCGAGCGCAGCCAGGGTGCGGTAGACCGTGGCCAGCCCCACCTTCTCGCCGGCGTCCATGAGCAGCTCGTGGATCTCCTGGGCGGAGCGGAAGTCGGCGAAGCTCTCGAGGACGGCGATCACTGCCCGCCGCTGCCGGGTCGGCCGGAGCGGCCCGGTGTCAGTGCTCGTCATAGTGTCTCCCGTGGGCCGCGTGCCGGTGTCCGTCGTGCACGTAGTCGACGTGGTCGCCGTGCGGGACGGCCGGGTGGCCGCACTCCTCGCCGTGCAGGTGCTCGTGGTCGGTCGTGAGGTGCTCGTCGGGTGCGTCGCCCGCGAACGGAGCACCGCGCCGCCTGCGTCGCCGGATCAGCATGCCCGCCGGCCAGGCCAGCACGAAGCCCAGCAGCGCCACCAGGACGATCGTCGGTCCCGGTGCGACGTCGGCCCGGTAGGACGCGAACGTCGCGACCACCAGCCCGCCGAGCGAGGCCATGACGCCCAGCCCCATCGCCAGGCCCAGCGTGGCGCGGAACGACCGGGTCACCTGCTGGGCGGTCGCGACCGGCACCACCATCAGTGCCGACACGAGGAGCAGGCCGACGGTGCGCATCGCGACGGTGACCGACACCGCGGCCACCACGGCCACGAGGACGTTGTAGAACCGGGTGTTCAGCCCCGCGACCCGAGCGAACTCCTCGTCCAGCGCGACGGCGAAGAGCTGCGGCGACAGTCCCACGCAGATCGTGATCACCACGGCGGCCAGCGCCATGGTGACGATCACGTCCCCGACCGTGATCGTGGTGATGGAGCCGAACAGGTACTGCTGGAGCTTCGCCGTGCTCTGGCCACCCAGACCGGTGATGAGCACGCCCCCGGCCAGGCCGCCGTAGAACAGGAGAGCCAGCGCGACGTCGCCGTTGGCGTGACCCTGCTCGCGGATCACCTCGATGAGGATCGCGCCGAGCACCGCGACGAGGACGGCGGTCCACGTGGGGGAGGTGTTGGTGACGAGGCCGATCGCGACGCCGGTCACGGCGACGTGCCCGATGCCGTCGCCCAGCAGGGCGAGCCGGCGCTGCACGAGGTAGGTGCCGACCGCGGGTGCGGCGAGCCCGGTGAAGATCGCCGCGATGAGCGCGCGCTGCATGAACGGTAGCGAGAACAGGTCGATCACAGCCGGCCTCCCTCGAACGGCCCCGACACGTGCGGCGCGTGGTCGTGGTGGCCGGGCTCGGCATGGTGATGGGTGTGCGACTCCCCGAAGGCCGGGTCGTGCACCTCGTGGTCGCCCAGCGGGGCGCCGTCGTAGGCCTTGCGCCCGTCGCGCATCACGACGGCCCGGTCGATCAGCGGAGCCATCGGACCGAGCTCGTGGGCGACCAGCACGATCGTCGCGCCCCGCTCCGAGAGCACCTCGAGGGTGTCGGCCAGCACCTGCTGGTTGGGCAGGTCCACCCCGGCGGTCGGTTCGTCGAGGAAGAACAGGTCGGGGGCACCGGCGAGCGCCCGCGCGATCAGGGCCCGCTGCTGCTGGCCGCCGGACAGGGTCGACACACCCCGGCGGGCGTGGTCGGCGAGACCCACGACCTCGAGGGCCTCGTCGATGGCCCGACGGTCGGTCCGCGACAGCCGTCGCAGCAGCCGGCGATGGGTCAACCGGCCGGCCGCCACCACCTCCCACACCGAGGCGGGCACGCCGGTCGCGGCGCCGGTGCGCTGCGGCACGAAGCCGACGCGCTGCCAGTCGGTGAACCTGGCCATCGGCGTGCCGTACAGCGACAGCGACCCCGAGGTCAGCTCGCGGAGCCCGGTCAGGGCGCGCACGAGCGTGGACTTGCCGGAGCCGTTGGCGCCCATCAGGGCCACGAACTCGCCCTGGTGCACGGTCAGGTCGATGCCGCGCAGGATCGGACGGCCGTCGATGGCGACCCCGCCGTCGGTCAGCTCGATCGGTTCGGTCAGCATCCGTTGGCCTCCTGCAGGGCGGCCAGGTTGGCCCGCATGGTGGTCAGGTAGTCGTCGTCATCGTCCTCGGAGGCGAGTCCCTCCAGGGGGTCGAGCACGTTCGTGCGGATGCCCAGATCGCTCGCCAGGCTGTCCGAACCGGCCGTCGAGGCCAGGGTCTCGGAGAAGACCGTGGTGATGCCCTCGGCGGTGATCAGCTCCTGCAGCCGTTGCACGTCGGCCGGCGTCGGCTCGGCGCCCGGGGTGAGGCCGGTGATCGGCTCGAAGTGCAGCCCGTACTTGCCCAGGTAGCCGAACGCGTCGTGCGAGACCACCACCGTGTCTCGCTCGCAGGAGTCGAGTCCGGTCAGGAAGTCGCCGTCCAGGGCCTCGAGGTCGGAGCGGAGGGACTTCGCGTTGAGCTCGTACGTCGCCTCGTTCGCCGGGTCGACCGCGACCAGCTCATGGGCGATCGCGTCGCCCACGGCAGCCAGGCGAAGAGGGTCCTGCCAGAAGTGCGGGTCGACAGCTCCGTGGTCGTGGCCCTCCTCCTCCTCCTCTTCCTCGTGGTCGTGCTCCTCGAGCGGCTGCAGGTCGGCCACCGTGGTCACGTCGAGGACCCGGCCGGCCGCGTTGACGTCGACCGAGTCGTCGACCTGCGGCTGGAAGCCCCGCTCGATGACCACGAGGTCGGCCGCGGCCACCAGGGCGGTCTGCCGGATCGACAGTTCGAGGTCGTGCGGCTCCTGCCCGGGCCGGGTGAGGTTGTCGACGGTGATGGCGTCCTGGCCGACGCGCAGCGCGGCGTACTCCAGCGGGTAGAACGCCGCGGCCACCTGCACTCCTTCGGTGTCGCTCGAGGAGAAGGCGGCGCACGAGGAGAGCAGGACGCCGCCGGCAAGGATGGCGGCGACCATGACGGGACGACCAGACTGCATGAGAATGATTCTCAAGCAGTTGAGAATCATTGTCAATCGGTGGTGGGTCATACTGGCGTCGTGCTGGTCGTGAACAGGTTCCGTGTGCCCGAGTCCGACCAGGTGGCCTTCCGGCTCGACATCGAGCGCGCTCGCGCCGCCCTGGCCGAGCGGCCCGGCTACGTCGAGGGCGTCATCGGCCGCAACGTCGACGACGCTGAGCTGTGGGTGCTGACCACCCTGTGGGAGCACGTCGGCGCCTACCGCCGGGCCCTCTCGGCGTACGACGTGAAGCTGCACGCCGTGCCCCTGCTGAGCCGCGCCATCGACGAGCCGAGCGCCTTCGAGCTCGTCGAGCCCGGAGGCGACCTCAATGTCCGGCTGACCAGATCGTTAGGCTGACCCCTCCCGGACCGGCAGCCAGCCGGCCTGCCTCGAAAGTGAGTTCCACCGTGGCCAAGGCGCCCGCAACGACCCTCGATCACGTCGTCTCCCTCTGCAAGCGCAGGGGATTCGTCTACCCGTGCGGCGAGATCTACGGCGGCACCCGCTCGGCGTGGGACTACGGCCCGCTGGGTGTGGAGCTCAAGGAGAACATCAAGCGCCAGTGGTGGAAGTCGATGGTCACCGCCCGTGAGGACGTCGTCGGCCTCGACTCCAGCGTCATCCTGCCGACCCGTACCTGGGAGGCCAGTGGCCACCTGAAGACGTTCAGCGACCCGCTGACCGAGTGCCAGTCGTGCCACAAGCGCTTCCGCGAGGACCACCTCCAGGAGGACCACGCAGCCAAGAAGGGCATCGACGACCCGGACTCGGTGGACATCAACGAGTCCGTCGCCTGCCCCAACTGCGGCACCCGTGGCTCCTGGACCCCGCCTCGCAACTTCAACATGATGCTCAAGACCTACCTCGGCGTCATCGAGGACGAGTCGGGCCTGCACTACCTGCGTCCCGAGACCGCGCAGGGCATCTTCCTCAACTTCGCCAACGTGGTCACCAGCAGCCGCAAGAAGCCGCCCTTCGGCATCGCCCAGATGGGCAAGAGCTTCCGCAACGAGATCACGCCCGGCAACTTCATCTTCCGCACCCGCGAGTTCGAGCAGATGGAGATGGAGTACTTCGTCAAGCCCGGCGAGGACGAGGAGCTGCACCAGTACTGGATCGACGAGCGGACCCGCTGGTACGTCGACCTCGGCATCAGCCCCGACGACCTGCGCCACTTCGAGCACCCGAAGGAGAAGCTCAGCCACTACGCCAAGCGCACCGTCGACATCGAGTTCCGCTTCGGCTTCTCCGGGCGCGACTTCGAGGAGCTCGAGGGCATCGCCAACCGCACCGACTTCGACCTGAAGCAGCACAGCGAGTTCTCCGGCCAGGACCTGCAGTACTTCGACCAGGCCAGCGGTGAGCGGTACTTCCCGTACGTGATCGAGCCCGCGGCCGGTCTGACCCGCTCGATGATGGCGTTCCTGATCAGTGGCTACCAGGAGGACGAGGCGCCCAACACCAAGGGCGGCGTCGACAAGCGCACCGTCCTGCGCCTCGACCCGCGTCTCGCGCCGGTCAAGGTCGCGGTGCTGCCGCTGAGCCGCAACGCCGACCTCAGCCCCAAGGCCAAGGCGCTCGCGACCGAGCTCCGGCAGAACTGGAACATCGAGTTCGACGACTCGGGTGCCATCGGCCGCCGGTACCGCCGCCAGGACGAGATCGGCACGCCGTACTGCGTCACCGTCGACTTCGACACGCTCGACGACAACGCCGTCACCGTGCGCGAGCGCGACTCGATGCAGCAGGAGCGGATCAGCCTCGAGGGCATCTCCACCTACTTCGCGGAGCGTCTCCTCGGCTGCTGACGAACCGGTGGCTGCACAATGACCGCATGACGGTCCGCTCGCTCGCTCTCGGCCTGGTGGTCGTCTGCACGCTGACCGGCTGCTCGGGGGCGGGCGACGAGCCGTCCGGCGACGGACCCGCCTCGACGACCGGTACGCCGGCCGCCACTCCGGCGCCGGGCTCGGCCGCCGCGACGACCGCCCCGGGCGCCACCCTGGCCCTGGGCGAGTCCGGCACCGTCGCCTGGCAGGTCGACGGCGCGACCACCGGCGTCGTCGACCTGGTCGTCTCGCAGGTCCAGCGCAAGGGCCCCGCGGTGCTCGCCGGCTGGGTGCCCGCGGACCAGGTCGCCGACGCCACCCCGTACTTCGTGCGTGCCAGCGTCACCAACGCCGGCGACACCGGGCTCGGCGGCGCCGCCCTGCCGCTCTACCTGCGCGGCTCCGGGGGAGTGCTGACGCCGGCCGCCACGTTCGGCAGCACCTACCCGCGCTGTCCCTCGACGCCGCTTCCCGACCCGTTCGCGCCGGGGGAGCAGGCCGCCATCTGCCTCGTCTACACCCTCGAGCCCGGCGTCGAGCCCGACGCGATGACGTTCCAGCCGACCGACACCGAGCCCGGGGTGGCCTGGGAGGTGCGCTGAGCCCGATTTCGAGACGTCGGGCCGGGCATCGACAATGGACCCATGACCATCCCCGCCGGCCTGACCCTGGGCTCGCTGACCGTGCCCGTGCCGGTGGTGCTCGCGCCGATGGCCGGCATCACCAACGCGGCGTACCGGCGCGTCTGCGCGGAGCAGGGCGCGGGCCTGTACGTGTGCGAGATGATCACCTCGCGAGGCCTCGTCGAGCGCGACGAGACGACCTTGAAGATGCTCGTGTTCGACGAGCTCGAGACGACGCGGTCGGTGCAGCTCTACGGCACCGACCCGGTCTACATCGGCAAGGCCGCCGAGATCCTGTGCGCGGAGTTCGGGGTCGACCACATCGACTTGAACTTCGGCTGCCCGGTGCCCAAGGTCACCCGCAAGGGCGGTGGCGGCGCACTGCCGTGGAAGCGCGGGCTGCTCGCCGAGATCCTTGCCTCGGCGGTCGCCGCCGTCACGCCGTACGACGTGCCGGTCACCATGAAGACGCGCAAGGGCCTCGACGACGACCACCTCACCTACCTCGACGCCGGCCGGATCGCCCAGGAGACCGGCGTGAGCGCGATCGCCCTGCACGGGCGCACCGTCCAGCAGGCCTACTCCGGCGAGGCCGACTGGGACGCCATCGCCCGGCTCGTCGAGCACGTCGACATCCCGGTGCTCGGCAACGGCGACATCTGGGAGGCCGCCGACGCGCTGCGCATGGTCGAGCAGACCGGCGCCGCCGGCGTGGTCGTGGGGCGTGGCTGCCTGGGCCGGCCCTGGCTGTTCCGGGACCTCGCGGCAGCGTTCCGCGGCGAGACCGTCGCGACCCTCCCCGACCTGGGCGAGGTGCGCGCGATGATGCTCCGGCACGCCGAGCTGCTCGCCGAGCACATGGGGGAGGAGCGCGGCTGCAAGGAGTTCCGCAAGCACGTGTCCTGGTACCTCAAGGGGTTCGCCGCCGGCGGTCCGCTGCGGCACTCGCTGGCCCTGGTCGACACGCTCGCCGACCTCGCTGAGCTGCTCGCCGAGCTCGACGGCGACGAGCCGTTCCCGGTGTCGGCGCTCGGTCTGCCGCGCGGTCGTCAGGGTGCGCCCCGCAAGCGCGTCGTCGTGCCGGAGGGATGGCTCGACGACACCGACGGCAGCGGTGCGCACGTCCAGGAGGACACCTCGGAGACGACCGGGGGATAACGGTCCGATCACGGGCATATCACGGAACGGTGACGGAAGACACCCCCTGGTCACGCCGCGAAAATGCAGACACCCGCGGAAGTGTGTGTTTGACTCTCCAATCGCGGCCGTCCACTCGCATCGTGGGCAGTCGCGTTCCCCCGAGTCAGCAACAGCAAAGGATCAGCGCTGTGGCACATCATCGCCACAAGCGGGAAACCAATGCCAAGCGCATTCCCCGCATCCCCCGAGTTCCCAGGGCAGCCCTCGTGGCCGCACCCGTCGCCGTTGTGGCGACCCTGTCCGCGGTGACCTTCGGCGTCGTCGCCGCCCAGCCGGAGGGGAGCCGTGACCTGATGGCGACGGCCGGCTTCCAGGCGTCCGTAGGCGGCTCGGCCGCCCGAGGTGCTGTCGTCACCCGAGGCTCGTCGAGGATGGCCAAGGCGGAGAAGCAGATCGACGCCGCCCGCAAGCAGATCAAGGCCACCACCGTCGCGGTCCGAAAGGCCGACGCCAAGCTCTGGACCACCGAGGAGCTGAACCTCTGGAGCGGTCCCACCCCGGACGACGTCAAGCTCGGCGTGGTCGAGCCTGGCAAGCGGGTGCTCGTGACCGGTCGCCAGCGCAGCGAGCGCGAGGAGATCGTCGTCGACGGCGAGGCCATGTGGGTCTCCAGCGGCTACCTCGACGACGAGGAGCCGGTCGAGGGCATCGGCGGCAGCTGCACCAACGGCTCCAGCGTCTCCAGTGGCGTGTCGCCCAACATCTCCAAGGTCCACGAGGCCGTCTGTGCCGCCTTCCCGCAGATCACCAGCTACGGCACCTTCCGAGGCGACGGCGAGCACTCGCAGGGCCGAGCTGTCGACATCATGGTGAGCGGTGCTGCCGGCTGGGCCGTGGCCGACTTCGTTCGCGCCCACTACGCCGAGCTCGGCGTCGAGTACCTCATCTACTCCCAGAAGATCTGGTCCGTGGAGCGCGGCGGCGAGGGTTGGCGCTCGATGTCCGACCGCGGGTCGGCAACCGCCAACCACTACGACCACGTGCACGTCACGACGTACTGATTCTGGCGGAAGGTTCATCTCACGCATGCATGCGTGAGATGTATGCGTGGATCGGCCCCTCCGGTGTGACTTCACATGCGCCGGCCCTGCCCTCCGATGGCGACGATGGCACCTACCTCACGCTCGGCCCGGAGCCACTCCTACTGCCGCCGCCCCTGGACGCGCCCTGACCTCGCTGCCGATCGCGAAGCCGTTCGGCGCGGCCAGCGCCCTGGCTGACGAGCGCTGGCTGTTCCCCGGGCAAGTGGGCCGGCCACCACCAGAACCCGACCTCCCTGATGGGCAGGCTCAACAAACGCGGCATCACCACCCCGGGCCAGCCGCAACGCGGCCCTGCTCCGCCTCGCGGCCACCGTCCCGCCCGCTGTCCTGGCCAGCCTCATCCGTCGGCAGCAACTGGACCACCTACGCCGCAGTTCGCGCGAGCGCGACCGAGAGCCCACGTTGGAATGGGTAGCAGGGCACGGGTGCGTCAGAGCCACTATCCGCGACAGAGTCCGTCGGTCCTGCCGGACGTGACAACCACACGCCGCCGCCGAGCGTCCAAACGTATGAGCTTGTCACCGCCATGGCGGCGCCCCTGACGCAATCATCGACAGCAGGCAGCAACAGGTGGCGATTGACGGTCATACTCCAATGACGACCAAAGGGGTCACGTGAAGCTCCAATTGCTGGTGCTTGGCACCCTCCTCACGCTAATCGCCGGCTGTTCTTCAGCCGACGGGCCTCCGGACCCGGCCCGGCCTCAACAGACGCACGACTCGCGACCAGCCACTCCAAGCGAGTCCACGACGGGCTCGGCCGCGCGGCTGATGCCTGACCTGGTCGGCATGCCTTCGGCAAAAGCCGGGGAGCGGCTCGGCGAACTCGGCCTGGGGTCCAATTGGGGCCGGCCCATTGCGGTGCGCTGCGAGGCACGGCCGCGGACCGTTGTCAGGCAGCGACCCGAGGCTGGCACGCCGCTGAAGCCCGACGCGACCGTGCACGTCCGCACCGCCGCCTTGGACCTCGATCGGTACCGTGGCCCTTGCGAACCGCTCGACAGGCCCGTCGGCCGTGTTGCTGAGGCGGATGCCACATTGGCCCGCGAGTTCTACCGGTTCGCGGCCAATCCGTCGCTCGGTGCACCCTTCGCCAGCGAAGACATCTGGATCGGGATCGAGGACGGACTGAAGTCGACCAACCTTGCCGGTAGCGAATTGGGTGAGCTCGTGGCATGGGAGCTGGAGACCGGGTACGCAGAGCGGTCAGGTCCGTTCTCGGCCCTCGACACGCTGGCCGCAAGCGGCGGCTACTACGAGCTCCGCGACGGCGTCGCAGGGACGTGTGCTGGCGGCAACGACAAGGTTCCGCCTGAACTGGACGGACTCCGAGCGATCAGCCTCACCGCACCTGATGACGTCACATCGGCGTGCCTCGAGTGGTGGGGTGTGACGCTCTTGCTGGACCCTCAGGGTCGGATCAGGGGTGTGGCATTGCGTCTCGGCTCGCCATAGGCCACACAACGCTTGTCACACCGGCCGTCGTGGCATTCCGGCAGTTCGATCATCCGACCTCGCGGGTGCCGGCGCGATCTCGGCACCGGCTGCGCATGGCCGGCTGAGCGGCAGCGAGGACGAGGCAGGTCGCGGCGATGCAGGACCAGGTCAGGCGCGGGCCGCCGTGGGCGAGCAGCTGCGTCCCGACGAGTGGCGCGGCGATGGCGGCCAGCCCCCAGCTGGTCCCGTAGACCGCGAGGTAGCGGCCCCTGGCCGCTGCCGGGGCGATGGCGGCCACGATCGTGTACGCCCGCCCCAGCAGGATCAGGTCGCCGAGGCTCCAGACGACGGTGGCGGCGAGGAAGCCCGGCAGGGTGACGGCGAAGCCGTTCGCGAGCAGGCCGCCGGCCAGCAGGACGTAGCCGACGGTCATGGCCGCGAAGTCGTCGAGCGACGCCATCAGCCACGTCCGGGCCAGGAGAAGCTGGCCGCCGACCATGGTGGCGGCCGAGAGGCTCAGCAGGACCCCGAGCGTCGAGGCGTCGAGGCCCCGCCCGACCAGGGTGAGCGGCAGCGCGATCGTGATCTGGAGGTACACGACCGCGAACACCGTGCCCGACGCGAGCATCGCGAGCAACCGCCCGTCGGCCCAGGCCCGGACGGGAGCGGGGCCCGCACCGTCACCCACGGGCTCGCGGGTGGTGGCGGGGAGCAGCACGGCCACGACCGCCGCGCAGAGGGCACAGGTGGCGGCGTCGGCGACGAAGAGCCAGCGCAGGTCCACGCTGGCCAGGAGGGCGGCCAGCAGCCCGGCGCCCATCCCGGCGGCGGCCATCGCCGTCGCCAGGAGCCCGTAGGCGACCGGGCGCTGCTCGGGTGGCGTGACCTCCGCGATCATCGACTGGCTGGGCGGCTCGTAGACCTCGAACACGAGCCCGAGCAGGACCACCGCGACCGTGACCTGGGCCAGGCTCCGGGAGCCGGCGACGCCGAGCTGGGCCACAGCCGTCGCGACCAGCCCGATGATGATCGTCGCCTTGGGGCCGATCCGGTCGGCGAGGCGCCCACCGACGAGCCGGGACGGGATGGTGGCGAGGCCGAAGGCCGCGAGCAGGTAGCCCGCCTGGGTCGTCGTGGCGTCGAGCTCCTGCACCAGCGTGAAGGCCAAGAAGGGCAGCGTGAAGGCGCCCAGCCGGTTGACGGCGCGGGCGGCGACGAGACTCCACACGGTGCTGGACAGGCCGCGCGTCCCTCGGGTGCGCTCGGACGTGGTGGTCGTCGGCATCGAAACCTGCACTCTCCTCGGTGACTGATAAAGTGCGTGTTGGTAGTCACGCACCCGATGAGGCTACGAGGAAGGGAGTGACTGGTCAAGTGGCATTCGACAGTCACGTCTTGTCGTTGGTCGACGTCGCCGGACGTCTCGTCAACGAGCTGACGCCCGGGCATCGCGGCACGCAGCCGATCCAGGCCCCGACCGGACGAGCGCGGGTCGACGCCACGGCGACAGCCCTGTCCGGCAACGGTCGAACGACCCCCCGGGTGACCGGGGCGGAGGCCGACCAGCTGTACCGGCAGGCAGTGGACATGCGCGCCGCCTTCGAGACCGCTGTCGCCGGCGACCTCGCCGAGGCCGCCCGGATCCTCAACCGGCTGCTGGCCGACACCGGTGCCCGTCCCCAGCTCGACCCGCTGCCCGGCGGGGGGTGGCACGTGCACTTCCACGGGGCCGACGACAGCCTCGCGACCGGCTGGGGAGCCGGGTGCGCCACCGGCCTCGCCCTCGCCATCGGCAGCAACCTGGCCGGCCGGCTCGGACTGTGCGACGCGAAACCCTGTGACCGCGTGTACGTCGACACCTCACGGAACGGCAGCCGGCGCTTCTGCTCCACGTCCTGCCAGAACCGGGTCAAGGCGGCCGCCTTCAGGGCGAGGCAGTAGCCGCGGCGGCCACCCGCTAGCCTCGGCGCCGATGACACAGCAGTACGACGCCCGCTACGACGACCACGCGCGTGAGCGCATCGTCGTCGAGCCGCCCAAGCGCGTCGACGCGCCGGTGCGGCAGCCGTTCGAGCGCGACCGGGCCCGCGTCGTGCACGCTGCGGCCAGCCGTCGGCTGGCCGCCAAGACCCAGGTGGTCGGCCCGCAGACCGACGACTTCGTGCGCAACCGGCTCACCCACAGCCTCGAGGTCGCCCAGGTCGCGCGCGACCTGGCCCGGGCGCTGGGCTGTGACCCCGACCTGGCCGAGACCGCGGCGCTGGCCCACGACCTCGGGCACCCGCCGTTCGGCCACAACGGCGAACGGGCGCTGGCCGAGCACGCCGTCGAGTGCGGCGGCTTCGAGGGCAACGCCCAGACCCTCCGCCTGCTGAGCCGGCTGGAGGCCAAGACGTTCGACGCCGACGGCCACAGCGTGGGCCTCAATCTCACCCGGGCCACCCTCGACGCCTGCACCAAGTACCCGTGGACCCGAGAGCGGGCCGAGCCGCCGCAGGGCGTGCACGGCGACGGTTCGCCGCGGCTGGTCGTGAAGTTCGGCGTCTACGACGACGACCGTACGGTCTTCGACTGGCTGCGTCGCGGCGCGACCGGCATCGAGCAGTGCCTCGAGGCGCAGGTGATGGACCTCGCCGACGACGTGGCGTACTCCGTGCACGACGTCGAGGACGGCATCGTCGCCGGCAAGATCGACCTCACGACGCTGGACCGGCCGGCGGTGTGGGAGCGCGTGCGCGGGTGGTACCTCCCGGACTCCACCGACGCCGAGCTGGACGACGTGCTCGACGGGCTGCGGCGCCAGGGCAGCTGGCCCACCACGTCGTACGACGGCAGCCGCCGGGCGATGGCCGCGCTCAAGAACCTGACCAGCGACCTGATCGGCCGGTTCTGCTGGGCCGTGCAGGAGGCCACGTTCGCGGCCGGCGACGGCCCGTTCGTGCGGTACGACGCCCGGCTGGAGGTGCCGGCGCGGACGCGTCTGGAGATCGGGGTGCTCAAGGGCATCGCCGCGCACTACGTGATGAGCACCGACGACCGGGTGGCGCTGATGGTGCGCCAGCGCGAGCTGCTGGCCGAGCTCGTCGAGGCCACGTGGAGCAGGGGTTCGGACGCGCTCGACCGCCCGTTCGCCGACGACTGGCGCGCGGCCGGCGACGACGGCGCCCGACGGCGTGTGGTCATCGACCAGGTCGCATCACTCGGCGACGCGAGCGCCGTGGCCCGGCATCGCGCGCTGACCTGACCTGACCGCCGAGCCTGACCGCCGAGCCTGACCGCTGAGCCTGACCGCTGAGCCTGGCCTGACGGGCCGAGCCGGCGTCAGGGCAGGTCGCCCTGCGGGTACGGGTTGTCCTGCAGGGCGGTGCTGTTGGGGTTGAGCTTGTCGACCGGGGAACCGCCCGACGCCTTCACCTTCTCGGCGGCAGCCGTGGCGACGTCCTTGACCTTGTCGGCCACCAGCGGCGCCTTCTCGCGCGCCACGCCGGCCGCCTGGTGCGCCTTCTCCTGCACGGCGGGGTTGTCCTTCACCTTGCGGGCGGCGCCGCGGATCTGTTCGTAGCGGGTGCGGCCGGCCTTGGTCCCCAGGACGTACCCGACCCCTGCAGCGGTGAGCAGCATCAGCTTCTTCATGGCATCCACCCTGCCCCATCGCCGGGCAGATCGCGACACACGAAGGGGTGAAGCCGTCAGGTGTGGAGCGGCCGACCGCGGTGCCCGGCGCCGCCGTAGACTCCGCCACGTGGCAGGCCGGATCAGAGACGACGACATCGCCGAGGTGCGCGACAAGGCACGCATCGACGAGGTCGTCTCCTCCTACGTCACGCTCCGCAAGGCCGGCGGCGGGTCGCTCAAGGGGCTGTGCCCGTTCCACGACGAGAAGTCGCCGTCGTTCCACGTCACGCCGGCCCGCCAGTTCTGGCACTGCTTCGGCTGCAGCGAGGGCGGCGACGTCATCAGCTTCCTGATGAAGATCGACGGCGTGACGTTCGTGGAGGCGGTCGAGCGGCTCGGCGAGAAGTACGGCGTCCAGCTGCGGCGCGAGGACGGCGACTCGCCCTCCGAGCGGCCACGCGGCCCGCAGCGCAGCCGGCTGATCGAGGCCCACCGGGTCGCCCAGGAGTTCTACCGTGACCAGCTGGCGACGCCCGACGCGATCGTCGCCCGGCAGTTCCTCGACGAGCGCGGGTTCGACCAGGCGGCGGCCGAGACGTTCGGCGTCGGCTTCGCGCCCCGCGACGGCGAGGCGCTGCACCGCCACCTGCGCCAGCGCAACTTCACCGACGAGGAGACAGTCGCGGCCGGGCTCGTCGCGCAGGGCCGGTCGGCGTACGACCGCTTCCGCGGCCGGTTGCTGTGGCCGATCCGCGAGTCCAACGGCGACACGATCGGGTTCGGCGCCCGCCGGATCTTCGACGACGACCGGATCGACGCGAAGTACCTCAACACCTCCGAGACCGCGATCTACAAGAAGAGCCACGTGCTCTACGGCCTCGACCTGGCCCGGCGCGAGATCGCGCGCTCCTCGCAGGCCGTCGTGGTCGAGGGCTACACCGACGTGATGGCCTGCCACCTCGCCGGCGTCGGCACCGCGGTGGCCACCTGCGGCACGGCGTTCGGCGACGACCACGCCCGGGTGCTGCGGCGGTTCCTGCACGACCACGAGGAGTTCCGCGGCGAGGTGATCTTCACCTTCGACGGCGACGCGGCCGGCCAGAAGGCGGCGCTGCGCGCGTTCGGGGGCGACCAGAACTTCGTCTCCCAGACCTACGTCGCCGTCGAGCCGACGGGCATGGACCCGTGCGAGCTGCGCATCAAGGAGGGCGACGCCGCGGTCCGCGAGCTGGTCGCCAAGCGCCAGCCGCTCTACCGCTTCGTGCTGGGCAACGTCGCCAGCAGGTACGACCTCGACCGCGCCGACGGGCGCATCGACGCGCTGCGTGAGGCCGCCCGACTGGTGTCGAGCATCCGCGACAAGTCCAAGGTCGACGCCTTCGCCCGGGAGATCGCGGTGATGCTCGGCGTCGACGTCGACGAGGCCCGCACCGAGGTGCGCCGGGCCGCCAACCGTCCTGCTCAGCGGCCGGGCGAGCGGTCGGGCGGTCGCACCGACGTACGCCGTGGCCAGGAACCCGAGGCGGCCCCCGAGCCGCCGCGCCGGCAGCTGCCGGACCTCCGCGACCCGCGGTTCTCGATCGAGCGCGAGACGCTGAAGCTGGTGATCCAGCACCCGTCCGCGGTCGGCCGCAGCGCCGCCGGCGTCGGTCCCAACGACTTCACCCACCCGACCTACCGGGCCGTCTGGGAGGCTGTCGCCGCCAACGGCGGACCCACCGTCGGTGCCGCCGACCCGGGCTGGGCGTCGAAGGTGCGGTCGGCGGCCGTCGACCCCGCGGTGACGTCGGCGATCAGCGAGCTGGGCGTCGAGCCGGTGCGCCTCACCGGCGACCCGGCCGCGTCGTACGTCGATGCCCACGTCTACCGGCTCCAGGAGCTCACCGCCCTGCGTCGCATCTCCGACCTGAAGTCCCGGCTGCAGCGCACCAACCCGGTCGACCACGCCGTCGACTACAACAAGATGTTCGGCGAGCTGGTCGCGCTCGAGCAGCACCGCCGCAGCCTGCGCGACCTGGCCACGGGAGCACAGCCGTGAGGGTGCCGTTCCGGGACGCGCCGCCCACCGACGTCGCCGTCGAGGCGGGGGAGAAGGTGCTCGCCTGGTGCCGCACCGTCGACGGCGTCGTCATCGCCGGCACCCGCGACGCGCTCTACCTGCCCGACGCACGCGTGCCGTGGGAGCAGGTCGAGGCCGCCGACTGGGACAGCGATACTGCCGTCCTGCGCGTCTCCGAGGTCGGCGCGTGGGGGCAGCAACGGCCCGAGCACTCGATCTCCCTCGACGACCCGCGCCGCCTGCTCCAGCTGGTGCGTGAGCGCGTGACGGCGAGCGTCGTCTACCAGCGACACGTCCCGGTCCGCGGTCGCTTGGGCCTTCGCGTCATCGCCCGCCGCGCGCCCAGAGGCAGCGAACCCATCACCTGGATCTACGAGTACGACGAGACGATCGACCCCGACGACCCCGTCGTGCGCGACCTGGCCGGTCGGGCGCTGGCCCACGCCCGCGACGAGGTCGGCCTCGGCTGACCTGCTCGGCCCCCTCCGGCGCAGCCAATTTCACCCACCCCAGACCCCCTTGCTACTCTTCTCACCGCCGCTCGCGAGAGCGGCCGTTCCCCTGTAGCTCAACTGGCAGAGCATTCGGCTGTTAACCGGAGGGTTGTTGGTTCGAGTCCAACCGGGGGAGCAGCGAAGGGCCTCTGATCTGCGGAAACGCGGGTCAGGGGCCCTTTTGAGATGTGCGCCGACGACCTGCCTAAAGCGGTGGTCGTGCGCTCAGGCCGCGTCAGCGAGAGCGGCGGCGACGAGCACGCGCGCGGTCTCCTTGGCGGCGGTCGCTGCGCGAGGGTCTGCAGCGAGGGCACCGTCTGACAGCCCCCCGTCGATCAGCAGCGTCAGCGAGCGAGCCAGCCCGTCGGGGTCGGCAACGCCTGCCCGGGCGGCCAGGTCACGCACCCAGGCTCGCACCGCTGTCTTGTGGGCGACCGTGCGCTCGTGCACCGGGGTGCCGGGAAGCGACTCGGCGGCCACGTTGATGAACGCGCATCCCCGGTAGCCCTCGCGCCGGCAGGCCGTGCCCAGGGCGTCGAAGAGCCCGACCAGCTGGTCGGCCGGCTCGGGGCCGGTGGCCTCCGCGGCTGCGCGCAGCTGTCCGCTCCAGATCCCGTCGACCTTGTCGAGGTAGGTCACGACGAGTCGGTCCTTGGACGGGAAGTGCTTGTAGAACGTCGCCTTGGCGACGCCGGACTCGGCGATGATCAGGTCCACGCCGACGGCCCTGATCCCCCGGGCGTAGAAGAGCCGGAAGGCGGTGTCGAGGATGCGGTCGCGCGCGGAGGGTGGAGGCACCCCTTGATAGTAGACAGGTCTGTCTGCTACGGTCCAGGCAGAGGGCAGACAGACCTGTCTACTCATTGGATCTCGCGAAGGAAGCCCACATGAACATCGCAGTGCTCGGCACCGGAACGGTCGGCCAGACGATCGCCGGCCGCCTCGACCAGCTCGACCACACCGTCATGGTCGGCACCCGTGATCCGGAGACCACCAGGGGTCGCACCGAGCCCGACGCCATGGGCAACCGGGCGTTCTCGGACTGGCACTCGGACCATCCGGCTGTCGCGCTTGCCACCTTCGCCGCCGCGGCGTCCGGCGCCGAGATCGTGGTCAACGCCACCTCCGGAAGCGCCGCTCTCGACGTCCTGGGCCTCGCCGGGTCCGAGAACCTCGCCGGCAAGGTGCTCATCGACATCTCCAACCCGCTCGACTTCTCCCGCGGCTTCCCGCCCACCCTGTCCGTCAAGGACACCGACTCGCTCGGCGAGCAGATCCAGCGAGCCTTCCCCGATGCCAAGGTCGTCAAGACCCTCAACACCCTCACCGCCTCGCTGATGGTCGACCCCACGGCGTTGGGGGAGTCCTCGACCGTCTTCGTCTCCGGGGACGACGCGCAGGCCAAGGCCACCGTGGCGGCGCTGTTGGAGAGCTTCGGCCACGACGACGTCATCGACCTCGGACCGCTCGAGACGGCCCGCGGGACCGAGATGTTGCTCCCGGTCTGGCTACGGCTGATGGGAGCCCTCGGGACCGCCACCTTCAACTTCAAGATCGTGCGCTGACCGCGACCGGATCGGCCGGCGCGGATCCGGAAGGACATCGTCCGGTCTGCGTGAGATCGTCGTGACGTGGCCACGACTGCGACGCACCGACTGA
The DNA here is from genome assembly GCA_963807335.1 of uncultured Actinomycetota bacterium. Taxonomy (GTDB): domain Bacteria; phylum Actinomycetota; class Actinomycetes; order Propionibacteriales; family Nocardioidaceae; genus Nocardioides. The sequence goes on from CAWEBT010000005.1 coordinate 318,513, forward strand.
CCCAGGACCAGGCAAGGCGGATCGCGGTCCAGGCGGCTCTGTTGGCAGATGATCGTCCGCACGACCTGCTGGACGCCGCACGACGACTCACGATGCTCCCCCTCGACCAGACCCGCGCGGTGGCGCCGGCGGCGGAACTGGTCCTCTGGAGCAGACTCGGGAACGATCACCGGCCCGGCGATCTCGATGACGCGATCGCGTCGCAGCAGGTCGTCGAGGTCGCCGGTGCGATGCGCTCCATCGACGACGTCGCCCTGTGCCGGGCCGAGATGGCCGTCTGGCCGACGCCGGGGCCCTGGAAGGAGTGGCACCACCGGCTGAGCGACTGGATGAAGGCCAACGAGGCGTGCCGCCGGGACGTGCTCGAGCGACTGCGTTGTGAAGGGCCGCTGCCGGTCGGCTCGCTACCCGACACCTGCGTGCGCCCCTGGCGATCGTCGGGTTGGAACGACGGGAAGAACACCCGCATGATGGTCGCCCAGCTCGTGCAGCGCGGCGAAGTGGCGGTCGCGGGTCGCGAGGACCGGGAACGCATCTACGACCTCGCCGAGCGCGTCTACCCCGACGACCCGGTTCCCCCGCTCGCCGAAGCCGAGGCCGAGCTCGACCGCCGCCGCCTGCGTGCCTTCGGCCTCGCCCGCGCCGGAGCGGTCTACCAGCAGGGGGAACCGGTCGGGGCCGGCGAGGCTGGCGAGCCGGCGGTGGTCGAGGGCGTACGAGGACGGTGGCGCGTCGACCCCGCCGCGTTGGAGGCTCTCGACAGTCCCGCCGCCGACCGCACCGAGCTGCTCGCGCCCTTCGACCTCCTGCTCCACGATCGCAAACGGATGACCGAGCTGCTCGGCTTCGACTACACCTTGGAGATGTACAAGCCCAAGGAGAAGCGCCGCTGGGGCTACTACGCCCTTCCCGTCCTGCACGGAGACCGGCTGGTGGGCAAGGTCGACGTGACAGCCGCCCACGAGGAGGGCGAGCTCCGCGTGCACGCGATCCACGAGGACGAGCCGTTCCACGAGAACCTTCGCTCCGCCGTGGAGTCCAGGCTCACGGAGCTGGCGAGCTGGCTCGACCTGAGCGTCTCGGAGGCGCCACACGAGGGTTGAGGCAGCTGCGGCCGCAGGCCCGGGTCACCTCGGCGTGCCGGCGCCCGGCACCGCGGCCGTGGGGACGACCAGTGCGTCCAGCGCCAGGCAGCCGTGCTCGTCCACGGCCAGGGGGTTGATGTCGAGCTCGGAGATGAGGTCGCCGACGTCGACCACGAGGTTGGAGAGCGCGACGAGCGCGGAGACCACGGAGGGCTTGTCGGCCGGCGGTCGGCCACGCACCCCCTCCAGGATCGGCGCCACCGCCAGCTTGTCGATCATCCGCCCGGCGATCCGATCGTCGATCGGGACCAGCCCGAGCTGGCGGTCGCTGAGCACCTCGATGAACACGCCGCCGGCGGCGACCAGCACCATCGCCCCGAACTGGGGGTCGCGGACGACACCCAGAGCCAGCTCGATGCCGCGTGGGGCCATCGGCGCGACCAGGACGTCAGGACCGAGGCGCGCGGTGAGTCCTGCGTGGGCGGCTCTCAGCTCGTGCTCGTCGGCCAGGTTGAGCAGGACGCCGTCGACCTCCGACTTGTGCAGGATGCCCGGCGTCGCTGTCTTGAGCACGACGGGGTAGCCGACCTCACCGGCGAAGTCGGTCGCGGACTCGATGTCCGCGACGACGGCGTGCGGGATCGTGGGCAGGCCGTAGTCGGCGAGCAGGTCCAGGCCCTCGCTCTCGGTGAGGATCTCCGGATGGGAGAGCCGGCCCCGCCACTTGGTGGTGATCGACGGGTCCGGCCGGCTCGGAGGCGCGATCCGCGGGCTCCACGCGAAGTCTCGGTAGGCCAGGACGTTGCGCACCGCGACCAGACCGGGGACCGTGCCGTCGATGACCGGGATGCCGAGATCGGTCAGCCGTCGAGCGAGATCCTGGCTGTCGGTGCCGACGTGGTTGGTCATCATCGCCATCGGCTTGCTGGTGCGCTTGTGCACCCGTCGACAGATCCTGGCGAACGACTCGTGCAGGTGGAAGCCCGAGGTGAGGTCGGCGACGAACACGCCGATCGCGGTGTCGTCATCGTCGAGGAGAGCCTGCCAGCAGTGTTCGAAGATGACCTGGTGGTCCCTTCCGGTGCCCCAGGCGTCCAACGGGTTGATCGGCTCCAGGCCATGGTCCAGCCGCTCGGCGAGCACCCGGGTGGTCTCCTCCCCGATCCGGGCGAACGGGACCCCGACATCGGCCGCGAGGTCCAGCAGCAGCTCGCGCTCGCCGCCGGAGTCGTGGATCGTCGCCAGTCCGCCCGCCCCGGGGCGGCGTACGTCGGAGAGCAGCAGCGCCGACGCCGCCAGCTCGTCGATCGAGGACACGGTGAGCACGCCGTACCGCTCGAACAGCGCGCGGTACGCCGCGTCGTCGCCGGCGATAGCCCCGGAGTGGCTCAGCGCCAGCGTGGCCGCCTGTGGGGTGCGGCCGGCCTTGATGGCCACCACCGGTACGTCGCGGCTGGCTGCCTTCTGGAGGGCCGCGACGAAGGCCTCCGGTCGGCGTACCGACTCGATGAACAGGGCGATCACCCGGGTGCTGTCCTGCTCGAGGGCGTAGTCCATGTACTCGGACGCGGTGGTCACCAGCTCCTGCCCCGGCGAGATGGCGAGGTTGAAGCGCAGCTTCTGGTCGTTCCACAACAAGGAGGTCAGCACCGATCCGGACTGCGCGATCCAGGTGACGCCTCCGGGCTGAAGCTCGTAGGGGCGATGGAACGGGAACGCGCGGAACCATGCGTCGACGTTGTAGAAGCCCATGCAGTTGCCGCCGATGATCGGGAGGTCGGCGGCGATGGCCATCTCCTTGATCCGTCCACGCAGCGTCGACTCGTCGTCATCGCTGGGCAGGAGGGCGCTGCCGGGGATGACGAGCCCGCCGACGCCCAGGTCGATCGCCGCCGCGACCTGCTCCTCGAGCCGGTCGTTGCCGACGCCGAGAACCGCCAGGTCGGGGACCTCCGGCAGCTGGGCGAGGTCCGGGTAGCAGTCGAGGCCCTCGACCTCGGTGTACCTCGAGCTCACCGGGTAGACCGTGCCTGGGTAGCGGCTGATCTGGAGCTCGAGCACCATGTCGTTGCCAGGGGTGTTGGGCATCGTGGAGGCACCTACCAGCGCCACCGATGCGGGTGCCAGCAGGCGCGTGAGGCGGTGCGGCTCGGTCATGCTCGCGGGCCTGTCCGGGGTCGGTGTGCCACGTTGACACTCAAGCACGCCGTGCCAGCGTTCGCGGCGGGTCAGCGCGTCTCGAGCAGCCGGCGGACGACCCGCTCGATGAGGTCGTGGTCGATCTGGGCGTAGGGCAGCTTGAGGGTGCCCCTCGCTCCGGCGTACGACGCGAGATCGGCGTCAAGCGCGAGGTCGCCCGCGGGTGGCACCGGGTACAGCGAGACGTGCTGCTTCCAGGCCGCTGCATGGACGAGAGAGGTCCCCTCGACCAGCCAGGTCGGCATGTCGTAGCGAATGACTCGCTCCGCGCCGGGCACCACCGCCAGGACGCGCCGCTCGATCTCCTCCAACACCGCCCTCTGCTCGCCGGACAAGGAGGCGAGGTAGTCGTCGACGGACGCGAACTTCGGCATGGCCCAGTATGGCTCTCGCTGACGGACCGCGTGGGCCGCGGCGCCAACCGGCACGCGGGGAGGCTTGCGCCCAGCAACGCTCGCACCCCGGTCAGAGGACCACGACCCGGAGCGGGTCGCTCGCGACCACGCGCCACACATCCGAGTGGTCATCGGCTCCAGCCGGGTTGGGCGCCGCTCTGGTGCCCGCGTGAGCCGCCGCTGCTCAGCGGCGCATCCCGTCGGGACACAGCGCTCGGATCAGGCTGGGCAGCAGCACGGTCTCCGAGACCATGTGGTCCTGGCCAGCGAGGACCTCGTGGGTGGCACCGGGTATCGCGGCGGCCACCGCGCTCGCCACCTTGTGGAGCTCGCCGGGACTGCGCTCCCCGACCATGACGTGCACCGGGACGGCGATCTCGGCGGCGACCTGCAACGGCGGCGGTTGTGCGGTGAGGTCCATGTCGTGGCGCAGGGTGGGGGCCAGAGCTCGCAGACGCCGCCAGCCGGGCATGACCGGCAGCAACGCGGCGAAGACTCGCGGCATGCCGATTCCGATCAGGAAGCGCCGGAGCGCGCGTCCGTGTCGTCCGCGGGCCAGCATCGTGTCCACCTCGGCACGGAGATCGGCGTACCTCGCCGCCTCGGTGTCGTCTGCCACCCACGACGCGTCGTACAGCACGACGCGTTGCACCCGGTCGCCCAGACGGTGGGCCGCGTGCATCGCGAGCACAGCACCCGAGGAGTGCCCGTAGATCAGGGCACTGCCGCCCAGTTCGTCGATCAGGGCCGAGATGTCCTCCACCTCGCGGTCCAGCGACCAGTGGCTGCCGCCGCCGGAGTCGCCACGGCCGCGCCGGTCGTAGGTCAGGACCCGGAAGGCGCCGGACAGCACTTTCGCTCCGGAACGGATCGGTCCGAACGTGCGGTGGCAGATGGCGCCGGTGACGTACACCAGAGGCGGACCGGCGCCGCGGATCTCATAGGCCAGGGTGGTGCCGTCGGCCGACGTGGTGGTCCGGAATCCGGTCGGACGATGCATCGGGACGACCCTCCACTTTTTGGACTAGTGAGTCTGATATCCAGAAAGTAGACTGACTGGTGTGAACAGTCAAGCGCCCGGCGCGTTGCGGCCCTCGTCGGTGGCGAAACGTCGCGCGATCCTGGCGGCGGCCGAGGAGGCCTTCCTCGCGGACCGGTACGACAGCGTCACCATGGACGAGATCGCTGAGATGTCACAGGTGTCGAAGCAGACCGTCTACGCGCACTTCGGCACCAAGGACCGACTCTTCGTGGAGCTCGTCACCGCGATGACCCGTGAAGCCGGCGACGAGGTGCTGGCGACGTCGGCCGTGCCCGAGACCCGGGCCCACGTCGCGGCAACTCTCGAGAGCATCCTCGGCCACCAGCTCGGGGTGGTGCTGTCTCCGCGCCTGGTGCGGCTACGCCGCCTGGTGATCAGCGAGGTCCCGCGGTTCCCGGACCTCGCGCGCGCGGTGTTCGAGCAGGGACCGCGCCGCGGGGTCTCCACCCTCGAGGCGCTGCTACGCGAACTCAACGCGCTTGGGTGGGTGCGAGTGCCGGATCCCGCCATGGCCGCCGAGCAGCTGAACTGGCTGGTGATGGGTGCGCCCACGAACGCCGCGATGTTCCTCGGCGACGACGTCGCGCCATCTCCAGCCGAGCGACAGGCTCACGTTCGGGACGCGGTTGCCACGTTCCTGGCGGCGTACGGGCCTCGATCCTGACCCGAGCCGAGGACGGTGGGCTCCGATCATTTCTCGCCGGGTCAGACCGAACCGCGCTCCAACCGCCGCCAGACGAGCCAGGCCACGCAGGCCCGCGTCAGCGCAGTGCGTACGTCGCCAACGAGATCGCCAGGTAGTGCGCGATGAAGGCGAGGATCGTGAAGGTGTGGAACACCTCGTGGAAGCCGAACCACTCGGGCCGTGGGTTCGGCCGCTTCAGGCCGTAGACCACGCCCCCGAAGGTGTACAGCAGTCCGCCGGCCACGACGAGGGTCAGCGTCGCGATCGCGACCGGGGTGCTCAGCCGGTCGGCGCCGTCGATGAAGTCGGGGATGAAGAAGAGCGCGAACCAGCCGAGCCCGATGTAGATCGGCGTGTAGAGCCACCGCGGGCTGGTGGTCCAGAAGACGCGGAAGAACACCCCGAGCAGTGCGCCGGCCCAGATGCCCGAGATCAGCCAGACACGAGCGTTGCCCTCGAGCAACAGCATCGCGAAGGCCGTGTAGGTGCCGGCGATCAGGATGAAGATGTTCGAGTGGTCGAGGCGCCGCAGCAGTGCCCAGATGGCCGGCTGCCAGGTGCCGAGGTGGTAGATCGCCGAGACACCGAACAGCAGCAGGGCGGCGCCGATGAAGACCGCCGAACCGACCCTCGTGCCCGCCGACGGGGACAGCGCGATCAGCACGGCACCGGCAGCCACCACGAACGGGATCGAACCCGCGTGGAGCCAACCGCGGAGCCGCGGCTTCAGCTCGGCCATCTTGTCGGCCATCACGATCAGGGCCGCATCGTGGTTAAGGAACTTGCTCACCGCCTCATCATCGCCCGAAGCGGAGCAGCGCGCCGAACTGACGGCTCGGGTGAGCGTGGCCGTGGGACGGCGGCGGGCAGGGGGACACGAGCGCTCGGCACGGTCACCCTGGCTTCGGTCTCGCGTCGTGCACGCGGGCCGGATCCGCAGCGGAGGGTCGGCGGCGAGTGACCGCACCCCGGCGCGGGGGATACCTCATCCGGGGAGCCGGGATCGATTTGTCCCTCTGGTGGTCGTGTGACTGGCCCGTAACCTCCGACCCGTGACAGGTTTGGGGTGACGCCGCGAGAAAGACCTCGTGGTTTCCCTGACGGAGGTCTTCATGTCGTTCGCCCGCGTCGCGATCATCAACCGTGGCGAGGCCGCCATGCGGCTGATCCATGCAGTCCGAGAGATAAACGCCGCCGGAGACGGACCGATCCAGACGGTGGCGCTGCACACGACCGGCGAGGCCAACGCCATGTTCGTGCGCGAGGCCGACCTCTCCTACGACCTCGGCCCCGCCTCCGCCCGCCCCTACCTCGACCTCGCCGTGCTCGAGAAGGCGCTGCTCGACACCGGCGCGGACGCCGCGTGGCCGGGTTGGGGTTTCGTCGCCGAGGACCCGACCTTCGTCGACCTGTGCGAGCGGATCGGCGTCACGTTCATCGGGCCGAGTGCCGAGGCGATGCGCCGGCTGGGCGACAAGATCGGCTCGAAGCTGATCGCGGAGGAGGTGGGCGTGCCGGTGGCCCCCTGGAGCCGCGGCGCCGTCGACACCCTCGACGGGGCGCTGGCCGCCGCCGGTGACATCGGCTACCCCCTCATGCTCAAGGCGACCGCCGGGGGTGGTGGCCGCGGCATCCGGATGGTCGCCTCGCCGGCCGACCTCGACGACGCCTTCCAGCGCACCAGCGATGAGGCCTTGCGCGCCTTCGGCAACGGCACCCTGTTCCTCGAGCGACTGGTCACGGGCGCGCGCCACGTCGAGGTTCAGCTGATCGCCGACTCGCACGGGACGGCCTGGGCCGTCGGCGTACGCGACTGCTCGATCCAGCGCCGCAACCAGAAGGTCATCGAGGAGTCCTCCTCGCCGTTGCTGACCCCCGAGCAGACCGAAGAGCTCAAGGTGTCGGCCGAGCGCCTGGCCCTGGCCGTCGGCTACGTCGGCGCGGGCACCGTCGAGTTCCTCTACCACCCCGGCGACAAGACCTTCGCGTTCCTCGAGGTCAACACCCGGCTGCAGGTGGAGCACTCGATCACCGAGATGACCACCGACATCGACCTGGTCAAGGCCCAGATCCTCGTCGCCCAGGGCGGTCGCCTGGAGGGCGAGAAGCCCGCCGAGGCCGGTCACGCCGTCGAGGCCCGGCTGAACGCCGAGGACCCCGACCGCGACTTCGCGCCGTCCCCCGGTCGGATCGTGCGCCTCGACCTGCCCTCGGGTCCGGGCATCCGGGTCGACACGGGGGTCGCCGAGGGCGACACCATTCCGCCCGACTTCGACTCGATGATCGCCAAGATCATCGCCTACGGCCGCACCCGCGAGGAGGCCCTGGCCCGACTGCGCCGGGCAATGTCCTCGACCACGGTGGTGATCGAGGGCGGCATGTGCAACAAGAGCTTCGTGCTCGACCTGCTGGCCCAGCCGGAGGTCGTGGACGGCACGGGCGGCTGGGCCGACACGGGCTGGATCGACCGGGTGCGAGCCGAGGGCCGTCTGGTCGCGCACGCCCATGCCGGCATCGCCGTGGTCGCCGCCGCCATCGAGGCGTACCTCGACCGGTTGCGGATCGAGACGGCCAGGCTGCTCGAGACCGCCCACGGTGGCCGACCGACCGCGGCGCACCAGGTCGGCCGGCCGGTCGAGCTGAAGCTGCGCGGAGTGCCCTACCAGGTGTCGACCGTCAACACCGGTCCCGGTCGGTTCCGGGTGACCGTCGCCGCCAAGACCACCGTGCAGACCGTCGACGTCCGGCTCGACCTGATCGACGACGTACGCCGGCGCCTGGTCGTCGGTGGCCGGAGGTACCACCTCGTCACCGCCACGCACGGCCCGACCACCCTCGTCGAGGTCGACGGGGTCGCCCACCGCGTCAGTCGCGACGAGGGCGGCGTGCTGCGCTCGCCGGCGCCGGCGCTCGTGGTCGCCACCCCGGCCCGGGTGGGGACCGAGGTCGAGGCCGGCGCTGCGGTCGTCGTGCTCGAGTCGATGAAGATGGAGACCGTCGTGCACGCGCCGTTCGCGGCGCGGGTCAAGGAGCTGCTCGTCATCACCGGCAGCCAGGTCGAGACCGGCACCGCCCTGATCAACCTGGAGCCGCTCGGCGAGGGTCTCGACGAGGTCGTCGCGGACGACGGTCCCGGCCTCGAGCTCCCGGCGCCGGACGACGGCATCGACCCGGAGGCGCGGGGTGCGCGGGCTCGGGCCGCCCTGACGGCGGTGTTCCTCGGCTACGACGTGCCGCCGGAGGACCAGGACGCGGCGCTGTCGGAGTACCTCGCCGTGCGCGGGCAGCTGCAGGCCGACGGCGAGTCCGTGGTCGCCGACGAGCTCGCGCTCCTGGCGATCTTCGCCGACCTCGCGGAGCTGTCTCGCAACCGACCCGTCGACGAGGACCGGCACACCGAGCTGCGGGTGCACAGCTCCCGCGAGCACTTCCACACCTTCCTGCAGAGCCTCGACACCGAACGTGGCGGGCTGCCCGACCAGTTCCGGGTCCGCCTGGAGCGCGTGCTGGCGCACTACGGGGTCGACGGCCTCGACCGCACCCCGGCCATGGAGGAGGCGGTCTTCCGCATCTTCTTGGCCCAGCAGCGCTCGACGCCCGAGGTCGCGCTGGCCTCGGCGGTCCTGGGGTGCTGGATCGACGAGCCCACGCCCACGGGCGAGCTCGCGGTCCGTGCGCACCAGCTGCTGGAGCGCCTGGGTCGCATCAACCAGCTGCGCTACCCGGTGGTGGGCGACCTGGCGCGCAGCGTGCGGTTCCGCTGGTTCGACCAGCCGGCCGTGGACGCCGAGCGCGCCGACATCCTCGCCGGCGTGCGCGACGAGCTCGAGGAGCTCTCGGCCGACACGGAGGTCCCCGACCGCGCCGCGCGCATCGAGGCGCTGGCCGCGATCCCCGAGCAGATCGTGCGGTTCCTCTCGGAGCGGCTCGAGCGGGGAGTGCCCACCAGCGAGCCGATGCTCGAGGTGCTCGCCAGGCGTCACTACCGCGAGTACGACCTCCACGACCTGCAGTCGATCGAGTCCGGGGAGCGGCCGGTGGTGGTCGCGAGCTACACCCTCGACGACCGGCCGACCCGGGTGGTGTCGACGATCGGCACCGTGGCCGAGCTCGGCGACCCGACGGGCGGTCTCGTGTCCAGCGTGACCGCTCACGTCGGTGACCGTGGTGCCGAGGAGGAGGCCGTGGTCGACCTCTACCTGCACTGGGCCGACGCCCCGGAGTCGGCCGACGACGTGAGCGCCCAGCTCCGCGCGATGGTGGCGGCTCTCCCGGTGGCCCAGGACGTACGCCGCATCTGCGTGGCCGTCTGTCCCGGCGGCGACCGCCCGGTCGGCTACTTCGCGTTCCGTCCCGGCACCGACGGCGGCGCGGTCGAGGACGACCTCACCCGCGGCGTGCACCCGATGGTCGGACGCCGCCTGAACCTCTGGCGGCTGCGCAACTTCCACGTCAACCGCGTGCCGGCCCCCGAGGACGTGCTGCTCTACGAGTGCGTCGCCCGGGAGAACCCGGCCGACCGACGGCTGGTGGCGCTCGCCCAGGTGCGCCAGATGTCCGTCGTTCGCGACGAGGCCGGAACGGTGACGTCGCTGCCCCATGCCGAGCGCGCCGTCGAGAGCTGCCTGGAGGCGATCCGGCGGGCCAGGGTGGCCCGTGGCGCCGCGGGGATGAAGCTGGACATGAACCACGTCTGGGTCCACGTCTGGCCCGTCGTCGACGTCGACGTCGACGGACTGGCGGCGCTGGGCGCCAAGATCAGCCCGCTGACCGACGGGGCCGGTATCGAGGAGGTCGTCGCCCAGGGCCGGGTGGCCGTGCCGGGCAGCGAGCCCGTCCCGGTCGCGGTGCGCTTCGGCGCCCAGCCGGGTGCCGGCGTGGTGTCCACCGTGGAGGCGCCGCCGACCGAGCAGCTGCGCCCGCTCGACGACTACGCCTCGAAGGTCGTCCGGTCGCGTCGTCGCGGCCTCGTCTACCCCTACGAGCTCAGCGCCGCGCTCACCGGCCTCGACGGCTCCCTCGTGGAGCACGACCTCGACGACGCCGGCAACCTGGTCCCGGTCGATCGTCCCCGCGGACTCAACAAGGCCGGCATCCTCGCCGCCGTGGTGACCACACCCACCACGCTGCACCCGGAGGGCGTCACCCGCGTGGTGCTGTGCGGCGATCCCACCAAGTCGCTCGGATCGGTGGCGGAGCCGGAGTGCCAGCGCGTCATCGCCGCCCTCGACCTCGCCGAGCGGATGCAGGTGCCGCTCGAGTGGTTCGCGCTCTCCGCGGGTGCCCGGATCTCGATGGACTCCGGGACCGAGAACATGGACTGGGTCGCCAAGGCGCTGCGGCGGATCGTGGAGTTCACCCAGGACGGTGGCGAGATCAACGTCGTGGTGGCCGGGATCAACGTCGGCGCCCAGCCCTACTGGAACGCCGAGGCCACGATGCTGATGCACACCAAGGGCGTGCTGGTGATGACCCCGGACAGTGCCATGGTGCTGACCGGCAAGCAGTCGCTCGACTTCTCCGGAGGAGTCTCCGCGGAGGACAACTTCGGCATCGGCGGCTACGACCGGGTCATGGGCCCCAACGGGCAGGCGCAGTACTGGGCGCCCGACCTGGCCAGCGCCCTGGGCGTGCTGATGGCCCACTACGAGCACACCTACGTCGTCCCCGGGGAGGCCGGTCCCCGCCGGGTCGCCACGACCGACGACGCGGAGCGCGACATCTCGTCGTACCCGCACGACGCCGAGGGCAGTGACTTCCGCACGGTGGGGGAGATCTTCTCCCCGGCGACCAACCCGGACCGCAAGAAGGCCTTCGACATCCGAACGGTGATGAGGGCGGTCGCCGACCAGGACCACGCCACCCTCGAGCGCTGGGCCGGCATGGCCGACGCCGACACCGCCGTGGTCCAGGACGCCCACATGGGCGGACACCCCGTCTGCCTGCTCGGCATCGAGTCGCGGTCGGTGCGCCGCGTCGGGTTCCCGCCCACCGACGGGCCGGACACCTACACGGCCGGGACGCTGTTCCCGCGGTCGTCGAAGAAGGCCGCGCGGGCGATCAACGCAGCCAGTGGCAACCGGCCGCTGGTCGTGCTCGCCAACCTGTCCGGGTTCGACGGTTCGCCGGAGTCGATGCGCAACCTGCAGCTGGAGTACGGCGCCGAGATCGGCCGCGCGATCGTCAACTTCCGCGGCCCGATCGTCTTCTGCGTGATCTCCCGCTACCACGGTGGCGCGTTCGTGGTGTTCTCCAAGGCGCTCAACCCGCGGATGACCGTGCTGGCCCTCGAGGGCTCGTTCGCCTCCGTCATCGGTGGCGCGCCCGCCGCGGCCGTCGTGTTCACCGGCGAGGTGGACAAGCGCACGGCCGCCAGCCCCGGGATGCTCGGCCTCGACGCCCAGATCGCCGACGCGACGGGCTCGGAGCGGATCGGCCTCGTCGTCGAGCAGTCGGAGCTTCGTGCGGCCACCCGCGCCGAGAAGATCAGCGAGGTCGCCGCGGAGTTCGACGGGATCCACGACATCCACCGTGCCGTGGCCGTCGGGTCGGTCGACGCGGTCATCCCGGCGTCGAGGCTCCGTCCGGAGATCATCGCGGCGATCGAGGAGCACCTCCGCACGGCGGAGTGATCGCCCCCTCCAGCGAAATTCGGTGGGCGCGGCCGGAGGTCGCGCCTACCGTGGACGGCAACGGCCCGAGCCGCCGTTCCGCGGCTGTTCGCCGCCGAGACCCTTCCCGGCGGGCGATCGGCGACGCAGACTGTAGGCAGACCGGTCGCCGCTCATGGGCTGGAAGGAGGACGCCGATGTCTCGTTACCGAGCCGTCACGCTCCTCAACGCCTCCTACGAGCCGCTGGGCCACGTCGACTTCCCCAAGGCCGTGCGCATGCTCTTCCGCCAGGTCGCCGTGGTCGAGGAGGGCGACGAGACCCGCCGCATCGGCCCGCACCCGTGGCCGACCGTGCTCCGCCTCGTCAGGTACGTCGTCCAGTCCTGGCTCTACCGGCCGGCCGCGTGGCACCGCGGCGGTGTCTTCCTCCGCGACGGCCACCGGTGCGCCTACTGCGGCGCGAAGGCGACCACCGTCGACCACATCGTGCCGCGCTCCCGCGGCGGCGAGTGGTCCTGGGTGAACTGCGTCGCGGCGTGCAGCCCGTGCAACGGCCGCAAGGGCAACCGGACCCCGACCGAGGCCCGGATGCCCCTGCGCTTCGCGACGCCGCGGGTGCCGCTCGTCGGCGAGATCGTCACCGCGCGACGAGCGGCCTGAGTCACCGCAGGGAGCAGGTGTTCACCTGGTCGCCGCCGGTCGGCTGGGGGAGCGTGGCGTCCGGTGCCGGTGCGCGCCGCCTCTCCACCCAGCGCGTCAGGTCGGTGAACGCCGCCCGGGCGCAGGGCAGCAGCGGCCGCACCCGGTCGCCGTACGTCGCGTGGAGACCGTCCACGTGGGTGCCGGCCTCGATCCGGTAGTAGCGGTGCAGGGCGCCTCGGCCCGCCTCGTCGATCATCTCGTCGTAGAGGTCGGAGTCGGTGCGGATCGGCAGCAGCGCGTCGTACGTGCCGTGCAGCGTGAGCATCGGTCGCTTGATGTCGCCGGTCAGCCCCACCTTCGCGACGGCCCGCTGCGCTGAGGGCGGGTGGAGTAGTCGTAGTCGGCGTCGCAGTGGGGCGTCCCGCTCACGCAGAACGGCACCCCGGCCTCGAGGGAGCCGTCCCACGTCGGGTCGAGCTCCTCGCGGTAGAGCCGCTGGGTGACGTCCCAGTAGTAGGAGTAGTGGAAGTCCCAGGTGAACTCCGAGCCCGGCTCGAACCCCGCCTCGATCATCGCGTCGTGGGCGGCCTCGCTGCCCGACCTGTACGCCGGGTAGTTGCGCAGCGCGGTCGGCAGGTAGGAGATCAGCGTCGGCTCCTCGGGGCGCAGGAGCGTGCCCTCCCAGTCGACGCCACCGTCGTACAGGTGGGCGCGGTTCTCGAGCTGCCAGCGGGTGAGGTAGCCGCCGTTGGAGATGCCGAAGAGGTAGGTGCGCCTGGCCGTCCGGCCGTAGCGCTGCCGGACGACCTGCTTGGTCGCCTTCGTCAGCTGGGTGAGCCGACGGTGCCACTCGGCGAGCGCGTCACCGGGCTCGGCGCCGTCGCGGTAGAACGCGCCCCCGGTGTTGCCCTTGTCGGTCATCGCGTAGGCGTAGCCCTGCGCGACCAGCCAGTCACTGAAGATGAAGTCGCCGGCGTACTGCGTGCGCGTGCCGGGCGCCCCGCTGACCACGATCTTGCCGTTCCACTTCTCCGGCAGCCTCATGACGAACTGGCTGTCGTGGTTCCACCCGTGCGTGGTGTTCGACGTCGAGGTGTCGGGGAAGTAGCCGTCCACCTGGATGCCGGGCACGCCACTCGGGTTGGTGGTGCCGGGAGCGTGCAGCCCCGCCCATGCGGCCGGGTCGGTGTGGCCGCTGGTGAGCGTGCCGGTGGTGGTCAGGTCGGTCAGGCAGGCCGACTCCTGGCGCTCCGCACCGGGTACGTCGATGCGGTCGGCCCTGTTGCACTGGCCGGGGCCCGGGCGACCGTCCGGCTGACCGGTCGCGGGCGTGGTGGTGAGCGTGAGTCCCGCGACCAGCGCCGAGACCGTCATGAGCGTCGAGAGGGGCATGCCGTTCATGCTTGGGCGCGACCGGGTGCCGGTCCATGTGCGGCGCGGACACAATCCGCGGCACGCGTATGGAGCCGGCACCCACGTCCCTGGGTGGCCTCGCGTGAGCTGGCCCGTCAGTGGGCCAGAAAGGCCAGGAGGGCCTCGTTGAACTCGTCGGCGTGGCTGACGTTGAGGCCGTGCGGGCCGTCGGCGATCTTGGCGAGCTCGCTGTTGCCCACGGCGGCGGCCGACCGCTCGCCCGAGACCTCGAACGGCACGATGGCGTCGGAGTCGCCGTGGATCACCAGCATCGGCACGGTGACCTTGGCCAGGTCGCCGGTGAAGTCCTCGACCCACGACCGGATGCACTCGGCGGCGGCGTGCAGGTCGGCCTGCGCGGCGAGGGCCATCGCGTCGCGGCGCTGTTCCTCGGTCACCTTGAGGTCGCCGCCGGCGCTGAAGAAGTTGGTGGTGAACCCCTCGAAGAAGTTGTCGCGGTCGGCGCGCAGGTCGCTCTGCATGCCGGCGACGTCGTCGAGCGTGAGTGCGCCGTCGGGGTGGTCGTCGTCCTTGAGCAGGCAGGGCGGCACCGCCGCCGCGAGCACGACGCTGTGGACCCGGCTCTCGCCGTACGTCCCGACGTAGCGGGCGACCTCGCCGCCACCCATCGAGAAGCCGACCAGGCTGGCGTCCTGGAGGTCGAGCCCGGTCATCAGGGCGTCGAGGTCGGTGGTGAGGGTGTCGTAGTCGTAGGTGGAGTCGGCGCCCGGCTTGCCGGACCGGCCGAACCCGCGCCGGTCGTAGGTGATCACCCGGTGGCCCGCCGCGGTGAGCGCCGGGACCTGCTCGGACCACGAGGCGCCGCTCAGCGGCCACCCGTGGATGAGGACGACCGGGCGACCGTCACCACCGGTGTCCTCGTAGTGGATCTCAACCGAACCGGAGTCGATGCTGGGCATTGCTGGTCCTTCCGTTCGAGGGGCGGGCTGGGCGTCTCGCCGTGCTGGGTCGAGCCAAGCACGTGGGGCAAGGAACCTGAACCCTCCCACCGGATTCGAACACATGTTCTAATCTGTCTCATGGCGCGCGGTGGATACGGATCGGGAAGCGGGGTGCCGCTGCGCGACCGGGTCCGTGCCGGCACGCCGGCACCGGCCCCGCCGGTGGAGGCGGGGGAGGATCCCTCGCGGCACTGCTGGGTCTCGGCCCCGGTCGACGGCACGAAGTCGCGGCCGGGCCTGCTGGTCGAGTGGCGGCGCGTCGACAACGGTCGCTGGGAGGGCCGGGTCGTCTACGTCGCCGAGCTGCGGCCCGGGCGCTGGTCGCTGGTGGAGGAGTGGGTGCCGGCCGAGCTGCTCAGCTCGCAGTGAGCGACCGGCTACTCGCCCCACCCCATCGGATAGACCTCGAACGACGCCGCGAACGCCACGCCCATCCGCTGCCCGGCCTGCCGGCCGAAGCCCTCGAGGAACTCGTGCGGGTCCCAGTTCTCCCAGCCCAGGCCCTCGATGTACGCCGCGTGGGCGCGCAGCGACTCGACTCCGCTCTCGAAGGTGTCGGTGGTGTCGACCCCGTGGCCGCTCTCGGGTGATCCCGAGGCCCAGACCTCGCGCACGCCGCCCCAGGGCTCGAGCCCCTCGACCAGCTGGTCGTTGAAGATCCATCGGTTGCCCGCGTCGCGGACGGCGTCGATCACCGTGCGCCCGACGGCGATGTGGTCGGCCTGGTTGAAGTTGCGCCCGCCCCATGTCTCGTGGAAGTTCCCGGTGATCACGATCTCCGGCCGGTGCCGGCGCACCACCTCGGCGATCGCCCGACGCAGGGGGACGCCGTACTCGAGGATGCCGTCCGGCAGGCCGAGGAACTCCACGGTGTCGACCCCGACGATGCGTGCCGACTCGACCTGCTCGGCCTCCCGGACGGTGCGGGCCTCGTCGGGGTGCATGCCGTCGATGCCGGCCTCGCCGCTGGTGACCATGCAGTAGACGACGTTCTTGCCCTGCCCGGTCCAGCGCGCGATGGCGGCGGCCGCGCCGAACTCGAGGTCGTCGGGGTGAGCGACGACGCACAGCGCCCGCTCCCAGTCCTCGCTGAGGGAATCGAGTGGCTCCATGTCGACGAGCATGGCACGGTTGCGCGGTGATCGACATCGTCGAGATTGATCCAGCTGACGAGACCGGGCTGCGTGCCTTCTGGGAGACGGAGCAGGCGGCGATGCGGTCCGACCGCCCGCACGCGGTGCTGCGCACGTGGCCGACGCTCCTCGGCACCGTCCAGGCACCCGGTCGCTACTACCGACGCACGCTCCTGGCCGCCCAGGACGCCGGTGTCACCGTCGGGGTCGCGGACATCGGCGGCCCCGTGGAGGACAACACCCACCTCGCCGACCTCGAGGTCAGCGTGCTGCCCGGACGGCGGCGCGAGGGCATCGGTCGAGCGCTGTACGACGTCGCGCTGCGTCGCTGTGCCGAGGCCGGTCGCACCACGCTCTGTGGTGAGCTCCACGTCCCGGCGGGTGTCGAACCCGGTGGCGCGGCGCCGTACGCCTTCGCCACCGCCATGGGGCTCGGTGAGGTGCACGCCGAGGACCACCTCGTGCTGCCGCTCCCGGTCGACGACGGTCACGTCGCCGGCCTGCGCACCGCCGCGGAGGCGAAGGCGGCCGACTACGAGATCGTCACGTGGGGTGCCGCCTGCCCCGACGAGCACGCCGAGGCCTTCTGCGAGATGCGCACGCGCATGAACCTCGACGTGCCCACGGGTGCGATCGACCACGAGCCGGTGGTGTTCACCGTCGAGCGTCTCCGCACCTCAGAGCAACGGGTCGGCCGGTCGTACCACTCGATCGTCGCCGCCGCCCGCCGCGTAGACGACGGCGTCTTCGGCGGCTACTCGCAGGTCTACGTTCCGCACGGGGACATCGAGGTGCTGCAGGACGACACGCTCGTGATGCCCGATCACCGCGGCCGTCGCCTCGGCACCCTCCTCAAGCACCGCACGCTCGACCTGCTGGCCCGCGAGCACCCGCGCTGCACGAGCATCCACACGTGGACGGCGCCCGACAACCACGCCATGCAGCGCACCAACCGGGACTTCGGCTTCCGCGTGGTCGAGCGGATGCACGAGATGCAGGTCAGGCGCGCCTGAGCCGCGCCCGACCGACGTCGCGAGCTACAGGGCCAGACGGACGTGGCGCTTCTTGGACACCTTGATGTCGATGACGTACGCGCCCACGCGTCCCTTGCCGGTCAGCCGGAGCTTGCCGTTCCGGACGCGTGCCTTGTCGGCGGTCTTGCCGCCATTGAGGAGGCGGACCGAGCTGCCCGACTTCGAGGTCGTCTGGCAGGTCACCGACCAGCGGCTGCCTCGCTTCTTCACCTTGCACGCGGAGATCTTGGCCGTCGGCACCGCCGCGGCACTGCCGGCGAAGCCCTTGGCCGGGGACAGCACGACCCTGAGCTGGCGCAACCGGGACTTGGGCTTCCAGTCCAGGGCGAACTTGCCGGAACGGCGGGCCTTGGACTGGTCGACCGTGGTCCACGGGGCACCGTCGGTCGAGCGAGCCTGCAGCAGCACGTGGGCGCCGGACAGTGCCCGCACCGCCTTCAGACCCTGGACGCTGCTGCCGACCCGGCCGGAGACGCGAGATGGCAGCGCTGCCCGGGAGGGCTTGGGACGCTTCACCTTGATGACCGTGGCCTTCAGGGAGTCGGGGCCGGGGGTGATCGTTCCCGCGGCCGGACCCTGGGGTGCGGTCGCCACGGTGAACGTGCGCTGCGTGCTATTGGTCTTCCCCGAGGCGAAGACCGCCCGGGCGGTGGCGGTGTAGGTGCCGGCACCGAGCGTGAAGCTGGCTCTCCACCCGCCGACGGCGTCCACCGTGGCGGCCACTGAGACGTTCTCGATCGACACGGTGACACCGTTGACCGCGTCGGGCTGCGAGCCGGTCAGCCCCGCTGCCAGGGACGCGGGGTTGGGCGCCAGGTAGCAGCTCTCCCCGGTCGCGGAGGCCATCTTGTAGAGGCTGCCGGAAGGCGCGCACTTGGCTTCGGTGCCGATGCCGAAGCTCCGCAACCGGACCCGGGACTGGCTGAGCTGCTCGAGGAGGCCGTCGTCGATGGGGGCCTGCCCGTCGGAGAGGAACATGATCCACTTCGGTCCGGCAGGCGCGGTGGCCAGCGTGGACAGCGCCACCGAGACAGCACTGTTGAAGGCGCTGCCGGCGCCGCTGCCGCCGAGGTCCTTGGGCTCGTAGAGACCGATCCGTTCGCGCACCACGCTCCTGGCGACGGTGTTGATCCTCGGGCGGGCGTCTCCTCCCGTGAACCGCGGGGCCACGAAGGTCGCCGTACCAGCCGGATCGACGTCGGCCGCGGCGGCCTGGTTGGCGAACCCCACCAGACCCACCTGCAACCCGGACGTCCCGGAGAGGCTGCCGTTGAGCGCCTCGATCCCGGCGATCTCACAGTCCAGGATGTCCCCGACGATGCCGTCCGCGTTGAGGTCGTCCTCGGCGCCCGCAGGGTCGCCGTTGCCGTCGCAGTCCAACCCGGTTGGAGTCTCTGTGGACCTCGTCGCGTCGAGCACGTAAAGGACCGTGGTCACCTCGTCCGCTCCGACACCCACGTTGCCCGTGAGGTCGACCTTGCCGGCAGAGGCGTCCGTGGGCGCGTCGATGGTCACCGACGCAGAGGGCTCGGCCGCGGTCGAGGCCGCCGAACCCATCGCCACCAGGGTGGCCGCCAGCATTCCGAGCGCGGTTGCCGCGCCAACGTTCCGGCCTAGTGAACTCTTCATCTGTGCCACCTCTGGAGTAGTGGGCCGGTCGCCACAGACCCCACGCGGAACCTAGCCGATGATTCAACGATCCGTGACCAAAATGGGCACGGCGGCCCCGGCGGTCGTCCCTGAGCCGTGGCCGGGCCGGTCCGCGCACGAACGGCGAGCCTGTGAGATTCACGTGGTGGGGCGGGTGGGGCTCGAACCCACGACCCAAGGATTATGAGTCCTCTGCTCTGACCGACTGAGCTACCGCCCCGCTCTGGATCGCCGTCGAGCCTAGTCGGCGCCCTGGGCGCCCGCGCGACTGTGGGTCGCCTGGTAGTCCAGCAGCTTCGCCGAACCGTCCGCCACCGCGTGCTCGGCGGGGCCGAGCAGGGGGGCGGCGCCGTCCACTCTGCCGGAGTCGGCGAGCTGCTCGAGGGCGACGAGGGCGGCGCGGGCATGGACCAGACCGAGGTTGCCGGCGCTGCCGGCCAGCCGGTGGGCGCTGAACAGCAGCTCGTCGGCGTCGGCCGCCAGCACAGCGTCCCGGATCGTGGCCAGCTGCGTCTCCGCCCCGGTGACGAAGTTGCCGATGGCGCGGTCGAGGTACGTCGTGTTGCCGGGATCCATGTCGCGCAGCATGTCGAGGCGACCGAGGTCCATGCCGTCCACGATCCGCGCGGCCGGCTCGGTCGCCACCGCGTCGCTGCTCGCCACCGCCGGACCGGACATCCAGGCGGCCATGGTCCGGGCCAACGCCTCCGGATCGACGGGCTTGGTCAAGAAGTCGTCCATGCCGGCCTCGAGGCACCGCTCTCGCTCGCCGGGCACGGCCGCAGCCGTCATCGCGACGATCGGCACCCGCGGCCCGTCGATGCGGCTGCGCAGCTCTCTGGTCGCCGCCAGACCGTCCAGTCGCGGCATCTGCACGTCCATCAGGATCAGGTCGTGGCGGAGCGGGTCGTAGAGCTTGAGCGCGGCGAGGCCGTCGTCGGCCGTCTCCGCGGCGTACCCCAGCGCATCCAGCAACCCCACCGCCACCATCTGGTTCACCGGGTTGTCCTCGACGACGAGCACCCGGCGGCGTTCGCCCTCGGGGAGGCTGGTCGCCGACGGCGCCTCCGTCCTGGCCCCGCCCAGCACCGGGCCACCCTCCGGAGTGGCGAGCGACACGGTGAACCAGATGTGGGTGCCGACCCCGCGCTGGCTCTCGAACCCGATCTCGCCGCCGAACGCCGCGACGATCTCGCGCGAGATCGCCAACCCGAGACCGGTGCCTCCGAAGACCCGGGAGGTCGACGTGTCGGCCTGCTGGAACGGCGCGAAGAGCGTCTCGGCGTCGACGTCGGTGCCGACGCCCGTGTCGCGCACGTCGACACGCAGGGTCCAGCCATCGTCGTGCTCCGACGCGCTGACGCGTACGACGACCGCCCCCTCGGCGGTGAACTTCACGGCATTCGAGACCAGGTTCGACAACACCTGCGACAGGCGGGTCGGATCGCCGCTGACGACCTCCGGCACGTCGTCGGCGCAGTCCAGGTCCACGACCAGCCCCTTCGAGCGGCCGTTCGACAGGAGGGGGGCGACCGAGCTGTCGACCACCGACCTCACGTCGAAGTCGATCACCTCGAAGTCGAGGTGACCCGCCTCGATCTTGGAGTAGTCGAGGATCTCGTTGATGAGGCTGAGCAGCGCGCGGCCGGACAGCTCGACGCCGGAGACCAGCCGTCGCTGCTCGGCACCGAGCTCCGAACGCGTCAGCAGCTCGTTGAGCCCGAGCACGCCGTTGAGCGGTGTGCGGATCTCGTGGCTGATCATGGCCAGGAAGTCAGACTTCTGGCGCGACGCCTCCTCGGCTGCGTCCCTGGCCTCCGCCAGCACGCGCGCGGTGGCCTCGCGCTCGGCGACCCGTCCGATCTGGACGGCGGCCTGCTGGGCCATGTGCTCGATGAGCTCCCTGCGAGCGATCGGCGGCGTCGACGTGATGACGTAGACGGTGCGCACCTCGCCGTCGTGCAGCACCGGGCATGCGAGCGTCAGGCCACGCTCGTCCCAGATGGTCGTCTTCGCATCGACACACCTTCGTGCGAGGGCCAGTTCGCCGGCCAGCGCGGCCGGGTCCTGGAGGTCGGCCACCTCGTCGGTGGCGTCGACGTACAGGGTCGACAGGTCCCCGTCCTCGCACACGAAGCCCCGGGCGCGTACCCAGTCGTCGTGCCCGACGATCAGGTCGCGTCCCTGCCGGAGCAGGTCGGCCATGGTGCTGGCCTCGTTCGCAGCGCTGGCCACGGCCTCCATCAGGGTGTTCTGCGCGATCCGGTCCTTGAGAGCCAGCTCGGCCTCGACCGTCTGAGTCACGTCCTGGACGGTGCCGGCCAGCGAGACGACGGTGCCCGCGGCGTCGACCGTGCACTCCGCCTGCACGCGGACCCAGATCCAGCCTCCGCGCCCCCGCGCCCGGGTCACGAACTGGGTGTTGTCCCCGTTGTCCACGGCCGCGGCGATGGCTGCCTCGACGTCGTGGCGGTCCGCCGCGTCAACGAGCGAGACGAGGTCCTGGGATCGCTGACCTTGATGGCCGGCGACGTCGAGCATCAGGAAGAACCCGTCCGAGCCGGTCACCTCGTCACGGGCGATGTCCCAGCGGAAGCTGCCGATCCGCGCGATCCGCTGCGCCTCGGCCAGCCGCTCCTTGCTGGCGGAGAGCTCGTCGACGTCGCGTCGACGCTCGGAGTAGTCGGTCATCCGGTGCAGGATCCCGGTGAGCTCACCGTCGTCGTCGTACAAGGGGGTCTCGCTGACCAGGATCCACAGCCGGGAGCCGTCGCGTCTGACGAACTGCACCTCGACCTCTGCCCCGTTGAACACACCGCGGCGCCAGTCGCGCAGATGGGCGGCGAACTGCCGCCGGCCTTCCGGGTCGAGGAAGTCGGCGGCCGAGTGGTCGCCGAGGTCCCGGTGCGGGACCCCCGTCAGCTCGGAGCAGGCGCGGTTGGCGTACAGCAGCTGGCCATCGAGGTCCATGACCCAGATGCCGTCGTTCGAGGTCTCCACGATCTCGCGGTACAGGCGTGTCAGATCCACGGCTCGTGCCTCCTCAGCTCTCGCCGTCGATCAGGAGTGAGTCGCCGTCCTCGACCAGACGCAGCACCACATTGTCGCTGACCGGACCGTTGCTTGTCTCATAGGCGACGTCATAGGCCACGGTCAGGGCGTCGGGGTCGGCCTTGACGTTGCTCGCCGACGCGCTGTCGATCGTGTTCCAGAACCCCTTGTACTTCGCGAGACCCCCGCTCGCCGCCTGGAACGACGGGGTGAGCCGCTGCCACGCGGCCTCCGGGTCGGTGGTCACGGTCCTCAGGTAGTCCACGACGAACGACTCCATGGCGGCCGGGTCGACCCCTTCGGCCGGCGATTCCGACTCCTCGGGCTCTGCCGGAGGCGATGACGACGACGGCTCCTCGGCTGCCGGGGGAGTGGTGTCGTCCTGACCGCCGAGCTGGCTGGCGGCGAACGCGACAACTCCGACCAGCAGGAGCCCCAGCAGTGCGACCAGCCACGGCGTGCTGGAACGTCGTCGGGGTGGCCCAGGGACGGGAGCAGCGGGCACGGGAGCCACGGGCGTTGCCGTCAGCACCTCGGTGTGCGACTCCCGGGCCACCGGTGCCGCCCTTGGGACAGTGTCCGTCGGAACTGGCGCCTGGACCGACTCGCCGCCCGCGGCCAGGAAGTCGCGGACCTGGGCCATCGACCAACGCCGACCGGGGTCGGTCGCCATCGTGTTCTCGAGCAGCGAACCGAGCCAGCCGGCATCGTCGAGCCGCGGCGGTGGCTCGTTGACGATGCGGTACATCGCGCCGAGCACGTTCTCGCCCACCTCGTACGGCGGCCGGCCGGCCAGGACGTGGAAGAGCGTCGCGCCCAGCGACCACACGTCGGCGGCCGGGGTGGCCGTCTGTCCGGAGGCCACCTCCGGGGAGAGGTAGGCGGGGGAGCCGGTGACCAATCCGGTCTGCGTGAGGGAGGCGTCCGCCTCGGCGCGGGCGATGCCGAAGTCGGTGAGCTTCGCCTGGCCGTCACCGGTGAGCAGGATGTTCGACGGCTTGACGTCGCGGTGCACGATGCCGGCGGTGTGGGCGGCAGCCAGCGCGTCGGCGGTCTGCCACAGGATCCGTGCCGCGCGGTCGGGGTCCATCGGCCCGTCGGAGCGGATCAGGTGGGCCAGGCTCGACCCCTCGACGTACTCCATCACCAGCCACTGCACGTCCTGCTCGTTGACCAGGTCGTAGATCGCCACGACGTGCGGATGGTTGAGCCGCGCCGCCAACCGGCCCTCGCGCTCGGCGCGTTCGAGGTCGGCCGTCTGCGCGCCGGGCATCAGCCCGATGCGCTTGAGGGCGACGTCTCGGTGCAACACCTCGTCGCGACCGAGATGGACCGCGCCCATCCCGCCGCGCCCGATCTCCCGCCCGAGGGAGTATCTGCCTGCAATCACGAACGCCACCCTAGGCTTGGCCCGCCCGGTACGTCGTGCCGGCCACACCGAGAGGAACCACCGTGTCGACCCCGAACATCCTGGACGACCTCGAGTGGCGCGGGCTCATCGCGCACTCGACTGACCTCGATGCGCTGCGTGCTGCGCTGGGCGAGACCAGCGTCCGGTTCTACGTCGGCTTCGACCCGACCGCGCCGAGCCTCCACATGGGCAACCTGCTCCAGATCGTCACGGCTCGGCGGTTGCAGGACGCCGGCCACACGCCGTACCTCCTGGTCGGTGGCGCCACCGGCATGATCGGCGACCCCAAGGACTCCGGCGAGCGGACGCTCAACTCTCTCGACACGGTGAAGGGGTGGGTCGAGCAGGTGCACGACCAGATCGCGCCCTTCTTGTCGTTCGAGGGTCCCAACGCCGCCACCATGGTCAACAACTACGACTGGACCGCGTCCATGTCGGTGATCGACTTCCTGCGCGACATCGGCAAGCACTTCCCGGTCAACCGGATGCTGGGCCGCGACACCGTCAAGCGTCGCCTCGAGGCCGGCATCAGCTACGCCGAGTTCTCCTACGTGCTGCTGCAGTCGATGGACTACCTCACCCTGCACCGCGACCACGGCATCACGCTCCAGTTCGGTGGGTCCGACCAGTGGGGCAACATCACCGGCGGCGCCGAGCTCATCCGGCGCGCGACCGGTGATCACGTGCACGCCTTTGCGACGCCGCTCGTGACGCGGGCCGACGGCACCAAGTACGGCAAGACGGAGGCGGGTGCCCTCTGGCTCGACCCCGCGATGATGTCGCCGTACGCCTTCCACCAGTTCTGGCTCAACGTCGAGGACGAGAAGGTGATCGAGATGCTGCGGCTCTTCACGTTCCTCACCCATGCCGAGATCGACGACCTGGCGGCCCAGACGGCGGAGAAGCCGTTCCTGCGCGCCGCCCAGAAGCGGCTGGCCGACGAGATCACCACCTTCGTCCACGGCCAGGGGGAGACGACGGCCGCCAAGGAAGCCGCGGCGGCGCTCTTCGGTGGGGGAGACCTGCGCTCCCTCAGTACGGCGACGCTCGGTGCCGCCCTGCGCGAGGCGGGTTCGGCCACGGTCGACCGCGCCGGCGGGCTGCCTTCGGTCGTCGACCTGCTGGTGGCCACCGGACTGACCGCCAGCAAGGGGGAGGCGCGCCGCACGATCGGCGAGGGCGGCGCCTACCTCAACAACCTCCGCGTCGAGGACGCCGACGCGGTGCCCGGCGAGGACGACCTGATCGGCGGCACCTGGCTGGTGCTCCGGCGCGGCAAGAAGAAGCTCGCCGGGGTCGAAGTCCACTGACATGTGCCCTCTGACCTGCGCAAACGCTGATGTGGCCGCCGTCACGTCGGTTCGATTTGCGTGCATCCCAGCCTTCACCTAATGTTCTCCGAGTCGCCAGGGAGCGGCGGGGAGCAAGATCGAAAGATCGGGTTCTCGGCCCCGGGCAGACCAACCCACCACCACACCTCAAACCGAGGTCCATGAGTGTGCGCCTCGGCGGCCTCATCAAAACTCGGTGCGATGTGGTGTGCCGGCTTGCCGGCTCGGGGAGCGGATTGCCCGCCGATTTGCATCGGTGGAATTACAACCGCTAAGTTTAAACCAGTAGCGCCGCAGCTTGAACCTCACAAGGGGGATGGCACGGATAGCGTCTGATTCTTGAGAACTCAACAGTGTGTCATAGTCGACGAATTAGTTTGTTATGCCCTTCGGTTTTTTTGTTGGGTTTTGTTTTTTTCGGCAATGATTCTGGCGATTTGATATGTCGGGGTTTGTTTGTCGGGAGCAAGTTTTCTACGGAGAGTTTGATCCTGGCTCAGGACGAACGCTGGCGGCGTGCTTAACACATGCAAGTCGAGCGGTAAGGCCACTTCGGTGGTACACGAGCGGCGAACGGGTGAGTAACACGTGAGTAATCTGCCCTTCACTCAGGGATAACCTCCGGAAACGGTGGCTAATACCTGATATGACCGGACCATGCATGTGGTTTGGTGGAAAGTTCTGGCGGTGAAGGATGTGCTCGCGGCCTATCAGCTTGATGGTGGGGTAATGGCCTACCATGGCTTCGACGGGTAGCCGGCCTGAGAGGGTGACCGGCCACACTGGGACTGAGACACGGCCCAGACTCCTACGGGAGGCAGCAGTGGGGAATATTGGACAATGGGCGAAAGCCTGATCCAGCAACGCCGCGTGAGGGATGACGGCCTTCGGGTTGTAAACCTCTTTCAGTATCGACGAAGCTGCATCTTTTTGGGTGTGGTGACGGTAGGTACAGAAGAAGCACCGGCCAACTACGTGCCAGCAGCCGCGGTAATACGTAGGGTGCGAGCGTTGTCCGGAATTATTGGGCGTAAAGGGCTCGTAGGCGGTTTGTCGCGTCGGGAGTGAAAACACTGGGCTTAACTCAGTGCTTGCTTCCGATACGGGCAGACTAGAGGTATGCAGGGGAGAACGGAATTCCTGGTGTAGCGGTGAAATGCGCAGATATCAGGAGGAACACCGGTGGCGAAGGCGGTTCTCTGGGCATTACCTGACGCTGAGGAGCGAAAGTGTGGGGAGCGAACAGGATTAGATACCCTGGTAGTCCACACCGTAAACGTTGGGCGCTAGGTGTGGGGCCTATTCCATGGGTTCCGTGCCGCAGCTAACGCATTAAGCGCCCCGCCTGGGGAGTACGGCCGCAAGGCTAAAACTCAAAGGAATTGACGGGGGCCCGCACAAGCGGCGGAGCATGCGGATTAATTCGATGCAACGCGAAGAACCTTACCTGGGTTTGACATACACCGGAAAGCTGCAGAGATGTGGCCCCTTTTGTCGGTGTACAGGTGGTGCATGGCTGTCGTCAGCTCGTGTCGTGAGATGTTGGGTTAAGTCCCGCAACGAGCGCAACCCTCGTTCTATGTTGCCAGCATGCCCTTCGGGGTGATGGGGACTCATAGGAGACTGCCGGGGTCAACTCGGAGGAAGGTGGGGATGACGTCAAGTCATCATGCCCCTTATGTCCAGGGCTTCACGCATGCTACAATGGCCGGTACAAAGGGCTGCGATGCTGTAAGGCGGAGCGAATCCCAAAAAGCCGGTCTCAGTTCGGATTGGGGTCTGCAACTCGACCCCATGAAGTCGGAGTCGCTAGTAATCGCAGATCAGCAACGCTGCGGTGAATACGTTCCCGGGCCTTGTACACACCGCCCGTCACGTCACGAAAGTCGGCAACACCCGAAGCCAGTGGCCCAACCCGTAAGGGAGGGAGCTGTCGAAGGTGGGGCTGGCGATTGGGACGAAGTCGTAACAAGGTAGCCGTACCGGAAGGTGCGGCTGGATCACCTCCTTTCTAAGGAGCACACGCCCCGACCCTCACCGTTCGTGTGGGGGCGCATGGTGGTGTTCACTAGTGGAATCGTCGATGAATCACTTGGCTGCTTTGTGGGTCGAGGTCCTCAGTACTATCCGCATGTTCGTTCTTCCTTCGGGGAGGGTGGGGGTGTGGGTGTGGAACCTGGGTCTTGTGTCTGTGGGGTGGTGGGGTGGTGGCACACTGTTGGGTCCTGAAGAATCAGGCATCCTTGTGTCTGCTGTGGGGTTCTCGGTGACGGGGGCTTCGTGGTGGGTGGGGGGTGTGTGGTTGTTCAGCCAAGAGTTCTCTCCTTTGTCTCGTGTCTGCCTGGTGGTGGGTGCGGGGGGTTGGTGGGGTTGTTGTTTGAGATCTGGATAGTGGACGCGAGCATCTGTCGTCACCGGTTTGATTGGCTGGTGGCGGCTGTAAGTATGTGTATCCCCTGCTCGACTCGTTGTGCGGT
Source organism: uncultured Actinomycetota bacterium (assembly GCA_963807335.1). Classification (GTDB taxonomy): domain Bacteria; phylum Actinomycetota; class Actinomycetes; order Propionibacteriales; family Nocardioidaceae; genus Nocardioides. The sequence continues at coordinate 345,636 of CAWEBT010000005.1, forward strand.
TCACCTGTTGGTTGGGTGGGTGTGCGGTGGGTGGTGTGGGGGTGCTGGTCTTTTGTAGTTGAGTTGTTTTGACGTTGTTGAGACAAGCTATGAAGGGCACATGGTGGATGCCTTGGCACCAAGAGCCGATGAAGGACGTAGGAGCCTGCGATAAGCCCTGGGGAGTTGGCAACCGAGCTGTGATCCGGGGGTGTCCGAATGGGGAAACCCAGCTGGAGTCATGTCCAGTTACCCTTGCCTGAACACATAGGGCGAGTGGAGGGAACGTGGGGAAGTGAAACATCTCAGTACCCACAGGAAGAGAAAACAATTGTGATTCCGAGAGTAGTGGCGAGCGAAATCGGATGAGGCCAAACCATGCTCATGTGATACCCGGCAGGGGTTGTGAGTGTGGGGTTGTGGGACGTGTCTTGTTGTTGCTGCCGCGATGACGCAGAGTAAGAAATCACGTAGCGAAGTTGAAGCCGGTTGGAAATCCGGGCCGTAGAGGGTGATAGCCCCGTAGACGTAAGTGCGTGACTCTGTTGACGTGTTCCCAAGTAACACGGAACCCCTGAAATTCCGTGTGAATCTGGCGGGACCACCCGTTAAGCCTAAATACTCCTTGGTGACCGATAGCGGACAAGTACCGTGAGGGAAAGGTGAAAAGTACCCCTGGCGGGGAGTGAAATAGTACCTGAAACCATGTGCCTACAATCCGTCGGAGCGAGAACTTGTTTCTTGTGACGGCGTGCCTTTTGAAGAATGAGCCTGCGAGTTTGCGTTGTGTTGCGAGGTTAACCCGTGTGGGGAAGCCGTAGCGAAAGCGAGTCCGAATAGGGCGTTTGAGTAGCGCGATCAAGACCCGAAGCGAAGTGATCTATCCATGGGCAGGTTGAAGCGCGGGTAAGACCGCGTGGAGGACCGAACCCACTTAGGTTGAAAACTGAGGGGATGACCTGTGGATAGGGGTGAAAGGCCAATCAAACTTCGTGATAGCTGGTTCTCCCCGAAATGCATTTAGGTGCAGCGTCGCGTGTTTCTTGCCGGAGGTAGAGCACTGGATAGCTAATGGGCCCTACAAGGTTACTGACGTTAGCCAAACTCCGAATGCCGGTAAGTGAGAGCGCGGCAGTGAGACTGCGGGGGATAAGCTCCGTAGTCGAGAGGGAAACAGCCCAGACCATCAGCTAAGGCCCCTAAGCGGTGACTAAGTGGAAAAGGATGTGGAGTCGCAGTGACAACCAGGAGGTTGGCTTGGAAGCAGCCACCCTTGAAAGAGTGCGTAATAGCTCACTGGTCAAGTGATTCCGCGCCGACAATGTAGCGGGGCTCAAGTCATCCGCCGAAGCTATGGCATTCACGCGTGAGCCCAGCATCGACTTGATCGGTGTTCAGGTGTGTGGATGGGTAGGGGAGCGTCGTGTCGCGAGTGAAGCAGCGGAGTGATCCAGTTGTGGACGCGACACGAGTGAGAATGCAGGCATGAGTAGCGAATCACATGCGAGAAACATGTGCGCCGAATGATCAAGGGTTCCAGGGTCAAGCTAATCTGCCCTGGGTAAGTCGGGACCTAAGGCGAGGCCGACAGGCGTAGTCGATGGACAACGGGTTGATATTCCCGTACCGGCAAAGTAGCGCCCATGACGAACCTGGTGATGCTAACCATCCGAAACTCATCTGACCGGACCCTTCGGGGCGAGGCGGGTGAGCAGAGCGTGGGACCCGAACCGGTAGTAGTCAAGCGATGGGGTGACGCAGGAAGGCAGTCCAACCACGGCGATGGTAGTCCGTGGCCAAGAGTGTAGGGCGAACGGTAGGCAAATCCGCCGTTCATGTGCCTGAGACTTGATGGGGACCCAATTGGGGAAGTGGATGATCCTATGCTGTCGAGAAAAACCTCTAGCGAGCTATGCGCCGCCCGTACCCCAAACCGACTCAGGTGATCAGGTAGAGAATACTAAGGCGATCGAGATAACCATGGTTAAGGAACTCGGCAAAATGCCCCCGTAACTTCGGGAGAAGGGGGGCCGGATCCGTGATCACCCTAGCGGTGTGAAGCGGTGAAGGCCGCAGAGACCAGGCCCAAGCGACTGTTTACTAAAAACACAGGTCCGTGCGAAGTTGTAAGACGATGTATACGGACTGACTCCTGCCCGGTGCTGGAAGGTTAAGGGGACCGGTTAGACCTTGAGTCGAAGCTGAGAACTTAAGCCCCAGTAAACGGCGGTGGTAACTATAACCATCCTAAGGTAGCGAAATTCCTTGTCGGGTAAGTTCCGACCTGCACGAATGGAGTAACGACTTGGGCGCTGTCTCAACCGTGGACTCGGCGAAATTGCACTACGAGTAAAGATGCTCGTTACGCGCGGCAGGACGGAAAGACCCCGGGACCTTTACTATAGTTTGGTATTGGTGTTTGGTTCGGCTTGTGTAGGATAGGTGGGAGACTGTGAAGCATTCACGCCAGTGAGTGTGGAGTCAACGTTGAAATACCACTCTGGTCGTACTAGATGTCTAACCTAGGTCCGTAATCCGGATCAGGGACAGTGCCTGATGGGTAGTTTAACTGGGGCGGTTGCCTCCTAAAATGTAACGGAGGCGCTCAAAGGTTCCCTCAGCCTGGTTGGCAATCAGGTTTCGAGTGTAAGTGCACAAGGGAGCTTGACTGTGAGACAGACATGTCGAGCAGGGACGAAAGTCGGAACTAGTGATCCGGCGCCAGCATGTGGAAGCGGCGTCGCTCAACGGATAAAAGGTACCCCGGGGATAACAGGCTGATCTTCCCCAAGAGTCCATATCGACGGGATGGTTTGGCACCTCGATGTCGGCTCGTCGCATCCTGGGGCTGGAGTAGGTCCCAAGGGTTGGGCTGTTCGCCCATTAAAGCGGCACGCGAGCTGGGTTTAGAACGTCGTGAGACAGTTCGGTCCCTATCCGCCGCGCGCGCAGGAAACTTGAGAAAGGCTGTCCCTAGTACGAGAGGACCGGGATGGACGAACCTCTGGTGTGCCAGTTGTCCCGCCAGGGGCACGGCTGGTTAGCTACGTTCGGAAGTGATAACCGCTGAATGCATCTAAGCGGGAAGCACGTTTCAAGATGAGGTTTCCCACCGGGTTAACCGGGTAAGGCCCCCAGCAGAACACTGGGTTGATAGGCCGGAGGTGTACAGCAGCAATGCCTAGCCGACCGGTACTAATAGGCCGAGGGCTTGTCCCAACACCGTACAAAACCACTCAAAGCAGTGACCAGTACACCGCGCAACCGATGAATCGCGTCCACTAATCAGATCCCAAACCACAAACCACACCCCCCACACCCGGGGGGTGGACGGTCCACAAGTTTGGAACACCACAACACAACAAAACACGTGTGTCTGTGTTCCGCCAGAGTTACGGCGGCCATAGCGAAAGGGAAACACCCGGTCCCATACCGAACCCGGAAGTTAAGCCTTTCAGCGCCGATGGTACTGCAACCGAGAGGCTGTGGGAGAGTAGGACGCCGCCGGACATACACTCCGTAGAGGCCACCCGGATAGGGTGGCCTCTACGCCATTTCGGCTCCCCCCCGTGATCGATCGCAACAAGCAGTCCCCTGAAAGGTGAAGTCGTGGCCGAGGAACGTCGCAGTCAGCCCCCCAGTCGTCCCGGAGGCGGCGGGCGCGCCGGCAGCTCGAGCGGACGGGGCAAGCCCGAACGCGGCGGTGCCCCCGGGCGTCCCGAACGGGGCGGCCAGCCGGACCGCGCCGGCGGCGGTCGTTCCGACCGCCCCACGGGCCAGCGCAGCGGCGGCCAGCGCAGCGGCGACTTCAACCGACGTGACGACCGCCGCGGTCCCCGCGAGGAGCGCGAGCCCCGCAGCGCCGACCAGGCGAGGTACGACGGCCCGGACCTGCCCGAGGAGATCACCGGCAAGGAGCTCGACGCCTCGGTGATCGCTCAGCTCAAGGGCCTGCCCGAGAAGCTCGCGGCCCGGGTGGCCCGCCACCTGGCGGCGGCCGGCATGCTGATCGACGAGGACCCCGAGGCCGCCTACCAGCACGCACTGGCCGCCCGCGCCCGGGCCTCCCGGCTGGCCGTCGTGCGCGAGGCCGTCGGGGAGTCGGCCTACGCGGCCGGTCACTACGCCGAGGCGCTCTCCGAGCTGCGGGCCGCGAAGCGGATGAACGGTGCCACGGCCTACCTGCCGATCATGGCCGACTGCCACCGGGCGCTCGGTCACCCCGAGCAGGCGATCAAGCTGGCCAAGAGCCCCTCGGTGCCGAACTTCAGCGCCGAGGCCAAGGCGGAGATGACGCTGGTCGAGGCCGGTGCCCGGCGTGACATGGGCCAGCTCGACGCCGCCCTGCGCACCCTCGAGCTCGCGCCTCTGACGTCCAAGAGCCGTTCGTCGTGGGTGGTCCGCCTGCGCTACGCGTACGCCGACACCCTCGAGTCGGCCGGCCGCGACAGCGACGCCCTGGCGTGGTTCCACCGCACGCACTCCATCGACAGCGACGAGATCACCGACGCGGCCCTGCGTGCGGAGCTGCTCGAGAAGAAGATGGGCTGACCCGGCTGCCAGCAGGCCCGGCGGGACACGCCGGGCCGGGCAGGCCCGTATCGCTGGCGCACTGCTGCCACATGGGTCACAATGGGGCCAACAACCACATACGTGTCACCTGCAACACCTGATTGCCATATCGAGACCGCTGGGGAAGGCGTACCTCGACGCCGGTGATCAAGGAGGTCATGGTGACCGCTGCAACTGCACCATCTCGCACTGCCACCCGGGGCGTCATGTACGTCCACTCGGCGCCGTCGGCGCTGTGTCCCCACATCGAGTGGGCCGTGGGCGGTGTCCTTGGCGTTGCCGTGAGTCTCGACTGGACCCCTCAGCCGGCGCAGCCCGGCACCTACCGTGCCGAGCTCTCCTGGAGCGGGTCGGCGGGCTCAGCGGCCGCCGTCGCCTCGGCGCTGCGTGGCTGGAACCACCTGCGCTTCGAGATCACCGAGGAGCCGACGTCGGGCGCCGAGGGCGCACGCTTCTCCTTCACGCCCGAGCTGGGGGTCTTCCACGCGGTGACCGGCCTGCACGGTGACCTGATGATCCCGGAGGACCGCCTCAAGGCAGCCGTCGTCAAGGCGGCCCTGGGGGACACCACGCTGCTCAACGAGATCGACAAGCTCCTCGGCAAGCCGTGGGACGACGAGCTCGAGACCTTCCGGCACGCCGGCGAGGGCGCACCCGTGAGGTGGTTGCACCAGGTGGTGTGATCTGGGCACGCCAGCGCACGTGTCGTGAAGACACCATGGGGGTGTTCTCGGCCGGCAGGGGGTCAGCGCGCGATGACGCGAACCGTCCGGACGGGGCAGCCGGTCGGACGTGGCTGCCCCGGCGTCGTGATCAGACCGAGCCGAAGACGACGGCGACGTTCGCGCCGCCGAACCCGAAGGAGTTGTTGATCGCGACGGCGTCCCCGCTGCGCAGGTCACGCTTCTCGGTCGGGATGTCCAGGTCGACCTTGGGGTCCTTGTCGTCCAGGTTGATCGTCGGCGGCGACACCCGGTCACGCAGCGCCAGCACGGTCGCCACGGCCTCGACGGCGCCCGCGCCGCCGAGGAGGTGGCCGGTCATCGACTTGGTGCTCGTCACCACCACGTCGTTGGCGGAGTCACCCAGGACCGAGTGGATCATCAGGCCCTCCGCGATATCGCCCTGAGGCGTCGACGTGGCGTGGGCGTTGATGTGGATGACGTCGGACGCCGAGATCCCGGCGTCCTTGATCGCGCCGGCCATCGCCCGAGCGCCACCCTGGCCGCTCGGGTCGGGCTGGGCGATGTCGTGGCCGTCGTTGGTCACGGCCGCGCCGAGCACGACGGCGTAGATGTGGGCGCCGCGGGCCAGGGCGTGCTCCTCGGACTCGAGCACCACAACACCGGCACCCTCGCCCAGCACGAAGCCGTCCCGGGCGACGTCCCACGGCCGCGACACGGTGGTCGGGTCGTTGGTGTTCTTGGACAGCGCCATCATCTGGGCGAAGGCCGCCATCGGCAGCGGGTGGATCGCGGCCTCGGTGCCGCCACAGAGCACGACGTCGGCGCGGCCGAGCCGGATCTGGTCCAGCCCGAGGGCGATGGCCTCGTTGCCCGAGGCGCAGGCGGACACCGGGGTGTTCACCCCGGCCCGTGCCCCGACGTACAGACCGACGTTGGCGGCCGGGGCGTTCGGCATGAGCATGGGCACGGCGAGCGGTGAGACCCGACGGAAGCCCTTCTCCTTGAGCGTGTCGTAGTTGGCGAGCAGCGTGTGCACGCCGCCGATCCCGGACGCGAGGGCCACGCCGAGCCGCTCGGCCTCCACACCGCCGTCGCCGAGACCCGAGTCGGCCCAGGCCTCCATGGCGGCCACCAGGGCCAGCTGGGAGGACCGGTCGAGGCGCCGGGCCTTCACCCGGTCGAGCACGCTCGCCGGATCGACCTTGGCGGTTCCGGCGACCTTCACGGGGAAGTCGTCGCCCCAGTCCTCCTCGATCCGGCGGACGCCGGACTCGCCCTTGAGCAGGGCCTGCCAGGTGCTGTCGACGTCTCCGCCGACGGGGTTGGTGGTGCCGAGGCCGGTCACGACCACGCGTGTGCTGCTGCTCATGGGCGACTACTTCCTGTGCGAGGGGCTACTGGGGCGACGTCAGGGCGCTCAGCCCTGGGCGCGCTCGATGAATGCGACGGCGTCGCCGACGGTCTTGAGGTTCTTGACCTCTTCGTCGGGGATCGAGACGCTGAACTTCTCCTCGGCTGCCACGACCACCTCGACCATCGACAGCGAGTCGACGTCCAGGTCGTCGATGAACGACTTGTCGAGGAGGACGTCCTCGGCGGGGATGCCGGCGACCTCGTTGACGATGTCGGCGAGGTCGGTGCGGATCTCTTCGGTGGTGGCCATCTGGTATTCCTTTTCTAGTGATTGAGCTGGTGGTGGGGCTGTGGTGGAACGGTCTGGGAGGTACGGCTCAGGGGACGACGACGACCTGGGCGGCGTAGGCCAACCCGGCGCCGAAGGCGATGAGCAGCGCGACGTCGCCTGACTTCGCGTCACCCTCGGCCATCATCCGCTCGAGCGCAAGTGGGACGGACGCGGCCGACGTGTTGCCCTGGTCGGCGACGTCACGGGCGATGCGCACCCGCTCCGGCAGCTTCATGGAGCGCGCCATCGCGTCGATGATCCGCATGTTGGCCTGGTGGGGCACGAAGACGTCGAGCTCGTCGAGGGTGATGCCGGCCTTGTCGAGGGCCTGCTGGCCGATCTTGGCCATGGCGAAGGACGCCCAGCGGAAGACCGGGTTGCCCTGCATCACCAGGTGCGGCATGACCCCGCTGCCTGGGACCTCGGGGGTGCCGACGACGTCGCGCCAGTCCTCGCGCTGACGGATCAGGTCGAACTGCTCGCCGTCGGAGCCCCACACGACCGGGCCGATGCCGGGGGTGTCGCTGGGGCCGACCACGGCCGCCCCGGCGCCGTCGGCGAAGATGAAGGCCGTGCCGCGGTCGGTCAGGTCGAGGATGTCGGTCAGCCGCTCGACACCGATGACCAGCACGTGCCGCGCGCTTCCGGCCCGCACGAAGTCGGCGGCCATCGAGATGCCGTGGCAGAAGCCGGCACAGGCTGCGGAGATGTCGAACGCCGCGGCCTGGTCGGTGCCGAGCTCGTGGGCGACGGCGGCGGCTACTGCCGGGGTCTGGAGCAGGTGGCTGACCGTCGCGACGACCACGCAGTCGATCTGACGGGCGTCGAGGCCGGCTCGCTCGATGGCGATGCGGGAGGCCTCGACCGACATCATCTGCACGGTCTCCTCCGGCCCGGCCCACCGGCGGGTCTTGATGCCCGACCGCTGCTGGATCCACTCGTCGCTCGAGTCGATGGCGTCGACCACGTCGGAGTTGGGCACGAGTCGCGCGGGCCGGTAGGCGCCGACGCCGAGGATCGCCGCGTGGGCTGCCCCCGTGGGTGAGGTCAGGGCCATCAGTTCGAACCTTCCGGGTGCGGGCGCAGCGGGGGCTGGCCGGGAGAAGCGGGGTCGCGCTTGGCGGGGCTCTCCATCGGGGAGGCCTCGCCGTGCTTGTCGCAGAACTCGCGGGCCGCGTCCAGCTGGTCGGGCGTCTTGAGCGCGAACGTCTCGACGCCCTTCATCGCCCGCCGGGCGATGCCGGTGAGCGTGCCCGCGGGCGGCAGCTCGAGGACGCCGGTGACGCCGAGGTCGAGCATGGCGTCCATGCAGAGGTCCCAACGGACGGGGTTGGCGATCTGGCCGACCATCCGGTCCAGCACCTCGCGACCGTCCTGGACGACGCTGCCGTCCTTGTTGGAGATCACGCGGGTGCGCGGGTCGTGGGTGGAGACCGATCCGGCGTACGCCGCGAGCTGACCGACCGCGGGCCCCATGTGGGTGGTGTGGAAGGCACCGGCGACGCTCAGGGGGATGATCCTGGCCTTCTCCGGCGGGTCTGCGGCGAGGGCGGCGAGCTGCTCGGTGGTGCCGGCGGCGACGATCTGGCCGGGCCCGTTGTCGTTGGCAGGCGTGAGCCCATGCTTCTCGAGGGAGGCCAGCACGGCGTCGCGGTCGCCCCCGAGGACCGCGGTCATGCCGGTCGGCGTCACCGCGGCTGCGGCGGCCATCGCCTTGCCGCGCTCGCGCACGAGCACCATCGCCTGCTCGGCGGTGAGCACGCTGGCGCCGGCTGCGGCCGTCAGCTCGCCGACGCTGTGACCGGCGACGGCGCCGATGCGCGCGAACGCGTCGGCCGGACGAGGGAAGAGCTGGAGGGCCGCGACCAGGCCGGTGGCGACCAGCAGCGGTTGGGCGATCTGGGTCTCGCGGATCGCGTCGGCGTCGGCGTCGGTGCCGTAGTGGACCAGGTCGATCCCGGCCACGGTGGAGAGCCACTCGAAGCGGGCGCGGAACGTGGAGTCTTCGAGCCAGGGCAGGAGGAAGCCGGGGGTCTGGGCCCCTTGGCCGGGAGCGACGATGACGAGCACAGGTCCAGACTGCCGCGTCGAGGGCCTTCGGCGCGCGTCGGGCGCGCACGAAATCGCCCCGGCAAACTTTGTAGGGCCCCTACAAAGAATCTCGGCCCGATTGCCTCCCGAGCACGAGCGCGATCTGCAGCGTGAACCCATCACGCGGCGTGCCCGGTGCATAGCCGGTGAGATCGGCCACCTGACGCAGGCGGTAGCGCACGGTGTTGGGGTGCACGAACAGGATCCGGCCGGCACCCTCGAGGGACCCGCCCGAGGAGAAGTACGCCGTGAGCGTCTCGACGAGGGTGCCCTTGGCGGTCGCCAGTGGCAGGTAGATGTCCTCGACGAGGTGACGCCGGGCGTGGCCGTCGCCGGCCAGGGCCCGTTCGGGGAGCAGATCGGCCGTGCGCACCGGGCGGGGTGCGTCGGGCCAGCCTCCGGCGCTGCGATGGGCCGAGAGAGCGGCGCGAGCCGAGAGGTGGGCATGGTTGAGGTCGGCGGTGACCGGCCCCACCACGACCGGGCCGGGGCCGAACAGCTGGGCCACCTCCTCAGCGCCCTTGAGGGCGTCGCGCACGCCTCCGAGGACGACGACCAGTCGGTCTCCCTGGGTCGCGCACAGGGCGTCCATGCCGGCGGCGCCCGCCAGCCGGCGCAGCTCGTCGAAGAGGTGGTGCTCGGCGTGCTCGCGGGGGACCGACCCGAGCACCACGACCACGTCGCCGTGGTCGCCCCAGCCGAGCGCGTTGGCGCGGGACAAGACGTTCTCGTCGGCCTCCGATCGAAGCACCGCGTCGACGACCAGCGCCTCGAGACGCGCGTCCCACGCGCCGCGGGCCTCCGCGGCGCGGGCATAGACCTCGGCCGTGGCGAAGGCCACCTCGCGGGCGTAGCGCAGCACGGCGGCATGCACGGCAGGGGCGTCGTCGGCGCCGAGGATCTCGTCGACGTTGCTCTCCATGACATCGATGCTCAGCCGGACCAGGTCGACTGTCTGCTGGAGGTTGATGACGCCGGTGAGGGTGCGTGGCGCGGCGCCGAACACCGACGTCGCGAGGGCGCTGCCGACGTGGTCGTCCTCGTTGGACCCGCGGTACCAGTCGACGAAGCCCTTGATGCCGGACTGGACGATGAGACCGACCCAGGAGCGGTCCTCGGCGCTGAGCTCGCCGAACCAGTCCATGTCCGACTCCATGCGCGCCATGGCGGTCCTGCTGAGGGCGCCGGTGGACCGGGCCAGGATGTCGGCCACCCGGTCCCGGTCCGCCTCCGGCCGTGGGGCCTGCTTCTTCTTCACACCCATGCTCGCGAGGCTAGTGCAGGGCCGATGCCCACCTCGCTGCCTGGTTGATGGTTGAATCGGCCGATGGTCACCCTGCAGGAGGATCTGTGACACGCACCGGGCACGAGGTCTCGTACGTCGACATCCACGGACACCGTCGCGCCTACGTGAAGGTCGGGGAGGGTCCGGCGCTGCTGCTGCTGCACGGGCTCGGCTGCGACCACACCACCTGGCACCCGGTCATCGAGTCCTTGGCCCGGCGCTACACCGTGATCGCACCCGACCTGCTCGGCCACGGCCGGTCCGACAAGCCGCGGGCCGACTACAGCGTGGGCGGCTACGCCAACGGCATGCGCGACCTGCTCACCGTGCTCGGCATCGACACCGTGACCGTGGTCGGCCACAGCTTCGGCGGCGGGGTCGCCATGCAGTTCGCCTACCAGTTCCCGGAGCGCACCGAGCGGCTGCTGCTGGTCTCCACCGGCGGCCTCGGACCCGAGGTCTCCCCGGCGATCCGTGCCATCACGTCGCCGGGGTTCCACCACGCCATGGGCGTGCTGACCCTGCCCGGCGTACGGCACCTCGGCGTCGCCGGACTGCGGGCGCTCGCCGCCACCGGCTGGAAGCCGGCCCGCGACCTCGACGAGGTCGCCGACATCTACGAGTCGTTCAAGGACCCGCGCTCGCGCGCGGCCATCCGGCACGTCGTCCGTGCCGTGGTCGACTGGCGCGGCCAGATCGTCACGATGTCCGACCGTGCCTACCTGACCGAGGCCATGCCGATATGCGTGATCTGGGGCGAGGACGACAGCGTGATCCCCGTCCGCCACGCTGGCAACGCCGGTGCCCTGGCCCCGATGGCCCGGGTCGAGGTGGTGCCGAACGCCGGACACTTCCCGCACAAGGACCACCCGCAGCGCTTCGTGAAGATCCTCAACGAGTTCATCCGCACCACCCAGCCCGCGAAGTACACGCGTGCGCGCTGGCGCTCGCTGCTCGTCGACGGCCCGGCTCGGCCCGTCCTGCAGGCCGAGGCCGGAGAGGCGCCGATCGCGCCAGTGCACGCGATCGGCCGCGCCGGGGCCTGAGCCCCGCGCGCTCCGTCAGGCGTCGCCGCCCTCCTGGGCCACGCCGCTGACGGCCGTCGGGTCGTCGATGCGGTACTTGGCGAAGGCCTCGGTGACCTTGTCGCGCGAGATCTCGCCGGCGTCGGCGAGCGCCTGGAGCGCCGCCACGACGACGGACGGGGCGTCGATCTGGAAGTAGCGCCGTGCGGCCGCGCGGGTGTCGGCGAAGCCGAAGCCGTCGGTGCCGAGCACCCGGAAGTCACCGGGCACCCAGCGGGCGATCTGCATGGGGACGGCCCGCATGTAGTCGGTGACGGCCACCTTGGGACCGGTCGCGTCGCCCAGCTTGTCGGTGACGAAGGCGCGGCGCGGCTCCTGGTCGGGGTGGTTGAGGTTCCACTTCTCGGCATCGATGGCGTCGCGAGACAGCTCGTTCCACGACGTCACCGACCAGGTGTCGGCGGCCACGCCCCAGTCCTCCGCCAGCATCCGCTGGGCCTCGTCGATCCACGGGAAGGCGACACCCGACGCGAGCAGCTGCACGCGAGGTCCGTCGGAGTCGGTGGCGGCGACGTGGTGGATGCCGCGCAGGATGCCCTCGACATCGACGTCGTCGGGCTCCTTGGGCTGCGAGACCGGCTCGTTGTAGACGGTGACGTAGAAGATGACGTTCTCGGCGTCGGCGCCGTACATCCGCTCGAGGCCCGACTGCATGACGTGGCTGATCTCGTAGGCGAACGCCGGGTCGTAGTGCACGATCGCGGGGTTCGTGGCCGCGATCAGCGGGGAGTGCCCGTCGGCGTGCTGCAGCCCCTCGCCGGTCAGCGTGGTGCGACCGGCGGTCGCGCCGATGAGGAAGCCGCGCGCGAGCTGGTCGGCCATCGCCCAGATGGAGTCACCGGTGCGCTGGAACCCGAACATCGAGTAGAAGATGTAGAACGGGATCATGTGCTCGCCGTGTGTGGAGTACGCCGACCCGGCAGCGGTCGCGGACGCCATCGCACCGGCCTCGGAGATGCCCTCGTGCAGCATCTGGCCCTGCTGCGACTCCTTGTAGGCCAGCAACAACTTGCGGTCGACCGCTTCGTACTGCTGTCCGCCCGGGTTGTAGACCTTGGCGGTCGGGAACATCGCGTCCATGCCGAACGTGCGGTACTCGTCGGGCGCGATCGGGACGATCCGCTTGCCGATCTCGGGGTCCTTCATCCAGTCCTTGAGCAGGCGGACGACGGCCATCGTGGACGCGATCTTGTTCTTGCCCGAACCCTGCTTGAGCTCGGAGTAGATCGAGTCGGCCGGCAGCTTCAGGGTCGAGGAGCGGTCGATGCGACGCGGCACCGAGCCGCCGAGCGCCTTGCGGCGGTCGAGCATGTACTGGATCTCGGTCGACTCCATGCCGGGGTGGAAGAACGGCGCCCCGCCGGTGTTCTCGTAGGACTCGTCGAGATCGCGGTCGCTGATCGGCAGGTAGAGCCGGTCGCGGTACTTCTTGAGGTCGTCCAGGGTGAGCTTCTTCATCTGGTGGGTGGCGTTCTTGCCCTCCAGTGCGTCGATCGTCCAGCCCTTCACGGTGTGGGCGAGGATCACGGTCGGCTGGCCGACGTGCTTGGTCGCGGCGTCGAACGCGGCGTACACCTTGCGGTAGTCGTGGCCACCGCGCGGCAGGTGCTCGATCTGGCTGTCGGACATGTGCTCGACCATCGAGCGCAGGCGCTGGTCTCCGCCGAAGAAGTGCTCGCGGATGTAGCCGCCGTTCTCGGTGGAGTAGGTCTGGAAGGCGCCGTCGGGCGTGGTGTTCATCTGGTTGACCAGCACGCCGTCGACGTCGCGGGCGAGCAGGGCGTCCCACTCGCGGCCCCAGACGACCTTGATGACGTTCCAGCCGGCGCCCCGGAAGGTCGACTCCAGCTCCTGGATGATCTTGCCGTTGCCGCGCACCGGTCCGTCGAGCTGCTGGAGGTTGCAGTTGATGACCCAGGTGAGGTTGTCGAGCTCCTCGCGCGCGGCCACGCCGATGGCGCCCAGCGACTCGGGCTCGGCCATCTCGCCGTCGCCGAGGAAGGCCCAGACACGCTGCTGGCTGGTGTCCTTGATGCTGCGGTTGTGCAGGTAGCGGTTGAAGCGCGCCTGGTAGATCGAGTTGATGCCGGTCAGGCCCATCGAGACGGTGGGGAACTCCCAGAACTCCGGCATCAGCCGCGGGTGCGGGTACGACGGGAGGCCCTTGCCCACTCCGTGCTGGACCTCCTGGCGGAACCGGTAGAGCTGCTCCTCGCTGAGCCGGCCCTCGAGGAACGCCCGGGAGTAGATGCCGGGGGAGGCGTGGCCCTGGAAGTAGATCTGGTCGCCGCCGCCGGGGTGGTCGTGGCCACGGAAGAAGTGGTTGAAGCCGACCTCGTAGAGGCTCGCCGAGGACTGGTACGTCGCGATGTGCCCGCCGACCTCCAGGCCCTTGCGGTTGGCGCTGGAGACCATCACCGCTGCGTTCCAGCGGATGAACGCGCGGATCCGGCGCTCGACGTCCTCGTCGCCGGGGAACCACGGTTCGCGCTGCGGGGTGATGGTGTTGATGTAGTCGGTGCTGCGCAGGGCGGGCACGCCGACCTGCTTCTCGCGGGCCCGCTCGAGCAGCCGGAGCATGACGTAGCGGGCGCGATCGCGGCCACGTTCGTCGATCATCGAGTCGAACGAGTCGATCCACTCGGTGGTCTCGTCGGGGTCGATGTCCGGAAGCTGGGTCGGCAGGCCCTCGTGGATCACGGCCTTCATAGGCGTTTCCGGGAGGGCGGGGATGCTCTTGCTCGGTGCGCTGGGCTGATCGGTCACCTCTGCATCGTTGCATGTGTGCGGTGTATGCAAAATCTACCGACGGGTACTTGAGAACCCGGCTGGAGGCCGCAGGGTTGCGCCCCCGTCCCAACTCCGCTGGACTACTCCCGACTCCCTGCCTTCGGCGGGGCCACGAACAACCAAGAATGAGGAGGCGTGCGGTGAGCGCGACGATGGGCGGCGAGTCCGCCCAGACCGGTGATCAGCCCGGTGGCCAGCGAAAAGAGGGTGCCGACACACCGGCAGCCCGACTCGGACTCAAGCAGGGCATGGTCGTCCAGGAGCTCGGCTGGGACAACGACACCGACGACGAGCTGCGCATGTCCGTCGAGGACACCATCGACGCCGACATGGTGGACGGCGACTACGGCAACGTCGTGGACGCGGTGCTGCTGTGGTGGCGTGACGACGACGGCGACCTGGTCGACGGGCTCGTGGACGCTCTGACCGACCTCGTGGGCGGTGGCGCGATCTGGCTGCTCAGCCCCAAGGTGGGTCGACCCGGCAGCGTCGAGGCGGCGGACATCGCGGAGGCGGCGCCCATTGCCGGACTCGCGCAGACCACCACCGCCCCGGTGAGCAAGGACTGGCAGGCCACCCGGCTCGTGGCGCCGAAGACCCCCGCGTGAGGCCTCCTGCGTAACCCGCATCGCTCACCAGCGTTCGACAGGTCACCATGAAGAAGCTTCTCGGACATGCGGCCTCCGCTGCAGTCACCCTCAAGGTCCTGACCGAGGCCGGGATCGTGCGGCCCTACTCGCCGCGCGCGCTGGCCGGTGTCCTCCAGTCCGTACTTCGCTGGGGCACCGGCCCCGCCGGCGGCTTCGCCGCGCTGGCGGCCCGGTCCCCGGACCGGGTCGGCCTGGTCGACGAGCTCGGCTCGCTGACCTACGGCGACCTGCACCGGCGCAGCAACGCACTGGCGCACGCGCTCGCCGAACACGGCATCTCCGAGGGTGACTCGGTGGCCGTGATGTGCCGCAACCACCGGGGATTCGTGGACGCCTCGGTGGCGATCGCCAAGCTCGGCGCGGACATCCTCTACCTCAACACCGCCTTCGCGGGGCCGCAGCTCGTCGACGTGCTCGAGCGCGAGAAGCCGGGTGTGGTGATCCACGACGAGGAGTTCTCCGGGCTCCTTGCCGCCGCCGACATCGACGACCGGGTGATCGCCTGGACCGACGACCCGGGGTACGGGGAAGCGACGCTCGAGTCGCTGATCGCGACGTACCCGGTCACCGATCTCTCCCCGCCCGGGCGGCACTCGCGCATCGTCATCCTGACCTCGGGCACCACCGGGACGCCCAAGGGCGCACCGCGCAACGAAGCCGGCATCGACGCCGCCGTCGCGCTGCTGTCGCGCCTGCCCCTGCGGCACGGCTGGCGCACCCACATCGCGGCCCCGCTGTTCCACACGTGGGGTTTCGCGCACCTCGCGCTGGCGATGCTCCTGGGGTCCACCGTCGTGCTGCGTCGCACGTTCGACCCGGAGCAGGCCATGCGGGTGGTGCGAGACGAGCAGTGCGAGTCGCTGGTCGTCATCCCGGTCATGCTCCAGCGGATCCTCTCGCTGCCGGCCGCGACGCTCGAAGAGCTCGACGAGACGCGGTTGCGGGTCGTCGCCGCGTCCGGGTCCGCGCTGCCCGGCGACCTGGCGCTGACCTGGATGGACCGCTTCGGCGACAACCTCTACAACGTCTACGGGTCCACCGAGGTCGCCTACGCCACGGTGGCCACCCCGGAGGACCTGAGGGCCGCACCCTCGTCGGCCGGCCGGCCGCCGTACAGCACCGTCGTCAGGGTGTTCGACGCCCGGGGCGAGGCCGTGCCCGACGGCGAGTCGGGGCGCATCTTCGTCGGCAACTCGCTGCTCTTCGAGGGGTACACCGGCGGCGGCAGCAAGGACATGATCGACGGCCTGATGGCGACCGGCGACGTCGGACGTTTCGGGCCCGACGGCCGCCTCTACGTCGAGGGCCGCGACGACGAGATGATCGTCAGCGGCGGCGAGAACGTCTTCCCCAAGGAGGTCGAGGACTGCCTGGCCCGCCATGCTGCGGTCGTCGAGGTGGCCGCGATCGGCGTCGCCGACGACGACTACGGCAAGCGCCTGCGGGCCTACGTCGTGCTGGTCGACCAGGACGCCGCGTCCGAGGACGACCTCAAGGGCTGGGTCAAGGACAACCTGGCGCGGTTCAAGGTGCCGCGCGAGATCGTCTTCGTGGACGAGCTTCCCCGCAACGCCACCGGCAAGATCCTCAAGCGCGAGCTGTCGTGAGCCGTCGGCCGCCGCCGACCGGCCGGGTGGGAGGATGACACCACCATGAGCGGACTCTCCCTGGGCGGACCGGCCCCCGACTTCTCCCTGCGCGACCAGTTCGGTGCCGACGTCACCTTGTCGAGCTTCCGCGGGCGCAAGGCGGTGGCCATCTTCTTCTACCCCTTCGCCTTCTCCGGCATCTGCACGAGCGAGATGGCCGGCATCCGCGACCGGCTTGCGGAGTTCATGACGTTCGACACCGAGGTGCTCGGGATCTCCTGCGACCCGGTCTACTCGTTGCGCGCGTTCGCCGACTCCGACGGGCTGAACTTCCCGCTGCTCTCCGACTACTGGCCGCACGGCGGCGTCTCGACGGCGTACGACGTCTTCGACGAGATCAAGGGCTGCCCCCGTCGGTCGTCGTACGTCATCGACCGCGAGGGGAACGTGGCCTGGGCGCTGCACAGCACCAAGCCCGAGGGCCGAGACCTCGACGAGCACCTCAAGCAGCTGCAGGCGCTGGTCTAGAACACTGCTCGGGCAATTTTCAACAATTTCACCGTTTCGGGTGACAACGTTTGGGTTGCCGACGTAGTGTTCTACCTGTCGAGCCGCTGATGACCCGAGACGTCAGCGGCTCGACTTTTATCATTTGCGGGCCGGGCCCGCGGCTCCCGTAAGGTGAGCGCTCCCGCGTCGGTAGCTCAGCGGTAGAGCACTCGGTTTACACCCGAGCGGTCGGCGGTTCGAAACCGTCCCGACGCACCAGCCCCGGTCCGCACCCGCTCGTCGGCCGGCAATCGGGCAACCGGCGGGCAACCGGCGGGCAACCGGCGGGCAACCTGGCACTCACTACAGTGACGACGGTCACGACCAGTGGTTCTCAGGAGGCGCCGTGTTCGTCCCGTTCAGCGTCAGCGACTTCATCGCGCGTGCCGAGACCGTCTACGCCGACCGCGTGGGCGTGGTCGACGAGCCCGACCAGCCGGCCACGTCGCTAGGGTCCCCGTCCTACCGCGAGCTCGCCGCTCTGGCCCGACGCCAGGCCGCGAAGCTCGACGAGCTCGGCGTCGCCGTCGGCGAGCGGGTCGCGGTGGTGTCCCACAACAGCGCCCGGCTGCTCACCTCGTTCTTCGGCGTCGCGGGCTCCGGGCGGGTGCTGGTGCCGGTCAACTTCCGGCTGCGACCCGACGAGGTCGCCTACATCGTGTCGCACTCCGGCGCCAAGGTGCTCTACGTCGACCCCGAGCTCGACGAGTCCCTGGCCGGGGTCCGGGCCGAGCACCGTTTCGTGCTGGGCGACGACGACGACCTGTACGCGCCCGAGGGCGTGGACCCGGTCGGCTGGGAGCCCGACGAGAACGCCACTGCGTGCATCAACTACACCTCGGGCACGACCGCGCGACCCAAGGGCGTGCAGATCACCCACCGCAACATCTGGGTCAACGCCGTCACCTTCGCGATGCACGCCGCCGTGACCGACCGCGACGTCTACCTCCACACGCTGCCGATGTTCCACGCCAACGGCTGGGGCATGCCGTTCGCCATGACCGGGCTGGGGGTCGAGCAGGTCGTGATCCGCAAGATCGACGGCGCCGAGATCCTGCGCCGTGTCGAGAAGCACGGCGTGACCGTCATGTGTGCGGCGCCGGCCGTCGCCGCCGCCGTGCTCGACGCCGCCCAGGACTGGGACGGCGAGATCCCCGGCCGCGGCAAGGTGCGGATCATCATGGCCGGTGCGCCGCCCCCGACGAAGACGGTGGTGCGCGTCGAGGAGGAGCTGGGCTGGGAGTTCATCCAGATCTACGGCCTCACCGAGACCTCGCCCCTGCTGACCTTCAACCGCACCCGCGCGGAGTGGGATGGCCTGAGCGCCGAGGAGCGGGCGCAGAAGCTGATCCGGGCCGGTGCGCCGGCCCTCGGTGTCACGCTGACGACGTCGGAGCCCGACTCCGACGGCGAGGGTGCGGCGAGGGTGGCGGCGAGGGTGGCGGCGAGGTGCTGGCGCGCTCCAACGTCGTCCTGGAGGGCTACTGGGAGCAGCCCGAGGAGAGCGCGAAGGCGCTGGCCGACGGCTGGTTCCACACCGGCGACGGCGGCGTCATCGGTGCCGACGGCTACCTCTCGATCAGCGACCGCAAGAAGGACGTCATCATCACCGGCGGCGAGAACGTCTCCTCGATCGAGGTCGAGGACGTGCTGTTCTCGCACCCCGCCGTCGCCGAGGTCGCGGTCATCGGCGTACCCAGCGACAAGTGGGGCGAGACGATCATGGCTCTCGTCGTGCTGGCCGAGGGTCAGGCGGCCACCGAGGCGGAGCTGATCGCCTGGTGCAAGGACAAGGCCGCGGGGTTCAAGGCACCCACCGTCGTCGAGTTCCGCGACGAGCTGGCCCGCACCGCCACCGGCAAGCTGCAGAAGTTCAAGCTGCGCAAGCCCTACTGGGAGGGCCGCGACCGGCAGGTCAACTAGTCTGCGGCCATGCCGGCCCTCGCAGACGTCGTCGACCTGGTCCACGGCTGGTATCCACCCGCCATCGCCGCGGACTGGGATCGGGTCGGCCTCACCGTCGGGGACCCGGACGCAGAGGTACGTCGCATCCTGCTGGCCGTCGACCCCGTGCACGCGGTCGTGCGGGAGGCGATCGGTGACCGCGCCGACCTGCTGGTCACCCATCATCCGCTGCTCCTGCGCGGGGTCTCGAGCGTCGCGGCGACGACGCCGAAGGGACGCGTCGTGCACGAGCTCATCGCGGCCGGCTGCGGCCTGCTGACCGCGCACACCAATGCCGACGCCCCGGCGGGCGGTGTCTCGGAGTCGCTGGCCCTGGCCCTGGGGCTGACCGAGGTGCGGCCGCTCGTGCCGTACCGGGTCGAGCCACTGCTGAAGCTCACGACCTACGTGCCGGCCGGCGAGGCCGACTCCGTGCGGTCGGCGCTGGCCGCCGCGGGCGCCGGCGCGATCGGCGACTACGACTCCGCGTCCTTCAGCTCGCCGGGCGAGGGTCGCTTCCGTCCTCTCACCGGGGCCCGACCGCACATCGGCTCGGTGGGGGACTTCGCCGTCGTCGACGAGGTGCGCATCGAGGCTGTGCTGCAGCCCGAGTCCCGGGCGGCCGTGGTGGCCGCCCTCCTCGCGGCCCATCCCTACGAGACCCCGGCGTACGACCTCGTCGAGCTCGTTGCCGAGCCGGGGGCCGACACTGGTGCCGGCCGCGTCGGCCGGATCGAGCCCGTGTCGCTCGCCGAGTTCGCCGCGACGGTGGCCGGCGCGCTGCCCCGCACCGCCAGCGGCGTGCGGGTCTCTGGCAGGCGCGACGAGCTCATCGAGACGGTCGCGGTGGTCGGCGGGGCCGGTGACGGACACCTCGACGACGCGCGTCTGCGGGGGGTCGACGCCTACGTCACGAGCGACCTGCGACACCATCTCGCGTCGGAGTTCCGCGAGCACGCAGGGCCGGCCCTGGTCGACATCTCCCACTGGGCAGCCGAGTGGACGTGGTTGCCGGTGCTCCGGGCGAGGCTGGCGGAGTCGTTGGGGGATACGGTGGAGGTCATCGTGAGCACGACGTGCACCGATCCCTGGGACTTCCGGGCCTGACCCCGGTCAGTCCGCCGCCGACAAGGAGCCGACGCTGAAAGCCGATCCGTTCGCCCAACTCAAGCTTCTCGACGTCCAGGAGCTCGACGCCCACGCCGACCAGCTGCGCCACCAGAAGGCCTCCCTTCCGGAGCTGGCCGAGATCGCCTCGCTGAACCACAGCCGAGCCGAGCTGCTCGACCAGCAGCGGGACGCGCAGATCCTGGTCGACGACCTGGCGGTCGACCAGGCCAAGGCGGACGCCGACGTCGAGCAGGTGAAGGCCCGACGGGCCCGCGACCGCGACCGGATGGACCAGGGGTTGATCACCAACCCCAAGGACCTCTCCCGCATGCAGCAGGAGCTGGTCTCCCTCGAACGCCGCATCACCTCCCTCGAGGACACCGAGATCGAGATCATGGAGAAGCTCGAGGAAGCCCAGGCAGGCCTCGACTCGATGAGCTCGCAGGTGAGCGCCACCGACGTGCGCCTGGGAGACCTCGTCCACAGCCGCGACGAGAAGACCGCCGCCATCGATGCCGAGCTGGCCGCCATCGAGGCCCGGCGGAGCCCAGCGGTGGCCGACCTGCCCGCCGACCTGCTCGCGCTCTACGACAAGCTGCGGGCGACCAAGAACGGCGTGGGTGCGGCACTCCTGCGGGCACGCCAGTGCAGCGGCTGCATGCTCAACATCGACAACGCCGAGCTCGCCGTCATCAAGGCGGCGCCCAGCGACGAGGTCATCCGCTGCGAGGAGTGCCAGCGAATCCTGGTGCGGACCGGCGAGTCCGGGCTCTGACCCTCAGAGGTCGCTGACGATCACGTCGAGGCGGGTTCCGGTGCGCTCGGCGCTCGACTCGACGTGCCAGCCGAGGTCTGCAAGCACCCGCGCGAGTGCCGCCGGCGTGCCCGGGTTGCGGCCGTCCTCCAGCAGGGCCCGGACGATCCGGCCCTTCGTGGCCTTGTTGAAGTGGCTCACCACACTGCGTCGGCCGTCGGTCTCGTGCAGCACGCGCACGGTCGCCGTCCGGCGCGCCAGCTCGACGGGCGGACGCCAGAACGCGGCGTACGACGTGGAGCGGAGGTCGACGAGCAGGCCGGCGCCGAGCGCTTCGGTGATCGCCGGGCCGAGGTGGTCTCGCCACACCCCGGCGACCGGTCCGACCCCGGGCAGCCGGACGTCGCCGGACAGCCGGTACGCCGGGATCCGGTCGCCCGGGCGCACCAGACCGAACAGGGAGGACACGACGGCCACCCGGCTCGTGGCCCGGCGACGGGCGGCTGGGGTGAGGTCGGCGAGCGCCAGGGCGTCGTACAGGACACCGGTGTAGATCGCGTCGGCCCGGGCGGTCGGCGAGGTGCGCACCCGCGCGTTGAGCCCGACGAGGTCGGACTGGGCGTCGCTGATGCCCAGCACCTGTGCGGCGTCGGGTTGCTCGCTCAGCCGTTCCAGGGCACCGACGAGAAGCTCGCGGGCGTCGGTGAGGACGGGCGAGGCGAGCGACGACAGGTCGAGTGGTCTGCCGCGTCGTGGCGCGGTCTTGCCCTCACTCGGCGGCAACAGGATCAGCACGCGGGCAAGGTTAGGGTGCTCGTCATGTCGAGCAACCGCGTGGTGAGCGTCCGGGCGACCGATGACGGTGTCGACCAGCAGGAGATGCGCGACGGGATCGCTGCCATCCGGGCCGAGCTGGACCTGCCGACGGAGTTCCCGGCCGCCGTGGAGGCGGCCGCGGCCGAGGCGGCGGCCCATCCCCGGCTGCCCGACCTCGACCGCACCGACCTCGAGCTCGTCACGATCGACCCGCCCTCGTCGATGGACCTCGACCAGGCGCTGCACCTCGAGCGCGACGGCGACGGCTACGTCGTGCACTACGCGATCGCCGACGTGATGGCGTTCATCACGCCCGGTGACGCGGTCGACACCGAGGCCAACCAGCGCGGCGAGTCGCTCTACGGTGCCGACTCGAAGATCCCGCTGCACCCGAAGGCCATCTCCGAGGACGCCGGCTCGTTGCTGCCCGACCGGGTACGGCCCGCCCTGCTGTGGGCGATCAGGCTCGACGCCTCGGGCGAGGGCACCGACGTAGACGTCGTCCGGGCCCAGGTGCGGTCCCGCGCGAAGCTCGACTACGCCGGCGTCCAGCGCCAGCTCGACGACGGCACGGCCGGCGAGGTGCTGGTGCTGCTCAAGGAGGTGGGCGAGCTGCGGCTGGCCCGGGAGGCGGCCCGCGGGGGAGTGTCCCTGCCGCTGCCCGAGCAGGAGATCGTCCTCGACGGCGACCAGTGGCGGCTGGAGTTCCGCGACCTGCTGCCCGTGGAGAGCTGGAACGCGCAGATCTCGCTGCTGACCGGCTTCGCCGCCGCGTCGCTCATGGTCGACGCCCGCGTCGGGCTCCTGCGGACGCTGCCGCCCGCCGATCCCCGCGACATCAAGCGTCTGCACCGCACGGCCCGGGCGCTGCACATCGAGTGGCCGGCCGAGCAGCCCTACCCCGACTTCATCCGCTCGCTGGACCCGAACCGCTCCGAGCACGCCGCCATGATCGTGGCGTGCACGCGATTGCTGCGCGGCAGCGGGTACGTCGGCTTCGACGGCGAGCTCCCCGACCAGCCCCTGCACGCCGCGCTGGCCTCGGAGTACGCCCACGTGACCGCGCCCCTGCGCCGCCTCGTCGACCGCTACGCGGGCGAGATCTGCCTCGCGCTGTGCGCCGGCGACGAGGTGCCCGGCTGGGTGCTCGAGAAGCTCGACGAGCTCCCCGACACCATGCGCGCCTCGGGCCGGCGGGCCAGCCAGTACGAGAACGCGGTGCTCAACCTCGCCGAGGCCCACGTGCTCGAGGACCGGGTCGGTGAGACCTTCGCGGCCGTGGTCATCGAGGTCGAGGAGGACGACGAGAGTCGCGGCGACGTGACCGTCCAGGAGCCGGCGATCGAGGCGCGGGTCCGCGGCACCGGCCGGTTGCCGCTCGGGGAGGACGTGCAGGTCAAGCTCGCCCGGGCCGACGTGCACACCCGGTCGGTCGAGTTCACGCTGGCCTGAGGCCCGCCGGCCTTTCCAAGAGCCGGTGATTGCCGCCGGCTCGGCGCCCTGACCCGTCCGCGTCCAGCAACCGGACGAGAAAAAGAATCCGTCGCGAGCCATCCGGACTTGCGAGCGCTCCGAATGACCTAGGTCACACCGCCGGACGAGGTGTGGGACCCGGCAATCTCGGGTGCTCGTCCGGCTCGGCGGACGGGTAACGCTCCCCGGACCGTCGGCTCACGGGCGCATATCGCTCGTCGGGTTCCTTGGAAGTGCACACGCATCATTGCGAAGGAGTCACGATGTTCGGAAAGACTGTCGTACGCAACATGATCGAACGCAGTGCGGAGAACGAGACCGACCGCCGACTGTTCCTGAAGTCGGCCGGCGTCGCAGGTCTCGGAGTGGTCGGGGCAGGTGCCATGTCGGGGTTCGGCTCGGTCGCGGCTGACGCCGCGTCCGCGTCCGCGTCCGCGGCCGCGATCAGCGACGGGGCGGTGCTCAACTTCGCCCTGAACCTGGAGTACCTCGAGGCGGAGTTCTACTCGTACGCCGCCTTCGGCAAGGGCCTGGATGACAAGCTCACCTACGGCAAGGGCAAGCGCGGCGGCGTGACGGGCGGTCGCGCGGTGAACTTCGACTCGATCGGCATCCGCAACTACGCCCGTGAGATCGCCAACGACGAGCTCGACCACGTCAGGTTCCTCCGCAAGGCCCTCGGCGGTGCCCGGGTCTCGCGTCCCGCGATCGACATCCAGAACAGCTTCACCGCCGCCGCCACCGCTGCCGGCCTGATCAAGCCCGGCGAGACGTTCGACCCGTACGCCAACGAGAACAACTTCCTCCTGGCGGCGTTCATCTTCGAGGACGTGGGTGTCACGGCCTACAAGGGCGCTGCCCCGCTCATCCAGAACAAGACCTACCTGGGGGCAGCCGCCGGCATCTTGGCCGTCGAGGCCTACCACGCAGGCATCGTTCGCACGGCGCTGTACGCCAAGGGTCTGCAGACCGCGACCGAGGCGATCTCCGACGCGCGAGACAGCCTGGACGGCAAGAGGAACCTCGACCAGGGCATCGGCGGGACGTCGTACGCCAACCTGGTGCCGACCGACAAGAACGGCATCGTGTACGACCGCAACCCGGGCCAGGTCCTCAACATCGTGTACCTGAACCCGGGCAAGACCAACAAGGGCGGCTTCTTCCCGAAGGGCGTCAACGGCTCGATCAACACCAGCAACGGCAAGTGACGTCCTGACCATGCCGCTCGAGCAGATCCCTGCCTCGATCGCTCTGGTCTGAGCTCCGCCTCGTGCGGGGGACCGGCCGAGATCGGTTCCCCGCACGAGACCGCCTGCGTCGCAGGCGTCGTACGATCCCCGTGACACATCCATCCCCATCGGAGACGCGATGTTCCAGAGCCGCCGCTTCGCACCCAGCCCGCGCCGGCACGGCGCCGCAGTGCCGATCGCGATCGGGCCGGTGCCGTCGTCGCCGACCGACCGCGACACCGACGGTCGCGGGCCCCGGAGCCCGGCTCCGCGTGGGCGCCGCCAGCTCTGGCCGCTGCTCGGGCCAGCCTTCGTCACCGCCATCGCCTACGTCGACCCGGGCAACTTCGCGACCAACATCACCGCCGGCTCCACCTACGGCTACCTGCTGGTGTGGGTGATCATCCTCAGCAACCTGATGGCGATGCTGATCCAGTACCTCTCGGCCAAGGCCGGGGTCGCCACGGGCAAGAGCCTGCCCGCGCTGTGCCGGGACAACCTGCCGCGCCCGATGGTGCGCGGGCTGTGGGTCCAGGCCGAGCTGGTGGCCATCGCCACCGACCTGGCCGAGGTCGTGGGTGGGGCGCTGGCCCTCAAGCTGCTCTTCGACCTGCCGTTGCTCGTCGGCGGCACCATCACCGCCGTGGTGGCGTTCGGGCTGCTCGGCCTGAAGTCCCGCGGCCACAGACCCTTCGAGGCCGTGATCACCGGGCTGCTCGGGGTGATCCTGCTGGGCTTCGTCTACGACATCGCCATCAGCGGCGTGGACTCGATGGCGATCCTCGACGGCTCCATGCCCCGCTTCGCCGGCTCCGACAGCATCCTGATCGCCGCCGGCATGCTCGGTGCGACGGTCATGCCGCACGCGATCTACCTGCACGGTGCGCTGACCAGCGAGCGGTTCCGGCCGCGCACCGAGGCCGAGCGCCGTACGGTCATGCGCAGCCAGCGCATCGACGTCGTGACCGCGATGACGATCGCCGGCCTGATGAACCTCTCGCTCCTGCTCGTCGCCGCCTCGGCGCTCTCGGGCCAGGACATCGACTCGATCGAGGGCGCCTACGCCGGCCTCAACGCCAACCTCGGTCCGCTGGCCGGTCTCCTGTTCGCCGTCGGGCTGCTGGCCTCGGGCTTCGCGTCATCGAGCGTCGGCACCCTGTCGGGCCAGATCGTGATGGAGGGCTTCCTGCGGCGCCGGATCCCGCTGACCCTGCGCAGGCTGGTCACCCTGCTCCCCGCCCTCGTCGTGATCGGCGTCGGCGTCGATCCCACCCGGGCGCTGGTGCTCTCCCAGGTCGTGCTGTCGTTCGGCATCCCGTTCGCGCTGGTCCCGCTGATCTACTTCACCCGGCGCGCCGACCTGATGGGCTCCCTGGTCAACCGCCGTACGACGACGATCGCCGGCGCGATCGTCGCGGCGCTGATCATCGCGCTGAACGGAGTGCTGCTCGTGCAGCTGGTCTGAGCAGGCGGTCGTAGCCCCACGCGGCGGCGATGCCGACCACCAACGAGGCGACGACGGCCAGCACCGGGTGACCCGCGGCCTCCAGGCCCGGGTAGACCTGCCAGTGCGTGAGGTAGATCCACAGCGAGGCGCTCGCCACCAGGCCGACGGCGCCGGAGAGCAGCCGAGGGAGCACGATGCCGCCGCGGTACAGGAGGAGCAGGATGCCGGTCGCCACCACGGTCTCCCGGCCCAGGTCGCCGAAGAATCCGAGGGTCGACACCATCGTCAGGATCGCGACGGTCACCCGCTGGGCCACGGAGTGCGCCTCGGCCATCGCCCAGCCGAGGGCGATGCACCACAGCACCGAGAGGGTGCTGTAGCGCTCCATCGGCCCGGCGTGGACGCCGGAGTCGACCAGGCGCACGAGCAGGGCGAGCACGACGGCGGCGAGGGCCGTGCGGAAGCGGTGGCGGCGCTGCCAGCGCGCCAGCGCGGGCACGGCCATCAGCGCGGCGAGGCCGAGCGTGCTCCACACCAGGGTCTCGAGGAACCAGAACTGCCAGTCGGCGCTCCAGTCGCGCGAGCCCAGCGCGCCGTTGAGGAAGACAGCCGTCGTTGGTCGGTAGTCGCGGGTGAGGACGACGCAGGCGCCGATCCACAGGGAGGCGGGCACCGCCACCGCGGTCACCGTCGCGAGCAGGTTGCGCACCCGCTGCTGTCGGTCCGCATCGGCGAGCGCGAAGCGGGCCAGGTTGAAGCCGGCCACCGCGAGGAGCACGTGTGCACCGCCGGGCACCAGCACCAGGTCGGTGTGGGTGATGACGACCAGGGCGATGGCCGCGGCCCGTAGCACGGCCACCATCTCGACCACGGCGGTGAACCGGCGGCGGGGACGCGCGACATCGGCCAGCTCGGTGAGACTCCGGTGCTGCCAGTCGGCCGGCAGCGTCCCGAGCTCCTTGCCCAGCCGGGTGGAGACCTCGACGAACGACAGCGAGTCCCCGCCGAGCGAGACGAAGCTGTCGGACACACAGGCGTCGGGGCGGCCCAGCACGACGGCGAACATGGCGCGCAGCGACTCGGGGGTCGCCACCCCCGGAGTCTCGGCGGTCGGTGCGGTCAGCTCAGTGGCGGAGCGCGCCAGGTGCACGAGCGCGGCGAAGTCGGGCTTGCCCGACGCCGTCATCGGCACCTCGACCAGACGATGGACCTGCACCGCACCGACCGGGATCCCGGCTGCGGCCGCCAGCCGACGGCGTACGTCGTCGTCGATCCGCGGCCTGGTGACGAACGCGTGCACGGTGTCGTCGACGGTGACCAGCCGGGCCAGACCGTCGAGCCGCTGCTCGAGCCGGTCGAGGTCGAGCCGGACCCCGAACACCTTGGACTGCCGGCCGAGGCGCCCGGTGACCTCCCACAGGCCGTCGTCGTGCTGGCGCCCCAGGTCGCCGGTGTGCAGCTCGGTGAGCTCCGGGCCCCGGGCCAGGTCGGCGCCGGACTCGGCGTACCCCATCATCACGTTGGGCCCGGTGTAGACGATCTCGGCGTCGCTCAGCCCGAGCACGGGCTCGAGGCGGAAGCTGCCGCCGGGGACCGGCAGCCCGATGCAGCCCGACCGGGTGCTCGCCAGGTCGGGCGGCAGGTAGGCCATCCGGGCGGTGGCCTCCGTCTGGCCGTACATCACGAACAGGTCCCACCCCTGACGGCGCCCGAGCGCGGCGAACTCCTCGACCCGTGCGGGTGCCAGCCGGCCGCCGGCCTGGGTGACGTAGCGAAGGCTCGGGAGCTCACGCTCGGCGAAGCCACTCGCGTCGAGCAGGTCGAAGGTGTACGGCACGGCGGCGAAGCTCGACACCTGCGCGCTGGACGCGAGGTCCCAGAAGCAGCCGTCGGCCACCGACAGGTCCGTCAGCACCACCGCGGCTCCGTGCAGCAGGTGGCTGGTGAGCACCGAGAGCCCGTAGCAGTAGTGCAGGGGCAGGGAGGTGATCGCGCGGTCGTCGGAGCGGATGCCGAGGTAGTCGCCGATGCTGCGCGCGTTCGCGAGCAGGTTGTCGCGCGAGAGCCGGACCAGCTTGGGGGAGCCGGTCGACCCGGACGTCGAGAGCAGCAGGGCGAGGTCGGGGTGGAGGCCGTGCGGGGCTTCCTCGCCCGGCTGCTGGACCAGCCCGCTGGCGGTCGCCAGCACCGACGGGGCGTAGCGGGCGCGCAGCTCGGCGTCGCGCCCGCCTGCGTCCGCCCCGGCGCCGACGAGCAGCACCGGGTGATGTCCCGCGAGGGCGGCCAGGAGCATCACGACGGTGCGGACGTCGTTCGCCGCCTCGAGCATGACGAGCCTGCGGTCGCTGCCGAGGGCGGTGGCGGTCTCCTCGACGGCCGCGCGCAGCTCGGCGTACGTCAGCTGACCGGTCGCCGTGATGAGGGCGATGTCTCCGGGACGGCCGCCGAGCAGGAAGTGGTCGACGTCGGCGCGGGGAGCGAGGTGGGCGGCGCTCATGGCAGGTCCGGGAAGGCCAGCACGTCGCCGAGGACCCGCAGGTCGACGTGGTCGCCGGGAGTGGGGATGGCGTCGGCCGGGGTGCGCGCGGTGACCCGCTCGCCCGACGTCAGCCGGACACGGATGGTGGCGTCGTGACCGAAGAAGCTGACGTCCTCGACCACACCGCCGGCGCCGCCGTTGCCGGGCACGGGCAGCACCTGCTCGGCCCGCAGCGCGAGGCGGACGGGTCCGGGCTTGAGGTGGCCGCGCACCCGCACCGCGCCGAGCGCGCACGTCGCCCGGCCGTCGGCGCCGAGCATGCCCGTGATCAGGGCGGCGTGGCCGACGAAGGCTGCCACCTGGGCGTCGGCGGGGGAGAGGTAGACGTCGGCCGGGCTCCCGACCTGCACGAACGCACCGTCGACCATCACGGCGACCCGGTCGGCCAGCGACAGCGCCTCACCCTGGTCGTGGGTCACCAGGATGCCTGCCGCGCCGCTCGCGCGGATGGCCCGCACGACCGCCCGACCGGTCTCCTCGCGCAGGCCCGCGTCGAGCGAGGCGAAGGGCTCGTCGAGCAGCACCAGCGTCGGCCGGGGAGCGAGCGCGCGCGCCAGGGCGACGCGCTGCTGCTGTCCTCCCGACAGCTGGTGCGGGTAGCGCTGGGCGAGCTCACCGGGCAGCTCGACGAGCTCGAGCATCTCTGCCAGCCGCGCCGGACGGCTGGGGTCGCGCCGGGGCAGCCCGAAGGTGATGTTCGCGGCCACCGACAGGTGCGGGAAGAGCGCACCCTCCTGCGGCACGTACCCGATGCCGCGGTGCCGCGGCGCGACCGGGCGACCCCGGCCGGCGACGACCCGGCCGCCGATGGCGACCGTGCCCGAGTCGGGGGCGTGGAAGCCGGCGATGACGCGCAGGAGGGTGGTCTTGCCGCACCCGGACGACCCGAGCATCGCGGTGACGCCGTCGGCGACGTCGAGGTGCACGCCGCGCAGCGCCGGTTGGGCGGCGTACGACGCGGTCAGGCCGTCCACGTGCAGGGCGGTCATCGGCGGCCTCCGACCGTGATGCGGCTGAGCAGCCAGGTGGCCGGGATGGACAGCACGATCAGGGCGAGCGCGTACGGCGCGGCCGCGCCGTACGCCACGGACGAGGCGTCGGACCAGAACCTCGTGGAGAGCGTGGAGACGCCGATCGGAGCGAGCAGGAGCGTCGCGGTCAGCTCGGTCGAGACGGCCAGCGCCACCAGCGCTGCCGAGGCGCCGAGACCGGGCAGGATCACCGGCAGGGTGACACGGGCGGCGGCGCGGGGCCCGCTGCAGCCGAGCGAGCGGGCGACGTCCTCGAGGATCGGCGGGGCCAGCTCGAGGCTCGAGCGCACGCTCACGACCGCGCGCGGCAAGAAGAGGATGGCGTAGCCGAGGACCAGCAGCGGCAGGGTCTGGTAGAGGAAGGGCATCCCTCGGATCGACACGGTGACGAGGGCGAGGGCCACGACGATCCCGGGCATCGCCCCGGTCGTGTAGGTGCTGCGCTCGACCAGCGTGCCCAGCCAGCCGGGGTGGCGCACCGCGAGCCAGGCCACCGGCAGCGCGGCGAGGGTGGCGAGCAGCCCGCCGGCCACGGCCAGGCCGACGGTGGTCGACGCGGCCCCGGCCAGCTCGCCGAGGTCGAGCGCCGTCGACGAGCCGCGCACCAGCCACCTGCCCAGGCTCACCAGGGGGACGGCCAGTGCGAGCAGTGCGAGCGCGGAGAGCATCGCGGTCACCCAGATGGCGTGTCGGCCCAGCGGGACGGGCTGCAGGGCGCGGGCAGTGCCGGGGCCGAGACGGGCGTGCCGCCGCCGGCCGCGCACCATCAGCTCGAGGGACAGCAGGACCAGGCAGAACAGCACCAGCACGCCGGCCAGCAGCGTCGCGGCCGGGCCGTTGAACGCGGTGCCGTACTGCTCGAGGATCGCGGTGGTCAGGGTGGGGTAGTTGAGCAGCTGCAGGGCGCCGTACTCGGCCAGCAGGTGCAGCCCGACCAGCAGCGCGCCGCCGAGGACGGCCGGGCTGATGGTCGGGAGCACGACACCGACGAAGCGGCGTACCGGGGTGTGCCCCAGAGCCGCGGCGACGTCCTCGAGCCCCGGGTCGAGCCGGCGCAGCGCCGCCACGGTCGGCAGGTAGACGAGCGGGTAGTAGGACAGGCTGACGACGCCCACGGCGCCGCCGAAGCTCTGCACCGCGTGGGTGGTGGAGACCCAGCCGTAGCCGTTGACGAACGCCGGGACGGCGAGCGGCGCGCAGAGCACGGCGTGCCACCACCCTCGCCCGGGTACGTCGGTGCGCTCGACCAGCCAGGCTCCGCCCACCCCGAGCACGGTGCTGAGCGCGACGCCGGCGACGAGGAGACGGGAGGTGTTCCAGAGCAGCTCGCCGATGCGCGGGCGCACGAGGAACTCGACCGCGGCGGACCAGCCGAGCTCGACGGTCGAGAACGTCACGTAGCCCAACGGCACGAGGCTGAGGGCGGCCACGAGGAGCGCCGCGGCCAGGAGCGCTCTCGGGGCCGGGGCAGTCGTCCTCGGGCGTGCCGGCAGCCGGGTCCCCTCGGGGACCCGCTCCGGCGCCAGCGACGTGGTCAGAGGAACCCGACCTCGGTCATCAGCTCGACCACCCGGTCGCTGTCGAGGTCGGACACGTTGACCTCGGGCGGGTCCAGCTCGCTGAACGGCTTGACGGGCTCGGGCAGCTCCACGCCCGGCACGAGCGGGTACTCCAGCGCGTAGCTGTCGGCGAGTCCCTGCTGGCCGGTCCTGCTGACCAGGAACTCGACGAACTTCTCCGCGTCCGCCTGCTTGTCGCTCGAGGCGAGCACGCCGGCACCGGAGACGCTGACGAAGGCGCCGGGGTCCTGGTTGCCGAAGAAGTACAGGGCGCTGCTGTCGCTGACGGTGCCGGACTCCGCCTGGTCGCGGTCCCAGTAGTAGTGGTAGATGATCCCCACTTCCGACTCGCCGGAGTCGACCGACTCGAGCACCACGTTGTTGCCGTCGTACACGGTGCCGTTGGCCTTGATGCCCTCGAGCCACGCGCGGGTCGCGTCGTCGCCCTCGAGCTCGAGGATCGCCGCGACGATCGCCTGGAAGTCCGCGCCGGTCGGTGAGAACGAGATGCGGCCGGCCCACTCGGGACCGGCGAGCTCCATGATCGACGCCGGCAGCTCGGACTCCTCGATCAGGTCGGTGTTGTGGACGAGCACCGTCGATCGCGCCACGAAGCCGGTCCACAGGCCGCTGGCCGGGCGGTACTGCGCGGGGATCGTGGCCACCACGTCGTCGGGCAGCTCGGCGAGGAGACCCTCGGCCTCGACCCGCGACATGGCGGGGGAGTTCTCGGTGAGGAAGACGTCGGCCGGCGACCGGTCGCCCTCCGCGACCAGCTGCGAGGCGAGCTCGAGGTCCTTGCCGTTGCGCAGCTCGACGTCGATCCCGGTCTGCTCGGTGAACGCCGGCGCCAGCTCCTCGATCAGCTGCTCGTGCTGGGCGTTGTAGACCACGATCGAGGGGCCGCCACCGCCGCAGGCCGACAGCAGTCCGGCGGCGATCGCCAGGGTCAGGCCGAGGCAGGACAGGGTGAGCGCGCGCGACATGGGGACCTTCGTGTATCGGGGTGTGAGTTAGGAATGCCTAACCATACTTGATCCCACTGGCCGGACTGCACCAACCGTGCGGACGGGGGAAGTTCGGCGTTCTCGGGACGCGGTCCCAGAGCGGCTTCGATACTGGCGGCACATCAACAGCCTCAGGAGCCCCCTTGCATCCCACGCGCGTCCTGCCCCGCCTGCTCGCCGCCTCGTTGGCGTGCGCCGCCGTCACCGTGGTCGGCGCCTCCGCCTCCGCGGCCCCGGTGGACCCGACCCCCCAGACCTTGACCTTCAACCACACCGGTGCCGCCCAGTCCTGGACGGTGCCCGACGACGTGGTCGAGGCCACCTTCGACCTCTACGGCGGCCAAGGAGCCGGCGAGGGCAAGGGTGGACTCGGCGGACGCGTCACCGCGACGCTCCCGGTCACGCCGGGCTCGGTCGTCACGGTCGTCGTGGGCGGCGCCGGCGGGCACCCCGTCGGGACCCGGTCACTGGGTTCAACGGCGGTGGCAACGGCTGGCACTCCGGTGGCGGCGCCACCGACGTACGCCTCGGCGGCACCGACCTCGGCGACCGTGTCCTGGTCGCCGGCGGTGGTGGCGCCTCATGCTCCGATGATCGGGGCGGCGACGGCGGCGAGACGGGTGAGGACGGCAACTCCGACATGTGTGGCGGCACCGTCGGTGGTGGCGCGACCCACGACGCCGGTGGCGTGAACGCCGCCGACGCCAGCCTCAACGGCACCGCCGGCCAGGGCGGCGACAACCCCGGCACCAGCGGCTCCGGTGGCGGTGGCGGCTGGTTCGGCGGCGCCGGCAGCCTCGACGCGGCCGGTGGCGGTGGCTCCAGCCACGGCCCGGCCGGGACCTCTACGAGAGCGGCGTCCGCACCAGCCACGGCCTCGCGACTGTCACCTTCGCTCCGTCGGCCCAGCTGGTCGTCTCGCTCGCCGGCGCCGGTGCCGGCGCCGTGACGTCCGCTCCCGCGGGCATCGACTGCGGCACCACCTGCACCGCTGCGTTCGCGCTCGGCAGCCAGGTCACGCTGACCGCCACGCCTGATGCCTCCTCCACCTTCGCCGGCTGGGCCGGTGCCTGCGTCGGCACGGGCGAGTGCGCCGTGACCCTGGACCAGGCGCGGCACGTGACCGCCGGCTTCGCGGTCAAGCAGCTGCCGCTGACCGTCAGCAAGGCTGGGACGGGCTCCGGCTCCGTCCGCTCGACCCCCGTCGGGATCGACTGCGGCACCACCTGCACGTCGAGCTTCGCCCACGGCACCAAGGTCACCCTGACCGCCGCGCCGGATGCCTCCTCCACCTTCACCGGGTGGTCGGGCGCCTGCGCCGGCACGGGTGAGTGCGTGGTGACCCTCGACCAGGCGCGCGACGTGACCGTCGGCTACGCCGCAGTCCAGGTCCCGGCTCCGGCTCCGGTTGCGGGCGCAGCCGAGCCGCCGGCGCCGCTGCTGAGCAACCTCCGGGTCAAGTCCGGGAAGCGCGAGGCCGGCGACGGTGCCAAGGTCACGCTGCGCTGGCTGGTCTCCGACGACGTGAAGCTGAGCGTGCGGTTGCGCCAGATGTGTCGGGGCGAGGTCTGCGGGCAGTACCACGCCGTGCCCGTCTCGGCGAAGGGGGGCGCAGGCTCCTACCGGCTCCGCGGGAACCTCAAGCCCACCAAGCCCGGCCGCTACCGGGTGACCCTGGTCGCCAAGGACAGCGCCGGGAAGCGCGACCGGGAGCGGGTCTTCTTCGGGGTTCGTCGCTGATTCGACTGCCGAGGTCCGTCCGCCTTCCCGACTCCGGGGAGGCGGACGGGACCGAGTCCGACTAGCCTCGCCGCTCGTAGGCGCCGAGGTCGACCCGGCCGACGGCCGGGCGGCGTACCCGCCTGGTCGGGTGGACGTACTCCCACCGGGCCCGCCAACGCTTCGGCACGCGGACGCTCCGCCCGATCGCGGGCGAGCCGGCCCTGAGCCGGAAGTCGTCGGCCGCCGGGTCGGCGAACCCCGACGACCCCACCCGGCGGTTGGCCCTGGTCCGGGCACCGACGAGGTTGGTCAGGTCGCCGGATCCGACCAGCAGGTTGTTGCGGAGCCTGCCCCGGCTGCCCGGCGCCAGAGCGACGAAGGTGCCCGACGAGCGACGGTTCACAAAGGTGTTGTTGACCACCCACAGCGTGCGAGAGCCGTCGGCGAACCCCTCCGCGCCGTAGGAGACCAGCGCGGAGTTCTCCGAGCTGGGTCCCTGGATGATGACGTTGCCGGCGATCAGCGAGGTGCCGCCGTCGGGCAGGTCGACGGAGTAGCTGGCGGTGGCGTCGCCATCGGCGATCCGGTTGCCGACGATGGTGTTGCGGGCGGCCCGCGACTTGAGCTCGTGGCCGACGTCGGCGCCCCAGAGGTAGCTGCCGGTGACGGTCAGCGACCGTACGGCGCCGATGTAGAGGTTGTGGGTGTAGCCGTCCCCCGCGCCGCTGCGGAAGAATCGGGAGCGCCGGATCACGATGTCGCTCGCGGGATTGGCGCCGGCCAGGATGCCGTTCTGGTTGTGGTGGAACCAGCTGCGGGTGACGGTGAGACCGTCTCCCTCCTGGCGGATGCCGGCGCCGTTCTGGTCGGGCACGGTCGCGCCGCTGAACTCGACGCGATCGACGGTGGTGTGGTCGCCCGCGATCACCCAGATCGCCTTGCCCTGGGCGCTCCGCCCGCCGGCCCGCAGGTGCGCCCGGCCACCCTGGCCGCGCAGCGTGAGGTCGTCCTGGGTCCACGTGGCCACGTCGCCGACGTAGGTGCCGGCGTCGATCAGGACCGTGTCCCCGTCGCTGGCCACCGCCGCGGCGGCGCTGGGGGTCGCGAGGGTCCGGCCCGGTCCGACCCGCCAGGTGCGCGGCTCCGCCTGGGCAGCGGCCGGCCCTGCTGCCAGGGCGGGCAGGCCGACCACGGTCAGGGCGGTCACGCACACGACCGCGCACCGTCGTGCTGACACACCGATCCATCTGGTTCGCATCGGGCCATTGTGGTGCACCGTCTCGTCGCCGGGGCGCGGGACCTGGGACCCGCCACTGCTGTCGGGTCACCACGAGATCGCGTAGGCTGGGACGGCGGCTTGACCCCGCGCCCTGGTCCCGGAGGGAGTCCCGCAGCACCGTGCTCGTTGGAGACGATTCGCCCCCGACCGCCGACCGTGTCTGGGCGTTGTCCCTGATCAGCCAGCAGCGGAAGCCTGGGGGCGCCCAGGGCATCGCAGAGTGGCTCACCGCCCTGTGCCGAGCGGTGACCGTCGAGCTCAAGGTGTGCGGAGCCGCCGTGACCCTCAGCCCAGCGGACGGGTCCGAATCGGTCGTGGCGGCCTCGGACCCGATCAGTCACAGGATGGCCGAGCTGGAGTTCGGGGTCGGGGAGGGTCCGGCCCGCGACGCCCGGCTGCGGGGCAAGCCGGTGCTGGTGCCCCAGCTCGGGATCATGGAGGACGGCGCCTGGCCCGGGTACACCGCCGTCGCACGCGAGTCCGGCATCTGCGCCGTGTTCGCCTTTCCGCTCCAGGTGGGCGCTGCCCGCTTCGGAGCACTGACCGTCTTCGGCGATGCGCCCATCAGCATGGACCTGCCAGATCTGGCGAAGTGCCTGGCGATGTCCGAGCTCGCGACCGAGCGGCTGCTCGACACCTCCGTCGCGACCATCGACGGTGCGATCGACCCCGATCTCGACCGCGCTCTGGGCCTGCGCGGCGAGATCTACCAGGCCCAGGGCATGGTCATGGTGGCGCTGGACATCACGTTGGCCCAAGCCCTGGCCAGGATGCGCGCGCACGCCTTCCAGGCCGGACGCGACCTGCTCGACGTCGCCGTCGACATCGTCGGCGGACGTCTCGAGCTCACCGACGACAGGGCGGACCCATGACGGGCGACCGCACGATCACGAAAGAGGACACCCAGCCATGATCTCAATCGAACGGCTCTCCGACGTGTTCGTCGACGTAGCCGACACCCTGGTCGACGACTTCGACGTCATCGACTTCCTCCACAACCTCACCGTCCACGCCGCGGCCATCAGCGGTGCCGGAGCGGTCGGCCTCCTGCTCGCCGACCAGCGCGGTCAGCTCCAGTACCTCGCGGCCTCCAACGAGACCGGCAAGATGCTCGAGCTCTTCCAGCTCCAGACCAACGAGGGCCCCTGCCTGGACTGCTTCACCACTCGGGCCGCGGTGGTCAACGCCGACCTGTCGTCGGCCCACGACCGCTGGCCACAGTTCGCGCGCGCCGCCCTCGAAGCCGGCTTCCAGTCGGTGCACGCCTTCCCGATGCGGCTGCGCGACCGGGTGATCGGAGCGCTCAACCTGTTCGGGCACGAGGACGTCGGCTTCGCCGCTGACGAGGCACGGGTCGTGCAGTCGCTCGCGGACATCGCGACGATCGCGATCCTGCAGGAGCGCAGCATCAGCCGGGCCGAGGCACTCACCGAACAGCTCCAGGGGGCGCTCAACAGCCGCAT
Organism: uncultured Actinomycetota bacterium; assembly: GCA_963807335.1. Taxonomy (GTDB): domain Bacteria; phylum Actinomycetota; class Actinomycetes; order Propionibacteriales; family Nocardioidaceae; genus Nocardioides. The sequence goes on from CAWEBT010000005.1 coordinate 381,969, forward strand.
CGTCATCGAGCAGGCCAAGGGCGCGCTGGCCCAGCTGGAGGGCATCACTCCGACCGAGGCGTTCGAGCTCATGAGGGAGCGCGCACGTGCATCGCGTCGTCGCCTCACCGAGGTGGCCGACGAGGTCCTCGCGTCAGCGGCGAACCGCCCCTGACCCGGGCGACCCGTGCCACAGGGGAAGGTTCACTGTGAACGCCGAACCCTCGAGGTGCTCTGAGACCACCGAGATGTCGCCGCCGTGGTTGCGCACGATGGAGTCGACGATGGTCAGGCCCAGGCCCGTGCCCTGGATGGCGTGTGCCTGAGCGGTGGAGGAGCGGAAGAACCGGGTGAACAGATCGCGCTGTTCCTGTTTCGGGATGCCCAGGCCGTTGTCGGCGATCTCGATACGGGCCGTGCCTCCGAAGGTGCTCAGGGTGCACCGGACCCATCCGCCCTCCGCGGTGAACTTCAGGGCGTTGCCGACCAGGTTCGTCACCATCGCCTCCAGGGCCGCAGCCTCTCCGCGGACGACGACCGGGCGGGCCGGGGCCGTGAAGGCGACATCGAGCTCTTGGGCTGCGATCGCCGGCCCCAAGGTGTGCTGCGCCGCGGCGATGACCGTGCACAGGTCGATGGGGACGTGCTCGTGCTGGGTGCCTGTGGACTCGAGGCTGCAGACGGTCAGCAGGTCGTTCGCCAGCGCGACCAGCCGGTCGCTGTTGCGCCTGATGGCGTCGACGAACTCCGTCTGCTCCTCCGACAGCCCGCCCTCGGCGCTGTCTTGGAGGAGCTCCACGAACCCGGCGATGCTCGTCATGGGGGTTCGCATCTCGTGGCTGACCGTGGCGACGAACTCGGCCTTGGACAGCCGGGCCTCGGAGTTGAGCAGGTAGGCGGTCACGACGTCGGCCAGGGTCTGGGCCGTCTCCATGTCCTGCTGGTCGAGGGCACCGGGCGTGGAGCGGTACAGGTCGAGCGCGCCCAGGCAGCGGTCGTCGGTGCGCAAGGGGAGGGTGAACACGGCCACGAGGCCCTCCTCGAGCGCGCTCTTGGCGAACCTGGGAAACCGGTCGTCCTCGTTCAGGTCGGGGATGGAGATGGGCCCGCCGGTCTCGTACGCCGCCAGGCACGGTCCTTCGCCCAGCGTGGTCTGGAGCCGTTCGTAGCGCACCGCCGCCTCGTCGGAACCCGCGACCAGGTGCGGGTGCGTCGTGGGGGAGATCAGCGAGACGCCCGCAGCGCCGACGGGCAGGATGTCGACGATCCGTCGCACCAGGTGGTCCAGGATCCCCTGGATGGGGAAGTCGGTGACAAGCGTGCGCGCGAACTCGCTGAGCACGACGGCAAGGCTGTCCTGCTTGTCCAACGGGGACCCCAAGGAAGTATCGGCCGCGGGGTCTGGGCGGTCCTGTGGACGTACGAGAGAACCAGTCGGGGCCGAGGACTCCGGCTCCTGAGATGACGGTACTCGCGGCGAGGAACGCGAGCGAGACCTTCCGCACATCGAGATTCGTGTCGTCCCGGATCTCAGCCTGAGCTGGCCATCGAGAGAGCCGTGGGTGTCCACGCCTGCTGCGGACTTCTTTACTTTAGCCGGGGCATCGCTATTGAATCGAGTCAACCCAGCAAGAAAGTGATTGCAGCCCCCGCCTCCTCCTGTCAGCCGCCGGCTCCGAGGCGCGGCGGCCGCGCTGGGCATGCCCCGCACACACCCCGACTCGGAAGGGCTGACCCGTGGCCGCCCTTGTCTTTGCTCCCACCTCCCATTCCGTCGACAACGATCTCCCCAGCCCGCCCAGCGACGCCGAGAAGTACTCCTACCTCGGCGCCCAGAACCGATGGCTGCTGGCTCTACAGGCGGTCTCCTTCGCCCTGATCGCCTACAGCGTCCTTCGCTTCTCCACTGCAGACATCAGGCTGCTGCTGTTTCTGGTCCCCATGACGCTTTATGCGGTCACCCTGGTGATCTCCCTGAGCTCCGGCACCCGCAAGCGTCGCGTGAACCTCGTCGGCCATCGCGAGAAGGTCGCTTCCTGGCGACCGGAGACCCAGCCAAGCGTCGACGTGTTCCTGCCCACTGCCGGTGAGCCGCTGGAGGTACTGGCGAACACGTACCGTCACGTCGCAGCCCTGGCCTGGCGTGGCGTGCTGAACGTCTGGGTGCTCGACGACGGCGCCCGACCGGAGGTCGAGGATCTCGCCCGCCGACACGGCTTCCACTACGGCACCCGGTCCAACCGTGGGCACCTGAAGAAGGCCGGCAACCTGCGCTACGGGTACGAGCAGAGCAGCGGCGACCTCATCCTCATCCTGGACGCCGACTTCGTGCCGCGGCACGACATGCTCAGCGAGCTCGCGCCGTACTTCGACGACCCGACGGTCGGGATCGTCCAGTCCCCGCAGTTCTTCGACACCCACAGGTCCGGGATGCCCTGGCTGGAACGGGCCGCGGGCGCGACCCAAGAGCTGTTCTACCGGTTCATCCAGCCCTCCCGCGACCGGGTCGGCGCTGCCATCTGCGTCGGCACCTGCGCCGTGTACTCCCGAGCCGCGCTCGAGGCTGCCGGAGGGTTCGCCCAGATCGGCCACTCCGAGGACGTGCACACCGGGGTGAAGCTGATGAAGGCCGGCCGACGGCTCGTGTACGTGCCCGTCGTGGTCTCCAAGGGGCTGTGTCCCGACTCGTTCTCGGCGTTCCTGAACCAGCAGTACCGCTGGTGCACCGGATCCATGTCGTTGCTGGCGGACAACCAGTTCCACGAGGACGCTCAGATCAGCACGCGACAACGGCTCTGCTTCTGGGCCGGCTTCCTCTACTACATCTCCACCGCCGTCAACGCCCTCATCGCGCCGCTCCCGGCGGTGGCGATGCTGTGGCTGCTGCCCGAGTGGGTCGAGCCGATGAACTCCGTCTGGCTCGTCGGCGCGTTGGTGCTGTGGTTCGTCGTGCTGCCGCTGACGATGAAGGGCCGGTGGCGGTTCGACGTGCTGCGCGTGCAGTACCTGTACTCGTTCGCGCACCTGACCGCGATCGGGCACATCCTGTCCGGTCGGACCCGCGAGTGGGTCGCCACCGGCGCGGCCGGACCGACGACGCCGCTGGCGGTGACGATCGCCCGCAACGTCAAGATCTATGTGCTCATCACCCAGGTGGTGCTGTGGGGCGGCCTGGTGCGCGGCGCCATGACGTACGGCGTCGACCAGTACTGGGCGATGCTCGCCATGGGCGTGCTCGGCTCCTACATCCAGGTGCCGCTGCTGTTCATGGACGCCGGCCGGCGCCTCCCGCGCGCCGCGCGCCGCGCCGCCAGGCGCGCCGCAGCCGAGGCGCGGGCTGAGAAGAGGTCGACGGACCTCATCCCCACCCAGCGGCACGGCTCACCCGCGGAGACGACGACGCGACACGCGGTCGCGCCCGAGCCTCGCCGGTTCCGCCCGGACATCCAGGGGCTGCGCGCGATCGCGGTGCTGCTGGTGATCGCCTACCACGCGGACGTGCCCGGCGTCACCGGTGGCTATGTCGGCGTCGACGTCTTCTTCGTCATCTCGGGCTTCCTCATCACCGGGCAGCTGCTGCGCGAGGTCGACAGGACCGGTCGGATCTCGCTGTTGAAGTTCTACGGCGGTCGCATCCGTCGGCTGCTGCCCCCCGCCGTCCTCGTCGTCGGCGTCACCCTGGTCGCGGCGCGCGTGTGGGACTCCATCTTCCACATCAAGGCCGTCTCCCTGGACGCGCTGGCCACGCTGGCGTACGCCATCAACTACCGGCTGGCCACGACGGGGGTCGACTACCAGAACGCCGACGCCGCCCCCTCGCCGCTGCAGCACATGTGGTCGCTCGCGGTCGAGGAGCAGTTCTACCTCATCTGGCCGCTGCTGATCGCCGCGTGCGTGTGGCTCGGTGGTCGGCACCGCCGAGCCCTGATCGCCGCCGTCCTCGTCGCCGGTGCGGGTGTGTCGCTGTGGATGTCGGTCTCCTGGACGGGCGCCCAGCCGTCGTACTCGTACTTCGGGATCCACACCCGGGCCTGGGAGCTCGCGCTGGGCGCCCTGGTGGCGATGGGTGCCGCCCGGCTGGCGCGCATCGGGCAGCGCCCCGCAATGCTGCTGTCGTGGGCCGGCGCGGCCACCATCGTCGGCTCGGCGATCGTCTTCACCGACGAGACGGCCTTCCCCGGCTCGGCTGCTCTGTGGCCGACGCTGGCCACCGCCGCGGTCATCGCCGCCGGGTGCAGCCAGCGACCCGCCACGGCCGAGAGGCTGCTCGCCCTGCGTCCGATGCAGGTCGTCGGGAACGTGTCGTACGGGTGGTACCTCTGGCACTGGCCCCTGGTCGTCCTCGTCCCGCTCGCGGTCGGTGAGGACCTGCACTGGGTCTACCTGGTGCAGGTCTCCATCCTGGCCTTCTGGTTCGCGGTGCTGACCCACCACCTGGTGGAGAACCCCGTCCGCCACGGCCGCCTGCGCCCGACGAGGTGGCTGGCCGGCGGACTGGTGATGTCGGGCTCGGCCGCGGCCGTCGCGGTGCTGGTGATGGCAACGTTGCCGACGTTCGTCGGCACCGGCGCACCGGCACAGGCGGTCAGGCTCGACCCGGCCCGCGCCTCCTTGGTGCAGGCCGCGCTCGTCGACGGCCTGACCGCCACCCAGGCGCCGAGCAACCTGGAGCCGGCACTGGCCGAGGCTGCCGAGGATCAGCCGCAGTCCACCTCCAACGGCTGCCACGCGGGCTACTCCCAGGTCCACCAGGGCGATTGCGTCTACGGCGACCCGAACGGGGAGAAGACCGTTGTGCTCCTGGGTGACTCGCACGCGCAGCAGTGGCTGCCCGCCCTCGATGTGCAGGCCCGGACCGAGGGTTGGAAGGTCAACGCGTGGACCAAGGCGGCCTGTCCGATCGCGGACGTCACCGTGGTCAACGACGCACTCGGGCGTGACTACACCGAGTGTGACCAGTGGGGTGAGATGACGGTCGATCGGGTCAAGGACCTCGAGCCCGACATGGTCATCGTCTCGCAGAGCGACAGCGTGCCTGGCACCCAGATCAGCAACACCTCCTGGGCCGACGCGACCGCGACGACGATGGCCGAGATCGAGGCCGCCGACGTCCCGGTCACCTACGTCCTGGACACGCCGTTGCCCGACGGAAACGTCGCTGAGTGCCTGGCGAGCCACCTCGACGACGTCGGGGCCTGCAACGTCCCGGCCGACGAGATCGAGCCGTACGACGGCCGCTCGGAGGACATGGACGCGGCGCTGTCGGCGGTGGGCGTGCGGACCTTCGACCCCACGGAGCTGTTCTGCACCGCGCAGGCCTGCCCCGCGATCGTCGGCAACATGCTGGTCTACCGCGACGGCAGCCACATGAGCTCGGCGTACTCGGAGTGGCTCGCGCCGATGACCCGCCAGCTGTTCGCCGACCTCTCGCCGCAGGAGCCGTGAGCGTGGGGTACGACACCGGGCCGGGCAGGCAGCCCTGGCTGTCGCCGGCCAGGACCTCGGTCCTGGTGCTGGTCGGGGTGGTGGTCGCGGTGACCGCGGTGGTCGCCACCTCCGCGGTGTACCTGCTGACCCGCCCGGAGCAGGAGCCGCCGTTCTTCGGCGTCGAGGTGCCCCGAGGGGATCCGGGCGCGGCCGTCGCGCTCGGGCAGGAGGTCGGCTGCGCGCCGTCGGTGCTGAGCCGCTTCGTCAAGCTCGACTCCACCTTCACCGACGCGACGATGAGGTCGCTGACGCAGCAGGGGCGCACCGCGATGCTCACTGTCGAGCCGTGGTCGCATCGCATGCGCGGCGGTGACGTCGACGCCCCGCAGTACTCCCTGGCATCGCTGGTCCGCGGTGAGCACGACGCGGAGCTCTGGCGGATCGGGGAGGTCATCGCCACCCACGGCCAGCCGGTCCTGGTCCGCTTCGCGCATGAGATGAACGGCGACTGGTACCCCTGGGGCGTCGGGGTCAACGGGAACTCGCCCGACCAGTACGTCGCGGCCTGGCGCCACGTGCACGACCTGCTCGACCGCGCCGCACCGAACATCTCCTGGGTGTGGGCTCCGGCCGCCACGTGGTGGGACGATCCACTGCCGCTGCGCCACGTGTTCCCCGGTGACCAGTACGTCGACTACGTCGCGGTGAGCGGCTATCGCCGCGAGGGCGGCGGCGCCACCCCGGAGGAGACCTACGGCTCGTGGCACGAGGAGGTGCGGAGACTGACGGATCGTCCCGCGATCCTCAGCGAGATCGGTGCCAGCGGGCCCGGCAAGCAGGAGTGGATCGAGGGGCTTCCCGAGTTCCTCGACGCCCGCCCCGACATCGAAGGGTTCGTCTGGTTCAACACCTCGCCGGCCACCACCGGCGCGACCGGCGACTACCGGATCGACACCGACGCCGACCTCCTGGGCACCTTCCGGCGAGCGCTGTCGGAGATCGGCGTCCCGTGCGCCCAGGAGACGGCGCGGTAGCCGGGGCGCAGCAGGGTGACCCGGACCCTCAGCCTGCGCCCGACGTCCGCTCTTCGCACCTTGTAGGTCCGTGCGTCCTGCCCCCGCAGCGCTCGGCTGCCGCGGAACCACTGGTAGCGCACCGTCGTCGCAGCCGGTGACCACCGTCCGGGGGTGGCGCCCAGGCGCTTACCGACGCGGGCCCGGCCGGTGATCTCCGGCGCCGCGAGGCATCGCATCGCCTTCGCAGTCGCCGGGGGGTCGGGTTGCGGGTCCGCAGCGGCCGCCGGAACCGGCGGGGCCGGCGGCACCGGCTGAGTGCTGGGAGGGGCTACCGGAGTGGGGACAGGAGTGGGTACGGGCGTGGGCACCGGAGTCGGAGCCGGCGTCGGGGGTGGCGTCGGGGGTGGCGGTGCGGCGGGATTCGGCGCGATCATGGCGGCCCGAGCTCGATAGCGCTCCGCGGACAACGGGAACCGCGTGCCCGGCCGGGTGAGCTCGTGGTCGGGGACGATGGTCCCGTTGTTGTTGAAGTAGGTGGCGTGATCGACGCCGTTCGCCGGGTCCAGGATCCAGTCGAACATCCGGTCCACGAAGTCCGGGTCGTCGTTCCCACCGTGGCCGTCGGGGCGCCAGGTCACCCCCCACTCGCTGAGCCCGAAGTGCTTGTCGTGCTTGTCGGCGAACGCCGACCACCACGTCAACCCGTACTTGCCCTTGACGATGTAGTTCCAGACCGAGAGCTGGGCTGCGGCGAGGCGCACCGACTCCGGCAGCGGGTACCACGTCCAGGAGGTGTCGTAGACGTCGACCGCGACCGTGTCGACGTAGCCGTCACCGGGATAGGCGAGGTCGGGCTCCACCTTGTGCTGGTGGATGTTGGTGCAGAACACGAACTCGAACCGCTGTCCTGGCACCGACCTCATCGCGGTCACGAGCTTGCGGAAGCAGCCGGCGTACGCGCTCGGCCGGCCGGCGGCCGACCACGGGTAGTCGCCGCCGTTCATCTCCCAGCCCGGACGGATCTCGGTGTCGGTCAGTCGGTGGGTGACCAGGGCGCGGGCGATGGCGACCCAGTGCTTGTCGTAGGTCCCTGCCGCACACGCCTCGAGACTGACTCCGGGCACACGGGAGGGAAGCATCGGGACGGAGAGCTCGAGCCGGTAGCCGGTGTCCGTGTAGGCCGCCAGCGCCCAGTCGAAGTCCTTCATCGACTCCCACGTCGTGTCGGGAAGGAAGTCGACCAGCCGGTGGACGCGAGATCCCGACCAGGCGCTGAACGCCGCGGCGCCCGCGACGTTCTTGGCCCCCGGGCCCATGTAGACGCCCAGCTTCGGGACGGGTGCCGTCGGGGCGGGAGCGCCGGTCCCGGCGACGGCATCGTGCGGCGGACCGAGCATCCCCAGGGGTGCCGCGACAACGACACCCACGACGGCGGCAGCGAACGCCCTGGCCGACGAGAGCCACCGCTGGCGGGTCCTCGGGCGCGTGGGCGGACGGTACGACGGGGACATCGGGCGGCTCTCCTGTGCTTTCCTGCTCTCGGGTGCTGTAGATCCCATCGGCGGGCAGGGTCGAACTCGTAGGAGTTCGGCTGCAGAGTCCAGCACGGGCGAGCCAGGGCGAATGGGCTGGCCTGTAGGCCGGGTTCTGTACGACGCCCGAAGGCGCTGTGGCGACCATCCATCTACGACGACCGTTGCCGGCCGCCTCCAGCGATCTACCCGCGTACTCGGGCGGGCCGCCCTCGAACGCACACGCACCCCCGCCGTAGCGGGAGCTTCTTGATCTTGCTCCAGGTGGGGTTTGCCTAGCCGCCCCGGTCGCCCGGGGCGCTGGTGGTCTCTTGCACCGCCGTTTCACCCTTACCGCTCCCCGGAGGGAGCGGCGGTCTGTTTTCTGTGGCACTTTCCCGCGGGTTGCCCCGGGTGGGGGTTACCCACCACCTTGCCCTGTGGAGCCCGGACCTTCCTCGGTCTCCCCGTGAGGAGAACGCGGTCGCCCGGCCAGCCCATTCGCGTGGTCAGCCTATCGGCCCCCGCGGCGACCGCGGTCAGGGGTTCGTCAGGACCTCTGCCCCGGTCGGCGTCACCAGCAGGGTGTGCTCGAACTGGGCGCTGCGCCGGAGGTCCTTGGTCACGACGGTCCACTCGTCGTCCCACATCGTCCACTCGTGCGTGCCGAGGTTGAGCATCGGCTCGATGGTGAAGGTCATGCCGACCTCGATCACGTCGTCGTAGTGCTCGGCGTCGTAGTGGGGGATGACCAGGCCGGAGTGGAACGCCTCGCCGACGCCGTGCCCGGTGAAGTCGCGGACGACGCCGTAGCCGAACCGCTTGGCATAGGACTCGATGACCCGACCGATGACGTTGATGCGACGGCCGGGCTTGACGGCCCTGATGCCCCGCTCGAGCGCCTCTCGCGTGCGCTCCACGAGCAGCCGCGACTCCTCGTCGACGTCGCCGGCGAGGAACGTGGCGTTGGTGTCGCCGTGCACGCCGTCGAGGTAGGCGGTGATGTCGATGTTGACGATGTCGCCGTCCTCGACGACCCGCGAGTCGGGGATGCCGTGGCAGACGACCTCGTTGACGCTGCTGCACAGGGACTTCGGGAAGCCGCGGTAGCCGAGCGTCGACGGGTAGGCGTTGTTGTCGCACAGGAACTCGTGGCCGATGCGGTCGAGCTCGTCGGTCGTGATGCCCGGGACGATCGCGGCGCCCACGAGCTCACGCGCCTGGGCCGCCAGCTTGCTGGCGACGCGCATCTTCTCGATGGTCTCGGCGTCCTTGATCTCGCTCCCGGTGAACCGCTCGGGGCCCGGCTTGTCGACGTACTCGGGTCGCGGGATGTGCGCGGGCACCTGGCGGCGCGCGGAGATGACGGCGGGGGCTACAGCACTCACGTCAGCGAGTGTAGTTTCACCGACATGAGCGACTCGGACACGGAGTACTGGTTCTGCCTCACCCACCACACGGTCGAAGGCGCCGACGGCTGCCGGAACGCCGACCGTCTCGGGCCCTATCCGAGCGCAGCGGAGGCGTCGCGGGCCCTGGACAAGGTCGAGGAACGCAACGAGGAGTGGGACAACGACCCGAAGTGGAACGACACCCAGCTCGAGGACTGACCGCTACTTCTTGCGCTTCTTGCGCTTCTTCTTGCCGGGCAGCAGCTCGGCGCCCTGCTGCGCCTGCCGCATCGCCATCAGCACGGCCTTCTGCACGGTATTGGAGAGCTCCTTGGTGAGCGCGTTCGAGCTGACCTGAGCCGCCACCCTGGTGGCGACGTCGGTCGCGACCCGCTCCGCGACGGCCTGTGCCATCCGCACCGTCGACTCGGCCGTGGCGACCGCAGCCGTGAGCTGGGCGGCCGCCGAGGGTGCGACAGTCGGCTCGGCGGACCCGTCCGGAGCGGTCAGCGCCGGCGTCGCGGCCCGGGGGGCCTGGGCGGTCTTCTTCGTCGGTGCCTTCTTCGCGGGCGCCTTCTTGGTCGGTGCCTTCTTGGTCGGCGCCTTCTTGGCGGTCGCCTTCTTGGTCGGTGCCTTCTTGGCGGCCGGCTTCTTGGTCGGTGCCTTCTTGGCGGCCGGCTTCTTGGCGGCCGACTTCTTCGTCGGTGCCTTCTTCGCGGTCGTCTTCTTCGACGCGGACTTCTTGGCCGGGGTGCTCGGGGTCTCGCTCATGGCGTCACCCTGCCACGGCAACCCCATCAGGGACAGGCACGACGCGGCCACGGCTAGGTTGGCCCCCGTGGCCCACGGACGTCAGCAGCACAACCCGCACGCGACACCGGTGTGGCCGTTCATCGGCATGATCGGCATGGCCGCGGCGTTCTTCCTGTACGCCGCGAGCGGGCTCGTGGCGCCGTGGTGGGCCGTGGCGCTGCTGATGGTGCTGTGGTGCGTGCTGTTCGTGGTCGCCACGAGGTGGTGGACCCCGCATCCCCGGCGCGTGGTGGCCCTGCCCATCCTCGCGACGGTGGTGTGGTTCGTGGTGCTCGTCGCCGGGGCACGCTGGCTCGGCTGGAGCGACTGAGCAGACCCGGCCCGAGAGGGCTAGAAGGAGTGCTCGGGACCGGGGAACGTGCCGGCTCGCACGTCGTCGGCGTAGGACCTGGCCGCCTCGAGCAGCACCCCGTGCACGTCGGCGTACTGCTTGACGAAGCTCGCCATCCGCCCGGTCCGCAGGCCGAAGGCGTCCTGCCAGACCAGCACCTGACCGTCGCAGTCGGGACCGGCGCCGATGCCGATGGTCGGGATCTCGAGCTCCTTGGTGACCCGTGCGGCGACCTCGGCCGGCACCATCTCCATCACGACGGCGAAGGCGCCGGCCCCCTGCACCGCGTGGGCGTCGGCGAGGATGCGCTCGGCCTGCTCACCGCGGCCCTGTACGCGGTAGCCGCCGAGGGTGTGCTCGCTCTGCGGGGTGAAGCCGATGTGGGCCATCACCGGGATGCCGCCCCGGGTGCACTTCTCGATCACCGGCGCCATCTCGGCGCCGCCCTCGAGCTTCACGCAGTGCGCCCCGGCCTCCTTCATGAAGCGCACCGCGGTCAGATAGCCCTGCTCGGGCGAGGCCTGGTAGGAACCGAACGGCAGGTCGCCGATCACCATGGCCCGCTTGACCGAGCGGGCCACCGCCCGGGTCAGGGGCAGGAGCTCGTCGACCGTGATCGGCAGGGACGTCTCGTTGCCGAAGACGTTGTTGGAGGCGCTGTCGCCCACGAGGAGCAGCTCGACGCCGGCCTCGTCGAAGGTGGCGGCGGTGTACATGTCGTAGGCGGTGAGCATCGTGACCTTCTCACCGCGCTGCTTCATCTCCCGGAGGTGATGGGTGCGCACCCGCTTGACCGGCTTGGCTGGGGAAGCCGGGCCGGCGCCGTACGGCGCGGCGGTCCCGTCTGACTGCTCTTCGCTCATGGCGACTCTCCTGACGTCATCTCGCGGCCTCCTTGGCGAGGTCCACGGACCACTCGTCAGGCTAGTCCTGCGGGTCGGCCCCGGGACTGTGTCGCCGGTCACCCCAGGTAGGCGAGGTAGTCCACGGGCTCGGCATCCTCCGCGAAGTCGTCGTTCGACTCCAGCCGGTGGATCGAGGCGATCGTGACATTGAGACCACTCACCGACTCGACGTCCGCCTCGAGGGCGCGCTGGACCAGGACCGCGATGTTGCCCTTGGTGGCAGAGATGTCCTGGCTGCCCGCGGGGCGCTCCATCTCCATGCCCTGCTGGACGAGGACCGCCTCGACAGAGTCGAGAACCTCCTCGGCGGTGCCGGGGGGCTCGACGAACACGCCACCGGCTTCGTAGCTCCACTGCCCGAAGTTGCCGCCCGGCTCGTAGAACCTGGCCTCCATCCCCTTGAGCTCGGCACCACCCAGTGCCGCCTGCAGGTCGGGGAGCAGGGCCTTGGCGAACTCGTCCATCTCGGACTTGAACGCCTTGGCATCGTCAGCGGCCGGTTCGTCCGGGGCGGAGTCCCCGACCGAGCAGGAGGAAAGGACGAGGACGGCGATGAGCCCGAGAACCATGCGAGTCATGTGCGGGAGCCTAGAACAGGCCGGTGATGTCGTCCCACCGGTCGCCTGCCCACTCCTTGCCGCCCTCATACATCTCGTTCACCTCGTCGACGCTCGTACGGACCTCCTCGACGACGGCGTCGGCGGCCCGATCGACCTGATGGCCCACCTCGTCGGTCGCCCAGTCCAAGGCATAGTCGTTCGCGGCCTGGGTGCGTCCCCCGACCAGCTCGGGCTCGTCGCCCTGGGCGATGGAGGTCAGGTTGTCCAGGGACGTCGGGTTCAGCCGCGGGTCGAAGTACGACGTGTGGTTCTCGACGCCCTGACCGATGTTCTCGGCATGGAAGTCAGCGCCGGGGTCGACCCCGAAGACCTTGGCGCCGAATCCTGCCTGCGTCGGGTCCTGGCCCATGCCGAGGTCGCCGTCGCGGCCCAGCCAGCTCACGAAGTCGTTGTCGGCGGCTCCGGCGTAGACCGTGCCCTCGGGCATGTGCAGGTCACCCACTCCGTTCACGTGGTCGCCGCCGGCGCCGGGGCTGCCGATCAGCGTGAGGGAGTCGGCATCGAGGCCGTCACCGGCGGCCGCGTGCGCGGCAGTGGTCGAGCCATAGCTGTGCCCGATCACCGAGAGGTGCGACCTGTCGCCCTCGTCGGTGGCCCGCAGGCCGTCGACGAAGTCGGAGAGAGCATGGCCGCCGGCGATCGCCTTGCCCTCACCGACGACGCTGCCGATGTCGAGACCGTCACCGGGGAAGTTCAGCACGCCCTCGGGGTTCCAGTTGGGGGAGTCGTAGCCCATCCACGCGATGCTGGCCATCGACTCGCCGTTGCGGATGGCGTTCTGGTAGAGCGTGAACGCATCCTTGCCCTGCGCGGCGATGCTGGCCCCGTCGTTCATGATCCCGGGCACGATCACGGCGGTGTTGTCGGCCGTGTCGGGGTCGCCGTAGCTCACGGCGGCCGCACCGTCGCCGTTGAACGCGGTGGGCTGGTAGACGATGAGATTCACATCGACACCGTCCTGGCCGAGGGACGCAGGGAGGTCGAGGGCGTCGCGCGCAGCCTTGGCGTTCTTCAGGGTCGCCTCCTGTTCGGAGGTCAGGTCCTCATCCTCGTCGGCGAGGCCCTCGAGGAAGTCGAGGTCGCGCTGCAACGACGTGCGGTTGGCTTCGTCGCGGTCGCCGGTCGGGATGCCGTTGGCGTTGCCGACGAGGTCGGGATCGCTGATCTTGAGCGCTTCGCGCTCGGCGCCGGAGAGGCCCCTCCACCAGGCCGTGACGGCTGCGGCATCGGCGCCGAGGCCCTTCAGCTGGTTGACCAGCGCGCCGGTGTCGGGCCGACCGGCGTCGGTGGCCGCGGCCTGCCCCTCGGCCAACGAGTCGACGGACCGCAGGACGGCGATGAAGCGATCCTCGGCCGAGGTCACGCGCTCCCAGAAGCCGGTGATCCGGCTGCGCATCGTGGCTGCGCGACTGCGAAGCGACTCGGCCTTCGCCTCCAGGGCCGGCACGTCCTTCTCCGTCGAGCCCTCGATCTCGGCGAGCAGCGCGTCGATCGCGTTGTTGAGGTCGATGCGGTCCGACTCCAGGCCCTCGCGGTCAGCGGTGAGCTGGACGACCTGGTCGACGTAGACGTCGCAGGCAGTGGTCGCCTTCTCCAGAGCGGCGGTGACCGCGTCGGCGGCCTTGGCGAACGAGGTCATCGCATGATCGGCGGCCTGGGCGGCGTCTCCCGTCCAGTCGGACGGCGCACCATGGCTGCTGGCCCAGGTGGCCACGTCGCTCAACGCTGTCGCCGATCCGCGGAGCGCCGTGGTGACGGTGGATGCCGTCGCCTTGGCCTCGAGCTCCTGGATCTCCGCGATCCTCGCGGGCACGGTGATCTGAGTCATCGCAGGCCTGGCCCGCCTTGGACCGGAGTGGTGTCGCGGTCCTCCCAGGACAGCAGCCGCTGCATCGCCTCCACCGTGTCCGCGTCCGAGGTGCCGAACTCGTTCGCGGTGTCGTTCAGGTCGGTGCTGTGCAGGTTCGCCCTGACGCGCAACGTCTGGATCTCATCTCCCCAGCTGGTGAAGAAGGTCTCCGCGACCCCAGCGACGCGCGACCCCAGCAGGGCCGTGTCGGCCGCGGAGATCGTCTTGCTCGCGCCGTGCAGGTCGTCACCGCGGTCCTCCCAGTCGGCGGCTGCGCTCCTCAGCCTGTAGTGCCACACCTGGAGCGTCATGAGGTCGCCGCCAGCCGGGTCAGCGTGTCGGGAGTGAGGTGGAGTGCGTCCGAGACGACCTCGACGCAGACCGATGTGGCGTTGCCCGTCACCTTGATGTCGAGCGTGCCGACCCGAGCCATCAGGGACGGCTGGTCGGCGGGGGAGGGCTCGGGGCGCCAGCCCAGGTCGAGCAGGGCGCGGCCGATCTCGTTGACCAGAGGGTCGGTCTCGACCTCGTCCAGCCCGGAGACGGCGCTGTTGGCGACGTAGCGGTGCAGGTAGGGGCTGGCCTGCTGCCACCACAGACCTACCGATGCGGTCGGTGTGCGCCCGACTCGGCTCCACAGCGCAGCGCTCACCGCGGTGGCGTGGCGTCGGGTGGCGTTCGCCTGGCCGATCGTGTGGGGAGGCTCGGTGGGTGGCGAGGTGTCCGGCGGCGGGAGCAGCACGATGTCGACGTCGGGGTGCTTGCGCCGCAACTGCGCGAAGAAGGGGTCGTCGAGCGCGGGATCGGAGGCTGCCATGCAGTGACTATCCCGCGCTGGGTGCGGGCTCAAACCCCTTCGGCTCGGTCGGGTCGGGACCGTTGCTCAGACCCAGGCCCGCCAGCCGTCGTACTCGCCGTGGTGCGCGCCGGTCAGCGCGGTCAGGGTCGCTCGGGCCTCCTGCACGGCCGGCACCGACACCCGGACGCCGTCGCGGCTGAGGTGGACGGTCCAGCCGTCGCCGTCCGGGGCCGCCTGCACGTCGACCTCCCACTGCTCGGAGAGCTCGTCGGCCACGGCCCGGGCGTCGGCCTCGGCGGCGAAGAAGAGGTAGTGCGTCCAGCGGCGCGGGATGCCCAGGGGTGCCTGGGCGGCCACGAGGGCCAGGCCCTCGTCGTCGTCGGGGTGCCCCGAGTCGAACGGGGGCTCGGGTGGGCGACGGCGCTCGACCAGCATGGTTTCGGTCTACCACGGCTGGCCGGTGAACGGAGCCGACCGGCGGATGAGAGGGCGCGCCGCCCCTAGACTCGCCACGTGGACTTCTACTCCGCCTATGCCCATGGCTTCGCGCGCGTCGCGACGGTGACGGTGCCGGTCGCGATCGCCGACCCGGCGCTCAACGCGACGACGATCCTGGAGTCGGCGCAGACGTGCCACGACGACGCGGTGGCCGTGGCGGTGTTCCCGGAGCTGTCGCTGAGCGGCTACGCCATCGACGACCTGCTGCTCCAGGACACGCTCCTCGACGCCGTGCAGGAGGCGATCGCGACCCTCGTCGAGGCCAGCGTGGACCTGATGCCGGTGCTGGTCGTCGGAGCCCCGCTCGCGCACGGCACGCGGGTGGTCAACTGCGCGGTGGTGATCCACCGCGGGCGGGTGCTGGGAGTCTCACCGAAGTCGTACCTGCCGAACTACCGGGAGTTCTACGAACGGCGTCACTTCGCACCCGGCGACGACCGCCGCGGTGGCAGCATCCGGCTCAACGGCCAGGACGTGCCGTTCGGACCCGACCTGATCTTCGAGGCGGACGACATCCGCGGCCTGCGGCTGCACGTGGAGATCTGCGAGGACATGTGGGTGCCGGTCCCCCCGAGCGCCGAGGCGGCCCTGGCCGGGGCGACCGTGCTCGCGAACCTGAGTGGCAGTCCGATCACCGTGGCCCGGGCGGAGGAGCGCCGGCTCCTGGTGCGCAGCGGGAGCGCGCGCTGCAGCGCGGCGTACCTCTATGCGGCTGCCGGCCAGGGGGAGTCGACGACCGACCTCAGCTGGGACGGCCAGACGATGATCTACGAGCTCGGCGACCTGGTGGCCGAGGGCGAGCGCTTCCCCGAGCGGGCGGTCGTGACGATCGCCGACATCGACCTCGACCGGATCCGCCAGGAGCGGCTGCGGGTCGGGTCGTTCGACGACAACCGGCGGACGTTCGGAGGCGACCGCCCATTCCGGACCGTCGGGTTCACCCTCGACGCTCCGGGCGGCGACATCGGGCTGCGGCGAAAGGTCGACCGGTTCCCGTTCGTGCCCGACGACCCGCAGCGGCTGGCGCTGGACTGCTACGAGGCCTACAACATCCAGGTCTCCGGCCTGGAGAAGCGGATCGCCGCGATCGGCTCGCCCCGGCCGGTGATCGGGGTCAGCGGCGGTCTCGACTCGACGCACGCGCTGATCGTCGCGGCGAAGGCGATGGACCGGCTGGGTCGCCCGCGCAGCGACATCCTGGCCTTCACGATGCCCGGGTTCGCGACCGGCGACACCACGAAGTCGTACGCCACCAGGCTCTCCAAGAGCCTCGGCGTCACCTTCGAGGAGCTCGACATCACCGCCTCGGCGCAACAGATGCTCGCCGACATCGGACACCCGTTCGCCGACGGCGAGGAGGTCTACGACGTCACGTTCGAGAACGTCCAGGCCGGGCTGCGCTACGACTACCTGTTCCGGCTCGCCAACCAGCGTCGCGGCATCGTCGTCGGCACCGGCGACCTCTCCGAGCTGGCGCTCGGCTGGTGCACCTACGGCGTGGGCGACCAGATGTCCCACTACTCCGTGAACGCCGGCGTGCCCAAGACGCTCATCCAGCACCTCATCCGCTGGGTCGCCGAGTCGGGGCAGTTCGAGGCGGACACCAACGAGGTGCTCGGCGAGATCCTGACGCAGGAGATCACCCCCGAGCTGATCCCGCACACCGAGGACAGCAAGCCGCAGTCCACCGAGGACTCCGTCGGCCCCTACAACCTCCAGGACTTCACGCTCTACCACGTCGTACGTCGCGGCTACCGGCCCAGCAAGATCGCGTTCCTCGCCATGCACGCGTGGGCGGACGCCGCGCACGGGCAGTGGCCGCCCGGCTACCCGGAGCAGGGGCGGCCGGCGTACGACCTGGCGACGATCCGGCACTGGCTCACGGTGTTCGTGACGCGCTTCTTCGCCAACCAGTTCAAGCGCAGCGCGCTGCCCAACGGCCCCAAGGTCAGCGACGGCGGCACGATGAGCCCGCGGGGTGACTGGCGGATGCCGTCCGACGCCTCGGCGGCGGCCTGGCTGGCAGAGCTCGAGCGGGTGCCCGAGTCCTGACGGAGCCGGACACGGCGACCGGTCGCCGCGGCCATGCGGGATAGTGGGCTCCATGGGTAAGCAGGAAGACTTCGTCCTTCGGGCTCTCGAGGAGCGCGACGTCCGGTTCGTGCGGCTGTGGTTCACCGACGTGCTCGGCTTCTTGAAGTCGGTGGCGGTCGCGCCCGCCGAGCTGGAGGGCGCCTTCTCGGAGGGCATCGGGTTCGACGGCTCGGCGATCGAGGGCTTCGCGCGCGTCTACGAGTCCGACATGCTGGCCAAGCCGGATCCCGCGACCTTCCAGATCCTGCCGTGGCGCGGTGAGGGCCCCTCCACCGCGCGGATGTTCTGCGACATCGTGATGCCCGACGGCAGTCCGTCGTACGCCGATCCGCGGCACGTCCTGCAGCGGACCCTGAGCAAGGCAGCCGACAAGGGCTTCACCTTCTACACCCACCCCGAGATCGAGTTCTACCTCTTCAAGAACACGCCGATGGCCGGCGAGGACCCGGTGCCCGTGGACCGCAGCGGCTACTTCGACCACACCGCGCAGTCGATGGGCGCCGACTTCCGGCGCGAGGCGATCACCATGCTCGAGTCGATGGGCATCTCGGTGGAGTTCAGCCACCACGAGGGCGGGCCCGGGCAGCAGGAGATCGACCTGCGGTACGCCGACGCGCTCACCACCGCCGACAACATCATGACGTTCCGCACGGTCATCCGTGAGGTGGCGCTGAGCCAGGGCATCTGGGCGAGCTTCATGCCCAAGCCGTTCACCACGCACCCCGGGTCGGGCATGCACACCCACGTGTCCCTCTTCGAGGGCGACCGCAACGCGTTCTTCGAGGCCGGCTCCGAGTACCAGCTGTCCGCGACCGGACGCCAGTTCATCGCGGGCATCCTCCGGCACGCCGCCGAGATCACCTGCGTCACCAACCAGTGGGTGAACTCCTACAAGCGGCTGATCGGCGGCGGCGAGGCGCCGTCGTACATCTGCTGGGGCCACAACAACCGCTCGGCGATGATCCGGGTCCCGATGTACAAGCCCAACAAGGGCCAGTCGACGCGGATCGAGCTGCGCACGATCGACTCGGCCGCCAACCCCTACCTCGCGTTCGCGGTGATCCTGGCCGCCGGCATGAAGGGCATCGAGGAGGGCTACGAGCTGCCTCGGGAGGCCGAGGACGACGTGTGGTCCCTGACCGAGCGCGAGCGCCGGAGCCTCGGCATCGCGCCCCTGCCCAAGAGCCTGTACGACGCGATCGCGGTCGCCGAGAGCTCCGAGCTCCTCGCGGAGACCCTCGGCGAGCACGTCTTCGACTTCTTCCTGCGCAACAAGCGGGCGGAGTGGGAGGAGTACCGAGGCCAGGTCTCCGCCTTCGAGCGGGACCGCATGCTGCCGGTCATCTGAGCTCGGGGGACCGGTGGCACGCAACGAGCGGCCGACGAGCGGGAGCCTGGCCCGCCTGGGCTTCCAGCAGCCCGACCGCGCGCTCCCGCAGCTGCTGTCGCTCGGCGCCCCCGGCGAGGAGCTGCTGGCGATCCTCGGCCGGACCGCCGACCCGGACCTCGCGCTCCAGGGCCTGGTCCGGATGGTCGAGGCGTCGGCCGAGGGCGACGAGCTGCTGGCCGCACTGGCCGACGACGAGGGCACCGCGATGCGGCTGCTGCTGGTGCTGGGCGCGAGCACGGCCCTGTCCGACCACCTGGTGCGGCACCCCGAGCAGTGGCGCGGGCTGACCGACCCGACGCTGGGCTCGACGCGGCCCCCGGCGTACGCCGTCCGGGCCGACCTGCTGCGCGCGGTCGGTGCCGATCCGTCGGACCCGCACCCGGTGGCGACCCTGCCGGACGCCCAGGCGCTCGATGCCCTGCGGGTCGAGTACCGCCGGGTGCTCGTGCGGCTGGCCGCGCGCGACCTCGCGCACGACCAGGGGCTCGACGACATCGCGGCCGAGCTGTCCGACCTCGCCACCGGCACCCTGGACGCGGCGCTGGCGGTGGCGCGGGCGCGCGTCGGTGAGGACGCCGCGCTGGCCCGGCTCGCGGTGCTCGCGATGGGCAAGTGCGGTGGACACGAGCTCAACTACGTCTCGGACGTGGACGTCATCTACGTCTTCGAGCCCGTCGACGGCGCCGACGAGACGCGAGCGGCGCGGGCCGCTGCCCAGCTCGCGTCCCACCTGATGCAGGTCTGCTCCGACCACACCAGCGAGGGCACCATCTGGCCGGTCGACGCGGCGCTGCGGCCCGAGGGCAAGTCGGGTCCGCTGGTCCGCACGATGGCCAGCCACCGGGGCTACTACGAGCGGTGGGCCAAGACCTGGGAGTTCCAGGCGTTGCTCAAGGCCCGGCCGGCCGCCGGCGACCTGGAGCTCGGGCGGCGGTTCGTCGAGATGGTGGCGCCGATGGTGTGGAGCGTCGCCGGGCGCGGTGGCTTCGTGGCGGACGTCCAGGCGATGCGGCGGCGCGTCATCGACCACATCCCGGCGCACGAGGCCGGTCGCCAGCTCAAGCTCGGCGCGGGGGGACTGCGCGACGTGGAGTTCGCGGTGCAGCTGCTGCAGCTCGTGCACGGTCGCGGCGACGAGGCCCTGCGGTCGTCGACGACGCTGAGCGCGCTCGCCCGCCTCACCGAGGGCGGCTACGTCGGCCGGGCGGACGGCGATGCCCTGCACCACGCCTACGTCTTCCTCCGCACGCTGGAGCACCGCATCCAGCTCTTCGCGCTGCGTCGTACGCACGTCGTACCCGAGGACGAGCCGTCGCTGCGCCGCCTCGGACGCTCGATGGGCATGCACAAGGAGTCCGTCGCGACGCTCACCGACGAGTGGGCCCACCACCGTCGCGAGGTGCGGCGGCTGCACGAGAAGCTCTTCTACCGACCGCTGCTCACCGCCGTCGCGCGGATGCCCGGCGAGGAGGCGCGGCTCTCGCCCGAGGCGGCCGAACAGCGGATGGCGGCGCTGGGGTACGCCGACCCGAAGGCCGCGCTCCGGCACCTCGAGGCCCTGACGAGCGGGGTCTCGCGCACGGCCGCGATCCAGCGCACCCTGCTGCCGGTGATGCTCGAGTGGTTCGCCGGCGCCCCCGACCCGGACGCGGGCCTCTTCGGGTTCCGCCGGATCAGCGAGACGCTGGGCAGCACCCACTGGTACCTCCGGCTGCTGCGCGACGAGGGCGAGGTGGCAGAGCGACTGGCCACGATCCTGGCGACCTCCCGCTACGCCACGGACCTGCTGGTGCGGGAGCCGCAGGGGGTGCGGATGCTGGGCGACGACCTCGCGCCGCTGACCGCCGAGGCGCTCGGGACCGAGATGGCGTCGACGGCGTCGCGCCAGGACGACCCCGAGGACGCCGTGCGGGCGATCCGGGCCGTGCGCCGCCGCGAGCTGTTCCGCATCGCCGTGGGCGAGCTCCTGGGCGAGAACGACGTCGAGGCCGTGGGCGCCGGGCTGTCCCGGCTGACCGACGCCACCCTCGAGGCCACGCTGGCGGTCGCCATGGAGTCGGTGCGTGCCCAGCGGTCCCTCGACGCCGTACCCACCGTGATGGCGATCGTCGCGATGGGACGCTACGGCGGCTTCGAGCTCTCCTACTCGTCCGACGCCGACGTGATGTTCGTGCACGAGCCCGTTGCGGGGGCCGACGCGCCCGAGGCGGCGTCGTTCGCCCAGGCCGTCGCCAACGAGGTACGCCGCCTGCTGGCGCTGCCCGGCACCGACCCGGCCCTCGAGGTGGACGCCGGGCTGCGGCCGGAGGGGAAGCAGGGGCCGCTGGTGCGGACCCTCGAGTCCTACGCCGCCTACTACGCGAAGTGGTCGAAGGTCTGGGAGTTCCAGGCGCTGCTGCGCGCCGACCCGGTCGTCGGCGACCCCGCCCTGCGCGAGCGCTTCACGGCGCTGATCGACCCGCTGCGCTTCCCTGAGCATGGCATCAGCGAGGAGGACGTCCTCGAGGTGCGCCGCATCAAGGCGCGCGTCGACATCGAGCGATTGCCGCGTGGTGCCGACCCGCACACCCACTTCAAGCTGGGTCGGGGTGGCCTGGCCGACGTGGAGTGGACCGTCCAGCTGTTGCAGATGCGGCATGCCGGTCGGGTGCCCGAGCTCCGCACTCCGCGCACCCTGGGTGCACTCGCCGCCGCCGCCGACGCCGGGCTGATCGCTGCCGACGACGCCGACGTGCTGGCCTCCGCCTGGCGCACCGTCAGCCGGGTCCGCAACGCCGTCACCCTGGTGCGTGGCAAGGCGACCGACCAGCTGCCCCGTGACGCGACGGAGAAGGCGGCCGTGGCCAGCGTGCTGGACTATCCGGCGGGGGAGTCGGAGCGGATGGTCAACGACTACCTCCGCGTCACGCGACGCGCCCACACCGTGGTCGAGCGGGTGTTCTGGGACTGAGGGGACGGGCGCGACTAGCCTCTGACGGTGATCATCATCGCTGGCCATCTCCGCGTCGCCGCCGCGGAGCGTGACGCCTACCTGACAGCCGTGACCGACGTGGCGCTCCGGGCCCGTCGTGCGCCGGGATGCCATGACTTCGTCCAGTCGGCCGACCCGATCGACCCGGAACGGATCAACATCCACGAGCGCTGGTCCGACGACGAGGCCCTGCTGGCCTTCCGCGGCTCCGCCGGTGACGAGACCGAGCCGCCGTCGATGCCCGCCGTGCTCGACGCCGACGTTGCGAAGTACCGGATCTCGGCCGTCGAAGGGCCGTGACCGACTGGTGCACCGGTCGCGGTGTCAGTCGGCAGCCGCCTTCGGGGTCCAGGACGTGACACGAGGTCGGCCGTCGAGCTCCGCTCGTCCGGTGGACCACAGCAGCACCTGCACCGGGTCACCCGCCGGAGCGTCGGGGAACAGCCGGGCCAGGGCCGCTGCGCAGAGTGGTTCGGGCGGACGCCAGCTGATCCCGAGACCCTGGGTGATGTCGTAGGTGTGCAGCAGGGTCTCGGTGACCCCGAGTGCCGCGAAGCCACCTGGGTCGGTCGCCCCCCAGTGCCAGGCGCGGGCGTCGGGTCCGGCCGCGGCGAGGGCGCCGCTCAACAGCCTTCCCGACGAGATGACCACCTGCAGCACTTCACGCGGCGGCGCGTCGGCATGGATGACGAGATCGACCGGGAGGTAGGCGCTGCCCGGCTGAGCCGCCACCTGCCCCGCATAGGCGAGCAGGTCATGCGCGACATGGGCTGCGGTCGTCCAGCAGCTCCACTCGAGCGACCCGGCCGGGCGCTGCCAGTCGCGCGACTCGTACGGCGTGAGCACTCGCACCATCTCGGCCACGGCCTGCTCGACGTCTTGGCCGTCCATCGAGCGCAGGCCCTGGAGCCTTGCCCGTTCGCTGTCGGCCGCCGGGCGTGACTTCGGCATGGCGGCTCCTCGTCGTGTGCCCGTCAGTGGTCGAGGTAGGTGAACACGTCGTACGTCGCGGCTTCGGGATCCTCTGGTCGCTGGAAGCGCTCGGAGGCGACCTCGAGATCCTCCCGCCGCATCGGGGGATCTTCAAGGCCGCGCCTCACCACGCGCTCCCACAGGATCTCCAAGGGTGGGTCGAGCACGATGAGCTCTGTGCGGGCACTCGAACCCTCGGCGACTTCTCGCAACCTCTCGCGTTCCTCCCGCGCCCAGGTGCCCCACTCGACGATGGCCGTCGTTCCGCAGCGCAGCAGGTCGCCGGCGAGCCGCTGCTGAAGCTGCTCGACCCGCTCGCGGAGGTCGCTGTCCCAGAGATCTGCACCCAAGGCGGCGATCCAGTCATCGGGACAGAGCCGGACACCGGGTCGGTCGTGCGCGAGCTGCGTGGCGTGGGTGGTCTTCCCGCTTCCGGGCAGCCCGCAGACGATCACCAGGGTCGGAGGGGTCGCCACGGCACCACAGTCGCAGGTGCGCCGGGGTGTGCGCACAGGTGTTTTCGGGCGACTGCGTTCGGCGGAGACGTCCGGTCAACCGGGGTCGGTGCCGGTGGGGTCGGTGACGAACCGGTGCCCGTGCGGGCTGGTCCACTCGTACGCCGCGGGGCCGGTGCGCTCATAGGTCCAGGCGGTGTGGGTCTTGAGGCGGTGATGTCGCCGGCACAGAGCGGCGAGGTTGGCCGTCGTGGTCTCGCCGCCCTGCTCCCAGGGGACGATGTGGTCGAGGTCGCAGGACCTGGAGTTTCGGGTGCACCACGGGAAAACGCACGTTCGGTCGCGGAGAGTGACCTGGTCGCGGAGTCGGGGTGAGGGTTGGTAGCCGTCGCAGACGATGTGCTCGTTGAGGTCGAGGATCGGCCTCACGATCACCTGGGTGTGGGTCTGGGTGCACCAGTGCTGGACCTGGTCGAGGGTGGCGAGGGTGCCGCGCTCGAGCCGGGCGACCGGGTCGCCCGCGCTCAGGTGGACGTGCAGCACCACCTGCCGCGCCGGCGCGCCTTCCGCAACCATCGGCAGGGCGAGCTGTGCCCGGGCGATCTCGCCGACCGCGGATGCCCGGCGGGCGTCGAGGGTCTCGTCGGACCCGAGGACCTTCAACGTCTCGGCACCCTGGGTGACGGCGGCGGCGAGGTCGAGGGCGTCGGCGAGGTCGAGCTCCGCGGTCACCGTCATGGTGCCGGCGAAGGAGACCTGCTCCTCCTCGATGGTGACGTGCCGACCGTCCGCCGCCCTGGCGGCTTCCAGCGCGGCCCGGCTGGGGTCGAACCGGGCGATGGCGGCGTCGACCAGCCGGTCCACCGCGGTGGCCGAGGTGCGGTGTGCGAACGGGGCGAGCTGGGCGTCGACGTACGCCGCCGCCTCCCGGGACAGGTCGGCGTGGATGGTGGTCTCCGCGACCCGCCGCGCCCGCCACGCGGGCAGGTCACCGGCCTGCACCCGGCGCCACAGCCGCGGGAGCCGGTGTCGGAGCTCGAGGGCTTGCCCGACCAGGCGCTTCGCGGCGGTCGTGGAGATCCCGAGGACCGCGCCGAATTCGCTGATGCAGAACTCCGCCACCAACGGCGCACCTTCACCGGCGACCGGCTCCTCGTGCTCCGACCCACCGCCGATCAGGAACGCCGCCGCGCCGTCGATCGAATCGGCCGGGTGCAGGTCTGCCCACGCACACGCCGCGACCAACAGCTCAGCCTCGGCAGCGTCGGCCGCAGCCCGCGACGAGCGCGCGAACGCGAGCACCGCGGACGCGGTGTCGGGGAGTTCGCTCGTGCTGATCGCCATACGAGAAGCCAACCAGGCACCACCGACATTTCTGGGCTCGAACCAGACCTGGAGACCAAGGTGTGGACGACTGATCGAAGGAACATCCGCGGGGCGAACGCAGCGCGGGTTGCGGCTCGTCCGAGGCTCAGTCGGCCTCGATCTGGAGGCGGGTAGCTGTCGCTGGGTGTGTGCGTACTCGGTGGGACGACGCCGGACTCGCGCGTACGCACTCTCATGCCGATGTGCGGATGTCCGTTCAGGTTCAAGCACCCGTGGTCACGCCACGGCCTGGGGACCGACGAGGTCCCCGCTAGTACGAACACGGCGCCTCGAAAGTGACTGCCCCGGCGCGAAGAATGAGCGTGTGACCCTCAATCGAGCCCGCCGACTCGGGGACCCAGACCGCGACAGAGTCTCCATTGACTCCGAGCCTTAGGACACATTTGCCGACAGCGGACGTCGGCACGCTGGCGTCATTACTCCGCAGGACTGCGGGTTGGGCTCTAGGGCCGAGCAACATTGGCGTCGGCCACCCCTCGCCAGTGCGCTTCACTTCGTCCGCAACGCGAGCAGGCTGGGCAGCCACTATGTACAGAAGAAGCAAGAAGACTAAGGTTACCGTGATGTCGCGCGCGAGGATAGGGGAGCTGAGCCCGAAACTAGTTGGGGATCTTGGGCCAAGCGAGCCATCCTCCGGTAAAGGGGCAGTGCTCGAAAGGTTCCACCACGCCGCGCCGCAGGTCACAATGATTGACCACAGCACGATCCCTGCTGTTGCGTGGTCCACGTTTGGCAAGTTGGCAATCACCCAAAAGAATCCAGCAAGCGCCACGACCGAGTAAAAGGCAACTCCACCTGCGGCCTTGCGGCGGGTTAGGTCTGCGCTCTCCAGTTCCTCCCGCGAGCCTCGCCAGGCAATGCCTGCAAACGTCTTCGCGGCGTAAAAGCAAAAGAAGAGAGCGGCACCGAAAACCATGGTCGCGATCACGATTAGCAGCAGGAGCGCGGCTGTCATAAGGGAATCCCGAGTTGAATACCCAACATCGAAAGGTGCGATGCCGAACTCCGCAAAGTACCTGACCGAGACGACGCTTCCACTTAGGAAGCCAGCACCGGCGACAACCGCGAAGATCATCCGCTCGCCAACCAACACCGTCGACCACACCCGGTGAATCCACTCTCTGGGTCGCGGGCCCTGCGCGCCGGTTGGCTCTTCCATGACTCAACGCTAACGGACAGCGCCCTCGGGATCGATTATATGAGGCTCTGGAAGCGCAAATGACGAATCGCTCTCTCATGCCGCAATCCGCTCGCGCCCGGGAGCCCAAGAAGCCGCCGCTAGGGTGAAAGCCATGACGAGCTCCGACACCGCTGCCCGCGCCACCACTCTGCTGGAGCTGCACCGCGCTCCCGAGCTGCTCACCGTCGTCAACGTGTGGGACGTGATCAGCGCGAAGGCGGTCGCCGCGATGGACGGCACCCTGGCCCTGGCGACCGCGAGCCACTCGATCGCCGCCACGCTCGGCTACGAGGACGGCGAGAACATCCCCGTCGCCGAGATGCTGGACATGTGCGGCCGCATCGTCCGGGCCACCGACCTGCCGGTCACCGCCGACCTCGAGGGCGGGTACGGCGATGCGCCGGAGACCATCCGCAGGGCGATCGGGCTCGGCGTGGTCGGCGCGAACATCGAGGACCAGATGAAGCCGCTCGCGGAGGCCGCGGCCCAGGTCGAGGCGATCATGAAGGCAGCCGAGGCCGAGGGCGTGCCCGACTTCGTGCTCAACGCCCGCACCGACGCCTTCGTGAAGGCCGGTGACCGGGACCCGGCCGACGTGCTGGCCGATGCGGTCGAGCGCGGTAGGGCGTTCCTCGACGCGGGGGCTCCGCTCGTGTTCGTCCCCGGCCCGCTGGACGAGGCCAAGGTGGCCACGCTGGTCGAGGCGTTCGGCCCGAAGCGCCTGACGACCATCGGCCGGCCGGGGTTGACGCCGCTCGCGCGGCTGCAGGAGCTCGGCGTGGCTCGCGTGTCCTACGGCCCGATGACCCAGTGGGTGGCCCTGACCGCCCTGCAGGACGCCGTGTCGGCGATCCACCGCGGTGAGGACATCTCGAAGTTCCGCAGATTGAGCTGAAGCGATCGCGGATGGCGCAGAATGGCGCCATGGATCCGGTCCTCGTCTGGTCGCGCGCGTTCGCGCTGGCGGCCGTGACGATGCTGACCGGGATCGTCGGCCACCTCTCGGCCGACGGGCTGCTGCCCGGGCTGCCGGTCCTGACCGGACTCTTCGCGGTGTCGCTCGTGCTGTGCGCGGCCATGCTCAACCGGCCCGCCTCGCGGCTGCGCATCGTCGCCCTGCTGGGGCTCGGCCAGGCCGGCGTGCATGCCGTCTTCTCGGTCACCGCCGGCCACACCGGAGACGTCGTCGCGCCCACCCCGCAGCCGAGCGCGGGCGCGCTGCCGGTGGTCGACGGTCACCGGGTCGGGTCCCTGATGGACTCCTTCGAGGCGACCGTCGGTGCCACCTCGTCCTCGGCGCCGGCGCTGCCGATCGCCCATCTCGTCGAGGACCTCTCCACGCACGCACCGATGATGGCCGCGCACCTCGCCGCGGCCGGTCTCGTCGGCCTGTGGCTGGCCGCCGGTGAGCGCGCGCTGTGGTCGCTGGTCGCGCTCGCGTCGCGCGCCGCGCTCGGCCCGCTCGCGGTCGCCCTCGCTGTCTCTCGCGTGGTCGTCGCCCCGACTGTTCCGCTCCGTCCGCCCGCCACGGCTCCGCGGCCGCCGCGGGCTCCAGCACTCCTCGCGCGCGTCGTCGTACGCCGCGGCCCGCCGGCTCTCCTCGCTGCCTGACGACCCGGCAGCGGCTCGGCACTCACCACCCCACACGGGCCCTGCCCGTGCTGACCCGCGCGCGTGCGCGCGCGCCGCCTCGAGGAGAGCTCCCATGACCGACGTACTCACCCCCACACCGAACGACACGAGACCCGACCGACACAACGCCGGCTGGTTCCGCGCCTTCTGGCGCTGGCACTTCTACGCCAGCTTCCTGGTCGTCCCGATCCTGCTGCTGCTGGCCAGCACCGGACTGGTCTACCTGCTCCGCTTCCAGCTCGAACCCTTGCTGCACGCCGACCTGATGAAGATCGAGGCGGAGTCCGCCAGCCAGATCAGGCAGCCCTACGCGGCCCAGCTGGCTGCGGTCGAACGCGCCTACCCCGACGACACGGTCGTGTCCATGGTCGAGCCGTCCGCTTCGGACCGCAGCACGGTCTTCTCGCTGACCGCGCCCGACGGCAGCACCCGCGACGCCTTCGTCAACCCGTACGGCGCCGAGGTGCTCGGCTCGCTCGACCCCGACACCACGCTCTCTGGGTACGCCGTCCGCCTGCACGGTGACCTGATGAGCGGCCGGGTCGGCGACCTGGTCATCGAGCTGGGTGCGTGCTGGGCGATCGTGATGGCACTGACCGGGTACTACCTGTTCTTCAAGGGCCGCCGGGCTCGCCGACGACAGGCCGAGCGGACCGGCAGGAGGCTGCGGCTCAGGCACGGGCTGGTCGGCTCCGTCGTCGGCGTCGGCCTGCTGGGACTGCTCGTGTCCGGGCTGCCCTGGACCGGGGTCTGGGGTGAGCAGGCGCAGAAGCTGGCGACCGCCAACGACTCGTCGTTGTGGAGCCTCGACCACGGCGCCCTCTCCGACCCGAGCTCGAGCCTCGACGAGTCGCTGCCGCACAGCCACGCGATCGACGTGCCGTGGGCGATGGGCGATTCGCCGGTGCCGGAGTCGGATGCGCCGGACGGGCAGGCCGGCGTGGTCGACCTGGACACCGCGATCTCCGTCGCCGACGGCGAGACGCTGCGTCACCCGATGACGGTGGCGCTGCCGGCCGACGAGGCCGGGGTCTTCTCGGTGATCGGCTACGCCTTCGACGCGCCGTCGGAGGAGCGCACCGTGCACGTCGACCGGTACGGCGGTCAGATCGTCTCGACGTACGGCTTCGAGGACTATCCGCTGCTCGCCAAGGTCGTCTCGCAGGGCATCGGACTGCACGAAGGGCGTTCGCTCGGACTCGTGTCGTTCTGGGGCGCGCTGCTGATGTGCCTGGGCGTGATGTTCATGTGCGTGTCGGGGCCGCTGATGTGGTGGCGGCGCCGACCGCGTGGCGCGACGATGGGCGCGCCGCGCGGCCGACTGCCCCTGCGCGCCTCGCCACTGCTGCTGGTCGGTCTGGTGGCGCTCGGCGTCTTCCTGCCGGTGTTCGGGGTCTCCGTGCTCGTGGTGCTGCTCCTCGACCGGCTCGTGCTCCGACGGATCGACTCGATGGGGGAGTTCTTCGGGGTCGCCTAGCCTGTGCCCCGACCCACCAGGAGGACAAGTGACCGACGACCTCGCGACCCGGGTGCGCAGCGCGCTCCGCGGCGCCGACCGGCGGGTCTTCTGGCACCCCGCGCGCACCCCGGCCGAGGTGTTCACCAACCTGGCGACGGCAGCGGACGAGCTCGGTGTCACCGAGTGGGACCTGTACGGCGACGGCGGGGCGGTGACGACGCTCGAGGACGAGGTCGCGGCGCTCCTCGGCAAGGACGCCGCCGTCTTCGTGCCGAGCGGGATCATGGCGCAGCAGGCGGTGCTGCGGGTGTGGTGCGACCGCAGCGGGGTGCGCCGGGTTGCCATCCCCGACCTCTCGCACCTGCTCGTCCACGAGGCGGACGGGCCGCGGTTGCTGCACGGGTTCGAGTTCGAGCAGCTGACGACCGGTCGCGAGGTGGCGACGGCGGCGCACCTGGCCGACGTCCCCGGACGGCTGGGCGCGGCGATGGTCGAGCTCCCGTTGCGCGACGCCGGCTGCCTGCTACCCACGCTGACCGAGCTGCAGGAGCTCTCGGCCACGGCCCTGCAACGCGGCGTACCCCTGCACTTCGACGGGGCGCGGCTCTGGGAGGCGCAGCCGTTCTACGACGTCCCGCTCGCCGCGCTCGCCGCCCTGGCCGACTCGGTCTACGTGTCGTTCTACAAGGGTCTCGGTGCGCTGCCGGGCGCGGCCGTCGCGGCGGACGCCGACGTCGTCGAGGAGGTGCGGCTGTGGCGCAAGCGGATGGGCGGCACGCTCAACCGGCTCACCCCGCTGGCGCTGAGTGCCCTCGTCGGGCTGCGTGACCGCCTGTCGCACGCGGCCGAGGAGCTGGCCTGGGCGCGGGTCTTCGCCGCCGAGCTGCCCGCTCACGGACTGCGGGTCCACCCCGGCACCCCGCACACCTGCGTCTTCGAGGTGTACGCCGACGCACCGGCCGACCAGGTGAACGAGCGTCTCCTCGACCTCGTCCGGCGCACCGGTGTCGGGGTCAGTCCGCCCTGGCGCGACGGCGACATGCCGGGCACCTCGGTGTGCGAGGTCTCCTGCTACGGCCAAGCCCTGGAGCACGATCCGGCGCAGGTGGCGGGCTGGTTCGGAGAGCTGGCGCGCCGCCCGTAGGGTGAGCGCGTGTCAGCCGTCGACAGCCTGCCCAAGCGCTACTGCCCTGCCTGCGGCAACGTCGTCCGGCTGCGCAACTTCCGGCCCGGACCCAACGGCCGCCCGCACGCGAGCTGCCCGCGGTGCCGGAGCCTGGAGCGCCACCGCTTCCTGTCGGTCCTGGTCGGCAGCCTCAAGCCCGCCATCGGCTCGGTGGGCGTGCTGCTCGACGTCGCGCCGTCGCCGCAGACCACCCAGATCCTCGCCAGCCTGCGGCCCGAGCGGCACCTGATGCTCGACCTCGGCCTCGACGGACGCCGCGTCGACGTGCTGGCCAGCCTCACCGACCTGCCCCTCGGCGACGCGTCGGTGGACCTGCTGTTCTGCTACCACGTGCTCGAGCACATCCCCGACGACCGCGCGGCGATGAGTGAGATGGCGCGGGTGCTCACGCCCGAGGGCCTGGCCCTGGTGCAGGTGCCGATCCGCTTCGGCACCGTGACCGATGAGGACGTCGACACCACGCCCGAGGAGCGCAAGGAGCGGTTCGGGCAGCGCGACCACGTGCGGTGGTACGGCGACGACTTCGAGGACCGGCTCCACGACGCCGGCCTGACCTTCCAGCGGGTCACCCCGCTGGAGGTGCTCGGTGCCGACATGTGTGCGTGGCTGCGTGTCGAGGAGGACGAGCCGGTGTGGATCGTCCGTCGCGGGACTGCCGCGCCGGCCAGGCTGCTCGGCGAGACGGGGCTGCCGACCATGTTCGACGCGCTGCTCGACCAGCTCACCGACGCGCAGGCGCAGGCGCGGACCGCCCGGACCGCGGCTCGTCGGGCTCAGGACCGCCTGGACCGCAGCCCGGTCCGACGCGTTCTCGGCAAAGTGAAGCGCCTGGGTTCACTTCGTCAAAAGTAAGTTATCGTCTTCATATGGTTACCATGCAGGAGACGGCTTCAGCAGTGCTGATCGGCGACCTGGTCGGCTCCCGTCGCGCCGCCGACCGTGCCGGTCTGCACGACCGGCTCCTGGCGTCGCTGGCGGAGGTCAACGCGGCCTTCGCGCCGGTGGCGGCCCTCACGGTGATCGCCGGCGACGAGTTCCAGGGCACGTTCGCCGACGTGGGCTCGGCCCTGGCCGCCTCGCTGCGCCTGCGGCTCGCGCTGCTGCCGGACGGCGACGCGCGGCAGGGCATCGCCTGGGGCCCGGTGGCCGTGCTGACCGAGTCACCCCGGGTCGAGGACGGTCCGGGCTGGTGGGCCGCGCGTGCGGCGATCGTGGCCGTGCACGCCGACGCGAAGCGGTCGGGCACCCGGTCGGCCCGGACCCGCTATGCCCGCGTGCCCGACGTCGCCGGCCCGGAGCCGGACGCGATCAACGCCGCGCTCCTGGCTCGTGACCATCTCGTCGGCCGCCTCGACGCACGCTCACTGTCGGTGCTGCGTGGTCTGCTGGCGGGACACACCCAGCAACGGCTGGCGCGGGCCGAGGGCATCTCGGCGTCCGCGGTCTCGCAGCGGGTGCGCAACGATGGGATCGGGGTCGTGATGGCCATGGACGAACAGCTGAGGGGGATCCGATGAGCTGGCTGGCGCTGCTGCTGGTCGGGTTCGGGCTGACCGACCTGATCTTCTCGGTTCGGCCCCAGAAGTTCACGCCCGAAGGCGTGGCCGCCATGGTCGTCGTACTCCTCGGGCTGTCGGTGGGCCTCACCGATGTCGTCGACGTCGTGGCCCTGCTGGTGATCGCCGGCGCGGTCCTGCTCTGGGGCTGGTCGGTCACCCGCGGCTTCGGCAGGGGTCCGGCCTGGTGGCCGCTGGCCGTCTTCGCCGGCGCCGTGACCGTCGCGATCGCCGCCGGCGGTGCGGCGGGCGCGCCCGGCGGCTGGGTGGAGACCTGGCTCGACCACTCGCCGATCCCACTGATCGGTGGCCTGACTCCCGACCGCGCGCTGCTGATCCTCGGCCTCACCCTGCTCCAGCTCTCCACCGGCAACGTGCTGGTGCGGCTGGTCCTCGCCGCGACCCACACGCTCAACCCGCGCAAGGGCAGCACGTCCCACGACCTGCCGCTGCCCCAGCTCAAGGGCGGGCGACTGCTGGGACCGCTCGAGCGGCTGTTCATCCTCGGCCTGGGGCTGGCCGGCCAGGTCGCCGCCGCGGGCATCGTGGTCGCGGCCAAGGGGTTGATCCGGTTCCCCGAGCTGCAGGCAGCTCGTGACGCCGCCCGGGAGGGCAAGGTGGCCAACGGCCCCGGCATCCACGAGGTGACCGAGTACTTCCTGGTCGGCAGCTTCGTGAGCTGGACCGTCGCCCTGGCCTCGCTCGCGCTGCTCGCCACCTGAGGCTCGTGGCCCGGAGTGCCGACCTGCTCGACGGGCTCCCCGTCCATCGCGACAAGATGGCGTCGACCCACGAGGCCGCGCACCCCCCGAAGGAGGACCCATGATCCCCGCCGTCACCACGGTCCGGCTGACCGGCGCACGCAACCGGTCGGACCTGCCGCTCCTGGTGCTCGGGCCGAGCCTGGGCACCTCGGCCACGAGCCTGTGGTCGGCGTGTGCCGCCGGGCTGACCGACGTCTTCGACGTGGTGGCGTGGGACCTGCCCGGCCACGGCCACAACCGGTCGGTGCACG
The DNA here is from genome assembly GCA_963807335.1 of uncultured Actinomycetota bacterium. Lineage (GTDB taxonomy): Bacteria > Actinomycetota > Actinomycetes > Propionibacteriales > Nocardioidaceae > Nocardioides. The sequence continues at coordinate 414,404 of CAWEBT010000005.1, forward strand.
ACGAGCCGTTCACGATGGCCGAGCTGGCGGCCGGCGTGCTGCGCGTGGTCGACGCGGTGCTCGAGGAGCGCGGCGACCCCACCGAGCCCTTCGACTACGCCGGGGACTCCGTCGGTGGTGCGGTCGGCCTTCAGCTGTTGCTCGATGCGCCCGACCGCGTCTCCACCGCCGTGCTGCTGTGCACCGGCGCCCAGATCGCCGATCCCGCGATCTGGAGCGCCCGGATCGGCCAGGTGCGTGCCTCGGGCACGCCGGTGATGGTGGGCGGATCGGCCGAGCGGTGGTTCGGCCCCGGCTTCGTCGAACGAGAGCCAGCCCGGGCGTCGGCGTTGTTGCAGGCCCTGCAGGACGCCGACGACGAGGGCTACGTGCAGGTCTGCGGTGCGCTCTCGGAGTTCGACGTTCGCGAACGGCTGCCGGAGATCACCGCTCCGGTGCTCGCCGTCGCCGGCTCCCAGGACGTCGCCACCCCGCCGGACAAGCTCCGCGAGATCGCCGACGGCGTGAAGGACGGGCGGCTGGTGGAGCTGGCCGACGTCGCCCACCTGGCCCCGGCCGAGGCGCCCGAACTGGTGGCCCGGCTGATCCGCCACCTCGCGCTGGGGGAGCCGCTCGACCCGCCGGACGGGCAGACGCGCACGCTGCGCGAGGTGCACGCCGCCGGCCTGAACGTCCGCCGCGAGGTGCTGGGCGACGCGTACGTCGACCGGGCGACGGCGGCCGCGACCGACCTGACCGCCGAGTTCCAGCAGCTCATCACGACGTACGCGTGGGGCAGCATCTGGACCCGGCCCGGCCTCGACCGGCGCAGCCGCTCGCTCATCACGCTCACCGCCCTGGTCGCGCGCGGACACCACGAGGAGCTCGCGCTGCACCTGCGCGCGGCGCGCACCAACGGCCTCACGGTCGACGAGATCAAGGAGCTGCTGCTCCAGACCGCCATCTACTGCGGGGTCCCCGACGCCAACACGGCGTTCCGGATCGCGCAGCAGGTCTGGGCAGACGACTCAGCAGAGGAAGAGGACGAATCATGACCGGCTCCTTCGTGTACGCCGCCGTGCGCACGCCGTTCGGCCGCTTCGGTGGCGCCCTGGCCGACGTACGCCCCGACGACCTGGCCGCGACCGCACTCCGCGGCGTGCTCGACAAGGCACCCGGCCTCGACTCGACCGCCGTCGACGAGGTGGTGTGGGGCAACGCCAACGGAGCCGGCGAGGACAACCGCAACGTCGGGCGGATGGCCGTGCTGCTCGCCGGCCTGCCCGTCACCGTGCCGGCGACCACCGTCAACCGGCTCTGCGGTTCGAGTCTCGACGCGGCGATGATGGCGTCGCGCACCGTCGAGACCGGAGACGCCGACGTGGTCGTGGCCGGGGGAGTCGAGTCGATGACCCGCGCACCGTGGGTGCTGCCGAAGCCGTCCCGCGCCTTCCCGGCCGGCAATGTCACCGCCGTCTCCACCACCCTGGGCTGGCGGCTGGTCAACGACCGCATGCCGAAGGAGTGGACCCTCTCGCTCGGCGAGTGCAACGAGCAGATCGCCGACAGCCACGCCATCTCGCGCGAGCGCCAGGACGAGTTCGCGGCCCGTTCGCACCAGCTGGCCGACGCGGCCTGGGAAGCCGGCTTCTACGACGACCTGGTCGTGGCCGTGGACGGGGTCGACCTGACCCGCGACGAGGGCATCCGCCCGGGCAGCACGGTGGAGTCCCTCGGTGCCCTCAAGCCGTCGTTCCGCACGGACGGCACGATCACCCCGGGCAACGCGTCCCCGTTGAACGACGGCGCGTCCGCGCTGCTGATCGGCTCGGAGTCGGCCTCCGAGCGGATCGGGCGGGCGCCGCTGGCCCGGATCGCCGGTCGCGGTGCGGCTGCCCTCGAGCCGCAGCGCTTCGGCATCGCCCCCGTCGAGGCCGCCAACCTGGCCCTCTCCCGCGCGGGCATCTCGTGGCACGACATCTCGGCGGTCGAGCTCAACGAGGCCTTCGCCGTGCAGTCGCTGGCCTGCGTCGACGCCTGGCACGTCGACCCGGAGATCGTCAACGCCAAGGGCGGCGCCATCGCGATCGGGCACCCGCTCGGCGCCTCGGGCGCCCGGATCCTCGGCACCCTCGCCCACCGGCTCCGCGAGAGCGGCGACCGCTGGGGTGTCGCCGCGATCTGCATCGGGGTCGGCCAGGCCCTGGCCGTGGTGCTGGAGAACGTGGACGCAGCCTGACCTCGCGAGCTCAGCCGCGCACCTGGGCGCGCAGCCTCTTCGGTGCCTGCACGCAGTAGCTCTCGGTCACCAGCTCGCCGACCTCCGCCCAGTCGGTGTCGCCGTCCACGAACATGCCCACCACGCTCGTGCGCCAGGGCGGGATCCAGAACGGGTGGCCGCTGCTGCGCAGCGCGAGCAGCTCCTCACCCTCGGACTCGAAGGTCAAGGTCAGCACCGGGCCGCGGGTGCCGGCGTGGCGCGAGAAGGCGGGCGGCCGACCGTCGGCGATGGCCACGCAGTGCACGAAGGTACGCCCACGCACCCGGAACCGGATGCCTGCCCACGCGGCCTCCTCGTAGGCGCCGGGTAGCGGGTCGCAGATCGCGCGCAATCGCGCGACGACGTCGGGTGGCACATCCACGGTCCACACGGTAGGTGCTGGCGCCGACAGGCGCGGGTGGTCAACCGGGGTCGGTGCCGGTCGGGTCGGTGATGAACCGGTGGCCGTGCGGGCTGGTCCACTGGTACGTCGCGGGGCCGGTGCGCTCGTATCGCCAGGCGGTGTGGGTCTTGAGGCGGTGATGTCGCCGGCAGAGCGCGGCGAGGTTGGCTGTCGTGGTCTCGCCGCCCTGCTCCCAGGGGACGATGTGGTCGAGGTCGCAGGACCTTGAGTTCCGGGTGCACCACGGGAAAACGCAGCGCTGGTCGCGGAGAGATGACCTGGTCGCGGAGTCGGGGTGAGGGTTGGTAGCCGTCGCAGATGATGTGCTCGTTGAGGTCGAGGACCGGCTTCACGACCACCTGGGTGCGGGACTGGGTGCACCAGTGCTGGACCTGGTCGAGGGTGGCGAGGGTGCCGCGCTCGAGCCGGGCGACCGGGTCGCCCTCGGTCAGGTGGACGTGCAGGACGACCTGCCGGCCGGCCGCGCCCTCCGCAGCCAGCGGCAAGGCGAGCTGCGCCCGGGCCATCTCGCCGACCGCGGCGGCCCGGCGGGCGTCCAGGGTCTCGTCGGACCCGAGCGCCTTGAGCTGCTCGGCACCGTGGGTGACGGCGGCGGCCAGGTCGAGGGCGTCGGCGAGGTCGAGCTCCGCGGTCACCGTCATGGTGCCGGCGAAGGAGACCTGCTCCTCCTCGATGGTGACGTGCCGACCGTCCGCGCCGCGGGCTGCTTCCAGCGCGGCGCCGGCGGGGTCGAACCTTGCGATCGCGGCGTCGACGAGCCGGTCCACCGCGGTGGCGGACGTGCGGTGCGCGAACGGCGCGAGCTGGGCGTCGACGTACGCCGCCGCCTCCGGGACAGGTCGGCGTGGATGGTGGTCTCCGCGACCCGCCTGCGCCCGCCAGGCCGGCAGGTCACCGGCCTGCACCCGGCGCCACAACCGCGGCAGCCGGTGTCGCAGCTCGAGGGCCTGCCCGACCAGGCGCTTCGCCGACACCGTCGAGATCCCGAGGACGGCACCGAGCTCGCTGATGCAGAACTCCGCCACCAACGGCGCACCCACACCGGCGACCGGCTCCTCGTGCTCGCCACCACCGGGGATGACGAACGCCGCCGCAGACTCGACCGATCGGCCGGGTGCAGGTCCGCCCACGCACACGCCGCGACCAGCAGCTCAGCCTCCGCACGATCCGCAGTGTCGCGACGAGACCGCGCGTACGCGAGCACCGCGGACGCGGTGTCGGGAAGCTCGCTCGTGGTGATCGCCATACGAGAAGCCAACCAGCGACCACCGACATTTCCGGGCCGGATCCAGGCGTGCAGACCAGACTGTGGACAGCTGATCGACTGTCGCAAGGCTGTCGCATCATTCCGTGGCACTGCAGCGGGGCACCGGCGCGCCTGCGGCATGTCAGGAGTGGACGGTGGCGCGCCGCGACACGGCCACGAGCGCGCCGACCACTGCTACAAGGTTCAGCAAGAACACCCAGCGGATCGCCCGCTCGACCTGTTCCTCCGGACGAACACCGGAGCGAGAAGCGCCAGGGCGAGGCTCATCAGGAGGTGCCCGAGCTCTCGGACCCGACGGTCTCGCTCCGATCTGCTCGCCGTCAGAGATCTCGGACCCCCATCACCGCTCACGGTGCCCCTCGAGGCTCACCATCGGTTCGGCCTGAAGCCGCCCCGCCCTAGCCTGTCAGCAGGCCGGCCAGGGTCACGCCCCAGGCGTGCGCGCGCTCAGCCTCGCCGGGCTCCAGCGGGCCCTTCATGCCCGCCACCCGGAAGTGCTCGGCGGGCGCCAGTCGCGTCCCTCCGAGCTTCGCCAGGCCCTTCTCGATGCTCTTCGAAGCATGGTCCATCGCCACGACCACCTTGGGATGCGAGCCGCGGGTGTCATAGGCGACCGTCCGCAGCCCGGGGATGAGGGAGGCGCTTCCGAGCCACTCGCGCACCCCGATCCCCTGGCTGACCAGCGGGATGTCCGCCTGCGCCTCGGCGTTCTCACGAGTGTTGGGTCTCGGCATGCTCCAGGCGTGGTTGGGCGACCCCACGACGAGGAGGTCGGCGTCCGAGCCGATCGCAGTCGGGGCGGTACCCACCTCGATCGCCTCGGCGGCAACCCCCGCCTCGATCAGCCCAGCCGCGATGGCCCGCGCCACCTGCTGGTTGTCGCCGAACATTGACTCATAGATCACGACCGCCCGCATACGGCAACTCTATGCCGGCAATGTCGCGCCTGGTTGACCAGACTTTGGACCGCTGATCGAAGGTGCCGATCCAGCACCGGACAGCCGTCGGCCGTGCGTTGTGGTCAGGAGCGGGGGGTGGCGACGCGCAGCCGATTGCCATCGGGGTCTACGAGCTCGCACTCCCGCCCGGCAAGCCCCTCTTCGTCGACGGGGATCCCAAACTCGCCGGAGACCGCGTCGATGTCCGTGACATAGAGGTGGATCAAGGTGTTCGGCCGGGCGTCACCCTTGTGCTCCGAGAGGTAGAGCCGGACATTCCCGCGCGCCACGGAGACGAACCAGGGGAAGCCGGGCTCGAACTGGTGCTCCCACTCCTTGATGAACGCCAGCCGGCGATACCAGGCGACAGCCCGCGCTGCGTCAGCAACGCGGAGAACCGGTACGACCTCCTCGATCATCGGGAACTTTAACTGGCTGCGAGGGCGACCCGCGGACACAAGACCATGTGGCCCGTGCCGCACCCGGTCCTGGGCAAGGACCTCTGGCTCACGGGCGTGAATAGGCTGCTCGGCCGGAGGTGGACCATGACAGACGAGATCGCCATCGCGGCGCTGGTCAGGGACGGGAGCCTGCTCCTGGCTCACCGACACCCCGCGCGGCGCTGGTACCCGGACTGCTGGGACCTGGTCGGAGGCCACGTGGAAAGCGGTGAGAGTCCGAGAGACGCTGTCTTGCGGGAGTGCCGCGAGGAGATCGCCGTCGAGATCTCGGAGCTGCGGCCGGTGGAGGTCGCGATCGATGATCCGAGGCTCCGCGCTCACGCTTTCCTCGTGACCCGATGGGTCGGGGAGCCAGTGAACGCAGCGCCAGAGGAACACGACGGACTGAGCTGGTTCAGCTCTGACCAGATCGGCGGTCTCCGGCTCGCTCACCCCAGCTACGCACGCTGGCTCCCACGTTTGATCGCGGACTCCCGGAAGCTCCCCTGATCGAACGGTCCGCACCTCGCAGGGGGCGCCACGCCTTTGCCGCTGCTGAGCTGGCGCGACCCGGGCCGGGCGCGCCGTCGACTCCGGTGACCACATGGCCGAGCCCGCCCCGAGGAGCCGATGACGGCCCTCGCCGCCTTCCTTGCACCGGTCGCGAGGCATGATCGTCACCGATGAACCTCCCGTCCGCCTCCACCCTCATCCGCCGGGCGCGCCTGGTGCCCGTGCGCACGCCGGCTGCCGCGGGAGGCGAGCCCGTCGACCTCCGGATCGCCGGCGGCGTCGTGACCGAGGTGGGCATGGGGCTTCGCGCGTCAGCGGACGAGCTGGTGATCGAGGCCGACGGCCGGTGGGCGATCCCCGGTCTGTGGGACCAGCACGTCCACCTCGGGCAGTGGGCACGCACGCGCATCCAGGTCGACCTGGGCGGCAGCACCAGCCCCGACGAGGTCATCGCGCGGATCATCCAGCACCTGCGCACGGTGCCCTCGGACGAGACGGGTGCGGTGTTCGGGTTCGGGTTCCGCTCCGCCGGCTGGGCCCGCCAGCCCACCGTCGAGGAGCTGGACCTCGCGGTCGCCGACCGCCCCGTCGTACTCATCAGCGGCGACGTCCACAACGGCTGGCTCAACTCCCGCGCGCTGGAGGCGTTCGGCGCCCGGCCGGCCACCGGACCGCTCGAGGAGAACGAGTGGTTCGACATCTGCGCCCGGCTCGACGAGCTGCCCGCGGACCCCGCCGTCCTCGAGCGCGCCTACCACGAGGCCGCAGCCGACGCCGCTGTCAAGGGAGTCGTCGGGATCGTAGACATGGAGTTCGGTCGCGGTTTCGCCGACTGGCCGGTGCGTACGGCGGCCGGCGTCGACCAGCTCCGGGTGCGACCTGCGGCCTACGCCGACCGTCTCGACGAGGTCATCGGCGCCGGGCTGCGCGGCGGCCAGGTGCTCGACGAGACCGGCCTCGTCACGATGGGACCGCTCAAGATCATCTCCGACGGCTCGCTGAACACCAGGACGGCCTACTGCTGCGACCCGTACGTCTCCGGCACCGGAGACCAGGCCCGCGGCAAGCAGAACTACGACGCGGACGAGCTCACGCACCTGCTCGCCCGCGCCCACGACCACGGCCTGCGGGTCGCCGTGCACGCCATCGGCGACGCCGCCGCGTCGATCGCCCTGGACGCGTTCGAGCAGACCGGTGCGCGCGGCACCATCGAGCACGCCCAGCTGGTACGCCGCGAGGACCTGCCGCGGATGGCCGCGCTCGGCGTCACGGCCAGCGTCCAGCCCGCCCACCTCCTCGACGACCTCGAGATCACCGAGCAGATCTGGGCCGACCGCGCGGACCGCTGCTTCCTGCTCCGCTCGATGCACGAGGCCGGCGTCTCGCTGGCCTTCGGCTCCGATGCCCCGGTCGCCGCCCTCGACCCGTGGCTCGCGATGACCGCCGCGGTGCATCGCGGCGGTCCCGGAGCCGAGCCGTGGAACCCCGGTGAGGCGGTGACCCCCGCGCTCGCGCTGGCCTCCAGCACCGACGGGCAGGACACCCTCGCCGAGGGCAGCCTCGGCGACGTGGTGCTCCTCGACGCAGACCCGCTCGAGGCGATCGCCGCCCGCGGGACGCCGCGGGCGGCGGCCACCCTGCTGGCCGGCCGCCCGACCCACCTGGACCTGTAGCCAGCTCTGGGCTGTCAGCATATGCTGACAGGATGAGGGCGGCGGTCGGCACCGACGACGACGGGGGAGTGATCGGCGAGCTCGCTGCCGTCGCCGAGGCCAAGCGCGACCTGGCGCGGCGCGAGGAGGTGGCCGTCCGCAAGGGCCGGCACACCGGGCTCACCTGGGAGGAGATCGCCACCCTGCTCGGCGTGACCCGGCAGACGATCCACCGCAAGTACCGCAAGGTGGGCTAGGAGGCGTCACCGGGGGAGTCCGCCGATCGACGGACAGGCAGGGTCGCGGAGGCTTACAGTCGACGAGCCGAGGAGCCCCAGACGTCGTGGACACGCCGTCGTTTCGAGGCGAACGACTCACTCGCCCGGCAGGCAAGCCGACAGGACCGGCCCCCATGTTGACCACCGCAACCCTCAGCGTCAGCTCCCCGACCGCACCCCAGCGTCCGCGCCTGACCACGGTGGTCCGGCGCGTCTCGCTGAGTCTGCTCATCGCCTGCGTCATCCCGGCCGTGCTCTTCTACTCCTTCTTCCTGTTCGCCGGCGTCTGGCCCGCGATCTTCGCCGCCCTCGGCTGGTCGTACGGCGCCATCGCCTGGCGAGCGGTCACCGGCCGACGCCTGTCCGGTCTGCTGCTGCTGAGCGCGCTGCTGATGACGGGTCGTACGGCGCTCGCCCTGATGGCCGACAGCGCCTGGCTCTACTTCCTCCAGCCGGTCATCAGCGACGGCGTGGTGGCGTCCCTCTTCCTGATGTCGCTCTCGAGTGCCCGGCCGATGGTGGCCCGGCTCGCTGGGGATTTCTACCCGATGGACCTCGAGCTCTCCGAGCGACCGCGGGTCCGGCGTCTCTTCTGGCACCTCACCGTCCTCTGGGCGGTGCTCGGACTGGCCAAGGCCACGATGACCCTGTGGCTCCTGCAGTCCCAGCCACTGGAGACGTTCATCGTCTTGAAGGGCATCTCCGTGACGTCGCTCAACCTGCTTGCCGCGCTGACCACGATCGCGGTCGCCGTGCTCGTCATGCGCAAGGAAGGCCTGATGGGGCCGACCTGCGCACCCGTGGCCGTGCCCGCCTGACCCGACGCTGCCACCATGGGTGCATGGACAGCCCACTCGACGCCGTCGCCTGGCCGGTCCGCACCGACCGGCTGTCGCTGCGGCCGGCGACCGCGGACGACCTCGAGGCCACCTGGCAGTTCCGGCGTCTGGAGTCCGTCAGCCGCTGGCTGACCAGCGCGCCGAGCACCGTCGAGGACTACCGCACCAAGTTCGTGGACCCCGCACGACTGGCGACCACGCTGGTGGTCGAGCTCCGCGGGACAGTGATCGGTGACCTGATGCTCCGTGTGGAGGATGCCTGGTGCCAGTCCGAGGTCAAGGAGCAGGCTCGCGGCGTCCAGGCCGAGCTGGGCTGGGTGCTGCACCCCGACCAGGCCGGGCACGGCTACGCCACCGAGGCCGTCGGCGAGCTGATCCGGATCTGCTTCGAGCACCTTCGGCTGCGCCGCGTGGTGGCCAACTGCTTCGCCGCCAACGAGACGTCGTGGCGTCTCATGGAGCGGGTCGGCATGCGCCGAGAGCTGCACGCGGTCGCCGAGTCGCTCCACCGGTCCGGGGAGTGGCTCGATGGCCTGGGCTACGCCATTCTGGCTGAAGAGTGGCGCAGCCGTCTCGAGAGCCGAGGAGCCCCATGACCACCACCCAGGACAACCAGCCGGAGCCCGGCCGACCGGACCTCGAGACCGCGCGAGCCCGGATCCGCGAGGCGTACCTGCGCCCGGTCGGGCAGCGACCCGCGTCCACGGCCAGGGGACTGCACCACACGGCGCTGATCAGCAGCGACGTGGAGACGACGGTCCGGTTCTACCAGGACCTCCTCGGCTTCCCGCTGACCGAGCTGATCGAGAACCGCGACTATCCCGGTTCGTCGCACTTCTTCTTCGACATCGGCAACGAGAACCTGCTGGCGTTCTTCGACTTCCCGGGACTCGACGTCGGGTCGTACGCCGAGGTCCTCGGCGGGCTGCACCACGTGGCGATCTCGATGGACCCGTCTCGGTGGCACGACATCGTGGAGCGCCTCGCCGAAGCGGGTGTCGAGCACGAGGTGCACAGCGGGGTGTCGGTGTACTTCAGGGATCCCGACGGTGCGCGCGTCGAGCTCATCGCCGACCCGCTGGGGGAGATGTACGGCCACCAGGTGCTCTGACCGGCTGCCCTGACTGGGTTCTCAGGGGAGTGGTCTGGCCAGCCGTCGTGACTTGCCGAGAACGAGCACGCGCAGCGCGGCCCGGCGGTAATCTCCGCGGAGCCGCTCGGGACGGTGAAGCGACTCACCTCACCGACCGGAAGCCGAAGAACATGAACCGATGTACCCGCGCACTCGTCGCCACGACCGCAGCACTCGCCCTCGTCGGCGTCGCGGCTCCCGCGACCATGGCCGGCTCCCCGGCCACCGCCACCTCGACCAAGGTCGGTCATGGGGACAAGAAGCACGAGAAGAAGGCCCCGGGCAAGAAGTCCAAGTCCAAGAACGTCCGTACGACCAAGGAGCTTGCGGCCAAGAGGAGCGCCGCGGCCGCGCTCGTGGCGAGCCGGGTCGCCCAGCTGAACAAGCTCCCCAAGTACCTCGCCGACTATGAGTTCAGCGTCATCGGTGACGTGGACGCGATGGCGGCCCTGAAGGCGCACATCGCTGCGGACCGTGCGGCCCTGGTTGCCATCTCGAACCGTGCCGAGGCCGCGAAGTCCGTGGTCCAGCTCGCCAAGGTGATGGCGCCGCTCGCCGGCATGCGCGTCGAGAACTACAAGGACGCCGCCGACCTGTTGGAGTGGGCCGACGAGAACGCCTGGTACGTCGAGGGCGAGGACGACGTCTCGCCGGTCCTCGCGCTGATCGACGCAGCCGTCGCGCGGCTCCTGACGGTGACGGCGTTCACCGGCAAGGCCGCCCTCTCGGCCGCTGAGGACTTCCTGACCGAGTCCGACGACCTCATCGACCAGCTCGAGGGATCGGCTGACGGCGAGCTCGAGGACGACGACGCCGACGACGCCGAGGTATAGCCAGTCCCGCCGCGCTCTCAGTAGGTGTCCCTGTTGGGCGGGACGACGCCGGACTCGCGCGCACGCACTCTGATGCCGATGGTCGGGCGGGTGCGAGTGAGCTCAACACTTGAGGGGTACCCGGGCCCGCCGTCGGTTTGATCCGCGGGTGCGCGAGCGGCTAGCTGCTCGTCCCATAGCGCGGGCGCGTCACGACGAGCGCTCCAACGCTGAGCACGGCGAAGACACCGTCAGGGATCCACGTGCCCAACAGGATGGAATGGGCGAGGAAGAACGCCGGCAGCACCCACAGCGCGAGCCAGGCCCAGCGCTCACCGGAGTTGATCCCGGCGGTGGCGAGTGCGATCACGACGATTCCGAGTGCCACGCCTGCGCTGGCGATGAGGGCCTTCGCGTCGTCGGGGAATCGCCGCTCACTGGTGTCGGCGTAGACGGAGGCCAGGAAGACAATCATGAGCAGGCCGAAGACCACCATGAGTCCCTGCGAGGTTCGCTGAATTCCGGTCATGACAGTTGCCTTTCGGACGGCGGGTAGGGGACGCCGTCGACGCTAGGGATCCCCACCGCCCGCGACTACGTGGTCGACCGCAAGGACTGAGCATTACGGTCGACCGCAGGGCGGTGAGCCGTTGCCGGAGCGAGAATGGTGGCGTGCTGGAGATCCTCGTTCTGCCGGCGTGCTTCCTCGGGGCGGGCCTGATCGGCTTTCGCCTCGGTACGCCCCCGCGTGTGGTGGGCGGGTTGGTCGCTGTCGGCTGCTCGCACCTCCTGGCGTTCCTCGGTGCGAACCAGGCGCTGACCACCGGTGGCGCGGCCGCCGACTGGATCCACCTGGTCTCGCAGTGGCTGTTCCTGGGCGGCTTCGTCGCCCTGGTCTGGCTCGCGGCGAGCTACCCGACCCAGCGCCCCTCGACCACGCTGGTCGCCGCCGCTGGGGCGCTCGGCGTCACTGGCCCCCTGCTGGCCGCCGTATCCGGCCCCACACCCGCGTTGGTCGACGACAAGCGCGAGCTCGGCCCGCTAGCCCACATCCTTCCTGAAGCCCTCGCTGGCGTCGCAGCTGCGCCGTTGTTGCTGCTTCCGGTGCTCGCGGTGGTCACGTTCGCGGTGCGCTACCGGCGCGCCGCTGCGGACGATCGTGCTGCGATGCGGTGGCCGATCGCCGGGCTTGCCCTCATCTCGGCACTCGCGGTCGCCGGGACGCTGCTCGGCCCCGACCAGCAGGGCGCGGTCACCGCACTGTTCTTGCTCGGAGCTCCGGTGTTCCCCCTGGCGCTGGCGTTCGGCCCCGTCGTACGGCGCCTCGACGCACTGTCATCCGACCTAACCGAGGTCCGCGACCGGCTTGCTCGTCGGACCCGACCCCCTGTGCCGCGGGGCCTACTGGCCCGACTCACGCCGCGCGAATTGACGGTCCTCACGGCGATGGCTGAGGGCATGGCCAACCCGGTGATTGCCCGGACGATGCATCTCTCGCTGTCGTCGGTCGAGAAGCACGCAACGTCGATCTTCCGGAAACTCGATCTTCCGGAGGGCCCCGAGGTTCACCGCCGAGTGGCCGCCGTCATCGCGTATCGAGATGCCCTCGACGTGGGCAACCAGGACTAGCCTCCCGGCCGTTCACAGATTGCTCGTGGAGTGGCCGCATCTGCCGCAGTCCGTGCGCCTACGACCCGGGGCAGCAGGGACTCACCTGATCAGTAGGTGAGCACGGGACCGGGCCAGGGGGTGCTCCTGCCCATGTCGAGCGCCCGCTGCTTCACGAACGGGTCGGCCTGCTTGTACAGCCACGGTCGGCCGAACCAGACGAACCCGTCCACGTTCTTCGCGGCGAGCCCCCTGTCGGCGTCGGACAGGCCCCACTGCGGGTCGGCGACGTTGACGGTCGGTGGGATGCCGAGGGTGACGCAGCGTCGCATGCCGGGTCGCTTGCACGTGCGGGCGTCGTCGTTGAGGCCGCCCTTCTTGGACGGGATCATGTCGAGCCAGTTCGTCGGCTGGCCGGACTTGGCGGTGTCGATGATGAAGTGCTTGGTGCCGTACCCGTCGCGGGCGAGGATCTTGACGATGTTCGTGCCGTGGTTGATGTTCTGCGACGGGCCGGTGTAGTGGGTGGAGTCGAGGGCGAAGCCGCGGGCGTACCGGATGCCGGTCCGCTTGAGGATGGCGGCGCACCGCTCGGGGTCGGCGCCCTTGCCGTTCTCGCACCAGTCGGCGGCACCCGCGTCGATGTAGACCGACGTGGCCGGCAGGGCGCTGAGCGTCTGGGTGGCGTAGGTGAGCAGCTTGGACTTGGCGCCCTTGTCGGGGGCGCACCACAAGAACGGCCCGTCGGGCTGCATCACCACGAGGGTGGGCGTCGCCGCGATGGCGGAGGCGAGATTGTCGATCCACGTCTTGTAGGAGGCCTTCTCGGCAGGCGTGGACCGGCGGGTGCAGGCCTCGTGCTCCCAGGGCTTCATCCGGAAGACGGCCATCTGCACGAGGGCGGTCGGGTCGCCGTCCTGGGACGAGCGGATGTAGTCGGTGACCGAGCTGAACACCTTGTTGTCGGCCAGGTAGGAGCCGAACCACTTGGTGCGTGGACGCAGCGCGATCTTGCCGATGAGGTCCTTCTCGACGCCGGTCGCTGCCCGGTACGGCGCCCACACCTGGTCCTGGGGTCCTTCGTAGACACCCCAGACGCGGTCAGCAAGCGGGTTCGACGCGTTGGCCGGGTGCGCCTTCTGCGGCACCTGCCACACCTCGGCGGCCGCCGCCTTCGCAGGGAGGCGGGCATCGGGGACCGCCGCGACTGCGGAGCCGATCACGGCGTGGGTGCCGAGGAAGGCGGGTCCGGCCGCGGCCAGGGCGGCGATCACGATGGTCCTGCGCACCCGGGACAGGTTTCGGGACAGGGCGCTGGTGGAGAGGCTCATGGGTGGCCCGCGGTGATGCGGGCTCCTTTCGCTGGACTGTGCCGACCGGCAGCTGACAGTCAGGTCATCGGCCGGCAGCCGGCCGAGGTGAGTGGTTTCGCTCGCGACGCGCCCGCCCGGGTACCCGTTATTGGGCTTGTCGCCCGACCCGAGCCGCGAGTAGCGTTCGCCGGCGACGGGCGCGAGGCGACGCGAGTTGTCGACCCCCTGGTCATCCGCCGGTGTGCGGAGGCAGAGCACGCGCCATCGCCGTGACGCCTCGAGCCGCGCCCGCCACGTCCTTGACACGTGGGCCAGGAGGCCGAGATGAACCGTCGATCCAAGATCGCTGCCGCCGCCGTTCTGCTCCTCGGGCCAGGTCTCGTGGCGACCTCAGCCTCAGCCGGTCACCCGGGCGGTTTCACCCCCGGGGCGCCGGGCGTCGGCGACGCCTACTTCCCGATGGACGGCAACGGCGGGTACGACGTCAGGCACTACGGGCTGGACCTCGACTACGAGCCGGCGACCGATGTGCTCTCCGGCGTCGCCCGGATCCGGGCCAGGGCGACCCAGGACCTGTCGCGCTTCAACCTCGACCTCGACGGGCTCAGGGTCCGTTCGGTGACGGTGGACGGCAAGCGGGCCGGATGGTGGCGCTCCGACGGCGAGCTGGTCGTCGCGCCGAAGCACGGGATCCGAGACGGCCATCGTTTCGTCACCGTCGTGGCGTACGACGGCGTCCCGGTGCCGGTCGAGCTGTTCGGCGAGGAGGTCGGGGTGATCCCGACCGACGACGGGGCGCTGATCCTGGGGGAGCCGCACGTGGCGTCGACCTGGTTCCCGGCCAACGACCACCCCACTGACAAGGCGTCGTACACCGTGCGGATGACGGTGCCCAAGGGTCTCGAGGCGATCGGCAACGGGGTGCTCGCGAGCAGGCGCACCCGCGGCGACGAGACGTCGTGGACGTGGCGGTCCCGGGAGCCGATGGCGAGCTACCTGGCGACGGTCTCGATCGGCGAGTTCGACGTCGACGCCTACCGCGCCGGCGGGCTGCGCTACTGGGACGCGATCGACCCCGACCTGTTGGTGGACCCCACGCCGCAGCCCAGGACAGGGGATCGCTACGCCTGGTCGGACCGGACCGGCGACGGCGAGTCGTACAAGCGGCTGAGTCGGGTGCTGACGGTGCCGCCTGAGGGCGCTGACCTGTCCTTCTGGACCGATCGCTCGATCGAGGAACCGTGGGACTACCTGTTCGTCGAGGCGCGCACCGTGGGCGCCGACGACTGGACGACGCTGCGCGACCTCAACGGTCACGCCACTCAGGACACCGGGTTCAGCTGCCCGTTCTGGCTCGGGCTCCACCCGGCCCTGACGAGCTACCAGACCGACAACGGCGACGGGACCTGCTCCCCGTCGGGGACCACCGGGGACTGGTGGGCGGCGACGGGTGCCTCGGAGGGTTACGAGCAGTGGCAGGTCGACCTCGCGCCGTACGCGGGGAAGCAGGTCGAGGTCTCCATCAGCTACGTCAGCGACGACTTCGTCCAGGCGCCGGGCGTCTTCGTCGACGACATCAGTGTGTCGACGGGGGAGGGCAGCACCTCCTTCGAGGCGGACGCCGATCCGATGGACGGCTGGCAGGTCCCCGGAGCCCCCGAGGGCAGTGCGCCCAACGAGAACGACTGGACCGCGACGGCAGGTCTGCTCCTCGGCTCGGTCGGCGAGCGGGCCCGGGCGTCACTCGCCCGTCAGCCGGAGATCATCGCGTTCCTGTCCTCGCACTTCGGGCCCTACCCGTTCAGTGCAGCCGGTGGCGTGGTCGACGACTACGACACCGGGTTCGCACTGGAGAACCAGACGCGGCCGGTCTACTCGCCGGTCTTCTGGGAGTTCGGCCAGGACGAGAGCGTCGTGGTGCACGAGCTGGCGCACCAGTGGTACGGCAACAGTGTCGCCGTCGGTCGGTGGGCCGACATCTGGCTGAACGAGGGCTTCGCGACGTACGCCGAGTGGCTCTGGTCGGAGCGCGAGGGACTCGGCACGGCCGACGAGATCTTCAGCTTCTTCTACAACGACGTGTTCGCGCCGGACGATCCGTTCTGGGAGCTGACGATCGGTGATCCGGGACCCGATCACCTCTTCGACGGCGAGGTCTACCTCCGCGGCGCCATGACGGTCCACGCGCTGCGGGAGGCGGTCGGTGACGACGCCTTCTTCTCGATCCTGCGCAGGTGGGCGGCGGCCGACGGCAACGGGACGATCCCGGAGCTCATCGCCCTGGCGGAGCAAACGTCCGGGCAGCAGCTCGACGACCTCTTCGACGCGTGGCTCTACACCGGCAGCCGTCCGGGGTCGGCTCTCGCCCCGGCAGGCCGCAGCCGTGCGTCGGCCGGCATGCCCGAGGGGGCGCGGGCCTCACTCGAGCGGATGCGGCTGGCCGGGAGCCGTCGATAGACCCGGCAGGCAGCAGGACACCCGGCTGACCGAGGGCATCCGTCGAACGGCGACTAGGCGGGATCGCGCACGACGACGGCGTACGAGCCGATGCCGATCAGGCGGTCGCCGGCCACTGCGCCGCTTGGCGCCAGCACGGAGGTGACCCGGCCGGTGGCCGGGTCGAAGTCGACGTCGGTGACCGCACCGAGCTCCTGCCCGGCCGTGGTCAGGAGCCGCTTCCCGAGCACCCGCCGGTCCTTGCCCGACAGCTCGGCGACCACCTCGTTGGTGTCGGTGACGGCTTCGGCAGCAGCGACCGTGACCGCGTCGGTGCCGAACGCCGCGACGTTGGTCCACAGGAGGATGTCTCCGCTGGCGGTCTTCTTCAGGTCCAGCGCCACCACCGACTGCGACTTGGGGTCCACGACCAGATGCGCGACCAGGCCGACGGTCTCCGCTGTGCTGGTGCTCACGACCTTGCGTCCCAGGACTTCCGTGAACAGCATCAGGTGGTTCCTTCCAGCTGGTCGCGGAACGCCTGCATGGCCGCGCCGAACCCGGCGAGGTCGTGGGCCACGAAGTCCTTGGCGCTGGGCGGCACCATCAGGTGCTTCCCCGACGCGGCGATCGTGTCGGGCAGGGGCAAGAAGACCTTCACGCCCTGGGTGCCCAACTCGCTCGAGGCCTCGATCTCGTAGCCGACCACGGAGCACTTCACCCCGGCCTGCTCGGTCACCTCGACGATCACGTCGACGACCTTGCCCAGCTCGGTGCCGGTGTCGGTGAGGACCTGCGATCCCAGCACGTCACCGCCCGAGCCGCCCGAGGCGGCGGAGCGATCCAGCACACCGGCGGTGGGCTCCAGGACCTCCGCATCGCGGATCATCACCGCATCCGGGCCCAGGGCCATGACCGAGGACCAGGACAGGGCCACCTTGAGCGGTCCGGAGAAGCGTCGTCGTCCGGCCAGGGTGAAACCACCCACCACACCACCGGCGCCGGAGTAGACGATGTCCTTGATCTGCGCGACGTCCTCACCGGCGAGGGTGACGACCGGCCGCCCCGACACGTCAGAGGCGCGCATCAGCCGGCTCATCGGCCGGCCCCGCCGTCACCGGTGCCCGGGGGCTGAGCAGGATCCACGATCACTCCGCCGCGGCGACGGTGCGCCTGCACCGCGAGCAGTGCGCCGACCGCGATGATCGCGACGACCACGGCCAGGACCAGCCATCCCCACCACACCATGTCCAACCTCCGTGACTCTGAGCGCCCGAAACGGGGCGGTCGAGGGGGGTCGTAGCCACCGACCAGATCGCGTTGATGCGACGTCAATCAGCCTACCCCGGCCCCGTGGCCGGCCGATCCGGTGCTCGTCTGCCGTCGGTGTGGCCCGGTGCGTACGGTGAACTCATCAGGTCCACGTCAGACGACGAGCGGGAGAACCCATGAACGACTCAGATGATCACGCAACAGTCGAGGCGTGCCTGCGGCTGGGCAGCGGCCTCGCCGCCTCGGAGCGGGCCCACGTGCTGGAGCGCTTCGCCCCGCTCGACGCACGGCTGCGTTCCTACCCGGCGGCGGAGGTCGAGCTCGTGCTGCACGTGAAGGAGCGGGACGGCGCGGATCAGAAGACCACCCTGGAGGGGTGGATCGCCAGCACCGAGCGGGTGGTGGCGACCTCGAGCAGGGTTCCCCTCGACCAGGCGCTGACCGAGGTCCGTGACGACCTGATCCGCCAGCTCTCCGACGCCAAGAACCGCACGGAACCTCGCCAGAGCCGACAGCGACGCGACACCAGCTCCTAGCTCAGCCGCCACCCACTCACGGGTCGCTCGTGCTCACCGTGCGGGTGGTCGAGGCCGAGTTGCCCCAACCGTCCGTGGCGGTGAGCCGGATCGTGTAGCTGCCGGCCCCGGCGTAGGTGTGGGTCTGGACGTTCGTCGAGGTGGTCACCGTGTCGGCGGTCCCGTCGTCCCAGCTCCACACGTAGGTGATCGAGTCACCGTCCGGGTCCGTGCTGTCGGCGCTGCTCACCGAGCAGGTCAGGTCGATGCAGTTCTCCGCGAACGTCGGGATCGGGGCGCTGTTTCCCGGCGGCTCGACGACCGTCACGTCCTGGGCCTCCGAGGTGTCGGTGACCGTCCACTCGTCCTTCACCGTCAGGGTCACCGGGAAGGTGCCTGGGGCGGTGAAGGTCTTCGTGGGCAGCGGCCCGCTCGCGGTGCCCTGACCACCGAAGTCCCAGGAGTAGGTGAGCGATCCAGGGCTCTCGTCGCTAGAGCCACGACCGTCGAAGACGCAGACGTTCTCCTCGCAGGAGTAGGTGAAGCTCGCCACCGGCGGTTGGTTCGACGGGTGTGTGACGGTCACGTCGGTCGACGTGCGTTCCTCGCCCACCTGGCCGTAGGCATCAACGGGGCGCACGAGCACGCTGTAGGCGCCGGCCGGGATGACCGGCGTCGTGTAGGCGTAGTTCGAGCCGGCGCTGCCCGGGCTGTTGAGGAATGCCGTGCGGTAGCTGGGGTTCGTGCTCGTGAACGTGCCCGCTGAGCTCATGTACTGACCGAGGGCGTTGACGACCGCCACCTCGACCCTGGCGATGCTGGGATTACCGTTGGTCGCGTCCTCCGCGCGTCCGTTCACGACGATCCTGCCCTGGTCGAAGGATGCGCCGCTCTGCGGCTGTCGTAGCGTGTCCGACAGAGACGGTGCGTCGTCATCCGGATAGGCCTCGTAGGTCGCCGTCGCCGCACTGGGATCCTGCTGGCCGCGCGAGTCGAAGGCCAGCACGGTGAAGCGCCAGCTGCCCCCGCTGGGCAGCGTGATGGTCGGCAACGACCACGCCGTGGATGGTGCGTCGGCCGGATCCAGGGCGGCTTCGCGCCAGACGAGTGCCGCTCCCAGGGAGCCATCGGCCTGCAGGTACCGACCGGTGTTGCGTTCCTGCAGGGACACCCGCACGCTTGCCACGCCGATGTCGTCGCTGGCGGTGCCCGCGAGGTCGACCGTCAGTGACTCATCCGTAGGAGCAGTGAACGACAGGTCGCCGTTCGGCGGCAGGTCACCGGGGATCTGCGCGTTGATGGTGAGCGAGCCGCGGTTGTTCCGCGAGGTCGACAGTTCCTCGTCGTCGGTGGCGCGCACGGTGAAGTCGTAGGTGCCGGGCGAGAGATCGAACGGCGTCGTGTAGCTCCAGTCGTACGTCGAGCCGCTGATGTCGACCGGCGAGATCCGGTAGGTCCTGGCCGAGACGCCGACCCCCCAGGTGCCGTCGGAGCCGAGGTTCTCGCCGGTGGAGGTGTTGCGCAGCGTGATCTCGACGTCCCTGAGCCCGTCGTCGTCGGCGGCCGTGCCGGCGAACGTCATCGGTCCACCGGGCTCGACCGTGACAGTCGGTGCGGGAAACGGCGGGGTCATCGGCACCGGGTCGGTGATGGTGACTGTCGGCGTGACGGCGGAGGAGTCGATGCGCCAGTTCCGAGTGGAGCTGCGCAGGTCGGCCTGCCCGGCGGTGTCGACCGCCGTGGCGCCACCGCGCCACACGCCTTCGCTGGGGACCGTCACGTCGTAGGACCAGTTGGCGTCGGGGGCGCCGATGACGTCCGGGGTGACACGGAAGGTGTTGTAGACGTCGTCGACGGTGCCGTCGTTCTGCAGGTAGCGGCCCTGCTCGTCCTGGAAGAAGAGGGTGATCGAGTTGACGCCGACGTCGTCTGTGGCGGTCCCGGTCACGGTGAACGAGGTGGAGGTCTGGATCCCGCCCGGACCGGTGATCCTGGTCTCAGGGGTCTCGTCGTCGAGGCCGAACGACTCGAACCTCTTGGTCGCCCTGGTCGTGTCGCCCGTGCCTCCGGTGGCCGCGGTGAACGCCTGCGCCGAGACCAGCAGGCTGCGGTTGATGGTGATGCTGGTCGCCGGGACGGTGACCCGCCAGGTGCGGGTCGTCCCGGTGCCCGGGTCGATCGTGGCGTTGAGCGTGTTGGCGGTGTTGGCGAACGTGGTGAACGAGGTGCCGTCGTCCTGGAGAGACTGGTTGTTGCCCCGGCTCTGGACCTGCACCTGGACCCGGCCGACGGTGCCGGTGGCGACCCGTGCGGTGCCGGTGATCTCGAACTCGGTGCTGTTCTGGACCACGCGGCCCTCGATCGGGGTCAGGATGGTGGTGTCCGGTAGTGCCGGCGGGTTGGCCACGCTGTCGAAGTCGTAGAACGCCACCCGGCCGGTGCGGACTCCGCCCTGGAACATGCCGTCTCCGCCGATGAACAGGCCGCGCGGGGTGGCTTCCATGGCCTTGTTGCCCTCGAAGGAGTTGGAGCCGTCGAGCGGGTTCCACTCCAAGGACTTGCCGTCGACGGGGTTGAGGGCGGCGATGTGGTCACGCCGGACCACCTGGTCGCCCAGGCCGTAGCCGGAAAGTCCCTGCCCGGTGCCGTAGCCGACGTTGTCGAGACCGGGCCACGGGTCGTTGGAGGTCGGGGACTCGATGAACTGGAAGTGACCACCGGCGTAGACGGCGACCTCGGTGACGGCGAGTGAGTAGATGCTGTCGAAGTGTCGTGAGATCCACAGTGGCTGGACGTCGGAGTTCTGCAGTGCGGCGCTGTCGAGGGGGTAGGCGATCACGGTGTCGCTGATCGGGGGTCGGTCGCCGCCCGAGCCGCTGCCCACCACGAAGTAGGAGTCGTCGGGGGCGATGTCGCCGGTGTAGATGCGGGTCACGCCACCCACACGGGCCAGGTTCTCGTCCCACAGCGTGCTGCGCCAGGGCAGCAGCTCCTTGGTCTGGGTGTCGATGAGGCCCATGCCGAGCCGGTCCTGGCCGTCGATCTTGCGACCGGTGTGGACGACCAGCAGCTTGGTTTGGTCGTGGGTCAGCTTGAGCTGGGGGATGCCGAGCTGGCCGTTGGTGCCGATGCCACCGGAGATCTGGTTGTCGAAGCCGGTGTCCACGACGCCGGACGCCGCGTCGACCGCTGCCAGGCCGGTCATGAGCTGGCCGTTGATGCGGCTGTAGCGACCGCCGACGTAGAGCGTGCTGTTGGTCGCGGCCAACGACTGGACCTGGTTGTTGGTGTTGTTGGTGAAGCCGAACGAGGTCAGCGGTGCGCCGGTGGTGAGGTTGAGGCTGGCCACCTTCTGCTTGGTGACACCGTTGACGGTGTTGAAGGAACCGCCGACGAAGAGCTTGGTGCCGTCCGGGCTCGCCTCGACCGCCCTGACGCCACCGTTGAAGCTGGGGCGGAAGCTCGTGTCGATCAGCCCGGTCTGGTAGTTGTAGCTCGCCAGGCCGGCCTGGTTGATGACGGCCGTGTTGCCGGTGGTGTTCTGGAGGTTCGTGAAGTTGCCGGCGATGAACACCCGGTTGAGCGACGGCACGACCTCGATGTCCCAGATCTCACCGTTGTTGATGCGCGGGGTGTTGGTCCGGGGCCGGTCCGGCACGAGGCGGTTGTGGCCGGGCACCGGCTGGGTGCCGGCGCCGCCGCCGACCGTCGGGTTGGCGGTCCGGGTCGCCGGCGCGGACGCCAACCCCTGGTCGTCGGTGACGACCAGGGTGATGGTCTTGGCGCCGCCACTGGCGTAGGTGTGGGTGGTGGAGACGCCGGTGCCGGTGCTGCCGTCGCCGAAGTCCCAGGCGTAGGACGCGACGGTGCCAGGCGGGGTGTCGGAGGAGGCAGACGCGTTGACCGTGCAGGTCGCCTGCGGGCAGCTCACCGTGAACGACGCCTCCGGAGCCACGTTCGGGGTGGCTCCCTGGTCGGCGCCGAGCACGACCGTCCACATCGTCGCCTTGCGCGAGGAGGCGGCGCTGGTCGCCGTGCGTGAAGTGGTGGGACCGGTGCCCAGGGGGGCGTCGGAGTCGGATGCCACGGAGGAGACGCGACCCCGACCCGTGCCGAGGGCGAGGCTGCGCTGCACCTGGCCGGCCGGGAGGGTCCACCCCGTCGTCGCGTTGCCGGACTTGTCCGCCCAGTAGGAGACGACGTAGGAGCCGGCGGTCTCCACCTGCGCGACGGGGGTGCTGTGATCGGGCCGGTCAACCGTCTCTGCCGCGGACTCGAAGGCCACGACCGGATCGGCCGCGGTGCCGTCGTAGGCGAGCAGGCTCAGGGCGGACTTCGTCCTCGCCGAGAACGTCACCGCCGCGTTGCGGCCGGCGTCGTTGGTCGCCGCGACCCTGCTGTAGAGGAACGTCCTCGTGTCGTTGTTCGCCAGTCGAGTGCCTTCAAGCGTCCAGCCGTCAGGTGGCGTCGTCACCGTCACGTCGACGTTCGTGGTGACGAACAGCAGCATGGCGTCGGTGGCCCGGACGGACGCCGGGATGGTCACCCGAGCGGTCGGCTGGTTCCAGGTCGCCTCGGCCGCCCCGCGGAAGGCGACGGTGTCGAACGAGGCAGGCGGCACCGTCGGGTTCGCCGTAGCGGTCGTCGGTTCGGAGCCCAGGCCCTGGTCGTCGGTGACGACCAGGGAGATCGTCTTCTCGCCGCTCGTGGCGTAGGTGTGGGTCGTGGACCTGCCCGTCCCGGTGGTGCCGTCACCGAAGGCCCAGGCGTAGGACGCGACGGTGCCGGGCGTGGTGTCGGTGGACCCGGATGCGTCGAGCGTGCACGTCGCCTCGTCGCAGTCGACCGTGAAGGCGGCAACGGGCGCGACATTGGGCTCGGGCTCCGGCGCCGTGCCGTCGGCCTGGAGCACGACGGTCCACATCGTCGCCTTGGCCGTTGAAACAGCCGACGTCGCAGGGACACCCGGGCTCGCGCCTGCGGACGCGACTGCGTCCGTGGCCATCGAGGTGATGCGTCCCCTGCCGGCGCCGAGGGCGATGCTGCGCTGGGTCTGGCCCACGGGGGTGGTCCAGCCGGTCGCGGTGTTGCCGGACTTGTCCGCCCAGTAGGAGACGACGTACGAGCCGTCGGTGGTGACCGTCGCGCCGGGAGTCGTGTGGGTGTCCCGGGACGTGGTCTCGGCGGCGGACTCGAAGGTGGCGACGGGGTCGGCGGCAGTGCCGGCGTAGGCGAGCAGCGTGATGGCCGACTTGGTGGTCGCCGCGAAGGCCACGGTCACGCTCTGACCGGCGTCACCGGCGGTCGCGACCTTGCTGTAGAGGGTGGTCTCCGTATCCGATCGCGACAGCTCGGTGCCTTCGCGCGTCCAGCCGGCAGGCGGATCGCTGACCGGGGTCAACGCCTTGTTGGTGGTGACGAGGAGCAGCAGGGCGTCGGACTCCTGCACGGACTCGGGAACGCTCACCCGAGCCGAGGACCAGTTGGCCGTCGCCTGGGCAGCCGCACGGAACTCGATGGGGCCGGCCGCCTGCGCGGGAAGGGCAGAGAGCCCGGTCAGGACAGCGAGCAACCCGGCGGTCATGGCGACCACCGCCCCGACCGCCACGTTTGCGCGCACCGAACGCACGACCTTCTTCGAACCCGTCATCCTGCATCTCCCCCAAAGGGTGCTCGTGATCCACCCCGGACGTGCTGGAGCGGATCGTTCAGTGCGCCCGGCGGGCCGCGACGTCGGGTCCATATCTACCTGCCACCACGCAACCTTTGCTCCACCGCAAGCAATCTTCCCCAGATGTGGTGATCGTCGAATGGGTTCCGGGAGTCGTCTGCTGCAGAGCGCACCAACCCCGTCTAGGGTGTCGACGTGAGTTCGGGGCAGTACGGAGACGCCGATCAGCAGGCGGCCACGGAAGCGCTGATGGCGACCTCCCGGCTGATGACCGGCATGCTCGCGCGCACCCTTGCCGACGTCCAGGTGTCGGTGACCGTCACCCAGCTGCGTGTCCTGGTCCTGCTCCACTACAACGCGCCGCTGAACCTCGGCGCGATCGCCGACGGGCTGGGCGTGAACCCGTCGAACGCCAGCCGGACGATCGACCGACTGGTGGCGTCGGGACTGGTGAGCCGGGCGGACGACGCTCGGGACCGGCGTCAGCTCAACCTCTCGATGACCGTCGAGGGGCAGCGGTTGGTCAACTCCCTGATGGACCGCAGGCGAGAGCTTCTCGACGAGGTCGTCGCCAAGATGGCACCGGTCGACCAGCGTCGCATGGCGCAAGGGCTCTCCGCGTTGCTGGCGACCTTGGGCGACGAGGACGAATCGGTACGGATCGGTCCTCGTCCCGGGGACATCCTTCCCTGGCTCCGCTGACCGCGCGGGCGGTCCGGGCTAGCTGCGGAGCCAGTGGCGGAGGTCCTCGGCCGGCAGGTGCCGCCAGGCTTTCTCGAAGTCGCGCTCGGCCCGCTCACCACGAGCCTGCTCGAGCGCATGAAGGCGGCCGAACGTGAACGCGTTCTCGCCGTCGGCGTGGGCGCGCACGCCGTACTCGTGGAGCGCCGCCCGCGCCATCACGGTGTCGTGGTGCTCACCGAGCGCCTCCTGGACCTGCTTGGCCCGCCTGCGCAGAGTCTTGGCGCGCTTGCCGAGGACGGGCACGGCCGCATCGGCTGCATAGCGCAGGCGCTTGGCCTTCTTGCGCGCCTCGTGAAGCGCTACGTCGCGCTGCTGTGGGCTTCCGGCTCGGTCGATCCGCCGTACGGCGCGGCGCAGTCGGCGGGCATCTCGTTGCAGCAGCCGGGGCAGCACCTTCCGGGACGGCTGGTGTGCCCGGTCTGTCAGCGGTGCGGATCCCACGAGCCCGTCGAGGGCGTCCAGGAGCCGGTAGTACCGCTCGCTGTCGAAGGCCCGAAGCGCCTCCTCCTGCCCGGCGGTCTGGGCCGCCCTGAGCTCCTCGTCGATCCGGTTCATCACCGGCCCGAGCACGAGCTCCGGTCGCTCGTCGGCGACCAGCACACCGAGCCGCTCACGCAGCACCTGTGCGTCCCGGGCGTCGCTCAGGGTCTGGCCCAGCCAGCGCAGCTCGGCACTGATCGGGTCGGTCACGTCTGCCTGGAGGAGCGGTCGGTACGTCCTCAGGGCCGATCGCAGCCGTCGTGCGGAGATCCGCAGCTGGTGGACCGAGCCCGGGTCGCCACACCGCAGCCGGGAGTCGTGTCGAAGCAGCACGGCCAGGTGCGTGGCCAGGTAGGGGAGCAGCACGTCTGCGGCGCTGCCGCGAGACAGCTGGCGACGAGACGGACCGACCTTGACGAGCGGCAGCGCGTCACCGAGGCAGCGGGCGAGCTTGGAGGCAGCGGAGGCCGGCACCGCGCCGGCTATCCGGAGTCGCTGCTCCACGCGATCGAGCACGGAGCGGTCACCGTCGACGAGCTCGCACTCCCACACGCGCCAGCTCTGGACCAGGTCCGTGCCGTGCAGGCGCTCGGCCTGCACGTGGTCGTCGCAGAGCCGGGCCAGCAGCACGTCGTCCGGGCCGATGAGGGCGTGCTCCAGGCGGCGGGTGGCCACCCGGGCCACCGGCACGAGGCGACGGCCCCGGGCCAGCCCTCGCACCAGTGCGGCCAGCTGTCGCGGCACCGTCTTCGTGGCACGCCCGAGGGGACGGCGCAGCTCGGTGCGGGTGTCCTTGCCGCGGGGCAGCTTCAGGTGCCAGCCCGCATCCTCCCCGCCGGTGCGCCGGCGCAGCGTCACGCCGTGGCGGGCCAGGTCGAGACCGGTCGTGTCGAAGTAGACCTCCTCCAGCCGGAGCTCCACCGGCGGGCTCAGGGTGAGCACGTCGCCGAGGTCCGCGAGTGTCGGCAGGGTCGTGACAGCCTCCACGTCGAACGTGCGCTCCACCTCATCGTGCCGCCCCGAGCCCATGGGGCATGTTCCCCCGGTGACGGCACGGACGGGAAGGTGCAACGCGCCCCCGGGCGCGCCCTTTCCGGCGTGCTACCGCGACACAGCCATCAGTCGGTCAGGAACAGGTTCATGCTGATGATCTGCGCCGAGAGGCGCACCGAGCCGATCGATGCGGTCCCCAGCCCACCGTGGGCTTCCCCGAAGACCCACCCGGCGACGCAGAAGGTGTACGTCCGTCCGGGAACCATGATCCAGTCGACCTGGATGTTGTCCCCGGTTTCGAAGCCGGGTTCGTTCCACATTGCTTCTTCGCCGGCGCTGACCCGGCGCCGGAACCGCCTGTCCCGGGCCTGGCTGAGCAGGTTCGTGCCGCCCTCCAGCGCGGTCATCTCGCACCCTCCTTCGACGGTGGCGTTGCCGCCGAACGAGCCGCCGGTCGCCAGGAAGAAGTGGTTGGTCCGGCGCAGCGACCGTCCCGTGGCGGCGACCACGCGGTTGGTGGTGAGGGCGACGCCGAACCCGCCGCGGCAGTCCGACCAATTGGCGTTCTGGTCGGCGTGCGTGGAGACCTCGATGCGACCGTTTGGCCGGTCCTGGACTGAGCTGGTGGGTGGCTGCCCCTTGTGCCACTGCCATTGGAAGTGCCAGGGCGCGACGAAGACCTGTGGCGGCGCGTCGGTCTCCGGTTCCGCGCCGGTGACCTCGACGAGGGGCCACTCCGGTGGCGGGGGAGCCGCGATCGAGCCCGCGTCGTCGAACGCGGTGTCGGACAACGCCTCGAACGCCGAGGCGGCGTCGTCGTCGGCGAGCACCATCTCTTTCAGCGGCTTCTCCATCCGCTGAGCCAGCGCATGGAGCTCGCGGTTGCGATCGACCGCCTCCAGGGACGTCGCGCTCCCACGTCGCGCCATGGTGACGACGGACGCGCGGATCGTGTCGACGAGCTGCTCCGGCACGTCGTCGTCGATGCTGACGAGAATCTCGGGTTCGCGGTCCCCGACTGCGTCCATGGGCCTGGTCCTTGCTCGGCGATGCCCAACCAAGCTCCAGAGTCCCGCCGCATGCAGTGCTTGTCAACGACTGCGGACGCGACGCGTTCTCCCGGAGCCCTACACCTGCCGGATGGCGCTGAGGCTGATGAGCCCACGACCGCTCGGCTCACCGGACAGGCGCGGACGCAGCCGGACCGCACTCTGGTGCGGGAGGGGCCGCCCGCTGAGGGTCGGAAGCGCGAAGAGCGCCCCGAGCCCAGCCCAGACCAGCGCGCGGTGCACCAGCAGGCTGACGCCGACGATGGCCCCGGTCGCCAGGACCGGGTAGGCCAGGGCGAAGGCGATCGAAGCGGGCCCGGTGGCCGAGCCGAAACCGACCGGCGTGTGGTGCAGAGCCGCCAGCAACGGGACGTGCAGCACGTAGATCGGCAGCGTGTGCCGGCCCAGCCACGACAGCAACCTGGTCATCTGGTCGCCACGAGACATGGCCACGGCTGTCAGGAGCGACATCGGAACTCCCACGACGCTGAGCGCCAGCAGCTGGACGCCTGACGGAGCCCCGACAGCCCCCAGCAGCGCGAACAGGACGACGTACGCGAGAACCAGGGTTGGCAGGAGCAGCCGACGTGACGATCGGGCGAGCGTCCAGACCAGGTCGGGGCACCGGCTGCCGGCGAGGAAGTAGGTGAAGTGGATCAGCACCGAGACCCGGTTGACCTCGTCGAACGGCAACACCGAGGCCGAGGCGGTGAGCACGGCGGCCGGCAGCAGGACCCACACGACAGGCAATGTGCGGAGGAGCTTCGCGAGCACGAAGTAGATCGCGAGCGCGTAGAGGAACCACAGGCCGGTGGATGCGAGGACCAGGTCCGCGGCGAGCTCGCCCAGGTCCTGGGTGCGGTTCATCGGGAGAGTTCGCTCGACGGTGAAGACCGCCCCGAGGACCAGCAGCCACACGACGTAGAGGTAGTAGGGGGCGACCGCGCGCCGGGCGACCTGCCGCCACGGCCGCAGCAGGGCCGAGGAGGCGAAGAGACCCGAGACCACGAAGAAGAGGGGCATCCGGATCGGCTTGAGGAACTGGCTCACCTCCACCCACCCGGCCGCGATCCAGTCGACCTGCGGCGGCACCAGCTCCACGTAGTGCTTGGTGGTCGTGTGGTGGAGCACCACCAGCAGGATGCACAGTCCCCTTGCCAGGTCTGGCCAGAGCACGCGAACGCGCGTGCGCGCAGCAGCAGCGGGGGACAAGGCCTACTCCTCGATCGGGGGGGTCGGGTTCGGCCCACCATCGGGTGCGTCAATGGCCTCGCGACCCAGTGTGCCCGCAGGGAAGTGGGCTCAGCTGCCAAAAGGGGCCAAAGAGGGAAGGGTCACACCAAGGCGCTGGGTGGTGTCGCTCACAGCGAGCCCTGAGGGGCCTGCTGCTCGCTCGCCCGGTGACGATGAGACGCCTGCGGATGTCTAGCCTATGGGCATGCTCTCGCCGGAGGCCGTCCTTGCGCCACTCGTAGCCTCGGCGATCGAGCGCGCGTTCGGACCGGAGTTCCGCGGTGCCGACCCGGTCCTGCGACCCAGCCAGTACGCCGACGTCCAGGTCAACGCCGCACTGGCCCTGGCGAAGCGACTCGGTGAGAAGCCGCGCGATGTCGCCGAGCGGATCGTCGAGCAGCTCGAGCTCGACAGCATCTGCGACAACATCGAGGTCAGTGGGCCGGGGTTCGTGAACCTGACGCTGAGCGATGTCTGGATCAGCAGGAGCACTACGACCTTGGCCACGGACCCGCGCCTGGGCGTGCCGACGATGGATCCACAGGTGGTGGTCATCGACTACTCGGCGCCCAACGTGGCAAAGGAGATGCACGTCGGGCACCTGCGCACGACCGTGGTCGGTGACTGCCTCGCGCGGGTGCTCGAGCACCTCGGACATCGGGTGGTGCGGCAGAACCACATCGGTGATTGGGGCACACCCTTCGGGATGCTGATCGAGCATCTGCTCGACGCCGGCGAGGACTCCGAGCACGCGCACCTGATCGAGAGTGACCCGAGCCGGTTCTACCAGGCCGCTCGTGCGAAGTTCGACGCTGATGGGGCGTTCGCAGCGAGGGCGAGGTCGCGCGTGGTGGCGCTCCAGGCCGGCGACCCGGCCACGTTGGAGACGTGGCAGCGGCTGGTGACCCTCTCGCGGCACTACTTCAACGCGATCTACGGCCGACTCGGTGTGACACTCACCGACGACGACCTGGCCGGGGAATCGACGTACAACGACGACCTCGCCGCCGTCTGCGACGAACTCCTCGCGAGCGGGATCGCGGTCGAGAGCGAGGGGGCGCTGTGCGTGTTCCTCGACGGCTACACCGGGCGTGAGGGCAAGCCGGTCCCGCTGATCGTGCGCAAGTCCGACGGTGCGTACGGCTATGCCACCACCGACCTCGCCACCGTTCGCCACCGCACCCGCACGCTCGGCGCCGATCGGCTGCTCTACGTCATCGGTGCGCCGCAGGCCCTTCACCTGGACATGGTGTGGGAGACCGCTCGACTGGCCGGTTGGCTGCCGCCAGAGGTCACGCCGGTGCATGTCCGCATCGGGAACGTCCTGGGTGAGGACCGCAAGATCCTGCGCACCCGCAGCGGCACGCCCCTCCGCCTCATGGTGCTGCTCGACGAGGCGGTCGCCGCGGCGCGCGCTGTCCTCGATGAGCACCGTGCGTCGCTCGACGAGGCGACCCGTGAGGCCGTCGCGCCACAGGTGGGCATGGCCGCGGTGAAGTACGCCGACCTGTCGGTCGCCCACGACAGCGAGTACGTCTTCGACCTGGAACGAATGATCGCTCCGACCGGCAACACCGGGCCCTACATCCAGTACGCGACCGCCCGCGTGCGTTCGATCTTCCGCAACGTCGGGCTCGATCCCACCGACCCGACGGTCGCGTCGGCGTCGATCGTCGTCGGCTCGCCGGAGGAACGCGCGCTGTGCCTCCAGCTGCTCGAGATGGGGCCGACCCTTCTCGAAGTGGGCGCGCACCTGGAACCGCATCGCCTGTGCAGCTACTTGTTCTCGCTGGCCCAGACGTTCTCGGTGTTCTACGAACGCTGCCCGGTCCTGAAGGCCGAGGACGAGACTGTCCGTGCCTCACGCCTTGCCTTGTGTGCGGCGACCCTCCGCACCCTCGTCACGGGCCTCGACCTCCTGGGCATCGAAGCACCCGCCCGCATGTAGGAAGTCCGGCAACGCCCCACCCACACCCGGCGATCTCCCGATCGCCGAACCTCGACCCGGGCAGCTGGTCGCGAGTACCTTGAGGCTGTGGGCGTCTTGCCACTTCCGCAGAGCGTGGCCCGGGCCGTGGGCGAGAGCGCCGCGTCCGGGTGGGTGGCCGATGCGCAGGAGCTCGTCTACGGGCCGGTGCTCGACTGGGCTCGGCGCAGCCCGCTGCACACCGATGTCCTCGGTCACTCGGTGCACCCTCTGCTCACGGATCTGACGCTCGGGTGCTGGAACAGTGCCTCGCTGCTCGACCTGGTCGGCGGCGCTCAAGCACGTCGCGCCGCGACGCTCCTGGTCGGAGCCGGGCTGGTGGCGGCGGTGCCGACCGCCGTGGCGGGCGCCGGCGACTGGGCAGAGCTGTCGGGGGTCGAGCGTCGTATCGGTGCGGTGCATGCGTTGGGCACCGACATCGCCACGTTCCTTCTCCTGGGCTCGCTCGTCGCGCGGCTGCGTGGCAGGCACGCCGCCGGCGCCAGGCTTGGCCTGGCGGGGAACGTGGTCGTCGCTGGTGCGGGGTTCCTCGGGGGACACCTGGCGCTCAACCGGGGAACGGCGCGTCGGTCCCGGCAAGAGAACTGAGCCTCTGCCCCCGAGCCGGGCTACTCTGCGGTGTGCCCGAGTTCACCTGGCGACCGGCCAACGAGGCAACGACCGAGGACGTCGAGACGGTGTTCGACACCGGTGGCGCCCGCAAGTGCCGCTGCCAGGCGCTGAAGTGTCCAGGGTGGATCTGGCGCGACACCACCCAGGAGCAGCGGGACGCCGCGCTGCTGGAGCAGACGGGTTGCGGCACCGACGGACCCACGTCAGGCCTGATCGGGTACGTCGACGGCGAGGCGGCCGGCTGGGTCGCGGTCGAGCCACGGGACAACTACCCCAGGGTGTGGAGCCGGAAGAAGTCGTGGATGCGGATGGACCCGGACCGCGTGGGTGTCTGGTCGGTGACCTGCTTCGTCGTACGCACGGGCTTCCGTCGGCAGGGTCTGATGTACGAGCTGGCCGCCGCCACCGTGGAGTACGGGAGGCAGGTCGGCGCCCATGTCCTCGAGGGTTATCCCACCGAGCCACCGCCCGGGAAGACCGTGATCTGGGACGAGGCGTCGGTGGGGCTGCTGCAGGTCTTCCTGGACGCGGGCTACGAGGTGGTGGCCTCGCCGACCTTGCGCCGGAGGGTGGTGCGTCACCTGCTCGGCGGGCCGTCCTGACGGGACTGGGCCTGCACCGGCTACCGGAGGGAGATCCCGACCTCGTCGGCGATGACCTCGACCATCTTGGTGAGCCTGGCCGTGCGATCGGGCATGGAATGCCGATAGTTCGCAATGGTCAGCAGGCCGGGCCCGACGAACGCCCATGCTCGAGCGCGCAGCCACGTCGCCTCGTCAGCGTCGGCCTCCGCGCGGAGAACCTCGCGCGCGGACGCGTCGAACATGCTCCAGGCGTAGAGGAGGTCGACGGAGCGGTCGCCGATGCCCAAACCACCGAAGTCCACGACGCCGACGAGGTCGCCGTCCGGGGAGGTGAGCAGGTTCTCGGCCGAGAGGTCGGTGTGCACCCAGCAGGGCAGCCCGGACGCGGGCGGGACGTCGCGGATCCGCCGCCAAGCCTCCTCCACTCGACCTGGGTCGAAGAGGTCCTCCAGGTGGTGGGCTGCGCTGTGGGCCCAACCGTCGATCACGTCGGTCACGGGTTCACCGGCTCGGTATCCCCAGCGCTGCGAGCCCGAGTCCAGACCGAAGGTGTCCACCCGGTGCAGGCCGCGCGTGAACCGACCCAAGGTGACCGCCAGGCGCGCCTGTGCTGGCGGAGTCAGGACCACCGGGGTTTCGCCTGGGACCCAGGTCACGACGGTCCAGGGCCGCGGGAACCGGACGGATGGCTCTGCCAGGAACCGAACCTGGGGCACGGGGACGGCGAGGTGGGGTGCCAGCCGGGGGAGGAACTGTGCCTCAGTCAGCAGGTCGGCGGTGTACGAGTCCGAGCGGGGAAGGCGGACGGCGCCCTCATCGCCGACGCGAAAGACCCAGTTGCTGCTACCGGCGGCCCTGCTGGGCCGCACGCACTGACCCGCCAGGTCCGGGAACTGCTCGCGCAGCAGCCGCGCCACCAGACCCGCATCGGGGATCAGCTCGTCTCCAGCGGGCTCCACGAGGATCATCGTCGGTGACGCCGGCCGTCCGCTCAACCGGATATCGGTCAATGCGGACAGGTCAGGCGACCAGGAGGGAAGCCGTCCAACCCAGCCCGACCAGACCGGCGCCGCCGCACACGGCGATGCGTACCCAGTGGTGGCGTGCGGCGAGCATCTTGCCGGAAGTCCAGATCGCGACGATGACCAGGAGGACTACGCCGGTCTGGGCGACGTCGATGCCGATGTTGAAGGCGGCCAGGGCGCCCACCTCGTGGGCGGTGGCCAGGCCCAGCCCGCCCAGGCTGGAGGCGAACCCGAGTCCATGCACCAGGCCGACGACCGCGGCGATCCAGGGCCGGATGGTCTCGCCCTTGCCGCGCAGGGCGAGCACTGCGGCGGCGACGATGGACAGGGAGATCGCTGGTTCGACCCACCGGGCGGGGATCGAGACGATGTCGAAGTAGGCGAGGCAGAGACTCGTCGCATGGCCGATGGTGAACGCGGTGACGAGCTTGACGACACGCCACGTCGTGGTGCGGGAGACCGTGGAGCCCACCACGGCGAAGGTGAGGACCACGAGGAACAGCATGTGGTCGAGGCCCGACCGCACGTGATCGAGGCCGGTGATGAAGAACGAGCGGACGGTCGAGGCGGCGTCGAGGGAGATCGATGTCGTGCCGTCGTCACCCAGTCGGCCGGTCACGAGTCCGTCGGGTCCGGACAGCACCACCTGGTCGGTCGGCGAGGTGAAGGACCAGGACACCTCCACCTGGGAGACGGCGCCGTCGTGTGGCCCGGTCGCGAAGAGAACCTCGACATACCGCGAGTCGAGACCCTGGCCCGCGGCGACCGGGGCCGGCCCGGCGCCGACGATGTCGACCGTCCGGCCATCGATGTCGAGCGACACGTGATCGCGCAGGGTGCTGACCAGGCTCGTCGCCACGGTGGCTTCCTGGGCGCCGAGCTCGTCGGCGCCTACCAGCCCGTCACCTGAGGTGTCGCGGTAGCCGAGCTCGGTGAAGGGGACCTGCGCGGTGCCGAGGATCCGTTGGTCGGTCACGGTCAAGACGATGGCGCCGCTCGTGCCGTCATGGGCCAGGGCGGGCTCGGCGCCGACCAGGATCGTTGCGGCGCACCCGAGTGTCACGAGGGTGGACGCGAGCCACCGCGTCATTCGCGTGCGGGGCACCGGTCACCCGCCGTCCTGCGGCGGGCCGCCGCCACCGGGCCCGTCGCCATTGGGCAGCGCGACACCGGGGTTGTCGGGGCTGGTGAGCGCGGACTCGGCCGTCGCCCCGACCCGGCAGGTCGGCAGGTTCGGGGAGTCGTAGGTGAGGTGGTAGTGGTACGTCGCGCCGAGCTCGGCGGTCTCAGAGACGTGGCCGGAGCACTCGTCGAGGTCGGTGGGGATGTCGCGGTCCTCCTCGGGGCCGTAGATCCCGTAGCCGTCGTAGGCGAAGCCGACCAACGCCTCGGCGTCCTGCTCGGCCGAGCAGGTCACCTCGGCTCCCGCGTCGTCGAGGTTGGTCTGGATCGACTCCGCGCCGAAGTGCCAGTGGTAGTAGCCCGACGGATCGATGTGACCGCCGCACGCATCGAGCGCCGGCAGCCCGCCCCGGTCCGCCACTGACGGCGCGTCACCGAAGATCGTGACGCCGTCCAGGGCCAGTCCCACCTGCGAGATGGTCGACAGGTCGGTGGGGGTGTCGAGCAGCTCGGGGCTGGCCGGGATCAGGACCTGCAGGTGGTAGGAGCCGTCGGCAGTGGCCTCCAGGCAGGAGTTCGCCGTGGTCGAGGAGGAGGCAGCCCCCTCGGCCGGGTCGGTGATGGTGATCTTCCCGTCGGCATCGGTGAACTCGTAGCCCTGGGAGGACATGAGGTCCCAGAAGTCGCCCTCGAGCGCGTAGAGGCCGGGTTCGTCGCCGTCCCAGACCCAGATGCCGCCGACGTCGCCGGTGGTGGCGGGGCAGTACGGGCCCTCGGTGTCGACGGTCGAGGCCAGGCTGGCCACCTCGAGCTGGTAGCAAGTGGTCTCGCTGCCGTTCTCCAGCGTGCAGTCCACCGTCGCCGGCTCCGAGGTCAAGGCCCCGTCGCCGAAAAGGGACGACATGTCCACAGTGCCCTCACCGGCCGCAAGGGTGTCGGAGCTGTCGCTGTCCGCGCTGTCGGCGGCACCGGTGTCGGTCGAGCCCGACCCGCAGCCCGTGGTGATCAGCAGGAGGGCCGCCGCCAGGGCGACGAACCGGAGACGCGACCGGGCGCCACGTCAGGCACGATCGGCTGGATCATCCGTCAGCACCGTCCGGCGGTCCGGCGCCATCGGCCGGTCCGGCACCGTCCGGCGGTCCGCCGGCGGCGTCCTCTGACTCGACGGTCTGACCGACCAGGCAGGCGATCACCAGGTTCTCGGACGCGGGGTTGGCGTGGTAGTGGTAGCCGCTCGCGTCGGTGGTGTGGCCGTTGCACTCGTCGAGGTCGTCGGGGGACGCATCGTCCTCGAACGGGCTGTGCACCGCATAGCCGTCGAGCGCGTACCCGAACTGTGCGGTGTCGCCGTCCGCGGCCTCACCGACCTCCGAGCAGCCGACCGCCCCGTGCAGGTGATACCCCTCGACCGGGTTGAAGTGGCCGCCGCAGTCGTCGAACGCCGCGATCGTGTAGGCACCGAGAATGGCGTCGACCGGCGCGGACGCGTCGATGCGCACCCCGTCGAGCGTGACACCCAAGATGGCCTGCGCGCCGGTGGGCTCGTCCGCCGCTACCGGCGTCGTGGGGATCAGCACCTCACTGGTGATGGGCTCACCGTTCTCGAGCCACGCCACCTCTCCCTGGATGCAGTGATTCGCCAGGGCGGGGTCCACATCGGGGCGGGCGGCCGCCTCGAACTCGGCCTGGGTCTCGGTGACCAGGACGTTGCCCTCGTCGTCGTACATCTTCCAACCGTCGTCACCGTAGGTCTCGGCGAGGCCCTCGATGAACGACCCGTCGAGGTCGTAGAGGTTCTCGCCGTCGAACCAGATCCCACCCGCATCAGCGCTGTCCGTGATCGTCTCGGGGCAGAACGGCCCGACCTCGTGGTCGACCGGATAGCCGGAGACCGTGATCCGGTAGCACGTCGTCTCGGCACCCCCGCTGAGGGTGCAGTCCTCGGTGGTGGGCTCCTCGGTCAATGCGCCGTCGAGGAACAGGGCGGTGTCGAGGCCAGTCGCCGTCGTGGACGTTGAGGTCGGGGACGTCGTCGACTCCTCGGATCCGGACTCGGAGGTGGAGCTGCTGCACGAAGCCAGCAGGAGCACGGCTGTCATCGGCACCGCCATCAGTGGGGATCGGCGGAGCAGCTGAGGTGCTCCCGAGTCGCGAAGAGGTTGGTGGTCCATGATCGAAGCATGGAGGGCGCCGCTGTGACCGCACTGTGGAGCCACTCACAGCCTCACCACAGTCTCCACACCTTGGATGGCACCGATGCGCCCTGATCCCACCCCGTCGGCACCCCGCCGGATCCTCGTCGTCGAGGACGATCCCTCGATCAACGACGTCGTGTCCACCGCGCTGCGGTTCCAGGGGCACTCCGTGACCCAGTCGGCTGACGGATCTGCGGGCCTGGAGCTCGCGATGGCGGGCGGAGTCGACCTCCTCGTGCTCGACGTGATGCTGCCCGGCATCGACGGCTTCGAGGTGTGCCGCCGCCTGCGCGAGGCAGGGTCGAACGCACCGGTCCTCTTCCTGACCGCCCGTGATGAGACCGAGCACCGCATCCGCGGCTTCGCCACCGGCGGCGACGACTACCTCACCAAACCCTTCAGCGTCGACGAGCTCGTGATGCGGGTGGCAGCCATCCTGCGCCGCACCGGTTCCGAGGACCCCGGCCTGCTCCGGGTCGGTTCCTTGACCCTCGACCCCGCTGGCCGCGAGGTACGCCGAGCCGGGGTGCTCGTCGACCTGTCGGCCACCGAGCACAGACTTCTCGAGTACCTCATGGTCAATCGAGGCATCGTGGTGTCGAAGGCGCAGATCCTCGTCAACGTCTGGGGTGAGGACTACGACGGCACGCAGAACGTCGTGGAGCTCTACGTGGGATACCTGCGCCGCAAGCTCGACGACGACCACCCGCAGCTGATCCACACCCGACGAGGCCTGGGCTACGTCCTGCGCGAGGAGCCTCGGTGAACCGCCTGTCGCTGCGTTGGATGATCCTCGTGCCGCTCCTGGCCACGATCACGGTCGGCTTCGTGATCTTCGCCTTCTACATCGATCGGAGTGACCGCTCGACCCGGCTGGCGGAGATCGACCGCGAGCTCGTACGCGCCGAACGCGTCGACCTTGCCCCACCGGGAACCGATCCATCTGACGGGGTGACGCCCCCGACACCCGACTCCGCCCCCGCCGACGTCGCCACCACCGGGGTGGAGCCGCCCGTCCAGCTGACGGTCACGAGCGACGGTGACGTCACCGCCACCCGGGGTGGCGAGAACCCGTTCGACCGCGACGCGCTCGCCGCCCTCGCCGCCACCCGCGGGTCCACGACCACCGAGATCGGGGACCACCGGGTCCTTGTGTCGCCTCAGCCCGCCGGACTGGTCAGCGTCACGGCCCTGTCACTCGACGGCTACCACGCAACGACCGACGCGCTGCGGCGAACCCTGCTCCTCGGCGGGCTGATCATCGCCTTGCTCGAGTCCGCGGTGGCGTGGTGGCTGGCCGGCAGGTTGGTCCGACCCTTGGTCACGATGGCGGCCACGGCCAACCGGATCGCCGACGGCTCCCTCGACACCGAGGTCCAGCACACCGGCGGATCCCGTGAGGTCTTCGACCTGTCGAGCGACATCGAGCGGATGGTGGCGCGGCTGCGTGCCGCTCTCGCCGAGCGAGAGCAGTCCGAGGCACTGGCCACCCGGGCCCGCGACGACATGAAGCGGTTCCTGGCCGACGTCTCGCACGAGATCCGCACCCCGCTCACCGCACTCAAGGGCTACAGCGACCTGTACGAGCAAGGGATGCTGGGCGAGCCCGGAGCGCTGGACCGCGCCATGTCACGCGTCGGCAGCGAGAGCGTCAGGCTGCATCGCATGGTCAACGCGATGCTGCAGCTCACCCGCGACGGCGAGACCAGCACCCAGGTCGTCTCGGACGTCGACGTGCCTCAGATCGTGCGAGCGGTGGTCGACGACCTCCGCGCGGCCCACCCCGAACGTCGGATAGACCTCCAGATCGGACAGATGACGGACGTGTCGGTCGCTGGAGACCCGGCCCGGACCCACCAGGCCATCCTCAATCTCGGCGCCAACGCCTGCACCCATACACCCGCATCCACCCCGATCACCATTGCCGTGGACGCGACGACTGCCGCAGTCACGGTCAGCGTGATCGACCACGGGGCCGGGATCGACGTTGCGGAGCAGCAGCGGATCTTCCTGCCCTTCTACCGCAGCGACCCCTCCAGGGCCAGGGTCAGCGAGAGCGGTGCCGGCCTCGGGCTGGCCGTCACCCAGCAGATCGCCCACGAGCACCACGGATCGATCGACGTGCACCCGACGCCCGGCGGTGGGGCGACCTTCACCCTCCGCCTGCCGCAGCACCATCAGGAGGCCGTCAGCTAGGTCGCGACCCCTGGCTGGGGCTGGCATCCACCTGCCTCAGGACCACGGCCCTCGGTTTGCACGCCGTTGCGACACAGTCCGTCTCATGCTGGACAGGTGTGGGGTATGAACGGGCTGTGGCAGCGACCGTCTCGACCCGGCGAGACAAGGACCGAAGGCCCTGACCGGTGCGGCCCGGGTTGACTAGCGTCGAGCCCAGGACCGGTCGGATCTCGAGTACTGGTCCCGGTTGACGGCTCAGCGGCGGACAGGAGACACCTCATGGCCGACATCGACGCGGCAACCGTGCATGATGACGCGCGCCAGTGGCGCGGGCTTCTCGTCACCGGGGCGTGGTGCGCCTTCGCGAGCGTGGCGATGATCGTCGTGCAGGTCCCCATCTACGTGATCTGGCCTCCGCCTGAGTCGACAGCGGGGTTCTTCGAGCTGCTGCTGGACAACCCGCTGGGGGGCCTGGTCGCGCTGGACGTGCTGTTCATCGTCTCGAACGCCCTGATGTACCTGGTGTATCTCGCGCTGGCGGTCGTGCTGTGGCGGGTCAGCCGGTCGGCCGTCGTGATCGCGCTCGCCTTCTGCGTCGTCGGGATAGCCGCGTTCATGAGCAGCATACGGCCGGTCGAGATGCTGATCCTCGCCCACGCGTACGCCGATGCCGACGCCGAGACCCGCACCGCACTGCTGGCCACCGGAGACGGCATGCTTGCGACCTGGACGGGCACCGGCTACGACGTCTACTACTACTTCACCTTCGTGACCCTGGCGGTCCTGGCCGTCCTCATGCTGCGATCCTCGATCTTCAGCCGAACCACGGCGGTGTGGGGACTGGTGAGCGCCGGCCTGATGACCGTCCCCACCAACTTCGGTCCGGTCGGCATGGTGTTCGCGATGGCCTCCTTGGTGCCGTTCTCGGTGTTCGCCGTCCTGGTCTGGCGTCGCCTGTTGCAGCTCGCGAAGCCGGTTGTGGCTGCGGTTGATCCACCGGAGCGGCAAGCGGCGGAGACGGGCCGAACGCCCCGACCTTGACCCCAGGACGCCACTGGCTGACCTTCCTCGTCGTCTTCGAGTGGTCTCATGGGTGCATGCTCAACGACGACGAGCCGTGCGC
This sequence comes from uncultured Actinomycetota bacterium, assembly GCA_963807335.1. GTDB lineage: Bacteria > Actinomycetota > Actinomycetes > Propionibacteriales > Nocardioidaceae > Nocardioides. The sequence continues at coordinate 453,078 of CAWEBT010000005.1, forward strand.
CCACGGGATGCTGGATGTCGGTGACGGTCAGCAGATCTACTGGGAGGAGTGGGGATCGCCTTCCGGCGTCCCGGCGCTATACGTCCACGGCGGCCCTGGTGGCGGTTTGCGCGCCAGTCTCTACCGGAACCGTTTCGACCTGACCCGTACCCGCGTGGTCGGTCTCGAGCAGCGGGGCTGTGGTCGTTCGACCCCGCACGCGTCGGAGGTGTCGACATCCCTCAGCGGCAACACGATGTCCCATCTCATCGAGGACGTCGAGCAGCTGCGCGAGCACCTGACCATCGATGCGTGGCTCGTCAACGGCGTGTCATGGGGGTCGACGCTGGCCCTGGCCTACGCACAGGTTCATCCCGAGCGGGTGCTGGGCATCGTCCTGTTCGCCGTGACAACGACCAGCCGCCGCGAGGTCGACTGGGTCACCGAGGGCGTCGGTGCGGTCTTCCCGGAGGCGTGGGACCGATTCGCCGGCCACGTCGAGCGGTCCGGTGTCGGCTACGAACGCGGACGCGGTCGGCTGGTCGAGGCGTATGCCTCGTTGATGGAGTCCCACGACCCGACAGTGCGCGACGCGGCATCCCGGGAATGGGCCCTGTGGGAGGACACCCACGTCTCGATCGGCGCCGGCGCCTTCTCCCGGGATCCGCGGTGGGACGACGACCGCTTCCGGCTGGCCTTCGTGCGCCTCACTGCGCACTACTGGTCCCACGACGGCTTCTGCGACCCGCCCGTCCTCGAAGGAATGGAGCTCTTGCAAGGCATTCCAGGGGTTCTGATCCACGGCCGTCGGGACATCTCCTCTCCGCTCCTCACTGCTTGGGAGCTTCATCGTCGCTGGCCCGGCTCGAGGCTGATCGTCGATGAGGGGGACGGTCACGGCGGCGACACAATGGTGAAGCTCTGGCGCGAGGCCAACGACCAGCTCGTGGCTGCCGTCCGTCGCTGACCCAGCGTCGCGTGCCCAGGAACCACACGTCCTTCATTGCGAGTCGTTGCCGTCCTCGGACATCCCAGGCACGCTCGAGGTCAGCATTGGAGGATCGATCACATGGCTCACGGACAACGGTCCGACCACATCGCCATCACCGTCGCGGACCTGATCGTGATTCTCGACGCCGATCGATTCCCAAACCTCGACCGGGAGATCCTCACGGCTTCGGCCACAGGGTCATCGACCCAGATCATGCTCACCGCCCCACCAGCGCGATCGGCGTCCGAATGACGCACAGGTAGCGGCCCTCGGCCAACTGCCACACGGCCTCGACTGGCTCCGCACCGAGCGAACGCCGGTACCACTCCGCCGCAGTCGTGAGGTCCCTGACCGGGATCCCCGCGAAGTGCCCACCGCCGTGTCTGCTCCCTCGTCTCTTGTTGACCCTCCGTCGCCCGCACGCGAGCCCAGGCGCCGGGCGTGCCTCGGGTGGGATCCTCGGACGGCGATGCGAGTCGTTCTGAAGGGCTCCCACCGCCCAGGATCGTCGGTGGTCTGTGATGGACACTGTCGACGTGCAGACGACCCCCGCATTCGACCTCGGACCCGTCCCGGAGCGCATCACCGTTGACGCCGAACAGGTGCGTCGCCTCGTCAGCGAGCAGCTGCCACAATGGGCCGGACTCCCCGTCACAGCGGTCTCGGACGGAGGCTGGGACAACTGGACCTTTCACCTCGGCACCGACCTGGTGGTGCGGATGCCGAGCGCTGCGGAGTACGCGACGGCGGTGGAGAAGGAGCGGCGGTGGCTCCCGGTGCTGGCGGCGCACCTGCCACTGTCGGTGCCGGTGGCGCTGGCACACGGCGTACCGGGCGCCGGCTACCCGTTCGAGTGGTCGGTCTACGGGTGGCTCGAGGGGCAGACGTTCTCGGTCGCCCCGCCCGCCGACTCGATCGGGTTCGCCGTGGACCTCGCCGACTTCCTCGTCGCACTACGCGACATCGACACCGCAGGCGGTCCGCCGCCCGGTCTGCACAACTGGTTCCGCGGCGGTCCGCTGGAGACGTACGACGGCCTCACCCGCCGGGCGCTTGGCGAGCTGGCCGGTCAGCTGGACGTACGTGCGGCCACCGAGCTGTGGGCGGCGGCTCTCACCACGCCCTGGGACGGCGCCGTCCGGTGGTTCCACGGTGACGTCGCCCCCGGCAACCTCCTGATGCGTGACGGTCGCCTCGCTGCCGTCATCGACTTCGGCACCTGCGGCATCGGGGACCCCGCGTGCGACCTCGCTGTCGCATGGACACTCCTGACCGACGACGCGCGGCAGGTGTTTCGCGACCGACTGGCCGTCGACGACGCGACCTGGGAGCGTGGACGAGGTTGGGCGCTCTGGAAGACCCTCGCCACGTGCTCGTACACCTACGACGACGTCGAGGGTGCCGAGGAGTTCGCTCACGCACGGCGCGTGCTGAGCGAGATCCTCGGCGACGCGACCTGAGTCCTCCGCACGTGGTCCGGCCTCAACGCGCCTACCCGTTGAGCGATCATGGTGGTCAGCCCCCGAGCACGGCACGGCGAACGAGCGCGTCCATCGCCCTGTCGGGCAACAGCCGGTTCAGCCACGCTTGGGCGCGAGCGTCTCTACCGACCAGGTACCGGGTGCGGGGCCGTCTCGCGGTCAGCGCACGGGCGACCACCTTCGCCACGTCGTCAGCCGGGAGCCCGTCTCGCGAGCCTTGGTCGGCTAGCGCACGGACCGCGTCGACCAGTCGCGCGTACCGACGCTGGACCTCTGGCTCGACCCCCGCCCAACGGTCGTCACCGGCGAGTCGTCCCCGTTCCCAGATCGGCGTGGCTATCGCGCCGGGTTCGATGGCCACGACCCGGACACCCAGAGGCCCGACCTCCCGGCGGAGGACGTCGGTGAAGGCCTCGATCGCGAACTTCGATGCAGAGTACGGCCCGAACAGTGGCCCTGCCACGAGTCCCCCGATGGAGCTCATCATCACGATCCGGCCCCGCGCGTCGATCAGGCGGGGCAGCAGGGTCCGGGTGACGGCTACCTGTCCCAGGACGTTGACCTCGAGCTGCTGGCGCCAGTCCTCCACAGTGAGCGCCTCGACCGGGCCGACGACCGCGATTCCCGCATTGTTGACCAGGGCGCGCAGCGGGCTGGGCGCGGCCGCCACCGTGGTCGCGAGGGCGGCCACCTGGCCAGGCTCGGTGACGTCGAGCCGCTGGGCGCGAATCCGGACCGACCACGACTCCACGAGCGCAGCGTCCTCGTCGCGGCGTACGCCGGCCAGCACGTCGAAGCCGAGACCCGCGAGGTGGCGGCAGGTCGCTGCCCCGATCCCGGTGGACGCGCCGGTCACCACGACCGTGCCGTTCGTCATCCACCAACGGTAGCGAGGACTGGCCGGTTCGTCATCGCCGGACTCGCCGGCTCGAATGCAGCGGCGCATGACGGCCACCGCCTCAGGGATAACCTGAAGTGTGTTCGAGTACGTGACACGCGAGGTCGGTGGCGAGGCCGGCCGGTTCGTTGAACTCGCCTGGTTCGCTCGCGGCCGCATCACCGGGGTCAGGGAGCGCATCGCGCCCACCGGGTCGACGGTGGCCGCCGTCGTCCTCGGCGACCCGATCCGTCTGACCGCCGCTGGCGGCGCCTCGATCACCGCCGAGACGGGTTTTCTGATCGGTCCGCACGACCGACCGGTCGTCAACGAGCCCCAGGGCGAGACCTACTGCGTAGGGGTCGTCACCCGCCCCGCGGGCTGTCGACCTGTGTTCGGGCTGGCCCCGGCCGCGTTGAAGGGGCAGGTGCTCGAGCTGTTCGACGCCTGGCCGCGTGGCACCGCCCTCCGGCTCGCCCTCTCGTCGTGTCACTCCCCGCAGGAGGCACTGGACCTCGTCGAGTCCACGCTGGGCACGCAAGAGCCGTTCAGTCGACCCGCGTTCGCGCGGTGCACGGCAGCGGTGGCGGCGCTCACGGCTGACCCGACCCGGCCTGTCGCCGACATTGCGGCGGAGCTCGGCGTCAGTCACGGACACCTCGACAGACAGTTCATCGAGCAGGTCGGGCTGAGCCCACGTACCCTCGCCCGCATCCTGCGGATGCGCCGACTGCTTGACGACATCGACGTCCACGAGACAGTGGCATGGGCGGACCTGGCAGCGGACCTCGGGTGGTTCGACCAGGCGCACCTGATCCGCGACTTCCTGCGCCACACCGGGGTGACGCCGAAGGAGTACGCAGCCGTCCAACGGTCCACCTACTCCCGTGCGGAGGCCGCTACGTCCGCCGGCTTCGTTCCTGACGCGAGGTGAAGTCTGTCCAATGCTTGCCCGCCATGGGGGAGGGAGCATGAGGCAACGACCCCGTCGATGGGAGCCTGGGATGACGACCGCATTCGCTGCAAGGGCCACCGTCGGCCAGCCCGTCGCCGCAGTCTGGGCGCGGCTGGTCGATTGGGACACCGCGGATCGGTGGATGCCGGGCGTGGACTCTGTCCGCGCGCAGGGTCCCGTGGCCGCCGGCTCGACCGTGGTCTTCACGGCGCGAGGCAAGGAACGACTCGCGACCATTGCCGCGCTCGAACCGGGGCGCTGCCTCACGCTGAGGTCAGTCCAGGGCGGAGTGACCGCCGACTACACCTACGAGTGCGTGGCCCAGGGCCCGGACACCAGCCTGAGCTTGGTGGCCGAATGTTCGATGTCTGGGCCGGTGCGACTACTCGGCCCGGTCATCAGGTACGCGATTCGGAGAGCTGACGCGGGCCAGCTCGACCTGTTCGCCGCCACCTTCGCGACCCCGACACATCCCCACGCCGACGGCGCGAGCGGCTGACCGCGACCCGATCGGCAGCGGAGCGTGCCAGAGGGATCGGGTTGCGATGATCGGAGTCGGCGTGACCGCGGCGGCGTAGGGCGCCGCACGAGATTCGTCAGCCGGTCCGGGTGCGGACGCTCCGTGCCAGGTGGGGATCGTCACCGTCGCTGCAACGAGGTGCAGTCCGAGGAGGGCGATGGCGGCGCTGGCCCCGGAGAGGAGGGGCGGGACCCACGAGATCGCGGTCAGCAACCAGGCCGTCCGCAGGAATCGCTCGGCGGGGGCTGCCGGTGTGGCGACGAAACCTGTGCCTCCGAGCCAGCGCAGTCGGTGGGTGTGCACGGCCTCGGTCATGGAAGGTGGTGATCTCGGCGACCGCCCCCCCGGAGATGCGCAGAACGTCGAGCGTCAGCGGCAGGTACGCACCCTTCAGTGCCTGCCATTGGTAGAAGGCGATGGCGGGTTGCCGGTTGGCGGAGGCCCGGACGGCGCGAAGGCCCCGCATACCTTCGAAGCCGCTCTCGACCCAGTACTTCACCACCGCGTCGCGGCCGATCTGCAAGCCCGGCGTGGGCGGCATCGAGCTGCGGACGTCGTCTCGCACCATGGCGGCCAGCAGGTCGATGTCCGTGGCCACGCAGGCTTCAGTGAAGCGGCGCACCAACGCGCGCGTCTCGGCGTCTTCCTGCCCCCCGATCCAGTCCTGCCGCTCGCCGGGTAGGGCTGCAGCCACAGCACCTCGCCGCCCGTCGCAGGCTCCGGCCGACGCATCGCGAGCAGGTCGAGGCAGGCGTTGGTGGCGATCCGATACAGCCAGGCCCGGAACGTCGACCGTCCCTCGAAGGTCTCCCGTCGCCGCCAGGCACGGAGAAACGTCTCCTGCACAGCATCCTCGGCGTCCTCGAACGACCCGAGCATCCGGTAGCAGTGCACGTGCAGCTCCCGGCGGTGACGTTCCGCCAGCCCCGAGAACGCCGGCTCCTCGACCTCGCCCAGACCGCTCCCGTTCAGACCGTTCATGCCAGGCCCCTCCAGCTGCGTATCCGTCATCATCACGTCATCCTTCCGCCTCATCGTGGCCCGTCGTCTGTATGACGGGTCCAGGCGTGACAACTCATCACCGGCTAGATCGCATCACCGGCAACACCTGAGCCGTCATCGCCGGTAGTGGCTCGCGGCGAAGAGAGTCAAGGCGCCGAGCATCGTTGGGCCCGGAGAGCGATCGGGCAAGGGGAACGTTCGGATCAGTCAGCGATCGGTTGACCGACATTGGCGGCGGTTGACGCAACTTCCGCTACAGGACTGGCGGATCGTGGCGCGGGGCGAACTACAAGCCGTTCCTGCCGAGGGAGCAGAAGTCCTAACGGATCCCGCGTCGCATCGAGTACGCATCGGGGCCCGCGGGATCTGCGAAGGTACTGAACACCTCGTACCCCAAGCCCGCATAGAAGTCGACTCGATCAGGGGCGCACTCGAGAACCAGGTCCGCCGGGTCCCCGATCTCGAGCGCCGCTGCCACGGCCTCGAGCAGCCGACGCCCGATGCCCAGTCCATGAAGCGCAGGTTCGACGACAGCCTTCTCGACCCAGGCATGCTCTCCGAGCCGGCCATGGACCTGGGCGACGTTCTGGTGAAACTGCCAGTCGATGGCGAGGAGAGAATCGTCTGGCCGAGGCTCGCGCGCAAGCACCCGACAAAGCCGGCACTGCCCGGACATGCTTCCCATGACGACGCCGACCAGCACGTCGCTCACGTGAGCGCCCAGGACGACAGTCGCGTCTTCACTCCGCAATGAGGAATACAGACTCCAAGACCCACCCCACCGATCTAGGATCGCTGGACCGTACATCTCCACAGTGAAGGGTTCGTTGACGAACGCCCGATGGAGCAACGCGCGCGCAGCCGGCCACTCACTCCCCGCAATAGGCCCTATGGACAACTCCATGCGTTGGAGTATCCCGCAGAGCCACGTCCGCGGGCTTTGAGTCGCAGGCCCTGCTGCACGCACTGCTCGATCAGGTCTTCGAGTTGGCGCAACGTGAGGGCAGTCGCGGTGGAATGCATCAGGTCGATGACGACCGGGTCTTGGCAGGCGGGAGTCCCGAAAGACGATCCGTCAGCGATCAGAAGCTTCGAGGCGACCCGCCAGTTCACGTCGGCCGGTCTGCCGCCCCTGGTGCTTGTGCTGACGACGTACGACCGGGACCAGTACGTCCACAGCGCGCTCAAGGCCGGTGCCGCAGGCTTCCTGCTGACGGCGACGCCACCGGACCGGCTGGGGCAGGGCATCGAGACCGTTGCGGTGGGGAGGCACTGCTCGCACCGGACCTCGCCCGGCGGCCGATCGAGGAACACGTACGCCGGCCGCAGCCGCAGGTCGGGACGCCTCCCGCGCTAGCTGTACCCGGCCATCAGGTTGGTAGCAGCCGGCTGACGGGCGGTTTGCCTCCGAGTGCGCTGTGGCGGCGTTCAGTGTTGTAGTGCTCGAGCCAGGGCGCAAGAGCAGCTGCGCGCTCGTCGTTGCTGGTGAAGACCTGCCGGTAGGCCCACTCGGTCGCCAAGGTGCGGTTGAGCCTCTCGACCTTGCCGTTCTGCCAGGGGCAGTGAGGCTTGATGAACTTCTGCTCGATGCCGTGATCGGAGCAGACCTGACGCAGCGACCAGCGATAGGCCCAAGCGTTGTCGGTCATCAACCGTTCGATGCGGGTGATGCCATGAGTGGCGAAGTAGCCGATCGCGCGTTCGAGGAAGTCGGCGCAGGTCGGGCCCTTCTCGTCGGCCAAGACCTCGGAGTAGGCCAGTCGTGAGTGGTCGTCGACCAGCGAGTGGACGTAGTCGTAGCCGACCTTGGTGGTGCGGTCGCGGTGGATCGACCCGGCACCGCGACCGTGGGCCTTCCAGCCGGTTGCCGAAGTCCTGCCACCAAGTGAGCAGTTCCTGGTTGGAGGAGTCGTGCGGTACGTCGACGCTGGCGACCGTCCACAAGAGTGAGATTCCGAAGAGGACTGCCCTGCGCTGAGGCACCCGGACCAATAGAGTCCGGGCATGGCGAGCAAGGCTCGGCTCCACCTCGCTGGTGGTGATGACGATTCTGGCGAGTGTGGGGTCAGCGACGGGTGCCGCGCTCGAGGGGGACCATGCCGGGCGGCATGCGAAGCCGGTGACGCGTCGCAAGCCGAACCCTGAGATGCCGCGCCGGTCGCGCCGCCGGCGACGGACGCCGGCGTCCCGCTGAGGTGCGGCACGCGGGACAGCCTCACCGATAGCCGATCCTCGCCCGGTGGCCGCGGTCAGCAACGGGCCCTCACCACGGATGCGGGCGCGTTACCCGTTGCCGAGTTCTCGTCGATCAGGTCACGGGAGCTCGGCGACTCCGTTGCTGTAGCTGATCACGTAGCTCGGCGGTTCGAACGCGGCCTTGTTGGGCCCGCAGTTCGCAGGAACTCCCGGAACGTCAGGATCGTCACAGGGCAGGATGCCGTCCACGGCGGCACCGACACCGTTGACCACGTGGTTGATCGTCCCCGGCCCGCTGAGGTTCTTCGTCATCACGTGGGTCAGCTTGACCTGTGGTGTGTCGGGGACCTCGTAGCCGTTCTCGGTCACGATGCTGGGATCGTTGCGGTTGAACGCGTAGGCCCCGCCGCCCCACAGGTGGTGCTTCTTGACGTCGTCGGCAACCTTGTAGGCGGCCCATCCGAGGGTGCCGTCGTCGGCCATCCAGTCCGCCTGGCTCGGCGGGTCGTAGGGCAGCTCGTTCTGGTAGAGCACCACCCGTCCACGTTCGCCGTTCCAGATGGTGTTGTACTCCTGGAAGTGCTCGACGAACAGGCCGGTCGCCGTGACGTCGTCACCGTTGACCACAACGCCGTTGCGTCCGATGTTCGTCCGCCACCGCACGTTGTCACCGAACGTCCCGTCGTTGCGGTCGAAGTCCTCGACGCCGTGGTCCCCACGCCACACCCACGTGTGATCGATCAGGACGTTGTCGCTGTTGACCTGCATCGCGACATCGACCTTCCCAATGTGTGGGCCACCGACTCGGAAGTACACGTCGCTGAGCGTGGTCGGGTTGTGGCGTGAGTGACCACTCGGGTAGTGCTTGCCCTTGCTGTGGCGCTTGACCTTGTTGCCGACCTGGAGCAGCACCGGCGATTCCTCGGTTCCTGCGTCGATGGTGACGCCGGCGACGATGATTCCCGGCCGGTCGGAGAGCCGCATCGGCACGGCCCCGTCCACTGCGTCCAACGTCGCCAGACCCATGCCCAGAACGACGGTGTTCGCCCGCTTGACCTTGATGCTCTTGTCGATGTTGTACACGCCGGGGGTGAGGATCAGGTGCTTGCCGCGTGCCAGCTGGTTGTTGATCCGCTGGACGGAGTCACCTGGGTCGGCGACGAAGAAGTCGCGGAGCGGGACGCTCCGCCCAGGTGTCATGCCGGCGTCCCAGCTGATCCCGCTGGTGTTGCGCTTCGCCGCCGGGACGCGGACCTTCCACTGGCCCCTGGCATCGACGTAGGGGTACGGCTTCTCCCTGCTCACCGGGGTCTCGTCCAGCACCGTGTACGGCGGGTCCGGGTAGGTGGCGTCATCGGGGACGCGGCTGGGGTCCCCGGTGAAGTCCACTCCGGAGAACACCTGGTTCCACACGGCGTTGGACCAGATCCCCACCTCGCTGTTGCGCGTGAACCACTGCTGCTGGGACCCGTTGATCAGTTCCTGGCTCGGCAGGGACATGTCCGCGACCTTCGAGTCGGCGATGAAACCACCGCTGGCGAAGGACGGGCCGGTGCAGTAGTCCATCAGGCTCAGGTTCCCGCCCTTCACGTCCACTCGACGCATCGAGACCGCTTGGGAGACGGCCCAGAAGTTCGCCGAGGCCTCGCAGCCCCCCTGACCCAGGGTGTTGACGTTGATCGTCAGGTTCGACAGGCCACGCCAGAAGTTGTTGAGCGCGAAGCAGCCGATGAACTCGGGATTCGCGGGGTCGTCGAAGCACTGGTTGTAGACCTCGATGGTCCCGTTGACCTGGACGTCACCCGGTGAGGCACCGAGGCCGGCGACCTCCGTGTAGTAGCCGACCAGGGCGTGCAGCGGCTCCTCGTCACTGCCATATGTGCCCGGCATGAAGTAGAGGCCGTAGCGCTCAGTGCCCATCTCGTTGCTGACCTGCGCGGCGTGGACCTCGTCGAACTTCGCCTGAATCTCGGCAGTCGTCCAAGTGGCGTCGAAGATCGTCACGTTGGGGCCGAAGTCAGGCGTCGGAACCGCCTCGGTCTTGAGCTGGACGCTGACGGCGGGTGCCTGGGCGGGAGTTGCGGTGGCAGCTCCCGCGACGGGCGCGAACGTCGCAATCACAGCCAGAGCCAGGGCCACCATCCACCTGCTGGGCCTTGGATGGGCCGCATACGAATCTCTGGGAAGTTCCGTCAACTGCGGTCTGGCAGAACGCATTCGGCCTCTCCATTCATGGTGGCATCCGCTGTGCGCAGACTGGCCGGTCCAGCCGTCGGCCCGGACAGCCCCTCCGACCATCCCTCACCGCCCGGCAGACCAAGCGAGCGACACCCCCGAGGGGCGCTCTGACACCGTCTCCGGCCCCGGACGCGGTGTCAAGAGTGGGGAGGGATCACCGTGAAGGACCTGGCCGTCCACTCGTGCCACCGCATCTCAGCAGGGAGGGGTCGCACCGCCTGGGGTGGCTGCGGCGGATTCTGGGCCAAGTGAGCTCGGGGGCGGGCGATGCGGCCTTGGTCCCCGCGGGCAGGTTGCGGATCAGGATCTGCTCCATAACGACCACCTCCGATATCACGCCAACGATATCGCTGCCAGATTCGAGCGTTGCGGAAACCGCAGCGCGACCTCCGAGTGGTGCCCCGGACTGGCGGCCGCACCTGCCTCGACTCTCGGTCGTTCACCACAAGCCGATCGTCACGCGGAGCGGGACCAGTACGGGATCTTGCTGTGGGACGCTCCGCCTGCCGATTGCCTACCGGGCTAGGCGTCCGCGCTCAGCAGCTGTCGGGCGGGGACGGTCGCCTGTAATGGAGCCCAAGGCGCCACTCGTCGATTGCGCAGGACGCATCTGTCGAGAACCTCTGCGCTCCACTGGACCGGCGGCGCGGTCATCTCCCTGCCTCAAGTGCCACGACGCCGAGGAGGAGGAGTACGAGACCGACTGACTGCAAACGGCTGAGCTTGTCGCCGAAGAACGCGGCTCCGCCGAGGGCAGCGAAGGCTATCCCCGCCCCGGTCCACAAGGAGTATGCGACCGACAACGGCATCCCGGCTTCGATCGCCCTCCCAACTGGCAGGATCGAACCGACCAGACCGGCGTACGCGCCAACGGCGAGCGCGCGGCGTCGCAGACCGTCTGAGGCTCGTAGCGATAGGAGACCTGCACACTGCAATATGATGGCCGCGGCGATCCACGCGCCGGCGCTCACGAGCGATCCATCTGGAGCAAGACGGCGCCGACCCCGAGCACCACGATGCCCCCGGCCTGTACCAGGCTGAGGTCTTCATTGAATGCGAACAAGCTGAGCAGGGTGGCCGCGATCAGTCCCGAAGCGGTGAGTACTCCGTAGGCCACACCCAGGCCCATGCCACGTTTGAGCACCCTCCCGAAGATCGCGATGCTGCCGCCGTACAAGAGCACGATGCCCACCACGAACACCGGCCGCGTCAGACCCTCCGACAGCCGCAACGATGCGGTGCCCGCCACTTCGCCGGCAACAGCGGCCGCAAGCAACAGCGAGGTGGGCACCACCCTGGTCGCGGGCGAATCCTGAGATGTCACCGGGCAACGGTACAGACCGGCCGCGCTCCCGACGCGTGAACCTCCAGCGAAAACCTGCTGCTCAGCTGCAAGGCGTCGTGACGCGGCGTCCCGGGATCTCCGTATGCCCCGGTGGGACAAGTTTCCGGGAAGGGGACGTCGTACGCCCGAGAAAGCACTGACGTGGCCAACCAGCCCCTTCTTGGCTAAGGGCGGTCGCGTGGATGACCAGTGATCGTGAAGAACACCATCGCGCGCTCCAGCGGATGCGCCGACTCATCTCTGGGGCCGCGCGGGGGGCCCACCAACGAAAACGGCGGCTGACACCGGAAGACGCCGAAAGACGTTTCCGCAGGTCAGCCACCGTTCTCGGCGACTACTGACGGAGGCTGACAGCCCTGAATCAGAGGTCGTAGTAGAGCTCGAACTCGTGCGGGTGGGGACGCAGCGCGACGGGCTGGATCTCCTGGGTCCGCTTGAAGTCGATCCACGTCTCGATCAGGTCGGGGGTGAACACGTCACCCTCGAGCAGGAAGTCGTGGTCGGCCTCGAGCGAGTTCAGCACCGCATCGAGCGAGGCGGGCACCGTCGGGATGCCGGCGTGCTCGTCCGGCGGGAGCTCGTAGAGGTCCTTGTCGACGGGCTCGTGCGGCTCGATCTTGTTCTTGATGCCGTCGATGCCGGCCAGCAGCATCGCCGAGAAGGCGAGGTACGGGTTGGCCGACGGGTCGGGGCAGCGGAACTCGATGCGCTTGGCCTTCGGGTTGGCGCCCGTGATCGGGATGCGGATGCAGGCCGATCGGTTGCGCTGGCTGTAGACCAGGTTGACCGGGGCCTCGAAGCCGGGCACCAGCCGGTGGTAGGAGTTCACCGTCGGGTTGGTGAACGCCAGCAGCGACGGCGCGTGCTTGAGCAGGCCGCCGATGTAGTAGCGCGCCATGTCCGACAGGCCGGCGTACCCGGTCTCGTCGTAGAACAGCGGCTCGCCCTCGTTCCAGATCGACTGGTGGCAGTGCATGCCCGAGCCGTTGTCGCCGAAGATCGGCTTCGGCATGAAGGTCGCGGTCTTGCCGTTGCGCCAGGCGACGTTCTTGACGAGGTACTTGAACTTCATCACGTCGTCGGCGCTCTTGAGCAGCTCGTCGAAGCGCCAGTTGATCTCGGCCTGGCCGGCGGTGCCGACCTCGTGGTGGGCGCGCTCGACGTGCAGCCCGGTCTTCTCCATCTCGATCACGATCTCGTCGCGGAGGTCGCCGAAGTGGTCGTACGGCGCGACCGGGAAGTAGCCGCCCTTGTACTTGACCTTGTAGCCGCGGTTGTTGTCCTCGGAGCCGCTGTTCCAGGCGCCAGCCTCGGAGTCGATGTGGTAGAAACCGGCGTTCGCCTTGGTCTCGAACCGCACCGAGTCGAAGACGTAGAACTCCGCCTCGGAGGCGAAGTACGCCGTGTCGCCGATGCCGGTCGACGCGAGGTAGGCCTGCGCCTTCTTGGCGATGTTGCGCGGGTCGCGCGAGTAGGCCTCGCCGGTGAGCGGGTCGTGCACGAAGAAGTTGACGACCAGCGTCTTCGCCGCACGGAACGGGTCCAGGTAGGCCGTGGTCGGGTCCGGGAACAGCGCCATGTCGGACTCGTGGATGGCCTGGAAGCCGCGCACGGACGAGCCGTCGAAGTTCAGGCCGTCGTCGAACACCGACTGGTCGAAGGAGGAGACAGGCACCGTGAAGTGCTGCATCACACCCGGCAGGTCACAGAAGCGCACGTCGACCATCTCGACGCCTTCGTCCTTGACGTACTTCAGCAGCTCGTCGCTGTTTGCGAACATTCGTGTCCTCCTCGGCCGAGGATCTCGTCCCCGACCCAATGCGGTTTCTGGCAGGCGGTTTCTGGCAGCGGGTACTGAACCGGGTGCGGCGCTGCACCGGATGCGGTGACCCTACGCAGGGGCAGTTTCTTGACCGTATCTCGTTTGTTTCGCCCGTGTAACAGATGCCCACCCTCCGACCCGCGGGGTACGACGACCTAACCTGACCGCGTGATCGAGACCGCGTCGTGGGCCCGCCGGATGCTCGCCCTCGTCGTCGACTGGTTCGCCTCGACCATGGTGGTGCTGCTCCTGATCGGGCCTTCCGGGTGGAGCGACGACAGGTACTCCGGCTTCTACACGATGGCGGTCTACGTCATCGAGTCGACGCTGCTCACCGCCACGGTGGGTGGCTCGTTCGGCAAGCTCCTGACCAGGTTGCGCGTCGTCCGCCACGATGGCAGCGGGAGGCCGGTCGGCCTGCTGCCGGCGTTGGCGCGCAGCGTCCTGATCTGCCTGGTGATCCCGCCGCTGGTCTTCCGGCCCGACGGTCGCGGGCTGCACGACATGGCCGCCGGCACTGCCACCGTGACGCTCCAGACCGCGGCTGGGACGTCCCGGTAGCCTCGGGGGCATGAGGACTCCCGCACATCGCCGGCTGGCCCTGGGCGCCGCCGCACTGTCGATCGCACTCGCCGGGCTCACCGCGTGCGGCTCCGACGAGACCGCCACCGACACCTCGTCGGCAGGGTCGGCCGGGAGCGGCGAGAAGGTGGATCCCGCCGAGTTCGTCGCCGACTTCAAGGCCGCGTTCTCCAACAGCACCACGGCCCACCTGACGATGGAGACCGAGGGCCAGATGTCGCTGTCAGCCGAGGGCGACGTCGACTACTCGACGAGCCCTCCCTCGATGGCGATGACGATGGACAACCCGATGTCCGCTGACGGCATGGACGTGCGCCTGGTCGACGGCACGTTCTACATGTCGGTGCCCGGCGGGGGAGAGCAGTTCATGAGCTACGACCTCGGCGACCCGAGCAACCCACTGGGTGGTGACTTCACCGAGCAGCTCGACCCCACCACGGCGTTCGACGGGTTCGAGGACGCCATCGAGTCGGTGACCTATGTCGGCGACGAGAAGGTCGACGGCGACCAGACGCGTCGCTACACGGTCGACATCGACCGCGAGAAGGCGGCCGGTGCGGCCGCGGGCGAGTTGCCCGAGGGCGACACAGGCGAGGGTGCGCTGCCCGAGAAGCTCACCTTCGACGTGTGGCTCGACGACGACGGGCTCTTCCGGCAGCTGCGCAGCGACCTCGGCCCGATGGGCCGGCTGACCCTGTCGGTCGACGACTGGGGCAAGGACGTCTCGATCGAGGCGCCGCCCGCGGACCAGGTCACCACGATGCCCGGGATGCCGACGATGGAGTCCGCTGCCTGAGCAGCCGGGGCCGGGTGTGCTCAGCGACCGCGCTGGTTGCCGCGCATGCCCTTCATCGAGGTCGGCATCGGCCCCTTCGGGATCGGCATGTTCGAGCGGTTCGCGTCGAGCGCCTTGAGTCGGTTGAGGATGTCGGTGATCTCGGCCGGCTTGACGCGACGGCCGAGCTTGGTCACGTGACGCACGAGCTTGGTGAGCGGCACCTGACCCTCGCCGTTGCCGCAGACGACCTCGTGGATGGGCGCTTCCGAGACCACGCGCTCGTGCTTGCGGCGCTCGGTGATCATCAGGCTCTTGAGCCGGCTGGGGCTGCTGCCCTCACCGACGAGCACGATGCCGGGCGGGCCGACGACCCGGTGCACGACGTCCTGCTGCTTGGTGAAGCCGACGACGGGTTCGACCCGCCAGCCACGCCGAAGCATCTGCAGCGCCGCCGCGGCCGCGCCCGGTTGCCCGTCCATCTGGGCGTACGCCGCGCGCTGGGCCCGGCGGCCGAAGACGATGAGCGCCCCCAGGACGCCGACCATCAGCGCGCTGACGATGCTCAGGACCAGCGACAGGGTGCCGGAGCCGGGCAGCAGCCAGAGCACGCCGAAGCCCAGGACGGCACCGAGCGTGAAGGTCCCGAGGATCCACCACGGCAGGGCCCGGTCGGTCTTGTGGGCCATCTTGTAGGTCTGCGCGAACTGCTTGCGCCGGCTCAGCTTCTCGGGGGCTACCGGGGAGGTGCTGGACATGCGAGGCCTTCTGTCGGGTTCGAACGGGGGCGGATCGAGGTCACGCTCAGAGCGACGCGGGGGCGCCCTCTCGGGACTCCAGGGCCTGACGGTACAGCCGGCCCGCGCGGTACGACGAACGCACCAGCGGCCCGGACATCACGCCGGAGAAACCGATCTGGTCGGCCTCGTCCTTGAGCTCGACGAACTCCTCGGGCTTCACCCAGCGCTCGACGGGGTGGTGGCGCAGTGAGGGGCGGAGGTACTGGGTGATGGTGATCAGCTCGCAGCCGGCCGAGTGCAGGTCGGTCAGCGCCTGGCTGATCTCCTCGCGGGTCTCGCCCATGCCGAGGATCAGGTTGGACTTGGTGACGAGACCGAAGTCGCGGGCCTGGGTGATCACGTCGAGCGAGCGCTCGTAGCGGAACGCCGGACGGATCCGCTTGAAGATCCGCGGCACCGTCTCGACGTTGTGGGCCAGCACCTCGGGACGTGACTCGAAGACCTCGCGCAGCAGGTCGGGCTTGCCGTTGAAGTCGGGGATGAGGTTCTCGACGCCGGTGTCGGGGTTGAGCTCGTGGATGGCGCGCACGGTCTCGGCGTACAGCCAGGCGCCGCCGTCCTCCAGGTCGTCGCGGGCGACACCGGTGATCGTGGCGTAGCGCAGCTGCATCTTCTGCACCGACTCGGCCACCCGGCGCGGCTCGTCGCGGTCGAGGGGGAGCGGCTTGCCGGTGTCGATCTGGCAGAAGTCGCAGCGCCGGGTGCACTGGTCACCGCCGATGAGGAACGTCGCCTCGCGGTCCTCCCAGCACTCGAAGATGTTGGGGCAGGCGGCCTCCTGGCACACCGTGTGCAGGCCCTCGGACTTCACCAGGCTCTGCAGGGCGGTGTACTCGGGGCCCATCTTCGCGCGCGTCTTGATCCAGTCGGGCTTGCGTTCGATGGGGGTCTCGGCGTTGCGGACCTCGAGGCGGAGGAGCTTGCGGCCTTCGGGAGCTAGCGTCACGCCGGCAGTCTACGCGGGGCCCCGGGGCGCCCCAAGTCGCCGTCAGACGCCTGGTCGGACCAGGTCGATGCGCGGCTGATGAGTGAGCGCGCGGCCCGGCTCCGGGCGGGCCTCGTAGTCGGGGGTCGGCGCGTACGGCGTCCAGTCGAGGTAGCGGCGCAGGTGCCGCTCGACCAGTGGGAGCACCTCCGCAGTGGTCACGTCGCGACCCAGCTCCGCGCTCAGCGAGGTGACCGCGGCATCGGCGATGCCGCACGGCACGAACCGGTCGTACCAGCCGAGGTCGACGTCGCAGTTGACGGCGAACCCGTGCATCGTCACGCCACGGCTGACCCGGATGCCGATGGCGGCGACCTTGCGCTCCGGGCCACGGTCGTCGGCGCGCAGCCAGACGCCGCTGCGGCCGGGGATGCGTGCGGTGGTGACACCGAGGTCGCGGCACGCCGAGATGAGTGCCTCCTCGACGCGCCGCACGTAGTCGACGACCATGACGTGGGCGGGCAGCCGGACGATCGGGTAGCCGACCAGCTGACCGGGGCCGTGGAAGGTGATCTTGCCGCCGCGGTCGACGTCGATGACGGCCGCGCCACCCGGGTCGGCCGGGCGCTCGTGGGGGTCGGTGCGCTTGCCGGCGGTGAAGACCGGCGGGTGCTCCAGCACCAGCACGGTGTCGGGCGACTCGCCCGCGACGACGGCGGCGTGCACCTCACGCTGGAGGTCCCAGGCGGCCAGGTAGTCGACGGCCTCTTCGCCGAGACCGGCAACCCGCAGATCGAAGGACATGGCGCCGACCCTACTCCCGGGAAGACCGTCTTGTGGATGACGCCCGACCGCGACGAAGGATCCGGGGCACAGTGACCGGGTGATCGCTCGCAGGCTCGTCCTCACGAGCGCCGTCGTCGCGGCGCTCAGTGTCCTGCTCGTGGTGGTGCTGTGGCTCGCCACGACGGGCGCCGACACCACGTCGACCGGTCGTGGCCGGGCGCCCGACGTCGTCGCGACCCTCGCCGGCTGGGACGCGCGCCGTGCGGAGGCCTGGGCCCAGGCCGACGTCGAGGGGCTGCGTGACCTCTACGTCGCCGGCTCGCGCACTGGCCGCCGGGACACCCGGATGCTCCAGGCGTACGCCGACCGCGGGCTGCGCGTGCACGGCCTGCGCACCCAGGTGCTCCGAGCCCGGGTGCTGCGCCGTGACGACCGGGCCGCCGTGGTCCTGGTGACCGACCGGATGCGCGGCGCCGTCGCGGTGGGCGGCGACCAGCCGGTCTCGTTGCCCGCCGACCGGGCGAGCACTCGCGAGATCACCCTGCGTCTGGTCTCCGGCGAGTGGCTGGTCGACGAGGTGAGGGAGTGAGGCCTACGAGTCAGCCGAGCGCGCTCGCGATGACGTCGCGGACGTCCTGGTCGCGGAAGTCGTAACCGGCCCGCTCGAGGGCCTCGGGCCGGGCGTTGACCGAGCCGAGCAGCTCGGGCGCCATCGCCCCGGCGGCCGGTCTCAGCACCCACGACGGCGCGGCCAGCCAAGCCCGCCGGCCGACCGCGTCGGCCAGCGCCTGGGTGAACTCCGCATTCGTGGGGGTGTCGGGGCAGCACAGGTTGAACGGGCCCTCGACGTCGTGCGACTCGGCCAGGAAGCAGACGCCACCGATCCAGTCCCGCAGCGAGATCATCGGGAAGTGCTGGGTGCCGGAGCCCAGCCGCGCGCCCAGGCCGGCCTTGAACAGGGGCAGCAACTGCTTCAGTGGCGGGTTGCGACGGTCGATCACCGGCGAGGTGCGGAGCACGCAGACCCGGGCGCCGGCGTCTTGGGCAGCGGTGGTGGCCTCCTGCCACTCGCGCGTCACCCGGGTCAGCAGCGCGTCCCCGCGCGAGTCCGCGTCCTCACCGAGGGAGTCGGTCCCGTGGTCGCCGTAGTAGGAGATGCCGTTGCCGGCGAGGAAGCGCGGCGGCGAGTCGGCGGCGGCGATGGCCTCGGCGAGCACACGGGTCGTGGTCACCCGCGAGTCGCGCAGCTCACGGGCCCACGACTTCGAGTGCGGGTTGCCCGCGGTGGGGGAGCCGGCCAGGTTGACCACGACGTCGACGCCGGTGAGCGCTTCGGGAGCCAGGGCACCGGAGTACGGGTCCCAGCGTCGCTCGCCCGGGGTGCGGGCCTCGCGACGCACGAGCGTGGTCACGGTGTGGCCGTGGCGACGCATCGACGAGACGAGTTGAGAACCGAGGAAACCGGAGGAGCCGGCAATGACCGCGTGCATGTCGACAACCTTGTCACGGTGGCGGTTGACCCACGTTTCTGAACGCCCCGAACCTGCATGAGAGGGTCGAGCGCATGTCTGTTCCTCTCTCGGTCCGAGCTCGCCGGACGACGGCGGCCATCCTCCTGGCGACCCTGGTGACCGTGCTCGCGGGCTGCTCGGGCGACGACGAGTCCGGCCCCCCGTCCGAGGCGGAGGTCATCCGCGAACTGCCCGACGCCGCGGCGGTCGAGTCGGCCGTGGCCGACGCCGTGGACGAGAAGGAACTGCCGGACGAGCTGGTGCCGGGGCGGGGCCTGATCGCCCAGCGCGGGTCCCTCGACAACCTCGAGCAGCGGTGTGTACGCGACTACGGGTACGACGCGATAGAGGACGTCTGCGTCTGGGGAGACCCGTCGGTGGAGCGGTCGATCCTGCTGTGGGGCGACACCCGGGCGGGGATGTGGCTGCCGGCGCTGTCGCGGATCGCCGACCAGAACGGCTACCGGCTCTCGGTCATCACCAAGATGGGCTGCCCGCCCCTGCTCGGCGAGACGCCGTGGCTCGGCGCGGAGAACCGCCCGTACACGGAGTGTGCGGCGTTCAACGACGCTGTGCCCGCAGTCGTCGACGACGTGATCAAGCCCGACATCGTCGTGCTGGCCGGCGCCGTGCGGAACTTCGCCGTGGCCGACGGGGGTCAGCCGAAGCCCCTCGGCGAGGGAGCGGACGACAACACGTGGAGCCCCGACGGCGACGCGGACCAGATCTGGCAGCGGGGCCTCGCCCGGGCCCTGGAGTCCTTCGACGACAACGGTGCCGAGGTGTTCGTCCTCGGCGAGGCGCCGTACCCCACCCAGGACGCCAGCACCTGTTTGGCCGAGCACTCCGACGCCGTCGACGAGTGCGGTGTCACCCCGGACGTGGGCGTGTACGACGAGCACAACGCTGCCGAGCAGGCGACCGCAGAGGACGCCGGCGCGACGTACGTCTCGCCGCTGGCGTGGCTGTGCGGCGACGACCTCTGCCCGGCCGTGATCGACGGCCACGCGGTCTACCGCGACAGCTACCACCTCAACCGTGAGTTCGTCCTGCACATCAGCCGGGCGCTCGGCTCGGCGCTGGGGCTCGACGACTGGAAGACCCTGTCGAAATGACGGCAGCCGAAATGACGGCAGCCGAAATGACGGCAGCGCCGGGAGCCGTCGGCTCCCGGCGCTGCTCGGTCCTCACGACCTCGGTTGGTCAGATGTCGAACTGCCCGGCCTCGAGGCGCTGCTTGACCTCGGTGAGGTAGCGGGCGGCGTCGGCGCCGTCGACCAGGCGGTGGTCGTAGGTCAGCGCGAGGTAGACCATCGACCGGACCGCGATCGTCTCGCCGAGGTTGGCGTCGTCGATCACGACGGGTCGCTTCACGATCGAGCCGGTGCCGAGGACGGCGACCTGCGGCTGGTTGATGATCGGGGTGTCGAACAGCGCCCCGCGGCTGCCGGTGTTGGTCAGGGTGAAGGTGCCACCAGACAGGTCGTCGGGGGTGATCTTGTTCTTGCGAGTGCGGTCGGCGATGTCGGCGATCTTGCGCGCGAGCCCGGCGATCGACAGGTCGCCGGCCTCCTTGATCACCGGGGTCAGCAGCCCCTTCTCGGTGTCGACGGCGATCGCGAGGTTCTCGCGGTCGAAGTAGGTGACCTCGCCCTTCTCGGTGTCGATCGTGGCGTTGAGCGACGGGTGCTGCTTGAGGGCGTCGATCGCCGCCTTCGCGAAGAACGGCATGAACGAGAGCTTGACGCCCTCGCGGGCCGCGAAGTCGTCCTTGGCCGAGGCGCGCAGCCGGGCGATCGTCGTCACGTCGACCTCGACGACCGTCGTCAGCTGGGCGCTGACCTGGAGCGACTCGACCATCCGCTTGGCGATGACCTTGCGCAGCCGGGACAGCGGCTCGGTCTTGCCGCGCAGCGGGGACGGCGACGCGGACGAGGCGGCCGGAGCCGATGCCGCGGCGGGAGCGTCGGCCGGTGCGGCCGCGGCGGGTGCCTTCTTGGCCGCCGCCGCGTCGAGCACGTCCTGCTTGCGGATGCGGCCGCCGACGCCGGTGCCGGTGATGGCGCTCAGGTCGACGGAGTTCTCGGTGGCCATCTTGCGCACCAGCGGGGTGACGTAGCTGCTCTGGTCACCGGAGCCGCTGGCGGCGCGGCTGGCAGCGGCCGGCTTCTCCGCCTCGGCGGGCTTCTCGGCTGCCGGCGCGGGCGCCTTCTCGGGCTCCGGCTCCGGCTCGGGGGCCTTCTCGGGCTCCGGCTCCGGCTCGGGGGCCTTCTCGGGCTCGGCGGTCTGCTCCGGCTCCGGGGCCTTCTCGGCCTCGGGCTCGGCGGCCTTCGGGGCGGGGGCCGCGGCAGCCTCGCCGGACCCGATCACGGCGAGCTCGGCACCCACCTCGACGGTCTCGTCCTCGCTGACCTTGATCTCGAGCAGCTTGCCGGCCACGGGGGAGGGGATCTCGGTGTCGACCTTGTCGGTGGAGACCTCCAGCAGCGGCTCGTCGACGGCCACGTCGTCACCGACCTGCTTGAGCCAGCGGGTGACGGTGCCCTCGGTGACCGACTCGCCCAGGGCGGGGAGGGTCACGGACGTCCCGGACCCACCGCCACCGCCGGCGTCGCCGGAGTCCCCGGAGGGAGCCGCCTGCTGCTCGGCCGCGGGCTGCTCGGCGGGCGCCTCCTCCTGGGCCGGGGCCTCGGGCTCTGCCTGCTCGGACGGGGACTCCCCGGACGAGTCGCGCTCCTCGGCGTCGGCCTCGGCGGCCTCCTGCTCGACGTCCTCGCCGCCACCGGACTCACCGGCGGAGGAGGACTCGTCGGAGGACGCGCTGCCGCCGCCCTCGCCCTGCTCGCCGACGATGGCCAGCACGGCGCCGACCTCGACCGTGTCGTCCTCGTTGGCCTTGATCTCCAGCAGGGTGCCGGCCACGGGGGAGGGGATCTCCGTGTCGACCTTGTCGGTGGAGACCTCCAGCAGGGGCTCGTCGATCGCGACGGCGTCGCCGACCTGCTTGAGCCAGCGGGTGACGGTGCCCTCGGTGACGGATTCGCCGAGTGCGGGGAGGGTGACTTCGGAGGCCATGGGATTCCTGTCGTCTAGGAGGCTGGTCGTGGATCAGGAGTGCGCGTGCAGGGGCTTGCCGGCCAGGGCCAGGTGGGCCTCGCCGAGTGCTTCGTTCTGGGTCGGGTGGGCGTGGACCAGTGGCGCGACGTCGTCGGCGTGGCCCTCCCAGTTGTAGATGAGCTGGGCCTCGCCGATGAGCTCGCCCACCCGGTCGCCGACCAGGTGGATGCCGACGACGGGACCGTCCTTGCGGGCGACCAGCTTGACGAAGCCCTGGGTCTTGAGGATCTGGCTCTTGCCGTTGCCGCCCAGGTCGTAGGTCACGGTGGTGATCTCGTCGCCGTACTGCTCGCGTGCGTCGGACTCGTTGAGGCCGACCGAGGCGATCTCGGGGTGGGAGTAGGTGACACGCGGGATGCCCGACTCGTCGATCGGCGTGGGCTCGAGGCCGGCGATCTCCTCGGCCACGAAGATGCCCTGCTGGAAGCCGCGGTGGGCGAGCTGGAGCCCCGGCACGATGTCGCCGACCGCGAAGACGCCGTCGACGTTGGTGCGGCAGCGCTCGTCGGCGAGCACGAACCCGCGGTCCATGGCGATGCCCTGCTCGTCGTACCCCAGGCCGTCGGTCGTCGGACCGCGGCCGACCGACACGAGGAGGAGCTCGGCCTCGATCACGTCGCCGCCCTCGACGGTGACCGCGACACCGGTGTCGGTGGTCTTGACGCTCTGGAACGGGGTGCCGGTGCGGAAGGCGATCTTGCGCTTGCGGAACGCGCGCTCGAGAGCCTTGGACGACGCCTCGTCCTCGACGGCGACCAGCCGCGGCAGCGCCTCGACGATGGTCACGTCGGCACCGAAGCTCTTCCAGACGCTGGCGAACTCGCACCCGATCACGCCGCCGCCGAGCACGATGACCGACGCGGGCACGCGCTCGAGGCGCAGCGCCTGCTCGGAGGTGATGACCCGCTCGCCGTCGACCTCGAGGCCGGGCAGGGAGCGGGAGTAGGACCCGGAGGCGAGGACGACGTGCTTGCCGGTGTACGTCGTGCCGCCGACGGTCACGGTGCGTGGGCCGGTCAGCTTGCCCTCACCCTCGATGACGGTGATGCCGCGACCCTTGATCAGTCCGGAGAGCCCCTTGAAGAGGCGGTCGACGACGCCGTCCTTGTAGGCGTTGACGCCCGTCATGTCGATGCCGTCGAAGGTGGCCTGCACCCCGAACTGCGACGCCTCGCGGGCGGAGTCGGCGACCTCGGCCGCGTGCAGCAGGGCCTTGGTGGGGATGCAGCCGATGTGGAGGCAGGTGCCGCCGAGGTTGCCCTTCTCGACGAGCCCGACCGAGAGGCCAAGCTGTGCGGCACGCAGGGCACAGGAGTAGCCACCGGACCCGGCCCCGAGGATGAGTACGTCGAATTCGGCGTCGGCCACGCTGCGGTCCTCCTGTTGGGGCACTTGCGATGTCCGACACATCTTTGCACCCTTTGCGAGGCCGCCGACACCCGGTTGCTCACCGGCCGGCAGTACTCCGGGTGTCACCTCGTTTGACACACTGTTCGCATGGCCTTGTTCGACCGATTTCGACGCGGAGCACGGATGCGCCGCCCCGGCCGCGACACCGCGCGCACCGGGTCCACCACCGTGCGTGCCTCAGACGCGACCGACCAGCGGCACCTCGAGGAGTTCGTCTCGGCGCGTCGGGGGGTCGAAGGGTTCGTCGAGCCTCGCACCGCCGTCAGCGACGTGACCCTGCTGCTCGTCGCGCACGACGGCGAGTGGACGCGCCGCCGGGTGCCGTCGGTCGAGTGGGCGCACGCGTTCTGCAACAAGCGCCAGGTGCCGTCGTACGACGCGGCCGTGGTGGGCGTGCCGCAGCGGATGCGTGACTACAACCGGCGCAAGAAGGCCGGAGGGCTGTAGCTCAGCCCTCCGCGAGGCCGGCTGCGAACTCCACCAGCGTGGTGACGCCGAAGCCGGTGCCGCCGTGTGTCCAGTGACCGGTCGGTCCGCCCGAGTGGTAGGCCGGTCCGGCGATGTCGAGGTGCGCCCAGGGCAGCCCGTCGGTGAACTCGCGCAGGAACGCCCCGGCGAACAGTCCGCCGCCCCAGCGCACCCAGTCGTGCTGCGAGAGGTCGGCGACCTTGCTGCTGCGGATGCGCTCGTCCATCTCTTCGGGGATCGGCATCGGCCAGTGCGCCTCACCGGCCCGGGTGCCGGCCGCGAGCACGGCCTCGACGACTCCGTCGGTGCCGATCACTCCGCCGACCCGTTCGCCGAGCGCGAGCACCATGTGACCCGTCAGGGTCGCGGTGTCGAGCACGACGTCGGGCTTGGCCTCGGTCGCCATCACCAGCGCGTCGGCCAGCACGAGCCGGCCCTCGGCGTCGGTGTTGGACACCTCGACGGTGGTGCCGCCGTACATGGAGAGCACGTCACCGGGACGCATCGAGGTGCCGGACAACATGTTCTCGGCCATCGGCGCGAACGTCGTCACCTTGACGGGCAGGCCGAGGGCGGCGATCGCGAACGTGGCCTGGAGCACGGCGGCCGCGCCGGCCATGTCGCACTTCATCGTCTGCATGCCGTTGGACGGCTTGATGGTCAGTCCGCCCGAGTCGAACGTGATGCCCTTGCCGACCAGCGCCAGGTGGCGCTTCGCGCCCTTGGGCGCGTAGGTCAGCTTGACCAGTCGCGGCGGGGCGTCGGAGCCGCCACCGACTCCCAGGATCCCGCCGCAGCCGAGCTCGGCCAGCTGTGTCTCGTCGAGCACCTCGATCTTGATCTTCGGAGCGCCCCGGCCCCGGGTGGCGGCCTTGTGGGCGGCCGTCGCGGCATCGGCGAACTTGCCCGGGGTGAAGTCACCCGGGGGCTGGTTGACCCAGTCACGCGTCGTGGCGACGGCGGCGGCGAGCACCTGTGCCTTCTCGAAGGCGGCGACCGCCTCGGACTTGCGGGCGATCGGCGAGAGCACCACGACGTCGCCGGCCACGGTGTCGTCGGCCTTCGCGGACTTGTAGGTGGTGAAGGTGTAGCCGCCGAGCAGGTGGCCCTCGGTCACGGCGGCGACCAGCGACGGCTCGTCGGCCGGCAGGGCGATCGCCACCGACGAGGCGTTGGGCACGCTGCGGGCGGCCACCCCGGCCGCACGGCGTACGGCCGTGGCGTCGACGTCGGAGCCCAGCCCGACCAGCACGAGGAGGGGCGCGTTGATGGCGCCGTTGGTGGGCACCTTGTGGCTCTCGCCGGCCTTGCCCTTGACGCCGAGCGAGGCGAGGAGCGGGCGCAGCTTGCGGCCGTAGGCCTTCGCGACGTCCTCTGCGCCCGCGGCCAGCTCTGGCCCCTTGTCGGTCGATCGCACGCCCACCACGAGGGCGTCGGCACGGGTCTTGGCGGGGTTGGCTGCTCGCAGCGTGTAGGAGGTCGTCACCTCGGCAGGATAGCCAGCCCGCTGCGGTAGGTTCGCCCGCATGGCGCAGACGTCGGAGTTGAAGCAGTCCCCGTTGCACGACCGGCACGTGGCTCTGGGTGCGAAGTTCGCGGAGTTCGGTGGCTGGTCGATGCCGCTGGAGTTCTCCTCGGGGGTCGTGAAGGAGCACACGGCGGTGCGCGAGAGCGTGGGCATCTTCGATGTCTCCCACCTCGGCAAGGCGCTGGTGACCGGGCCCGGGGCCGCTGCGCTGATCAACTCGACGCTCTCCAACGACCTGTCCAAGATCCGCCCGGGCAAGGCGCAGTACACGCTGTGCTGCGACGCCGCGACCGGCGGCATCGTCGACGACCTCATCGCCTACTACCAAGACGACGAGCACGTCCTGCTGGTCCCCAACGCGGCCAATACCGCCGAGGTCGTCCGACGCCTGGCCGCCGAGGCACCCGAGGGGGTGCGGATCGTGGACCACCACGACGACTACGCCGTGCTCGCGGTGCAGGGGCCCAGGTCCGACGAGGTGCTCACGCGCGTCGGCCTGCCCGCCGGCCACGAGTACATGTCGTTCGTCGAGGCCGAGTTCGGCGAGCCGGGAGGCCAGGCCGTGGTGGTGTGCCGGACCGGTTACACCGGCGAGCGCGGCTACGAGCTGATCGCCGCCAACGAGATCGCCGGCGAGCTCTGGGACCAGCTGCTGGCAGCGGGCGAGGAGCTCGGGATGCTGGCCTGCGGGCTCGGCTCGCGCGACACCCTGCGCACGGAGATGGGCTACCCCCTCCACGGCCAGGACATCACCATGGACGTCAACCCCGTCGAGGCCGGCCTCGGCTGGGCCGTCGGCTGGAAGAAGGACGCGTTCTGGGGTCGCGAGACCCTCCTCGCCGAGAAGGAGGCCGGCCCGAAGCGCAGGCTGCGCGGGCTGATCGCCGTCGGTCGCGGGATCCCGCGTCCGGGCATGGGGGTGACGCTGGTGGCCGACGTTCCGCTGTGCGACATCACCTCCGGCACGTTCAGCCCGACCCTCAAGAAGGGCATCGGGATGGCGCTGGTCCCGACGATGGTGAACCCCGACGCCGAGCTCGGCGTCGACATCCGGGGCCGGCGGGAGATCTTCGCGTCCACCAAGCTGCCGTTCGTCGATCCGTCCGTCCGGGAGGCCTGATGTTGCCCGACCAACCGCCCACGTTCCGCCAGCCCACCCCGGAGGAGCGGCCCTGGCGCTGGGCCCTGCTCGACGCCTCGGGTGCCGTCGTCGAGGTCGACGAGGAGTACGCCGCGGCGAGGTTCGCCAGCCAGGCCGACGCCGAGTCGTGGGTCGGCGAGATCTGGTCGGAGCTGGCCGAGCTCGGCGTCGACGGAGTCACGCTCTACGAGCACGACCGGGCCGTCTACGGCCCGATGTCCCTCCACGCCTGAGACGGCCGTGGCCCAGCACCTCCGGTCGGACGTCGCCGACGCGTACGCCCGCAGCTTCGCCGGTCTGTGCGCGGTGCAGGACCGGATGCGAGCCGAGTTCGACCGGCTGCGACAGCCCCTGATGGACGGGGAGCACCTCGTCCTCCCCGCGACGGCGGTCATGGTGTGGGGGAGCGTGTGAGCCTCCCGCTCCCGCACCAGGTGGTTGCCGTCTGCGAGGCGTGGCTGGGCGGCATCGACGTGGCCGCCCCCGGCCTGGTGACCGGGCTCTACCTGCGTGGCGGGCTGGCCTTCGGTGAGTGGGTGCCCGGGCAGAGCGACGTCGACTTCGTCGCCACCCTGGCCCGGCGACCGGGCCGCAGCGACCTCGACGCGATCGCCGCCTCGCACGTCGCCCTGCACGAGCAGCACCCCCAGGTGTCGTTCGACGGCGCCCATCTGCTCGCCGCCGACCTGGTCGTCGATCCCGAGGAGTGCCCCGACGTGCCGTGCGTGCTGCACGCGCACTTCGATGCGGAGGCTCGCTACGACCTCAGCCCGGTGATGTGGCACGAGCTGGCACGAGGCGGCATCGCGGTGCGTGGCCCGGAGGTCGGTGACCTGGGTGTGTGGACGTCGGCCGAGCGGCTGGCCGGGTTCACCCGCGACAACCTCGACACCTATTGGCGGGCCAACGCGGAGGGACTGGCGGCGCTGCCGGCGGAGGGCGAGACCGAGCAGGCGTGCTGTTGGTGCGTGCTCGGCGCTGCCCGGCTGCACCACCTGCTGGTCACCGGTGAGATGACGACGAAGACGGCGGCCGGCCGGTGGGGCCTCGGGTTCTACCCGGAGCGCTTCCAGCGGGTGCTGCGTGAGGCCCTGCGCATCCGCGAGGGCGGAGCCGAGCAGTACGCCGGCGACGCGCCGTCGCGGGGCCGGGACACGGCCGAGTTCACGGCGTACGTCGTCGAGGCGGGCACCTGAGTCGTTCGTCTCGGTGTGGAACAGTGGCGATGGCTGGCGCACCGCGCGATCCGGGCAGTCGAGGATCCCATCCGTCCGACGTCGGGTGACGAATCCCTGACGCACCGAGTCGGAGGGAGAGTGCATTGGCCGCGCAGGTCGAACGTCTCGGCGACCACACCGCCTACGTGCAGGCCCGCTGGGCCGTGCTCGTGCGGTCACTCGTCGCTGAGGGCGTCGACGTGGCCAGCGCCGAAACGGTCGTGGCCCGGGTGCTGGCGCGGCTCCGGCCGGGCTGGGAGCGGCTCGCGCGCGACGAGGACGCCGACGTCCGCGTGTGGGCCGACGTCCGCGCCGACGCAGGTCTGCGGGCCGACCACGGTGCCGTCGCCCCGGTGCTCGACGACCCTGACCTGGTCCAGCGCACCGCCGACGTCACGGTCAGCCCCCAACCCCTGGTCCTCATCGAGGAGCAGGCACGCCGCCACCGTCGTTCGGTCCTCCGCGGGCTCGCCCTCGCCGCACTCGCACTCGTCATCGTCGGCGGCTACCTCGCCTGGGCAACCACCCGCCCGGCCGCGCCCGACGTCGAGGACGTGACCAACCCCGCCCCCGTCCCGTGGTACGCCGGGGGACGGTTGCACCTCGCCGAGGCGTCCGTGCGGTTGCCCGACGTGGACCTGTTCGTCGTCCGCGGTGCCGACGAGGTGCTGTACGCCGACTCGTCGGGCCAGTGGCACATCGTCACCGGCGACGGCCTGGTGGAGGAGGCGCCGGTTCCGGTTGACGCCGGCCTCCTCGAGGACGGCATGCTCTTCTCACCGGACCAGCGCTACGTCGTCCGGGTCGCGGCCGGTGGCGCACTGGTCTACGACACCGAACTCAAGCGCACCGTCGACAACGGTCTGGGGAGCGGCGTGCGGGTGCTGGACGCGAGGTTCGCCGCCGACGGCACGGTGACCTACGTCGTGAGCAACCAGGTGGAGACGCGCCAGCAGGACAGCACCGTCCGGCTCTCCGAGACCGGCACCCTCGGCCTGCGCACGTGTGTACTCGTCACGGCCGAGTGCCGTGAGGTGGTCCGGGTCTCGGGCAGCACGGGCAGCCTGCGACTTCGCTGAGGACCGGTCAGCCCTCCGGGCCGACAGGGTGCCGGCGTCGTAGGCTGGCGGGCGTGAAGGCTTACCTCGACCTCCTCCAGCGGATCCTCGACGAGGGCGTCGAGAAGACCGACCGCACCGGCACCGGCACCTACTCGGTCTTCGGCCACCAGATGCGCTTCGACCTGCGCGCGGGCTTCCCGCTGGTGACCACGAAGAAGGTGCACACCCGCTCGATCTTCGGTGAGCTGATCTGGTTCCTGCGCGGGGACACCAACGTGAAGTGGCTCCAGGAGCGCGGCATCACCATCTGGGACGAGTGGGCCGACGAGAACGGCGACCTCGGGCCCGTCTACGGCCACCAGTGGCGGTCGTGGCCCACGCCCGACGGCCGGCACGTCGACCAGGTGCGCCAGGTCATCGACCAGATCCGCGCCAACCCCGACAGTCGTCGTCACGTCGTCAGCGCCTGGAACGTCGCGGACCTCCCCGACATGGCGCTGCCGCCCTGCCACACGATGTTCCAGTTCTACGTCGCGGACCGACGGCTCAGCTGCCAGCTCTACCAGCGCAGTGCCGACGTCTTCCTGGGAGTGCCGTTCAACATCGCGTCGTACGCCCTGCTCACCCACATGGTCGCGCAGGTCACCGGCCTCGAGGTGGGCGACTTCGTGCACACGATGGGGGACGCGCACCTCTACGCCAACCACGTCGACCAGGCGCGCCTCCAGCTCACCCGCGAGCCGCGGGCACTGCCCACGTTGAGCCTCGACCCGCGGATCTCCGAGATCGACGGCTTCGACCTCGACCACATCGTCGTCGAGGGCTACGACCCGCACCCCGGCATCAAGGCACCCATTGCCGTCTGAGCGGCGTGTCACCCTGATCGCGGCGTACGCCGACAACCGCGTCATCGGCGACCACGGTCGGATCCCGTGGCACCTGCCCGAGGACTTCGCGCACTTCAAGGCTGAGACGCTGGGGCACACCCTGGTCATGGGTCGGCTGACCTTCGACTCGATCGGTCGAGCGCTGCCGGGGCGCCGGACCATCGTGGTCACCCGCAACCGGGAGTGGACCGCCGCCGGTGTCGAGGCGGCCCACAGCCTCGACGAGGCGCTCCTGCTGGCCGCGGCCGACGAGGTGTACGTCGCGGGCGGCGCGCAGATCTACGAGCTCGCCCTGCCGCTGGCCACCCACCAGGTCCTGACCGAGGTGCACCTGTCGCCCGACGGTGACGCCCACTACCCGGCCTACGACCAAGGAGAGTGGCACGAGACGCGTCGCGTCAGCCGCCCGGACCTCGACTGGGTCTGGCTGGAGCGGGTCGGGCCGCGCGGTCCGACGGCGATAGCCTAGGGACATGAGCCTGCCTGCCGCGCCGTTCGGTCGCGTCCTGACCGCCATGGCGACTGCCTTCGCCGAGGACGGCTCGGTCGACCTCGAGGCCACCGCCCGGATCGCCACGCACCTCGTCGACCACGGCCACGACGGCGTGGTCGTCAGCGGCACCACGGGGGAGTCGCCGACCACCTCCGTGGCCGAGGACGGCCAGATCCTCCAGGCCGTCAAGGAGGCCGTCGGCGACCGCGCCACGGTCGTCGCGGGCGTCGGCACCAACGCCACCGCCCACTCGGTCGAGCTGGCTCGCCAGGCAGCCAGGCTCGGCGCCGACGGACTGCTGCTCGTGACGCCGTACTACAACAAGCCCGGCCCCGCCGGGGTGCTCCACCACTTCCGCACGGTGGTCGAGGCCACCGACGTCCCGGTGATGCTCTACGACGTGCCGGGCCGCACCGCCACCACGATCGCGATGGAGACCTACGAGCAGGCTGCCTCGTGGCCCCAGGTGGTCGCCGTCAAGGACGCGGTCGGCGACTTCGCGCGCGGCGTTCGCCTGCGGCAGCTGGGCCTGGCGGTCTACTCCGGCGACGACATCGCCAACCTCGGTTGGCTGGCGCACGGCGCCTGTGGTGTCGTCTCGGTCGTCGGCCACGTCGCCGGCGACGAGACCCGGGCCATGGTCGAGGCCTTCGCGTCCGGCGACCACGCCGAGGCGCTCGCCATCTTCACGCGGCTGCTCCCCGCGATCGACGCCGTCATGGGCGTCGACAACTACGGAGCCACCACCGCCAAGGCAGCCCTCGAGCTGCTGGGCGTGCTCGACAACCGGTTCGTCCGAGGACCACTCGTGCCGCTCGACGACGCCGAGGTGGCCGCCCTGCGTGCCGGCCTCGTCGCGTCCGCGCTGATCTAGGAGAAGCCCTTGTCCCACCCCCATCCCGAGCTGTCCGCGCCGGCCGAGCTGCCGAAGGGCGCCTTGCGCATCATCCCGCTCGGGGGGCTGGGCGAGGTCGGTCGCAACATGACCGTCTTCGAGTACGACGGCCGGTTGCTGATCGTCGACTGCGGAGTGCTGTTCCCGGAGGACCACCACCCGGGCGTCGACCTGATCCTGCCCGACTTCGAGCCGATCCGGGACCGCCTCGACGACGTCGAGGCGCTGGTGCTCACCCACGGCCACGAGGACCACATCGGCGCCACGCCGTACCTCCTGCGTGAGCGCGGTGACATCCCGCTCGTCGGCTCGCAGCTCACGTTGGCACTGCTCGGCGCGAAGCTGCGCGAGCACCGTCTCAAGGAGACCGTGCACCACACGGTCGTCGCGGGGGACACGATGTCCTTCGGCCCGTTCGAGCTCGAGTTCGTCGCGGTCAACCACTCGATCCCGGACGCGCTGGCGGTCGCGATCCGCACCGGCGCCGGACTGGTGCTGCACACCGGCGACTTCAAGATGGACCAGCTCCCGCTCGACGGTCGGGTCACCGACCTGCGCGCCTTCGCCCGGCTGGGGGAGGAGGGCGTCGACCTCTTCCTCACCGACTCCACCAACGCCGAGGTGCCCGGCTTCACGACCCACGAGAAGGACATCGGGCCGGTGCTCGACCGGGTGTTCCAGAAGAGCGAGCGACGCATCATCGTGGCCTGCTTCGCCAGCCACGTGCACCGCGTGCAGCAGGCGCTGGACGCGGCGGTGGCGCACGACCGCAAGGTCGCCTACGTGGGCCGGTCGATGGTGCGCAACATGCAGATCGCCAAGGAGCTCGGCTACCTCACCGTGCCGGCCGGTGTGCTGGTCGACGCCAAGGCGCTGGCCGACCTGCCGCCCGAGCGTCAGGTGCTGATCTCCACGGGATCCCAAGGAGAGCCGCTCTCGGCCCTCAGCAGGATCGCGCAGCGCAACCACAACTTCGTGCACATCGAGGAGGGCGACACCGTCGTCCTGGCCAGCTCACTGATCCCGGGCAACGAGAACGCCGTCTACCGGGTCATCAACGGCCTGGCCCGCTGGGGCGCCAACGTCGTGCACAAGGGCAACGCGCTGGTGCACGTCTCGGGCCACGCGAGCGCCGGTGAGCTGCTGTACTGCTACAACATCGTGCGCCCCCGCAACGTGTTGCCCGTGCACGGCGAGATCCGCCACCTGCACGCCAACGCGGCCCTGGCCCGGGCAACCGGCGTCGAGAACGTCGTCATCGCCGAGGACGGGGTGGTCGTCGACCTCGTCGACGGCGTCGCCAGCATCGCCGGCAAGGTCGGGTGCGGCTACGTCTTCGTCGACGGGACGAGCATCGGCGACATCACCGAGTCGTCGCTCAAGGATCGCCGCATCCTGGGGGAGGAGGGCTTCATCTCGGTGATCGTGGTGATCGACTCCGTCACCGGCAAGGTGTCGGGCGGTCCGGAGATCCATGCCCGCGGCTTCGCCGAGGACGACGCGGCCTTCGACGCGGTCAAGCCGCTCATCATCGAGGCTCTCGACGGGGCCGTCGCCGATGGTGTGGACGACGCCCACCAGCTCCAGCAGGTCGTCCGGCGCGTGGTCGGTCGCTGGGTCAGCCGGGCGCACCGCCGCAGGCCGATGATCATCCCCGTGGTCATCGAGGCGTAGCGCCCCGAAAGGTGCTCGCCGAGGTTGAGCAAAGGGGTCACAGACCGGGCCCGCTGTCTTTACCCTTGGTCTGATGCGTGGCTCGGGGGGTCACGTACGTCAGCCCACCCGTCGGCCGGAGGAAGCGATGCAGGGTCTCGATCCCTCGCGTGCCGAGGGCGTTCGGCGACTCTTCGACCTGATGCGTCGGGTCAACTCGTCGACCGACACCGGCGAGGTGCTCGAGGAGATCGCCGGGGGTGTCGTCGACGTGCTGGGCTTCGGGGTGGCCGCGATCGCGCGCCTGGAGGGTGACTTCCTGGTGATGACCGCCTGCGCCGGTCCCGACGAGGTCCGTGCCCAGATCATCGGCCGGCGCACCCCCAGGCAACGGATCATGGACGAGTTCCGGCAGGCCGACAAGTGGGGGATCCTGCGCTACGTGCCGCACGGCCGCGTCGACGAGGAGTTCCTCGAGAACGCCTGGATCCCCGAGTACGAGCCTGACGACGCGCCTGAGGCGTGGCATCCCGAGGACGCGCTCTACGCACCGCTCTACTCCGCCACGGGCGAGCTGCTCGGCAACATGGCCGTCGACTTCCCGCCGGGCAACCGCATCCCCAACCAGGCGCTGCGCGACCTGCTCGAGCTGTTCGTCGTGCAGGCCGGGCTGGCGCTCTCCAACGCCCAGCAGCGCGAGCGGCTGGCCGAGCGGGTCCGGCTCGGCGAGATCGTCAAGGACGTCGCGGTCGCCTCCAGCCTCGTGGGCCTCGACTCGACGCTCGAACGGTCCGCGCAGGCGCTCACGCACGGCTTCGGAGCGGTGCAGACCTGGATCCGCTGCTTCCCGGACGGTGAGCTCGGCCGCCTCGAGCACTCCGCCGGCTACCCCACCCCCAACCCCGTCGCGGGCGGACTCCCCGGCCTCCGGCACGACCTGGTCCGCAGCGCCTGGCCCCAGGGCGCCGCCGTACACCTCACCGTCGATGCCCAGGAGTCGCGCCAGCTGTCCGAGACCCGCGAGGGACTGCAGGCGGTCATGCGCGCGCACCACGCCACCAGCCTGGTCGCCGCGCCCCTGGGGGTGGGCGTCGAGCTGCTCGGCTACGTCGTGATCATGCGCGCCACCGATCAGCCTCTCAACGAGCACGAGCTGGTCGCGGTGCGCGAGATCGCCAGCGAGCTCGGCAGGATCGTGCTGAACGCGCGCCTCTACGAGCGCGAGAGCCGACTGGTCGCGGAGCTCCAGGAGCTCGACCGCTACAAGGGTGAGCTGATCGCGACCATCTCCCACGAGCTGAAGACGCCGCTGACCTCGATCATCGGCCACATCGAGCTGCTCGACGAGAGCGAGCACGACTCGATGTCCGTGCAGGCGATCGCGCGCAACGCCCAACGGCTCAACCAGTTGATCGCCAACCTGCTCAACTACTCGCGCGTCCAGGGCAAGCGCGAGCACGTCCGGGCGCTCGTCGATCTCACCGAGCTGTGCCAAAACAGCCTCGAGCTGCTCCAGTTCCAGGCCGAGGCGGCCAGCGTGCGCTGGTCGCTCTCACGACCCGACGGCACCGTGACCGTCAACGGCGATCCCGACGAGCTCGGCCGCATCGTCGACAACATCATCGGGAACGCGGTGAAGTACTCCCGCCCCGGCGGCGAGGTCTGTGTCGACGTCGCCTACGTCGGAGACCACGCCGAGGTCACCGTCGCCGACGACGGGCTGGGCATCTCCCAGGTCGACCAGGGCCACCTGTTCTCCGCCTTCCACCGGTCCAGCAACCCGGAGGCATTGTCGATCCCGGGCACCGGTCTGGGCCTGGCGATCTCGCGGCGTATCGCCGAGATCCACGGTGGCGAGATCAACGTGGAGTCCGAGCTGGGTGCCGGTAGCACGTTCCGGCTGCGACTACCTCGTGCCGGCTCCGCCTTCGACAGCGCTTCGGCGCCGGCCTCCTGAGCAGGACACGGACGTGATGACCGACGACTTCGATGCGGCGCGCACCCAGAGCGTCGTCCGGCTGTTCGAGCTGAT
The DNA here is from genome assembly GCA_963807335.1 of uncultured Actinomycetota bacterium. Classification (GTDB taxonomy): domain Bacteria; phylum Actinomycetota; class Actinomycetes; order Propionibacteriales; family Nocardioidaceae; genus Nocardioides. Next base: position 487,765 of record CAWEBT010000005.1, read on the forward strand.
GCGACGGGTGAACTCCTCCACCGACACCCACGAGGTGCTCGGCGAGGTGGCGCACGGCGTCATGGAGCTCGGCTTCGGCGCGGTGGCGCTCTCGCAGGTCGACGGCGCCGACATGGTCGTGACCTACTGCGAGGGACCGCCTGCCCTGGCCGAGACCATCCTGGGCGACCGGGACCCGGTCGATCTGATGCTCGACATGATGGACGAGGCCGAGCACTGGGGGATCCTGCGCTTCGTCCGCCACGATCAGTTGCCGACGTGGATGCGCGAGGGCACCGTCTGGACACCCGACATCACCGTCAGCAGCGACCCGCTCGACTGGCATCCCGAGGACATGCTCCTCGCCCCGCTCTACTCGGCCACCGGCGAGCTGCTCGGCACCATGGGCTTCGACCTGCCGCCCGACGGGCGCATCCCGGACGACAACCTGCGCGAGATGCTCGAGCTGTACGTCGTCCAGGCCGGCCTGGCGTTGTCCAACGCCCGCCAGCGCGACGATCTCGCCGAGCGCCTGCGCCTCGGTGAGATCGTCAACGCCGTCGCCATGGCCGCCAACCTGGTCGGGCTGGACTCGACCCTGGAGGAGTCGGCTGAGCTGATGACCCACGGGTTCGCGGCTCTCCAGACGTGGATCCGCTGCTTCCCCGAGGGGGGCCGCGGACCGCGCGAGCACGTGGCGGGCTACCCGATCCCCAACGAGCTCGGTGGCGGCGTGCCCGGACTGCACCAGGACCTGGCGCGCTCGGAGTGGCCGAGTGGCGCCCCGGTCCAGCTGTCGGTCGACCAGGAGGACTGCCCGGTGCTGACGCGGAGCCGCGAGGTGCTCCAGGCGCAGATGCGCGCGGCCGACGTCACCCACATCGTGTCCGCACCCATCAGCGTCGGCCAGGAGATGCTGGGTCTGGTCGTGGTCGCGCGGATGGCCAAGCCGGGGGAGTTCAACGAGCGCGAGCTCGCGGCCATCGGTGACATCGCCCGCGAACTCGGGCGGATCGTCCTCAATTCTCGGCTCTACGAGAGCGAGAGCCGGCTGGTGGCCGAGCTCCAGGAGCTCGACCGCTACAAGAGCGAGCTGATCGCCACCATCTCCCACGAGCTCAAGACCCCGCTCACCTCGATCATCGGCCACGTCGAGCTCCTCGACGAGTCCGAGCTCCCCGCCACCTCGGTCAAGGCCATCGCGCGCAACGCCCAACGTCTGGACCGGCTGATCACCAACCTGCTGAACTACTCCAGCCTCCAGCAGAAGCGCGCGCACGTACGCCGCCCCGTCGACCTGGACGTCTTGTGCCGCAACAGCGTCGAGCTGCTGGCCTTCCAGGCCGAGTCCGCGGGGATCTCCTGCACGCTCACGCAGGTGAGCGGGCCGGTCGTGGTGTCCGGTGACGCCGACGAGCTGGGCCGCATCATCGACAACCTGGTCGGCAACGCCGTGAAGTACTCACGCCGCGGCGGGCAGGTCGAGGTCTGCGCGTCGTACGAGGCGGATGCCGCCGTGGTCACCGTCCGCGACACCGGGCTCGGCATCTCCAAGGTCGACCAGGGCCACCTGTTCTCGGCGTTCCACCGATCCAGCAATCCCGATGCGCTCTCCCTGCCCGGCACCGGACTGGGACTGGCCATCTCGCGGCGGATCGCCGAGCTGCACGGAGGCGACATCACCGTCGAGTCGGAGTTCGGTGTCGGCAGCGCGTTCTCGCTGCGCCTGCCTCGCCAGGCGCGCCTCTCCTCGGTTTCTTGAGGGTGCCCTGAGCGCCACCCGGAACGGCGCAGGCCCCGCCGGATCGTGATCCGGCGGGGCCTCGCTGTGACTCAGCGCGTGCTGTGGCTCAGCGGCGCTTGATCTTGAACTTCACGGTGTCGTCGCTGCCGTTGACCTCGTCGGAACCGAGGTACTCGACGACGACCTTGTGCTTGCCGACCTCGAGGTTCTTCCTCACGTTCAGCTTGGCCAGGCCGTCGCTGACCGAACGGCTGCCGTAGCTGTCACCGTCGATCGTGAACCGCACCTTGCCGGTGACCTCGGAGTGGTCCTTGGCCCTGACCTTGGCGACCACCTTGAAGTCCTGCTTGAAGCGCACCTTCCTGGGGAACACCTTGCCCTGGGTCTTGGAGTCGACCGCAGGCGTGGCCGCGGGCTTGACCGTGACCGTGAAGGTGGTGCTGGACGGTCCGAAGGCATCGGAGCCGTCGTAGGTCGCCCGCAGGATGTGCTGGCCGACCGGCAGGTCGGCCGGCAGCGCGATGCTCGCCTTGCCGCCGGCCAGCGTGGCACCGCCCAGCGTGGTGCCGCCCAGCGTGGACACCGCGACCACTCCGGTGGGGACGCCACCGGCGCTGGCCACCGTGACGTCGGCCTTCGAGGCCGTGCCGTAGGTGGAGGGCTCGGGCACGTGCACCGCGGTCGTCGTGGTCGACGCCGTGCTGCAGAGCGTGACCGCGACGTTGTCGAGGTACCAGCCGTCGTTGCCGCCACAGCCGTCGCGACCCATGTCGAACCGGACCCGGAACGAGTCTCCCGCGCCGAGGTCCAGGGCAGCCAGGTTGATCTGCGACTGCCCCCACGAACCGAAGACCTCACCCTCGTTGGTGCCCGTGAAACCATCCTGGCCCGCGAGCGGGCTGGTGTTGGTGGACTCGTCCACCATGGTGTCGTTGTAGCCGTTGTGGATGAACGCCTCCTCCGGCACCAGGGTGAAGGGGCCGCCGTTGACGGCGATCTTCACGTTGCCGCCGTCGTAGCCGGCCTCGGACGCCATGTAGTGCTCGAACGACAGCTTCGGGGCACGGATGCCCGTCTGCGGCATCGAGATGACCGGCGAGATGAGACCGTCGCGGCTGGAGATGTCGTCAGCCTGGCAGTCACCGGCGTCGGGGTCGGGACCGAAGGCCACGCCACCGGTGTGACCGTCGGGAGCCGCATTGCTGGCCTCCCACGGATAGCCGCGGCCGCCCGCGTAGACGACCTCCTGGTCGGCCGCCCACTGGCCGATGCCCGCCTCGAAGTCGTCGCCCCAGATCGTCTGGGTCGACGTGCCCGGGCCGCAGAGCGACGGGGCGTTCGGGTCGAGGATCGGCTGCCAGTCGCATTCCTCGGTCGGGTCGAGACGGAGCTCCACCGCGCCGTTGACACCGGCGACCTGCTCGCAGTCGTCAGCCGTGATCGGGCTGGCCGGGTCGGCCGCCTGCACACCCTCGGCGATGGTGACCTTGTTGATCGGCTCGCCGATCAGGTCGGCGCACGAGGCCTCCAGGCCGTCGGCGTGCTCGACGAAGCCCGAGGTCGGGGTGAGGTAGGCCGTCTGGTTGCGGAAGTAGATGTTCGCAGCCTTGTCGATCCCGATGCCCGTGACGTCGACGCCGTTGTAGGTGCCGCCGTCCACGAGCAGCGAGTAGGCGTGGTTGGGCACGGCGGAGTTGGCGTGCACGCCACCGTTGTCGTCGGAGGAGCAGTGGTACTCGGCGTCGGACACCTTGCCCGGGTCGCCGTAGCAGGTCGGGTTCCACATGTCGCGGATCGCGCCACCGAACGCCGTCGACTTCTCGCCGATGAGCCAGCGGTACGAGTCGACACGCTCACCCGAGGCATCGGTGATCGACACCTGGACCGCCTGGCCACCGGCGATGGTCGAGCGGATCGCCTCACGGTCGTCCAGGCCGATCGACACCGTCGGAGGCAGCGTCTGGTCTTCGGAGCTGAAGCCGACCGGAGAGTTGTCGCGGTTGCCGATCACGACGCCGCTGGCCCCCTCGGCCCTGGCCATCTCGGCCTTCGCGACGAAGGTGCACAGGCCGCGATCGACCAGGACGATCTTGCCCGTCACGTCCTCGTTGTAGGGCGAGCACCCGTCGGTGGCGGTGCCGCCAGTCTCGACCGCGTCGGTGGGGACGGCGATCTCGCCACTGATCGGCTGCAGCGGGTCAGGCCCCATGTAGCCGCCCGTGACGCAGTCCTTCGCGATGGAGGCGGGGGAGTCGATCGTCAGGAGCGGGTTCGGCGCGGAGTGCGAGGAGCAAAGACCCACGGGCCGCTTCTCGGACAGGTCGCCCTCGCCGTCGTCCTCACGACCGTTGAGCAGGTCGAGGGTCTCGCCCCACACGTCGGAGTAGGCCTCGTTGAGCGCACCGGACTGCCACTGGTAGATCAGGCCGGAGGTGTACTCGGTGTAGGCGTGGCCCCACTCGTGCGAGACGATGTCGTCGGCGTAGACGCCCGGGCAGTAGCTCGTGTAGGCGCCGTTCCAGGACGCGTTCGGGCAGGAGGTCGGACGGTTGTGCAGGGTGACCATGGTGGCGCCGCCGTCGTCGAACGAGTCACGGCCGAAGGTGTTGTAGAACATGCCCCACGACTCGCCGGCCGAGGTGACGAGGTCCTCCTGGTCCTGGTCCGGGATCGGACGCGGGTCGCCCTCCTTCCAGATCAGGTCATTGACGCCGGTGGTGTCGTTGTAGGAGTAGAGCAGTCGGTCCATGGCGTCGGTGACCATGCTCCACCGGTTGACCGGCTTGAGCGACTGGGCGTCGAGGACGACCATGTCGCGCACGTTCTTGTCGTTGGTGACGGTCACGGCGTAGGCCAGGATCGACTTGCCGACCAGGCCGCGCGTGGAACCGATCCGGTAGATGACCTTCTTCGCCTCGGCGGAGATGCCCTTGACCGAGGCGGCGTTGCCCGTCCTCGCTCGTCGGCGGGTGGGCCGTGACCTCGGCGAGGGCCCGCGACTCGGCGGCGGCCGCGCTCTTGCCGCCATCGGTGTCGACCTTGATGTCCGGCGCGGCGAAGCCGTTGACCGAGGTGAGGTCGCCCTGCTTGTCGAGGTTGGCACGCAGCACCGCGCCCAGGACCGGAACGCCCTGGTAGCGCTGGGTGAAGGAGACCGTCCAGCCGTAGTTGTTCTTGGTGGTGCCGGTGGCGACCAGCTCGTCACCGCGCGCGCCGAAGGACTCGGCGTACTTGGTGAGGTAGTCGGTGGCCTTGGCCGATGCCTGGGAGGCCGTGCCGGCCTTGACGCTCGGCATCAGGTCGCCGTTGCCGGCGGTCCTGACGAAGCTGACCCGGTCGGTCGTTGCGGACTTGTCGAAGCGGACCACCCCGTCGGCTTCCGTCTTCATCTGCTGCACCAGGGACGGTTCCGCCGCCTGTGCCTGCACCTGGATCGCCGGGACGGCCGCTAGGCCTGCTCCGGCGACGGCCAGGGCGATCCCCTGCCTGAGGAACTTCACTATTTCTTCCTCCAAAAAAGTGAGTGCCGACCCGGCCCGAGCGGTCGGGTGACGCGGGTCACCCTATGAAGCACTTCGTTACAGGTAAATGGCTGAGGGACATTTTCTTGTTACGGGGCCGCAACTGGGTCATGCCGAGGCGGCGCGACACGCACCCCGAAACGCCGTGTGATGCATGTGGCTGGTGTGACTGATCCCGTAGGGTCCTGAGCATGGCGACCCGTACGTCTTCCCCGCCGGGTTCGCGGAGTTCGAGCACGTCCAGGAGTGGTTCCACGAAGCCGGCCTCGCGGTCGGGTTCGAAGTCTGGCACCGCCACCAGGAAGGGTTCGAGCACCCGATCCCGGAGTACCTCCAGCCGAGGTGCAGCCCAGCGACCCGCTGGGCGCCCTGCCCGACGACCGGCACCGCGCGCGGTGCGCAGCGGTCCCGGGCCGGTCTCGCGCGCCTTCTCGGGCCTCGGCCGGGCGGTCGCGACGGTCTGGCTGGGTCTCGCGCACGCCACCGGCACGGTGGCGCGCAGCATCGGCCACAGCGCCCGCGACCTCGACCCGGCACACCGCCGCGACGGCGCCGGCCTGTTCCTCTTCGGTCTCGCCATGGTCGTGGCCGCCGCCGTGTGGTGGCAGCCGCCCGGTGGCTTCATGGAGTTCATGCGCTCGGCCGTGGCCGGCTCGGTCGGCAAGCTGGGCTGGCTGGTGCCGCTCTGGCTGGCCTACCTGGGCTGGCGAACCCTGCGCAACCCCGAGCACAACGGGCCCGCTGGCCGCCAGGTCATCGGCTGGTCCGCGCTGGGCCTGGGACTGCTGGGCATCGTGCACATCGCCAACGGGAACCCGCAGCCCGAGCTGGGTGACGCGAGCTCGCTGCAGCAGGCCGGCGGCGCGGTGGGCTTCGTCGTCTCCAGCCTGCTGCTGGACCTGCTGCGGACGGCGTACGTCGTCGTGCCGCTGCTCACCCTGCTGGGCCTCTTCGGGCTCCTCGTCATCACCGCCACCCCCGTCTACCAGGTGCCGGCCAGGCTCAGGGAGACCCGCGACCGGCTGCTGGGCCGCACCCCGGCCGGCGCCGACGGTGACGACGCCGACCAGACCCAGCCGATCCGTACCCGCCGCGGCAAGGGGCTGGACGACATCGACCCCGAGCTGGGCGACCCGGCCTACGACAGCCCCGTGCTGGAGGACCGAGAGGTCAAGAGGCGACGCCGCAAGGGTTCAGCCGACGCCGCGGACGTCGGTCTCGACCTGTTGACCGACGACCCGACCGAGGTCGTGCCCGCCGTCGAGGACGCCGGCCGGGTCGAGCCTCCGCCGCACACCCCGCTCCCGCCGCGCGTGGAGCAGCTGTCGCTGTCCGGGGACATCACCTACACGCTGCCCGCCAACGAGGTGCTCAAGCCTGGCTCGGTGCACAAGGCGCGCTCCAAGGCGAGCGACGACGTGGTGGGACGGCTGACCCAGGTCCTCGACGAGTTCGGCATCGACGCCCAGGTCACCGGCTACACCCGCGGACCGACCGTCACCCGCTACGAGGTCGAGGTCGGCCAGGCCGTCAAGGTCGAGAAGGTCACCGCCCTCTCCAAGAACATCGCCTACGCCGTGGCCAGCGCCGACGTGCGGATCCTGTCGCCGATCCCCGGCAAGTCGGCGATCGGCATCGAGATCCCCAACACCGACAAGGAGATCGTCAGCCTCGGCGACGTGCTCCGGTCGGGCATCGCGCGCGCCGACCACCACCCGATGGTGGCCGGGCTCGGCAAGGACGTCGAGGGCGGCTTCGTGGTCGCCAACCTCGCGAAGATGCCGCACCTGCTCGTCGCCGGCGCCACCGGCTCCGGAAAGTCGTCGTTCATCAACTCGATGATCACCTCGATCCTGATGCGGTCGACGCCGGACGAGGTGCGGATGATCCTGGTCGACCCCAAGCGGGTCGAGCTGAACGCCTACGAGGGCATCCCGCACCTGATCACCCCGATCATCACCAACCCCAAGAAGGCAGCCGAGGCGCTGGCGTGGGTCGTGCGCGAGATGGACATGCGCTACGACGACCTGGCCAACTTCGGCTTCCGCCACATCGACGACTTCAACAAGGCGGTACGCGCCGGCAAGGTCGAGGTGCCGGTCGGCAGCGAGCGCGTGCTCGCGCCGTACCCGTATCTCCTCGTGGTGGTCGACGAGCTCGCCGACCTCATGATGGTCGCCCCGCGCGACGTCGAGGACGCCATCGTCCGGATCACCCAGCTCGCCCGGGCGGCCGGCATCCACCTGGTGCTCGCCACCCAGCGCCCCTCGGTCGACGTCGTCACCGGCCTGATCAAGGCCAACGTGCCGTCCCGGCTGGCGTTCGCGACGTCCAGCGTCACCGACAGCCGCGTCATCCTCGACCAGCCCGGAGCCGAGAAGCTCGTCGGTCAGGGTGACGGGCTGTTCCTGCCGATGGGCTCGAGCAAGCCGGTGCGCGTGCAGGGCTCGTGGGTCACCGAGGCCGAGGTCCACCAGGTCGTGCAGGCCTGCAAGACCCAGCTCGAGCCCAACTACATCGACGAGGTCACCGCCCCGGCCGCGGCCAAGCGTGACCTCGACGACGACATCGGCGACGACCTCGACCTGGTCGTGCAGGCCATCGAGCTCGTGGTCTCCACGCAGTTCGGCTCCACCTCGATGCTGCAGCGCAAGCTCCGGGTCGGCTTCGCCAAGGCCGGCCGGTTGATGGACATCATGGAGAGCCGCGGCGTGGTCGGGCCGAGCGAGGGCTCCAAGGCCCGCGACGTGCTCGTGAAGCCCGACGAGATCGACGCAGTGATCGCCACCCTGGAGGGGGACAGATGAGCGCCACCGACGTCCACGAGATCCACGACGCGGCCGAGGGCGACGGGGGGCTCGGTCTGAGCGTGGCCCCGGACTCCGTGGAGGTGCGCCGCAACGCCGGGCTCGCTGCCGTCGTCGGGGCCGTCGCGGCGACCATCGCGATCTTGTACCTGCGCCGGGCGTTCCTCACCGGCTCGCCGGTCGACTGGGCGCTCGCCGCCGCGGTCGGGGCGCTCGGCATCGGGTGGCTGGTCGCGCTGGTCGACTCCCGCACGCCGTTGCTGGTGGCCGACGCCCAGGGCGTGCGCGTGCGGCTCGGCCGCTCGTGGCGCGGTCTGCCGTGGGGCGCGGTGGCTCGCATCGAGCACACGCCGCGTGCCGGCTTCCTGCGTGACGGCCGGCTGGTCGTCGTACCCCACAACCCCGAGCGTCTCGTCGACGAGCTCGACCCCGGCGCCTCGCGTCGGGCGGCGGTCTCGAGCTGGCTGTACGGCGCGCCGCTGGCGCTGCCGCTCGGCCTCGCGACGAGGGTCGTGGGCACCGCCGATCTCTCCTCGGCGCTAGCGGCGCTGGCCGACCGCACCACCGAGCTCGTCATCATCGACACCGACGACACCGACGACACCGACGAGCCGAGCGAGCCCGGCGAGCTCGACCGGCTGCCCGGCGGCCCTCTCGGCGACGAGCCGGAGCCCGAGCCGAAGACACCGGCCCGGTTGCGCGACCCGCGCCCGCTGCTCGCCTCCGGCATCGCGCGCGTCTCCGCGCTGCTGCCCCGGCGCCGTGAGGTCGACGACGAGGACGTCGCCGACGCGTCGTTCCTCGACGACCTCGACGACCTCGACGACCTCGTCGACCTCGACGACGCGTCCTACGAGCTGTCGCTCGCGACCCCGACCCCGGCGCCCACGCGGGAGCCCGTGGCCGGTGCGCGCTCGGACATGAGCCGCGCCGACGAGGTCGCCGAGGTCGCCCCTCGGAGTCCCGTTGAGCTGGTCGAGGACCAGGAGGTCTGGAGCGACCGGGTGCGCCCGATCGCCCGCGAGGGCAGCGCCGTCGAGCCGCTGGTCATCGACGAGCTCGACATCGAGCCCGCCGCCGACCCGGTCGTCGGCCCCCAGCTCCGGGCCGCGCGGATCCGTCTGCGACTGACCGTGGACCAGCTGGCCGACCGCACGCGCATCCGCCCGCACGTGATCGAGTCGATCGAGGTCGACGACTTCGTGCCGTGCGGAGGCGACTTCTACGCCCGCGGCCACCTCCGCACCCTGTGCCGGGTGCTCGGCATCGACGTCACCCCGCTCCTCGAGGCGTACGCCGACCGCTACGCGCACGCGCCCATCGACCCGCGTCGGGTGTTCGAGGCCGAGCTGGCGACCGGCTCGCACGGCAGCATCCGCGGCACCCGCGGCGGACCCAACTGGTCGATCCTGGTCGCCGTGGTGATGGCGCTGGTGCTGGCCTGGTCGATCGCCCGCCTGGTGATGGACGCGCCCACCGAGCTGCGTGGCGCCGAGCCGATCCTCAACGGCTCCGGTGGCCCGTACGGTGGCTCCGCCCAGGCCGCGGAGCCGGTCCCGGTGCTGATCTCCGCGGTCACCGGTGGCGCCCAGATCGTGGTGCGCGACAGCCTCGGCGTCGTGGTCTTCAAGGGGAACCTGGCGATCGGCGAGTCCCGGACCGTCAAGGCCTCGCCGCCGCTGCGGGTGCAGACCTCAGACGGCGCCGTGACCGTCTCCGTGGCGGGTCTCGAGCGTGGCCCGGTCGGCGAGCCCGGTCAGGCCGCGCAGGGCACCTACGCCGGCGAATGAGCCAGCGGCACGCCCTCACGGCATACTCGGAGCACGATGAGCACCACCACTGACAAGCCCCTCATGAGCGTCGCGGTCGTCACCCTCGGCTGTGCACGCAACGAAGTCGACTCCGAAGAGCTCGCCGGCAGGCTCGAGGCCGACGGTTTCGAGCTGGTCCCCGACCCCGAGAACGCCGACACGGTGGTGGTCAACACCTGCGGCTTCGTGGAGGCGGCCAAGAAGGACTCGGTCGACACGCTGCTGCAGGCCGCGGACCTCAAGGGTCAGGGTGGGCGCACGAAGGCCGTCGTGGCCGTCGGGTGCCTGGCCGAGCGCTACGGCAAGGACCTGGCGGAGTCGCTGCCCGAGGCCGACGCGGTGCTGGGCTTCGACGACTACCCCGACATCGCGGCCCGGTTGCGCTCCATCGTCGCCGGTGAGAAGCACGAGGCGCACGTCCCGTCCGACCGGCGCCGCCTGCTGCCCATCTCCCCGACCGAGCGCAGCGCCAGCACGGTCAGCGTCCCGGGTCACTCCGCGCCCGACCTGCCGGCGGGGATCGCGCCCGACAGCGGGCCACGCGCCATGCGCCGCCGGCTCGACGGCGGGCCGATGGCACCGCTCAAGCTGGCCAGCGGGTGCGACCGCCGCTGCTCGTTCTGCGCGATCCCCAGCTTCCGCGGCTCGTTCGTCAGCCGCCGACCGAGCGACGTGCTCCAGGAAGGGCGCTGGCTGGCGACGCAGGGCGTGCGCGAGCTGTTCCTCGTCAGCGAGAACTCCACGTCGTACGGCAAGGACCTCGGCGACCTGCGGCTGCTCGAGACGCTGCTGCCCGAGCTCGCCGCCATCGACGGGGTCGACCGCGTCCGGGTGTCCTACCTGCAGCCGGCCGAGACGCGGCCGGGGCTGATCGAGGCGATCGCCTCGACGCCCGGCGTCGCTGCCTACTACGACCTGTCCTTCCAGCACGCCAGCGCCACCGTGCTGCGCCGGATGCGGCGCTTCGGAGACCCCGAGAGCTTCCTGGGACTGCTCGAGCAGATCCGCACCCTCGCACCCGAGGCCGGCGTGCGGTCCAACGTCATCGTCGGCTTCCCCGGCGAGACCGAGGACGACCTCCAGACGCTGTGCGACTTCCTCGAGGCCGCCCGGATGGACGTCACCGGCGTCTTCGGGTACTCCGACGAGGACGGCACCGAGGCCGAGACGTACGACGGGAAGCTCGACGCCGACGAGGTGCGGGCCCGCACCGAGCACGTCACCGCGCTGGTCGAGGAGCTCAACGCCCAGCGGGCCGAGGAGCGCATCGGCGAGATCGTCGACGTGCTTGTCGAGGACGTCTCCGACGGCGTGGTCGGCCGGGCTGCCCACCAGGGCCCCGAGGTCGACGGCAACACGAGCCTGGTCGACCTACCGGGCGACGTGTCCCTCGGCGACCTGGTCGCCGCGGAGGTCGTCGGGACAGACGGCGTCGACCTGATCGCGAGTGCGCTGCGATGAGCGACACGAACGCCAAGGGGAGCAACTACAACCTGCCCAACGCGCTCACCGCGCTGCGCATCGTCATGGTGCCGTTCTTCGCCTGGGCGCTGCTGCACGACGGCGGTGACTCGATGACGTGGCGATGGATCGCGTTCGTGATCTTCGCCCTCGCGATGATCACCGACAAGATCGACGGAGACCTCGCGCGCAAGCACGACATGGTCACCGACTTCGGCAAGATCGCCGACCCGATCGCCGACAAGGCGATCACCGGCATGGCGTTCATCGGGCTGTCGCTCGTCGGCGACATCTGGTGGTGGGTGACGATCCTCGTGCTGGTGCGCGAGTGGTCCGTGACCCTGCTGCGGCTCTCGGTGCTCAAGCACGTCGTGCTGCCGGCCAACCGGAGCGGCAAGATCAAGACCACCCTGCAGGGCGTCGCACTCAGCGCGCTCCTCTGGCCGTTGCCCCACGGCGACGCCCATGGTGGCAACTTCGACGCGTGGGGCGGTTTCGGGGAAGCGCTTTACTACCTGGCGCAGGTGGCCCTGGCCGGAGCCGTCGCGATGACGCTGTGGTCGGGCTACGAGTTCTTCCGTGACCTGCGTCGGCAGCGCGCCGCCGCGGCTCGCGACCCTCGCGCGTAGCCCGCGCAGTCACTCGGCCTGGGACGCGATGGCCCAGTGGTGCCAGAGTGATTGATCCCATCGCTTGGGGTTATGGTGACGGGCGTCACCACAATTCACCTTGCGAAGGGAATCACAGTGTCAGCGACGAATACGGGGACCACGCGCAGCCCGCTGCGGCGACGACTGGGAGTGGCGGCCACGGCTGCGGCACTCACGGCCGCGCCGCTCGCGGTCGTAGGCGCCACCGCCGGACCGGCCCAGGCGGTGCCGTCGACGGTCATCAACCTGATCGGCATCAACGACTTCCACGGTCGCATCAACAACAACACCACCAAGTGGGCGACCAACCTCGAGACGCTCGCCGGGGGCCCGAAGGCGACCCGACCCGCCAACTCCATCGTCGTGGGTGCCGGAGACCTCATCGGCGCCTCCGAGTTCGCCTCGGCGGTCCAGGACGACCAGCCCACCATCGACGTGATGAACGCGATCGGTCTCAACGCCTCCGCCGTGGGCAACCACGAGTTCGACAAGGGGTGGGCCGACCTGCGCGACCGCGTCATCGGCACCCCCACGGCCCGCAACGCCAAGTGGGACTACCTGGCTGCGAACGTCTACGCCAAGGGCACCCAGAACCCGGTCCTGCCCGAGTACGCCACGAAGGTCATCGACGGGCTGACCGTCGCCGTCGTCGGCGCCGTGACGGAGGAGACCGCCTCGCTGGTGTCGCCGGCGGGCATCACCGCCCTCGACTTCGGCGACCCGGTCGCAGCGGTCACCCGGGTGGCCAACCAGCTCAGTGACGGCAACGCCGCCAACGGTGAGGCTCAGGTGATCGTCGCCAGCTTCCACGCCGGTGCCGCCAAGGGCTCCGGATCGACCTACGCGGCCGAGGCCGCCAAGGCCGGCGAGTTCCAGAAGATGGCGAACCTGCCGGCGTCCGTCGACGCGATCTTCAACGGTCACACCCACCAGGTCTACGCCTGGGACGCACCCAAGCCCGGCGGTGGCACTCGGCCGATCCTGCAGACCGGTGAGTACGCCGCCAACGTCGGCCAGATCGAGCTGACCGTCGACACCGCGACCGGCAACGTCGAGTCCTACACCTCGAGGAACGTGCCGAGCAGCGGCGTCACGGCCGACCTGACGAACCCCGACGTCAAGGCGGTCGACGACATCGTCAAGGCCGCCCAGGCCAAGGCCAAGGAGATCGGCGACCAGCCGATCGGCACCATCACCGCGGACATCACCAGGGCCTACGACGGTGTCGACGCCGCTGGGAAGCCGGTCGAGGACCGTGGCTCCGAGTCGTCTCTCGGCGACCTCGTCGCCAACGCGCTGCGTGACGGCGTACCCGCCGACATCGCCGAGCCGGACCTGGGGTTCGTCAACCCGGGTGGTCTGCGCGCAGACCTGGTCTTCGCCGGTGACACGGCCACCAACCCGGCCAACACCAACGGCGTGGTCACCTACGCCGAGGCCAACAACGTGCTGCCGTTCGTCAACAACGTGTCGGCCGTGGACCTGACCGGAGCCCAGATCAAGAAGATCCTCGAGCAGCAGTGGCAGCCCGCCGGTGCCTCGCGGCCGTTCCTGCACATGGGTGTCTCCGACAACGTCAAGGTCACCTTGGATCCCACGGAGAAGTTCGGTCACCGGGTCGTCTCGCTCCGCATCGACGGCAAGCCGATGGTGTCGACCGAGACCTACACCGTGTCGACGTTCTCGTTCCTCGCCACCGGTGGCGACAACTTCAACTCGTTCACCGAGGGCACGAACAAGGACACCGGTCTCGTCGACCGCGACCTGTGGATCAAGTACATCCGCGACAACGCCGGTCTCACGCCCGACTTCGCGCGGGAGCAGGTTGTGGCGCAGGGTCTCCCGGACCGGCTCAAGACCGGCCAGAAGATCACCGCCAACCTGTCGGAGCTCGACATGCTCTCCAACGGAGCGGTCAAGAACACCCAGGTCCAGGTGGTGCGGGTGCGCAACGGCAAGCGCAAGATCATGAAGACGCGCGCCGTCACCGACGGATCCGCCGAGGTGAAGTTCACCGTGCCCGGTGCCGCGCAGGTCGAGCTGGTCGCACTGCCCAGCATGACCACGCTGGTCCGTGACATCAAGAAGACCCGGCCGAAGGTCACCAAGGTCAAGTTCTTCCCGAAGCGCCCCACGGTCCGCCACGGTGTGCCGCGCGTCGTCGTGAAGGTCGTGAACGCCGGTGGCAGCAAGGTCGGCGGCAAGCTCAAGGTGAAGGTCGGAGCCAAGAAGTACTTCGGCCGGGTCACCAACGGCAAGGGCAAGATCAAGCTGCCCCGCTTCATGGCCCCCGGCACCTACAACATCAAGGCCAAGTACCTCGGCAACCGGCTCTACAAGCCGGCCAAGGGACACACCAAGATCCGCGTCTACCGGCGCTGATCGTCCGCTTCGTCTGACACGAGGGGTCCGGGTCTTCCCGGGCCCCTCGGGTCATTTCGTGGCGCGAGGTCAGCCGCGCGCGGTGGCGTCGGCGAGTCGCAGCGCGGCCTGGACCAGGGTGAGGTGGCTGAACGCCTGCGGGAAGTTGCCGGCCATCCGGTCGTTCGCGACGTCGTACTCCTCGGAGAGCAGCCCGACGTCGTTGCCGAGGGCGCACAGGCGGTCCATCAGCGTGTGCGCCTCGTCGACGCGGCCGGCCGCGGCGTAGGCGGAGACCAGCCAGAACGAGCAGGCCAGGAACGGGTGCTCGTTGCCCGCGAGGCCGTCGACCCCGGACTCGGTGAGGTAGCGCAGCAGCAGCCCGTCGCGCATGAGGTCTGCCTCGATCGCGGCGATGGTGCCGAGGATGCGCGGGTCGTCGGGGGGCAGGAAGCCCACGAGGGGCAGGTTCAGCAGCGATGCGTCGACGTGCGTGGTGTCGTAGTGCTGGGTGAACGTGTTGCGCGCGGTGTCGAACCCCTTGGCGAGGACCTCGGCGTGCACGTCGTCGCGGATCTGCCTCCAGCGTTCGAGGGGACCCTCGAGGTCGAACTCCTCGATGGCGCGCACCGCGCGGTCGAACGCGACCCAGACCATCACCCGTGAGTGGGTGAAGTGCTGGAGCGGCCCGCGGATCTCCCACAGTCCGTTGTCGGGCTCGTCCCAGTGCTCGGCCAGCTCGTTGACCAGCTCCCGCTGTAGCGACCACGAGTCACGGGTCTCACGCACGCCGGAGAGGCGGGCGTCGTGGAGGGCGATCATCACCTCGCCGAGGACGTCGGTCTGGCGCTGCGAGGCGGCGCCGTTGCCGATGCGCACCGGCCGCGACGCGGCGTACCCCTCGAGATGGTCGAGCTCGCGCTCGGGCATCTGCCGGCCGCCGTCGACGGTGTACATGACCTGCATGTCGGCCGGGTCGCCGGCGATCGCGCGAAGCAGCCACTTGCGCCACTCGGCGGCCTCGGAGGTGTAGCCGGCGGCCAGCAGGGACTCCAGGGTGAGCGAGGCGTCGCGCAGCCAGCAGAAGCGGTAGTCCCAGTTGCGCTCGCCGCCGAACTCCTCGGGCAGGGACGTCGTGGGCGCGGCCACGATGCCCCCGGTCTCGTCGTGGGTCAGCAGGCGCAGGGTCAGCAGGCTGCGCACCACCATGTCGCGATGGGGAACGTCGGGCAGGCAGGTGCTGGCCCAGGCCTCTTCGTCGAGTCGGGTGGCCTCGATGCGGTCGTCGTAGCCGATGCGCGGCGGAATGTCTCGCCACGACCTCGTCCAGGTCATCGAGAAGACCAGGTCGTCGCCGGCCGCCACGTCGAACTCGTCCTGGTGGTGGCCGTCGACGGCAACGGGCAGGCGCGGGCCGCGGAGGATGACCTTGTCCGGACCGGCGACCGCGACGATCGCGTCCTCGTCGTGGTCCCGGTGTCGGCTGACCCAGGGGCGGACGCGGCCGTAGTCGTAGCGCACGACCCAGTCGTGGCGGAACCGCACGGTGCCCTCGACGCCGGTGATCCGGCGTACCAGGTCGGCTCGTCCGTCGCCGGTGGGCATCACGTCGATGAGGATCGCGACGCCGGTGGACGTGGTGAAGGTGGTCTCGAGCAGCGCCGAGTTGCCGATGTAGCGGCGGGTGACGGTCGTGTCGTCGAGGTCGGCGGGGCCGAGCAGCCACCGGCCGTTGTCGGCGTCGCCGAGGAGGGCGGCGAAGCACGCGGGGGAGTCGAAGCGGGGCAGGCACAGCCAGTCGACGGAACCGTCGAGTCCGACCAGTGCAGCAGTGCCCCGGTCACCGACCAGTGCGTAGTCCTCGATCGCCAGCGCCATGTCGTCACCGTATCGACCCGGTCCTACCTATGATCACGGGCATGTCGGAGGCCATGACCGTGCTCGATCTGCTGCGCACGCGCCGGCAGACCCTGGCCGTCGCGGAGTCGCTGACGGGCGGCCTGCTGGCAGCCGCGGTGACGGCGGTGCCTGGTGCCTCGGCGGTGTTCCGTGGCGGAGTGGTCGCCTATGCGACGGAGCTGAAGATCTCGCTGTTGGGCGTGCCCGAGGACGTGGTGGCCGGGCACGGCGTGGTGTCCGCCGACTGTGCTCGCGCGATGGCGGTCGGCGCACGCGACCTGACCGGGTCGACGTACGCACTGAGCACGACGGGGGTCGCCGGTCCCGACTCGCAGGAGGGCCACCCGGTCGGCACGGTGTTCGTGGGCCTCGCGGGGCCGGACCGAGCCGTGGTGGTGTCGTTGTCGCTGGAGGGTGACCGGCTCGCGATCGCCGAGGCGACGGTGACCGCGGCCTTGGGCGCACTGGTCCAGTATCTCGACGCTGGGCCAGGGTGACCCGGGAAGAAAGGCCCGTCGGGTAGCGTTGGGCCTCACGACCCGCTCCCAGCCTGGAAGGACTACGCATGGTGCTCTTCCGTCGAGTGCTCGGCGACGTCCTGCGTGACCGTCGGCTGACGCGCGGCATGACGCTGCGCGAGGTCTCGGCCCAGGCACGAGTGAGCCTGGGCTACATCTCGGAGATCGAGCGCGGCCAGAAGGAAGCCTCCTCCGAGCTGCTCGCATCGCTGTGCTCGGCCCTGGAGATCCCGTTGTCGTCGATCCTCCACGACGTCAGTCGTGCCGTGGCCGTCGAAGAGGCCGCGGTCGCGGCCACGCCCATCGAGGTCGCGCGCGCCAAGCGTGGCGACGTCGTCGCCAGCGCCGCCTGAGCGTCCCGCGTCAGTTGGGGACGGGCTGGCAGCTCGGGCACCAGTACTTCGCGCGCTCCCGACCGGGGTCTCCCTGCATGTGCACCTTGATCGGTGTCTCGCAGCGCAGGCACGGCTGCTCGTCGCGTCGGTAGACCCACATCCGTCGACCACGTCGCAGGTCGCCGGTGGTGGTCTGCTCGGCGCGCTCCTTGTTCTGCTCGAGCATCTGCCGCGCGCGGCGCACCAGCCGCGGCAGGTCGGCGACCTGGCCGACCGGTGTCTGCGGGTGCTCCCCGCTGGTGAAGCAGAGCTCGGAGGCGTACATGTTGCCGATGCCGGCCAGGCTGGTCTGGTCGAGCAGGGCATCGCCCAGCGGACGGGACAGGTCCTTGAGCAGCCGGCGCAGCGCCTCGGCCTCGTCCCAGTCGGGGCCGAGCAGGTCGGGGCCGAGGTGGCCGACGACGCGATGCTCCTCGTGGCGCGGCACGAGCTCGACGATGCCGAGGCTGAACCCGACCACCACGCGTTCGTCGGTGGTCAGCACCACGCGGGCCTCCTTGGCGGGGCGCCGCCAGCGCTGGCCCGGCGTGTAGATCTCCCAGCGACCCTCCATCTTCAGGTGGGTGTGGAGGGTCCAGTCGGGGCCGCCGGACTCGGCGCTCTGCAGGCGGGTCAGCAGGTGCTTGCCGCGCGAGAGCGTGCAGACGACGCGGGACCCGCTCAGGTCGGCGGTCGCGAGCTGCGGGACGCGGAAGTCGGAGGCGGTCAGGATGTGACCGGCGAGGGCGCGATCGAGGCTGCGAGCCGCGCGCCAGACGGTGTCACCCTCTGGCACGGCGCGTCTCCATCAGCACACCCTACGCCCGTGCCGTGCGGCCTCAGCCACGCAACCGGAGCCCCTTCGGCGTCGACACGAACCCGGCATCCTGCAGCGCCGCGCGCAGCGGGGTCTGGCCGGCTCCGAGCAGCTGTGCGCCGTCTGCCCTCTCGACCGTGAGCCGGCCGAGGGCCCCGCGGCGTACGGCGTCGGCGAGGGCCTGGGTGGCCGGCCCGAGCCGGGTGTCGTCCTCACCCCACGTCAGCAGGGTGCGGCCGCCGCGCTCGACGTACAGCGCGAGGTGCCCGTCGACCAGCACGACCAGCGCGCCGGCCTTGCGACCCGGCCGGTGGCCGCCCGACTCGGCGTCGCCGACCGGCCAGGGCAGCGCTGCCCCGAACGGGTTGGCCGGGTCGGTGGCGGCGAGGGCGAAGGCCACGGGGTCGGCGTCGGGGGCGACCTCCGCGAAGGTGCGCAGCCGGTCGACGGCACCGGTGGTGCCGAACTGGGCCGCGCCGAGGCCGCCGACGAAGTAGCCGCGCCGGCAGCGGCCGGAGTCCTCGAAGGCGCTGAGCACCTTGTAGACCGCGGCGAACCCGCCGGGCAGGCGCTCGCTGACGACCGCGCCGCGGGTGACCACGCCGTGCCGGTCGAGGAGCCGCTCGGCGACCGCGTGGGCGCGACGCGTCGGGTCGGTGTCGAGGTCGGGGAGGGCGGCCCAGCGACCGGCGGTCTCGGGCGGGCCGGTGCGTCGTGGCAGCGAGCCCCGACCGGTGCGCGGGGGTGGCCGGCGGCTCCGGTGGGTGGTGGTGCCGGCGCGGGTCAGGGCACGCAGGGGAGTGAGGGTGTCGTTGCTGAGCCGCCCGCTCCAGACGAGGTCCCACAGCGCACTGCTCAGGGCAGTGTCGTCGGTGCTCCGCACGGCGTCGGCGAGCTGTCGGAAGAACCAGGCACCACCGGGCGCCAGGGCGTCGAGCACCGCCTGGTGCAGCTCGGTGTGCTCGAAGGGTGTCGGGTCGGGAAGGGTGAGGTCGGCCTGGTCGGCCAGGTGCAGGCTGATCCAGCCGTCGGCGCCGGGCAGGGGGCCGTGGCCGGCCCAGATGACCTCGCCGGCCGCGGTGAGCTCGTCGAGGTGGGCCGGCTGGTAGTCGCGGACCCGTGCCGGCAGCACCAGCGACTCGAGCGCGCTGGCCGGCACCGGCGCGCCGGACAGCTGGTCGATGGCCGCAAGGACGCCGTCGACGCCGCGCAAGCCTCGTCCGCTGACGTGCTGCCAGGCCGGCAGGAACCGGCCCAGCGCGTCCGGCTCGACGGGCTCGACCTCCTTGCGGAGCAGGGCGAGCGATCGGCGCCGGAGCTTGCGCAGGACCTCGGCGTCGCACCACTCGGCGCCCGCTCCCGCGGGCCGGAACTCCCCCTCGAGCACCCGGCCGCGCGCGGCGAGCCGCTGCAGGGTGTGGCGGGCGACGGCGGCACCGAGACCGAGCCGGGTCGCGACCTCGTCGGTGGTGAACGGGCCGTGGGTGCGCGCGTAGCGGGCCACCAGGTCCCCCACCGGATCGTCGACCGGGTCGGCGAAGACGTCGGGGGTGCCGGCGGGCACGGGCACGCCGAGGGCGTCGCGGAGCCGGCCGACGTCCTCGACGATGGCCCAGCGCTGCTCGGCGGCCATCCGGATCTCGACCACCCGACGGGCGCCGGTCAGAGTGGACAGCCAGTCGTCGACGTCGGCTCCGTCGACGGACCGGTCGGCGATCTCGGCCCGGGTGAGCGGCCCCAGCAGGCGCAGCAGGTCGGTCACGGCCTCGGCCGTCCGCGCCTGCCGGTCGGTGGCCAGCCACTGGAGCTCCGCCTCGACGTCGGCGAGCACCTGGGGGTCGAGGAGCTCGCGCAGCTCGGCCCGGCCGAGTAGCTCGGCCAACAGTCCCTGGTCGAGGCTCAGCGCGGCGGCGCGCCGCTCGGCGATGGGGGAGTCGCCCTCGTAGACGAACTGGGCGACGTAGCCGAACAGCAGGCTCCGGGCGTACGGCGACGGCGAGGTGGTGGCGACGTCGGTGACCGTGACCTCGCGCTGGTCGATGCGCCGCATCAACGCGACCAGGCTGGGCAGGTCGTAGACGTCCTGGAGGCACTCGCGGACGGCCTCGAGGACGATCGGGAACGAGGGGTACTGGGCGGCGACCTCGAGCAGCTGGGCGCTGCGCTGGCGCTGCTGCCACAGCGGGCTGCGTCGCCCCGGGTCGCGCCGCGGCAGCAGCAGGGCGCGCGCGGCGCACTCGCGGAACCGGCTGGCGAACAGGGCGCTGCCGCCGACCTCCTGGGTGACCAGGTCGTCGATCTCGTCGGGGGCGAAGACGATGATGTCGCCGGGCGGGACGTCGTCGTCGGTGTCCGGGATCCGCACGACGATGCCGTCGTCGGACGCGACCGCCTGGCCGTCGACGCCGTACCGCTCCCGCAGCCGGGCGTTGATGGCGAGCGCCCAGGGTGCGTGCACCGGCGTGCCGTAGGGGGAGTGGATGACCAGGCGCCAGTCGCCCAGCTCGTCTCGGAACCGCTCGACGAGCAGGGTGGTGTCGCTCGGCAGCACGGAGGTGGCCTCTACCTGCTCGGCGAGGTAGCCGACCAGGTTCTCGGCGGCGTAGGCGTCGAGCCCGTTGGCCCGCACCGCGGCCACGGCCTTCGCGCGGGGCATCGCACCCAGCTCGCGGGTGAAGGCGCCGATCGCGGCGCCGAGCTCGGCCGGGCGGCCGAGGGTGTCGCCGGTCCAGAACGGCAGTCGGCCCGGGATGCCCGGCGCCGGCGTGACGAGCACGCGGTCGTGGGTGATGTCCTCGATCCGCCAGCTGGTCGCGCCCAGCGCGAAGACGTCGCCCACCCTCGACTCGTAGACCATCTCCTCGTCGAGCTCGCCGACCCGTCGGCCGGTGCCCTCGCCGACGAGGAAGACGCCGAAGAGGCCGCGGTCGGGGATCGTGCCGCCGCTGGTGACCGCCAGCCGCTGGGCGCCGGGGCGCGCGGTGAGCTGGCCGGTGACCCGGTCCCAGACGATCCGCGGCCGGAGCTCGGCGAACTCGTCGGACGGGTAGCGGCCGCTCAGC
Source organism: uncultured Actinomycetota bacterium (assembly GCA_963807335.1). GTDB lineage: Bacteria > Actinomycetota > Actinomycetes > Propionibacteriales > Nocardioidaceae > Nocardioides. The sequence continues at coordinate 508,769 of CAWEBT010000005.1, forward strand.
AGGTCGAGGACCGCGTCGAAGGCGGACCGCGGCAGGTGCGTGAACGCGGCGCTGCGGACCGCCAGCTCGAAGAGGTCGTCGATGGCCCAGGCGTCCATCGCCGTCATGGCCACGATCTGCTGGGCCAGCACGTCGAGCGGGTTGGTGGGCACCCGCAGGCTCTCGATCGCGCCCCCGCGCATCCGCTCGACGGTGACCGCGGTGGGCGCGAGGTCGGCCCGGTGCTTGGGGAACAGCACGCCGCGGCTGGTCTCGCCGACCTGGTGGCCGGCGCGGCCGACGCGCTGCAGGGCGCTGGCCACGCTGGGCGGGCTCTCGATCTGGACGACCAGGTCGACCGCGCCCATGTCGATGCCGAGCTCGAGGCTGCTGGTGGCGACGACGGCGGGCAGCCGGCCGCGCTTGAGGTCGTCCTCGATCAGCGCGCGCTGCTCCTTGCTGACCGAGCCGTGGTGGGCCTTGGCGATGACCGTCTCGGCGCCCTTCGACTGGCCGGACTGGGCCATCAGCTCGGCCGGCGGACCCGTCTCGGCCGCAAGCGCCGCACCGGCTCGCTCGGAGGCGATCTCGTTGAGCCGCGCGGTCAGCCGCTCGGCCAGCCGGCGGCTGTTGGCGAACACGATGGTCGAGCGATGCTGCTCGATCAGGTCGACGACGTGCTCCTCGACATGCGGCCAGATGCTCGCGGCCCGGCCCGGATCGCCCGACTCCTCGTCGTACTCGCCCGGGGCGGTCATGTCCTCCACCGGGACGACGACGCGGAGGTCCCAGGTCTTCTGGCTCGGCGGCGAGACGATCTCGACCGGCGCGGCGCCGCCGAGGAAGCGGGCGACCTCCTCGAGCGGCCGCACGGTGGCGGAGAGGCCGATGCGCTGGGCAGGGCGGTCGAGCAGCGCGTCGAGGCGCTCGAGGCTGACCGCGAGGTGCGCGCCGCGCTTGGACCCGGCGACGGCGTGCACCTCGTCGATGACCACCGTCTCGATGCCGCGCAGGGTCTCGCGCGCCTGGCTGGTGAGCATCAAGAACAACGACTCGGGCGTGGTGATCAAGATGTCGGACGGGGTGCTGACCAGGCGTCGCCGGTCTGCGGCTGACGTGTCGCCCGAGCGGAGACCGACCGTGACGTCGGGCACGCTGGCGCCGAGGCGGGCGGCCGCATGGCCGATGCCGGTGAGGGGGGCGCGGAGGTTGCGCTCGACGTCGACGGCGAGCGCCTTGAGTGGGGAGATGTAGAGGACGCGGGTGCGCCGTGTCTTGTCGGCCGGCCGCTCGCCGGTCAGCAGCCGGTCGATGGACCAGAGGAACGCGCTGAGAGTCTTGCCCGACCCGGTCGGAGCGACCACCAACGCGTGCCGGCCGTGGCTGATCGCCTCCCACGCACCCTCCTGGGCCGGGGTCGGCGCCGCGAAGGCGGACGCGAACCACGCCCGCGTCGGGGCGCTGAAAAGGTCGAGGGCGGTCACGGGCGATATCTTGTCGTACGCCGCCGACAACCGCTCCTGCGACGCCGGGCCTCACTTCGCCCGGGGCTCTGCGTCCTTCTGGGGCGAGACGGTCACGTCGTTGTCCAGGTCGCGGTACGGCGCGAGCCCGGCCCCCTGCTCGGCGTACTCCGCCGGCACCTCGAAGGCCCACCTCTCGTCGGTGGCCACGGTGACCAGCTGGTCGTTCGTCAGCACTGTTGCGTCCCGGGTGACGTCCCACTTGTTGCCGCCGAGCGAGAAGCCGTTGGTCGCGGACACCACCACGCGGACTCCCCGGGCATCGGAGATCAGCTCGGCCACCCTTCTCACGTCGTTGCCGGCTGCGGACTCCGACGGCCCGCGGTAGGTGCGCAGCAGGTCACCCCCCGGCAGCTTCATGACGGTGCACTCGGTCATGAAGTCCAGGCACGTGCGCGGGTCCCCGTCGATGATCGACACGTCCTGCACGTTCACCCCGACCAGGCCCGAGCCGACCTCTCCGGTGGGGGCCAAGACGAGCTCGGCGTACGTGTCGGGCGAGCCATCGCCCGGAATGCCCTGGCCTGCGAAGCCATCCACGGCGCCGCCGGCCACGTCGTCCACCGTGGCTCGCAGCAGGGCCGCGGTGGAGCGACCGTCCAGTGGGACCGGGGGCGCGGGCTCCGCGGCCGTGCTGGCGGCGGGGCCAGCCGTTTCCGACCCAGCCGCTTCCGGGGCGGGCGCGGGCGGGTCCGTCGCGGTGATCAGGGAGACGCCGACGGCGCAGGCCGCGACCACCCCCGCGCCGGTGACGGCACCGGCAAGCCGCCGGCGCCGGCGGATGCCACGCCCCTGCGTGCTGGCGCCGCGGGTCAACCGGTCCAGGTCCGCGACGGTGTCGTCGGTCGCGGCGCGCATCATCTCTTCGAGCCTCATGCTCGTTCCTCCAGGTCCGGGAAGCGGGTGCGGAGCCGGGCCAGGGCGCGCGACGAGCGGGCCCGGCAGGTCGTCTCCTTGATGTCGAGCAGGTGGGCGGTCTCGGCCACGCTGAGGTCCTCCCAGTAGCGCAGGACCAGCACCGCCCGGTCGTCCGGGCTCAGCTCGGCCAGTGCCGTCAGCAGGTCGAGGCGCTGCGGGTGGTCGGTGGCCGGCGCGGCCGCGTCCGGCAGGGAGTCGCTGGGCCGTTCGGTGGAGCTGCGCAGCCGGCGTTGGGACAAGAAGGTGCGCAGCAGCGTCGTCCGGGCATAGGCGAGCGGGTTGGTCGAGGCCGTCACCCGCCGCCACGACGCGAAGAGCTTGGCGTACGTCGTCTGGGTCAGGTCCTCGGCCAGGTGGTGATCACGGCACAGGAGCACCGCGGTACGCATCAGGTGGCCGGCCGTCTCGGCGACGAAGGCCTCGAAGCCGTCGGGTGCCCCGCTGGAGGAGGGGAGGCGTTGCTTCACGCGCACGCCGTGTTTCATGCGGTCCATCGTCTCAACCTTCACACCCATCAGACGCGGTACGCGCGCCGATGCGTGACAGGACCTGCCGCAAGAACTATCAGGGGCGAAATGTCGGCGAACTGTTCTAGGGTCTCGACCTGTGACTGAAGCAATGATCTCGGCTCGGGGGCTGCGCAAGTCGTTCGGTGACTTCGAGGCCGTCAAGGGCATCGACGTGGAGGTGCACCGCGGCGAGACGTTCGGGTTCCTCGGACCCAACGGAGCGGGTAAGTCGAGCACCATGCGCATGGTGGCGGCGGTGTCCCCGATCAGTGGGGGAGAGCTGCGCATCTTCGGCAGGGACCCGGCCACCGACGGCCCGGCGATCCGCAGCCGGCTCGGGGTCTGCCCGCAGGAGGACACGCTCGACAACGAGCTCAACGTCTTCGACAACCTCTACATCTACGGCCGCTACTTCGGCCTCGGCCGGGCCGAGGTGCGCGACCGCGCCGAGGAGCTGCTCGCGTTCGTGCAGCTGACCGACAAGCGCAGGTCGAAGGTCGAGGACCTCTCCGGCGGCATGAAGCGGCGGCTGACGATCGCCCGCAGTCTCATCAACTCACCCGACCTGCTGCTGCTCGACGAGCCCACCACCGGCCTCGACCCGCAGGCCCGGCACCTGCTGTGGGACCAGCTGTTCCGGCTCAAGCAGTCGGGCGTGACGATCGTCCTCACCACCCACTACATGGACGAGGCCGAGCAGCTCTGCGACCGGCTGGTCGTGATGGACAAGGGGCTCATCGTCGCCCAGGGATCGCCGCGCGACCTGATCCGCGACCACTCGACGCGCGAGGTCACCGAGCTGCGCTTCGCCGTCGGCGAGAACGAGCAGCACGCCGAGAAGGTCGCCGACCTGGGCCACCTCGAGGTGCTGCCCGACCGCATCCTGGTCTACAGCCAAGACGGCGAGGAGGTCATCGCCAAGGTTCACGAGCGCGGGCTCCAGCCGGTCGCCGTGCTCGTGCGCCGGTCCACCCTCGAGGACGTCTTCCTCGCCCTCACCGGCCGGACGCTGGTCGACTGATGGCGACCACGACCTCGATGCGGGGCCTGGGGCGCGGGGAGGGCGTCACCCGCCAGCTCGACTACTGGTGGACGCTCTACAAGCGCACGTGGAGGGGCAGCGTCATCAGCTCCTTCGTCTCCCCGATCTTCTACGTCCTCGCCATGGGCGTGCTGCTCGGCGGGTTCATCGACGGCGACCCCGACCGGCTCGAGGGCGCCACGTCGTACCTCGCCTTCATCGTGCCCGGCCTGGTCGCCGCCCACGCGATGCAGACCGCGGTCGGCGAGATGACCTTCCCGGTGATGAGCATGATCAAGTGGCAGCGGATCTACGACTCCATGCTCGCCACCCCGTTGCGGGTGCGTGACCTGGTGGGCGCCCACCTGCTGTTCGTGCTGTTCCGGCTGCTCGTCACCTGCGCCGTGTTCATGCTGGTCGTGGCTCCGTTCGGGATCTTCGAGACGTGGTGGGGCGCGGTGCTCGCCTACCTCGGCCAGGTCCTGGTCGGCATGGCCCTCGCCGCGCTCACCTTCGCCTACTCCGTGCGGGTGCGCACCGAGTCGGGCTTCGGCGTCTACTTCCGGCTCGTCGTCTTCCCGATGTTCCTGTTCTCGGGGGCGTTCTTCCCGATCGGCAACCTCGGCGACGTCGGAGCCTGGATCGCGCGGCTCACCCCGTTGTGGCACGGCGTCAACCTGTCGCGGATGTTCATCGTCGACAACGTCGACTGGCCGCTGGCCGCCGTCAACGTCGTGGTGCTCGTGATCCTGTTGGCCGTCGGTCACCACCTCGCGGTGACCGGCCTGACCAAGCGGCTGGTGAGCTGATGTCCACGATCCTCTCGCCGGTGCAGGCGACCTCGTTGCTGGTGCAGCGCAACTACATCGTCTACCGGGCCGCCTGGAAGCTCTTCCTCACCGGCTTCCTCGAGCCGGTCTTCTACCTGCTCTCCATCGGCATCGGCGTCGGTGCCCTCATCGACGGCTTCGAGTTCAACGGGCAGACCATCCCGTACGCCGAGTTCGTCGCGCCCGGCATGCTGGCCGCGAGCGCGTTCAACGGCGCCCTGCTCGACTCGACCTACAACGTCTTCTTCAAGCTCAGGTACGAGAAGCTCTACGACCAGATGCTCGCCACCCCGCTCAGCACCTCCGACATCGCGCGCGGCGAGATCGCGTGGGGCCAGCTGCGGGGCGGCAGCTACTCGGCCGCCTTCCTGCTCGTCATGCTGGCGATGGGACTCATCAGCTCGTGGTGGGCCCTCCTGGCGCTGCCGGCGGTGCTGCTGATCGGTTTCGCGTTCTCGGCGGTCTGCATGGCGCTCACGACGTGGATGACGAGCTGGCAGGACTTCGACAAGATCACGCTGGCGCAGCTGCCGCTGTTCCTCTTCTCGGCCACGTTCTTCCCGCTGACCGCCTTCCCGGGTTGGTTGCAGTGGGTCGTCGAGTGCACGCCGCTCTACCGCGGCGTCGTGCTCTGCCGCGAGCTCACCACCGGCGCCCTCAGCTGGGCCAGCGCGGTCTCGGTCGTCTACCTCGTCGTGATGGGGCTGATCGGCCTCGCCGTCGTGCGCCGGCGTCTCGACAAGCTCCTGCTCACCTAGAGCCCGAGCTCGTAGAACTCCACGTCGATCCAGCGGCCGAGCTTCCGGCCGACCTCGCGGAACGTGCCGACGGACTCGAACCCGCACGACGTGTGCAGCGCGATGCTCGCCTCGTTGGGCAGCGCGACCCCCGCGATGACCAGGTGCACACCGGCTCGACGCATCCGCGCGATGAGCTCGGCGTACAGCGCGTGCCCGATGCCGCGGCCCTGGGCGGCCGGGTCGAGGTAGATGGTCGTCTCGCGGGTGTGGGCGTAGGCCGGCTTCGGGCGGTACGACGTGGAGTAGGCGTAGCCGACCACCCCGTTCGCCCCGTCGGTGGCCACGAGGGTGAAGTCGCCGGGCGCCGCGCTCTCGACGTACGACGCCCACATCCGGTCCGACCGGGGCTCGACGTCGAAGGTGGCGTGACCCTCGACCGCCTCCCGGCCGTAGATCGCGGACATCGCCGCGATGTCGTCGCGCGTCGCGGTGCGGACCGCGAACGGGGCACGGTGCTCGGCGGTCATGGGCGCATGCTGCCACTGCCGGAACCCGCTGGTTGAATGGCCGCGTGCCGATCGACGCTGACACCAAGGACTGGACGTGGGTGCTCGACCGCCCGTGCCCCGACTGCGGTCTCGACGCGTCGGCGCTGGTGCTCGAGGACCTGCCCGGCCTGCTGCGCGAGACGACCGCCGCGTGGTCGCAGGTGCTGGGGCGGGCCGACGTGCGCGCACGGCCCGACGACTCGACCTGGTCGCCGCTGGAGTACGCCTGCCACGTGCGTGACGTGCACCGCGTCTTCGCCGAGCGGTTGCTCGCGATGCTCACCGAGGAGGCGCCTGCCTTCGCCAACTGGGACCAGGACGCCACCGCCGTCGAGTCCGACTACGCGGCCCAGGACCCCGACATGGTCGACATCGAGCTGATCGAGGCGGCCGGCACCGTCGCCGGCCTCTACGCCACCGTCACCGACCAGACCGCCGGCCGCACCGGCAGCCGCAGCGACGGCAGCGAGTTCACCGTCAAGACGCTGGGGAGCTACCACCTGCACGACGTCGTGCACCACCTGCACGACGTCGGCCACGACCCGACGCGGGCCACGATCCGCGCCTACGACGACCACGCCGCCGCCTACCGCGAGGGCACAGCATCGATGAGCGGGGAGCTGGCCGCCGTCATCGCCACCTTTGCCGCGCGCCTCGGGGCCGACGCCCGGGTGCTCGAGATCGGCAGCGGAGGTGGCCGCGACGCCCTCGCGCTCGAGGCAGCCGGGCTGATCGTCCGCCGCACCGACATCACCCCTGGTTTCGTCGAGCTTCTGCGCGATGACGGCCTCGAGGCCAGCGTCGTCGACCCGCTCCACGACGACCTCGGCGCGCCCGGCTCCTACGACGGCGTCTGGGCCAGCGCCTGCCTCCTGCACGTCGAGCGGGCCGACCTGCCCGCTGTGCTGCACCGACTCGCGGCGGTCACCCGGGTCGGTGGGTTGCTGCACGTCTCCTTGAAGGAGGGGGACGGCGAGGCGTGGTCGAGCCACGGCAGCATCGAGGCACCCCGTCGGTTCGTCTACTGGCGGGAGGATCCGTTGGCCGCCGCGCTTGCCGGTGCCGGGTGGCAGGTCGACACCCTCGCGCGCAGCGCCGGCCGCACGGGTGAACTCTGGCTGAGCGTCATCGCGAGCCGCGCATGAGACACACCGAGTTCTGGGTGCGGATGGAGCGCGCGCTCGGCAGGTCGTACGCCCGCGCGTGGGCCGGTCTCACCGTGATCGGCGACCTGGGCGGCCGCACCGTCGAGGAGGCACTGGCCGCCGGTGAGGACCCCAAGGCCGTGTGGGCAGCCGTCTGGCGCACGCTCGAGCTGCCCGAGTCGCAGCAGTGAGCACGCCCGACCTGGTCGAGATCCAGCGCCGGACCGTGCGCGTGCTGGTCGTCGGCCAGGCCATCGGCGCCGTCGGCATCACCATCGGCGTGGCCACCGCGTCCCTGCTCGCCCGCGACATCTCCGGCTCCGACACCCAGGCGGGGCTCGCGCAGACCACTCAGGTGCTCGGTGCCGCGGTCGCGTCGTACCTCCTGGCCCGGGCCATGTCCCACCGCGGACGACGCTTCGGTCAGGTCACCGGGCTGCTGGTCGGCGCCGCCGGTGCCCTGCTCGCCGTGGTGGCTGGTGTGGTCGAGTCGATGGCGCTGCTGCTGGTCGGCGCCGCACTGCTGGGCGCGACGACGGCCGCCAACGCCGCGGCGAGGTACGCCGCGACCGACCTCGCGCCCGAGGCCACTCGCGCTCGCTCGCTTGCGACGGTCGTCTGGGCGACGACGATCGGCGCGGTGCTCGGGCCGAACCTCACCGGTCCGGCCGCCGCACTGGCCGAGGAGCTGGGCATCCCGCCGCTCACCGGACCGTTCCTGCTGGGCAGTGTCGCGATGGTGGCGGCCGCGATCGTGATCGGCACCTTCCTGCGGCCCGACCCGTTGCTCACCGCGCGGGCCGTCGCCGGGGCCGCCGAGCAGGACGTGATCGGCACGTCCTGGGGGCGCGCCGTCGACGCCGTACGCCGCCAACCGGCGCTGGGCGCCGCCATCGGCGGCATCGCATCCGCGCACGCGGCGATGGTCGCGGTGATGATCATGACGCCGCTCCACATGGAGCACGGTGGTGCGGAGCTGCGCGTGATCGGCTTCGTCATCTCGGTGCACGTGCTCGGCATGTTCGCGTTCTCGCCGCTGGTCGGGCTGGCCACCGACCGCATCGGCCGGCCGACGATGCTGCTGGTCGGGTCGGGCGTGCTGCTCGCCTCCCTCGTGCTGTGCGCGCGCTCGCCCGAGGGCTCCTCGTGGCAGATCTTCCTCGGGCTCTTCCTGCTGGGCCTGGGCTGGTCGTGCGCGACGGTCGCCGGCTCCACGCTGGTCGCCGACCTGGCACCGCTCGACGTGCGCACCGACGTCCAGGGGGCCTCCGACATGACGATGGGACTCATGGCGGCCGCGGGCGGCGCGCTGGCCGGCGTGATCGTCGGGCTGTGGGGCTATCCGGCGCTCACCGCCTTCGCCGCCGCGCTCGCCTGCGGCGTCTTCGCCGCGGGGGTGGTGGCCGGTCGGCCGGCGGCTCGGCGCGCCACCGTCTGAAACCCGGGCGACACGCCGACCCGGTCGGCCCGGTCGAACACCTGTTCGGCTATCTTTGCAGTCACGGGTATGACGCTCGGCCGAGGTTCTCCACAGGCTTCGACGCTCCTGATCAGGGAGTGTCGGTGGCTCGTTCTAGCGTCGTCGACGTACCCGATTCCGACCCGACACTAAGGACACGCTCATGGCTGGTGGAGACCGCGACAAGGCCCTGGATGCCGCACTCGCAAACATCGAGAAGCAGTTCGGCAAGGGCTCGGTCATGCGACTGGGCGACGAGACGCGTGCCCCGCTCGAGGTGATCCCCACGGGGTCGATCGCCCTCGACGTCGCGCTCGGCCTGGGCGGCCTGCCGCGTGGCCGGGTCGTCGAGATCTACGGCCCGGAGTCCTCCGGCAAGACGACGGTCGCCCTGCACGCGGTGGCCAACGCCCAGGCGGCCGGCGGCATCGTGGCCTTCATCGACGCCGAGCACGCCCTCGACCCCGACTACGCCAAGGCGCTCGGTGTCGACACCGACGCGTTGCTGGTCTCCCAGCCCGACTCCGGCGAGCAGGCGCTCGAGATCGCCGACATGCTGATCCGCTCCGGCGCGCTGTCGCTGATCGTGATCGACTCGGTGGCCGCGCTGGTGCCCCGCGCCGAGATCGAGGGCGAGATGGGCGACAGCCACGTCGGTCTCCAGGCCCGGCTGATGAGCCAGGCGCTGCGCAAGATGACCGGCGCGCTCAACAACTCCCGCACCACGATGATCTTCATCAACCAGTTGCGCGAGAAGATCGGCGTCATGTTCGGCTCGCCCGAGACCACCACCGGTGGCAAGGCGCTCAAGTTCTACTCGTCGGTGCGCCTCGACGTGCGCCGCATCGAGACGCTCAAGGACGGCACCGACATGGTCGGCAACCGCACCCGCGTCAAGGTCGTCAAGAACAAGGTGGCCCCGCCGTTCAAGCAGGCCGAGTTCGACATCATGTACGGCAAGGGCATCTCGCGTGAGGGTGGCCTGATCGACGTGGGCGTCGAGGCAGGCCTCGTCCGCAAGGCCGGCGCCTGGTACACCTACGAGGGCGACCAGCTCGGCCAGGGCAAGGAGAACGCCCGCAGCTTCCTCAAGGACAACCCCGACCTCGCCAACGAGCTCGAGAAGAAGATCCTGGAGAAGCTCGGCGTCGGCCCGCAGGTCGACAAGCCGGAGGAGGACCTCTCCGATGAGCCGATCGGTGTCGACAGCTTCTGACGACTGGCGCGGCGACGTCGCCGACGGCGTCGCCGCGTGGACCCGTGGTGCAGCAGTGCCCCCCGACCCGGCGGCCGAGGGGCCGGCGGCCGACCAGGAGGCCGTGGCGCGCAAGATCCTGCTCGACCAGCTGACCGGGCGGGCCCGCACCCGCCACCAGCTGGCCGAGAAGCTGGCCCAGAAGAACGTGCCCGACGAGCTGGCCACCCGGTTGCTCGACCGGTTCGAGGAGGTCGGCCTCGTCGACGACGCGGCGTTCGCGCGGGAGTGGGTCCAGCAGCGCAGCACCGGCCGGGGGCTGGCCCGCCGTGCCCTCGCCCACGAGCTGCGTGGCAAGGGCATCGACGACGAGATCGTCGGCCAGGCGCTCGACCAGGTCGACGGCGACGACGAGCTCGAGCTGGCGCGGGAGCTGGTCCGGCGCAAGCTGAGGTCGGTGGCGGGCCTCGACCCCGACAAGGCAACGCGGAGGCTGGTCGGCATGCTGGCGCGCAAGGGCCACTCGCCCGGTGTCGCCTACGCGGTGGTCAAGGAGGAGCTGGCGGACCTCGACGTTCGGTAGGTTGCTTGTCATGCCAGATCTCCAGCCCGTCTACGACGAGCTGCGTCGGCGCCTGTCGGTGCACGAGGACGTCTTCGTCGCCTCGCACAACGTCACCGACGCCAACGCAGCCGGCAGCCGCAAGGTCGACGACCCGACACCAGGCAACTACGTGCTCCTCGGCTCGAAGACCGACAGCTACCCCGACGGCCAGACCTTCGCTGGCGTGCGGCTGGGCAAGCGCTACGTCTCCTACTACCTGATGTCGGTCTACCTCGACCCCGAGCTCGCCGCCACCATCGGGCCGGACCTGCGCAAGCGGATGCAGGGCAAGAGCTGCTTCAACTTCACCCGGATCGACGAGGGGCTGTTCGACGAGCTCACCGACCTGACGCTGCGGAGTCGCGAGCTCTACGCGGAGCGCGGTTGGCTGGCCGGGTGAGCCTGCGGCTGACCATCGTCCACGGCGAGCGCGAGCTCGATGGGATGATCCGCGAGGGGGAGTCGTGGGCGGCCGCCGCTCGGCGTACCGCAGCGACGCTCGCCAGCGACCCGGTGCCGGTCGACCTGTCCGGCGAGGTGAAGAGGTTCGCGATCGACCACGATCTCGTCGTGTCGATCCGGGCGATGTCGCGCGGGGATCTGCCGCTGGTGACGAAGTGGCGTCGGGCGGCGCACGTGCACACCTGGTGGGCCTCCGACGGCGAACCGACGGCCGAGCGGGTCGAGGCGCAGTACGGCCCCGACATCGACGGCATGACCCCGACCCGGATGTGGGTCGCCGAGGTCAACGGGCGGTCCGTGGGCTTCGTGCAGGACTACCGGATCTCCGACTACCCGGAGTTCGCCCTGCTCGCGCCCGACCCCGAGGCCCTCGGTGTCGACTACGCCATCGGCGAGCCCGAGTGGGTGGGCCGCGGCATCGGCACCCGCGTCGTGTGGGCGTGGGCGCTGAAGGCCCGCCAACGCCACCCCGAGGTGCGTCACTACTTCGCCGCCCCCGACCACCGCAACGCGGCCTCGCTGAGGCTGCTCGACAAGGTCGGGTTCACCCGCGGACTGTGGTTCGACGAGCCACAGTCCGACGGCACGACGGCCACCGTCATCGGGTGCACCCTGGACGCCGCGCGCGTGGTGGGCTGACGCTCATCTCGAGGATGGTCGGACATGATGGGGCCATGAGCGACGCGTTCGACACCTCCGCCCTTCTCCTGCCGCCCGGCCCGGTCGACCTGATGGCCATGGAGACCGACGCCGCACCAGGGTTCTCCGGCAAGAAGGCAGACGGCAAGCGGGCGCTCGCCAGCATCGAGACGGAGCTGGCAGACCTGCAGGAGCGGCTGTTCGCCGAGCGCTCGGCGGGATCGGAGCGCCGCATCCTGCTGGTTCTCCAGGGGATGGACACCTCCGGCAAGGGCGGCACCCTGCGGCACACCGTCGGGCTCGTCGACCCGCAGGGCGTGCAGATCACGTCGTTCAAGGCGCCCACGGACGAGGAGAAGAAGCACGACTTCCTCTGGCGGATCCGCAAGGCCCTGCCGCCGGCCGGCACGATCGGCGTGTTCGACCGCTCGCACTACGAGGACGTGCTGATCGTCAAGGTGCACGAGTGGGCCGAGCCCGACGAGATCGAGCGGCGGTACGACGCGATCAACGCGTTCGAGCGCGAGCTCGCCGACGGCGACACGACGATCATCAAGTGCATGCTGCACGTCGGGTTCGAGGAGCAGCAGGCGCGCTTGCGAGAGCGGCTCGACAACCCCGAGAAGCACTGGAAGTACAACCCCGGGGACGTCGACGAGCGCACCCGGTGGCCGGCGTACCGGCAGGCTTACGAGATCGCGCTGGAGCGCACGCACAGCGAGGCCGCACCCTGGCACGTCATCCCGGCCGACAAGAAGTGGTTCCGCAACCTGGCCGTGGGACAGCTTCTTCTCCAGGCCCTGCGGCGGCTGGACCTCCAGTGGCCGGCCGCCGACTTCGACGTGGAGGTGGAGAAGTCGCGGCTGGCCGCGTCGGACCCCGCCCGATGACGACCAGCCTCGAGGCCGCCACCCTGCCGACGGTCGGCGTGACCCGCTACGTCACGCCCCTGCGCGAGGGCGGCAGCCTGCCCGGGATCGTCGAGGCCGACGACCTGGGCATCTACGCGTGCAAGTTCCGTGGCGCCGGGCAGGGTCTGCGGGTGCTCGTCGCCGAGGTCATCGTGGGGGAGCTCGCCCGCCACGTCGGCCTGCTGACCCCGCGTCTGGTCGCCCTCGAGCTGGACCCGGAGATCGCCCGCTACGAGGCCGACGAGGAGGTGCAGGACCTGCTCAACGCGAGCCACGGCCTCAACCTCGGCGTCGACTTCCTGCCCGGTGCCTTCGGCTTCGACGAGGACCTGCCCGCACCCGACCCGGTGGCCGCCAAGGTGCTGTGGCTGGACGCCTTCTGCGCCAACGTCGACCGGAGCTGGCGCAACCCCAACCTGCTGCTCTGGCATGGTGACCTCTGGGTGATCGACCACGGCGCGGCGCTGTACTTCCACCACGGGTGGAGTGCGGGGGTCACCGACCCCGAGCGCTTCGCCCGGCAGCCCTGGAACGTCAGCGACCACGTGTTCGGTGCCCACGTCTCCGGTGTCCCGGCCGCCGATGAGGAGCTCAGCGCCATCGTCACGACCGACGCGCTGGCAGGGGTGATCGCGGCCGTGCCCGACGAGTGGCTCGAGCCCGTCCCCGGTGCGGAGACTCCGGAGGCGCTGCGCGCGGCGTACCTCGCCTTCCTGACCGCGCGGCTCGGCACCCGCCAGTGGCTGCCGGGAGGTGGCGCGTGAGCAGGCTGGCCTACCAGTACGTCGTGCTGCGCTGCGTCCCGCGTCCCGACCGCGAGGAGTTCCTGAACGTCGGCGTGCTCGTCTACTGCCAGGCGGCCGACTACCTCGACGTGGCCTGGCACGTCGACCGCGAGCGGCTGGTCTCGCTGGACCCGCGTCTCGACCTCGACCAGGTCTGCTCGGCGCTCACCTTCGCCCAGCACGTGTGCGCCGGTGACGAACGGGCGGGGGAGGCCGGTCGGTCGCCGCTGGGGCAGCGCTTCGGGTTCCTCAAGGCCCCGCGCTCGACGGTGGTGCAACCCGGCCCGGTGCACGGCGGCCTGACCACCGATCCCGCCCGCCAGCTCGAGCACCTGCTGGCCACCTACGTCGGATGACCGCGGCCGGCGGCCGGGCGCTCGTCTCGGCGATCCGCGAGGCCCTGGCCGGGTCCGGAGACCCCGAGCGGGCGGAGCGGCAGCAGGCCTACCTGAGGTCGACGATGCCGCACCGCGGGCTGACCGCGCCCGAGCTGCGCACGCTGCTGCGGCCGATCCTGGCGGCCCATCGGCTGAAGGACCCGCGGACGTGGGAGGACACCGCGCGCGAGCTGTGGGACGGAGCGACCCATCGAGAGGAGTGGTACGCCGCGCTGGGCCTGCTGCGGCACCGCTACTACCGGGGCTGGGCCGGACCCGGCTCGCTGGAGCTGTACCAGCACCTCGTGCGCAGCGGGGCGTGGTGGGACGTGGTCGACGAGATCGCCGCCCACCTCGTCGGCGCGGTGCTGGCCGAGCACCGGGCGAGCGTCACCCCGGTCGTCGCGTCGTGGGCCACCGACGACCACCTGTGGGTGCGCCGGACGAGCATCCTCGCGCAGCTCGGCCACCGGGGGGCCACCGACACCCGGCTGCTGCGCGACGTGCTCACCGCCAACCTCGAAGGCTCACGCCACGGCTCGGAGTTCTTCATCCGCAAGGCCGCGGGCTGGGCGCTGCGCGACTACGCGCGCACGAACCCGGCGTGGGTGCTGGACTTCGTCGACATCCACGCCGACCGCCTGAGCGGCCTCACCCGCCGGGAGGCACTCAGGCACCTGCAGTGAGACCCTCAGACGGGCACGAGCTCGACCGCGCCCACGGCGTAGCGCGCGAGGATGGTGCGAGCCAGCACGGGGTGGGCACCCAGGGGGGCGGAGACCGCGATGGCGCCGGCCTCCGTGGCCAGCTCGGCGGCCCGGTCGGGCAGGAACCCCGGTGCGAGGAACAGCGAGGCGACGGCGATGTGCCGACGTCCCTCCCCGCGGAAGGCGCGCACGGCCTCACCGGCCGCCGGCGGAGCCGACGACGCGAACGCCGCCGTGACGGGCAGCTTGTGGCGGGTGCCCCAGACCCGGGCCAGCCGGGCGACGGCCTGGTTGGCGAGCGGGTCGGACGACCCGGCGGCGGCAAGCACGAGGGCGTCCAGCTCGCGGACGCGTGCGTCCTTGAGCGCCTCGCGCAGGCGGAGGTCCAGGACCTCGAGGAACGCCTGCTCGAGGCCGAGCACGTGGGTCGCGCGCACGCGCAGGCCAGGGTGCCGCTCGGTCGCGAGGGCGATCGCGGCGGGCACGTCGACCTTGGCGTGGTACGCCTCGGTGAGCAGCAGCGGTACGACGACGATCTCGTCGAAGCCGGCGCGCACGAGCCTGTCGACGACCGTCTGGAACGACGGCTTGCAGAGCTCGAGGAACGCGGGCTCGATGCGCAGGTCGGGGCGCATGGAGCGCACCTCGTCGACCAGTGCGGTGATGGTCTTGGCGGAGCGCGGGTCGCGGCTTCCGTGGGCCAGGGCGATCAGTGCAGGAGCGGCCATCAGTTTGGCCTCCCATCGGGCGTGGTGGGGTGGTCGACGACGTTGTCGGCCGGGGTCGGTGGAGTGCTCGTCGGTGGACCGAGCCGAGTGGTGCTCATGAGTGGATCCCGCATTCGCTCTTGGTGGTCCCGGCCCAGCGGCCGCTTCGTGCGTCCTCGCCCGGCGCCACCCGCCGGGTGCAGGGCCAGCAGCCGATCGACGGGTAGCCGTCTTGGACCAGCGGGTTGACGAGCACGCCGTGCCTCTCGACGTACTGCGCGACGTCCTCGTCGGACCAGCGTGCGAGGGGCGAGACCTTGACCTTGCCCTTGCGCGCGTCCCAGCCGACGACCGGCGCGATCACCCGGTTGTGGGTCTCGGCGCGGCGCAGGCCGGTCGCCCACGCGTCGTACCCGCTCAGCGACTCGGCCAGAGGGGCGACCTTGCGGAGGGCGCAGCACTTGTCGGGATCGGTCCGGTAGAGGTCCTTGCCGTACGCCGCGTCCTGCTCGGCCACGGTCTGCACCGGAGTGATGGTGATCAGGTTGACGGGCAGGGTGGCCTCGACGGCGTCCCGGGTGCCGATCGTCTCGACGAAGTGGTAGCCGGTGTCGAGGAACACCACGTCGATGTCGGGCGCCACGGTCGAGGCGAGGTGGGCGAGCACGGCGTCGCCCATCGAGGAGGTCACGCAGAAGCGCTTGCCGAACGTCGCCACGGCCCACTCGACGATGTGGGTGGCTGGGGCCAGCTCGAGCTCGGCGCCGACGTGCGAGACCAGCTCGCGCAGCTCCTCCGACGTCCGGCCCTCGGTCCGGGTGCCGCGGAACTCCCGGGCCGCCCTGGTGGTCGCGGTGGTCATCGCGGCCCTCCGGTCGGCTCGATCATCCCGAGGTAGCTCACCGCGAAGGCGCGCAGGCAGGACCGGCACTCCCAGCCGTCCTCGCGGGGGAAGAGGTTCTCGCCCCCGCAGTAGGGGCAGTGGAAGGGCGCGGCCCGGGTGGTCATGCCGGCTCCACCTGCGGCGCGCCCCGCAACAGCTCGTCGTCGGCCCGGATGACCCAGGTCGCGAAGCTCTCGGCCTCGTTGCGGTCTCCGAGGAAGGCGGTGACGACGCTGGTGACGTAGTCGTCGAGCCCGACGCTGGTGACCTTGTGGGCGCGCAGCTTGCGGCCGAAGCTCGACCCCAGGCCGAGCGCACCGCCGAGGTGCACCTGGAAGCCCTCGACCTGGTGGCCGTCGTCGTCGAGCACGAGCTGGCCCTTGAGCCCGAAGTCGGCGACCTGGGTGCGGGCGCACGCGTTGGGGCAGCCGTTGACGTTGACGGTGATCGGGACGTCGAGGTCGGGGAACCGCTTCTCGAGCTCGGTCACCAGCGCGGCCGCACGGTTCTTGGTGTCGACGATCGCCAGCTTGCAGAACTCGATGCCGGTGCAGGCCATCGTGTTGCGGCGCCAGTTGGACGGCTTGGCGGTGAGGCCGACCTTCTCCAGGTCGGCGGTGAAGGCGTCGACGACACCGGAGTCGAGCCCGATCACCACGAGCTTCTGGTACGCCGTGAGCCGGACGCCCCGGGCGCCGTACTGCTCCACGAGGTCGGCCAGGCCGGTCAGCGTGGTCCCGTCGATGCGGCCGACGACCGGAGCGGCGCCGACGTAGAAGCGTCCGTCCTTCTGCTCGTGCACGCCGATGTGGTCGCCCTGGCGCTCCGGAGCGGCGGGGGAGGGGCAGTCGACCAGGGCGCGCTGGAGGTACTCGGTCTCGAGGATCTCGCGGAACCTCTCCTTGCCCCAGTCGGCCACCAGGAACTTCAGCCGGGCCTTGGAGCGGAGCCGGCGGTAGCCGTAGTCGCGGAAGATGCCGGCCACGGCCTCCCACGCGTCGGCGACCTCGTCGAGCGGGATCCACACGCCGAGCTTCTGGGCGAGCATCGGGTTGGTGGAGAGGCCGCCGCCCACCCACAGGTCGAAGCCCGGGCCGTGCTCGGGGTGCACCGTGCCGACGAACGAGATGTCGTTGACCTCGGGCGCCACGTCGTGGCTCGGGTGACCGGTCAGCGCGGTCTTGAACTTGCGCGGCAGGTTGGAGAACTCGGGATTGCCCACGGCCCGGCGCTTGATCTCGGCCAGCGCCTCGGAGCCGTCGATGATCTCGTCCTTGGCGATGCCGGCCACCGGTGAGCCGAGGAAGGGGCGCGGCGAGTCGCCGCAGGCCTCGACGGTCGTGAGGCCGGCGCCCTCGAGCCGCTGCCAGATCGCCGGCACATCCTCGACGCGGATCCAGTGGTACTGGATGTTGTTGCGGTCGGTGATGTCGGCGGTGTTGCGGGCGTACTCGGTCGACGTCTCGCCCAGGGCGCGCAGGGCGTTCCCGTCGAGGATCTGGCCGTCGGTGCGCACGCGCATCATGAAGAAGCGGGCGTCGAGCTCCTCCTCGTCGAGCGTGGCGGTCTTGCCGCCGTCGAGGCCGGGCGCGCGCTGGGTGTAGAGGCCCATCCACCGGAAGCGGCCGCGCAGGTCTGCCGGGTCGATCGAGTCGAAGCCGCGGTGCGCGTAGATGTTCTCGATGCGGACCCGCACGTTGAGCGGGTCGTCGTCCTTCTTGGACTGCTCGTTCTTGTTGAGCGGCTCGCGGTAGCCGAGCGCCCACTGCCCCTCGCCGCGCTTGGGTCGGGGTGGGGCCGGGCGGGCACCGGCGGGTGCCGGCGGGGAGGTCTGGATGCTCACGGTGGGTCCTGTCGCTGAGGGCCGCGCGCGTCGTTGGGCGCGGTGGGTGCAGGGGGCGGCGAGATCAGCGGGACAAACAGATCGAGCTGCCCGTGCGCATCAGGTCCACGTGGCGTCGAACCACGAGGTGCGTGTGCGTCAGGACGGTGATCATGGTGACGAGTCTCAGGGGGCGGACACCTGTTCCACAAGTTGGAATCTCGTGTGGTGAGACGACGCGCCACATGTTGAGACGGCCACGCTCCGGAGCAGCCGATGAAAGGGACCGCTTGCCGGTCCAGGACATGGCCCGACCCCGGCGACGGGCCACGGCTCCAGTCACTAGGGTGGGGCCATGACGGATGCCCTGATCTCCTCTGCGTACAGCCAGGCCCTCGAGGTCATCGGCAAGGTCGAGCCCCGCATCGCGGCGGCCACCCGACAGGAGCTCGCCGACCAGCGCTCCTCCCTCAAGCTCATCGCCTCCGAGAACTACGCGTCGCCGGCCGTGCTGCTGACGATGGGCACCTGGTTCTCCGACAAGTACGCCGAGGGCACGGTCGGCCACCGCTTCTACGCCGGCTGCCAGAACGTCGACACCGTCGAGTCGCTGGCCGCCGAGCACGCCCGCGAGCTGTTCGGCGCGCCGTACGCCTACGTGCAGCCGCACTCCGGCATCGACGCCAACCTCGTGGCGTTCTGGTCGATCCTGGCCAACCGGGTGGAGACGCCGGCGCTGGCGCGGCTCGGCGCCAAGAACGTCAACGAGCTCAGCGAGGCCGACTGGGAGCAGCTCCGGCACGAGTTCGGCAACCAGCGCCTGCTCGGCATGAGCCTCGACGCCGGCGGCCACCTCACCCACGGGTTCCGGCCCAACATCAGCGGCAAGATGTTCCACCAGCAGCAGTACGGCACCGACCCAGAGACCGGCATCCTCGACTACGACGTCGTGGCCGCGAAGGCGCGTGAGTTCAAGCCGCTCGTGCTGGTGGCCGGCTACTCCGCCTACCCGCGCCGGGTCAACTTCGCCAAGATGCGTGAGATCGCCGACGAGGTCGGCGCCGTGCTGATGGTCGACATGGCGCACTTCGCCGGCCTGGTCGCCGGCAAGGTGTTCACCGGCGAGGAGGACCCCGTCCCCTACGCCCACATCACCACCACGACCACCCACAAGTCGCTGCGCGGACCGCGCGGCGGCATGGTGCTGGCGCAGGAGGAGTTCGCCGCCGACGTCGACCGCGGCTGCCCGATGGTGCTCGGTGGGCCGCTCTCGCACGTCATGGCTGCCAAGGCCGTGGCCCTGGCCGAAGCACGGCAGCCCGAGTTCCAGACCTACGCCCAGGCCGTCGCCGACAACGCGAAGTCGCTGGCCGACGGCTTCCTCAAGCGCGACGCCACCCTGGTCACCGGCGGCACCGACAACCACATCGTGCTCCTGGACGTGTCGTCCTACGGACTCACCGGTCGTCAGGCCGAGTCGGCGCTGCTCGACGCGGGCGTCGTCACCAACCGCAACTCGGTGCCGGCCGACCCCAACGGCGCCTGGTACACCTCCGGCATCCGGCTGGGCACCCCCGCCCTCACCACGCGCGGCTTCGGCCATGACGAGTTCGACCACGTCTCGGAGCTGATCGTGGAGGTGCTGTCCAACACGACCGCCGGCACCACCAAGGCCGGCGGCCCGTCCAAGGCGACCTACCGGCTGGGCGACGGGATCGCCGACAAGGTCAAGGACGCGTCGGCCGACATGCTCGACAAGCACCCGCTCTACCCGGGCCTCGTGCTCAGCTGAGCCGAGCACCATGCCGTACGACGAGCAGCTGGCCGAGCGGATCCGCACCGCGCTGTCCGGGCGGACCGTCCGCGAGGTGCGGATGTTCGGCGGCCTGTCGTTCATGGTGGACGAGAAGCTCGCGGCCGCCGCCGACTCGCAAGGGCGCCTGATGCTGAAGATCGACCCGTCCTGCTCCGCGGCCCTGCTGGAGCGCCCCGGCGCCAGCACGCCGGAGATGGGCGGCCGATCGATGAGCCCGGCTGGCTCGTCGTCGACGGCTCCGGCACCACGTCCGACGAGGACCTGGAGTGGTGGGTGCGCGAGGCGCTGTCGCATCGCGACGCTCAGGGCTGAGCCTCACCGCCAGCGGTACTCCACCTCGGGCCGGCCGCTGCCGCCGTACCTCGGGTGCCGCTCTGCCCGGCCGGAGTCCGCGAGGTGCTCGAGGTAGCGGCGGGCCGTGACCCGGGACGCACCCACTGCGTCGGCCGCCTCCGTCGCGGAGAGCGGGACCTCGCGGAGCGCCGCGACCACCGCCGCCATCGTCTCCGCGCTCATGCCCTTCGGCAGGTCGGCGCCGGTGCCGTGCCGCAGGCTGTCGAAGAGCCGGTCGACCTCGTCCTGCGCGACCTCTCCGCCACCGGCCAGCTGCGCGCGGTAGGCGGCGTACTGCTCGAGCTTGCCGCGGAACGTGGCGAACGTGAACGGCTTGAGGAGGTAGAGCACGACACCCTGCGCGACGGCGTGCCGGACGACGTCCGCGTCGCGGGCCGAGGTCACCGCGATCACGTCGCAGACGTGCCCACCGGCGCGGAGCCGTTGCAGCAGGCCCAGGCCGTGCCCGTCCGGCAGGTGCAGGTCCAACAGGATCAGGTCGACGTCCCGGTCGGCGTCGAGGAACCGGGCGGCGTCGCCGGCGGAGCGCACGCAGCCCGCGACCTCGAAGCCGTCGACCCGCTCGACGTAGGCGACATGGGCCTCGGCGGCGTGCAGCTCGTCCTCGACGACGAGCACTCGGACGCTCATCGGCCGGCCCCGGTGAGACGCACGCGGAACTCCGCACCACCCAGCGGCGACGCGCTGATCGCGACGTCGCCGCCGTGCCGGCGCGCGACCTGCCGCACCAGCGCCAGTCCGACGCCCCGCCCGCCCGCTGCGTCGTCAGCGGTCGCCTTGGTGGTCCACCCGCGCTCGAGCGCCCTGGCGGCCTCGGCCGCGGTGAGTCCCGGTCCGCTGTCGCCGACCACCACGTCGAGCCCGTCGGCGTCGACCTCGAGCCGCACGTCGACCCGGCGTACCTCGAGCCCGGCGACGGCGTCCAGGGCGTTGTCGACGAGGTTCCCGACGACCGTGAGCAGTTCGCGGGAGCCGACCGGCAGCTCCGCGGGCAGCTGGCCGGTGATGGTCAGGTCGACCCCGCGCTCAGCTGCCTCGGAGCTCTTGCCGAGGAGCAGCGCGGCGACCACCGGGTCGCCCACCGCGGCCGTCACGTGGTCGGTCAGCAGCTGCGCGGTCTGGAGCTCCTCGGTGGCGAAGTCGATCGCCTCGACGGTGCGGCCCATCTCGATCAGGGAGACCACGGTGTGCAACCGGTTGGCCGACTCGTGGGTCTGGGCGCGCAGGGACTCGGTGAGCCGGCGTACGACGTCGAGCTCGCCGGTGACGGCCTGCAGCTCGGTGTGGTCGCGCAGGGTCACCACGGCGCCGACCGCCTGCCCCTGCCAGGTGGCCGGGGCCGAGCTGACGACGAGCGCCCGGTCGCCGGTGACGTAGATGTCGTCGCTCTGGACCGTGCGGGCGAGCGCGGCCGCCACCAGGCCCGGTGGCAGGCCGAGGTCGTGCAGCGACTCGCCCACGACGTCATCGGGGCCGGGCAGCCCCAGCAGCCGGACGGCCTCGTCGTTGACGAGCTGGACCCGGGCTTCGTCATCGACGAGGACCAGGCCCTCACGGACCGCGTGCAGGACGGCCGAGTAGTACTCGAACATCCGGGTGATCTCGCGCTCGCCCAGGCCGTGCGTGGCCCGGCGCAGCCGCCGAGAGACCAGCCAGGTGCCGGTGAGCCCGGCGCCGAGCACCGCGCCCGCCACCACCAAGATCAGCACGAGGTCGCCGCGGAGGTCGCGGTCGATCTGAGAGAGAGTGATCCCCGCCGACACGAGGGCCACCACCTCGCCGTCCCGCTCGACCGGCACCACGGCGCGCACCGACGGGCCGAGGGTGCCTTCGTACTCCTGCACGAAGACCTGGCCCTGGGGTGCGGTGCCGAGGTCGCCCACGAACCTCCGGCCGATCTGGGTGGTGTCCGGGTGGGTGTAGCGGGTCCGGTCGAGCGCCATCACGACGACGAAGTCGACCTCGGTGTCGATGCGGACGCTCTCGGCGTACGGCTGGAGCACGCCGGTCGGGCTCGGTGCCGCGACCCCTTCGACGACGGTGGGGGAGTCGGCGACGGACTCGGCAACGGCGACGGCCCGCTCGGTCGCCGTCGTGCGGGCGTCCCGCCGGGCGTCGTACGCCGCGAGGGCGAACGACGCGACGACGAGCACCAGCACGACGCTCACCTGGAGCGCGAGGATCTGGCGCGCGACGGCGGGCTCACCTCTGGTGCCCTGCCTGCGCATGGCCGCATTGTGCCGTACGCCGGGGACCTCGTGGATCTGCGAACTCAACGACCAGAACGGTGACCGGGGTCACACCGGCGCCCACGATGACGGACAGCGCTGGGCCCCATCCAGCCAGAGCCTGGAGGAACCGATGAGCACAACAACCTCGTCTCCGACGAACAACCGAACCCACTACCTCTACATCGCCGTTGTCGTGGCCGTGGGCCTCGGCATCCTGCTCGGCCTGACCGCGCCGAGCGTGGCGGTCCAGTTCAAGCCTCTCGGTGAGGCCTTCGTCGGGCTGATCAAGATGATCATCCAGCCCGTCATCTTCTGCACGATCGTGCTCGGCGTCGGCTCGGTGCGCAGCGCCGCTCGCGTCGGCAAGGTCGGCGGACTCGCCCTGCTCTACTTCACCACGATGTCGACGTTCGCCCTCGCCATCGGCATGGTGGTGGGCAACGTCCTGCACCCGGGGTCAGGCCTCCAGCTCACGGCCGACTTGGCCGAGTCGGGCGCGGAGCAGGCCAGCGGCGCGCACGGCACGACCAGTGAGTTCCTGCTCGGGATCATCCCGACCTCGATGTTCTCGTCGCTCACGTCGGGCGAGGTCCTGCAGACGCTGCTCGTGGCGCTGCTCGTCGGCTTCGCGATCCAGGCGATGGGCTCGTCGGGGCAGCCGGTGCTGCGTGGGGTGGGGCACCTGCAGCGACTCGTCTTCCGCATCCTGTCGATGATCATGTGGGCTGCACCGGTCGGCGCCTTCGGGGCGATCGCCGCCGTCGTCGGTGAGACCGGCGTCGACGCGCTCAAGAGCCTGGCCGTCTTGATGATCGGCTTCTACATCACCTGCGCGCTGTTCGTGTTCGTCGTGCTGGGTGTGCTGCTGAAGGTGGCCACCGGCATCAACATCCTCCGCGTGCTGCGCTACCTGGCCCGCGAGTTCCTGCTGATCCTCTCGACGTCGTCCTCCGAGTCGGCGCTGCCGCGCCTGATCGCGAAGATGGAGCACGCCGGTGTCGACCAGGCGACCGTGGGCGTCGTGGTGCCGACCGGGTACTCGTTCAACCTCGACGGCACCGCGATCTACCTGACGATGGCCTCGCTGTTCATCGCCACCGCGATGGGCGACCCGCTGAGCATCGGCGAGCAGATCTCGCTGCTGGCCTTCATGATGATCGCCTCCAAGGGTGCCGCCGGCGTCACCGGCGCGGGCATGGCCACCCTGGCCGGCGGTCTCAGCACGCACCGCCCCGAGCTGCTCGACGGCGTCGGCCTGATCGTCGGCATCGACCGCTTCATGTCCGAGGCGCGCGCGCTGACCAACTTCGCCGGCAACTCGGTCGCCACCCTGCTCGTCGGTCACTGGACCGGCAGCCTCGACCACGCGCGCCTCGACCGGGTGCTCGCCGGCGACGACCCGTTCGACGAGGCGACGATGGTGGACGACCACCACGAGCCCGAGGCATCGAGGGAACCCGTCTCTGTCTAGCTGCGCGTCAACCGACGGACCAATCGGGCCCTGGCGGCTCCGGGCAGCGGCAACCTCACGCTGCGCCGGAGCAGCGGGGGCACTGGTTGGTCCGTTCGTCGACGAGAGCGACGGCCTCGGCGCGGCTCCCGTGCCACTCGAAGCCGTCGGCTTCGAGCACGATGCCGAGATCCTCGTCCACGAGATCGGCCGGGCGCGCATCGCGGGCCAGGGCCAGCAGCCGCCCCGCCGGCGGCCACGTCAGGACGGAGGCGGCGGTCCCTCGGCACCTCGACCCACGGCCGGGTCGGCACCGTCTTGACCGCCCACCCGTGGTGGAGGGCGGCGCTGGTCAGGCACAGCACCCCGGAGGCGCGATGCGCGCCGGCTCGCCACGCCACCGAGGTGGTGGAGCAGCTCGGCGACGGACAGGACAGCACTCTGCCCAGTCGTCGCCGACCCCGCCGGAGCCCGTCCACCGGCTCAGACCGTCGGCGTGGTCCGCTCCACGATCGCGCGCAGGTCGCCACCCGACAGGGTGCCGAACGTGCCGCCGTACGACGTGCCGAGCCGGGTCTCGCAGAAGGCGTCGGCGATCTCCGGGGGAGCGAAGCGGACCAGCAGGGAGCCCTGGAGGCAGGCCGCCATCTGGCCTGCCAGCCGGCGAGCACCTGCCTCGAGCGACGACACGTCGCCCAGCAGGGTGAGTGCGTCGTCGATGGCCCGGTCGAGGCGGGGGTCGGCGCCGCGAGCCAGCCCGACCTCGGTGATCCAGGCCGCCAGCGTCTCGGGCTCGCGGGTGATCGCGCGGATCACGTCGAGGGCGTTGACGTTGCCTGAGCCCTCCCACACGGAGTTGAGCGGCGACTCGCGGAAGAGCAGCGGGAGTCCCGACTCCTCGACGTAGCCGTTGCCGCCGAGGCACTCCAGGGCCTCGGCCACCATCGCCGGCGTGCGCTTGCAGACCCAGAACTTCGCCAGCGGCAGGGCGATGCGACGCAACGCCGACTCGTGCGGGTCGGCATCGTTGTCGACGGCCGAGGCGAGGCGGATGGCGAGGGCGGTGGCCGCCTCCGACTCGACGGCGAGGTCGGCGATGACGTTCTGCATCAGGGGCTTGTCGGCCAGCAGCCCACCGAACGCCGAGCGGTGGGCGACGTGCCACGAGGCCTCGGCGAGCGCCTTGCGCATCAGCGACGCTGACCCGAGCACGCAGTCCAGGCGGGTGGCGGCAACCATCTCGATGATCGTGCGCACGCCGCGGCCCTCGTCGCCGAGGCGCCGGGCCAGTGTGCCGTCCAGCTCGATCTCGGCGGAGGCGTTGGAGCGGTTGCCGAGCTTGTCCTTGAGCCGGACGACGTCGAGCCGGTTGCGCGTGCCGTCCGGCAGCACCCTCGGCACCACGAAGCAGGTGACCCCGCCGTCGGTCTGCGCCAGCACGAGGAAGACGTCGTTCATCGGCGCCGAGGTGAACCACTTGTGGCCGTGCAGGGTGTAGAGCCCGTCCTCGGCCGTGGGCCGGGCGACCGTCACGTTGGCGCGCACGTCGGAGCCGCCCTGCTTCTCGGTCATGCCCATGCCGGCCAGGGCTCCGCGCTTCTCCGCCGGCGTGCGCAGACCCGGGTCGTAGCTCGTGGAGGCCAGCAGCGGCGTCCACTCCTTGGCGACGGCGTCGTCGACCCGCAGCGCCGGGACGGCGGCGTACGTCATGGAGATGGGGCAGCCGTGTCCCGGCTCGGTCTGCGACCAGGCGAGGAAGCCGGCCGCGCGGCGCACGTGGGCGTGCGGTGACTGGGACTCCCACGGTGCGGCCTGCAGGCCGTGCCCGACGGCGCGCCCCAGCAGCCAGTGCCACGAGGGATGGAACTCCACCTCGTCGATGCGGTTGCCGTAGCGGTCGTACGGCGTCAGGCGGGGGTGGAAGTCGTTGGCCAGCCGGCCGTGCTCGCGCGCCTCGGCGCTGCCCGCCTCGATGCCGAGCGCGCCCAGGTCGGCCAGCACGTCGGCGGAGGCGTGCCGTTCCACCGCCTCGACGAGCGCGCGGTCGGAGTTGACCACGTCGTGCCCGGCCAGCAGCGGCACCTGGTTGGTGGAGGCCCGCAGATCGGCTCCCCGGTTTCGGCTGTCCATGTGGATACCGTAGGTCCATGCCGTCAGTGAGCCAGCAACATCCTGTGGCTCGCACCGCTCCTTCGGCACTCGGACGGTTCCGCGAGACCGTGTGGCGGCTGTTCGTCACCACGGTCGGGTCGTGCCTTCGCTACCGCGTCACCGGGCTGGCGGCCGAGGCCGCGTTCTTCGCCGTGCTGTCAGTGCCACCGCTGGTGTTCGGCCTCGCCGGCGCGGTCGGGTTCGTGTTCGACAGCTTCACCGACACCCAGGTCGAGGACGTGCGCCAGGCCGTCCTCGACCTCGCCTCGCGGGCGCTGACCGACGGCGCGGTGGACCGCATCATCGAGCCGACGATCCGGCAGGTGCTCGACGGCGGGCGGTACGACGTCATCTCGCTCGGCTTCGTGCTGGCCCTCTGGTCGGGCAGCCGGGCCCTCAACGTCTTCGTCGACACCATCACGATCATGCACGGGCTCGGCGGGCACCGGGGGATCGTGAAGACGCGGGCGCTGTCGTTCGCGCTGTACCTGATGGCGATGGTCACCGGCGGCATCACGATCCCGCTGGTGGTGGCGGGGCCCAACCTGCTCCGCTCGTGGCTGCCCGATCGCTTCGACCTCCTGATGTCGTTCTACTGGCCGATCGTCATCGTCGTGTGCATCTGCTTCCTCGCCACGCTCTACCACGTGTCCGTGCCGGTCCGGACGAACTGGAGCTTCAACCTGCCCGGCGCGGTCTTCTCGCTGATGGTGTGGATCCTCGGCTCCTACCTGCTGCGCTGGATCCTCACGGTCACCGCCGCCGAGTCCAAGTCGATCTACGGCCCCCTGGCCGCACCGATCGCCGTACTCCTGTGGCTCTACATCCTGGCCATCGCCGTCCTCATCGGAGCCGCGGTCAACGCCGCCTTCGACTCGGTCTTCCCGCAGACCCGCACGACCAATGCCAGACGCGAGCTGATGGCGCGCCTGCGGCGCACGGTCGGCATGAAAGAGTGACCGCGTGATCAACCCGTCGCGCCAGGAGGCGTCGTCGTCGCGCGGCGCCAGCGGCATCAGCATGGTCGCCCTGCCCGACCGCGTGCGCTCCCCGTGGTGGGAGCTCGGCCGCCGGATGCTGGCGGCGCTGGCGATCCTCGTCATCACCGTGCTGCTGGTCTACTTCGACCGCGACGGCTACCGCGACGGCAATGACCCGATGACCGGCTACGCCGTCGACTTCGCCGACTCGATCTACTACAC
The DNA here is from genome assembly GCA_963807335.1 of uncultured Actinomycetota bacterium. Classification (GTDB taxonomy): domain Bacteria; phylum Actinomycetota; class Actinomycetes; order Propionibacteriales; family Nocardioidaceae; genus Nocardioides. The sequence goes on from CAWEBT010000005.1 coordinate 535,737, forward strand.
GACCGTCACCTTGAGCACGACCGGGTACGGCGACATCGCGCCGGTCACCCAGCAGGCCCGGTTGATCAACGCGTTCGTCGTCACCCCGTTCCGCATCGCCTTCCTGGTGCTGCTGATCGGCACCACCCTCGAGGTGCTCGCCTCGCAGGGCCGCGAGATGTTCCGGGTCGCCCGATGGAGGAAGAACATGGGAAAGACCGTCGTCGTCGTCGGCTACGGCACCAAGGGCAGGTCGGCTGTCGACACCCTGATCAACAACGGTCAGAACAAGGCCTCCATCGTCATCGTCGACCCGAGCCCGCAGGCCAAGGCCGACGCGCACGCCGACGGGCTGGTGGTGATCGCGGGCGACGCGACCCGGCGCACGGTGCTCCGCCAGGCCGGGGTGGCCGACGCGGACCAGGTCATCATCACCACCGACCGCGACGACTCCAACGTGCTGGCGACGCTGACCGTCCGCCAGCTCAACCCGGACGCCTACATCGTGGTCTCGGTCCGTGAGCACGAGAACGTGCCCCTGATGCGGCAGTCCGGCGCCAACTCCGTGATCACCTCCTCCGACGCCGTCGGTCGCCTGCTCGGCCTCTCCTCGATGTCCCCGGTGCTCGGCTCGGTGATGGAGGACCTGCTGTCGTACGGCGAGGGGCTCGAGGTCGCCGAACGAGACCTGCTGGTCTCGGAGGTCGGCAAGCAGCCCCAGCAGCTGCCCGACCAGGTCATCGCCGTGGCTCGCGACGAGAAGGTCTACCGCTACTTCGACCCGGTGGTCACCCAGCTCGCCCGCGGCGACCGGCTGATCGTCGTACGTCCGGCCAAGGAGCTGCCGTGGGCGCCGCGCCCCGGCACGCACGGCGAGGACACCTCGGACGAAGAGGAGTAGGCGATGGCGCCGGCGGCTGATGCCTACCTTCACCTGCGCGCGGCCGGGACGAGCGTGGTGCTCGACTGCAGCACCGCTGCCCTCCCACGCGTCCTGCACTGGGGCCGCGACCTCGGAGACCTGGGCGAGGCGACCCTGGCGGCCCTCGCCGGCGCGCTGGTGCCGCCCGCCGTCACCAACACCATGGACGACCCCGTGCCGCTCGCGTTCCTTCCGGAGGCCTCGGCAGGCTGGGCCGGCACGCCCGGGCTGACCGCGCACCGCGACGGCGGCGACTTCTCCACGTCGTTCGAGGTGGGTGTTGTCGAGCGTTCGCGGCGTCCGGACGGAGCGGACGTGGTCCGCGTGGAGGCGCTCGACCGCCAGGCCGGCGTGGCCCTGCTGATCGAGATCGAGCTGCTCGACACCGGTCTCCTCCGGCAACGGGCCACCGTCACCAACGCGGCCGGTGCAGTGCTCGACGTGCAGGGCCTGCTCGTCGCGCTGCCCGTGCCTTCGCCGGCCCAGGAGCTGCTGGACTTCACCGGCCGGCACCTGCGCGAGCGCAGCCCCCAGCGTCACCCGTTCATCCTCGGCACCCACCTGCGCGAGAACCGTCGCGGCCGTACGGCGACCGACGGGAGCCCGCTCCTGGTCGCCGGTGAGGCCGGCTTCGGCTTCGAGCACGGCCAGGTGTGGGCGCTGCACGTCGCGTGGAGTGGCAACCAACGGCTGATCGCGGAGTCCATGCCGTCGGGTGCCCGGTTGCTCGGTGCCGGCGAGACCCTCCTGCCCGGTGAGATCCGCTTGGCGGAGGGGGAGAGCTACAGCTCTCCTTGGGTCTACGCCGCCCACGCGGAGGGGCTCGACGCGCTCGCGGCCAGGTTCCACGCCCACCTCCGTGTCCTGCCCGTGCACCCGGAGCGGTCGCGGCCGGTCACCCTCAACACCTGGGAGGCCGTCTACTTCGACCACGACCTGACCAGGCTTCGGACGCTCGCCGACCTGGCCGCCCAGGTGGGGGTCGAGCGCTTCGTCCTCGACGATGGTTGGTTCCGGGGCCGCCACCACGACCGGGCCGGCCTGGGCGACTGGGAGGTCGACCCGGAGGTCTGGCCCGAGGGCCTGCACCCGCTGATCGAGCACGTCGTGGGCCACGGCATGGAGTTCGGGCTCTGGGTCGAGCCGGAGATGGTCAACCCCGACTCCGTCCTGGCGCGCGCGCACCCCGACTGGATCCTGAAGGCCGGGTCCAGGCTGCCTCCCCTCTCGCGGCACCAGCAGGTGCTCGACCTGGCCCGGCCCGAGGTGTTCGACCACCTGCTGGAGCGGCTCGACGCCCTCCTGACGGAGTACCCCATCGCCTACCTCAAGTGGGACCACAACCGGGACCTCGTCGACGCCGGCAGCGTCGCCGGCCAAGCGGGCGTGCACGCCCACACACTGGCGGTCTACCGGCTCATGGACGAGCTGCGCGCGCGTCATCCGGCCCTGGAGATCGAGTCGTGCTCGTCGGGCGGTGGGCGCGTCGATCTGGGCGTGCTCGAACGCACTGAGCGCGTGTGGGCCAGTGACTGCGTCGACCCGCTCGAGCGTCAGCAGATCCAGCGCTGGACCGGTCAGCTGCTGCCCCCCGAGCTGATCGGGTCGCACGTCGGCTCACCGGTGTCGCACACCACCGGCCGTCAGCAGACGCTCGACTTCCGCGCCCTGGCTGCCTTCTTCGGCCACTTCGGGATCGAGTGGGACCTGACGACCGCCGGCGCCGAGGACCTGGCGCGACTGCGGGAGTGGGTCACCACGCACCAGCGGCTGCGCCCGCTGCTGCACCACGGGCGGGTCGTACGCGGCGACCATCCCGATCCCGGACTCTGGGTGCACGGCGTCGTGTCGCAGGACGGGTCGCACGCCGTGCACGCCCTGGTCCAGACGGAGACGAGCGTGCAAAGCCCGCCTGGCCCGGTGCGGCTGCCCGGGCTGCTCGCCGAAGCGTCGTACGTCGTCCGGCCGCTGCCGCCAGGCGACCGGGTGGCCGGTCCGGGCATCGGCCCTCTGGCCTGGTGGACACCGGAGGGGGTGACCCTGCCCGGGCGAGTGCTCGTGGAGGTCGGCCTGCAGGCGCCGGTGCTCTTCCCGGAGGCAGGCGTCCTGCTGGAGTGCCGCCGCGTCGACTGAACCGGGCGACCCGGGTCAGCCGCGTTCGGCCCGGCGCGCAAGCGAGTCCGGCTCCGCCGGGGGCTCCTCGGCCGGTTCGACGAGCAAGGTCTCGTCGACGTGCTCCGAAAGTGCTTGCCGGGCGGCCTGCGACAGTGCCGTGTCGGTGACCAGCGTCGACGCCTCGGATAGCGCGGCCATCGAGCTCAGGCCGACCACGCTCCACTTGGTCGAGTCCGCCACCACGACGAGGCGGCGGCCACTGGCGATCATGGCCCGATTGGTCTCTGCTTCGAGGAGGTTGGGGGTGCTGTAGCCGGCCTTGACGTCCATGCCGTGAACGCCCATGAACACCGCGTCGAGGTGCAGCGACCTCAGGGACGCTATCGCGATCGGACCAACGAGGGCGTCCGAGGGCGTCCGGACGCCGCCGGTGAGCAGCACGGTGTGCCCCGGCCCGCGGGCGTCGTGGAGCAGGTCGGCGACCCACACGGAGTTCGTGACGACGGTGAGCCCGGGGATCGCCACCAGGTGCTGGGCGAGCGCGAAGGTCGTCGTCCCTGCGGACACCGCGATCGCGGAGCCGGGACGGACCAGCTCGGCCGCGCGCGCCGCGATCGCCTCCTTCTGGGCGAGCTGCCGAACCGACTTGGCTGCGAACCCGGGCTCGGCTGAGCTCGGCTCCGTCCGGACGACCGCACCGCCATGCACCTTCTCGAGGGCCCCCTGCTCGTGCAGGGTCAGCAGGTCGCGTCGGATCGTCATGTCTGAGACCCCGAGCGCGGAGACCAGCTGGCTCACCCGCACGATGCCGTCGCGTTCGAGCCTGGCCATGATCTCCGAGCGTCGCTGGGCTGCCAGCATCACGCCTCCCTGATGATCGCGACGCACCCGGCGCCGACGGTCACGACCCCGTCGACCTGGGCGTCGTTGACGAGGTCGAGCCCGCGAGCCTCCACATCGGCCGAGTGGTCAGTGTGGTTCACCACGAACAGCCAGGAGCGGCCGCCCTCGGCCGTACGGCGGGTGACCTCGACCCCCGGTGGCACGGTCGCGATGGGGGCGACACCGGCCGCGGCCAGCAGCTGGTCGACCAGCTGGTCACCGCCGGCCCGGTCGAGTCGGCAGGCGACGTACCAGGCCGAGCCCGCACCGACCGCGTGCCGGGTGACCGCAGGGACGCCGGCTGCCGGCCCGTCGGCGTACGTCGTCAACGCCTCCGCGCCCGCGAGCCGGAGGTCTTCGGTCCAGACGTCCGCCCCCCAGCCGTTGGACAGTTCGACGGTCTCGTCGAGGCGCAACGGGAGGAACTCCTCGACCCGAATGCCGAGCAGGTCGCGGAAGGCGCCCGGATAGCCGCCGAGCCGGATGTGGTCGTGCTCGTCGACGATCCCGCTGAAGTAGGTGACCAGCGCGGTGGTGCCGCCCTCGACCGCCGTACGCAGCCGGTCAACCGCTACGTCGGTGACGGAGTAGAGCGTGGGCACCAGCACCAGGTCATAGCCGGTGAGGTCGTGCTCGGGATGGGCGAGGTCGACGCCCACCCCCGCGTCGGTGAGCGACCGGTGCAGGGCATGGGCGCGGTCGAGGTAGGTGATGTCGATGCTGGGGTGTGAGTCGAGCTCACACGCCCACCAGGCATGCCAGTCGAAGAGGATCGCCACCCGGTTGTCAACGACGCTGCCTGCCACCTCGGCCACCGCGTCCAGCACGCGCCTCAGCTCGACCGCCTCCCGCCACACCCGGGTGTCGGTGCCCGCGTGCGGCAGGATCCCGGCATGAAACTTCTCGGCGCCGGCCTGGGCCGCCCGCCACTGGAAGAACAGCACGCCGTCGGCACCTCGGCCGACGTGCTGGATCGCCGAGCGGAGCAGCTCGCCGGGACGCCGTGCGATGTTGCGCGGCTGCCAGTTGACGGCGCCGGGTGAGGTCTCCATGAGCAGCCAGGGACCTCCGGAGGCGAGGCCGCGGGTCAGGTCGGCGCTGAACGCGAGCTCGCGGTGGCCCTCCGGGTCGGCCGCGACGAGGTAGTGGTCGTTGGAGACCACGTCGACCTCGCGGGCCCAGGCCCAGTAGTCCATCTCACGGATGTGCTCGGTGACCATGAAGTTCGTGGTGACCGGGACACCCGGTGACAGCTCGTGCAGGACGTCGCGCTCGGCCACGAAGTTGGCCAGCAGCTCGTCGGAGGAGAACCGACGGAAGTCGAGCTCCTGGGTGGGGTTGCCGGTGGCCGTCACCGAGCGCGGCGGAAGTACCTGCTCGAAATCGGTGTAGCGCTGCGACCAGAAGGCGGTGCCCCAGGCCCGGTTGAGCGCGTCGATGTCGCCGTACCTGGCCCGCAGCCAGACCCGGAACGCGGCCGCGCTGACGTCACAGAAGCACAACGCGTTGTGGCAGCCGAGCTCGTTACCGACGTGCCACAGCTCCAGGCCGTCGAGATCGCCGAAGCGCTGTGCCAGCTGACGGCACAGCTCGGTCGCGTGGCTGCGGTAGACGGGGGAGCTGGGGCAGAAGCCCTGCCTGCCGCCGGGCCACAGGCGAGAGCCATCTCTCGTCATCGGCAGCATCTCCGGATGCAGGGTGGTCAGCCACGGGGGAGGGGAGGCCGTCGCCGTGGCCAGGTCGATCCCGATGCCTGCAGAGGTGAGGCGGTCGAGCACGTCATCCAACCACTCGAAACGGTAGTCCTGCGGGCCGACCTCCAGGTGCGCCCACGAGAAGACGCCGACGGTGACGAGATCGACGCCCGCCTCCACCATCAGGTGGACGTCCTCGTCCCAGACCTCTGTTGGCCACTGCTCGGGGTTGTAGTCGCCACCGAACGCGAGGCGGGCGGGAGGCGTCCCGGCCCCGACGGGCCGGCCTCGCGCGGTTGTTGAAAACAACAGATTCCCCTCAACTCGATGTTTGCTCTTGTGGGATTCGCTCAGAACTTCTACCGTAAGCATCGTTGCAATGTGAACCGGGTCACGTCAATGGTGCAACTCCGATGTTCGAACTTGTTTATATGGAGGCTGTCATGATTCACCCCCGCGCTGGCTCCCAGCACTTCCCGGCGTCCGTGCTCGGCATGGCCGCTTCCCGCAGGAACGTGCTGCGCGGTGGCCTGCTGGGTGGGGCACTGCTCGGCTCGTCGACGCTCCTGGCCGCCTGCGGAGGCGACTCCGGCGGCGGGGGCGACGTGGCCGGCACCGTCAAGTTCGGGATGAACGAGGCCAGTGGCGCCGGTCCGGCCCACCAGCGCCTAGTCCAGATGGCGGAGGCCTACGCCAAGAAGGCGGGGGTCGAGGTCGCGCGCAACGAGGTCGACCACAACACGTTCCAGGAGAACATCAACACCTACCTCCAGGGCAACCCCGACGACGTCTTCACCTGGTTCGCCGGCTTCCGGATGAACCAGTTCGCCGAGCAGGGCCTGATCACCGACGTCAGCGAGGTCTGGCCGATCGACGGCCTGGCTGACAGCTTCAAGACGGCCGCGACCGCGAGCGACGGCAAGCAGTACTTCGTGCCGAAGGACTACTACCCGTGGGCGGTCTTCTACAAGAAGTCCGTCTTCGAGAAGAACGGCTACGTCCCTCCGGTCAACCTCGACGAGCTGATGACGCTGACCAAGAAGATGCAGGGCGACGACATCACGCCGTTCGCCTTCGCCGACAAGGACGGCTGGCCCGCGATGGGCACCTTCGACATCCTCAACATGCGCATCAACGGCTTCGACTTCCACATGAGCCTGATGGCCGGCGATGAGGAGTGGGACTCCGCCGAGGTCAAGCAGGTGTTCGACACTTGGGCGAGCCTGCTGCCCGTGCACCAGGCCGACCCTCTCGGTCGGACGTGGCAAGAGGCCGCGACGGCGATGAGCAAGGGCGAGTGCGGCATGTACCTCCTCGGCACGTTCGTCGTGGACGCGATCCCCGACGACGAGGACGACCTCGACTTCTTCACCTTCCCCGAGCTCGACAGCTCGATCGGCGCCACCGCGCTCGACGCGCCCATCGACGGCTTCTGCCTGGCCGCTGCCGGCAAGAACCAGGCGGGCGGCATGGAGATGCTGAAGTGGCTCGGCACGGCGGAGGCAGCCGATGCCGCCAATGCCGACACCACGCCGATGATCGCGGCCAACTCCGGCGCCAGCACCGGCGGCTACTCGGCGCTGCAGACCAAGTCAGCCGAGGTCGTCGGGGCGGCGGAGAACATCGCCCAGTTCCTCGACCGCGACACGCGCTCGGACTTCGCCTCGACCGTCATCATCCCGTCGCTGCAGAAGTTCCTGTCGGACCCTGCCGACATCGACGGAGTGACCAAGAGCATCCAGGAGCAGAAGGAAGCGATCTTCATCTGACGTCGGTCAGTCTCCGCCACGTTGATCCCGAGGAGTGTGAGGACCTGTGACAGCGCCCGTAGCCGAGACTTCGGCCAACCCACCGGGGCCTGCGAGGGCGCCCAAGCGTCGGCTTCCGCCGCGCGACCGTGCCGTGGTCATCGCGATGGTCGCGGTCCCCACACTCTTCGTGGTGTTCCTCGTGTGGCTCCCCGCGGTCTTGTCGATGGTGCTCTCGTTCGGTGCCTGGAACGGCATCGGCGACGTCGACCAGATCAAGTGGGTCGGCACCAAGAACTACTCCAACATCGTCGAGATCTACCCGCCGTTCTGGCCGGCGATCCAGCACAACCTGATCTGGCTCGCGTTCCTGTTCCTGGGGCCCACGTTGCTGGGGATCCTGCTGGCGGTGATCTTGGACCGCAACATGCGCGGCAGCCGCTTCTACCAGACGGCGTTCTACATGCCGGTGGTGCTGTCGCTCGCCCTCGTCGGCTTCATCTGGCAGCTCTTCTACTCCCGCGACCAGGGGCTCATCAACCAGGTCTTCAACTCGGAGGTCGACTGGTACGGCGACTCCAGCATCAACCTGTGGGCCGTGCTCGTGGCCACAGCCTGGAGGCACACGGGCTACATCATGCTGATCTACCTGGCCGGCCTCAAGGGGGTGGACGCCTCCCTGAGGGAGGCAGCCGCCATGGACGGGGCGAATGAGGTCAAGACGTTCTTCCGAGTCGTCTTCCCGGTGATGCGACCAATCAACATGATCGTGCTCGTCATCGTGGTCATCGAGTCGCTGCGTGCCTTCGACCTGGTCTGGGTCATCAACCGCGGCACGAACGGCCTCGAGCTGATCGGTGCACTGGTCGCCCAGAACGTCGTGGGTGAGGCAGCCCGTTACGGCTTCGGTTCCGCCCTGGCGGTGATCATGATGCTGATCTCGACGATCTTCATCGCGATCTACCTCCGGATCGTCTTCAAGGAGGAACGACGATGAGCGCCACCGCCACTCCCGCGGCCCCGCCGACCACGGGCAAGCCGTCCCGCGACGCCGAGGGCGGCGCGCTGAACAAGCCGCGCGGCACCATCACGACCGTGATCATGGCGCTGCTCGCCCTGGCGTGGCTGTTCCCGCTGATCTGGGCGGTGCTCGCGTCGTTCCGCAGCTATGCCTACACGCAGCAGAACGGTTTCCTCTCCTTCGGTGGCTGGACCTTCGACAACTACCGGACGGTCTGGACGAGTGCCGGCCTGGGGAAGTACTTCGTCAACTCCCTGATCATCACCGTGCCTGCCGTGGTCCTGACGCTGTTCTTGTCGTCGCTGGTCGCCTTCGTGCTCGCCCGCTTCAGCTACCGCTTCAACCTGACCCTGCTCGCGGTGTTCCTGGCGGCGAACCTGATGCCGCCCCAGGCCCTGCTGATCCCGGTCTACCGGATGTTCCGCTCGATCCCGCTGCCGCTGTTCATGAGCGAGTCGGGAACGGTGCTCGGCAGCTACTGGGGGCTGATCGCGATCAACGTCGCCTTCCAGATGGGGTTCTGCACCTTCGTGCTCAGCAACTACATGAAGACGCTGCCGCACGAGATCTACGAGCAGGCCCAGATCGACGGAGCCAGCGTGTGGCGGCAGTACTGGCAGCTGACCATGCCCCTGGTTCGGCCGGCCCTCGCGGCGCTGGGCACTCTCGAGGTCACCTGGATCTACAACGAGTTCTTCTGGGCCACCGTGCTGCTCGGCGGGCAGGGGGACAAGTTCCCGATCACCAGCGCGCTCAACAACCTGCGCGGCCAGTTCTTCGTCGACTACAACCTGCTCTCGGCCGGTTCGGTGCTGGTCGCCCTCCCGGTGCTCATCGTGTTCTTCGTGCTGCAGAAGCAGTTCGTGGCCGGGCTGACGCTGGGCTCGACGAAGGGTTAGCTCAGCCGGGCTCGGGCCGCGTCCGGCCCCCGGGGGCGGCCCAGGGCCGGCAGAGCGACGAACGTCGCGACCACCGCCACGCAGAGGAAGAGCGCTGCGGAGGTCGGGGTGCCGCCGAGGAAGGGGTCGGTGAAGCCGATCTGGGCGTACAGCGAGAGCGCGGCCAGCACGGCGAGTCCACCGGCCACGTGAGCTCCGCGGCGCGGGCCGCCGCGAGCCGCCCAGAGCAGCAGCCCGCCGGCGATGAGGAGGGTGAGGCCGCCGAGCAGGTTGTACTCGCCCAGGCTCAACGAGAGGTCGGTGGAGCGGAGCCCCGGGCCGCGAGCGGCGAGGGGGTCGCCCAGCGACCTGATCGCGCTGTACGCGCCGACGAGGACGGCCAGCACCCCCCAGACCTGGCCGAGCAGCGCGCGCCCGGGCAGGACGGCGCGGACGCCGTCGACGGCGAGCACCCGGCCGGCCGAGCTGAACAGCAGCAGGGCGTGCGCGCCGATCATCAGCCAGTAGGACCAGGGCCACTCGTGGGGGGCGAATGCGACCGAGAGGGCGATCGCAACCGACTGGGCGACGCCGAGCGCCGCGGCGAGCCGGACCCACGAGCCGGTCAGCAGCAGCACCGCCAGCGCGGTCTCGGCGAACAGCACCAGCCACCCGAACGGGGTGAAGGCGTTCAGCACGACGTGCTCGACGACCCAGCTGTACGGCGGGAAGACCGGGTCGCTGACGGCGTACGCGGTGAACTTGTACAGGCCGTTGCCGGCGTCCTGGCCGAAGTCGGGAGCCCGCTTCCAGGCGACGTTGTAGAGCCACAGCATGCCTAGCAGGATCCGTAGCGCGGCAGCCGCGACGGCCTGGGCGCGTGGCACCTCCTCGGTGGCGGGCGCCAGCAGCCAGCCCACACCCGAGCGCAGTGCGGACGTCGCCCGTGCTGCGGGGCCGGGACCTCTTGTCGTCTCACGCACAGCGGAACACCTCTCTGCCCAGACGCGGCCGCTGCACCTTGGACGGCGAGCGTGTCGCGGACGACACCGAAGATCTCCTCGATGGAGAGCGGGGCGTCGGCGATGCGCATGTTCGGGTTGGTCACGGCCACGGGATGCCACCAGGCGCCGTCGGCGGTGATGGTCGGCTCCGGTTCGAGGGTGTCGATCGAGACGTGGATGCCGTGGTCGGCGAACCCCTCCTGGGCGACCGGTCGGATGACCCGGTCCTCCGGTGCGATCCCCTCGGCGTCCAGGCGCGTGTGCAGGGCGGCGACACCGACCGGGTCCTCGTCGAACATGGTGGCCGCGACGCGGACCCGGAAGCCGAGGGACCTGGCCAGGGCGATGCCGTCGAGGGCGCGGGCCCAGGAGCCGGCGCCGCGCTGGCGGTCGTGCAGCTCCGGGGTGGCCGAGTCGAGGCTGACCTGCATCACCACGGACCGGTCCATCGCCTCGAGGGTCTCGCGCCGACGACCCCGCCCGAAGACCATCGCGTTGGTGAGGATGGTCCGCTCGAGGCCGGCGCCGGCATCGACCAGGGCGCCCAGCTCGGGGTGCATGAACGGCTCACCGCCGGTCAGGAACAGCTCGCGGCCACCCGAGGCGGCGAAGTCGTCGAACAGCGACTTGGCGACGACCGGGTCCAGCCGACGCGAGTCGGCCTTGGGGGAGGACTCGGCGCAGCAGTACAGACAGGCGAGGTTGCAGTCGAAGTTGGTGTAGGCCCACAGCCGGTGGCCCACCGGCGTCTTGCTCCCGAGGCTGAACACGGTGCTCGGCCCGGTCGCCGCGGCGGCCTTGCGGACACCGAACCACCACGGGCCGGTCGCGGTCTCCGCGACCTCGAGGGCGACGTCGTGGCCCACAAGCTCCGCCCAGACGGGCAGGTCGGTGACCACGCTCGGCTCCGCGCTGCGGATGCCGAGCAGGTCACCGGGCCCGAGCCGGCGCATGGCTCGGGTGATGAGGAGCAGCAGGCCGCTGCCACAGTCCATGTCGCCGCCGTCGATGAGGGCCGCGACCTCGCCCAGCGGGCCGCCGTTCGCGTCCGGGCCGGCTGCTGGAGTGTCCATGTGCTTCACCTTACGGTCGTGTTCGTGTCGGGTGACCCGGTCCGCGATGACGATCCCGTGACGTCGCTCCGGCCTCGGTCGTAGGGTCTGGGCATGAGCGAATCGACCGGACACCGGCCCGACACTGCCGATTCCCGGAGCTCCTTCTGGGAGGGCGTCCACGACAGCAAGGACGTCGACGGCGTCTCGTGGTGGCAGTCGGTGCCCGAGCTCTCGCTCGGTCTGGTCGACGAGACCGGGGTGGGTCTCGACGAGGCGATCATCGACGTCGGAGCCGGCTGGTCGACGCTGGTCGACCACCTCGTCGTCCGTGGCTACCGCGACCTGATGGCCATCGACCTCTCCTCGACCGCGCTCACGACGGTCCGTCAGCGGATCGGCGAGCCGGGAGCGCACGTCGTCCTGGAGGTCGCCGACGTCCTCGACTTCAACCCGGGCCGGCAGTTCGCGCTCTGGCACGACCGGGCGGTGTTCCACTTCCTCACCGAGCTCGACGAGCGCGACGACTACCGGCTCTCGCTGGCGCGGTGCGTGCGACCAGGCGGCTACATCGTGGTCGCCACCTTCGGGCCCGACGGACCGCTGACCTGCAGCGGGCTGCCGATCGTGCGCTACACCCACGAGGAGCTGGCGGCGGAGTTCCCCGGCTACCGGTTGGTGTCGACCAGCGGCGAGGACCACGTCACGCCGTGGGGCACCACCCAGCAGTTCACCGCGGTGCTGCTCCAACGCTCCGCCTGAGTCGCCCACCACGTCTCCCGGCTGCGCCGGTCACACCCGGCTGGGAGGGGAACCCGGTGACGCTGGTGCCTGCTTCCTGGGAGACCGGTTGGTCCTCGGGGGTCCAGTATGGCTACAGCGACCGCCAGCCCGGTCCAGGTGCCGACCTGGGTCGCAGAGCCGAGGAGATCACCATGACGACGTCCCGCACCGTCGAACCCGTTTCCACCAGGGGCCGGTGGGCCTTCCTCACCGACGGCCCACCGATCCGCAAGCCGGTCTTCTACTCCGCGGTGATCGGCGTCCTGGTGATGGCGACCTGGGCGATCGCCGCGCCCGACCAGGCTGAGTCGGTCATCGGCGAGGCGGTGGCCGGGGTGGTGGACTGGTTCGGGTGGTTCTACGTCCTGCTGACCACGACGGTCCTCGTGTTCGTGCTCTACCTGGCGGTGTCGAGGTACGGCTCGATCAAGCTGGGCCCCGACCACTCCAAGCCGCAGTTCTCCACGTTCGCCTGGGCGTCGATGCTGTTCGCCGCCGGGATCGGCACCGACGTGATGTTCTACGCGGTCGCCGAGCCGGTCAGCCAGTACATGGCACCGCCGACCGGCGACCCCGAGACCATCGCGGCGGCCCGCGAGGCGACGGTGTGGACGCTGTTCCACTACGGGATCTCGGGCTGGGGCCTCTATGCGTTGATGGGCATGGCGCTGGGCTACTTCACCTACCGGATGAACCTGCCGCTCGCGGTCCGCTCGGCGCTGTACCCGATCTTCGGGCGACGGATCGACGGCGGGCTCGGTCACGCCGTCGACACGGCCGCCGTGCTCGGCACCATCTTCGGGGTCGCCACCAGCCTGGGGATCGGCGTGGTGTTCCTCAACCAAGGGCTGAACGTGCTCTTCGGCGTTCCGGTTGGCCTCGGTGCCCAGATCGGCCTGGTCGTCCTGGCCGTGGCGATGGCGGCCGTGTCGGCCACGACGGGCGTCGACCGGGGCATCCGTCTGCTGTCCCAGCTCAACGTCATCCTGGCCCTCGGGCTGGCCGGCTACGTGCTGCTCACCGGCCGGACGACGTTCATCCTCAACGCCGTGGTGATGAACGTCGGCGACTACGTGCAGACCTTCCCCCAGAAGACCATGGAGACGTTCGCGTTCGACGGTGCGACCGAGTGGATGTCGCTGTGGACGCTGTTCTTCTGGGCCTGGTGGATCGCCTGGGCGTCCTTCGTGGGTCTCTTCCTGGCCCGGATCTCCCGTGGCCGGACGATCCGGCAGTTCGTCGCGGGGACGATGATCATCCCGTTCACCTACATCGTCATGTGGATCTCGATCTTCGGCAACGCCGCCCTCGACCGGATCCGGGGAGGCGACACCGCCTTCGCCGACGCCGCGCTCGCGTCCCCTGAGGCCGGCTTCTACTCGTTGCTCGAGAGCTATCCCCTCTCCGGCGTGGTGATCGCGGTCTCGGTCTTCGTCGGTCTGCTCTTCTACGTGACCTCGGCCGACTCGGGCGCCCTGGTGATGGGCAACCTGTCCTCGGAGCTGCGCTCGGTCCAGGACGACGCCGCGCCCTGGCTGCGCATCGTGTGGGCCTCGGTGACGGGTCTGCTGACCATCGCGGTGCTGGCCGTGGGCGGCATCTACGCCCTGCAGTACGCGACGGTGATCTTCGGTCTGCCGTTCGCGTTCGTCATCGTGCTGGTCATGCTGGGCCTGCTCAAGGCGCTGCGCGTGGAGGGCCGGCGCGCGGGGGCGGTGCCGCGCACGCTGCCGACGATCCTGTCGAGTCGCGACACCGACGGGCGCGACGATCCGTCGTGGAAGGCCCGGCTGGCCCGAGCGGTGAGCTTCGTCGACGTCGATGCTGCGACGGCGTACCTCGAGTCCGTGGTTCGCCCCGCGCTCACCGAGGTCGCCCACGAGCTGGGGGAGCGGGGCGTGCCCGCGGACGCTACGGGGGGCACCGCTGGCGCCGGCGCCGACGAGGACGACGAGGACAGCGGGCTCGCCTGGGTGGAGCTCCGGACCCGCGAGGACGACGACCTGTTCGTCTACCGGGTGCAGGTCCACGAGTCGCCGGTCCCGACGTACGGCGGCCGGATGATCGGCGACCGCGACCGGTACGCCCGGCTGGAGGTGCACACCGTCGGCGGCGGGCAGGACTACGACGTGATGGGCTACTCCACCACGCAGGTCATCCACGACTGCCTGACGCAGTACGAGGCGCACCTCGAGTTCCTGCGCCTGGCCTGACCCTCCGGCGGGGAGATCCCCGCCGTCGGGTCAGTCGGGTCAGGCGTCGATCACGATGGTGATGATCAGCGGGCTGCGGCGGAAGGTCCGGTGGGACCAGCGGCCGATGTCGCGGCTCAGCATCGACTCGAGCTGGTGCGGGTCGCCGATCCCCTCGGCCGCGGCCCGGGCCAGGGTGCGCTCGATGACCTGGACGGCCGGGTCGAACGTCGAGGGCTCGTGGGCGAAGCCGCGGACGAGGAAGTCCGGCTTGTCGGCGAGCTCCCCGGTGTCGGCGTCGACGATGGCCAGCACGGTGACGACGCCCTCCTCGGCGAGGGTGCGCCGGTCCTTGAGGTGGTCCTCGGTGGCGCCGCCGACGGTCTGGGCGTCGACGTAGATGTTGCCGGCCCGCACCTTGCCGGTGATCTTGGCGTGACCGTCGACCAGGTCGACCACCACGCCGTCCTCGGCGATGACGACGTGGTCGGGGTCGATGCCGGTGCTGATGGCCAGGTCGGCGTTGGCGCGCAGGTGGCGCCACTCGCCGTGCACCGGCATCACGTTGGCCGGCTTGATGATGTTGTAGCAGTAGATCAGCTCTCCGGCGCTCGCGTGACCGGAGACGTGCACCTTCGCGTTGCCCTTGTGCACCACGTTGGCGCCCCAGCGGGTCAGGCCGTTGATGACCGTCGAGATGGCGTTCTCGTTGCCGGGGATCACCGAGCTCGCCATCAAGATGGTGTCGCCCTCGCCGACGCGGATCTTGTGGTCGCGGCTGGCCATCCGCGACAGCGCGGCCATCGGCTCACCCTGGGAGCCGGTGCAGATCAGGGTCGCCTTGTTGGCGGGCAGCTTCTCGAGCTGGTCGAGGCTGACGACCAGTCCCTGGGGCACCTTCAGGTAGCCCAGGTCGTCGGCGACACCCATGTTGCGGACCATCGACCGGCCGACGAAGGCGACCTTGCGTCCGTGCGCCTGGGCCGCGTCGAGCACCTGCTGGATGCGGTGCACGTGGCTGGCGAAGCTGGAGACGATGATCCGGCGCGGGGCGTCCCGGAAGACCTTCTCGATGGCCGGTCCGAGGTCACGCTCGGCGGTCGTGAAGCCGGGGACCTCGGCGTTGGTCGAGTCGACGAGGAACAGGTCGACGCCCTCGTCGCCGAGCCGCGCGAACCCGCGCAGGTCGGTGATCCGGCGGTCGAGCGGGAACTGGTCCATCTTGAAGTCGCCGGTGTGCAGGACCAGGCCGGCACTCGTGCGGATGGCCACGGCCAGCCCGTCGGGGATGGAGTGGTTGACGGCGAGGAACTCGCAGTCGAACCCGCCCAGCTGCTGGCGGTCGCCCTCCTTGACCTCCCGGAGCACGGGCTGGATGCGGTGCTCCTTGAGCTTCTCCTTGATCAGCGCGAGGGTGAGTCGCGATCCCACCAGGGGGATGTCGGGCCGTTCGCGCAGGAGGTACGGAACGCCGCCGATGTGGTCCTCGTGGCCGTGGGTGAGGACGATGGCCGCGATCTTGTCGAGCCGGTCACGGATCCAGGTGAAGTCCGGCAGGATCACGTCGACGCCGGGCTGGTGCTCCTCGGGGAAGAGCACCCCGCAGTCCACGATCAGCAGGGAGCCGTTGTGCTCGAAGACGGTCATGTTGCGACCGATCTCGCCGAGCCCACCGAGACCCACGACCCTGAGCCCGCCCTTGGGCAGCTTCGGGGGCTTCTGGAGTTCGGGGTGGGGATGGCTCACGGTGATTCCGTTCGGTTGGGTTGACGATGCGGGCGGCTCCACCGCGCCGCTGTCCCGGGTGAACGGAGCCGAGGCTGGGGCCGGGGGCCTACGGTATCGGCACCCGCGGCGTACCCGAAGCGGGCGTGGGGGTGCGCCGCCCGGACGGCCGTCCCGCGCCACCACCAGGGGTCGATCTCAGGACGTTGGCCCGCCGGCCTCCGCGACCCTGGCCGCCAGCTTGTCGATCGCCATCCGCCAACCCTGCCCACCGGGGGAGTCGGCGGGAACGCCGACGTGGGTCATCACCATCCGGGTGCGGCCGCCGAGGTCCTCGAGCTCCACCACGACCGACGTCTCCATCGGCGTGCCGGGCGGCATGCCCATCTGCTCGGCGGTCATCGCGTTGCCGTCGGCGTCGGCCATGCCCTCGGTGTAGACCAGGCGGGTCCGCGGATCGACCTCTCGATACTCGCCGACGAAGAACATCTGCCTCGGACCACCCGGGGTCTCCACCTCCATGGTGAGGTGGCGACGGCCGCCGACGCGGAGGTCCAGCTCGGCTCGCGGGATCGTGGCGCCGGTGGGGCCGTACCAGCCGGCGAAGTGCTCGGCCTCGGTCCACATCGCCCAGATCAGGTCTATGGGGGCGTCGAAGGTGCGTTCGATCCGGACGTCATCGGTGTCATCGGTGTCGGTCATGGGGCACTCCTCCGTGGGGTCCGGCCCGGCGTAGTCGGGCGCCGGGTCATGGGGCAGGCTTCATCGTACGGAGCCGGCGGTGTCCGGGAGACGGTCCAGGCTGCGGTCCGCGAATCCACGCACGAACGACCGTAGGGATGCAGATGCGCACACCGCGTGAGGTTGCCCGGGCAGTCACGCGCGTGGAGTCGGCGAAGTCGATCGACGTGGCCGAGGCCGAGGCGTTGCTGGAGGCCAGGGGCGACGAGCTGGCGCGCCTGAAGGCCGCCGCGCGTCGGGTGCGGGACGCCGGGCTCGAGGACGCCGGTCGCCCGGGTGTGGTGACGTACTCGCGCAAGGTGTTCATCGCGCTGACCCGGCTGTGCCGCGACCGGTGCCACTACTGCACCTTCGTGACCGTGCCCGGCAAGCTGGCCGCGGCCGGGCAGGGACCGTTCCTGAGCCCCGACGAGGTGCTGGCGATCGCCCGGCAGGGCGCCGCGCAGGGCTGCAAGGAGGCCTTGTTCACCTTGGGCGACCGCCCCGAGGAGCGGTGGCCCGAAGCGTCGGCCTGGCTCGAGGAGGCGGGCTACGCGTCCACGCTCGAGTATGTGCGGGCGATGGCGATCCTGGTGCTGGAGGAGACCGGGCTGTTGCCGCACCTCAACCCCGGGGTGATGAGCTGGGCGGAGATGTCGCGCCTCAAGCCGGTCGCGCCCTCGATGGGGATGATGCTGGAGACGACCTCGCGTCGGCTCTTCGAGGAGCCCGGCAACCCGCACCACGGCTCGCCGGACAAGGACCCCGCGGTCCGGGTCCGGGTCCTCGAGGACGCCGGCCGGTTGAACGTGCCGTTCACGACCGGCTTGCTGATCGGGATCGGTGAGACCACCGCCGAGCGGGCCGAGTCGATCCTCGAGCTGCGCCGGATCTCGCGGGCGTACGGCGGGGTGCAGGAGGTGATCGTGCAGAACTTCCGGGCCAAGCCCGACACCGCGATGCGTCACGTCGACGACCTGGGGCTCGAGGAGTACCTCGCCGCGATCGCGACCACCCGGGTGCTGCTCGGGCCGGCCATGCGGGTGCAGGCGCCGCCGAACCTGGTGGACCTGGCCGAGTGCCGGGCACTGCTCGACGCGGGCGTCGACGACTTCGGGGGGATCAGCCCCGTCACCCCGGACCACGTCAACCCCGAACGGCCGTGGCCCCAGCTCGACCAGCTGGGCGCGCTCTGCGCCGACGCGGGCTTCTCGTTGCGGGAGCGCCTGACCGCGCACCCGCCCTACCTCGACGTGCCCTGGCTCGATCCCCGGCTCCGCAGCCACGTCGACGCGTTGCGCGGCCCGGACGGCCTCGCCGATCCCGACGTCCGCCCCGAGGGCCGGCCGTGGCAGGAGCCCGACGGCGGCCTCGGCCGGACCACCGGCCGGTCGGACCTGCACACCTCGATCGACACCACCGGGCGCTCGGCGGAGGTCCGGTCCGACTTCGAGGACGTCTACGGCGACTGGGGCGTGCTCCGCGAGCAGGTGAACGGCCGGGGCCGCGACACCGGGAGTCCCGCGCGGCTGGAAGCCGGCGTGCGGGCAGCGCTGCGGGCGACCGAGGCGGACCCGGCCGGGCTGTCGTACGACGACGCGCTGACGCTGATGACCGTGCCCGAGGGGCCGGGCCTCGAGGCCGTCTGCCAGATCGCCGACGCCCTGCGTGAGCAGGCAGTGGGTGCCGACGTCACCTACGTGGTGAACCGCAACATCAACTTCACCAACATCTGCTACACCGGGTGTCGGTTCTGCGCGTTCGCCCAGCGCAAGACCGATGCCGATGCGTTCAGCCTCTCCCTGGACGAGATCGCCAGCCGGGCCCTCGAGGCGGTCGCGGTCGGCGCCACCGAGGTGTGCCTCCAGGGCGGGATCGATCCGGAGCTGCCGGGCACGGCGTACTTCGACATCGCCGCCGCGATCAAGGCGGTGGCTCCGCAGCTGCACGTGCACGCGTTCAGCCCGATGGAGGTGATGAACGGCGTCGCCCGCACGGGTCTGAGCATCCGGGAGTTCCTGATCGCCGCCAAGGAGGCCGGGGTCGACTCGCTGCCGGGCACGGCCGCAGAGATCCTCGACGACGAGGTGCGCTGGATCCTGACCAAGGGCAAGCTCCCCACCTCGCAGTGGGCCGAGGTCGTCAGCACCGCCCACGAGGTGGGCCTCCCCACGACCTCCACGATGATGTACGGCCACGTGGACCACCCCGGTCACTGGGTCAACCACCTGCGGACCCTTGCCGGGATCCAGCGGCAGACCGGTGGGTTCACCGAGTTCGTCCCGCTGCCGTTCGTGCACCAGTCGTCCCCGATCTACCTGGCGGGCGTGGCCCGCCCCGGGCCGACCGTGCGGGACAACCGGGTCGTGCACGCCATGGCCCGCATCCTGCTGCACGGGCTGATCGACAACGTCCAGTGCTCCTGGGTGAAGCTCGGCCCGGACACCTGCGACCAGGTCCTCGCCGGCGGGGTCAACGACGTGGGCGGCACCCTCATGGAGGAGACCATCTCCAGGATGGCCGGGTCCAGCAACGGCTCCGCCCGGGACGTGACCGAGCTGCAGGCGATGGCCGCGCGCGCCGGCCGACCGACCCGCCAGCGCACCACCCTCTACGGGCTCGTCAGCGCCTAGCCGGGGACGGCCGTCTCCGGCTCGAACTGCGCCAGCATCGCCTCGAGCGCGGCCTGATCAGGGCTCGGGCGTCTCGTCCAGCATGTCGAGCAGGGCCGGTGCGGGGAGCGGTGAGTCAGGGTCGGTTCGGGGTGGGTGAAGCGACCCCTGCTCACCGCTCGGGTGGTGGCGCGGCTGGTGGCGGTGAGTCAGGGTCGGTCTGGGTGGGGTGAAGCGACCCCTGCTCACCGCTCGGGTGGTGGCGCGGGTGGCGGCGGTGGGGTGGTGGTGGCGGTGAGTCAGGGTCGGTCTGGGTTGCGCGAAGCGGCCTCTGCTCACCGCTCGGGTGGCGGTGCGGTGGTGGCGGTGAGTCAGGGTCGGTCTGGGTTGCGCGAAGCGGCCTCTGCTCACCGCTCGCGCGGCGGTGCGGTTCTGGCGGTGAGTCAGGGTCGGTCTGGGTTGCGCGAAGCGACCCTTGGTCACCGCCCGGGTGGCCGGCGTGGCTCGCGTGGCCGGCGTGGTGAGTCAGGGTCGGTCTGGGTTGGGCGAAGCGACCGCTGCTCACCGCTCGGCCGGCGGTGCGGGTGGCCGACCGCCCGGCCAGGGGCAAGGGGTGATGGCGGTGGCGGTGGCGCTTCACCCCTCACCCTGTGCTGCGCTGTTCCTCAGAAGGGCACGTCCACCTCGAGCAGGTCGTGCTCGGGGTGCTCGGCGGGGCGTCCGGACAGGACGCGGCAGAAGTCGACGGCGTCGAGCGTCAGCTCGGGGCCTCCGTCTCCCGCCGAGAACTCGCCACCGGCCTCACCGGTGAGGTGGAGCTGGTACGGACGGCCGTGCCGACCGGCCCATTCCTCGACGACGTCGGCCACCACCAGCCCGTCGTGGTCGGGGGTGAGCGCCGGGGTGCGACCGGTCGCCCGGGAGATGTCCATCCGGTGCATCCACGGATCACGGGTCAGGATGGTGTCGATGAGGAAACCGTTCGTCCAGCGCTCCACCCGGCCGCCGACGATCTGCGGATCCGGCAGCTTCATCCGGCGCACGAGGGCGGGAGAACGCCGGCGTCCGCGCGCCGCCCGCGGACCGACCTCGGCGAAGCGCTCGACGAGCTCACGGGTCGTGAGGTCGGCGTGCTCCTCGACCTGCAGGGCGGTGAGGGCGTCCAGCGGCTCGCCGCCCCGGCGCTTGGACGCCATGGCCTGGCGCAGCATCTCCTTGAGGCCGGTCGCCATCAGCGCCATCCCGGTCGTGTGGCCGGCCATCGCCCGCACGTCCCAATCGGGACAGTCGGTTGGCTTGCTCCAGTCGTCGGGCGAGAGCGAGCCTACGAGCTCCAGGAAGCGCTCGTACTCCGTCTCGGCTAGCCGCATCGCCTCCTCGCGGGCCATCCGCGGTCGACGCGCGCCGGTCTCGGTGGGGCGTTGGTCGGTGGCGTTCATGGGGTCTTCCTCCTCCTTGGTTGGGGTCGGACTTCCTTGAGGAACATGTCGACGGCGCGGGAGACGAGCCGTCGCCAGCGCTCGCCCCCTGGATCGTTCGCGTTCTGCTGGCTGGCGAGCCCGGCGAGTAGCGCGGTGAACAGGTCCGCAGCGTCGGGGTCGGTGATGTCCAACCGGTCCAGGAGCCGGTGCAACCGCTCTATCGCCTGCACGGCGAAGGCGTAGGACTCGGCGCTCGGCGTGAAGCCGGGGACCGGCCGCTGGTTCATCAGCGCGTGCCGTTCGGGGTCCGCCGACATCGCGTCGAGCCAGGGCGTCGCGACCGCCAGCAATGCCTCGCGCGGGTCGTCGGGCAGGTCGGGCTCGACCGCCGCGGCCTCGGCGCCGAACTGCGCCCACGCCTGGCCGAACATCGCATCGACGATCGAGAGCTTCGAGTCGAAGTGTCCGTAGAGCGATGGGGCACGCATGCCCACCCGCTCCGCGACGCCCCGCAGGGTGAGCCCTGACCAGCCGGACTCGCGCACGACAGCCCAAGCAGCCTCGAGGATCTCGGCCCGGGTACCCTCCCGACGTCGAGCCACCCTATCGACGTTCGTTTCTCCTAACATAGTTAGGATAATGCGGCGAGACGGCGCTCCCTGTCAAGGGCCGGCCCTGCGGGAAGCGCGTGTCGTGACGCAGCCGCGCCCGACGTCGTAGATTGGCTCGATGTCGCACCAGATACCGGAACGAGGCACTCGCGCCATGCGGGCGGTGCATCAGCCGTGACTAGCCGGGGGGTGGCCGAGCAGCAGGTCGGCGCGGCCGGCGACGACATCGGGCGCCTCGAGGCGGTCGTCAGCCTGCTGCTCGTCGAGGGCCTCGCGCCGTCCGACTGGGAGACCGTCGGTGAGGCGCTGGTGCGCCGGCTCGACGTGGCCGTCGGTCACCCCGAACGGCGGAGGCGGCTGGCTCTGCTGGCCCGAATACCGCTCGTCCGGGCCAGGGCGGTCCTGATGAGAGTGGCTCGCGACCGAGACGACCCGGACACCGAGGTCGCGAGCCTGGCGCTGGTGGCGGTGCCGACCCAGCAGCAGCAGCAGCAACAGCAGCAGCAGCAACAGCAGCAACAGCAGCAACAGCAACAGCAGCAACAGCAACAGCAACAGCAACAGCAACAGCAACAGCAACAGCAGCAACAGCAGCAGCAACAGCAGCAACCGTCCGCTCCACCCTCGCCGCCTCGGGCGCCGTACCGGCCCGCTCCGCGACAGGCGTACCCGGCGCCCGATGGCTACGGTCAAGGGAGCTCGCGCGGCCGGATGTCGCGGCTGCGGGACCTCCTCGTGAGCCGCTTCGACGGGTCCACGCGGTCGACCGACCACGTGATCACGCTCGACACTGTGGGGGAGGTGCCGACGCAGCAGGTGCGGCCGGCGTACCCACTCATCACGTGCAACCCGGTGTGGGTCACCGACGAGGAGGAGAGCGTCACCATCGGGCTCACGGCGAAGGTGCTCGCGTCCGTCGGCAGCACCGGGGCGATCGTCGGCGCGGACGAGGACGAGGTCGGCGACCTGACCGTCACGCTCCTGCTCGACCCGCAGTCGGTTGTCCTGGCCGCCGGCACCGAGCGCACCCACCCGCTGCCCGTGACGGCCGAGCACAGGTTCCCGACCGTCGAGGTGAGGCTGACGGCCCTCTCCGGACCCGGGCTCTCCGACGAGCGACGCATCGGGCTGCACTTCCGCCGCAAGGGGCAGTCGGTCGGTTTCGCCTGGCGACGAGTCCGTGTCGTCGACTCGCAGTCGGAGGTGGCGACCGCGAGGCCGCCTTCGAAGGCGCCCGACATGCTCGACCTGGCCGCCCTCACCGACGAGCAGCCGCCGGACCTGGTCGTGGCGGTCTACCGCGGTGACGACTCGGCCGGCAGCGCGTTCGTCTGGGACGCCTTCGCGCCGTCCGACCTGGTCGCCGTGCCCGACGCGCAGCGCTCCAGCGGCATCGCTGCGGGCGACGCGGCCGACTTCGCCACCCAGACCCGCCGCACGATCAGCGGCACGATGAAGGGCATCCCGCTGTTCGCCCAGATGGAGGGGTACGGCGTCGACATCGCCCGCGCCATCCCGCCGGGGATCGCGGCTGCCGTGCGGGCCGTCGCGACCGGGGCGACCGGGGCCGCGGCCAGCGTCCTGCTCGTCACCGAGGAGGCCTCGGTGCCGTGGGAGCTGGCGGTCTTCCGAGACCCGCCCCTCGAGACGGGCTTCGCCACCTCACCGTTCCTCGGCGCCCACGTCGCCGTCTCGCGCTGGCCCCTGGTGAGTGGCAAGCCGCGGCCGACCCCGCGCGACACCCACGAGATCGCCACCTCGGCCGTGCTGACCGCGGAGTACCGCGACGTCGCCAACTGGCCGCGGCTCGAGCACGCGGAGGCGGAGGCGGCACGGGTCGCTCAGCGCTATGGGATGACGACCGTCGAACCGTTGTGGACGCAGGTGCGCGACTGCTTCGAGGGGACCCCGCCGGCCGATTGGGTCCACGTGGCGCTGCACGGGCAGTTCGACCCGCAGGGCGACGAGGACGGGCTGGTCCTGCTCGACGGCGTCGCGCCCGGCCTCACCCAGCAGTTCCTGACCACCCGGCAGCTTCAGTCCCTCGAGCTGACCCGGCGACCGTTCGTCTTCCTCAACGCCTGCCAGGTCGGGTCGGGCAAGCAGGTCCTCGGGAGCTACTCGGGGATGGCGGTGGCGCTGCTGCGCGGCGGCGCGACAGCCGTGGTGGCGGCCCAGTGGAACATCGACGACGACGTGGCCGCCGGGGTGACCGACACGTTCTACGCCGCGGTCCTCGACGCGACGGAGCCGGTGCCGGTCGCCGAGGCGCTGCGTGCGATCCGGGCGACGTACACCGAGGCGAACGTCGCTGCCGACCCGGAGCGCTTCACCCCGACCCTGCTCGCCTACCAGCTCTTCGGCCACCCGCGACTGACCCTTCAACGTCCCAACCGCTGACCCCTACGGAGGAAGCCCATGCCGGAGCTCAACCAGGACGGAATGGTGGTCGACCTCGGTCCGGTGCGGCTGCGCACCCGCGGGCTGCGCGGGCAGGTCGCCGTCCACCAACCCACCTCACCCGGCAGCCGGGCAGCGGCGACCGCGACACCCGCGTTCCTCGAGGCGCTGGCGCGCGCCGAGGTGACCGAGGGGGTCACCGTCGAGATCACCGACCATCGTGAGGTGACGCCCTCGACGGGGTCGCGAGCCGCTGGCGGCAGCGACGACATGGTGCTCGAGGTGCGCGATCCCGGCGAGAGCTTCGGGCAGGCGGTCCTCTACGAGGCCGAGGACGGCACCCTCTCCTGGCACTTCCCCCATCAGACCGCGGCCGCCGGACTGACGCGGGGCGGGGGGATGCTCACCTACCGCGTCCCCCGGAAGGTGGCCACCGCGGCCCCCGGCGAGCCGATCCCTGGCGGCCAGCGCGGCGTCCTCGGGGCGGTGGGCAAGAAGATCCTCAAGGTGCTGGTCTTCAAGATCGTCGACGAGGCCTCGCAGTTCGTCGGGGACAAGCTCGCCCGCCATTTCGAGGACAAGCACCGACCGCACCGGTTGCGCGCGTTCACGCCCGGCGACTTCGCCGCACCTCCCACCCTGGACCTCGCGCCCGCGGAGCTCCAGCGGGTGGCGGCGGACCGGGCGCTGCTTTTCGTGCACGGCACCGCCAGCACGTCGCACGGCGGCTTCGGCCGGATCCCGCCCAAGGTGTTCGCGGAGCTGCACACCAGGTACGCCGGCCGCGTGCTCGCCTTCGACCACCCCACCGTCTCGGCGTCCCCGACCGAGAACGTGGCCTGGCTCGGCAGGCAGCTCGAGGCCCTGGGGGAGCGGCGGCTGACCGTCGACATCGTGTCCCACTCGCGGGGCGGGCTGGTCTCACGGCTGCTGAGCGAACAGCCGGGTCTGGTGGGCGGCCGGGTGGACGTAGGGAGGCTGGTGATGGTGGGGACCCCGAACGCGGGCACCGAGCTGGCCCACCCCGAACGCCTCGACCACCTGCTCAACCGGCTGACCACGCTGCTCCAGCTCGTCCCCAGCAACGGCGTCACCGACGCGCTGGACGTCATCCTTGCCGTGGTCAAGCAGGTCGCCATCGGCGCCTTCAAGGGTCTGGACGGGATCATGTCGATGAACCCAGAGGGCGACTTCCTGCGCGACGTGCTCAACCGGCCCGCCACCTCGAGGACGCAGTACTTCGCCGCCGCCGCGAACTTCGAGCCCCCCAGCGGCTCGCCGCTGCTCCGGATCGCCCGCGACGGCGTCACCGACGTCGTGTTCGGGTCGGCGCACAACGACCTCGTCGTCCCGACGGCGGGCGTCTTCGAGGCGCCCGGCGCGGGCCTGTTCCCGGTCACCGACCCCTTGGTGTTCGAGGCCCCGGACGGTGTCGACCACAGCGGCTTCTGGACCCGTCCGGTCTTCACCGACCAGCTCCTGGGGTGGCTGGCGTAGGTGGTTGAGGCTGGGACCGCGGGGAGTCGACTGCTCCGCCGAGCGGCCTGCATCCGGGCGGGTCTTCCCGGTCGAGGTGCCGCCGCGAGCCGGTAGACCCCCCGGGGTGGCGCCCCTAGGGTGGGTTGACCAGCGACGTCAGGTTCGGCATGGCAACTGGCCCAGGGTGGGGTGATGGTGAGGGTGCGGTGCACCTGCGCGCCCTCGACTGCGTGAGGACGATCCTCGACCTGAGGTCCGAGGCGGACCGAGCCAGAGGGCTGCTCGTCCTCTGTCGGTTCGGTGCCGAGCTCGCGGACGCGTGGGCCGCCGGTCATGTCCGGTTCCGCCGGCTCGACCGCTCCTGCCAGCTCTGCGTCTGGCAGCGTGACGACCCGGAGACACCGCTCTTGGCGGAGGAGCGCGAGGGGCCGAGCCCAGCTGACTGGTGGTCGCTCAGCCGGAGCCGTCGCCACGTCTACGACCTGCTGGACTGCGAGCACCTCGCCGAGCTGCCGCTGGTCACCGACGACACGAGCCCGAGCCTGCTGATTCTGGCCCGCGGGCACCCGTTCGACGTCACCGACAGCGACCGGTTGGCCATGCTCCGGCCCTCGTTGCTGCTCCTCGAGCGACTTGTCGACGCGCTGCTGCCGGCAGCGCCACTCGGCTCCCTGCCCGGCTTGTCGCCAGTCCCGGACGGGTCCCTGACCACCCGGGAGCGCGAGGTGCTCACCCTCCTGGGTGAGGGCCTCCTCGCCCGGTCCATCGCGGCCCGGCTCGACGTCTCCGAACGCACCGTGCACAAGCACCTGGGGAACATCTACAGCAAGCTGGACGCCCACGACCGGCTGCTCGCCGTACGGCGCGGCGAGTCGCTCGGGTTGATCCCCACGAGCCGTGCACGGGAGCACGCGACGGCGGGGTGGTAGTTCTACCCATAGCCGTGGCCGGGCCGCGGCCGGACACTCCTAGACGTGAAGCACCATGTCGTGGTGAAGATGCGTCGGCTCGTCCCGGAGCCGCCGCGCATCCCCGACTGGATCACGTTCATCACCGACAAGTCCGCGGCGGTCGCGTCAGTGAACGCCGAGGTGGACGCGGTGCTGCACGCGGCGGGCCGGGACTTCTGGGTCACCCACGAGTACGCCCCGGCGCTCGACGCCTGGGCCGCGCTGGAGGTCCACCACGGGCTGGACCGCACCTACCGGCTGGTGCTGCAGCAGAGCAACGACCGGCTGCCGGACGACGTGCTGCTCAGGCTCTCGGCGCTGCCCTCCGTCGAGAGCGCGCACCAGCTCGAGGTGGGTGGCGCCGAGCTGCCCGACCGGCAGCCCGTACCCGCGCCGGTGGCCACCGAACAGAGCGTGGACGACGGCGGCCGGAGGCTGATCGGGCTCGACTTCGCTCGGGCCCTGTCCCGTGGCCGGCGCGACGTCCGCGTGGCGGTGCTCGACACCGGCATCAACCTGGACCACCCGGAGCTGCGCAGGAAGATCGTGGCCAAGGCGGACTTCGTCGACCTGCAGGGGCTGGACACCTCGTCGTTCGTCGGCGACTTCCTGGGTGCCGACGACGACCCCGAGGACGAGCTCGGCCACGGCACCCACGTCGCCGGCATCATCGCCGCCGAGGGCGTGGCGATGGACCCGGGCGTCGCGCCCGGGTGCAGCCTGATGGCGGTGCGGGTCCTCGCCACCATGCGATCGGGTGGGCACGACACGGGCGCGGGCGTCCTCGACAACATCAACCCGGGCATCAAGTTCGCGGCCGACAACGGGGCCGACGTCCTCAACATGAGCCTGGGCATCCGGCGGGTCGGTGGTGGGTTGCCCCACGAGGACGTCATCCGCTACGCCCTGGCCCGCGGCGTGACAGTGGTCGCGGCCAGCGGCAACGACGGCACGGAGACCAAGTACTACCCCGGCGCGCTCCCCGGCGTGGTGGCGGTCGGCGCGGTGGACGACCAGGGCCAGGTCGCGTCGTTCACGTCGTACGGCGCGCGGATCACCGTCGTGGCCCCGGGCGTGAACATCCTCTCGAGCTTCGCGCGAGGCCGGTACGCCGTCGCGTCGGGCACCTCCCAAGCCTCACCGTGCGTAGCCGGGGCGGTCGCCCTGCTCAAGTCCTTCGCCCGCGACCACGGCGTCCAGCTCGGGCCCGACGACGTGCTCCGGATCCTCCGCGAGACCTCCGACCGGACGGACCGGAGGCCGCGCAGCACGCACGCCGGCTACGGCGTGATCAACATGACCGACGCCTTCAAGTGGCTGATGGCCTCACTCAACTGACCCACGGCAAAAGCACTCGGCACGCAGGAGATCTCTCATGACCACACTCGACGGGTTCACCATCCCGCAGGGGTTCCGGATCAGGCGCGCCGACGCCACGGTGACCGGAGTGGCGCCGACCGTCGACAGGTTCGCGAGGACGCGGCTCGCCGAGCTCGACACCCTGCTCCGCAAGCGGATCATCCCCGTGGGCGAAGGAGCGGGGGAGACGCTCACCGAGTGGCTCAAGCTGCCGCTGACGCCCCGGCGCGCCACGGCGGACAACCACTGGGACGACGACACGCTGGCCGACAGGTTCAACGGCGAGCGTGAGGCGCAGGCCGAGACGACGCTTCGCGAGGTCATCGACAAGGACCCGACGCTGGCGAGGATGCGCTACCGGTTCGACGAGAGCCTCGACGAGCGTCGGAGCAGGCTCGACTTCAACACCCGCGCGGTGCTGGACTACGCGAGCGTCCGGGACCTGCTGGTGCTGCGCGCCGCGATGACCCTTGGCATCACCCACCAGCCTGCGCTGCTCAACTTCGTGTTCACGCACAAGAGCGGCGCGCCGGAGCTGGCCACCTACGTCACCATCAGCGCGGCCCGGGACCACATCAAGGACCGGCAGCTCAACGTCAGGGACATCAACGACTTCAAGAGCGCCGCCGTGGCCGCGCTGATGCGCGCGGACCTCAGCGTGTCCGAGGACGCCCTCGGCCCCGCCGCGATCCGGGTGGCGACGGGCTTCATCGAGGAGTCGAAGTACGACAAGCTGATCAAGCTCGGCACCGACAAGGCGATCCCCGCCTCGATTCGGCCGCGGCTGGTGCAGTACATCCGGGAGTCCACGGTCGAGGTGACCGAGGAGAACGCGCCGTTCCTCGTGCCGATGTACCTGGCCAAGGCCGCCACGACGAGCAGCACCTCCAGCGGCACGCCCGGCGACGACCCGTTCGCGGTGAGCTTCTTCGTCGACGACTCCGAGTCGATGCAGGTCTCCACGGCCGCGGTCAAGTGCGCGGCCCAGCTCTTCTACGTGATGGTCCTCGGCGAGGAGCTCGGTGTCTTCGACGCGGTGCGGTTCTTCACCCACCGCTACCTCTTCCGTGACGGCTTCGCGGTCGAGGACCCCGAGCTGCGCCGCGACCTGGAGAACTACGTCTTCTCCGAGCAGTTCCCCGGTGTGGACCGTGAGACGGGTGAGACCCGGACCATGCGCTGCACGCGCGACGGCGAGCGGCGCTCCTTCTACCGGCAGGTGTTCAACCAGGGCTCCGAACCGGTGCCCGGCGACGGCATCCCGAACAACGACTTCGCCCGGCTCTGGAAGATCCTGATGCTGGAGTCCGCCCGCTACCTCGAGCGCGCGCAGTCCAGCCCGCACCCCGACAACTACGTCTCCCGGCAGAACGTCATGCAGGCGGTGGAGGACCTGCAGTACAACCTGTCGATCACCTGCGTCGGCATGTCGACCGTGATGACCCCGCTCATGTACGCCGAGCTCGACTTCGTGGTCAACCGGATCCTCGGCCACCCGGAGGTGCGCAAGCACCTGGTGCCCTCGGGTGGCTCGTGGTGGAAGGTCGTCGAGAAGCTGCAGGCCGGCCAGGGTCGCCGAACCCGGGCGTCGGTGATGTTCAACAAGGCTCGTCTCGGCTACTCGCTGATCCGTGCGATCGCGGAGTACACCCCGTCGCGGTTCGAGGAGGACGACCCGTTCGCGGCGTTCATCAGCAACGTCGACGCGTTCATCACGACCCAGTCGATCCTCCAGGAGGAGGCCGCGGGGCGGTCCGCCGACGAGACCGACGACGCGACGTACGACGACGACGAGGGCTATGGCCGCGGGGGAGGCGCCGGCTACGGGAGCGGTCACGATGATGGATACGGCGGGGGCTACGGCGGGCAGAACGGCGGCTACGGCAGCGGGAGCATGCCCGGCATGCCGGACCTGTCCAAGTTGCCCGGCATGCCGAGCATCCCCGGTGTGAGCGCACCGTGGCCCGGCGCGAGTGCCGGCGCCCACAACGGCGCGGGCGGGTCCAACGGCTCGGAGGCGGCCCGGGCACCAGCCAGTGGCAGCTCCGGGGACGAGTGGGACTTCTAGGTCAGACACGATCGAGTGAGCACGGAGGCAGGCCCGGATGAACGACATCGTGACCCCCGACGGTGAGGTCCTCGGCCAGGCGCGCAGCATCGCCCAGGGCTGGCTCTCCAGCAGCCAGGCGTTCGCGAACCTGCCCTGGGAGGAGCAGCAGTCCGTCTACCTCGACACGGTCCATCGCGAGGCGGACAAGCTGCTGGCGGAGCAGGGCCGACCCACGCAGTACTCCCTGCCGCAGGCCACCGACTCCGGCAAGGAGATGGGCTTCAAGGGCTACGACCCCGGCTTCCAGGGCTCCACCGCGGCCTTCAACGAGTTGGTGGACTCGGTGGACTTCCCACAGTTCGTGGCAGACCTGCTCAAGGCCGTGTTCAACGCGAACCTCAAGGTGATGAAGGAGCAGACCGACTCCTACATCAAGCTGATGAAGGAGGCCACCAAGTCGACGGCCGACTTCATCAAGAAGATCAACGATGACGACACCTTCGCCAAGCTGGCCGAGAGCAAGAGCGACCAGTACAACGTGACGACCGAGCAGCAACCCAACGGGCAGATGAAGCTCCAGCTGACCAACCCGCAGGGCGACAAGCTCGACCCAGAGGACACCGAGGTCAAGAAGGCCATCCTCGAGACCAAGCTGAACATGGCCAAGGAGCACCGAGCCGCGCTGCGCGAGGTGCTGCTGATGGGCGTCACCCGCCTCGTGGTCGACAAGGGCACGGTCGAGGCCGGCGTGGAGTTCATGATCACCGCCAACCGCAAGAGCACCGCGATGCACCAGGACCAGAACATCAACACCACGTCGATCCAGATGGACTACGACCCGCCGCTGTTCGGCCTGTTCGGCGGACCCAGCGGATCGATGTCGATGACCAACACCAACATCCAGGTCAACACCTCCCAGAAGGAGGCCACGGACACGCTGTCGGCCAAGCTCACGGGCAAGGTCAACATCCAGTTCAAGACCGACTACTTCAAGCTCGACAACTTCGCCAACATGTACGCCGACGGGGGCGTGGCCGCGATCAGGCCGCCCGGCACGCCGGGTGGTGCGCCCGGCGGGGCTCTCCCGGGCCGCGGCCAATAGGCCATGTCGCGCCATGGCTCTCGCTCTGCTCCGTCTCGACGACAGCGACGCCACCGACCTCTCGTTCACCGTCGACACCGGGACGAGCACCCACTTCCGGCTCCACCTCGGCAAGGAGGTACGACGTGAGGACGGCATCGATCTCGTCGACGGCCGCTACTGGTCCTCGCCGCTGCAGGTCAACCCGGCCGCGGGCCGGCACATCTCCACGCGCACGACGTACCGGCTCCCGCTCTCGGTGGTCAGGGAGCGCGGCACGCTCGCCCAGCTGGAGTCCTGCCGCGGGCCGGACGGCCGGGGGCCGACCTGGTCCCGGCCGGTGCGGCTGCCGGTCGCCGTACCCCTGCGGGAGGTGCTCGCGCCCCCCGACGACGGCCCCCGGGCCCGAGCGCGGGAGCGGGTGCTGACGATGTCCGTGCCCGTCGCGTCCTCCTCCCGGTTGCCGGTCCGGCCCCTGGCTAGGCCCCGGGCGTGCGCCGTACGCAGTGCCCAGGAGGCGTACAGCCGGCCGGCCAGCATCGCCGACCTGATCGGGTCGGTCGTCCAGGCCGCCACGCCGGTGGTGCTCGATGTGCTCAACCGGGCGGTGCCCGGCGCGACGCCGGGATCGGCCGCGCCGGCGGCCGCCGCGGACCCCACCGCGGGGCTGCTGTCCGAGATCCTCCGCACCGTCCTGAGGTCGCTCGCCCACCCGCCCGCCCAGCCGTCCGCCCAGGGCCCGACGCCGGCGGCACCGCCGACGCCCGTCCCGACGCCCGTCGCCCCGGCGCCCGCGCCGGCCGCGGTGGGTCCGGCCGCCCCGGCCCCGGCCGTCGCGAAGCCGGCCTCGCTCCAGGTGCGCGAGGTGAACCGCTTCCTGCCGTCGTCGTACGCGCGGCCGATGATCTTCGGCATCGACGACGCCCTGATCGCCGCCGTGGCCGGACCGGTGCTGTCCAGCGTGGTCGGCCCGTTGGTGCAGGCCCTGCCACAGCTGCTCAACTCCGCGAACGCCCAGAAGCTGGCCCGCCAGACCGAGACGGACAAGCACGTCACCGACTTGTTGTCGGAGGTGAACCGCTCGTTGCTGATGCAGCAGCTGATCTCGGCCCAGAACCAGCCGGTCAACCCCGGCGTCGCGTCCTCCGACCTGGCGGCGATCGGCTCGCTGCTCCAGCAGCTCGCCACCGCACCGGCTCCCGCGGGAACGCCGACCGGGGCGGCCACCGGGACCCTGGCCAGGCCGGCCAGCGTTGCGGACCCGCGCGACCAGCCGGTGGCGAGCCGGGCAGTGCTCACCGCGGTCACCGGCCCGACGGTCACGCTGCTCGGGTCTGTACGGGTGGCGTTCGTCCAGGGCCAGGCGCCGACACTGCGCTACCGGCTCGACGTCGGCACGGCGGGCCCGAGCACCGCGCTGCCGCGGGCCATCCTCACCCTCTGCGTGCGCGAGCCGGGAGGCGCCGCCGACCTCTGCACCCGGACCGAGCGGCTCACCGACGTGACCCCGGGCCAGGAGCTCAAGGTGACGCTGACGCCCGAGGAGGCCACCGCACTGCCGACCGACACCGACCTCGAGGTGCTCGCCTCGCTGCGCTGGAAGGGTGCCAAGGGCACCTACCAGGCGACCAGCAGCTCCCGGGTCGTGATCGTGACGCGGGTGCAGGTGCGAAACCGCGGTGGCGTCGTCGGCACGCCGGTCGAGCTGACCGACATGAGCCGGTTCCGAGGCTTCTGGAACCAGGTCTGGGGCTCGTCGGCGACGGGCGCCGGCGGCGAGACGCTCCCGTTGTGGGGGCTGGACGTCGCCCTGCGCTACTCGGTGGTCGCGGTGGCGGGGGAGCGGGGCAACGGCCTGATGGAGGCCAGGCTCCAGCAGCCGGCCGACGAGGAGCAGGGCCTCCGGGTGCGCACCCGTGGCCGGCTCAAGAGCGGGCTCGAGGCCAGCGTGCACGAGCTCAACAAGCTGCTGGCGTTGTGGCCCGGCGAGCAGCCGTTGGACGAGGCCGACCTGTCGGCGTTCACCGCCCGCGGCTGGCTGGCCGGTCAAGGCGGCGACGCGGTCGCGCAGGTGCGGATGGAGGGCAAGCGCGGCACCCGCGGGGTGGTCTGGGTGGTCCCGGTGCTCCGGCTGCGGGAGTTCACCCTGGCCACCGTCGGCGACGTCGACCCGTACGGCCAGGTCGTCGCGACCCAGGACCACGTCGTGCGCTTCCCGGTCGTCGAGAGCGTCCGGGTGCTCGGCCTGACGTCGTTGCGGGAGGGCGCGGACCCGGGCGACGCCGCGGACGTGGACGGCGCCCAGGACGCGTCTGGTGCCCCGGCGTCCTACCGCTTCGACGGCTACGACGTGGTCCTCCAGTCGCTCGTCGGCCTCGAGCCCGCGGTGCCCCTCCCCAGGGCAGGGGGGTGAGCGCCATGGACGAGGCGTACGTGCCGCTCGCCGACCTGGTGCCGGACCTGCTGCCCTCCGTGCCCGATCTGCACGACGAGGAGGCGGGGGTGCGCACCTGGGTGACCGGCTACGAGGTGGACACCCCGGTCGAGCTGTCGGTCGGCGTCCGCCCCGACGGGTCGGTGGAGCTGGGTGCCAGCACGCCGATGTACCACGAGGAGACCAGCATCCTGCCCGTCTTCCACGCGATACAGGTGGTCGCCGTGCGTGAGCAGGAGTCCTGATGCCTTCCCTCATGCAGGACGAGACCGGCCCGGAGGCCTCGGGAAACGTCTCCTGGCGGCTGAACGACCTGGTCGACTCCCTGGCGGTCGAGCTCGACCGCAGCCGGGAGACGCTCGCGGTCAAGGCGATCAACAAGAAGCTGAGCTACTCGGTCAAGGAGGTCGCCCTCGACGTGCACGCGTTCCCGACGTACGACGGCGACGCGGTGCGGTTCACCACCGCGCAGCCGGGCCAGGAGGGCGCCTCGAAGCTCACCATCCAGCTCGGCTCCATCACCGACCAGCAGGTGCGCGCGACGGCCAAGATCGCCGAACCGGGCGCGCCCCGGCAGAGCCTGCGTGAACTCGACGTGGACGAGAAGACCCGGTCCGAGCTGCGCAAGATCGGAGTGAGCTCCGTGGACGACCTGAGGGACCTGGAGGCACGCAAGGTCGACCTCAAGGAGGTGACCGGCACCGACATCGACTACAGCGGCCTGGCCCGAAAGATCGGCCAGTCGCGGCGGGCCAAGGCGGCGCCCGCAATCGACGGCGTCAGCCTCTCGCAGAGCGACGGGGAGCCTTGCCTGCTGGTCGAGGGCCGCAACCTCGGCGTCGACCCGACCTTCCCACCGGTCGCGGTCGTCAACGACCGGCTGGTCGAGGTCCTCTCCAGCGGCCCCGGCCACGTGACCATCCGGCTTGACCCGGACCATCCGCTCCGCGAGGACAACGAGGTCGTGGTGACCTTCGACCCCTACGCGGTCGTCAAGGTGAACGTGAGGGCGTGAGGCGATGTACACGCGACCAGCAACCCGGGACCGGGACTTCGAACAGCTGCTGCGGACCAGCTACGGCCTGCCCCCGAACCGGCCCAGCAGCCGCGACCGCGGTCGCTCGGTGACGATGACGGCCGACACCGGGACCGAGGTCCTGCCCCAGCCCGGCGTCGTGCCCGCACCACCCGAGGAGCTCACCGAGTACGTCGTCGAGCGCGAGCCCGTCGACCTGCCGCAGCCCGCCGAGCCGGCCCCGGCTCCAGTCCCGATGCCCGCCGCGGCGCCACCGACCCTCGACGTCCCGGTCATCCCGGGACCCGAGCCGCTACCGGCCCCTGAGCCGCAGCCCGCCGCCGGGCCGCCGCCGGCCGCAACGCCAGCGGCGGCGGCTCCTGCCGCCGGCCAGCCGGTTGCCCTGCCCGCGTCGCTCGCGAGCTCGCCGCTCACGACCGATGACCTGGCCGCGGACCTTCGCAACATCCTGGCCGGCGCCCCGCCCAGCGACCCCGGTCCGTCGCCGGAGCAGCCGTCGGTGCCAGACCCCGGCCGCCCGCTGCCCGACAGCAAGAACGAGCAGGCGATCTTCGACAAGATCGCCCAGAGCATGCAGTACTCGAACAGCTTCGACCTCGGCAGCGTCGACCTCCAGAACCGGTTCGAGCAGTTCGACCGGCAGGCCGACGCCCGTCGGGCCGGCCCCGCACGGACTGCGTCGGTGAGCACCACGCCGGCGGCGCCCACCGAGGACCAGGCGGAGGCGTTCTGGCGTTCACTGCCGGCCGGTGCACTGTCCGACGTGCCGCTGGTCGACGGTTGCCGGACCGGCGTCGCCGCGTTGTCCGTGGCGGAGCACAGCGTCCCGATGTACGACACGGGGGAGCACGTGCTGGCCGGCGGCGACCTCTACCCGGACCTGCTCCCGGTGAACGGGGTGAGGTTCTCCTACGGCCAGATCATGGCCATGGGCGACCTCTACGACGACGTCCGGGACCTGAGGAACGCACCGGCCGCCGAGCTGAACGCGCTGAAGGCGCTGATCGTCGAGGACACCGACCACTACGACGGCCGCGGTGGGGCGAGCGTCTCCAACCAGCGCTGGAACGACACCACCGGCAAGCGGTACCTCGAGCTGGCGGACGTCAACTATGCCCACTTCTCGCCGCCTGCGGTCCTCGGGATGACCGACGCGACGTCCCAGCCGGACAACAAACGGGCGTGGGAGAAGTACCACGAGCAGGCCATCGCGGAGATGAGGGCGATCGTCGCCGCGAACCCGAACAGCAGCCCGGCGCCGTACGGTCCACTGACCACCAACGCGTTCGGTGACCACTTCCTCACCGACGCGTTCGCCGCCGGCCACCTCGTCAACAAGGAGGTGGTGATGGATCGGGTCCGGTCCGCGTTCTACTCCGGGGGCACCACGCTGAGCTCGGCCGGCTCCGCGTTCCTCGGTCGGCTGGCCGCGGCGTGCTGGGCCCGCAAGCCGGTCCGCGACGTGTTCAGCCCCCTGGAGCAGTACGAGGGGTCACTGGGGGGCTCAAGCACTTCAACTTCAACACCGAGAACATGTTCCGCAGGCTGCTGGTCGGCATCGCCGAGCAGGCGCCGTCGAAGGTCTTGAACCTGCCGCTCAAGGCCCTGCACGACCACCTCAACGAGGTGGGCGTCGAGGTCACCAACGACGCGGGTGACAAGCCGTGGCGGCTCAAGGGCGACGGACACCTGGCCGGGTCGGACACGTTGCCGATCATGAAGCGGGCGGTCCAGCAGTCGGTCGACAACATCCTGTCCCCGGAGATCCTGGTGAGCGAGGCACCTCGCGGCCCGCTGTCGCTGTCGTCCCACCCCGCGCTGCTGGCCAGGGTCTGGAAGCACGTGCCCCAACCGACGGCGGCCGGGCGGGCACAGGCACTGGCCGCGATCTCGACGTACACCGACCTCGGCTCGACGGTGCTGCTCAACAAGGCCGCCGAGGTCGTCGAGGAGCAGGCCTCGTTCATCGCCGGGGAGCTGATCGACAAGAAGATCGTGCGGCACGAGAAAGGCGCCGACTTCGAGTGGACCGGAAGCGCGTGGGCGAAGAGGCGCAAGGCGTCGTGAGGAGGCGTGAGATGACCAGCAACAGCACCAACCGGTTCCTGGACGCGAGCCGCTACTACGGCGCGCGACCGCACTCGCTCGGGGGAGGGACCCGGCGACATGCCTGGGCCGTCCCGGCGTCCGCGGCCGACCGGGTGCTCGTGGTGCTGATCGAGAACGGCGGGATAGACCTCGGACTGCCCGCGGTCGTCGACAAGCTGGTCGACGGGATCCCCGGCGCGTCGGCACTGATCACCGGCGAGCTCAAGACGAAGGTCGCCACCGCCCTCAACGAGTGGATCAGGCACACCACCGATCAGCTTCTCGAGAACGCCGAGCTCGCCCTGAACCGCTACACCGCGACCAAGCCGGCGACGTACGGCGACGTGGTCGTCCTGCGCGACTCCACCGCCACGTTCGCCGAGCTGAAGAACGCGCTGTTCAGCGCCACCCGCGCCGGCAAGGTGATCGACCTGATCATCCTCACGCACGGTGCACAGGAGTTCATCTCGGCGACCGACGGGATCGACGCCGCGCGGATCCGCACCCTGTCCCGCGAGTTCGGGGGACCGCTGAGCATCCGCTCGGTCTACATGATGAACTGCGTCGGCTCCAGCCTGAACCAGGCCTGGCTCGACGTCGGCGCACGCACCAGCGCCGGCAGCCACCTGAACAACTACCTGCCCGAGCCGACGACGTTCTTCTTCTTCCGGGACTGGAAGGCCGGCCAGACGTTCGAGACCGCGGTGACCGGCGCCTACCGCCAGACCATCGACGCGATGAACGCCGCCCTGCGCGGCATCGTCATCGGACTGTTCCCGCTCGCCGGGGCCCTGCTCGCCGACCAGATCGACGTGAGCGGGCTGTCGTTCGTGGTCGACAGTCGCCCGGAGGTTGTCGGCGCGGGCTCGGTGACGATCTCGACCGACGCCCTGCCGCCGGCGACCACCAGCACGTCGACCGGTCAGAGCCTGGTCACGACGGTGGTGCCGGCCGGCGCGCGGGCCCTGGTCCGGACGCTGTCCGTGCCGCGCACGGTCTCACCGAGCGGCCGCACCTTCATCCAGCGCTGGGAGCCGGCCGGGCCGCAGCTCGACCACCGGATCCTCGCCGTCGAGGCGTTCCTGAGCGATCGGGTGGCCACACCGCTGACCCAGCCGCAGGTCGACGCGCTCTCGAGCTTCGGGGTCGGCATCGGTGCTGCGGCCCTGCTGCGCTCGACGCTGCTCAAGATGCTGGACGCCGGCGACCTGACGTCGGTGCCGAGCGAGATGCGCAAGTGGACCAAGCTGCGCCGCGACGGCCGGATCGTGGAGGACGAGCGGCTGCTCGAACGGCGGCGCGCCGAGGCCGAGCTCTTCGGGGGCGGCCCGGTGCCGGTGGTCGCCGTGCCGGCGTCTCGTGAGGTGCGCGAGTACTCCTACCAGCAGACCCCGGTTGCTGCGGCGATCGGTCTCGCTGAGGTGGTCGAGTGGGGGCTCGCCGCCGGAGCCATCGTGCAGTCGGGGGTGCAGGACGCGGCCGGCTCCTTCAGCCTGACCTACGACGACGCGCACCGGCTGCTGACCCCCCAGGGGCGCCTCGGCATGCCCGGCGTCGCCGCGACGACGCAGTCGTACCGGCGCCGATTCCTCACCGTCCCTCAGTTCCGGGCCGGCACGGCCAACGCCGTGATCGACGTGGTGTGGAGCGGGAACGCGTACGGCGAGATCACCTCGGTGGTCTTCGAGCGGGTGCTGGCCCAGTCGAGCGAGTGGACCAAGTCCGACCTGCACATCACGGTCAACGCGCTGAGCCGGATCCCGACCAGCCGGGACCCGCGCGAGTGGCCGATCACGTTCCGCTACCAGGGCACCTACGACCCGCTGGGCAACGGGTACGTCGAGTTCCAGGGCGAGGTCGAGGTCAACGCCTTCGGCGGCCTGCGGTGGATCAGCCCCCACCAGGTGGTGTCGCGGTCGCTGGCGGACTGGGCGCTCTCCGGCCGCCCCGAGGACTGGGTGCGCAGAGGACCCGACGTCTGGCCGGCCACCCCGACCATCCCCGCGGAGCAGGCCGCGTTCCTGCGCCAGAACGTGCCGGCCTGAGGTCTCGGGAGTCGAGGCGACCCAGGGCGAGGGGCTACCCGCGCAGGTACGTCGCCAAGTTGGCCAGGGACGAGGCCAGCCCGGCAGCGTGGTCGTCGGCCGAGATCTCCGCAGGGACGTCGTCGGCGACATCGTCCACGTGGGTGCCCTCGTCGGTGGGGGTGAGCGCCCAGGACATGGTCATCGTGCCCGCGAAGTCGGTGTCCGAGCTGGCCTTGCCGCTCCCGCCGGACGGCTCGGCGTAGGTGAGCACGAGGCGGTACCCGCCGCCGTCTCGTGGGTCGACCAGCGCCTCGTAGACGGCCTTCGGGGGAGCGGTGATCAGACGCGATGCCGAGTCCGTGCGCGTCATAGAGGCCATTCTCATGATTTCCGGGGTGCGGCGCACGCCCAGTGCGACTCCGTCGAAACCCTCTGGGATGGCGCGACTCGCGGCGCGCTCCTGCCAGACTTCACCCGTGCGCATCGGAACGTGGAACCTCGCCGGTCGGTGGGACGCCCGACACCGCGACCTGATCCAGAGGATGGACTGCGACGTCCTGCTGCTCACCGAGGTGTCCGAACGCATGGACCTCACGGGGTACGACGTGCACCTGGGCGGGCAGGTGATGGCACCCAAGCGACGGTGGGCCGCGGTCGCCTCCCGGCTGCCGATGTCTCCGGAGCCGGACCCCCACGGCGCCTCGGCCATGGTCGAGATCGCGGGTCTGCGCGTCTGCTCCTCCATCCTCCCGTGGCAAGGCTGCGGCACCGGGGACCCCTGGGTGGGCGACACCGGCGTCGAGAGGACCAGGGCCGCCGTTGCCGCGGTCGAGAGCTGTGTCCCCTCGGTCTGGGGCGGGGACTGGAACCACGCCCTGTCCGGCAAGGAGTGGGCCGGCTCGGTCGGTGGCAGGCGCTGGCTGCTCGAGGCCGTCGAACGGCTAGGGCTGGTGGTGCCCACGGCCTCGTCGCCGCACCACATCGAGGACCTCCTGAGCATCGACCACATCGCCGTGCCCACGACATGGTTCGTCGATGCCACCCACCGGCTCCGCGCCGTTGCCGGGGAGACCCGCATCTCCGACCACGACGCGTACGTCGTGGAGGCCTCGCCGGTTCGGACTGGTGGCGGTGTCGAGGCTGGCTGTGTCGACGACCAGGTGCCCCACACCTAGGGCGTGTCTCTCAAGGTGAGGCGTGGGGGTGGGGGGCTGATTTGCTCGGGTCATGTCTCGGGATGTGGTGCTCAGTGATGATCAGCGGGCGCGGATCGCGCCGTTGATGCCGTGCTCGGACGGCAGGCAGAGCAGGCCGTTTCGCGATCATCGTCAGGTGATCGAGGGGATCATCTACCGGTTCCGCACTGGGATCGCGTGGCGTGATCTGCCGGATCGGTTCGGGCCCTGGCAGACGGTGTGGAGGCGGCACAAGCGCTACAGCGTCGACGGGACCTGGGACCGGATCGGGCGATCAGGGCCACCATCGCCGAGCCCTCCGACCAAGCCGGGCACCGCAAGAACCGCGGCCGCGCGGGTGGTCGCCCGCCAGCCTTCGACGCGGCCGCCTACAAGGGTCGCAACGTGGTCGAACGTTCGTTCAACCGCATCAAGGACTGGCGCGGCCTGGCCACCCGCTACGACAAGCTCGCGCTGACCTACCGCGGCGGCGTCGTACTCCGCGCCATCATCTTGTGGCTGCGCCCTTGAGAGACACGCCCTAGGCTCTGATCCCCCAAGGAAGCGACGTCGCCGAGATCGTGGGCAGCCGCGGCGACGACTCCTGCGGACCGCGTTGCGTGCGGGGGAGCACCTGGAAGGTCCAACTGTCTACGCTGAAGCGATGACAGACCTGGACGCCGTCGAGGCCCGGATCTGGGCGCTGCTCGAGCCCTACCGCGATGAGTTGGAGGACGCCACCATCTACGGGATGCCTTCGCTGCGGTGGCCCGGCTCCGGCAGCCACGACTACTTCGTCGCGGTCGGACGGAGCGCCCAGAAGGTGAGTGTGTACGCCATCGCCGTCGACACCTGGCCGGAGGCGCTCGACGCCTCCTCCGATGGCTTCAAGAAGCGACGCACAGGCAAGGCGACGTTCTCCTTCCCCACTCTGGGAGAGGAGTTGGAGTCCGAGCTGAAAGAGTTCCTGGCGCGGCTGTACAGGCCGTACCGGCAGCACCACACAGGCCGTCGATGACAGAGGTCGACAGGGTCGGGACCCAGTCGTGCGCGAGGAGCGCCCCGTCGTACAGAAGTCGCACACGTTCTGCGCCGAGCGGTAGCAGTCGTTCGCACTCGGCCTCGAGTGCGGCCAGGGGCTGCCTGATAGCCGAGCGTCTCGGCCCAGAAGCGGGCAACGCGCACGGGCTCGGCGGCGCCTCGTTCCGCGAACACCGCGGAACCGAGGGCTGGACTTGTGACTAGGGTCGTCCCATGGGTCGAGGCGTCTACGTCGCAACCGTCGAGGGTTTCACGGGTAAGTCCGCCGTGGCGCTCGGTGTGCTCGAGCAGCTCTCCCGCCGGGTGGAACGAGTGGGGGTGTTCCGGCCGATCGTGCGCACCGACGGCGCCGGCGGTGCGCAGCACGACTACGTCCTCGAGCTGCTGGTGGCCCACCCCGCAGTGGAGATGACGTACGACGAGTGCGCCGGCGTGACCTACGACGACGTGCATGCCGACCCTGCCGCCGCGATGGACCGGATCGTTCAGCGGTACCACGAGGTGGCAGAGCGTGCCGACGTGGTGGTGGTGGTCGGCAGCGACTACACCGACGTCGGGGCACCGGCGGAGTTCGGCTTCAACGCCCGGATCGCGGCGAACCTCGGCACCCCGGTGCTGCTCGTCCTCAACGGCGCCCACCGATCGGTCGACCAGCTGCGCACGGCGGCAGACCTGGCCACCACCGAGCTGCTGGCCCAGCACGGCGCCCTGTTCGCGGTGATCGTCAACCGGGTCAGCGGGGCCTCGCCGGCTGCGTGCGTGCAGGCACTGACCAGCGAGGGGGTGCCGGCGTACGCCATCCCCGAGGAGCCGCTGCTGAGTGCGCCGTCGGTCTCGGACCTGGTGACGGCCTGTGCCGGCGAGGTGCTCAGCGGCGACGAGGCCCTGCTCGCTCGCGAGGTGCCGGGCCTTGTGGTGGCGGCGATGACGCTGCCCAACGTGCTGGACCGGCTCTTCGAGGGCGCCCTGGTGGTGACCCCGGGTGATCGACCGGAGATCGTCCTGGGCGTGCTGACCGCGCACCAGTCGGCCAGCTTCCCGCAGATCTCGGGGATCGTGCTCACCGGCGGTCTGGACCTCCCACAGCAGGTGAGCAAGCTGCTGGACGGGTTGGACGTCACCCTGCCGATCATCCGCTCGCCGCTCGACACCCAAGCGGCGTCGACGGCGCTGACCAGCCGCCGCGGCCGCCTCGACAAGGACTCTCCCCGCAAGGTGGCCACAGCCCTGGCCCTGTTCGCCGAGCATGTCGACGGCGACGCCCTGCTCGACCGGCTCGAGGTGGCCCGCACCCAGGCCGTGACACCGCTGATGTTCGAGCACCAGTTGCTGGATCGAGCGGTCGCCGACCGCCGGCACATCGTGCTCCCCGAAGGCACCGACGACCGGATCCTGCAGGCCGCCGACGCCCTGCTGCGCCGCAACGTCGTCGACCTCACCCTGCTCGGCGACCCGATCGCCCTCCAGTCGCGCGCCGCGACGCTGGGCGTCGACCTGTCCAAGGCCCGGTTGCTCAGCCCGTTCGACGAGGAGCTGCGCGAACGGTTCGCCCAGGAGTACCACCAGCGGCGCAGCCACAAGGGCATCGACCTCGAGCGAGCCCGCGACATCGTGGTCGACGTGTCCTACTTCGGGACCATGCTGGTCGAGCTCGGCCTGGCCGACGGCATGGTGTCGGGCGCCGTCAACACCACCGCCCACACGATCCGACCGGCGCTGGAGGTGATCCGCACCGTTCCCGAGGTGTCCGTGGTGTCGTCGGTGTTCTTCATGTGCCTACGCAACCAGGTGCTGGTCTACGGCGACTGTGCCGTCAATCCCGACCCGACCGCTGAGCAGCTCGCCGACATCGCGATCGCCTCCGCAAGAACCGCGGCCGCGTTCGGCGTCGAGCCCCGGGTGGCGATGCTCTCCTACTCCACCGGCAGCTCCGGTTCCGGCACCGACGTCGAGAAGGTCACCGAGGCGACCCGACTGGTGCGCGAACGAGCCCCCGAGCTGGCTGTCGAGGGTCCGATCCAGTACGACGCCGCGATCGACTCCGCCGTGGCCCGGACCAAGCTGCCCGACTCGGCCGTCGCCGGCCGGGCCACGGTGTTCATCTTCCCCGACCTCAACACCGGCAACAACACCTACAAGGCGGTGCAACGGTCGGCCGGCGCGCTGGCGATCGGCCCGGTCCTTCAGGGCCTGCGCAAACCGGTCAACGACCTCTCCCGTGGCGCCAGCGTCCGCGACATCCTCAACACGGTCGCGATCACCGCGATCCAGGCCCAGGAGCTTCGATGACCACCGCGACCTCCGGGGGGCTCAGCCGCGTCCTCGTCGTCAACGCCGGGTCCTCATCGCTGAAGTACAGCCTCGTGGACGGCGACAGTGGGCACGCCGAGGCCTCCGGTCTGGTGGAGCGGATCGGCGAGGCGAGCGGCGTCCTCACCCACCGGACCGGCGGCAGCGAGCACCGGACCGAGCGGGAGTTCGCGTCCTTCCAGGATGCGCTCGCCGCGGCGCTCGCCGCGTTCGACGAGCACGGGCCGGCGCTCACCCGCGACGGCATCGCCGCGGTCGGCCACCGGGTGGTCCACGGTGGCAGTCGGTTCGCCGAACCTGCGCTGGTCGACGACCAGGTGGTCGCCGACATCGAGCGGCTGGTGCCCCTGGCGCCGCTGCACAACCCGGCCAACCTGGAGGGCCTGCTGGTGGCGCGCCGGTTGTTTCCGGACGTGCCGCAGGTCGCGGTGTTCGACACTGCGTTCCACCAGACCATGCCACCTCGGGCCTACACCTATGCCGTGCCCCGCTCCTGGCGCGAGGACCACCAGATCCGGCGCTACGGCTTCCACGGAACCTCGCACGCCTTCGTCTCGGGAACGGCGTCCCGACTGCTGGGCCGCGCACCGGAGGCGACCAACCTGATCGTGCTGCACCTCGGCAACGGTGCGTCCGCGACCGCCGTCCGTGACGGCGCGTCGGTCGACACCTCGATGGGTCTGACCCCGCTGGAGGGTCTGGTGATGGGCACCCGCTCCGGCGACCTGGACCCGGCCGTCCACGGCCATCTGCACCGGCAGCTGGGCTGGTCGCTCGACGACATCGACCGGGCTCTCAACCGCGACTCCGGGCTCCTGGGACTTGCCGGCCACAACGACTTCCGCGAGGTCATGAAGCTCCGGTCCGCGGGCGACGAGGCAGCAGCGCTGGCGTTCGACGTCTACGCCTACCGGATCCGCAAGTACGTCGGGGCCTACTACGCCGTCCTCGGTCTCGTGCACGGCGTCGTGTTCACCGGCGGGGTCGGCGAGCACAGCCCGGAGCTGCGGTCGGCGGCCCTGTCAGGCTTGGAGCGGCTGGGCATCGAGCTGGACCCGGACCGCAACGAGCGGCCTGCTCGGGAGCCGAGGGTGGTCTCCCAGGAGGGCGCTGACGTGCCCGTCCTGGTGGTGCCCACCGACGAGGAGTGGGAGATCGCTCGCGAGGCGCTCGCCGTGGTGCGGGGGGCGGCGGGTCAGGACCGCAGCTGACGGGGGAGGCCCGCGTCCATCTCTGCGGACTGGACCAGCCGGGCCTTGACGTCCACGCAGCGCAGACCCTCCGTGGTGAGCACCAGCGGGTCCAGCGCCAGCTCGGCCAGCTGCGGGACGTCGACCGCGAGCCTGCCCACCTCGGCGACGAGGCTCTCCAGCCCGGCGGCGTCCACTGCCTGCGGCCCTCGGCTGCCGACCACCCGCGGCCACAGCCGCAGGGCACGGACGGCCCTCGCGGCATCGGCCGGACCGATGGGCGGCATCAGCACCACCGCATCGTCCCGGCTGCCGCCGTCGAGGAGGTCGGTGACCTGGCCGCCGGAGGCCAGCCGGACCAGCGGTCCGAGCTCGGGATCGCGCAGCACCGAGACCGATACCTGGTGGCCCAGCAGCAGCGGCTGGACCAGGACCTCGACCTGGTCGCGGCCCAGCTCGGTGGCGATCGCGGCGACCGCCTGCTCGACGGCGGCCGCGCTGCGCAGGTCGACGCGGACCAGTCCCCGCTCGGTCTTGTGCGGTTCTGTGGGATCAGCGAGCTTCACGACCACCGGGAAACCGAGGTCCCTCGCCGCCCGCACCGCCTCGTCGCCGCCCTGGGCGAGCCGACCGAGCAGCTGGATGCCGTAGGGGGACAACAGGTCCGTCATCGCGGCCGCGGGCAGCCAGTGCGGGTCACCGCCCTGCTCGACGAGGCGGGCAGCCGCCCAGGACCGGGCGTGCGCCGCGCGGGTGCCGAGATCGACGACCGGCTGGTCGGGCGGAACCCGGCGCCACTCGGCGTACCG
The DNA here is from genome assembly GCA_963807335.1 of uncultured Actinomycetota bacterium. Taxonomy (GTDB): domain Bacteria; phylum Actinomycetota; class Actinomycetes; order Propionibacteriales; family Nocardioidaceae; genus Nocardioides. Next base: position 580,525 of record CAWEBT010000005.1, read on the forward strand.
CATGGCGCGCGCGAGGGCACCGGTCGCGGCCTCGATGGTGCGGAAGACCGTGACGCCGGGGGTTCCCCTGGCCGCGACCGCGGCCGCACCGGGGGCGACCAGCAGCACCGGGGTGCCGGGGGCCCCGGCACGGCCCCGGCCCACGGCGGCGAACAGCTCGTCCCGGTCGCCCAACCTGGTGGTGACCAGGAGGACGACGACCGCGTCGACCTCCCCGGAACCGGCCAGCCGGTCCACGCAGGCAGCGAGGGCGTCCGGCGTGACGTCGGCGCCCAGGTCGACCGGGTTGCGCGCATCGACCAGGCCAGCCGACGTCGAGCGCAGCCCCTGCTCGAGCCCGGGGGTCAGGGCGGTGACCGCCAGCCCTTGGGCGTCGATGAGGTCCATGGCCAGAGCGCCCAGGCCGCCGGTGTTGCTGATGATCCCGACTCGTAGGCCCTCGGGCAAGGGCTGCTCGTCGAGCAGGAGCGCCGTCTCGGTGAGGTCGGCACCGGTGCGGCAGGCGATCACGCCGGACTGGGTGAGCAGCGCGTCGACGCCGATCGGGGCGGACGCACCGTCGTGGGCACGCTCCAGCCTGGCCCGGGAGCGGCCGCCGATCACCGCCAGCAGCGGCTTGCGCTCGGCGAAGCGACGGGCGGTGCGCGCGAACTTGAGCGCGTTGCCGAACGACTCGAGATACAACGCGGCTGCGCTGACCCGGTCGTCGTCCATCCACGCGGCCAGGAGGTCGTTGCTGGACACGTCCAGCTTGTCGCCCAGCGAGACGAAGGCATGGATGCCGAGGCCGATGTCGCGGGCCAGGTCGAGCAGTGCGAAGCCCATCCCTCCCGACTGCGACACCACTCCCAGCCCGCCGCTGGCGGGGACGTCGCGCAGGAACGTCGCGTTGAGCCCCAGACCGGCGGCGTTGCCGAGCACCCCCTGGGAGTTCGGGCCCACCATGCGCACGCCGTGGGCACGGGCCAGGTGACGGAGCTCCGCGGTGGGATCACCGGTCTGGTCGGCGTGATCGTCTCCGTGCTCGGCGAAGCCGGACGAGACGATCAGGACGGCCCCGGCACCGGCCGCGGCGGCGTCGCTCAGGACCGCGGACACGGCGTCGCGCGGCACCGCGATCACCACGAGGTCCACCGGGGAGCCGATCGCGGCGAGGCTGGGACGGACCTGCAGGCCGTTGATCCGCTCGGCCTCGGGGTGCACGACGTGCACGGCCCCGGAGTACGAGGAGGAGCAGATCGCGTCCAGGATGCCGAAACCGAACCCGCCGGCCGAGCGGCGTACGCCGAGCACGGCGATGCTCTCCGGGTGGAGCAGCGGCCGCAGCGAGCGGGCTTGGGCCCGCCACTCGCGCCGGTCGGCGGCGACGATCGCCTCCGCCGACTCGTCGGTGTCGAGCTGCACCAGCACCTCGCCGCCCTCGCGACGACGGGTCTCGGCGAAGCCGGCCCCGCGGAAGACCCCAAGCATCCCGGAGTTGTCGGCGAGCACATCGGCCTCGAAGCGGCGGATGCCGTGCCGCCGGCCCAGCGCGGCCAGGTGCTCCAGCAGCAGGCTGCCCAGACCGCGGCCGCGGTCGGCGTCGGAGACCAAGAAGGCCACCTCCGCGGCGTCGCTGGCGAAGACCTGCGCAGTGGCCAGGCCGATCACCCGTCCGCGGTCGAAGGCGATCAGGGCGGTCGCGTCGTCGTGCTCGGCGTCGAACAGGCGCGTGACGTAGGCGCGTGCCGCGCCCCGGTTCGCGGAGAAGAAGCGCAGACGCAAGGTGTTCTCGGAGACCGACTCGTGCAGCGCGAGCACGGCGTCGCGATCGTCGGCCCGCAACGATCGGATCACGGCGATCCCGCCGTCGGACAACAACACGTCAGCCGGCGGTGTCGTCCACTGACGCGGCGGGGTGGGCTGCGGTTCGCTCATCGCCGTCCTTCCGTCCTACGGCGCGTCCCCACATGCTGCCACCCAGTCGCCGCTCCTGCTCGCGTTCGAGCAGCGCCATCTCGGCGACGCCTAATCGATCGGTCGTCGTCGGGACCGCAGCACCAGTGCCGCGCCGGCCAGCAGGACGGGCAGATCCCTGACGTTGCCGATGGCAATGTGCCACGTCCAGTTGCCGGGGTTTGGCACCTCGTCGCGGGTGAGTGCGTTGCGCTGTTGGACTCCAGCGCCGGCTTGGCTCGTCCCGCCAGGCCAGACCGCGTGCAGGTCACTGCAGAGACACGATCCGACACGGGCCACCCGCCAGAGCAACTCTTTTCGTCTGTCGGCGGTGATCATCGACGGCCAAGGTGGGCAAACGGTGCGATGCCGGCTGCCTTGGATCATCGACCCGTGTTTGACGTTGCCCTCGGAAAGCGCCCCTGCCCAAGTCGAGGGGGTTCGACCGGACTCTCGCCGACCAAATCGCACTCGCGCTCGATGCCGGGACGACGCAGGGCCTGCGGGTCCTCGGCCTGTCCCCGAGGGACCTGGTCCCGGGCGCGCCCGCAGACCTCGTAGCGGTGCGGGCCGACCGGCCGGCCGAGGCGGTGGCGCTCTCTCCGCCTCGCGCCGATGGCGGACTTCGGCGATCGGGCCGGGCGGCCAGCGCGGACAAGCAGGTCAGCGAGTGGGCAGCTGCACCGAGGAAGCACTTCGGTGGACAGAGAACAGCAGCGTTGTTGATCAGGTCGACCAGGACGCAGTCTTTGCCAGCCAACGGCCGTCGTAGGACCAGACCGTTTGCTACCGCGTACCCCGATGACACCGGCCTTGCGAATAACCCGGAAGGTGCCCAGTCTCAGCCGACCAGGACGATCTTCCCGAAGTGCTGGGAGCGGGCCAGGTGCTTCAGGCCGGTGGCGACCTCGGCGACGGGCAGGACGGTGTCGATCTGCGGCGTGATGCCGTGCTGGTCGATGAAGGCGACCAGCTCTTCGAGCATCTGGCGTGAGCCCGTCTCGATGCCGTGGAGCGTGATGTTCTTGGACATGAACTCGCCGACCGTGATCCGGGCGTCGAGCAGCCCGTCGATCACGCCGATAAAGCTGATCTGGCCGCTGACCTTGACCGCGTCCAGCGACACGTTGAGGTTGGCTGCGCCGACGGTCTCTAGCACGAGGTCCGCTCCGCGGCCGCCGGTGATCTCGCGGGTTCGCCCCGCGACGTCTTCATCGCGGTAGTTGATTGTGGCGGTGGCACCCAGTCTCGTGACGCGCGAGAGCTTCTCGTCGCTACTGGAGGTGATGATGGTCCGGAAGCCACGGGCATGGGCGATCTGCAGGGCGAGCAACGCGACGCCGCCGGTGCCGTGGATCAGCACCCAGTCGGCGGGGGAGGAGCGTGGGCGCTGAAGAGCGTGCCACGCGGTGACCCCCGCGATCGGCAAGGTGGCGGCGGCCTCGTCGCTCAATGACTCCGGGGCCGATGCGGCGGACTGTTCGTCGACGACCACGTAGTCGGCCAGCGTCCCGGCATTGGCGGGGCCGCCGATCGGCAGCCGCTTGAACTCGGCGACCAGCTCGCCCTCGCGCCAGAACGGCAGGAAGTTCGGCATGACCCGGTCGCCGACGTGGAACCGGGTGACTCCCGTCCCTGTCGCGACCACATGGCCGACCGCATCGGAGATCGGCACGACGTCGAAGTCCGGCTTCCACCCGCCGACGCCATTGATGATCAGTAGGTCGCGATAGTTCAGCGAACGGGCCGTGATGCGGACCAGGATCTCGGTGTCGCCGGGCGTCGGGGTCGCCACGGTGGATTCACGGAGGTTGTCGATGCCGTCGCCTCGGGTGGTCACCGTGCTCATCGTCGCGGGGTGGGAGGGCATGTCAGGCTCCTGTCCGGGAGAGTCATTGGCCGCGTACGATTTCGATGCTAGGCGCGGAACCTCATCGCGACTAGTTATCGTTGGTGGACCGGACGCATTAGTGTTGATGAATGATTGATCCCGTTGCTCTGCGCATCCTGGTGGCGGTGCATGACACCGGATCGGCCAGGGGCGCTGCTGACCTGCTGGGGTACACCTCGCCCAACGTCACCCAGCACCTGCGCAAGCTCGAGCGGCGACTGGGCGGGCCGATGGTGGAGCGCGCCGGACGCGGGCTCGTCATGACGCCGAGGGGCGTGAGCCTCGTCGAACGCGCTCGACCGCTGATCGACGGTCTCGAGCAGCTGGACCTCACGTCCACCTCCGAAGTCCTCTCCGGGGTGGTGCGGATCGCCGCGTTCCCGACGGCCTTGCGAGGTCTGCTGCTGCCCGCGATGGCCGCGATGGATGAGGTGCATCCCGAACTGTCCATCGTTCCGATCGAGTCCGACCCCGCAGGTGCCCTCGACGCGCTCGGCGTCGGCCGCCTCGACGCCGTCATCTCCAAGAGCTGGGGAACCACCGAGCCGGCCACAGGCGCACGCCGACCGCTGACGAGGATCGAGATCGGCCGGGACTGTCTTGATGCCGTGGTGCCCGCGGGGCACCCCCTCGCCGATCGCCACGAGATCGGTCTCCGAGACCTGGCCACCGAGCGGTGGGCCATCACGCCTCCGGACGACCCGTTCGGAACATGGATCTCGGCTCACGCCCCGGCCCTGCTCGACCCCATCATCAACGCCTTCCACGCCGTCGAGTTCCAGTCGTTGATCCGGTTCGCCGAGACGGGCCTTGCCGTCACAGTTGTTCCGCGGCTTGGTCGTGGTGCGCTATCAGACGCCGTGGTCGCCGTTCCGCTGAACGACGCGGACGCCTTTCGCACCATCCACCTCTACGTCCGACCGATGGCCGCCCGCTCGCGGTCGACCGAGATGATCGTCGAGCGGTTCAGGACGGATCTGGCGACCTGACCCTCACGGACTCGCTGACCCCCGTGGCGGCAAGGAAGGCGTGCACGCCGCGACGGACGACTCGATCCGTAGCAACCCACGACTCGAGAGTCACTTTGCAATGGTCGCAGCCGTCGCCGTACGCCCAGTGGCCAGGGTGCGGCCCCGCGGCACGTCAACACTCCCGTCTCACAGGGGGATGGGCTCGCGGAGCGAGCCGGTAGCCGATCGTCACGCGGGTCAGCGGTGGGCGACGGGGGCCACCCATCGAAAGGCGCTGAGCATTGGTCGGCGACACCAGCACGAGGTTGAACAGTGGCAGCGTCTGATCCCGGCCGTTTCGGCTGCGCGCGTCCCGAGGGCTGCGACGAGGTAGGCGCCTGCCGCGGTGACGATGATCCGTCGCATCTCGCGAGGATACGGCTCGACCCCTGGCTGGCGGAACGTCAGTCGTGCGGCGCGATGATGTGACAGATCTGCTGGTCGGTGCAGTCCGCTGGGTCAAGCTCCTGACTGCGACCGAGAAGCTGCTCGAGTTCGGTTTCGAGGGCGGCCAGCTCGCGCTGTCGCGCCTCGACGTCAACCAGTTTCGTTGCCAGCAGCGACTGCACGTGGGCACAGGGAACAGCGCCCTCACGGCGCAGATCCAGGATGCTGGCGACCTCGACCAACGTGAGCCCGGCAGCCTGCCCGCTACGGATGAACGCAAGCCGTCCCAGGACCGAGGCGTCGTACTCCCGGTATCCGTTGGGGCCCCGCAGCGGTGGGGGAAGCAGGCCCCGGCGTTCGTAGAAGCGGATGGTCTGCGTCGGCACGCCGGCCGCGACGGCTACTTCTCCAATACGCATGCCCCAACCCTAGCGACTTGACCTTGCACTGTGGATGAAGGTTTAGCGTCGCGGCATGGACATCACGCTGCTCTACTTCAAGGACTGCCCGAACTGGAAGGTCGCGGACGAGCGACTGAGCGCCCTTGGCATTGAGCGCCCGGAGATCCGAGTGACCCACCACCTGGTCGACACCCCGGCGGAGGCTGTGCGCACCCGGTTCCACGGCTCACCCAGCATTCACGTCGATGGAGTGGACGTCTTCGCCGCACCCGACGCCAAGGTCGGGCTCTCCTGTCGCCGGTACCCCACACCGGATGGGTACGAGGGCGCACCCACGCTCGACCAGCTCCGAGCGGTCCTCGAGGATGCGTGACCGGATCGCCACCATCGCGCCGATCGCCGCGATCGCGGGCGCACTCGGACTTTGCTGCAGCCTGCCGGTCCTGCTCTCCCTGGGGGTGGTGGGCGCGATCGCCGGATGGTCACTGCAGAGCTGGGCCCTGATCGGGATCGGGCTCGCGCTGGCTGCTCTGGGGTGGGCGCGACTGGTCAGAGGCCGACGACATGACAGCTCCCGCCAACAATCCGGAGTGGCGCCGTCCACGGATTCAGCGACTGTCCAGACCACCACCGCCAACACCGACGCCACCACGGGGGAGAATCACCGATGAGCCAGCACTACGACCTGATCGTCATCGGCGCCGGCATGGCCGGCGTCGCCGCCGCGAACAAGTGCGCAGCCCAGGGATGGCAGGTGGCCATAGTCGACTCGCTTCCCTACGGCGGCACGTGCGCGTTGCGCGGATGCGACCCGAAGAAGATTCTGCGCCGCGGCGCCGAAATCATCGACAGTGCTCGCTTGATGCGCGGCAAGGGCATCGACGACGCGGACCTCTCGATCAACTGGCCCGACCTGATGAAGCATAAGCACGGCTTCACCGACCCGGTCCCCCAGAACATGGAAGACGGACTGACCAGCCGTGGTGTCACCACCCTGCACGGCCACGCCAGGTTCACCGGCCCCCGCCAGCTCGAGATCGACGACATCCCCTACGACGCCGACCACTTTCTGGTCGCCACCGGCGCCCGCCCCCGCCCCCTGGACTTCCAGGGCCACGAGCACCTGATCGACAGCAGCGACTTTCTGGATCTCGAGGAGCTCCCTGCCCGGATCCTGTTCGTCGGAGGCGGTTTCATCTCCTTCGAGTTCGCCCACATCGCCGCCCGCGCCGGCAGCTCACCGGTCATCGTCGATCGCGGCGAGCGCCCGCTGAAGGGCTTCGACCCCGACCTCGTCGAGCTCCTGGTCGACCGCGGCCAAGAGGTCGGCATCGAGCTGCGCCGCACCACGACGATCGTGGAGGTGCAGCCATCCGAGGGTGGCCTCCGGGTCACCCTCGAGCACGCCGGCACCCACGAGACCATCCAGACCGACCTGGTCGTCCACGGCGCGGGACGGGTCGCGGAGCTGGCCAACTTGGGTCTTGACGCCGCAGGTGTCGAGTGGGGCGAGCGCGGCATCCGGGTCGCCGACCACCTGCAGAGCACGAGCAACCCGGCCGTCTGGGCCGCCGGGGACTCCGCCGACACCGACGGGATGCCCCTCACCCCAGTCGCGGTCTCCGAGGCCAAGGTCGCCGCCTCCAACATGATCAAAGGCACCACCTCGACCCCGGACTACGCGGGTATTCCCACGGCGGTCTTCACGATCCCCGAACTCACACGTGTCGGCATGCTCGAGTCCGAGGCCCGCGCAACCGGGATCGACCTCGCCGTGCGCTACTCCGACACCAGCGGCTGGTACTCCAACTACCGCATCGGGGAGACCACCGCGGCCGCCAAGATCTTCATCGACCAATCGAATGACCAGATCGTAGGTGCCCATCTCCTGGGGCCCGAGTACGGCGAGCTGGTCAACACCCTCGGCCTGGCCATCAAGCTCGGTCTCACCACCCGCCAGCTCAAGTCCGCGACTGCGGCTTACCCGACCGTCGGATCCGACCTCGGCTCCATGCTCTGAGAAACCGCACTGGTACCCGATGGAGGAACCTCGTGCGGCGCCCGAAGACGCCGGCACTGCCGCCAACCGCCGGTCACCGCATGGGGATCGTCGACTTGTGGCACGCTCCGCGCCGATCGGCTATTGGTCGCGGGAGTCACCGTCGGCCGTGGAGCATCGGTGGGTACCTCATGGTCACCGCTCGGCGGTCGGCGGATCAGTCGTCAGGGGCGTCGACCTCGTTCAGCAGCTGGATCTCGTGCCGTGCTGCTGCCGCAAGTGCGGTCGGGTCGAGATGCATGTGACGCAGTGCTCGCGCGGTGGTGCCGTGCTCGGTCTCTGCTGCGACGAGTACGAAGTAGGCGCCGTAGAGCTGCGAGCGTTCCTTGCGGACGAGCGCGACCACTTTGCGGAACAGCTCGTGTCCGGACGCACTCCCGCGATGCGGACCGGTATCGGCTGTTGGCGGAGGGAGGTACTGATCCAAGATGTCGTCATCGATCGGTCGCATGCCGACCGCACGTACGGCCGCGGCGTGCTGAGCCCGAACTGACTCTCGAAACTGATCGGGGTCGGCTCCGACCCGCTCGAAGCAGCGTCGGGCCGACCCGGTGTCAAGATCGAGCGCGGCGATCAAGAGGTGCTCGGCCCCAGCCTCCCGCTTCCCATCAGCTGCCGCTGCCGCATCAGCGCTCGGGAACAGCTGGTTCATGGTGCGAAGGTCTTGGATACGACTGCGCTTCCTTCGTCCGAACATCAGCTCTTCGCTCCTCGTTTCCTTGGTTGCCTCACCCGGCGGGAGTAGCGCTTGTGGACAGCCTGCTTGGTCACACCGAGGGCCGCTGCGATATCCACCCATGTCCATGACTTGTCGAGAGCGCACTGCACGGCAGCCAGTTCAAGCCGATCAGCGCTGCGACGTAACGCAACAACTGCAGCCAACGCTGCCTCCGTGTCCGAAGGCCGGGGAAGGTCTGCGATTCGAACCTCCATGTCGTCAACCATAGTTGACCACGATCAATTGGTCAACTACGGTTGACCGATGACCTCTCTTCCCCTGCGTTCTGGGTCGGCCGCCCTCGTGGCAATGGTTGTTCCCACCGGCTGCAGCTCCGCCGGCGAGGGCGGGTCCGTCGAGACGCTCGACCACACCACGACCGGGCCGCCCATTGCTCCTGGGGCGGCACCAGCCGACACCGCTGGCTCCTTGGAGTCGGTTGCCACCGAGTTCGTGGCGTCCTCGCCTGGGGGTGCCGAGATCCTGGTGCAGCGCGATGGCGTACTCCACCGCACCGCGGTCGGCACAGGGTCGAACGCAGGTGATGTATCTCCCCAGAACCGTCGTGGGTGGCGAAGCGACCATCAGGCAGCTCCTCTCACACGAGGGCGGGGTCCCCAACTACACCGATCAACCCGAGTTCTTCACCGACGTCCTGGCCGACCCCAGCCGAATCATCACGCAGACGGAGGTCCTCTCCTACGTCGCAGACGTTTCGCCCGGACCGGTCGGGCAGTTTGCGTACTCGAACACGAACTACATCCTGCTCGGACAAGTCATCGAGACCCTCGACGGCACCGACCTGAACTGTTTCCACCACCCAGGACCTCGCAGGCTTTCTTGCGGCGCTAGCCACAGGCCATCTGATTTCGGCCGACTCGTTCGCCGCGATGACCGACTTCGGACCCGCCGGCTACGGACTCGGACTAAGCCGAGTCAACTTCTCAGCAACTCAGACCGGTATCGGTCACAGTGGATCGATTCCTGGCTACACCTCCACCATGGCCATCGACCCCACGACGGGCGACACGCTGGTGATCGTCACCAACAACGACGTACTCGTCGCCGACCAGCTCGCCGAACGGATCCTCGCTTCGCAACCCACGCCTACGACGTGAGACCCGCTTGAACGGGTTGCGGCAGAAGCCCCCCGGCTGGTCGTTACTCCCTCCGATAGCCCGCATGGTCAGGCGCGAGCGTCGAGTTCGGAGACCAGCCGCTTGGGTGCCACCATTCTGTATGACGCGTCGACCAGCTCGGCGATCTCGATCCAGTCGACGTCGGTGACGTCGAGATTGATCGCACGGGCACCGTAGGGGCCGTAGTAGGCAGGCACGAAGAACCGCGGGTCCTCGTCGAGGATGGGCAGGTCGAGGGGCTCGGGCGTGAAGATCAGCGCGCTCGGCACCTGTCGGTGGTTCCCAGGGCTGAGCTTCTCCGAGCCACCGAACGCAGCGAAGATCTTGCCCGCACGAAACGTCGGGCGGCCGTGTGAGACCTTCTCCACAGCTCCCGGGAAAGTCAACGCGATGGTCCGCAGCCCGGCAAGGCCCGGGTCATCATCACCGAACATGACTGGATGCTCCATGATCCGAGCCAACCACTTGGGGCGCATGGCGCACCACTGAACGGCCACTTCCGGCTCACGAGCGAGCGAGGCCGCGTGTCGCTCAATCTCGAATGACCATCCCGCACCGGCTCGCTCCGCGAGCCCATTGCATTGCGGGACGAGAGCACCGGAGGGTCACGGCCGACAGGTGACGAGGCACTGTTGTTTCAGTCTGGGCAGCGCAGGTCGCGGCCAAGGCTGACAGTCGTACGAGGCGCTATGGCGCAACCATCCATGGGGCGCGGCGGCTGACCCGATGAGTGACGGTTGTTCTCCACTGCTGGGCAGTTGTCACAGGAGGGACCCGGTCGGTGTCTCGATGTCGACAGCAATTTCAGCGAGCGTAGGAGGAGTCATGACCACCCGGATCCCGGCCAAAGAGATCACTGGCCCGTACGGCGCAGTCATCAAGATGTTCAGCAAGAGAATGTTCGGACGGGTGCCGGAGTCGCTCGGTGTGATGTGGCACAACGTCCCTGTCGTGAAGGCCTCGATGGCCTTCGGCCAGAAGCTGCGGAGGTGGGACGAGTGCGACCGGACGTTGAGTTCGTACGCACACATGGCTGTTGCGTCGTACATCGGCTGCTCGTGGTGCCTGGACTTCAACTACTTCACGGCGTTCAACGAGGGACTCGACGTCGATCGGGCGCGGGAGATCCCGCGGTGGCGGGAGTCTAGAGGTGTTCACCCCGCTGGAGCGGGAGGTCTTCGCGTACGCCGAGGCGATCAGCAATACACCGCCAACGGTCACTGACGAAATGGTGGCCAGTCTGCTCGACCATCTTGGCCCCGCTGCGCTCGTCGAGCTCACCTCGGTGATCGGGTTCGCAAACCTCACCACCCGTGGCAACGTCGCGCTCGGGATCGAGTCGGAAGGCTTCGCGGCCGCCTGTGACCTCGAGCCACTTGCGGAGCGGCCCGAGGTAGCGTCCCCGTCATGAGCGCGGATCCGTTCGTCGAGCACCGCAGCCTGCTCTTCACGGTCGCCTACGAGATGCTCGGCTCCGCTGCTGACGCGGAGGACGTCGTCCAGGAGACCTGGCTGCGGTGGGCGGCGGTCGACCAGGCCGAGGTGCAACACCCGCGCGCCTACCTGGTCCGCTCGGTCACCCGTCAGTCTCTCAACCGGCTCCGGACGCTCGCCCGTCGACGCGAGGAGTATGTCGGCGAGTGGCTGCCCGAGCCGCTGCTCACCGGTCCGGACGTGGCCGAGGACGTGGAGCTGTCCGAGGGTGTCTCGATCGCGATGCTCACCGTGCTCGAGACCCTGACGCCGACTGAGCGCGCGGTGTTCGTGTTGCGCGAGGTGTTCGACGTCCCGTACGACGAGATCGCGGCCTCCGTGGACAAGTCGCAGGCGGCGGTCCGCCAAGTGGCGCACCGGGCCCGGGAGCACGTGGCCGCACGACGCCCACGCATGCAGGTCGACCGGACGGTGCAGCAGCAGGTGGTGGAACGGTTCGTCGCCGCGGTGACGGCTGGCGACGTGCAGGGCCTGATGGACGTGCTCGCCCCGGAGGTGGTGCTCCTCGCGGACGGCGGCGGGATCGCGCAGGCCGTGCGGGTGCCCGTGGTCGGTGTGAAGAAGGTGGCGAACCTGCTGCGGCCGTTCCCGGCGGTGTCTGTCAATCCTGCGATCGGGATGATCAGGCTCAACGGTGGTCTCGGCGTGCGGATCGTGGACGAGGTGGGCGGTACGACGATCGTGAGCGTGGTCGTCGAGGACGGCCGGATCACGCGGATCTTCGTGATGCGCAACCCGGACAAGCTGACTCGTCTGGTCGGTGACGCCGAGCTCACCCGGTGAGCAACGCCCTCGACCGGCCTGCTGCGCCTATAGGATCGCCCGCGGTCCGGTCCGTCTCGACACGTCTAAAGTGCCGCCATGGGATCGCCTGTCCAGGTGTCCAGGTGTCCAGGTGTCCAGGTGTCCAGGGGGCGGGCGAACCCACGCAGTAGTGGGGCCGCGCATCGGTGGATCCGGTGGTCGAGGTGGCGGCGGTTTGGCGCACTCGGCTGGCCTTCTAGCGCTGCCGGACCAACCGCGGCTCCGGATGGCCCGGCCATGCCGGCTGCCTTGTCGACTTCTTCGACGAACGACCCGTCGATCGCATCTGTGGCTACGAACAACCATCAAGGGCGAGCAGTCGAAAGGAGAAGAATCATGTGGGACACCATCCAGGCCAACGACGTGCATCTGTCGCACGACATGCCTTGCGCGCGCTGCGGCCATGGCGTCCACACCTTCCTGGCCTGCGGCATCGACTGCACCTGCGCCTATGTCATGCCTGGGGCGCAGATGACAGCCACGGACCAGGGCAGTGCCTGAGCGCTCCCCACTTCCCGTGTCTGAGGCCCCCACGCGCGGCTTCCTCGCTTGCGGCGCCAAGAAGCACTCAGTCTGAGTCGGGTAGCGCCACGGGATACTCGATCTCGAAGTAGTGAGCGATCACCGCGGTCGTCTCGCATCCCCAGTCACGTCTCTGCGCCATCGGTTCGCCGTCGAAGCCACCATCGCACGCGCCGCTACCTGAGCCGCAGTCTCGATGGAGTGCCAAGATCTTCCGGACAAGAGGGTCGTCGATCGAGTTCGGTCGACGCATCGCGTCGACCCACCGCGCTACCGGCGTCGGCCGATCGTCAAGCTCGTAACCGACGTCCATGTGGAGTCGCCTACTTGCTTCCTCGTCCTACTCGTAAAGCGTCATGACGAGACGCTACGGCGAACTGTCTTGCGCGCGCTCACGATTCATCAGAACTGCCGGTCTCGTCGCGACTGCCCACATCCACACGTGCGTCGTGCAGGCAGGAAGAGTGACTTTCCTAGCTCGCGGCGTATGACTGTGAGGACCGTGATCGTCGGACTCAAGGTCTTGAGGGTGCGATAGGACGAGACCTGCCAGATTTCCGTGCGGCTTGCTGGATCGGGCTCGCCGAGGTCAACCGTCGACTCCCTTGGTGCGCAGGGCCACCACCCGCATTGTCCATGGTTCTGCTGCTCGCCTGCTCTCATCGCCGGCAGGAGAGCCACAGATGCAGGGTGGTCACCGCCCGGACGCGCGCCTGCCACCGTCGCCATGCCCAGTCCTCGTCTGATAGCCGGGTGGGGTTGCGCGACGTCGCGCGCGGTAGTTGCGGGTCTTGGCGCGGTTGCCGCACCCCCACTCGCACCAGTGACGAGACTGGTTCTTCGAGGCGTCGAAGAACGCCCAGCCGCACTCGTCGTCTGCACAGATCTTGAGACGCTTCCAGGTGCCGTCAGCGACCGCCGCCTGGACCGCGATGAGCAAGTGGCTGAGCCCGCCTCGCACCCCTTGATGCACCGGGCGCAGCTCAGGGTGGGTGGTGGTGCCACCCAGTGCGAGTGGGAGCTCTGCAGCGGTGGACTGGAGAGCGCCGTCTCGCCGGCTCTCGACGGCCGCACGCTCATGGTTGTCCGTGAACGCCTCTTTGAGACCCGCGCGTAGAGCCAGAGCGAGATCGAGATCCTCGGTGGTGGCAGGCGCGGGCACCGAGAGCAGATCGTGCTCGACGAGCCAGCCGGCCAGCTCGACCGGGGTAGTCAGGTCATCGGTGCCTTCGTCGGTGTCGACTGAGTTCGCGAACTCGACCAGCAGGCCGACGTGACGCGCAGGCGCACTCAGCCGGGCACGGCTCGAGGCGTCGGTGGCCACAGTTCCCCTTCCGCTGCTGGACTTGAACCGACACCAGTATACGTGTTTCAGCGGTTGCGCCATCGGCGACACCACCATACACTTTTTGCTAGTAACACATCGAGCTGGGGCTGTCGCGGGGTGGCGCTGCGCGGCGTCTCGACCCGTCGCCGCGTGCCCCGTTTTGCACCCAGGACACCACCACGAGGGGGACCTGTCATGAACGCTCCGATCGCCTTGATCTCTCTCGTGGGCGCGGGCCTGCCCGCCACTCCGCCGGGCCCACCGCACCGGGCGCGGAGGCGCCGCGCGCCGTTGCGGCGGAGGGGATGGCGAGGGCTCAGATGGAGGTCGAGATCGGTGCAGCCGCCCACGCCAGCACGAGCATGGGGCGACCCTGAAACTCCGAGCGCAGCCCCGCGCTCTCGCGTCCGAAAACCATCGTGGGCACCTCCACGATGACGCTGCCCGCTACTGGGCTACGTGATCAAGCGCGGCCTCGCCGCGACGCCCTTCGGGGTGAGCCGAACCAGCGCCCGAAGTCGATGGCTGACGGGTGAGAAGGGCGGGACTCGATGGAGATCTCGACGGTTTGCGCGCTTCTCGCGGCTGTGTGCGGGGTGGTGGGCACAGTGCCGTACGTTGTCGACACGATTCGCCGCGCCACCGTCCCGCACCGGGGCTCCTGGCTCATCTGGAGCGTGCTCGGTCTGGTCGCGGTGGAGTCCCAGCGCGCGGACGGTGCCCGCTGGAGCCTGCTGCCCCTGTCCGTGCAGGCGCTGGGCACCTGCGTTGTGCTGCTCCTCTCCATCCGTCTGGGAAGCGGCGGCCTCTCCGGTCCCGAGATCGGACTGCTCGCGCTTGCCGGTGCCGGCGTCGTGGGCTGGCAGACGGTGGGCGAGCCCGTGGTCGCCACCGGGTGCGTGATCCTGGCCGATCTGATCGGGGCCCTGCTGATGGTCCCAAAAACCTGGCGCGACCCCGACTCGGAGACCTGCTCACTCTTCGTGCTGGCGTCCCTGGGCGGAGCGGCGACGGCCGGTGCCGTGGGCGCCATCGCGGCACCGCTGCTCATCTATCCCGGCTACTTCTGCCTGGTCAACGGATCTCTCGCGCTGATGATTGCCTTCCGGAGAGGGATGTGCCGCTCGATTCTGGGAGGTGGTGCCATGAGGGTGGCAGCTGTACATGACGCCGCGAAGACCTTTTCGGCGGACGCATATCGATGAAGGCGAGAGCCCTGCGGCCATCGGCCACACCTACATCTTCAGAGGCGACAGCGACCTTCAGTACCGGCGGAATGCCGGAGGTTCTTACCCGAGACTTGCGAACCACGGCGAGCCGCGTTCTCGACTCTTGACTACGGCGAGCTCTTCTTCAAGGGCCCCCGATCAGTGGTGGACCTCGCCACCGAGACTCACGGCCGAGCGACTTGTAGTAGTCGCCGGGGGTCTCCCCCCGAGCAGACCCGCCTCGCCCGTAGGGTGGCGACGCTCGTGGACGCCGACCGCGGCACGTCCCGTCAGGTAAGGAAACGTATGTGCCGAGTGCTCGCCTACATCGGGCCCGAGACCCCGCTCGAGAGCCTGCTGCTCACGCCGTCGAACAGCCTGGTCAATCAGGCCCTCGACCCTGAGCACTACCCAGATCTGCACCTGGCAGGCTGGGGATTCGGCGCCTGGAGCGAGCACCTGCTCAAGCCGGAGGATCCCTTCATCTACCGCCGGCCCATGGCTGCCTTCTACGACGACAACGCCGGCCGCATCATCCCGAGCCTCCAGGCGAACACGATGCTCGGTCATGTGCGCGCAGCCAGCTACGACTCGGCGGCCGTCATGGTCGACGAGAACTGCCACCCCTTCTCCTTCGACGAGACGCCCTGGATCATGGCCCAGAACGGTGACATGCCGAACTGGATGCTCCTGCAGCGGGAGCTGCTGCAGCACTGCGAGGACAGGTACCTGAAGCAGATGCGGGGGTCGACCGACACGGAGTTCCTCTACGTGCTCCTGCTGTCCCTGCTCGAAGGTGACCGCGACGAGGACGTCCAACGGGCGATCGAGGCGATGGTCGGCCTCATCGCCCAGGCGATGACAGACCTCGATCTGCCTGCCCTGACCAAGATGAAGATGGTCCTGGTGTCGCCGAACCGGATCATCGGCGTCAACGTCGGTCTCGGGCACCAGGGCGAGACCAACCCGGCCGGGGACTGGAAGAAGCTGCGGGAGTCCGGTCCGGGGACGGACGACTTCGCACTCTCGATGCTCCTGGAGCCGATGTACATGCTGATGGGGTGCCACGTCCCACGCGGCGACACGTCCTACGACTTCGAGGCGTGCGACGAGGACGAGGCGACGGTCGCCATGTTCGCCTCAGAGGCCCTGACGGACGACGAGGACGGCTGGTCGTACGTCGAGTTCGGCGAGATCGTCTTCCTCGAGAACAGGGGCGGGCGGGTCACGAAGACCGTCAGCAGGTTGTCGGTGTAGACACGCCCGACGTCAGGGGCCTTACGCATCTTGTAGCGTTCGCCCTCGTCTCCGGTGTCGGGGCGTGGGTCTGGCCCCTGACGACTGGTGTGGCTCGGCTTCGGGGGAAGAGGAACGCGTGAAGGTTGCGGTTCGGGCAGAGGCTGCTGTCGCGGTGCTCGCCGTCCTGGCAGCGCTGCTTCCAGCGGGCATGCTGGTCGGGTCGTCGGCTGCGGCATCAACCGCTGAGGGACAGTCGCGCTGGCGGACGGCGTTCGTCGAGTACGGAGACGGCCCGACCCGGTTCGGGCAGGGTCGACGGTTCAAGATCAGGTTCGACGGCGGCGCCGGCGACCGTGTCAGGGTGGGCCCGCAGGACCACTCGTCGAGCGGGGCGTGTGGTGCCCGCCTCGTCCGCAAGGGACGTCCTGTGGACACCTACGACAGCCTGACCAGGTTCTGGACGCTGCCGGCGCGTGGGGGCTACACGTTCGAGGTCGTCAACTGCGGCAACGACATCGATCGCCACCGCAGCGTTCAGCTGTTCAAGCTGCGCACCCATCGGGTCATCGGTGGGAGCCTCCGACTTGTGCGCCAGACCGGGTACGTGGATGCCGCCGTCGTGCAGACCCCCGACTCCGGCCCGCCGGTGAGTGTGAGCGCACTCGCTCCCACGACCTCGAAGACCTGGGTCCGCGGAGCGGTCGTCGACCTCGACACCCATCAGGGGCGCCGTTTCGAACCGCCCGGCTATCAAGGCGGCGACGACCATCCCACCGCCATCCCGGACATGATCGTCGAACCCGCTCAGCCTCTGCGGTTCCTGAACGAGTACTTCGACGGCGTCGGCGGTGTCGACTACGCCGGGCTGGCCAGTGCGCCGGGAAGCCGCCGCCTGCTGATCGTGCCGCAGGGCCGGAAGGTCGTGCGGATCTCGGTCAGGCCACTGCGGCGTCAGCAGACCACGCTCGAGGTCGGTTCAGGGTCGTTGTCGACCACCGTGCGGCGTCGTCCCAGCCAGATGACGTCGGCGACCATCACCACGACGACCCAGCAGTGGGCGCGCCTGGTCTATGAGGACGGGGACCGTTCCCTCGAGTCACGGGCCGGCATGTACGCCTATCTCACCGGCCCGGGCGGCGAGGAGATGATCACCCCCGTACGGGATCTCGTTCGTCTGCCGGTCGGCACGAGCCTCCTGCGGTTCGGCGCCGCCGACAACGAGGAACGCGGACGTCAGGTGCGCGTCCGGCTGCTCCCGGTCCGCCAGATCGCGCCGGTCCCCACCGACGGCACGCCGCTGGAGCTGTCCAACCAGTCGCCGGAGGAGTGGACAATCGCCCCCTTGCGCTTGGAGGCCGGCCGCAGCTACCAACCCAGAGTCACCGCCACCACCATGGTCTCCGAGGCGAGCACCGGTCCGGGCTGGAGGGTGACCCTGGCACCGTCACTCGCTCGTCCGATCGGTTGGTGTCGCGACCTGTGCCCCGATCGTGGCACCCGGTCGCTGGAGCGTTCACAACCGGTCGGCGCCCCGATGCCCGCCGCCGACGCTGCCCGTGAGGGCTACCTGCTGTTCAGTACCGACGCCACCACCACCGGCACCGTGACTGTGACTGTGACGCCCGTCAACTGACCCACTCCCCGTCGGCACTCCTTCCGCCCAGGAGGGCCCCTGATCCCCCGACAGCCCGCAACCTGTCGGTCATCGTGATCATCTCTCCTCGTCGCCACGGCGCCGCGAATCTTGATGCCGATCAAGAACTCGATCCGTTCATCGGCCAGATGAGTGCGTCCCACTGGCGGCGATAGGACGCGGGTCAGTCGGCGCGCGGCTCAGCCCTCGGCGAGCGCACGCGATAGCTCCGTCATCACGTGGCTGACCTCCGCCTTGGCCGCGAATGGCCCCGGCATGCGGAAAACGCGCACCCCAATGTGTTGGTCGCGCCTGGAGCCCGGGCGCGCCAGTCGTGCCTAGTAGTGCCGTCACCGGGTGGCGAAAGACGCACAAGACGAGCGGCACGCCGCGCACACCCAGCTCCGTGTTAACACTCCGCGACCGAACTCGATCTCCTCCGGGCTGACGTCCCCTTCACCGCGCGTTGGGCGCTTGACCACGTCGGTGAAGCCGACGCCAGCTTCAAGCGCTTCAGGCTCGAAGTACGTGCTGCCGAACTCAGGTCTTCGAAAACAGCCCCGTGTCAGCCAAACGAAGGAGGTGGACAGAGCCCCAGGCGATCGCCCAGGTTGCAGGCGCACTTGCAGGAGCCCCCTCCTGCTTTGGTCCGCCCCGGCGGGAATTACCCGTTCATACCTCCGCCAGTCCACTTGTCGGTGTTGTCCGTGCGCCCCGACCACGCGAGCAGGAGTATGAGCGCCAGGACGAGGCCGCCGATGATCAGCCAGCTCCACATCTTTGCCTCCTTGCGCCGATTCTGGCCCCCGCTCGGCCGCACAGTCCATCCCCTTGTGGGGACGAGATCAGGGCCTCCGGTCGGGCCTCCGGTCGTCCTTCGCCGCGTCGTCTCCGACGACAACTTGGTGAACCGGAACGCATTCTTGGAGGCGCCATACATCACACCGCAATCAGAGGGGGGAGCTGCCAACGGGACCCTCACTCCTGCCTGGCTAATTGTCCGGTCGCTTGTAGCTTCGTAGGAGTGCGTTCATTCTGGGCGGTGGGACGCAGGTTCCCCTGTCATGATTTGGGGATCGGCGAATGGGACGCACTGACTACCGGTAGGCGGTCACTCAGCCCGAGGCAGGAAGTCCCACCCGAGACACCATTTCACAACCCGAGGTCAGTCAATCCAACCATCGATGCACGGCGCATCCTGGCCGGGTCGGGCGCTGCTGCCCGAGCGAAGGGCGCGGATGGCAGGGGTCACCGTAGGTGCTCTGGACCGTCTGCGTGCCGAGCCTTCTCGCCGGTGGTTCCGACCTGAGTCGCGTGAACCATCGCCTAAGCAAGCGGGGCACTGTACAGGCTCCGCATCAGTTCGTACCGTGGGTCGGTGGGCCGTCTCGGAGACTCCTCCCTAGATAGCCCCACCACCAGGCCGGGGGCGGACCGAGCTCCCCAGACGGAGGGGATGAGTCATGTCCGACGCACTGAGACTCAGGTTGAGGACGACCGGCGACAGCATCGAGGTCAGGGACGTCAAGCGGCTCTCGATGCGCGCCCCGCGCAGCGCCGATGCCGCGGTGGCGGCCCGCACCGGGCGCTTCGTGGAGCTGAACGACGATGACGGCGAGACCCTCTACCAGCAGCTGGTGGAGACGGTCACGTCCCACGAGGTCCCCACCGGCGACCCCGAGCGCCCCCTGCGGCGGGTGCCCGCCAAGCAGCCGGTCGACCAGTGGGTCGTCGTCCCGGTGACGCCGGGCGCAACCCGCATCGTGGTCACCGACGTCGAGGCGCCCGCCCGCCCCGCGACGACCGCCAAGGGCGCCAAGGACAAGGCCCGGAAGGTGACGACCGCGGCCACGCGCCGTGAACGGGTCAGCCACGCCCTCGAGGCCCAGCACCGGCATGGCGTCGACGCGGACGACGACGCCGGCGACCAGAAGGGAGACCGGTGATGGGTACCAGCGACGGCACCGTCCTCGGTGTCACCAAGATCGTCGACAACGGCACGCCCGGCTCCCGGTGGAACCTGGTGATCGTCTCCGAGGGCTACCAGGCCTCGGAGATGGCGCAGTTCCAGGCCGACGCGGACGACGTGCGCGACGCGCTGCTCGCCGAGCCGCCGTTCGACCGACCCGAGATCGCCTGCGGCATCAACATCTATCGCGTCGACGTCACCTCGACGGAGTCCGGCGCCGACAAACCGGACTGCGACGGCGAAGGCCCCAACCCGCCGCAGACGCGCGCGACGTACTTCGACGCCACGTTCTGCGCCGACGGCGAGACCCAGCGGCTGCTGTCGGGCGACGGCGGCCTGGTCGTCGACGTGGTCGACGACTTCATCCCCGAGTGGAGCCAGATCCAGGTCATCGTCAACGACCCGGAGCGCGGCGGTGCCGGCGGCACCGTGGCCTGGAGCAGCAACAGCTCGTGGGACTGGCTCGACGTGGTGATCCACGAGATCGGCCACTCCGCCTTCGGGCTTGCCGACGAGTACGACTACGACGACGGCGACGAGTACACCGGTGGTGAGCCGGGGCAGCCCAACGTCAGCACCGAATCCGACCCGGCCTCGGTGAAGTGGTCCTCGTTGGTCACCTCCGGCCCGGCCGATCCGACGATGGCCAACGCCGACTGCACCACGCCCAACGACGACCCCAGCCCCGTCGCGGCGGCGATCGTGGGCACCTTCGAGGGCGCGAAGTACTGGCACTGCGGTCTCTTTCGGCCCGTCTACCAGTGCAAGATGCGGGTGGCGACCTCGTCGTTCTGCCCGGTCTGTGTCTCGGTGATCGAGGACGTTCTTGCGCCGTACCTGCAGCCCGCACCGGGTGGCGACATCACCGCTGCCGTCACGACCGTGGACTTCAACGACGTCCCCGAGGGCCTGACGGTCAACCGCGCCGCTAGGTTCATGGTCGACTCGTGTGGTCCGACGACGTTCCAACTGATCACCCCTCCGGGGGCGCCGTACGGCGTGGTGAGCCCGGTGGTGCTGCCGGCGGTGCCGAGCGGCGCGAAGCCGTACCCGGTCTACTTCTGGTTCTCTCTGACCTGCACGGCGCCGGGTCCGGTGCCGATGGGCTCGGCGACGATCCGGTGCCTGGACACCGGGGAGGACTTCCCGATCACGCTCGTGGGCAACTGCGTGCCGCGGCCGACTGCGGCGACCGAGCTGGTGTTCGACCAGTCCGGCAGCATGCTCGACCACACCGACGAGGGCCGCACCAAGGAGGACGTCCTCGAGGATGCGGCCGGGGTGTTCGTCGACCTGCTGTACGACGACAATGCGATCGGCATCAACGCCTACGACGAGGACCCGCACGACGTGCTGCCCATCGACGTGGCCGGTGCGCCCGGCAGCGGCGGTGGTCGTGACGACGCGATCTCAGCCATCGGGTCGTTCGCGGCGAACCCGGCCGGCTACACCGCCATCGGTGACGGCGTCGACCAGGCCAAGACCAAGCTGGACGCCGTCACCTACGACAAGAAGGCGATGGTGGTGCTCACCGACGGGATCGAGACCGCCGCGAAGTACCTCGAGGACGTCTCGCCCGGCGTCATCGGGCAGACGGCGTACGCCATCGGCCTCGGGACCGCGGAGCAGATCCAACCGACCTCGCTGAACGTACTCACCGCCGGCACCGGCGGCTACCTGCTGATGACCGGCTCGATCGGGACCGACGAGACCTTCCTGCTGGAGAAGTACTACCTGCAGATCCTCGCCGGGGTGAACAACAACGACATCGTGCTGGACCCTGAGGGCTGGGCGCGGCCGGGGGTGATCGAGCGGATCCCGTTCGACGTGACCGCCTCCGACGTCGAGATCACCGGGGTGGTGCTGGCCAAGCCGGCGCATGCGCTGGTGATGGGGCTGGAGGCACCGGACGGCTCGGTTGTCCTCGAGTCGCACCCCTCGGTGACCACCAACGCGACGGCCCGCTCGCGGCACATTCGGGTCGGGATGCCGGTGGCGGTCGATGGGGCGCAGGCGCATGCCGGGCGGTGGCACCTGCTGCTGACCGTGCCCGGCGTCAACGACCCGGTCGGCGTCAGGAGCTCGGCTGCGGCCGCGACGACGCCCTCCCAGGGCGCATCGGTGCGGTACGCCGCGAGCGTGCACACCTACTCCAACCTGCGGATGGCCGCCGAGGTCGCCCAGGACAGCCAGGAGCCGGGTGCACACCTCACTGTTCGGGCCGTGCTCACCGAGTACGGCGCGCCGTTCGAAGGGTCGGCGAACGTGTGGACCGAAATGGTCCGGCCGGACAAGTCGACGTCGATCCTGGCGTTGCACCCGACGGCCTCGCCCGGTGAGTACCAGGCCGGCACGGTCGCGGTGAGCTCCGGGGTCTACCGGTTCCGCATCATCGCGGACGGCCGCGCCAGTGACGGCCTGCCGTTCACCCGGGAGCAGCTGCGTTCTGCCGCGGTCTGGCAGGGCGGGGACAACCCGGTGGTGCACCCGAGCGGTGACCCGTCGGGCGGCGGCTCGGGGTCCGGCGGCTCTGGTGGCTCTGGCGGCTCGGGCGGTCCCGGGTCGGGCGGTTCCGGGTCCGGCGACGACACCGCGTGGTGCCGGTTCTGGTTGTGCCTGCTCGAGAGCGGATTCCTCAGCTCCGAGCTGGCCAAGCGGCTCCAGGCGGAGGGCCTCGACCTGTCGGTGCTGCGGGCCTGCCTGAAGCGGGCCTGTCGCCCGACCGGCGGCGGGGGAGGCGGAGGCTGCAGCTGCCGGTGCGGCTGCGGCTGCGGTCACGACGACACCCGGCCGGTGCCGGTGCCGTCGGCCATCCCCTCGGCCACCCAGGTTCGCAGCGTGTTGAGCGCCCTGCTGGGGGAACGCGGCTAGCTAGCGATCGGCCCAGCGGTCCCAGCGGCCCGTCGTGCGCCGCACCCTGCCGGCCTACCGGTTCGGCCCGCGCAGCATCCGGGTTCGTCTCGCCGACCTCGAGGCGACGGGGCATCGCGTCCCCAGTGCCGCCCCATGACGGACGTCATCAACCACGAAGAAGAGCGCCCCCATCACCGCCCAGAGCGGTCGGTGGATGGGGGCATTCGCGTCTCCACAGGGGACCAGGAGGGTCGCCGACGGCAAGATCTGAGGCGATCGATCCGATGCAGAGCCGAAATCAGAACGGCCTCTGATCAGCGTTTCCGCTGGTCAGAGGCCCTTTTCTACTGGTGGGCGATACTGGGATTGAACCAGTGACCTCTTCCGTGTCAGGGAAGCGCGCTACCGCTGCGCCAATCGCCCAGGTCTTGAATTTTTTGTGTGGAGGTGGGTACGGGATTTGAACCCGTGTACACGGATTTGCAGTCCGTTGCCTCGCCTCTCGGCCAACCCACCGCAGGGGCCCCTCCATGGAAGGACCCGGTGGAAAGACTTCTCCGAGCGGACAACGAGACTCGAACTCGCGACCTCAACCTTGGCAAGGTTGCGCTCTACCAACTGAGCTATGTCCGCCTGCGCTTCCCGGTCGGTTTCCCGGCCGTTGGTGCGAGCAGAACACTAGCCGATGCCCAACGGGCCGCCAAAATCGCCCCCGCAGAGGCGTGTTCCGAGTGGCGTGGGTCCCTAGGGTGGACGCATGAGGGCATGGGTCAATGGTGAGCTGCTGGCTGACGCGAGCGCCCCGGCGCTCACCGTCACCGACCACGGGGTCACCGTGGGTGACGGGGTGTTCGAGGCGATCAAGGTGCTCGACGGGCAGGCGTTCGCGGTCACCCGGCACCTCCAGCGCCTGCAGCGGTCCGCGGCCGGGTTGGGCCTGCCCGAACCCGACCTGGACGCCGTACGTCGCGGCATCGCCGCGGTGCTGGACGGCCAGGACCTCCCGCTGGGCCGGATCCGCATCACCTTCACCGGCGGACCGTCACCGCTCGGCAGCAACCGCGGCGATGCCCCGCCCACGCTCGTCGTCGTCGCCGACACGATGGGGGAGTGGCCGCTGACCACGGCGGTCGCGACCGTGCCGTGGCCACGCAACGAGCGGGGAGCGCTGGCGGGCCTGAAGACCACGTCGTACGCCGAGAACGTCGTCGCGCTGGCGCACGCGGCCGAGAAGGGCGCGTCCGAGGCGATCTTCGCCAACCTGGCCGGCGACCTCTGCGAGGGCACCGGCACCAACGTCTTCTACGTCGTCGACGGCGAGCTCCGCACGCCGACGCTGGAGAGCGGCTGCCTGGCCGGGGTGACCCGCAAGCTCGTCCTCGAGTGGTACGGCGGTCGCGAGGTGGACGAGCCGATGGAGGTGATCGACCGGGCGAGCGAGGTGTTCCTCGTGTCGACGACCCGCGACGTGCAGGGCGTGCACCGTTGGGACGACCGCGACCTCGAGTCACCGGGCCCGATCACTGGAGAGGTGCGGGAGACCTGGCTGCGCAAGGAGCGCGAGCAGATCGATCCCTGAGCGCCGGATCAGCGCCCGTCAGGGCGCCGGGTGTTCAAGCTGGGCGGTGAGCGCGTCTCCGGACCCCATGACCAGAGACACGCCCACCGACTCAGCGAGTCAGGAGCCTGTTGATCGCATCGTCGATCCGCAGGTGGCGGCTCTCGGTCCCGGCCGGCACGAGCGCGAACGAGCGCGTGACGAACCGGTGGACGTCCTGGGTGCGGGCCTGGGTGGCGAGCCGGCCGTCGGGCGAGCTGAGCTCGATGGACACGATCGCGCGGCCGTCGTCGCCGATGCCGGGGGAGACGCGGACGTCGCCGTCGCCGGCGGGGTCGGTCAGCCCGCGGCTGAGCAGGTCACGGCTGAAGGTCCAGGGCAGGTCGCCGGAGCGGGTCAGGAAACGGATCGTGACGGCGAACGGGTCGGACTGCTCGTAGGAGAAGACGGTGTCGAGCGCCTGCGCGCGACCGCGCGCGTCCACGCACTCCATCGTGATGTCCTGCTCGACGGCCCCCGTAGCGCGTCTTTCGAAGAGATGTCCCACGGCCTGTCCCCTTGTTCGAAGTCCCCTGTTGTAGTGGAGACGCCATCCACATCGGTCCATGACGCGGTTTCCTGAAGACTTCTTCGAGATTTCGCCGGTCCGGTCGCCTCGCCCGCAGGTCGCTTCGACAGCGCGCGACGCCGAGCGCGCTCACCAAAACTGGTCAAAGCGAACATCGGGCTGGTTTCGAGGCGGGTTCCGTGGCTAATTTCCTACTGTGGAAAGCGCCCGTGCGCCGTCCCACTCGGAGGCGCGGTCGGCGTGACGACGGAGGGGGATGCCATGAATTCTCGTCACTTTCGCCCTACCGCGGCGGCCCTGACCGGCTGCGCGCTGGCACTCGCCGGGCTCGCTGTCGCCCCGGCCTCGGGCGTCAACGCGGACCACGGCAACGTGGTCGTGTCCGCGACGCCGGCGACCTTCACTCCGCACGTGATGGACGGGTCGGTGAACGCGCTGACCCAGGTCGGCAACAAGATCATCGCCGCCGGCACGTTCACCTCCGTCAGTCCGAGCGCCACCTTCTCGAACAAGGCCGACGACGTCACCCGCAACCGGATCTTCGCCTTCGACGCGACCACGGGAGCGATCGATGCGACGTTCAACCCGAACCTGGGCGGCTCGGCCAACTCGCTGACCACGGACGGGACCTACATCTACGTCGGCGGCAGCTTCGGATCCGTGGGCGGCAGCTCGAGCATCAAGCGGGTGGTCAAGCTGACCTCTTCCGGCGCGGTCGTCTCGGCGTTCAACGCGGTCCCGAACAAGTCGGTGAACGAGGTGGTCCTGCGCGGCTCCCGCCTCTACCTCGGTGGCGGCTTCACGTCCATCAGGTCCGGGACGGTGACCACGACCCGCAACGCCCTGGCCGCGGTCGACCCCACGACCGGCAGCGTTCTCGCCGGGGTGAACGTGCCGTTCACCGGGGTCTACGACCCCAACAACGGCGGCGGGGGCAGCACCAACGTGAAGCGGTTCGACGTGACCCCGGACGGCTCCCGGCTCGCGGCCATCGGCAACTTCGCGACCGTCGGGGGGCAGCCTCGCTCCCAGCTCGCGGTGCTTGACACGGGTGGGGCCACGGCGACCCTCGCCCCCTGGTTCACCAACCGCTACGACCGTGCCCACAACAGCTGCGCCAGAGTCTTCGACGCCTTCACCCGTGACATCGACTTCTCGCCCGACGGGTCGTACTTCGTCGTCTCGACCACCGGTGCGTTCGCCGGGGGGTCCGGCAGCGGCACGATGTGCGACACCGTGAGCCGCTGGGAGACGGCCAGCACCGGCAACGACCCCACGTGGACCGACTACACCGGCGGCGACACGACGTACGGCGTCGCCGTCACCGGCAGCGCCGTGTACGTCGGCGGCCACATGCGCTGGCAGAACAACCCCTTCCAGGGCGACCAGGCCGGACCGGGTGCCGTGCCGCGGGAGGGCATCGCGGCGCTGGACCCCGTCAACGGGCTCCCGCTGTCGTGGAACCCCGGCCGCTCGCGCGGCGTGGGCGCCCAGGCGCTGTTCGCGACCAGCCAGGGGCTCTGGGTCGGCAGCGACACGACGTCGATCGGGGGCAAGAGGCGCGGACGGATCGCCCTGATGCCGCTTGCCGGCGGCTCCACGATCCCGACCGTGCCTGCGGCCACCTTGCCCAACGACCTGTTCGTGGCGCAGATCGGACCCGCGGGCACGGGTGTCCTCCAGCGACGGGCCGTCAACGCCAACGGCGCCCCGACCGGCTCGCCCAGCACGGCGAACACGGCGATGGACTGGTCGACGGTCCGCGGTGGCTTCCTGCTGAACGGCACGATCTACTACGGCCTCGCCGACGGCGGGTTCTACAAGCGGACCTTCAACGCCGGCACTGGTGCGACCGGTGCGCAGCAGACCGTGAACCTCTACGACGACCCGGACAACGGCGCCCGGATCCCGTTCGCCATCGCCAGCATGACCGGCGCCTTCTACGACCCGGCCACCCACCGGATCTACTACACGGTCTCCGGGAGCAGCAGCCTCTACTACCGGTACTTCACGCCGGAGAGCGAGGTCGTCGGGGCCCAGACGTTCCAGGCCGACGCCGGCGGCGTCAACTTCTCCGCCGTCGCCGGGATGACATTGGCGAGCGGCCGGATCCTCTACGGCTCCTCGGTCGACGGGGCCCTGCGCTCGGCCCCGTTCGCCGGGGGACGGGTCACCGGAGGTGCGTCGACCGTGAGCTCCGACGGGACCTGGCGCTACCGGGCGATCCTGGTGCCCAACGGCTGACGGCACCGGCTGTGGGGGACCCGCGGCGGTAGGCTAGAGTCTCCGACCGCGCCTCCCTCACGGGTGGCGGAGCATCTGGGGCGATTGGCGCAGTGGTAGCGCGCTTCGTTCACACCGAAGAGGTCACTGGTTCGAACCCAGTATCGCCCACCCGAGCAAAAGGGCCCCTGACCAGCGGAAACGCGAGTCGGGGGTCCTTCTCGTTTCTGGGTTGCATCGGATATGCATCGGATGTACGGACTTTTCAGTCGCTGGTTCGGGCACTCGGGATGCGGCGTCCGGAGGCCTCCAGATCGTTGAGGCGCACGCGGATGCAGCGCGGACCGAAGCGGTACGCCGGCAGCGCGCCAGCTGAAATTCGTCGGCGGAGCGTCTTCACGGACTGGCCGATGACCTCAGCTGCGTCGGGCAGCGAGAGGTAGGGGTTCTCGTCGGTCTTTGGGTGTCGGGTGGCGGCCACGGTGGCTTACTCCTCGTTGTTGGAATGGTCACCAATCAGGTGGTCACGCGTGCCCAAGTTGGGATCCGAGATGGTCAGAGCTCCAGGCTGCCGGGGTCGCGCGGTTCTGGGCGATGGATGAGGGCTTCGTGCAGGTCCGCGCGGGTGGGACCCGGGCCTGACTGCCTCGATGTGTGGCCGAGGGCGTAGCTCGTTGCGCACGGTCTGGACCACGTCGAGGTCGGAGGGCCGAGTCACCGGGAGGTATCGCTCGCGGACCGGCTGGACGAGCTGTCCCGTCCCGGTGACGAGTCGCGGAACGGTCACGCGCTTGACGAACGAGCCGCGGTCGATGCCCTCCTCGACCACGTCGGCGATACGCGTGTCGATCTGGTGGAACAGGGTCTGGAAGCCGCCCAGGGTGCGAGGCTCGACAATCGTGTCCGTTGGGAGGATCGAGAGTCTGGTGACGGCGTTCGCACCGTCCGCAGCTGCCAGCCCGCAGTCCCCGAGCCGGCCCCCGATGCCACGCAGTTGACGCTGCAGCATGGTGTAGGTCGCGGCACGGTTCATCCAACTCTCGGCGAGCCCGGTGTCGATCCTCGTCGCGAACGGGGCAAGGCGGCTGGAGAGGATCCGCTGGGAGTCGACGATGAGACGCAAGTTCGTCATCCGGGGCAAGGACCTGTTCAAGCGCACGGCGAGGTTGTGTTCGGCCTGGAGCACACCGAGGATGCCGGGCTTGGCCGGCCCCAAGATCGGTTTGGTCGTCGGGCGCCAACCCAAGCGGTCGACCGTGTAGTCCGGCTGACCCAGATTGACGTCGAGGGCGGCTGCGAGCGCCGCCCAGCCGAGACGCGCGGCCTGCGGGAGCTGCTCCCAGCCCGGTGTGTTCTTGTACCGCTGGTCCAGCACGACCAGGGCCTGGGCGACGGCGGCAACGTCTCCGACCAGCGCCTGGGCTTGGGGCGCGTTCAGGTGAGACGCGACCTCGGGAGCAGTGTCGTGCTCGGCGAGGACGGCGGCCCGCGCGAGTTCGCGCCAGTGCTCGACGACGGGGTTGTCGCTCGGCGTCGTCAACTGCTCGATCGATGCCGCTCGGGCAGAGGAGTGCGCTTTCGCGTGTTCCAGGGCTCGGGCAAGTTCGCCCGCACCGGTGATGCCGGGTCGGCTGGCGCGGAAGGGGTTGGCCTGTTTGGTGGGAAGGTTGCTGAACAGCAGTGGGCTGGTTGCCTGCATGGCCTGGGTGCACCAGATCAGCAGGTTCTGCCGGTACCGGAGGATCTGCTGGCCGAGCGCTGCTCGATCTGGTTGAGCAGGGCCGCCGATCCTGTGCTGGATCCGATGCTGCCGCAGGAGGGCCGCGAGTTCCCGGCGCATTGCGGCGCCGTTCTCGCCGTACATCAGGTGCCGTCTATGGCGTAGGCGTCTTCGAGCTTGGCCAGGACGAGTTCGAGATTGAGCGCGTCTACGCCGTACTCCTCGAGCGCCTCGATTGCGGAGCTGGCTGCGGCGAACAGGTTCGACCAGTCCGCACAGATGCCGTCGGTGTCGAGGGCGGGACTCTCATCGCCGTGGATGCGATCGAGCTCGATCAAGACGCGCTCGTACGCGGACGACGCGTCGATCGAGTCCGCGTGGTCGGCGAGGGCCGCGAGGTGGTACCGCGCCGTCGCGAGGGTCAGTGCGTGGGGGAGAAGCATCGTGGGCTCCCTTTCGTGGGTCCGGACTCGACCGTCCAACGGTCGTCGGCTCGTGGCCGCCGAAGACGGGCTGCGCTGTGGATGGCCGCGCCCGCTACGTGCGTGGGGGCCGCACTCGGCTCACCCGACGAGCGCATCGCGTGCCATCGCTTCGATGCGCCGGCGGCGGAGGACGTCGTCGCGGACGAACTCCTCGAAGTCCAGTCGCCTGTCCTTGATCGGGACCTCGCGACCCGACTCGACGGCCCGTTCGCCCGGCCAGACCGTCTGCCGGGTCGGGCGGTCGCGGTCGACCCGAGTGCCGCAGATCGCAACCCAGTCTCGCAGCCGATGGCGAGCATCGGCGAAGTCGCGCAGCCAGGCAATTGGCGCTGAGGCGCTGGCGCTTTCGTGGTGGCAGCTCAGCCAGTGGGTGTGGAGAGCGGACAGCTCCCAGACGAGCTCGTCGTGGCGGTGCCAGTGCGGCGGAACGATCGAGGGTGGGAGCCCGAACGTGGCCTTGAGCCAAGTCACCCAGGCATCGAGGTCGTGCCACTCGATGTCAGCCTCGTTCGCGTCCAGCAGGTTCCAGTTGATGGGCGCCGGTGGACGCTCGAAGAGGTCCGTAGCGCCCCTGTAGGCGTCCTCGAGCTCGTCGTAGGAGTCCACGACGCTGTCCGGTCAGAGTGCGATGGCCGGCGGGTCAGGCACCGGCGTCAGCGGGCGCTCCGGTGCCGCGTGACGTGCGCGCTGGACGACGTAGTCCGTCCTATTGGCGTTGTGGCCGATCTTCCTGGCCACGAACTCCTCCTTGATGACACTTGGTCCCTCGCGGCGCTCCACCTCGAACTCGTGGATGTAGCCGCTGGCGACGAACGAGTCGCCCTTGCGGAATCGGGCGTAGGTCTCGCGGGCGGTGCTCTCGAACGCGACCATGTCGTGGAAGGTCGGGTCGAGCTTGGTGAAGTCGCCGTTAGCTTCCCGGCGCCATTGCTCGACACCGACGCGAAGCCGGCAGCACTCGTCGCCCTTCTTGGTGAAGTGAAACTCCGGCGGCGAGGCGACGAAGCCGACCAGGCTCATCTGG
>CAWEBT010000006.1:0-190375 GCA_963807335.1 uncultured Actinomycetota bacterium
AGTTCTCGCTCCGACGGATTGTAGGCACATGGTTTCAGGTACTATTTCACTCCCCGCCAGGGGTACTTTTCACCTTTCCCTCACGGTACTTGTCCGCTATCGGTCACCAAGGAGTATTTAGGCTTAACGGGTGGTCCCGCCAGATTCACACGGAATTTCAGGGGTTCCGTGTTACTTGGGAACACGTCAACAGAGTCACGCACTTACGTCTACGGGGCTATCACCCTCTACGGCCCGGATTTCCAACCGGCTTCAACTTCGCTACGTGATTTCTTACTCTGCGTCATCGCGGCAGCAACAACAAGACACGTCCCACAACCCCACACTCACAACCCCTGCCGGGTATCACATGAGCATGGTTTGGCCTCATCCGATTTCGCTCGCCACTACTCTCGGAATCACAATTGTTTTCTCTTCCTGTGGGTACTGAGATGTTTCACTTCCCCACGTTCCCTCCACTCGCCCTATGTGTTCAGGCAAGGGTAACTGGACATGACTCCAGCTGGGTTTCCCCATTCGGACACCCCCGGATCACAGCTCGGTTGCCAACTCCCCAGGGCTTATCGCAGGCTCCTACGTCCTTCATCGGCTCTTGGTGCCAAGGCATCCACCATGTGCCCTTCATAGCTTGTCTCAACAACGTCAAAACAACTCAACTACAAAAGACCAGCACCCCCACACCACCCACCGCACACCCACCCAACCAACAGGCGAACCGCACAACGAGTCGAGCAGGGGATACACATACTTACAGCCGCCACCAGCCAATCAAACCGGTGACGACAGATGCTCGCGTCCACTATCCAGATCTCAAACAACAACCCCACCAACCCCCCGCACCCACCACCAGGCAGACACGAGACAAAGGAGAGAACTCTTGGCTGAACAACCACACACCCCCCACCCACCACGAAGCCCCCGTCACCGAGAACCCCACAGCAGACACAAGGATGCCTGATTCTTCAGGACCCAACAGTGTGCCACCACCCCACCACCCCACAGACACAAGACCCAGGTTCCACACCCACACCCCCACCCTCCCCGAAGGAAGAACGAACATGCGGATAGTACTGAGGACCTCGACCCACAAAGCAGCCAAGTGATTCATCGACGATTCCACTAGTGAACACCACCATGCGCCCCCACACGAACGGTGAGGGTCGGGGCGTGTGCTCCTTAGAAAGGAGGTGATCCAGCCGCACCTTCCGGTACGGCTACCTTGTTACGACTTCGTCCCAATCGCCAGCCCCACCTTCGACAGCTCCCTCCCTTACGGGTTGGGCCACTGGCTTCGGGTGTTGCCGACTTTCGTGACGTGACGGGCGGTGTGTACAAGGCCCGGGAACGTATTCACCGCAGCGTTGCTGATCTGCGATTACTAGCGACTCCGACTTCATGGGGTCGAGTTGCAGACCCCAATCCGAACTGAGACCGGCTTTTTGGGATTCGCTCCGCCTTACAGCATCGCAGCCCTTTGTACCGGCCATTGTAGCATGCGTGAAGCCCTGGACATAAGGGGCATGATGACTTGACGTCATCCCCACCTTCCTCCGAGTTGACCCCGGCAGTCTCCTATGAGTCCCCATCACCCCGAAGGGCATGCTGGCAACATAGAACGAGGGTTGCGCTCGTTGCGGGACTTAACCCAACATCTCACGACACGAGCTGACGACAGCCATGCACCACCTGTACACCGACAAAAGGGGCCACATCTCTGCAGCTTTCCGGTGTATGTCAAACCCAGGTAAGGTTCTTCGCGTTGCATCGAATTAATCCGCATGCTCCGCCGCTTGTGCGGGCCCCCGTCAATTCCTTTGAGTTTTAGCCTTGCGGCCGTACTCCCCAGGCGGGGCGCTTAATGCGTTAGCTGCGGCACGGAACCCATGGAATAGGCCCCACACCTAGCGCCCAACGTTTACGGTGTGGACTACCAGGGTATCTAATCCTGTTCGCTCCCCACACTTTCGCTCCTCAGCGTCAGGTAATGCCCAGAGAACCGCCTTCGCCACCGGTGTTCCTCCTGATATCTGCGCATTTCACCGCTACACCAGGAATTCCGTTCTCCCCTGCATACCTCTAGTCTGCCCGTATCGGAAGCAAGCACTGAGTTAAGCCCAGTGTTTTCACTCCCGACGCGACAAACCGCCTACGAGCCCTTTACGCCCAATAATTCCGGACAACGCTCGCACCCTACGTATTACCGCGGCTGCTGGCACGTAGTTGGCCGGTGCTTCTTCTGTACCTACCGTCACCACACCCAAAAAGATGCAGCTTCGTCGATACTGAAAGAGGTTTACAACCCGAAGGCCGTCATCCCTCACGCGGCGTTGCTGGATCAGGCTTTCGCCCATTGTCCAATATTCCCCACTGCTGCCTCCCGTAGGAGTCTGGGCCGTGTCTCAGTCCCAGTGTGGCCGGTCACCCTCTCAGGCCGGCTACCCGTCGAAGCCATGGTAGGCCATTACCCCACCATCAAGCTGATAGGCCGCGAGCACATCCTTCACCGCCAGAACTTTCCACCAAACCACATGCATGGTCCGGTCATATCAGGTATTAGCCACCGTTTCCGGAGGTTATCCCTGAGTGAAGGGCAGATTACTCACGTGTTACTCACCCGTTCGCCGCTCGTGTACCACCGAAGTGGCCTTACCGCTCGACTTGCATGTGTTAAGCACGCCGCCAGCGTTCGTCCTGAGCCAGGATCAAACTCTCCGTAGAAAACTTGCTCCCGACAAACAAACCCCGACATATCAAATCGCCAGAATCATTGCCGAAAAAAACAAAACCCAACAAAAAAACCGAAGGGCATAACAAACTAATTCGTCGACTATGACACACTGTTGAGTTCTCAAGAATCAGACGCACCCGACCGCAGCCTTCTCAGGCCTTGTGCCGGGGCAACCTTCAGAAACTTACCGGTTGGACCCCGACCCGTCAACTTCGTTGAACGGGGCGTACAGGCAACCAGAGGCAACTTCGGGCCGCAGCGCATTCGGCACCCGGTTGTTTCGACCTTCCGGCCGAGCGGGTGTCGCTTGCGGCGACAGGTGAAACATTAGCAGGCGGTCCGGGCAGCCATGCAAATCGGGGTGCGCCTCGCAGCATTCGTGCAGGTCAGCGGCCTGCGGGCGGGCTAGCCGGCCCCGATCTGCTTGGCCGGCCGGTACGCCGAGACCGTCGGCTCCCCCGCCAGCCAGAACCTCCACGGTCGGTCCGGGGCGCCCCGCAGGCCGACCCGCGGGCCGGTGAGGACGTCTTGCGGGTCGGACGGATCCTCGAGGACGAGGCGCACCGGGCCGGTCACGAGGTCGCTGCCCAGCAGAGCGAGGTCGATGCCAAGTGCCTGGGCCAGTCGCGCGGGGCCTCGGGCCAGGTCCCGGTCCCGGTCGGTGGCGCGGCGTTCGCGGGCGAGCTGTCGGCCCTCGACCACCTCACCGGCCCGGAAGAGCACGGCGGAGGCGGAGCCTTCGGGGCCGCACACGACGTTGGCGCAGTGGTGCATGCCGTAGGTGAAGTAGACGTAGAGGTGACCGGGCGGGCCGAACATCACCGCGGTACGACGGGTCGGGCCGCGGTAGGCGTGCGACCCGGGGTCGTCGGCGCCGGCGTACGCCTCGACCTCGGTGAGCCGGACGGTGACTCCCCCGTGGCTGAGCGTCGCGCCGAGCAGCCGGGGCGCCGCGTCGAGCACCGGACCTGCGAGCAGGTCGCGCAGGTCAGCGGAGGCGGGCACGCGCTTCCCCGACGCGCTCCTGGAGCTCCATGACCTGCTCACGCACGCGGGCCGGCGACGTGCCGCCGCGGCCCGAGCGGGCGGACACCGAGCCCTCGGCGGTGAGCACCGCGCGCACCTCGGGCCGGAGCTCGGGCGAGATGGCGGCGAACTGCTCGTCGGTCAGCTCGTGCAGCTCGATGCCCAGCTCCTCGCAGCGCTGGACACACGCACCGGCGAGCTCGTGGGCGACCCGGAAGGGCGTGCCCTGGCGCACCAGCCACTCGGCCACGTCGGTCGCCAGCGAGAAGCCCTGCGGCGCGAGCTCGGCCATCCGGGCGGTGTTGAACCGCAAGGTGGCGACCATGCCGGTGAACGCCGGCAGCAGCACCTCGAGGGTGTCCACGGAGTCGAAGACCGGCTCCTTGTCCTCCTGGAGGTCGCGGTTGTAGGCGAGCGGCAGCGCCTTGAGCGTGGCCATCAGGCCGGCCAGGTTGCCGATCAGCCGGCCGGCCTTGCCCCGGGCCAGCTCGGCGATGTCGGGGTTCTTCTTCTGCGGCATGATGCTCGACCCGGTCGACCAGGAGTCGTGCAGCGTCACGAAGTCGAACTCGCGCGTCGACCAGAGGATGACCTCCTCGGCGAACCGGCTCACGTCGACGCCGACCATCGCGGTCACGAACGCGAACTCCGCCACGAAGTCGCGCGCCGCGGTGCCGTCGATCGAGTTGGCGCCGGCGCCGGTGAAGCCGAGCTCGAGCGCCACCGCCTCCGGGTCCAGCCCCAGCGTGCTGCCCGCGAGCGCTCCCCCGCCGTACGGCGAGTCTCCGGCGACCCGGACGTCCCAGTCGTGCAGTCGGTCGACGTCTCGCAGCAGCGGCCACGCGTGGGCGAGGAGGTGGTGGGCCAGCAGCACCGGCTGGGCGTGCTGGAGGTGGGTGCGCCCCGGCATGATCACGTCGAGGTGCGCGCGCGCCTGGTCCGCGAGGGCCTCCACGAGGTCGAGGACCTGGCCCGCGACCACGCGGCCGTGGTCGCGCAGGAACATCCGGAACAGGGTGGCGATCTGGTCGTTGCGGCTGCGGCCGGCGCGGATGCGCCCGCCCGCCTCGGCACCGACCTCGTCGAGGAGCAACCGCTCCAGGGCGCCGTGGACGTCCTCGTCGGAAGGGTCGGGAAGCAGCTCGCCGGCGGCGTACCGGTCGCCCAGGACCTGCAGGCCGCGGAGCAGCTCCGCGTGGTCGGCGTCGGTGAGCAGCCCGGCCGTGTGCAGGGCGTTGGCGTGCGCGCGCGACCCGGCGAGGTCGTACGGGGTGAGCCGCCAGTCGAAGTGCGTCGAGCGCGAGAGCGCCTCGAGCTCGGGCGACGGGCCGTCGGCGAAGCGGCCGCCCCACAGCTTGCCCTGGTTGGTGGTGCCGCTCATCGCGTTCCTCCTGCTGCGTCGACTGCCTTCGCGAGGATCGCGGGGAGGGCCGGGTTGTTGAAGCGGGTGTCGGCCGCCAGGGCGTCGGGGGTGAGCCAGCCCCAGTCGACGATGAAGCCGTCCTCGTCGGGCTGGTGCCCGGCGAACGACACGGCGATCTCGTCACGGCGTACGGCGAAGAAGTGGGACACGATCGGTCGCGTCCGACCCGCGACGCGGCCCACGTGGAACGGGCCGAGCAGCTCGGGGGGCTCGACCCGGAGACCGATCTCCTCGTCGGCCTCGCGCACGGCCGCGTCGGTCAGGGTCTCACCCGCCTCGACTCCCCCGCCGACGGTGAACCAGTACGGCGGGCAGTCCTCGTCCGGGTCGGTGCCGAGCAGGAGCAGGCACTCCCCCGCGGCGTTCACCGGCACCACGCGCGCCGTGACCCGCGGCGCCCCGTCCTCAAAGCTCACGTCGACAGTCTCTCAGCACTCAGTCGGTGCCGAACTCCATGGCCGCGTTGTCGAGCGCCTGGTCCTCGGCGCTGCGGGCCGCGGGGTTGGAGGTGATGCGGTCTGCTCCCCCTGCCTCGAGCTCGCCCAGCAGGGTGCCGTGCTCGACGAGCACCTGCCCCTCGTCCAGCGGCTGGGTGGCGTAGAGCTCGAGCTTGGAGCGCGAGTCGGCGATGTCGAGGTTGCGCATGGTGAGCTGCCCGATCCGGTCGGCCGGACCGAACGCGGCGTTCTCGGTGCGCTCCATCGACAGCTTGTCGGGGTGGTAGGAGAACGCCGGCCCGTCGGTGCGCACGACGGTGTAGTCCTCGCCGCGGCGCAGCCGGATCGTGACCTCGCCGGTCACCAGCGAGGCGATCCACCGCTGGATCGACTCCCGCAGCATCAGCGCCTGCGGGTCGAGCCAACGGCCCTCGTAGAGCAGCCGACCCAGCTGGCGGCCCTGGCCGTGGTAGTTGGCGATCGTGTCCTCGTTGTGGATCGCGTTGAGCAGGCGCTCGTAGGCGATGAAGAGCACGCCCATCGCCGGCGCCTCGTAGATGCCGCGCGACTTGGCCTCGATGATGCGGTTCTCGATCTGGTCGGACATGCCGAGCCCGTGCCGGCCGCCGATCGCGTTGAGCTCGTGGACCAGGGCGACCGGGTCGGCGTACCGCTGACCGTTGACCGCTACCGGACGGCCGCGCTCGAAGCGCACAGTGACGTCCTCGGGCACGATCTCGACGGTCGGGTCCCAGAACTTCACGCCCATGATCGGCTCGACCATCTCGAGGGACGCGTCGAGGTGCTCGAGGGTCTTGGCCTCGTGGGTGGCGCCCCAGATGTTCGCGTCGGTGGAGTACGCCTTCTCCTGGCTGTCGCGGTAGGGCAGCCCGCGCTCGATGAGCCACTGGCTCATCTCGGCGCGACCGCCGAGCTCGTGGACGAACTCCGCGTCCAGCCACGGCTTGTAGATGCGCAGGTCGGGGTTGGCGAGCAGGCCGTAGCGGTAGAACCGCTCGATGTCGTTGCCCTTGAAGGTGGAGCCGTCGCCCCAGATGTCGACGCTGTCCTCGTGCATGGCGCGGACCAGCATCGTCCCGGTGACGGCGCGGCCCAGTGGCGTGGTGTTGAAGTAGGCGCGGCCGCCGGAGCGGATGTGGAAGGCGCCGCACGCCAGCGCGGCCAAGCCCTCCTCGACGAGCTGGGGACGGCAGTCGAGGGTGCGGGCGATCTCCGCGCCGTACTCCTTGGCACGTGCGGGCACCCCCGAGATGTCGGGCTCGTCGTACTGGCCGATGTCGGCGGTGTAGGTGCACGGCACGGCACCCTTGTCACGCATCCAGGCGACGGCGACGGAGGTGTCGAGGCCGCCGGAGAACGCGATGCCGACGCGTTCGCCCTTCGGCAGGCTGGTGAGGACCTTGCTCACAGTGGGAGTTCCTTTGCAGAGTGGGCTGAGCCGGTGGAGGCTGAGTGGTCGGTGGCGAGGGCCAGGAACCGACCGGCGAGCGCGTCGCCGCCGGCGGGGTCGCGGCCGATGACGAGGACGGTGTCGTCTCCCGCGATGGTGCCCAGGACCCCGGAGAGCTCGGCCTTGTCGAAGGCGGAGGCCAGGAACTGCGCGGCACCGGGAGGCGTGCGGAGGATGACGAGGTTGGCCGACGCCTCGGCGCTGACGAGCAGCTCGGCGCAGAGCCGGGCCAGCCGGGCGGTCGCCGCGGCGGTGGTCTCGTGCGCCGCCGGACTGCGGTCTCCGCCCTCGCCGGGGACGGCGTAGACGAGGGCGCCGTCGGCGGCACGCACCTTGACGGCGTCGAGCTCGACGAGGTCGCGCGACAGGGTCGCCTGGGTGACGTGGACGCCGCGGATCCGCAGCAGGTCGGCCAGCTCGGTCTGCGAGCGCACCGCGTGCCGCGACACAAGGTCGATGATCTGCTGGTGCCGGGCGTTCTTGGTGACCGGGCTCTGCGCGGAGCTGCTCACGGCGACTCCTCGCGGGCGAGGAGCCACGTCAGGATCGCCTTCTGGGCGTGCCGCCGGTTCTCGGCCTCGTCCCACACCACGCTGCTCGGGCCGTCGAGCACCTCGGCGGCGATCTCCTTGCCACGGTAGGCGGGCAGGCAGTGCATGGCGATCGCCTGCGGCGCGGCGAGGTCGAGCAGCGCTTGTGTCAGGGAGTAGGACGCAAGCGTGTCGAACCGGTGGTCGGCATCGGCCTCGCGGCCCATCGACACCCAGGTGTCGGTGACGAGCACGTCGGCCCCGGTAGACGCCTTCGCCGCGTCCGCATCGACGAGCACACTGCCGCCCGTCCCGGCGGCGATCCTGACGGCGGCCGCGAAGACGTCGGCGCTGGGCTGGAAGCCCTCAGGCGCGCTGACCCGCACGTGCATGCCCGCGGTCGCGCCGGCGAGCAGCCAGGAGTGGGCCATGTTGCAGGATCCGTCTCCGAGGAAGGTCACCGTGACGCCGGCGAGCCGGCCGAGGTGCTCCTGGACGGTCTGCAGGTCGGCGAGCAGCTGACAGGGGTGGAACTGATCGGTCAGCGCGTTGACGACGGGGACCCCCGCATGCGCGGCCATGGCCTCGATGCGCTCCTGGCCGCTGGTCCGCCACACGATCAGCGATGCCTGCCGGCCGAGCACGCGGGCGACGTCGGGGACGGACTCGCGCACGCCGATGGCGGCCAGCGCGCCGTCGACCAGCATCGGGTGGCCGCCGAGCTCGGCGATGCCCGCCGAGAAGGATGCCTGGGTGCGCAGGGTCTGCTTGTCGAAGATCATCGCGACGGTCCGTGGTCCGGCGAGGCTCTTGGTGGCGTACGGCGACGCCTTGAGGTCGGCGGCGAGGGCGAGCACCTCGGCCTGCTCGGCCGGGGTGAGGTCGTCGTCGCGGAGGAAGTGGCGGGTCATGGGGTCTCCCTCTCGTTCGACCGGTCGGCGGCGACCGCGAGGATGCCGGACCACGCGTCGGCGAAGGAGTCGACGTCGCGGTCGGTCAGCACCAGGGGCGGCACGAAGCGCAGGGTGTGGGGTCCGGTGTTGTTGAGGATGAAGCCGGCCTCGCGGCCGGCGTCGACGACGGCCGCGGCGATGTCGTCGTCGAGGTCGGCGCCGATCATCAGGCCGGCCGCCCGGACGCCGGTCACCTCCGGCGCTGCCGCGATCGCGTCGGCGAGCCGCTTGCCGGTGATCTCGACGTGGTCGAGGAGGCCCTCGTGGACGATGGTGTCGAGGACGGCCAGGGCCGCCGCGCAGGCGACCGGATTGCCGCCGAAGGTGGTGCCGTGGTTGCCGGGCTCGAGCAGGTCGGTGGCCCGGCCGGTCGCGATGGTCGCGCCGATCGGGATGCCGCCACCGAGACCCTTGGCCAGGGTGACCACGTCGGGCGGGGTGTCGAGCAGCTCGGGCACCGACTGGTGGGCGAACCAGCGTCCGGTCCGACCGATGCCGCTCTGCACCTCGTCGAGCCAGAGCAGGGCGCCGGCCTCGCCGGTGATCCGCCGGGCCTGGGCGAGGTAGCCCGCCGGCGGGAGGACGACGCCGGCCTCGCCCTGGATGGGCTCGAGGACCACGGCCGCCGTGCGATCGGTCACGGCCGCCGCGAGCGCGGTCGCGTCGCCGTACTCGACGAACGTCACGTCGCCCGGGAGCGGCTCGAACGGGAGGCGGTAGGCCTCCTTGCTGGTCAGGGACAGGGCGCCCATCGTGCGGCCGTGGAACGAGCCGGTGGCGGCGACGACCTGGGTGCGTCCGGTCCGCCGGGTCAGCTTGAGGGCGGCCTCGTTGGCCTCGGCGCCGGAGTTGGAGAAGAACACCTTGCCCGGTGAGCCGAGCAGCGTCACCAGTCGTTCGGCGAGCTCGACCTGGGGGCGGTCGCGAAGAAGTTGGAGACGTGCCCGAGGGTCTTCAGCTGGGCGGTGACGGCCTCGACGATCGCCGGGTGTGCGTGCCCCAGCGTGTTGACCGCGATGCCGCCGAGGAGGTCGACGTACTCGCGGCCGGCGTCGTCCCACACGTGCGCGCCACTGCCGCGGACGAGCACGGCCTTGGGCGGGCCGAAGGTGTTCATGATGGTGGCGGCGTACCGCTCCTGCCAGGTCATGGCGCTCCTTCCGCGGTCCGGACCTTGGTGGCGACGCCGGGCAGCACCTGGGTGCCGACGCCCTCCGCGGTGAAGATCTCCAGGAGCACGGCGTGCGGCGCGCGGCCGTCGACCACGGTGGCCCTCTGCACGCCGCCCTGTACGGCCTGCAGGCACGCGCCCATCTTGGGGACCATCCCGCTCGCGAGCGACGGCATCAGCTCGGCGAGGGCCTCGGGGCTGATCTCCTGGATGACGTCCTTGCTGTTCGGCCAGTCGCGGTAGAGACCCTCGACGTCGGTGAGCACGAGCAGCTTCTCGGCGCCGAGCGCCACCGCAAGGGCGGCCGCGGCGGTGTCCGCGTTGACGTTGTGCACGACCCCGGAGACGTCGGGGGCGACACTCGAGATGACCGGGATGCGGCCCGCCTCGACGAGGTCCTGGACGGCCTCGGGCCGCACCCGGGCCACCTCGCCGACGAGACCCAGGTCGAACTCCTCACCGTCGACGATGGTGTTGGTGGCCTTGGCGGTGAAGAGGCCGGCGTCCTCGCCCGAGAGCCCGACGGCGAGCGGCCCGTGCTGGTTGATCAGGCCGACCAGCTCGCGCTGCACCTGGCCGACGAGCACCATCCGGACGACGTCCATCGCCTCGGGCGTGGTGACCCGCAGGCCGCCGCGGAACTCGCTCTTGATGTCGAGCCGGTCGAGCATCGCGGAGATCTGCGGGCCCCCGCCGTGCACGACGACGGGCTTGATGCCGGCGAAGCGGAGGAACGCGATGTCCTCGGCGAACGCCTTCTTGAGGGTGTCGTCGGTCATGGCGTTGCCGCCGTACTTCACCACGATCGTCTTGCCGTGGTACTTCATCAGCCAGGGCAGCGCCCCGGCAAGGACCTGTGCCTTCTCGAGGTTCATGAGGAGTACGCGCTGTTCTCGTGGACGTAGGCGTGCGTGAGGTCGTTGGTCCAGACGGTGGCCCGCTCGGTTCCGGACTTGAGGTCGATCGTCACCGTCACGTCGCGCCCGGTGAGGTCGACGGTGGCCGGGTCCGCCGACGGGGTCGACTCGCGGCAGACCCACACGCCGTTCATCGCGACGTCGAGGTCGGCCGGGTCGAAGACCGCCCCGGTGGTGCCGATGCTGGCGAGCACCCGACCCCAGTTGGGGTCGTTGCCGAAGACGGCGGCCTTGAAGAGGTTGCTGCGGGCGACGCTCCGGCCTGCCTCCACGGCGTCGTCCTCGCTGGCGGCGTTCAGCACCGTGATCGCGATCTCGTGGTCGGCGCCCTCTGCGTCCTTGAGCAGCTGCATGGCGAGGTCGGTGCAGACCTGGGTCAGCGCGGCGGTGAAGTCGTCCGGCGTCGGCGTGATGCCGCTCGCGCCGCTGGCCAGCACGGTGACGGTGTCGTTGGTGGACATGCAGCCGTCGGAGTCGAGGCGGTCGAAGCTGACCCGGGTCGAGGCACGCAGCGCAACGTCGAGCCCGGCCGCCGGCACGACGGCGTCGGTGGTGATCACGACCAGCATCGTCGCCAGCTGCGGCGCGAGCATGCCGGCGCCCTTGGCCATGCCTCCGATCGACCAGCCGGCACCCTCGACGACGACCTGCTTGGCCACCGAGTCGGTGGTCATGATGGCGGTCGCGGCGTCGGTGCCGCCGTCGTACGACAGGGCCGCGTGGGCCGCGTCGACCCCGGTCAGCAGCACGTCGCGCGGGTTGGCCAGGCCGATGAGGCCGGTCGAGCAGACGACCACGTCGATCGCGCCGATCTCGAGGCGCTCGGCGACGCGCTCGGCCACCGCGTGGGTGGTCTGGAAGCCGTCGGGACCGGTGTAGCAGTTGGCGCCACCGGAGTTCAGCACGACGGCCCGCACGACGCCGTCCTTGACGACCTCCTGGCTCCACAGCACGGGGTTGGCCTTGCAGCGGTTGGCGGTGAACACCGTCGCCGAGTCGAACCGCGGTCCCTCGTTGACGACGAGGGCGAGGTCGGGCGCACCGGTCGACTTCAGGCCGGCTGCGACGCCGGCGGCCTTGAAGCCCGCGGGATGGGTGACGGTCATTTGCGCTTCGGCTTCTTTCCTGGCTTGACGGGAGTGGCGACGACGACCTCGTGCCCGTGTCGTCGCCACTCCTCGCCGGCCCGTTCCGAGTCCTTGGTGGGCACCAGGATCCAGTCGGTGTCGTAGGTCGAGAGCGTGAACACGCTGATCTCGGCCTCGGCCATCGGCGTCAGGAGCTCGACCAGCACTCCGGTGAGGGCGAAGTCGAGCGGCCCCTCGACCGCGAAGGCGGTGAAGGGCTTCTGGTGCACCGACTTGGTCGGCACGCTGCGTCCGGCGCAGACGAGCGAGGTCTCGGTCGCCGTCGCGGTGATGGAGAAGATCGAGGACGACTCGGCCCACTCGGGGACCTCCCCACCGGGGGGCAGCTTGACGACGGCCAGGGTCTCGGGGAACTGGTTCAGCTTCACGGGGCGACTCCCACAGTCGACAGCCCCAGGGTCTCGTCGAGTCCCAGGGCGAGGTTGAGGCACTGCACGGCGGCGCCGGCGGTGCCCTTGGTCAGGTTGTCGACGACGCCGACGGCCACCAGTCTGCGCGCAGCCTCGTCGACGGTGACCTGCAGGTGCACGACGTTGGCGCCGGTGACCGACTGGGTCTGCGGCCAACGCCCGGCCGGGAGCAGGTGGACGAACGGCTCGGCGGCGTACGCCTTGGCGTACACGGCGTACGCCTCGGCGGCGGTGAGGTCTCCGGCCAGGGGGGCGGAGACCGTGGCCAGGATGCCTCGCGACATGGGTACGAGGATCGGCGTGAAGCTGACGGAGACGTCGCCGTCGTGCACCAGCCGCAGGTTCTGGACGATCTCCGGGGTGTGCCGGTGCGTGCCCCCGACACCGTAGGCACTGGCGTTGCCCATGATCTCGGAGCCGAGCAGGTGCGGCTTGGCGGCCTTGCCCGCACCCGAGGTGCCGCTGGCCGCGACCACGGTGACGTCGGGGGTGACCAGGCCGGCGGCGAGGGCGGGCGCGATGGTGAGCGTGCTCACCGTGGGATAGCAGCCGGGCACCGCGATGCGCCTGGCTCCACGCAGTCGGCTGCGCTGGTCGGCCAGCTCGGGCAGGCCGTAGGGCCAGGAACCGGCGTGCTCGCCGTCGTAGAACAGCGACCAGGCAGCCGGGTCGGTCAGCCGGAAGTCTGCCCCGCAGTCGATGACCACGGTGTCGTCCCCCAGCGCCTTGGCCAGCTCACCCGACTGACCGTGCGGGAGCGCGAGCACGACGACGTCGTGCCCGGCCAGCGTCTCGGGGGTGGTGGGCTCGAGGATCCGGTCGGCGAGCGGGAGGAGGTGCGGCTGCAGGGCACCGAGCGCCTCGCCCGCATTGCTGCCGGCCGTCAGCGCGCCGATCTCGACCTGCGGGTGGGCCAGCAGCAGGCGCAGCACCTCGCCACCGGCGTACCCGCTCGCGCCACCGACTGCCACCGTGATCTTCCCTGCCATGCGCATGACTATACATCTCAATGCATGTTCATGTTAACTACGTGCGCGGCGTCGGCGGTCTCCCCTAGCGTGCGGCGCATGACGCGACTCGAGTTCGACGACTACCTCGACCACATCCGCCGCGAGTCGGCACGCTTCCGCGAGGTGCTGACGGGGTGCGACCCGGCGGCCCGCGTGCCGGCCTGCCCCGACTGGGACGCCGGCGACCTGCTCTGGCACCTCACCGGGGTGCAGTGGTTCTGGAGCCGGATGGTGCTCGGCGAGTCCGACCCGGCAGCCGTCGTCGAGCGGGAGCGGCCGGCGGCGTACTCCGACCTCCTCGACCTGTACGACGAGTGCTCCGCCGCCCTGACCGACGCGCTCGCCGGGACCGATCCGGCCACTCGGGCGTGGACGTGGGCGACCGAGCAGACGGCCGGCTTCATCTTCCGCCGACAGGCCCACGAGGCGCTCATCCACCGGTTGGACGCCGAGCAGACGGCCGGCGCCGTCACCGACCTCGACCCCCGGCTCGCCGCCGACGGCGTCGACGAGACCCTCGACGTCATGTTCGGCGGCACCCCGCCGTGGGGCACCTTCACCCCTGGCGAGGCGCTGCTCCGGGTCGACTGCATCGACACCGACGACCACGTCTGGGTGCGGCTGGGCACGTTCAGCGGCACCGATCCCGACGGCGACAGGTCCTACGCCGACGAGGCCGACCTCTCGGTGATCGACGACCCCGGTGTCGAGCCCGACTGCCTCATCTCCGGCCAGGCTGGATCCCTCGACGCCTGGCTGTGGCGACGGACCGGCACCGACGGCATCGACGTCACCGGCGACCGGGCCGTCTATGCCGCCTTCCGCGAGATCGTGGACAACCCGATCGACTAGCGGTGCGTCTCGGAGGTTGTTGACCGGTTGGCGTGCTCAGGGTGCGCGAAGCGCACAAGAACCTGCGAGACGGGCCACTAGGTGCGCTGGACGGCCCCGGTCCGCTCTGCGGCCGCGGCGACCGCGGCGTCGCGGGCGGCCGTGGTCTCGGCCTCGGTCAGCGTGCGGTCGGCGGCACGGAAGCGCAGCGCGTA
Organism: uncultured Actinomycetota bacterium; assembly: GCA_963807335.1. Classification (GTDB taxonomy): domain Bacteria; phylum Actinomycetota; class Actinomycetes; order Propionibacteriales; family Nocardioidaceae; genus Nocardioides. The sequence goes on from CAWEBT010000006.1 coordinate 14,271, forward strand.
GGCCAGCGACTTCTTGCCGTCACCCACCTGCGGGCCGGTGTAGATGTCGAAGAGCTGGATCGACTCCAGCAGCACGCCGGCACCGTCGCGCAGTGCCGCCTCCACCGCGGCTGCCGGCACGGAGGCATCGACCACCAGGGCGACGTCCTCCTTGGCGACGGGGTACGACGAGAACCTCGGACCGGGCACGACCTGCTGGGCGTGCTCGAGCAGGGCGTCGAGGTCGACCTCCGCGACGGCGGTGCGCGGCGGCACCCCGAAGGCCCGGCAGACCGACGGGTGCAGCTCGCCACCGTGCCCGATCACCCGATCGCCGATACGGATCGCGGCACAGCGACCGGGGTGCCACGGCGCCGAGGTGTCGGCGCTGACGTCGACCGCCACCCCGAGGGCGCGGGCCACGTCACGCACGGCACCGATGGCGTCGGACCACCCGGCCTCGCGACCGGCTCCCCACCAGCCCGAGCGCTCGCGATGCCCGGAGACGGCCACCGCGAGATGCATGGGCTGGCTGGGCACGGCCTTCTCGATCGCGGCCCACTCCTCGGTCGAGGGCGGGCCGTCGACGCCGAGGATGGGGGCCTTCTCGTTGCCGGTGGGCCGGAACACCAGGGAGTGCTCGAAGAGCGCGACGTCGGCGTTGGCGCGGCCGATGTTGCGGGCCAGCGCCTTGAGCAGTCCCGGGAGCAGGGTCGTGGTGAGGAGCGGCTCCTCGTGGTTGAGCGGGTTGGCCATCCTCAGCGTCGTACGCCGCGAGTCGTCGGCCGGGAGACCGAGCCGGTCCCAGTCAGCCTCGCCGACGAACGGGTAGGTGATGGCCTCGGTCCAGCCGGCGCCGGCCAGGGTGAGTCCGACGCGACGGCGCAGCTTCTGCGTGGGCGTCCAGCCGTTGCCGGCGGGCGTACTCGGCAGCACCGAGGGAACCTGGTCGTAGCCGACGATGCGGACGACCTCCTCGACGAGGTCGTACGGGTCGGTCAGGTCGGGGCGCCAGCTGGGCACCACGACGCTGAGCTGGTCACCATCGGGCGTGACGTCGCAGCCGACCGCGACGAGGTGGGCCACAGCGGTGGCGGCGTCGATGTCGAGTCCGCTGACGCGGGCCGGGAGGTCGGCGGGGATGGTGATCCGACCACGCGCCGGCGGGGTGCCGACGATGGTCACTCCCCCGTCGTCGGTGGCGCCACCGAGCTCGACCATCAGCTCGACGGCCCGGTCGGCCGCGGCCTGCGGAAGCTCGGGGTCCACGCCCCGCTCGAACCGCTTGGACGCCTCGGACGGCAGCTTGTGACGCTTCTCGGACCGGAAGACGGAGACGGCGGAGAAGTGCGCCGACTCGATGACGACGTCGGTGGTCGTCTCCGACAGCTCGGTGGTCTCGCCACCCATGGTGCCGGCGATGCCGATCGGCCCGGAGTCGTCGGTGATGAGGAGGTCCTCGGGGTCGAGGGTGCGGCGCACGCCGTCGAGCGTGGTGATCTTCTCGCCGGCTGCCGCGCGGCGGACCCGGATCGGGCCGCTGAGCTTGGCGCGGTCGTAGCCGTGCAGCGGCTGTCCCAGCTCGAGCATCACGTAGTTGGTGATGTCCACGCCCAGCGAGATCGGTCGCATGCCGCACTGGGTGAGCCGACGGGCCATCCAGCCGGGCGTCGGGGCGTCGGCGCGGAAGCCGGTGACGCTGCGGGCCACGAACACCGGGCAGCCGGCCGCGTCGTCGACGACGACCTCGTGGCCCCGGTCGTTGGCGTCCGGCAGGTCGCGGCCGGCGGGGTCGACGTACGGCGCGGAGAACCCGAGGGCGGCGTCGCGCGCGATGCCGCGCACCGACAGCGCATAGGCACGGTCGGGGTTGATCTCGAACTCGATGACCGCGTCGTCGAGGCCGAGCACGCCGAACGCGTCGTCGCCGGGCGCACCGGTCTCGGCGGGCAGCACGATGATGCCGTCCTGGCCGCCCTCGGTCTCGGGCAGGCCCAGCTCGCTGGCGGAGCAGATCATGCCCGCCGACAGGTGGCCGTAGGTCTTGCGCGCGCTGATCTCGAAGCCGCCGGGGAGGACGGCGCCGGGCAGGCACACCACGACGAGGTCGCCGACGACGAAGTTGTGCGCGCCGCAGACGATGCCCTGCGGCTCGCCCGATCCGTTGGCGTCACCGACGTCGACGGTGCACCAGTTGATGGTCTTGCCGTTCTTCTGCGGTTCCTTGTCGAGCGTCAGCACGCGGCCCAGGACGAGCGGGCCGGTGATCGCGTCGGCCGGGTCGTGCAGGGCCTCGAGCTTGAGGCCGAGCATGGTCAGCCGCCAGGTGAGGTCGTCGAGCGTCACGTCGGCCGGCAGGTCGACGTGCTCGCGGATCCAGGACAGGGGCACCTTCATCAGATCTCGACTCCGAACGGCTGGGCGAAGCGGACGTCTCCTTCGAAGACGTCGCGCAGGTCGGCGACGTTGTGGCGGAACATCAGCATCCGGTCGATGCCGAAGCCGAACGCGAAGCCGGTGTAGACGTCCGGGTCGATGCCGCAGGCGACGAGCACCCGCGGGTTGACCACGCCACAGCCACCGAGCTCGATCCAGCCCTCGCCGCGGCAGGTGCGACAGACTCCGGCCCCATCGACGCCCAGCCCGTCGCCGCGGCAGACGAAGCAGACCATGTCCATCTCGGCCGAGGGCTCGGTGAAGGGGAAGTACGACGGCCGGAAGCGCGTGGAGATGCCTGCACCGAACAACGCCTCGGTCATGTGGTCGAGCGTGCCCTTGAGGTGGGCCATGGTGATGCCCTTGTCGATCACCAGGCCCTCGACCTGGTGGAAGACCGGCGAGTGGGTGGCATCGACCTCGTCGGTGCGGAAGACGCGGCCGGGGCAGATCACGTGGATCGGCGGCTTCCGGGTCAGCATCGTGCGGGCCTGCACCGGCGAGGTGTGCGTGCGCAGCACCAGTGCGGCGTCGGCCGGCTCCAGCCAGAACGTGTCCTGCATCGTGCGTGCGGGGTGGTCCTCGCCCATGTTGAGGGCGTCGAAGTTGAGCCACTCGGCCTCGACCCACGGGCCTTCGGCGACGTCCCAGCCCATCGCGACGAACACGTCGGCGATCCGCTCGGAGAACGTGGTGATCGGGTGGCGCGCCCCGACCGGGCGGCGATCGCTCGGCAGGGTGACGTCGACCGTCTCCTCGACGAGCATCCGCTCCTCGTGCTCGGCCTCCAGCACCGCCTGGCGCTGGCCGAGAGCCTGGTTGACCTTGCCGCGGGCCTGGCCGACGCGCTGGCCGGCGTCCTTGCGGGCCTGGGGCGGCAGCGCACCGATCTCGCGGTTGGCCAGGGCGAGGGGCGACCGGTCACCCACGTGGTCGAGTCGCACCTGCTTGAGCGCCTCGAGGTCCGCGGCGCCGGCGATCGCCGCCAGTGCGGCATCGCGCACGGCCTCGACCTCCTCGGCCTTGAGGGGCGTGACCTCGACAGGGTCGTAATCGGTGTTGGGGCCGGACATGGGCGTCAGTCTAGGAACGGCACGTCGACGCTCACCACCGGGTTAGTCGGCGAGGTCCCCGGGACAGGACTGGATCGGTGGAATGGCGAGACTGTCCCCGCCCACCGCGTCGCGCGCCCGCTGCCGGCCGAGGTTCCACGCCAGCCAGTCGTCGTCACTGCTCCAGCCCTCCAGCAGTGCGCAGCCGCGCACGTCGTCGGGCAACCTCATCAGCTCCGGGATCGCGTCGGCCGACAGCCCGGCGAGGTAGTCGAAGTCGACCTTGCCCGTGGTCTCGTAGCGCTCGATGTTGTGCCGCGCTATCCAGGCGTCCGGGTTGACCGCTGCGAGCCCGGCGAGTGCGAGAGCACCGGCGAGGACGGCGGCCCGGGGCAGCCAGCGGCCCTCGAGCCGCAGCCCGGCCACCAGCACACCGAGCACGACGAGACCCAGCCAGCCCTCGAAGACATCGACGAGCAGTCGCAGCCGGGTGAAGCCGTAGGCGTCCTGGTAGACGTCCATCCGGAAGAGCGCCGAGGCCACCACGACCAGCGTCATCAGGCACAGGGCGCCGAGGGAGGCACGCAGCGCCAGCCGGTCGCCCGGTGTTGCCCGCGCCGCCTTGCGCGACGCCGCCCAGGTGACAAGCAGGGTGAGGGCGGTGGCCACGGTGAGCTGGCCGAAGCCCTGGTGCACGTAGTCGGCGTACGTGAGCCCGGTGGTGCGTTCGAGGTAGCCGTGCCCGCCGAAGACAACGGTGGCCTGGGCGACGAGGAACAGGGCGACGACCGCGTCGACCAGCAGCACCGGCGCGAGCCACTCGTAGCGGTGCCGGACCGGCCGGGGTGCCCCGAGGTCGGCGAGCCCGGTGTTGGGCGGGTTGAGCGCCAGATAGGCCCCGGCCAGCACCAGGCCGAAGACGAACGCGGACAGGAAGGCGCGTACGGCGAACGTGTCGAGGTCGAGGTCGGGCACCAGGGCGTCCAGCCACGACGCGACCAGCGCGTCGGCCGACGCGAACAGGAGTCCGAAGACCACGACCGCCAGCAGCGACCAGACGATGGTGCGGATCAGCGCCGGCGCGCTGCCGCGGCCCGTGAGCCCGGTCAGCGTCCGGCCGAGCCACGGCAGGCCGCGCAGCGACGCGAGCGGCCAGGCGAGCCAGCCCAGCAGGAACGACGGCACGCTGCTCCCCCGCGTCACGCCGATCAGCGCCAGTGCGCCGCCGGCCAGCCAGCACAGCGCGGAGATCCACAACGCGTCAAGCAGCACGGTGGGCAGGCACAGCGCCGTGCAGCCGACCAGGCAGGCCACGGTGAAGCGATCACGGCGGTGCCGGGCGGCGTACGCGAGTGTCGCGGTGCCCGAGACGAGCACCAGGAACAGCGCCAGGCCGGGATCCCTGAACGGGAGTACGACGCCCGCAAGGACGCCGACGGCGAGCGCGGCGATCACGACGTCACGGCGGCCCGGGAGGTCGTCCTCGCGCCAGAATGCGCCGAAGAGCGGGGCGATGAGCGGGGGCGGCGACACCGGGGCCGGTGCGGGCTGCCGAGCGGGTGGCGTCGTCACGGGCATGGGCACGTCTCCTGCTCTGTCGGGGTCGATTGCCAGCGGCAGGGACACGACGACCCGCGCTCCGCCCGGGCCGGGGACGGGGTCCACGAAACGGATCGTCCCGTCGTGCAGGTCGGCCACCCAGCGTGCGATCGCGAGACCTAGGCCGGTGCCGCCTCCGGTGTCACCCCCCTCGGGGCCGGCCAGCGTGCCGAAGCGCTCGAAGACCTGTTCCCGATCCGAGGGCTGCACACCGGGGCCCGAGTCGCTGATCTCCAGGGTCCAGCTGCTGGGGGCGCCGGCGGCTCGGACGGTCACGACTCCTCCGGCGGGACTGTGCCGGGCCGCGTTGTCGAGGAGGTTGGTGACGAGCTGGCGCAGGCGCGCCGGGTCGGCCCGCACGGTGAGCCCCTTCGACACCGAGATCTCGTAGGTGACGCCCCGCAGGTGCGGCGTGTCGGTGTCGACGAGGTCGGCGAGGAAGCCCGCCACGTCCAGGTCTTCCAGTCGCAGCGTGGCGACACCGGCGTCGACACGGGACAGGTCGAGCAGGTCGTCGACCAGGCCGCCGAGCCGACGAGCCTGGTCCAGCACACCGGCCAGGGTGTCGGGATCGGGTGACTCGACGCCGTCGGCGAGATTCTCGAGGCGTGCCGTCAGCGCGGCCACCGGCGTGCGCAGCTCGTGCGAGACGGTCGCGATCAGCGCCCGGCGCTCGGCGTCGACGTGCCCGAGGTCGGCGGCCATCTGGTTGAAGGTACGGGCCAGCTCGCCGACCTCGTCACTCGCAGACGCATCGACGCGCCCCGAGTAGTCGCCGCGCGCCATCCGACGCGACACCTCGGTCATCTGGCGCAGCGGACTGGTCAGGCCGGCTGCCAGCAGCTGGGTCACGCCCAGCGCGACCGCCACCGTCACCGGCACGGCCAGCCACGGGGGGACTCCCCCGGCCGAGCCGAGGGCCGCGACGGCCGTGGCGATCACGACGCTGGCGGCGACCAGCAGACCGAGCTTGACCTTGATCGAGGTGACCCGCCCCAGCGGCTCGCCGGTCACGGCGACTCCAGTGCGTAGCCCACGCCGTGCACGGTGCGCACCCGGCCGGCGCCGAGCTTGGCGCGCAGCGCCTTGACGTGGCTGTCGACCGTGCGCGTGCCCGACGCCTCTGGCCAGTCCCACACCTCGGCCAGCAGCCGGTCGCGGGTCAGCACCTGGCTGGGCTCGCCGGCCAGGCAGACCAGCAGGTCGAACTCGGTCGGCGTCAGGTGCACCTCGGCGCCCGACACGTCCACGCGTCGGGTGCCCGTGTCGACGGTCAGGTCTCCGACGGTGAGTACGCCGGCGGGCTGCGCCGCGAGCACGCCCGCGCGTTCCACCCGCCGCAGCAGGGCGCTGATGCGGGCGACCAGCTCGCGCATCCCGAACGGCTTGGTGAGGTAGTCGTCGGCGCCCACCGCCAGCCCGGCCAGGATGTCGGCCTCGTCGTCGCGGGCGGTCAGCATCAGCACCGGCACCGGGCGGCTCGCCTGCACCCGGCGGCACACCTCCAGCCCGTCGAAGCCCGGCAGCATGACGTCGAGCACGAGCACGTCGGGCCGGCTCTCGGCGGCTGCGGTCACAGCCGCGGGTCCGTCCCAGGCCTGCGTGACGTCGTACCCCTCGGCCGCGAGTCGGCGCGTGACCGCGTCGTTGATGACCGGGTCGTCCTCGACCACGAGCACTCGTCGGCGGGGGCTCTGCGGCAGGTGGGGCACGGTCGGCTGGCTCACAGGTGGAGCCTAGGAGCGCCATGGGCCGGGATGTCGGGACGACTCGTGAAGGTTGTGTGCAGATCAGCGATTCAGCCGCGCCGGTCGTCGCCTGGCCACACGACGCTCAACCGCGCGCCGCCGCCCTCGGCATCGCCGATGCTGACGTGCCCACCGTGGGCGCGGGTGAGCCCGCCGACGATGTAGAGACCGAGACCGGAGCCCCCGCTGCTGCCCTCGGTCCAGAACTTCGTGAACACCCGACGCCGCAGCTGCTCGGGGATGCCATCCCCCTCGTCGGAGACGACCAGCTCGATGCCGGGGAACTCCCAGTGAGCGGGGAGCGGCAGCAGCTCGACCCGCACGGTGCCCTCGCCGTGGCGTACGGCGTTCTCGATGAGGTTGGTGACGACCTGGGTGAACTTGTCGGGGTCGGCGAAGACCTCGGGCAGCGACTCCGCGACCGACAGCTCGATGGACCGCGACGTCCCGGCCCGGACCGACTCCACCGCGCGCGCGACCAGCACCGCGGCGTCGGACCCGCGCGGATAGAGGCTGAGCCGGCCGGTGTCGATCCGAGCCACGTCGAGCAGCTCGGCGATGAGCCTGGCCAACCGGTCGGCGTCGGCATTGACGGTGGTGAGCATGAGCTTCTTCTGCTCGTCGCTCAGCTTGTCCCAGCGGTTGAGCATCGCCTGGACGAAGCCCTTGACGCCGGTCAGCGGCGAGCGCAGCTCGTGCGCGACGGTGGCCACCAGGTCCGAGCGCTCCCGGTCGAGCCGGGCCCGGCCGCGACCGTTGCGCAGCCCGACCACCAGCATCTCCACGGGCGAGCTCACGTCGCGCCGGTGCAGCTTGGCGTTGACCAGCACCTCCAGGCCGCTGGACAGCAGCCAGGACTGTTCCGGCACGCCGGTGCGGGTGCGGAGCCCGTGGTACGGCCTGTTCTCCGACACCCAGTCGTGGCCGTCCTTGTCGATCAGGGTGAGCACCTCGGCCAGCGGCCGGCCCACCAGCTCGTCGACGGGGCGGGCGAGGAACTGCGCGGCCACCCGGTTGGCCGCCACGACGGTGCCGGCCGCGTCCGCCATCACCACGCCGTCCGGCAGCAGGTCGAGGGCGTCCTGGGCGGTGGCGTACACGGTTGTGAATCTAGCCGGTTGAATGGCGTTCATGAGTGACCTTGCCCGATGGTGGCCCCTGTCCGGGTACGACGGGCTCCGCGACGACCTCGTGTCGGCGTACGCCGACCCGTCTCGGGGCTACCACGACCTGCGACACCTGACCGAGGTCCTGGAGCGACTCGACGAGCTCTCCGGGGCAGGGGTGGAGTTCGACCGGCCGGTGGTGCTGCTGGCGGCCTGGTTCCACGACGCGGTCTACGCCGGGGCTGCCGACGACGAGGAGCTGTCGGCCCGGTGGGCGGAGCGGGCGCTGCCGGCCGACGTCGGTGCGGCGGAGGTCGCCCGGCTCGTCCGGCTCACCGCGACGCACCGCCCGGAGGCCGGTGACGCGGACGGGTGTGCGCTCTCGGACGCGGACCTGGCCATCCTGGCCGCGCCTCCCGAGCGCTACGCCGAGTACGTCGCGGCCGTGCGCCGCGAGTACGCCCACGTCTCGGACGGCGACTTCGCGGCCGGTCGGGCGGCCGTCCTCGCCGACCTGCTCGCGAAGAAGACGCTCTTCCACACCAGGCAGGCACGAGACCGGTGGGAGGCGGCGGCGCGGACCAACGCCGGCGGCGAGCTGGCCCGGCTCAGCGGTGGGCTGCCTTCGGCCGGCGCAGCCCGGCCCGACGAAGCGCCATGACCAGCTCGCGCGAGGTCACCTCGTGCGCACCGGCCTCGACCATGGCGTCGTAGTACTCCCCCGGCACGTCGTAGTGGTCGCGGTCGAACCCCCTCGCGGGCAGCCCGCGGGCGGCCGCGAACTCGTGCAGCTCGGCGTACGACGCGTCGCTGGCCAGGTGCGACCAGAGTCGCCCGCGATGGGGCACCGCCGGCGGGTCGATGAGGATCATGACCGGTGCGCCCGCGCCGAGGAGTAGAGGCAGATCGCCGCAGCGGTCGAGAGGTTGAGGCTCTCGGCACGCCCGTGGATCGGGATCGCGACCCGGTGGTCGGCCAGCGCGGCCAGCTCCGGCGGCAGGCCGTGCGCCTCGTTGCCGAACAGCCAGGCGGTCGGGCCGGACAGGTCCGCGTCGTACAGGTCGACCGGCCCGTCCCCGCTGGCCGCGAGGACACTGAGCCCTGCTGCCCTGGCGGCCTCGATGGCAGCCACCGGATCGGGCTCGACCACGATCGGCAGGTGGAAGAGGCTGCCCACGGTGGCCCGCACCGTCTTGGCGTTGTAGGCGTCGACCGAGGAGCCGGCGAGCACGACGACGTCGGCTCCGGCCGCGTCCGCCGTGCGGATCACGGTGCCGGCGTTGCCGGGGTCGCGGACGTCCGCGCAGATCACCCAGAGCGCCGGGCGGTCGGGAGCGGTCGGGACCGACGAGACCGGCATGTCGAGGAACCGGCAGACCGCCACCACTCCGGCCGGGGTCACCGAGTCCGACAGCGCGACCATCGCCCGGTCGTCGACGAGGGTCACCTCGACTCCCGTCAGCAGGTCGGCGTGCTGGACGGCGGCTGCCGCGGTCGCGAACACCTCGACCACACAGCCGTCGACCGAGAGCGCGCCCTCGACCGCCTTTCCCCCGTCGGCCAGGAACAACCGCTCCTCGGCGCGCTCGGGGCGGCGGGCCAGCCTCCGGGCCGCCTTGACCCGAGAGTTCGAGGCGGCCAGCGGCCGCCCCGCTCCGTCAGGCGACACGCGTCTTCGGCGAGTTCTCGGTGGTCATCTTCGGGTCGCGGACGACGATGTCGCCCAGTGCCTCGTCGATCGCCGTCATCACCTCGGGCTCGAGCACGACGCCGGCGGCCTTGACGTTCTCGCCGACCTGCTCGGGCCGGGAGGCGCCGATGAGTGCGGCGGCCACGTTGTCGTTCTGCAGCACCCAGGCGACGGCGAGCTGTGCCATCGTCAGGCCGGCCTCCGCGGCGACGGGCACCAGCTGCTGCACGCGGGCGAGGACGTCGTCGGTCATGAAGCGCTTGACCATGTCGGCCCCGCCCTTCTCGTCGGTGGCACGCGAGCCGGCGGGCGGCTGCTCACCCGGCTTGTACTTGCCGGTCAGCACGCCCTGGGCGATCGGGCTCCACACGATCTGGGAGACGCCGAGCTCACGCGAGGCCGGCACGACCTCCTCCTCGATGACCCGCCACAGCATGGAGTACTGCGGCTGGCTCGAGATCAGCTGGAAGCCCAGCTCCCGGCTCAGCGCGTGTCCGGCCTTCAGCTGGTCGGCGGTCCACTCGCTGACGCCGATGTAGAGCGCCTTGCCCTGGCGTACGACGTCGGCGAAGGCCTGCATCGTCTCCTCGAGCGGCGTCTCGGTGTCGTAGCGGTGCGCCTGGTAGAGGTCGACGTAGTCGGTCTGCAGCCGGGTCAGCGAGCCATCGATCGCCTCCATGATGTGCTTGCGCGAGAGGCCGGTGTCGTTCTTGCCGCGCGGGCCGGTGGGCCAGTAGACCTTCGTGAAGATCTCCAGGCTCTCGCGACGCTCGCCCTTCAACGCCTCACCGAGCACCGTCTCGGCCGCGGTGTTGGCGTAGACGTCCGCGGTGTCGTACGTCGAGATGCCGGCGTCGAGGGCCGCTCGCACGCACTGGGTGGCGACGTCGTTCTCCACCTGGGAGCCGTGGGTGAGCCAGTTGCCGTAGGTGATCTCGGAGATCTTGAGCCCGCTGTTGCCGAGGTATCGAAACTTCATGGCACCACCGTAGCCACCTGCCCCGGACGCACCTCGCCCCCGGCACCGTGCGGGTGCCGGGGGCGAGAAGCTGGTGGGTCAGCGCTGCACTCAGGCAGAGACCTCGGCCTTGGGCGCGTTGACGTCGTCGGGCAACGCGGCCTTGGCGGCGTCGACGATCACGGTGAACGCGGCGATGTCGTTGACGGCGAGCTCGGCCAGGATCTTGCGGTCGACCTCGATGCCGGCCAGGTTCAGGCCCTGGATGAAGCGGTTGTAGGTCATCCCCTGCGCCCGGGCAGCGGCATTGATGCGCTGGATCCAGAGCTTGCGGAAGTTGCCCTTGTTCTTGCGGCGGTCGTTGTAGCTGTAGACCAGGGAGTGGGTGACCTGCTCCTTGGCCTTGCGGTACAGGCGCGAACGCTGACCGCGGTAACCGGAAGCCCGCTCGAGGATTACCCGGCGCTTCTTGTGGGCGTTTACTGCCCGCTTGACGCGTGCCATGTCTTTACTCCTTGCTCAACAAAACTTGTGGGTGTGCGGCCTGGCGTGAGTCGGGAGACTCAGAGACCGAGCATCTTCTTGACACGCTTGACGTCGGCCTTGGCGACCTCGGTCGTACCGCTCAGGCGGCGGGTGACCTTGGAGGGCATCTTCTCGAGGTTGTGGCGCTTGCCAGCCTTCTCGCGAAGGATCTTGCCCGTGCCGGTCACGCGGAAGCGCTTGCTGGCACCGGAGTGGGTCTTGTTCTTCGGCATGTCAGTCCGTTCCTTCTTCAGTGGCTCTGGTGGTGGTCGCGACGTCGTCGCGACGGGTTGATCGAGGCGTCAGGCCTCGATCTCCGGGTCGAGGTTCTCGGAGCGGCCGCGCTCCTTCTTCTTGGCGACCGGGCCGGCTGCGTGCGCTGCGTCGCGCTCGGCCTGCTCGTCGGCGACCAGGGCGGCCCGCTCGGCGGCCTTGGTCTCCTTCTCGGCCGCGATGTCGACCTTGGCGTCGGCCTTCTTCTTGTGCGGGCCGAGCACCATGATCATGTTGCGGCCGTCCTGCTTGGGCGACGACTCGACGAAGCCCAGCTCGGTGACGTCCTCGGCCAGCTTCTGGAGCAGGCGGAAGCCCAGCTCGGGGCGGTGCTGCTCACGACCGCGGAACATGATGGTGATCTTCACCTTGTCGCCGGCACGGAGGAAGCGGACCACGTGGCCCTTCTTCGTCTCGTAGTCGTGCGCGTCGATCTTGGGACGAAGCTTCATCTCCTTGATGATCACGTTCGTCTGGTTCCGGCGTGCCTCACGGGCCTTCTGGGCGTTCTCGTACTTGAACTTCCCGTAGTCCATGAGCTTGCACACGGGTGGCCGACCTTGGGGCGCGATCTCGACCAGGTCGAGGTCCGCCTCCTGGGCAAGCTTCAACGCCTGATCGGTCGGCACGATGCCAACTGTTTCGCCGTTGGGTCCGACGAGCCGGACCTCGGGAACCCGGATCCGGTCGTTGATGCGTAGCTCGGTGCTGATGTGTCCTCCAGGGGTCGTGGGACGGGAACCGGGATCGCCCCAAATGCAACGATGGCTCCCGCGAAACCTCGCGGAAGCCAGTCACCGTGCACACCCCTCGCGGGGAACACGCTTCGAGGTCGTACGACGGGTCGCACTGCCTCGGACCGGACCCGACGACCTGTGTGCTCGTGAGCACGGCGATCGATGCGGGTGGGGGGCGCTTGGAGCTCGCCTCCGCTTGGTGGTTGAACAACACCGAATGTTAGCGGAGGCGCTGCGGGTGTCCTAATCGTGTCCCGTGGGGCTCCGTCCTCGGCATGGGCCGTAGTCGCGCCGGGTGGGGCCTCTGGCCTCTGGCCCCGCCGGTCTCCTCGATGTACGACGAGTGCCCCCGCCTCACGCGCCGCGTGGACCCGTCAGGACGGCCCCGCCAGCCAGGCGACCCGCTCCCCCGCCCGCGCCAGGGTCCAGCCGGCGGCGACGGCGGTGAGGTCGTCGCCCTCGACCACGAAGCGGTGCGGGCCGGCGACGTCGACCACCAGGGCGGCGGCGTCCTCCTGGACGGCCGAGAGTGCGGCGGTGCGGGCCGTCACCGGGACCGGGCGGGCCTCGGGGTCCCACGCGGCCAAGGTGGCGGCGGACGTGAAGGCGAGCAGGGCAAGGCGGCCGTCGGCACCGGTGAGGAGCACGGCGGCCATGTCGCTGGTCTTGTCGTGCGCCAGTCCGGCGGCGTCGTACTCCACCTCACCGAGCAGTGCGACGACCGGCACGAGCAGGCGGCTGCCGACCAGTGCGGACAGGACGTGCGCGGCGTGGGCGGGACTGCCGTCGTCGGCGGCCAGCGCGGCCGCCAGCACGGGGTCGGCGGAGCCGTCGTCGTCGGCGAAGCCAGGGTCGGGGATGCGTCGCTGGTCGTCCACGGAGAGAGTCTCCCACCGGCCGGCGGCGCGGCCTCGCCCGACCACCGACGGGCGCGCTGGCCAACCAGCATTGTGGGAGTCTTGAGTTGTGAGTGACGCAACCTGGGCAGCCCTGACCGCGACGTTGACCCTGCTCTGCGTGCTCTGGACCGTCTACGCGTTCCGCAACCGCGGCGTCGCGTCCGGACTGCGCGGCGCGGGCTTCACGTTGCTGCCCGCCGCGGCCTATCTCACCGGCACCCTGGAGCTGTTCACCGAGGTCGGCCAGTCGGTCCTCGACTGGGCGACGCACCTGGTCTTCAGCCCGATCGTCTGGGCCGGGGTCGCCCTGGGGGGCATGTCGCTGCTGCTCTTCATGGTCTCCACCGGACTGCGTGAGCGCGGCCGCGGTGGCCCGCCCGCGGTCACGGGCAAGCAACCCACCGAGAAGCGCAAGCTCAACAAGTCGAGCCAGCAGGCTCCGGCAGTGATGGACGACGACATGGCGGACATCGAGGCGATCCTGCGCAAGCGCGGCATCTCCTGATGGCGCATGCCTACGTCGACCTGAACCAGCTCTGGCGTCGGCTCGGCGAGGCAGTCGCCGCACATCCCGATTCGTTGCCCACTCCCCTGGTGGTCGTCGACCTCGACGCGTTCGACGCCAACGCGGCCGACCTGGCCCGCCGGGCGGCCGGCACGCCGATCCGGGTCGCCTCCAAGTCGTTGCGGGTCCCGGCGCTGATCGCCCGGGCCCTCAAGAAGCCCGGCTTCTCGGGCGTACTGGCCTACTCGCTGCGCGAGGCGCTCTGGCTGCACGAGAGCGGCATCAGCGACGACGTCGTGGTGGCCTACCCGACCGTCGACCGCGGCGCGCTGGCCGAGCTGGTCGCCTCGCCCTCCGCCGCGGCGGCGATCACGCTGATGGTCGACGACGTCGCCCACCTCGACGTCGTCGACTCGGTGCGCTCCTCGAAGGCCGTGCCCGTCCGGCTCGCCGTCGACGTGGACGCCGGGCTGTGGCTCGGCCGCCAGCACGTCGGGCCCAAGCGCTCCCCCCTGTCCGACGGACCGTCGGTGACCGCCCTGGCCAAGGTGATCGAGCACCGCAGCGGGTTCCGGCTGGTCGGCGCGATGACCTACGAGGGCCAGGTGGCCGGCGTGCCCGACGAGGTCCCCGGGCAGCGCGCGAAGTCGGTCGTCGTACGTCGACTCAAGCAGGCGTCCATCGGCCAGCTGCGGCAGCGGCGCGCCGAGGTCGGCGAGGCGCTGGCGCCGTACGGCCCGTTGGAGTTCTGGAACGCCGGCGGCTCGGGCTCGGTCGAGACCAGCGCGGCCGACCCGATGGTCACGGAGGTGGCCGCGGGCTCGGGGCTCCTCGTGCCCGGGTTGTTCGACCACTACCGGTCGTTCCGGCCTCGGCCGGCGGCCTACTTCGGGCTGCCCGTGACCCGCAGGCCCAGCCCCGAGATCGCCACCGTCCACGGTGGCGGGCTGATCGCGAGCGGGCCGGTGGGCGACGACCGCGCACCCGTCCCGTGGGCGCCGCCGGGTCTGCACCTGACCGGGCTCGAGGGCGCCGGCGAGGTGCAGACGCCGCTCACCGGGCGTCAGGCGGGGTTGCTGAGGATCGGCGACCTGGTGTGGTTCCGGCACGCCAAGTCGGGCGAGCTGTTCGAGCACACCACGCAGGCTCACCTCGTGCGCGGCAACCGGATCGTCGAGTCGGTGCCGACCTACCGGGGCATCGGCCATGCCTTCTGACGCGGAGCTGGTCGTCGCCCGTGCGTTCGCCCGGCCGGCGACCCTGCACCTGGGACGCCTGATCTGCGTGGACGGACCGGCCGGCTCCGGCAAGACCACCCTGGCGCGCGCCATCGCCGCCGACACGGGCGCGGTCGTGGTGCAGACCGACGAGCTGCTGCACGGCTGGCGCGGCCTCCCGGGTCTGGCCACCAACCTGGACGCGATGCTGCGACCGCTGGCCGCCGGCCTGCCCGGGTCGTGGCGGCGGTGGGACTGGCACGCCGACGACTGGGCTGAGGAACACCGCGTCGCGCCGGCACCTCTGCTGGTGGTCGAGGGGGTCGGTTCCGGAGCCCAGCTGATCGCCGACCTGATCACGGTGCTCGTGTGGATCGAGGCGCCCGCCGACCTCCGCCTCGCCCGCGGCATGACCCGGGACGGCGAGCACATGGCGTCGCACTGGAAGCAGTGGATGATCGACGAGGACGAGCTGCACACGGCCGAGGGCACGCGGGCCCGGGCCGACGTCGTGCTCGACGGCACCGGCGTCAGGACACCGGAGGTTCGGTGACGGTGCGCTCGTCGACGCTGCCCGCCATCCGGGCGTCCCGATAGTCCAGCTGCCGTACCTCCAACGGCATCTCGTCACGGTAGTGAAAGGGTGACCGCATGGTGGCGCCGTCGGGAGACCAGTTCAGCATCCGTGCAGGCGGCTATCACGCCGTGGTGACCGAGGGCGGCGCCGCGCTGCGGGTGCTCGAGCACCAGGGACACCGCCTCATCGACGGCTTCGACGAGCACGAGATGGCCGGGGGCGGACGCGGGCAGCTGTTGATGCCGTGGCCGAACCGGCTGCGCGACGGCAGGTACTCCTGGCAGGGCCGCGACCTCCAGCTCGCGCTCACCGAGCCGGCCCGGCAACACGCGTCGCACGGCCTGGTGCGCTGGGTGTCGTGGACGCTCGAGGAGCACGCGCCGCACTCGGTGTCGCTCGTGCACCGGCTGATGGCCCAGAGCGGCTACCCGTGGCTGGTCGAGCTGCGCGTGCACTACGTGCTCTCGGCGGACGGGCTGACCGTCACCCAGTCGGCCACCAACCTGGGCGACTCCCCCGCGCCGTACGCGTCGGGGGCTCATCCCTATCTCAGCATCGGCGACGGGCCGGTCGACGGCTGGGAGCTCACCCTGCCGGCAGCGAGCAGGTGCCTGCTCGACGACCGCCTGATCCCGGTCGGGCGCGAGGACGTCGAGGGCACGGCGTACGACTTCCGCGTCGCGCGGCCGATCCGGCAGACCCAGCTGGACCATGCCTTCACCGACCTCGACCGGGACGGTGACGGCACCGCGACCGTGGTCGTGCGCGACCGTGAATCCGGTCGTGGGGTCGCGCTGTGGGTCGACGGGCAGCACCGTTGGCTGCAGGTCTACACCGCCGACGCCGTGCCGGCGTACGCCCGCCGGGCGCTGGCGATCGAGCCGATGACCGCACCGGCGAACGCGTTCAACTCCGGCGACGACGTCGCGACGCTGGAGCCCGGCGAGGAGTTCTCGGCGTCGTGGGGCATCCGCAGCCTCGATTGAGGGGACGTCAGTGTGGTCGGTCGACGAGAGCACGAAGCTCGCGGGCCGCACGGCGGGCCCGGTCGCCGTCGGAGCTCTGGATCGCCATCGCCGGCACGGTCGTGCCGTCGGCGAGGTCGAGCAGCGCCCAGGGTGCGCCCGGCGGCAGCTGGACCGCGATGACCTCTGCCCACTCGAACCGGCGGTACCGGTAGCCGTTCACCACGAGCAGCGAGTCGGCGCGCGCCACCACCCGCGAGCGAGCCAGGGCGTGGCCGCAGGCGAAGGCCATCAGCCCGAGCAGGAAGATCGTGCCCCGCTGGAAGATCGAGAACCGGTCACGCGTCTCCTGGTCGAAGCCGAACCACGCGAACAGGCACAGCACCAGCAGCATCAGGCCGAAGAACGTCGCCGCCAGCCGCACCCCCAGTGGGCGCCACGTGTGCGGCAGCGGCACCCCGGGCCGGCCCTCAGAGACGGCAGGCATGGATGTCGGTGAGCAGGATGGCCCGCGCACCGAGGTCGTAGAGGTCGTCCATGAGCCGCTGGGAGCCGGTGCGCGGCACCATCACCCGCACGGCCACCCAGCCCTCGCGCCGCAACGGCGAGATCGTGGGGCCCTCGAGACCGGGGGCCAGCTTGACCGCGTCGTCGACGCGTGCGGACTCGATGTCGTAGTCCATCATCACGTAGCTGCGCGCGACGAGGACGCCCTCGACCCGGCGGCGGAAGATCTCGAAGCCGTCGGGCAGGTCGTTCCCCGCGCGCGTGATCAGCACCGCCTCGGACTCGAGCACCACGTCGCCGAAGACCTCGAGGCCGGCGGCGCGCAGGGTGCTGCCCGTCTCGACGACATCGGCGATCGCGTCGGCGACGCCGAGCTGCACGCTCGTCTCCACCGCACCGTCGAGCCGGGTGACGGTCGCGTCGATGCCGTTCTCCTCGAGGAAGCGACGGACGACGCCGGTGTACGACGTCGCGATGCGCTGACCCGCCAGGTCGCCGACCTCCTTGAAGACCCCCATCGGGCCGGCGAAGTGGAAGCGGGACCGGCCGAAGCCGAGCCCCATCACCTCGTCGGCCTTCGCGCCACTGTCCAGCAGCAGGTCGCGGCCGGTGATGCCGACGTCGAGGGTGCCCTCGCCGACGTACAGGGCGATGTCACGAGGCCGGAGGTAGAAGAACTCCACACCGTTCTCGAGGTCGGTGAGCGTCAGCTCCTTGGAGTCGCTTCGTTGGCGGTAGCCGGACTCGCGCAGGATGTCGGTGGCCGCCTGCGACAGCGACCCCTTGTTGGGGATGGCGATTCGGAGCAAGGACATGGGATCTCTCAGAGGTGGGCGTAGACGTCGTCGAGGGTGAGACCGGAGGCCAGCATCAGGACCTGCGCGTGGTAGATCAGCTGGCTGATCTCCTCGGCGGCGCGGTCCTTGCCCTCGTGCTCGGCGGCCATCCAGGACTCGGCGGCCTCCTCGACCAGCTTCTTGCCGATGGCATGGACGCCGGCGTCGAGCTGCTGGACGGTCCCGGAGCCCTCGGGTCGGGTGCGGGCCTTCTCGCTCAGCTCGTCCCAGAGCCCTTCGAACGTCTTCACGGTCGTCAGCCTAGGCGACCGCCGCAGGGCACGACGACGCGGTCTCAGGCGTCGTAACCGCGCTTGATGGTCCTGAGGGTGGCGGCGGTCACGAGCGCGGCGGCGGTGGCCTCGTAGCCCTTGTCCTCGTGCGAGCCCTCGAGGCCCGCGCGGTCGAGGGCCTGCTGCTCGTCGTCACACGTGAGGACTCCGAACCCGACGGCCACCTGGTGGTCGAGGGCGACCCGGGTGAGCCCGTCGGTGGCGGCCCGGCAGACGTAGTCGAAGTGCGGGGTGCCGCCACGGATCACCACGCCGAGCGCCACGACGGCGTCGTAGCCCTGCGCGGCGAGCGCCTGCGCGACCACCGGGAGCTCGAAGGTGCCGGGCACGCGGACCAGGGTCGGCGCCTCGACCTGGTAGTGCCGCATGGCCTCCTGCGCGCCGGCGACCAGGCCGTCCATGACCTCCTCGTGCCAGCTGGCGGCGACGATCGCGGCACGCAGGTCGTGGCAGTCGATGGGCTTCGGGGCCGGTGCTCCGGGTCCGCTCACTTCTGTGCTCCTTCATCCGGGCTTCGCTCGACCGACTGGCCGAGGTCGTCGGGCAGGTCGTGGCCCATCCGGTCGCGCTTGGTCAACAGGTACGCCAGGTTGTGGTCGTTGGGGCGCGGCGTCAGCGGTACCTGGGCGACCACGGGCACACCGTAGTCCTCGAGGTCGACGGTCTTGCCAGGGTTGTTGGTCAGCAGGCGCACCGAGCCGACACCCAGGTCGCGCAGGATCTGGGTGGCCGTGCCGTAGTGCCGAGCGTCGGCCGGCAGGCTGAGGTCGAGGTTGGCATCGACCGTGTCGCGGCCACCGTCCTGCAGGGCGTAGGCCTGCAGCTTGGCGACCAGCCCGATGCCGCGACCTTCGTGCCCGCGCAGGTAGATCACCACACCGCGCCCCTCCGCGACGATGCGCTCGAGCGCCTCGTCGAGCTGCGGTCCGCAGTCGCAGCGCAGGCTGCCGAGCACGTCACCGGTGAGGCACTCGGAGTGCACCCGGGTCAGCACCGGCACCTCCGCGGCGTCCGACAGGTCGCCGTACGCGAGCGCCAGGTGCTCGGAGTCGTCGATGGTGATGCGGTAGCCGTACGCCGTGAAGTCGCCGTGGCGCGTCGGCAGCCGGGTCTGGGCGACCCGTTGTACGTGCACCTCGTGGCGGCGTCGGTAGCGGACCAGGTCCTCGATCGAGATCATCGCCAGGTCGTGCTCGTCGGCGAACTCGCGCAGGGCCGGTGCGCGCTTCATGGAGCCGTCGTCGTTGACGATCTCGACGAGCACGCCGGCCGGGGTCAGCCCCGCGAGGGTCGCGAGGTCGACCGCTGCCTCGGTGTGGCCGCGGCGGACGAGCACCCCACCCTGGCGGTAGCGCAGCGGGAACACGTGACCCGGCCGGGTGAGCTCCCACGGCTCGGTGGCGCTGTCAGCGAGGGTCCGGGCCGTGTGGGCCCGGTCGGCGGCGCTGATGCCGGTGCTGACGCCGTCGCGGGCGTCGACCGAGATCGTGTAAGCGGTGCGGAGCTTGTCCTTGTTGTGCGGGGTCATCAGCGGGATCTCGAGCCGGTCGAGCATCTCGGCCGGCATCGGCACGCAGATGACACCCGACGAGTAGCGGATGGTGAACGCCATCAGCTCCGGGGTGGCCTTGGCTGCGGCGAAGATGAGGTCGCCCTCGTTCTCCCGGGTCTCGTCGTCGACCACGACGACGGCCTTGCCCGCCGCGATGTCGGCGACCGCGCGTTCCACGGAGTCCAGTCGGATGCTCATGACACCAGCTCCCTCTCGCGCTGCGGAGTGTGCGACTCGCGCTCGGCTCGCCACCAGACGAAGAAGCCGACCACGACGAAGAACGCGTAGAACACGTACATCCCCGCGGTCGGGTAGTAGCCGGCCCGCACGAGCGAGGTGACGCCGACGATGTCGACGAGCAGCCAGACGAGCCAGAACTCCACCCACCCGCGGGCCATGCCGTACGTCGCGAGCATCGAGCCGGCCAGGATCCACGCCTCCGTCGGCGGGCCGTACGAGCCGACCTGGGTCAGCGCGGCGTACGCGACGCCGTAGCCGACGACGGCCAGGGCGAGCAGCTGGATCCGCTCGGTCCGGGTCGCCCAGCGCGGGGTGATGGCGCCGCCGTCCGCGGCGGCACCGTGGCGGCTGGCCTGCGACCAGCGCCACCAGCCGTAGACGCTCACCACGGCGAAGAAGACCTGACGGCCGGCCTGGCCCCACAGGGGCTCCGTCGTGGCCCCGCTGATCTGGCCGGACACGAAGACCGTGAAGAGCAGCACGTTGCCGACCACGCCGACGGGCCAGGCCCACACGAGGCGCCTCATGCCGAGCAGCGCACTGCCGAGGCCGAACAGGTTGCCGACGACCTCACGGACGAACAGCAGCCCACCCGCGACGGGGATGGTGCCGTGGAGGAGCCAGTCGAGCATCAGTTCTCCTGGGGTAGGTAGGCGGCGACGAGTCGCGCCACGTGCTTGGCGACGACGTCCACCTCGAGATTGACCCGGTCACCGACCGAGCGGGTGCCGAGCGTGGTGCGGGCCAAGGTCTCCGGGATCAGCGAGACGGTGAACGACTCGTCGTCGACCGTGACCACGGTGAGGCTCACCCCGTCGACGGCGATGGAGCCCTTCTCGACCAGCAGGGGCGCGAGCCCGGGCGGCAGGGAGATCTCGAGGATCTCCCAGTGCTCGCTGGGACGGCGCGCCACGATCGTGCCGAACCCGTCGACGTGGCCCTGCACGATGTGGCCGCCGAGCCGGGCCGAGACGAGCATCGCGCGCTCGAGGTTGACCTGGTCACCCTCGCCGAGGCTGCCGAGGCTGGTCCGGTCGAGGGACTCCTGCATGACGTCGGCGGTCCAGCGCCGCCCGTCGTGCTCGGTGACCGTCAGGCAGCAGCCGTTGACGGCGATGGAGTCGCCGGTGCGCACGTCGTCGAGCAGGCCGCAGTCGATGGTGATGCGGGCGGCGTCGTCGAGCCGTTCGAGGGCGGCGACGGTGCCGAGTTCTTCCACGATGCCGGTGAACATTCCTAGCTCTCCTCGGGTGGGGTCATGGTGATTCGCACGGTCGGGTCCGGGTCGCCGCTGCCGAGCAGCGCCACGTCGGTGATCGTCAGCCGGAGCGCGTCGGCGATCGTGGTGATGCCGAGGTCGGCGACGGCGCTGCGTCCGGAGCCCAGGAGCATCGGCGCGACGTAGGCGACGACCTCGTCGACGAGGCCGGCACGGAGGAAGGCGGCTGCCAGGGTCGGCCCGCCCTCGAGGAAGACGTGCTGGCGGCCGAGGACGAAGACCTCGGCGAGCGCGGCGTGGGGGTCGCGGGTGCGGAGGTGCAGCGTCTCGGCGTCGTCCCCGAACACCCGGCGGGTGGGGTCGAGGTCGCGCTCCCCCATCACCACGCGCAGGGGCTGCTGCGGCAGCGGCACGTCGCCGTCGTCGCGGACGGTCAGCAGCGGGTCGTCGACGGCGACGGTGTTGCTGCCGACCAGCATGACGTCGCTCAGCGCTCGCAGCCGGTGGGTGTCGCGGCGCGCGGCCTCGCCGGACACCCAGCGCGACGTGCCGTCGACGGCGGCGCTGCGCCCGTCGAGCGTGGTGGCGAACTTCCAGGTCACGAACGGCCGCGCGTGGTCGACGGCGAAGGTCCAGGCACGGTTGAGCGCGCGGGCCTCGTCGGCGCAGAGTCCGCCCTCGGTCTCGATGCCGACCTCGGCCAGCCGCTCCGCCCCTCCCCGAGCCACGGGACTGCCGTCGGACTGGGCGAAGACCACGCGGCGTACGCCGGCGGCCAGGAGGGCCTCTGAGCAGGGACCGGTGCGGCCCGTGTGGTTGCAGGGCTCGAGGGTGACCACCGCGGTGGTCCCGCGCGCACGGTCGCCGGCGGCGGAGATCGCGTCCACCTCGGCGTGCGGGCTGCCGGCTCCCCGGTGGTGGCCGGCGGCGACGACGGCGCCGTCGTCCCGGATCAGGACGCAGCCGACCCGGGGGTTCGGCCCGAGCGGGACTCCCGGAGTGGCGGCGAGGGCGAGGGCACGGCGCATCGCCTCGTGCTCAGCGGTGCTGAACGTCATCTGGGTCTCGCACCTGCCTCCGGGTCCGGTCGCGGACGCTGCGGGGGCATGGAAGCGGGGTCGCCGCGGACGACCTCCACGGTCGACCACGTTGGCCTCGCTTGCGTGCGCTTTCCATCCGGACTTTGACCGTCGGTCCAGGAGTTGCACCTGGTCAACCGGTCACTGGTGGTGACCGGGTCGCGGACTTTCACCGCCGGTGCGGAGTTTCACCGCCCCCAGAGCACGCGAGCATTGGCTCTTGCTGGGATCAAGCCTCCCACAGTCGGGTTCATTCCCGGGCGTGAGGTGGGGCACGTGGGCAGCGCCATGCGGTCGGTCGATGGTGCGGCCGCTCGAGGGCCCCCCGATCTCGGGCAGGCACGTGGCGTTGTTGGAACGTTCGCGCAAGGCGTGGTGGTGGAACGTTCGCACTAGCGGGCCGGCCGGACTTGGTGGAACGTTCGCGCAACACACGTTGCGCGAACGTTCCAACAATCCGGTCGGACCCCTCGAAGCAGGGACCGAGCCGGGCTCGACCGCCGACGGCCTGTGGACAACCGATCACGGATGTCCGTGCCGTCTGTTGGGCTGGAGACATGCCACGACTCGTCGATGCTCCGTCCCGCACTGACACTCTGGTGTGGGGCGTCAACTACCTGCTGGCACTGCATGGTCCGACCGGCGTGACGCTGCGCGCGTTGGGCCGGACGACGGGCATCAGCCCCAGTTCCTTGATGCACCACTACGGCAACCGCGAGCACATCATGCGTGTCGCGGCCCATCGCGCGTTCAAGGTGAGGGAGCGCCAGATCTGGTCCGAGCTGGGGAGCCGCGGCATTGCCGCCTTCCTCCCGAACGGCTCGGAGGAGGGGATCCGCAGCGCCCGCGTCTGGCTCGCCTGGCAGGAGGTCCATCGCTCCGACCCGGGCACCCACCTCGTCATCGCCGAGGCCCGCGACCGGGAGCGCAGTCTTGTGACGGTGACCCTGCGCCAGGACTACGACTCCGATGAGGTGCGCGAGGTCTATTCCCTCATCGAGGGGCTGCTGGCCGCCGTGTGCACCCCCGAGCGACCTCTGGCCCTCGACACGGCTCGCCGGATCCTGCAGACCCGAGCCGGCGAGCTCACCGCACCACCGGTCAGCTCGGCGGGCTGACCGCCACGGCACGAGCCCGAAGAGCGGCCACCATCGCGTCCGGGTCGTCGGCGGTGTAGACGGCCGACCCCGCCACGAAGACGTCCGCGCCGGCCTCGGCACACCGCTCGATCGTCTCGAGCGACACTCCTCCGTCGACCTGCAGCCAGGTCTCGACCCCGTGCTTCTGCATCAGCTCACGGGCCCGGCGGATCTTCGGCAGGCACAGGTCGAGGAACTTCTGGCCGCCGAACCCCGGCTCGACGGTCATGATCAGCAGCATGTCGAGCTCGGGCAGCATCGCCTCGTAGGGCTCGATCGGGGTGGCCGGATTCAGCGCCATCGAGGCGCGCGCGCCGGCAGCCCTGATCTCGCGGGCCAGCCGCACCGGCGCCTTGGCCGCCTCGACGTGGAAGGTGACGCTGGAGGCACCCGCCTCGACGTACGCCATCGCGTTGCGGTCGGCGTCCTCGATCATCAGGTGCGCGTCGATGGGCAGGTCGGTGGATCGCGCGAGCGCCTCGACCATCGCCGGACCGAACGTCAGGTTGGGCACGAAGTGGTTGTCCATCACGTCGACGTGCACCCAGTCGGCGGACCCGATCCTGCCCAGCTCGGTCGCCAGGTTGGCGAAGTCGGCGTTCAGGATGCTTGGCGTGATCTGGATACCCACGTCCCGATCCTAGGTGGACCGCCTCAGTCGCTGTCGTCCGCCTCGGGCGCCTCGGGCGCCCCGGCCCCCTCGGCCTCGTCGCGATCGGCCCACTCGAGCAGCGGCGCGATGTCGAACGCGTGGTCGTCGATGTCGGCGTGCAGGTCGCCGATGGACGCGAAGCGGTCGGGCATCGTGAAGATCGTGAAGTCGTGGGGGGTTACCGCGTCGACCTCGTTCCAGCCGATGGGCGCGGACACGCGGGCGTCGGCGAACCCGCGCACGGAGTACGCCGCGGCGATGGTGTGGTCGCGGGCGTTCTGGTTGTAGTCGACGAACAGGTGTCGCGGGTCCCGGTCCTTGCGCCACCACGCGGTCGTCACGTCCTCGGGTGCGCGGCGTTCGACCTCCCGCGCGAAGGCGAGTGCCGCGCGGCGTACCGCCTTGAAGCCGTGGTCGGGCGGGATCCGCACGTAGATGTGCAGCCCCGAGCCGCCCGACGTCTTGGGGAAGCCGACCGCTCCCAGGTCGTCGAGCACCTCGTGCGCGACGTGGGCGACCCGCTGGACGGTCGCGAAGTCGCACTCCGGCCCGGGGTCGAGATCGATGCGCCACTCGTCGGGCTGCTCGGTGTCGGAGCGCCGGCTGTTCCAGGGGTGGAACTCCACCGTCGACATCTGCACCGCCCAGAGCACGGCGCCCAGCTCGGTCACGCACAGCTCGTCGGCGGTGCGCTTCCAGCGCGGGAAGAAGAGCTCGACGGTCTCGACCCAGTCGGGGGCGCCCGCCGGCAGCCGCTTCTGGTGCACCTTGTCGCCCGCGAGCCCCTTCGGAAAGCGGTGCAGCATGCACGGCCGCTCGAACAGGGCGTTGACGATGCCCGGGCCGACGGAGCGGTAGTACTCCACCAGGTCGAGCTTCGTGGCACCCGACTCGGGGAAGTAGACGCGGTCCGGGTTGGTCACCTTGACGACCCGGTTGTCGACCTCGATCTCGACGAATGGCGAAGGCACGGGACCAACCTAGCGAGCCGTAGCGTGTCGCCCATGGACTTCGACCAGCCACCGGTGCTGCGCGTCGACACGTGGCCGGACCGCCGACCCGACGCCGACCTGTGGCCGATGACCATCCCGGCCGTCCGACAGGTCGTGGAGGAGGGCCTCGTCCTCGACAAGGGGGTGACGTTCCTCGTCGGTGAGAACGGCTCGGGGAAGTCGACCCTGGTCGAGGGCATCGCCGTCGCCTACGGCCTCTCCCCCGAGGGCGGCTCGAACCAGGGCGTCCACACCACTCGGCCCAGCGAGTCACCGTTGTCGTCCGCACTGCGGCTCGAGCGTGGGCTCGGATCAGGCAGGTGGGGCTTCTTCCTGCGCGCGGAGACGATGCACGGCTGGTACACCTTCTTGGAGCAGAACCCGGGCAAGCGCGATCCGGTCTTCCACGAGATGAGCCACGGCGAGTCGTTCCTGAGCGTGCTCGCCAGCCGGTTCGACTCCAGTGGCTTCTACTGCCTCGACGAACCCGAGGCCGCGCTTTCGTTCACCTCGACCCTCAGCCTCGTCGGCACGCTGCTCGAGCTCGTGGACCGCGGCGGGCAGGTGCTCTGCGCGACCCACTCACCGGTGCTCGCAGCCCTGCCCGGCGCGCGCATCCTCGAGGTCGGCGACTGGGGCCTGCGAGAGAGCCCGTGGGCCGACCTGGCACTGGTCGACCACTGGCGGCGCTTCCTGTCGACCCCGGAGGCCTACCTGCGGCACCTCGTCGAGTGACCGGGCTACGGCGTCGGCTCCGGTGTCTGCGTCTGGGTCGGCGCCTGCGTCTGCGACGGCGACGGCGTCTGCCCTGAAGTCGGCGACGGCGACGGCGACGGCGTCTGCGTCTGCGCCGGCGACGGCGCCGGCCCTGAATTCGGCGTCGGCGTCGGCGTCGGAGTCGGCGTCGGGTCGCCGCCGGGCTCGACCCGGACGACCGAGTCGACCCGCACGGGCTCGCTCACGTTGGCATCGGCGTACTCGGAGTCGGCCATCCGCCAGCGGAAGTACGTCGGCACGTCAGGCTCCACCGTGGCGCGCACCACCGCGTCGGGGCCGGCGAAGATCGGTCCGGTGACCGGCTCCCACTTGCTGGTGCCCGGCACCAGACGTTCGAGGACCAACGGGTCGCCCAACCGCTGGCCAGTGGCCCGCTCGGACCAGCCGCGCACCGTGACCGGCTGCCCGACGACGGCACGCTCGGCCTCGATGCTGGTCGTGGCGACGAAGCCTTCGAGGTCATAGGTCGACGGCCCGTAGCCGACGGCGTCGATGTTGAACGAGGTGCCGTCGCAGCCGAACCCGGCGACGACGTAGCCGGGCCCGTCGCCGTGGCCGGCGACGAAGTCGGGCAGGAGTGCACGGGCGGGCTCGCCCAGCGGCCGGCGGCTGGCCAGGTCGTAGACCCGCCAGGTGAAGGTCGCCGCCGATACGTCGACCCGCTGCCACCCCCGCGCCGCGGCGAGGTCGGCCCGGCCGAGCCACGCCTGGCCGGCAGCCAGGTCGGGCGAGACGTACCAGACGTAGGCGACGCCCTTGGTCGCCTGGGCGGGGTTGACCGACATCGCGACGTCGCCGAGCAGGCCCAACGAGGTCGTGTGGCGGACTACCCCGGCGGCAGTGCCGGCGCCTTTCATGGCCAGGCCGAAGCTGCGACGACCGAGCGGCGCCGCCTCCGGGCCACGGTTGATCCGCAGGCCGGGGACGGTGGCGCCGGAGGCGAAGAAGCCCGCGCAGGGCACATAGGTCAAGAAGGTCTGGTCGTCGAGCCTCGTGGTGCCGTGCACGACGTAGCTGTCGGCCGCGCTGGCCGGCGACCCCAGGACAAGGCTCGCGGCAAGGGCCACCACCGACGTGGCGACGCACCGCCCAGTACCGCGCATGAGAACAACTCCCCCGAGTTCGTGGGCTCACCATCCCACCACCCGCCCGGGCGCTTGCCAAGGCTGAAATGGGGGACGTTCCTGCTACGGGTTGCGCCGGAGCAGCGCCATGAACATCGCGTCGGTGTGGTGCCGATGCGGCCAGAGCTGGACGGTGCCGGGCAGCGGTCCGGCACAGTCGGGCACGTCGCCGAGCAGCGCGCGGACATCGTCGAGCCGGGCATCGGACCGGCGAGCCAGCACGGCTTCGACGACACCGCGCGTCTCGGCCACGACCGGCGAGCAGGTCGCGTAGAGCACCACTCCCCCGGGCCGGACGCTGTCGATGGCGGACTCGAGCAGGGCCTCCTGGAGCGGCACCAGGTCGGCCACGTCGCCGAGGGTCCGTCGCCAGCGTGCCTCGGGCCGACGTCGCAGCGCACCGAGTCCCGAGCAGGGCGCGTCGACGAGCACCCGGTCGAAGGAGCCCGGCGCCCACGGCGGCACCGTGCCGTCGGCGGTCACGAGACCGAGCACGCCGTCGGCGCCGCTCAGGTTGCGACGGACGAGGAGGGAGCGGTGGTGCTGGCGCTCTGCGGCGATCACGCCGGCGCCCTGGGCGGCCGCGAGCCCGGCCAGCAGCGCAGCCTTGCCTCCCGGTCCGGCGCACAGGTCGAGCCAGGTCTCGCCGCCCGGCCGACCGACGTCGGCCCGGGCCAGGGCGACCGAGACGAGCTGGGAGCCCTCGTCCTGCACGCCCGCGCGACCCTCCGCCACCGCGGGGACGGCCCCGGGGTCGCCGGCGGCCAGCACCACGCCGTACGGCGAGAAGGGCGTGGGCTCCCCGGGCAGCTCGGTCCGGTCGACCCGGCCGGGCCTCGCGGCCAGCACGACGCGGGGCGCCTGGTTGTCGGCCGCCAGCAGGGCGTCGATCTCGGCGGTCCCGACGGCGCGCGTGAGCTCCTCGACCACCCACCGGGGATGGGAGTAGGCCACGGAGGCGTAGCCGACGGGGTCGCTGCCCGGGTCGGGTGCGACGCGGCGTACCCAGCCGTCGAGATCGTGCTGCGAGACCTTGCGCAGCACCGCGTTGGTGAGACCGGCCGGCCCCTGGCCGACGCGGGCGCGGACCAGGTCGACGCTGGACGAGATCGCGGCATGGTCGGGCACGCGCATGCCGAGGAGCTGGTGGACGCCGAGGCGCAGTGCGTCTCGCACCTTCGCCTCGAGCTTGGGCTTGGAGAGGCAGGCGTCGATGACGGCGTCGTAGGTGCCCCGGCCGCGCAGGGTCCCGGAGACCAGCTCGGTGACGAACGCCGCGTCGCGACCGCCGAGCCCGTGCTCGCGCAGCACGTGCGGCAGCACGAGGTTGGTGTAGGCGTCGTCGACCCGGACCGCCTTGAGCACGTCGTACGCCGCGAGCCGGGCCGGGTCGGCGCGGACCATCCGTCGTTCAGCCATCGGCGAAGTATTGCTTGACGAGCCTCTTGGGGGCCCGATGCGCCCAGGCGTCGGTGATGATCTCGGCCAGCTCGTCGCGGGTGATCTCGCCGAGGCGGCTCTGTTGCACGAGGACCGCATTGAAGCCCTTGAAGTGGTCGATGGTGAAGAACGGCGTCGACTCGTCCTCGACGAGCGCCATCTTCTCGACCTCGGTCGGCGTGATGATGACGACGAGGTCGTCGTACATCTCGCCTGTCTCGGGATCCACGGCGGTCTTGTGGGGCATGCGGAACAGCACGAAGCCCTTGCCCTTGCCGCCGGCCGGCACCTTGTAGGTCGGCCGGTCGCCCCACGAGACGCCGAGCTCGACCTCGGGCAACGACATGCAGATGTCGTCGATGTCCTCGGGACGGGCCTTCCTGCTCACGGGTCGCACCCTAGTCGCCGAGTCGGGCACCGGACTCCAGACGTACGCCGCGCGCCCAGTCGGCGGCGGGCATCAGCTTCTTGCCCTTCGCCTGGACGTCGCCCAGCCGTACGACGCCGCGCGCCGTGCCGGCGTACACCGCGCTCTTGGTGACCTCGAGCAGCCCGGGCTCCAGCTCCTCGTGGTCGGCCACCGGGACGACCGGGCCCAGCTTGAACCGCTCGCCCTCGAACGTCGTCCAGGCGCCGGGTGCCGGCGTGCAGGCGCGCACCCGGCGGTCCACCGCGGTCGCCCGCTCGTGCCAGTCGACCTGTGCCTGCTCGACGGCGATCTTGGGGGCGGACGAGATGCCCTCGGTCGACTGCTCGCGAGGCTCCAGCTCACCCGCCTCGATGCCGTCGAGCGTCTTGACGAGCAGTCCTGCGCCGAACTCGGCCAGTCGCTCGAGCAGGTCCCCGGACGTGTCGGTGTCGCGGATGCGCTCGGTCATCACCCCGAACACCGGCCCCGCGTCGAGTGCCTTGACGATGCGGAAGGTGGTCGCGCCGGTCACCTCGTCGCCGGCCCAGACCGAGTGCTGCACCGGCGCCGCACCACGCCAGGCGGGGAGGACCGAGAAGTGCAGGTTCACCCAGCCGTGCACGGGGATGTCGAGCGCGCTCTGCGGCAGCATCGCGCCGTAGGCGACCACCGGGCAGCAGTCGGGCCGGAGCGCGGCGAGCTCGGCCTGGAAGTCGGCGTCCCGCGGATGCTCGGGCTTGAGCACCGGGACCCCGAGCTCCTCGGCCCGGACGGCGACCGGGCTGGCGACCAGCCTGCGACCGCGTCCGGAGGGAGCGTCGGGACGCGTGATGACGCCGACGAGCTCGTGACCGGAGGCGACGATCGCGTCGAGGGCCGGGAGGGCGACCTCCGGGGTGCCGGCGAAGACGACCCGCATCAGAACCCGAGCCCGTTGGTCGCATGGGGGCTGACGCGTACGGTCGGCTGCTCGAGGCCGAACCACTCCGACTCGCGGATCTCCTTCATCGCGGCCTTGCGCGCCACCGTGTCGAGCCGGTCCAGGAAGAGGATCCCGTCGAGGTGATCGGTCTCGTGCTGGATGGCCCGGGCGAGCAGCTCGGAGGTCTCGATGCGCACCGGCTCGCCGTACATGTCGAAGCCGGTGGCGACCACCGACAGGGCCCGCAGGCAGTCGAAGGTCAGCTCGGGCAGCGACAGGCACCCCTCGGCGCCGTCCTGCTGCTCGTCGGAGAGGGTGAGAGCAGGGTTGACCAGGTGGCCCACCTCGCCGTGCACGTTCCAGGTGAAGACCCGCAGCCCGACGCCGATCTGGGGCGCGGCCAGCCCGGCGCCCGGTGCATCCAGCATGGTGTCGGTGAGGTCCTGGACCAGCGCACGCAGCTCCTTGTCGAAGGAGTCGACCGCCACGGCGGGCTTGCGAAGGATGGGATCGCCGAACAGGCGGATGGGCTGGACGGCCACGCAGTCTCCTCGTTCTCGGTGCTCGTGGTTGAGCGCAGGCCAGTCTAGGGACTGCCCGCACGCCGGCCGCCGCGGGCGACCGGTGGCACCGTGGGCCTCACATCGACGGTGGGTCGACCTGGATGCGTACGGCGTCGAGCTTGCGCGCCGAACGCAGCCGCTGGAGCTCGCCGAGCGCGGTGGACAGGGCGGCTCCGAGCGAGCGGGGCACCCGGACGACGAGCCGGACCTCGCCGGAGGCCGGGTCGTCGCTGATGACGACCGGACCCAGCACCTCGGCGCCGTCGGGCGGGGCCAGCAGGGTGAGCGCATCGTCGACGGCCCCCGGATCACCGGTGACGGTGGCCAGCCGGACGGCCGGCGGCAGGTGGGTGGCCAGGCGCTGGTCGTTCTCACGGGTGGCGAACCCAGCGGGGTCCCACCGGACCAGTGCCTGCAGGGCGGGGTGGGCCGGGTCGCCGACCGCGATGACCCTGCCGCCCGGGCGAACCAGCGCGGCCGCCCCCAGCCAGCGGCGCAGCGCCTCCTCGTCGGTGCGCAGGTCGGTGCGGGCGAGTGTCAGCCAGGTGTCGAGGATGACCACGCCCGCGAAGCCGTCCTCGGCGACCGGCTCGGCGCCGGGGGTGGCGACGACGATCTCGGGCCGGTCGGGCACGCTGACCCGGACGTGGTCCCCGCTGGAGGTGCGGATGGTGGTGCTCGCGAACATCCGGCCGAGCTCCTCGGCGGTGCGCGCGTCACCGAGCACCGGGGCCCGCAGTCCCCGGTGGCCGCACTCGCGACAGGCCCAGCCCAGCGCCTCGTGGCCGCACCACCGGCAGTGCGGCGGCGCCGTGGGCCCGGCCAGCAGGAGCGGTCCGGCGCACTCGCTGCAGCGTGCCGGCGTGCGGCAGCGCTCGCACGCGAGCGAGGCGACGTACCCCTGTCGTGGGGTCTGGACGAGCACCGGTCCGTGCCGGAGCGCGTCTCGGACGAGGTCGCGCACAGGGCTCGGGATCCGGGTGCCGATGGCGCGGTCCTCGCCGGGCACCACCGCCGTCGAGACCTGGGCCCGGACGTGCTCCCGACTGGCGACCAGGGGTCGCGCCCACGCGGTGCGCAGGAGGTAGTCGGCCTCGCAGGTGCGGGCGAAGCCGCCCACCAGGGCGGCGGCGCCCTGCTGCTCGGCGCGCAGGAGCAGGACCTCCCGTGAGTGGGGGTACGGCGCGCGGGGCTCGGCGTGCAGGTCGTCACCGTCGTCCCAGATGACGACCAGGCCGAGCCTGCGCACCGGCGCGAACGCCGCGGAGCGGGTGCCGACGACGACGTGCGCGGCACCGCGCGAGACCAGCAGGAACTGGCGGTAGCGCTCGGCGGGCCCGCTGTCGGCGGTGAGCGCGACGTGGCGACCGGCGCCCAGGACCGTGTCGAGGGCCGCGGACACCCGCTCGACGTCGCGCTTGTCGGGGACGCAGACCAGGACACCGCGACCGCCGGCGACGGTGAGCGCCGCCGCATGGGCGACGAGCGTCGGCCAGTCGGCGCCGGGGGGCGGGTTCCAGACCGCACGCGGCGCACCGCCGGAGGCGAGGTGGGTGAGGAACGCGGCCGCGTGCTCGTGGGCGGCCCACGCGTCCCGCGCGGCGAGTGGGTCGGCCACCACGGGCTCGGCCGGGACCGATGGCTCCTTCTCGGTCGTGGCATGCCGCGGCGGCACGGCGAGGCGGAGCACGTCGGCCCGCGACCCGGCGTACCGCTCGGCGACGGCGGCGGTGAGCGCCGCGACCTCGGGCGCCAGCACGGGCTCGGCACTGACCACCCTGCGCAAGGGGGCGAGCCGGCCGGTGTGGTCGCTGGTCGCCGCGCGCTCGACGACGTACCCGTCGACGTCCTGACCGGCGAAGCGGACCTTGACGCGCGCGCCCGGCACGGCCGTCTCGGCCATCTTGACGGGCACGGTGTAGTCGAAGGGTCGGTCAAGATGGGCCAGCGGCACGTCGACGAGCACCCGGGCGACCGGGTCGACCGCGGCGGGCTCGGCCTCGGCGGCCTTGCGGGTGCGGGTCGCGGCGGCCTTGGACCGGGAGTCCCGCACGGCGGCGCGCAGCCCGGGCAGCATGTCGGCCTGGCCGCCCGCCTGCCCACCACTCGCCGTCATGGCAGATGTCTATCAGCGCCGGCCGACAGCCCCAGATCGGGCCAGGGTTTGCGCGCGAGTCCTGGGGTTAGTGACCGTTGCAATGGTCACTAACCCCAGGATTCACCGGATATCCGGTGAATCCCAGCGAACACCCTCACCCCCCGACAGCAGCCTTCAACGCGTCGGCGCGGTCGGTGCGCTCCCAGGTGAACTCCGGCAGCTCGCGGCCGAAGTGGCCGTACGCCGCGGTCATGGCGTAGATCGGGCGGAGCAGGTCGAGGTCGCGGATGATCGCGGCCGGTCGCAGGTCGAAGACCTCGAGGACGGCCTGCTGGATCCGCTCGTCGGAGACGGTGCCGGTGCCGAACGTCTCGATGAAGACGCCCACGGGCTGGGCCTTGCCGATCGCGTAGGCGACCTGCACCTCGCAACGGCGGGCCAGGCCGGCGGCCACCACGTTCTTGGCGACCCAGCGCATGGCGTAGGCGGCCGAGCGGTCGACCTTCGACGGGTCCTTGCCGGAGAAGGCGCCGCCACCGTGACGCGCCATGCCGCCGTAGGTGTCGACGATGATCTTGCGGCCGGTCAGGCCCGCGTCCCCCATCGGACCGCCGACGACGAAGCGACCGGTCGGGTTGACCAGCAGCCGGTAGCCCTCGGACGGGATGGAGAAGGTGTCGAGGACCGGGTCGATGACGTGCTTCTTGATGTCGCTCTCGAGGGTGCCGAGCTCGGTGTCCTCGGAGTGCTGCGTGGACAGCACGACGGTGTCGACGCGGACCGGGCTGTTGTTGTCGTCGTACTCGATGGTGACCTGGGTCTTGCCGTCGGGCCGCAGGTAGTCGAGCGTGCCGTCCTTGCGGACCGCGGAGAGCTTCTCGGCGAGCCGCTGGGCGATCACGATCGGGAGCGGCATCAACACGTCGGTGTCGTCGCACGCGTAGCCGAACATCAGCCCCTGGTCGCCGGCGCCCTGCTTGTCCATCGCGTCGACCGAGCCGGTGCGGCTCTCGTGGCCGGTGTCGACCCCCTGGGCGATGTCGCCGGACTGGCCGCCGATGGCGACCATGACTCCGCACGAGGCGCCGTCGAAGCCCTTGGCCGAGGAGTCGTAGCCGATGGCGAGGATCCGGTCACGGACCTTCTGCTTGATGTCGACGTAGCCGGTGGTGGACACCTCGCCGGCGACGACCACGAGACCGGTCGTCAGGAGCGTCTCGACGGCCACCCGGCTGTGCGGGTCCTGCTCGAGCAGGGCGTCCAGGACCGAGTCGCTGATCTGGTCGGCGATCTTGTCGGGGTGACCCTCGGTCACCGACTCCGAGGTGAAAAGACGTCCAGCCACAGTTGCCACTCCCGCATCGATTGGTGTTGACGGTCAACGATATCGGTCGTCCCGAGGGCCGGGACGGCGGTCTCAATCTTGCAGCCTCGACGCCACTTCGTCCCAAACGACGTGGGCCAGCGACGCCTTCGAGCCACGGGGTACGGCGCGTCGACCGCCGTCGGCGCCGAGGACGACCGCCTCGTTGTCCGGGCTGCCGAACACGGCGCCGCCGCTCACGTCGTTGACCACGAGCAGGTCGCAGCCCTTGCGGGCCAGCTTGGCCGCAGCCAGCTCGAGGACCGATGCGGTGTCGTCACCGGTCTCGGCGGCGAACCCGACGACCACCGCTCCCGGACGGGGCCGGTGGTGCGAGATCTCGGCCAGGATGTCGGGGTTCTGGGTCAGCTCGATCGCCGGCGATGAGCCGTCGGCGGCCTTCTTGATCTTGTGCTCGCTGACCGCGGCGGGCCGGAAGTCGGCGGGGGCGGCGGCCATCACGACCGCGTCTGCCCCGGCCGCGGCGGCCACGACCGCATCGCGCAGCTCGGCGGTGGTCTCGACGCGCGTCACGGTGACCCCAGCGGGGTCGGCGAGGGAGACGTTGGCGCTCACCAGCGTCACCGAGGCACCGCGGGCGGCGGCGGCTCGGGCCAGCGCGTAGCCCTGCAGGCCGGACGAGCGATTGCCCAGGAACCGCACCGGGTCGAGGCGTTCGCGCGTGCCACCCGCCGACACCACGACCCGACGGCCGACGAGGTCGGGTGCGAGTCCGGCGCGGGCGAGCACCTGGACGGACAGCTCGAAGATCTCGTCGGGGTCGGGCAGCCGCCCCTTGCCCGTGTCCTGGCCGGTCAGCCGGCCCTCAGCCGGCTCCACCACGACGAGCCCACGGGCGCGCAGGGTCTCGACGTTGCCGACGGTGGCCGGGTGCTCCCACATCTCGGTGTGCATCGCGGGGGCGAACACCACGGGGCAGCGCGCGGTGAGCAGGGTGTTGGTGAGCAGGTCGTCGGCCAGCCCGTGGGCGGCCTTGCCGAGCAGGTCGGCGGTCGCCGGTACGACGACCACGAGGTCCGCGGACTGGCCGATCCGCACGTGCGGGACCTGGTGCACGTCGGTCCAGACGTCAGCGGAGACGGGCTTGCCCGAGAGCGCGGACCAGGTGGCGGGTCCCACGAACTGCAGGGCGGCCGCGGTCGGCACGACCGTGACGTCGTACCCGGACTCGGTGAAGCGGCGCAGCACCTCGCACGCCTTGTAGGCGGCGATGCCGCCGGACACCCCCAGAACGACACGGGGCCGCGTCCCGGTGGGGGACGCGGCCTCGGTGTCGGAGCCGGGCGGAGTGCTCGTGCTCAACGCGGTGGTCGACTACTCGCTGGAGGCGAACGGGTCGGCAGCGGTCTTCTCTTCGCGGGCAGCCTTGGCGGCGGCCTCCTCGGCGGCGAGCTCGGCCGGGTCGACGTCCTCACAGGTGAGCAGGTCGCCGGCGATCTCGCGGAGCGCGATCGAGAGGGGCTTCTCCTGGACGTGCGTGTCGACCAGCGGGCCGACGTACTCGAGGAGCCCCTCGCCGAGCTGGGAGTAGTAGGCGTTGATCTGCCGGGCACGCTTGGCGCTGTAGAGAACCAGCTTGTACTTGCTGTCGGTCTTGGTGAGCAGGTCGTCGATCGGGGGGTTGGTTACGCCCACCGCGGCGATGTTGGGTGAAGACACGCGTCAGCCTCGCAGATTGTCGGCCAAATCAATGGCAGGGGATCGCTCGATCAAAGGTCGAACGGAGGTTCGTCGTCGAGCACCATCAAGCCTACCAACTCCTCGGCCGCAGCGTGAACTTCGTGGTTGACGATGGTGACGTCGAACTCGCCCTCGGCGGCCAGCTCCTCGCGCGCGGTCTCGAGCCGACGCTCGCGTTCCTCGTCGGTCTCGGTGCCGCGGCCGACCAGCCGGCGCACCAGCTCGTCCCAGGACGGCGGCATCAGGAACACGAACCGGGCTCCCGGCATCGTCTCGCGCACCTGGCGGGCGCCCTGCAGGTCGATCTCGAGCAGGGCGGGCAGGCCCTTCGCGAGCGCCTCCTCGACGGGCTTGCGCGGGGTGCCGTAGCGCGCCCGCTTGTGCACCACCGCCCACTCGAGGAGCTCGCGGCGCTCGATCATCGCGTCGAACTCGTCGTCGGAGACGAACCAGTAGTGGACGCCGTCCTGCTCCCCCGGCCGCGGCTTGCGGGTGGTGGCGGAGACGGAGAGCCAGACCTCGGGGTGCCGCTTGCGCACGTCGGCGGCCACGGTGCCCTTGCCCACGGCCGTCGGCCCGGCCAGCACCACGAGCCGGGACGGCCGCGCGGTCGCAACCGCCGCGGCCGGGTCCGGTTCGGTCACTCGCCCGGGGCGAACTCGCGCTCCAGCGCGGCCACCTGCTTGGTGCCCAGACCGCGTACCCGGCGGCTCTCGGCGATGCCGAGGCGTTCCATCGTCTGGCGGGCCCGGACCTTGCCGAGGCCGGGCATCGACTGGAGCAGGTCGATGACGCGCATCTTGCCGACCACCTCGTTGCGCTGGCCCTCGCTCAGCACGTCGGCGATCGAGGCACCGGAGTTCTTGAGCCGGTTCTTGACCTCGGCGCGCTCCCGACGGGAGGCGGCGGCCTTCGCCAGCGCTGCCTGGCGCTGTTCGGGAGTGAGCGGGGGCAGAGCCACGGGTGGGTCCTCGTTCTGTGGGGGTGCTCGCGAAGGTTCGGTCGGCAGCGGCTCAATTTAGTCATTGGCGACGTCGACTAGCAACGCCGGGGTCTATTGGGACAACGGGGTGTGGCACACATCGAGGGCCTGCTGCTCGAGCTCGCCCATGGCGTCCACGGTCGTCCGGCTGCCGAGCTCGCGGGCCGCGCCCTCGATGGCGGCGCGCTGCTCGGCGTCGAGGTCGGCGGGCGGTTGCTCCGCGTCGTACGTCTCGGGGTCGACGCCGGCGTCTCTCAGCGCCTCCTCCAGTATCTCGAGGCGACCGATGACCCGTCCCCACTCGTCGTCGATGTCGTCGGGCGCGGCGTCGCGCAGGTCGCGGTAGATGTCGAGCGCGTCGAACAGCACCCCCTGACCACCGGCGCTGGTCAGGTCGGCGAGCTCGGTCTGGCGGTCGGCCACGACCTCGCAGTACGACGGGTGGGTGCGGTCCCAGAGCACCCAGCCGGCGCCGGCGAGCATGCCGACGAGGAGGCCGAGGACGAGCAGTCGGCGCCTCGTCACGCCGATCCCAGGCTCGCGACCGCGTCGTTGCCCCGGCGGGCGGCGTCGCGCAGGGCGGTCGGGTCGGGACCGGCGGCCAGGACCTCGCGGGACGACGACGGCAGCACGTGGCGCGCGGCCGAGCCGAAGATCCGGAGCAGGTCGGCGGTGGTGCCACCCTGGGCGCCGTACCCGGGGGCGAGGATGGGCCCGTTGAACGAGAGGTCCTCGCCGGTGTCGCCGATGGTCGCACCGATCACGGCGCCGACGTCGCCGAGCGGCTCGGCGCCCTCGTTGAGGCGACGCAGGCGGTCGAGCACCGAGCCGGCGACGGTGCCCCCGGCGGTGCGGGCGTGCTGCACCTCGGGACCCTCCTTGTTGGAGGTGAGCGCGAGGACGAAGACGCCCGCGCCGTGCCGCCGCGCGGTGTCGATCATCGGGTCGAGCGAGCCGACGCCGAGGTACGGGCTGGCCGTGATCGCGTCGCTCGCCAGGGGCGAGGCGGGGTCCAGGTAGGCGTCGGCGTAGGCCTGGCTGGTCGACCCGATGTCGCCGCGCTTCACGTCGAGCAGCACCAGCGCGCCCAACGCCCGCGACTCGGCGATGACCCGCTCCAGGACCGCGATGCCCCTGCTGCCGAATCGCTCGTAGAACGCGCTCTGCGGCTTCACCACGCCGACCACCGGCGCGACCGCCTCGACCACGGTGAGCGCGAACCGCTCGAGCCCGGCCACGTCGTCGGCCAGGCCCCAGTCGCGGAGCAGCCCGGCATGCGGGTCGATGCCCACGCAGAAACGTCCCCGCTCCTCGATCGCGCGGTGCAGACGCCGACCGAACGGCTCAACCGATGCTGGGGTCACTGGTCCTCCTGGAGCTCGGCCACGAGACGCGTGGCGGTCGTGGGGTCACGGAGCAGGGCGGTGCCGACCTGTACGGCGACCGCACCGGCCGAGAGCAGGGCGCGTGCTCCGGCCGCGTCACTGACGCCGCCGGAGCCGATCACGGTCACGTCGGGCAGCCGGCGGCAGACCTCGGTCACGCAGTGCAGCGTGATGGGCGCGATGGCCGGTCCGCTGAGTCCGGCGGGCCGACCGTCGGGCATGGCCGCGGGCACCGCGTTGCCGACCACGACGGCGCTCGCGCCGGCCTCGCTGACCGCCCGAGCGGCCTCGACGACCCGGCTGGCGTCGGGCCGGAGCTTGGCGAGCACGGGCAGGTCCGAGGGCGTCTCGCGGCGTACGGCGGCGACCGCGCTGGCGGCGTGGAACGGCTCGCGGGCCTCGAAGATCCCGGCGGCAACCGGGTCTGGCACCGACACGTTGACCTCGATGCCGGCGACGCCCGGAGCGCGTCCGGCCCGGCGCGCGAGGTCGGCGTACTCCCCCAGCGTCGCCCCGGCCACCGACACGAAGACCTGTGCGCCGGCGCGGACCAGCCAGGGCAGCTCCTCCTCGAGGAACCGGGCGAGGCCGGGGTTGTCGAGCCCGACGACGTTGAGCAGCCCGCTGGGCGCCTCGGCCGTCCGAGGCGCGTGGCCACCCGGGCGCGGGTCCCGGGTGAGGGTGCGGGTGACGAAGGCCAGGCCGTCGAGATCGACGTACGGCGCGAGCTCGCGGCCGGTGCCGCCACAGCCCGAGGCGATCATCACCGGGTGCGCGAGGTGCAGGGTCACGACGCGTCCCCCGCCAGGGTGGCCCAGTCGACCCGGTCACCGGGCAGCACCGGGCCGTCGACGCAGGCGCGGACCTGGTGCGCCTCGCCGTCGGCGTCGCGGACCCCGATGACGCAGCCGCGGCACAGGCCGGTGCCGCAGGGCAGCGGCTGCTCGAGCGCGACCTGGCTCTGCACCCCGAACTGCGCGCAGGCCTCCGCGACGGCCCGCAGCACCGGGGTCGGACCCGCGGCGTAGACCACGGCGGCGCCCGTCGACTCGATCGCCGCCCGCAGCACGCTCGACACGTCGCCGCGGCTGCCCACGGAGCCGTCGGCGGTGACGACCTGCACCGCACGCGCCAGCCGGCGGGCCTCCCGGGTGGCGAGCAGGTGCGACTCGTCGGTGCCGGAGAGCAGGAAGGTCACCGGCGCGTGCCGTTCGCCCAGCCGCTCCGCAAGGGGGAACAGCGGTGCCGCGGAGCAGCCCTCGCCGACCAGCAGGCAGGCCACCGGCTCCCGAGGGATCGCGAACGGACGGCCCAGCGGCCCGGTGAGCTCGAGGCGCGATCCGACGCCGAGGTCGGCCAGCCAGGTCCCCCCGACGCCGCGCGGCTCGACCACGACGTCGAGCGTCGGCCCGAAGGCACCGGTCCGGGCCACCCGGTGGATCCACAGCGCCCGGCGGGCCAGCTGCGTGGGAGCCACCGATGCAGCGACGAACGTGCCCGGGCGGAACCGCTCCGGGATGCCCGGGGCGGCGATGGTGAGGTGCCGGTAGGCGCCGGCCCGGCGGGTGGCGAGCACCTCCCCGACGACGTGCAGCGGGTCGCGCTCACCCACGGGCCAGTCCGGCGACGATGCGTCGCGGCCACCCGGGACCCTCGTAGACGAACGCCGAGTACGCCTGCAGCAACGTGGCGCCGGCCTCGAGCCGGGCCCGGGCGTCGGCGACGGTGGTGATGCCGCCGACGCCGATCAGCACGAGGTCGTCGCCGACGCGGCCCTTCAGCAGCCGCATCACCTGGAGCGCCCGCTCGGTCAGCGGCCGACCCGAGAGCCCGCCCGCGCCGAGAGCGGCGACCTCGTCGGCGGAGGAGGCCAGCCCGTCGCGGCTGATCGTGGTGTTGGTCGCGGAGATGCCGTCGAGGCCGAGGGCGAGCGCCAGGTCCGCGACGGCGAGCACGTCGTCGTCGGAGAGGTCGGGGGCGATCTTGACCACCAGCGGCACGCGTCGGTCGGTGCTCGCGTCGGCCTCGTCACGCACCGCCCGCAGCAGCGGCTCGAGCTTCTCGACGGCCTGGAGGTTGCGCAGCCCGGGCGTGTTGGGTGAGGAGACGTTGACGACCAGGTAGTCGGCGTACGGCGTGAGCAGCCGGGTGCTCGTGCGGTAGTCGGCCTCCACGGCGGCCGCGTCGTCGTCGGGCACCACCTTCGACTTGCCGATGTTCACGCCGGTGACGACCCGGGACGAGCCCTGGCGCGCCCGCCTGGCCATCCGGTCCGCCACGACCGTCGCGCCGTCGTTGTTGAAGCCCATCCGGTTGACGACGGCCCCGTCGCGCGGCAGCCGGAACAGCCGCGGCCGGGGGTTGCCCGGCTGCGGCAGCGCGGTGACGGTGCCGATCTCCACGTGCCCGAAGCCCAGGGCTGCCAGCGAGTCGATGCCGACAGCGTTCTTGTCGAAGCCAGCCGCCAGGCCGAGCGGGTGGTCGAAGGTCAGCCCGAGGGCTCGCACGCGCTGGTCGGCGGACCCCGGCCGCGGCGTCCTCCGCAGCAGGGGTGCCGCCAGGCGGATCGCCGCGAACCCCAGGTGGTGCGCCTGCTCGGGATCCAGCCGGGTGAACGCGTGGTCGAAGAGCAGGCGGTACGGCCCGGCAGCCGAGGGACCCATCAGGGCCGCAGCCCCGCCGAGGCGGCGGCCGACATCGCGTTCCACTCCTGCAGGCTGCGCACTCCGACCTCGCCACGGCTGAGCGCCTCGATGCCCTGCACCGCCGCGCCCAGCCCGGGCACGGTCGTGATGCAGGGGATGTTGGCGAGCACTGCCGCCGTCCGGATCTCGTAGCCGTCCAGGCGCGCCGAGTTGCCCGTGGAGTACGGCGTGTTGACGACGAGGTCGATCGCGCCGTCGTTGATCAGCTGCACGGTGGTCCGCTCCCCGTTGGGGCCCTCGCCCTCGTGGTGCTTGCGGACGGTCGTGACCTTGATGCCGTTGCGGCGGAGCACCTCAGCGGTGCCCTGCGTGGCCAGGATCTCGAAGCCACGGTCGGCGAGCACCTTCACCGGGAAGATCATGTTGCGCTTGTCGCGGTTGGCGACCGAGACGAAGATCCGCCCGGTGGTGGGCAGCGATCCGTAGGCAGCGGTCTGCGCCTTGGCGAACGCGGTGCCGAAGTCGGCGTCGAAGCCCATGACCTCGCCCGTCGACTTCATCTCCGGGCCCAGCACGGTGTCGACGTGCCGCCCCTCGGAGGTCATGAAGCGGTTGAACGGCATCACCGCCTCCTTCACCGCGATCGGGGCGTCGGACGGCAACGTGCCGCCGTCCCCGGTGCGGGGCAGCACGCCGGCCGTGCGCAGGTCCGCGATCGACTCACCCAGCATCACCCGGGCGGCTGCCTTGGCGAGCGGTGTCGCGGTCGCCTTCGATACGAACGGCACCGTGCGCGACGCACGCGGGTTCGCCTCCAGCACGTAGAGCACGTCGGCGGCGAGGGCGAACTGGATGTTGATCAGTCCGAGCACCCCCACGCCGCGCGCGATGGCCTCGGTGGCGTGCCGGATGCGGGTGATCTCGGAGGCCCCGAGGGTGATCGGCGGCAGCGCGCAGGACGAGTCACCCGAGTGCACGCCCGCCTCCTCGATGTGCTCCATCACGCCACCGAGGAAGAGCTCCTCGCCGTCGAAGATGGCGTCCACGTCGATCTCGACCGCATCGTCGATGAAGCGGTCCACGAGCACCGGGTGCTCAGGACTGATCTCGGTGGCCCGGTCGATGTAGCCGCGCAGCGAGTCGTCGTCGTACACGATCTCCATGCCGCGACCGCCCAGGACGTACGACGGCCGGACCAGCACCGGGTAGCCGATGCTGGCGGCGATCCGGCGGGCGTCGGCCCACGACGTGGCCATGCCGAACTTCGGCGCGGGCAGCCCGGCCTCCATCAGCACCCGGCCGAACGCGCCGCGGTCCTCGGCGAGGTCGATGGCCTCGGGTGCGGTCCCGACGATGGGTACGCCGGCCTCGGCCAGGCCCCGAGCGAGCCCGAGCGGCGTCTGACCGCCGAGCTGGCAGATCACGCCCGCGACGGGACCGGCCTGCTGCTCGGCGTGCACGATCTCGAGGACGTCCTCGAGGGTCAGCGGCTCGAAGTAGAGGCGGCCGGACGTGTCGTAGTCGGTCGAGACCGTCTCGGGGTTGCAGTTCACCATGATCGTCTCGTAGCCGGCCTCGGTCAGGGCCAGCGACGCGTGCACGCACGAGTAGTCGAACTCGATGCCCTGCCCGATCCGGTTGGGCCCGCTGCCGAGGATGATCACCGCCTCCTTGTCGCGCGGCGCGACCTCGGACTCCTCCTCGTAGGTCGAGTAGTGGTACGGCGTGGCCGCCGCGAACTCGGCCGCGCAGGTGTCGACGGTCTTGAAGACCGGGCGCAGCCCGAGCGCGTGCCGCACGCCACGGACCACGTCCTCACGCATGCCGCGGATGCGGCCGATCTGCGCGTCGGAGAAGCCGTGCCGCTTGGCCTGGCGCAGCGTCTCGTGGTCGAGCTGCCGGGCGGCCGCGACGTCGTCGGCGACCTCCTTGATGAGGAAGAGCTGGTCGACGAACCACGGGTCGATCCTGGTGGCGTCGTGGACCTGTTCGGGCGAGGCGCCGGCGATGATCGAGTCCATCACCGTGCGCAGGCGACCGTCGGTCGGGATGCTGGACTTCTCCAGCAGCTCGTCCAACGTCGGCTGCTCCTGCGCGGTGGAGACCCCGAAGTCGAACACGGCGTCCTTGCTCTCCAGCGAGCGCAGCGCCTTCTGCAGCGCCTCGGTGAAGTTCCGCCCGATCGACATCGCCTCCCCCACCGACTTCATGTGCGTGGTCAGCCTCGGGTCGGCGCCGGGGAACTTCTCGAAGGCGAACCGCGGCACCTTCACCACGACGTAGTCGAGCGTCGGCTCGAAGGCGGCCGGGGTGCTCGATCCGTCGGCGCGCATGGTGATGTCGTTGGGGATCTCGTCGAGGGTGTAGCCGATCGCCACCTTGGCGGCGATCTTGGCGATCGGGAATCCGGTCGCCTTCGAGGCGAGCGCGCTCGAGCGCGACACGCGCGGGTTCATCTCGATCACGATCAGCCGGCCATCGGCCGGGTTGACGGCGTACTGGATGTTGCAGCCGCCGGTGTCGACGCCGACCGAGCGGATGATGCCGATCGAGAGGTCGCGCATGTTCTGGTACTCGCGGTCGGTGAGCGTCATCGCCGGCGCGACGGTGATCGAGTCGCCGGTGTGGACGCCCATCGGGTCGAGGTTCTCGATCGAGCAGACGATCACCACGTTGTCGGCGGTGTCGCGCATGACCTCGAGCTCGTACTCCTTCCAGCCGATGATCGACTCCTCCAGGAGCACCTCGGTGGTCGGGCTGGCGGCCAGGCCGCTGCCGCCGATGCGGCGCAGGTCGGCCTCGTCGTAGGCCATGCCCGAGCCGGTGCCGCCCATCGTGAACGACGGCCGCACCACCATCGGGTAGCCGAGGTCACCGGCCGCCGCCAGCAGGTCGTCGATCGAGTGGCAGATGGCGCTGCGGGCGCACTCGCCGCCGAGCTCCTCGACGATCTTCTTGAAGACCTGGCGGTTCTCGCCGCGGTCGATGGCCTCGATCGAGGCACCGATCAGCTCCACGCCGTACTTCTCCAGGACGCCGCTGGCAGCCAGCGACATCGCCGTGTTGAGGGCCGTCTGCCCGCCCAGCGTCGCCAGCAGCGCGTCGGGGCGCTCCTTGGCGATGACCTTCTCGACGTACTCCGGGGTGATCGGCTCGATGTAGGTCGCATCGGCGAACTCCGGGTCGGTCATGATCGTGGCCGGGTTGGAGTTGACCAGGATGACGCGCAGCCCCTCGGCCCGCAGCACCCGGCACGCCTGGGTGCCCGAGTAGTCGAACTCACAGGCCTGGCCGATGATGATCGGCCCGGAGCCGATGACCATGACGCTCTTGATGTCCTCGCGCTTGGGCATCAGGCCCTCCCCTCCATCAGGTCGCAGAACCGGTCGAAGAGGTACGCCGCATCACGCGGGCCGGCGGCGGCCTCGGGGTGGTACTGGACCGAGAAGCTCGTCAGCGCTCCTCCGTCGTCACGCAGCTCGAGCCCCTCGACCACGTCGTCGTTGAGGCAGACGTGGCTGACCGTGGCCTCGCCGAAGGGCGTCGCCACCGGGTCGCGCCCACCGTCGTGCGGCCACCGGACCGCGAAACCGTGGTTGTGCGAGGTGACCTCGACCTTGCCGGTGGTGCGGTCCAGCACGGGCTGGTTGATGCCCCGGTGGCCGTACTTCAGCTTGTAGGTGTCGAAGCCGAGCGC
The DNA here is from genome assembly GCA_963807335.1 of uncultured Actinomycetota bacterium. GTDB lineage: Bacteria > Actinomycetota > Actinomycetes > Propionibacteriales > Nocardioidaceae > Nocardioides. The sequence continues at coordinate 58,152 of CAWEBT010000006.1, forward strand.
CCGGCCGAAGAGCTGGTTGCCGAAGCAGATGCCGAAGTACGGAATCCCCCGCTCCAGCGCGGCCTGCAGCAGCTCGACCTGGCCGGTGGTGGCCGCCGGGTCGCCGGGGCCGTTGGAGAAGAAGAGCCCGTCGGGCTGCACGGCGAGCACGTCGTCGATGGTCGACGCCGCGGGCAGCACGTGCACCTCGATGCCGCGCTCGCTCATCATCCGCGGGGTGTTGGCCTTGATGCCCAGGTCGAGGGCCGCCACGGTGAACCGTCGCGGGCCGACGGCGGGCACGACGTACGCCTCGGTCGTGGACACGGCGTCCGACAGGTTGGCGCCGGCCATCTCCCCGGACTCGCGCACCCGCTGGAGCAGGGCCTCGACGGTGGTGTCGGCCGAGGAGATGCCCACGCGCATGGCACCTCGCTCGCGCAGGTGCCGGGTCAGCGCTCGGGTGTCGACGTCGCTGATGCCGACCACGCCCTGGTCGCGGAGCGCGTCCTCGAGGCTGCGCCGTGAGCGCCAGCTGGAGGGCACCCGGGCCGGGTCGCGGACGACGTAGCCGGACACCCAGATGCGCGACGACTCCGGATCCTCGTCGTTCATGCCGGTGTTGCCGACGTGCGGCGCGGTCATCACGACGACCTGCCGGTGGTAGCTGGGATCGGTGAGCGTCTCCTGGTAGCCGGTCATACCGGTGGAGAAGACGGCTTCGCCGAAGGTCTCGCCCTCGGCGCCGTAGGACCTCCCGTGGAAGGATCGGCCGTCTTCGAGGACCAGGATCGCAGGTGCATGCCGCGGCACGCCGTACCTCCTTCTCCGCCTCTCAGGACGGATCGTTAAAGGATGTTCGAGCGCTGCCGACCCTACCTCACGCCGACGTGTCGCCGGGCACCCGTCCGGCGGCGGGTTCGGCGAGGATCACTGCTGGACACGGCTCACGATCCGCGTCCTCCGCCTCCACCGCGCGCTCCTTGACGCGCCCCGATCACAGGGCCATTCTCGAAAGGGCTCCCGACGGTCGGAGGTGCAAGGTGCGCGGGATCGAGAACTGGACGAAGCGCGAGAAGGTCGTGGTGGGCGTCATCGTGCTGGGCCTGTTCGCCTTGATGAGCTCGTACGTCAACGAGGACGGATCTCTGGCCGCTTTCCTGGTGTTCCTGGCCTTCACGCTGGTCATCAGCGGGATCGCCGCGCTGACCGTGCGGGTGTTCCGGGCGCGCGGCGATGGCCCTGTTGCTGGCGCCAACACCCGCCGCCTCGGACTGACGCGGGCGCAGCTTGCGATCCTCGCGGGTGTCGCCCTCGTCGCGGTCTACTCAGCCGTCGACGCGTCCAGGAGCGGCACGTTCCTGACAGCCGCGTTCGTGGCCGAGTTCGTCCTCGGCCTCGTCGTCATCAACCTCGTGGTGCTCGGCGCCGTGGCGCTGCGCCGGCTGCGACACCAGCCCGAGTAGAGGCGGCGGTCGGCCCCGCCAGGTCCGACTCATGCAGAAGCGTCCACCGGCACGGGTGCCGCGGCGGGCTCGGCGCGGATCACCGCTGGACACAGCTCACGATCTGCCCCGTCGTGACCGTGCCCAGCGGCGATCAGGTCCTCGACCCGGCTCGACGGCCAGTCGGCGACTCGTCCCGCAATGTTCATGTCTCCCCCTTGGTGTCCCGCGTCGAGAGTCCCACCGAAATGGTGCTCGCGCCACGACTCCCCGGCATGCGGACAGGTGGATCAGACCAGTCGGGCCTCGATCAGGCGAGCGTCCCGTCGCGCACCGTGAGGTGTCCGGAGTAGACCGTGTGCACGACGACCCCGGTGAGGGACCGCCCGTGCCACGGGTTGTTGCGCGACTTCGAGACCGAGGCGTCGCGGTCCACCGTCACCGAGGCTGCGGGGTCGACGAAGGTGAGGTGGGCCGGGTCGCCGACGGCCAGGCTGCCACCCTGGGTGGGCAGGCCGGCGATCCGCGCCGGCTCCTGCGACATCACCCTGGCGATGTCGGTCCACGTGAAGGCGTCGTCCATCGCGGTGCGCACGACGGCCAGCGCCGTCTCGAGCCCGAGCATGCCGAAGGCCGCGTCGACGAAGGCGTGCTCCTTGTCGTGGCGCGCGTGCGGTGCGTGGTCGGTGGCCACCGCGTCGATGGTGCCGTCGGCCAGCGCTGCCCGCAGCGCGGCGACGTCCTCGTCGGGCCGCAGCGGCGGGTTGACCTTGAACGTCGGGTCGTAGCCGCCGAGCAGGTCGGTGGTGAGCAGCAGGTGGTGCGGCGTCACCTCGGCCGTGACGTGGATGCCCTGGGCCTTGGCCCAGCGCAGCACCTCGACCGAGCCGGCGGTGCTGACGTGGGCGATGTGCACGCGGGAGCCGGTGTGCCGGGCCAGCATCACGTCGCGGGCGACGATGACCTCCTCGGCGACACCCGGCCAGCCGGGCAGCCCGAGGCGTCCGGACAGCTCGCCCTCGTGGCAGCAGGCGCTGGGGCCCGCCAGGTCGGGGTCCTGGGCATGCTGGCTGATGACGCCGCCGAACGCCTTGACGTACTCCAGCGCGCGGCGCATGACCCGCGCGTCGTGCACGCACCGGCCGTCGTCGGAGAACACCCGGACCCGGGCACGTGATCGCGCCATCAGGCCGAGCTCGGCGAGCTCCTCGCCGCCCAGGCCGCGGGTGACCGCACCCACCGGCTGCACGTCGACCAGGCCGGCCGCCCGGCCCAGGTCGAGCACCCGCTCGGCGGCCTCGCCGGTGTCGGTGACCGGGCTGGTGTTGGCCATGGCCAGGATCGCGGTGAACCCGCCGACCGCGGCGGCGCGGGACCCGCTGAGCACGGTCTCGGCGTCCTCCCGGCCGGGCTCGCGCAGGTGGGTGTGCAGGTCGACGAGCCCGGGCAGGGCGACCAGGCCGGTGGCGTCGAGTGTCTCCGAGCCCTTGGGCGCGGTGACCGACCCGACCTCACGGATCACGCCGTCCTCGACGAGCAGGTCGGCGCTGTCGCCGCCCAGCAGCGCAGCGCCCTTGATGACCAGACTCACTGGGCTTCCTCTCCGGCAAGCAGGTGGTAGAGCACCGACATCCGTACGGCCACTCCGGCCGACACCTGGTCGAGCACCACCGACTGGGCCGCATCGGCGGCGTCGGCGGCGATCTCGAGGCCGCGGTTCATCGGGCCCGGGTGGCAGATGGGCGCATCCGGCTTGAGGGTCGCGAGCCGCTCGCGGGTCAGCCCGTAGCCGACGGTGTACTCGCGCGGGCTGGGGAAGTAGCCGCCCGCCATCCGCTCCTGCTGGACCCGCAGCATCATCACGGCGTCGGCGTCGGGCAGCACCTCGTCCAGGTCGTACGTCGTGGCGAAGCCGGCCTCCTTGGACCAGGCGTCGATCCCGCTCGGCATCAGCGTGGGCGGCGCCACCACCGTGAGCCGGGCACCCAGCCGGGTCAGCGCCTTGACGTTGCTGCGGAAGACCCGGCTGTGCGTGAGGTCGCCGACCATCACGACGTGCCTGCCCTCGAGCGAGCCGAGCCGCTGCCGCAGCGTGTAGGCGTCGAGCAGGGCCTGCGACGGGTGCTCGTGGGTGCCGTCGCCGGCGTTGATGACGACCGCGTCCACCCACTGCGAGACCTGGAGTGCCGAGCCGCTGGCCGAGTGGCGCATCACCAGCGCGTCGACCCCCATCGCGCAGATGGTGCGCACCGTGTCACGCAGGCTCTCGCCCTTCGACGCCGACGAGCCCTTGCCGGTGATGTTGACGGTGTCGGCCGAGAGCCACTTGCCGGCGATCTCGAAGCTGGATCGGGTGCGCGTGGAGTCCTCGAAGAACAGGTTGATGATGGTGCGACCACGCAGGGCGGGCAGCTTCTTGACCTCGCGGCGCTGCACGTCGTGCATCTCGGCCGCGGTCTCGAAGATGGTCGTCATGTCGTCGACGGTCAGGTCGTCGATGGAGAGCAGGTGCCTCACGCGATCACCACCTCGTCGGTGCCGTCGGTCTCGGCCAGGTGCACGCTCACGCGTTCGGCGAGGGCACTGGGCAGGTTCTTGCCGACGTGGTCGGCCCGGATGGGCAGCTCACGATGGCCACGGTCGACCAGCACGGCGAGCCGGACGCTGGCCGGCCGGCCGAGGTCGTTGAGGGCGTCGAGCGCCGCCCGGATGGTGCGCCCGGAGAAGAGCACGTCGTCGACCAGCACCACGACCTTGCCGTCGATGCCGCCCGGCACCGAGGTCTTGTGCGGGCTCCGGGTGGGCTGCGAGCGCAGGTCGTCGCGGTACATCGTCACGTCGAGCGACCCGACCGGGATCTGATGGCCCTCGACCGCGGCGATCTTCTCGCCGATCCGGTGGGCCAGCGGCACGCCGCGGGTGTGCAGGCCTAGCAGGTAGAGGCCCTCGCTGCCCTTGTTGCGCTCGAGGATCTCGTGGGAGATGCGGGTCAGCGCCCGGGTGATGTCACGGGCGTCCAGGACAGTGCGTCCGGTGCTGGGTCGTTCGGTGGGAGACATGGGTCCCCGACCTCCTTCTCCGCCTCACGGGACGGCTCGTTAAAGGAAATCTGCGCCTGGACTCCGCATCATGCTCGGGTCCACGCGTGCTCAACCTATCCCATGCCCGCAGGGAGAGGCTCATGGCCTCGGTGAGGTACGGCGTTCGACGGTGACCCGCCAGGGTGTCGCCGGGAGGAGGTCAGACGCCGGGGCTGTGGTCGCGCCCGCTCGCCCGACGTCCCGTGAGCCGCACCCAGAGCTGATAGGTCGTCACACTGACCGTTGCCGCCAAGACGGTGCCCCAGGCCAGGTCGATCGGCACGATCCCGACCGGAAATCCCTCGATCACCGCGAGGCTGGTCAAGTCCCAGGTCGCGTAGGTGACGAGCCCGAAGGCCGCGCCCCGGACGAGGGCCGCCCGCGCCGACTTCTCGACCACAGCGGGCGAGATCACGAAGTAGACCAGGCCGGCCACGAAGATCGCGTAGAAGACGAAGGCCGCCGCTGCGTTGGGCGAGTCGGCCAGCAGGTCGCCCAGGAAGTGCTCGTAGAGGCCCTGCGCGACGAGGCTCAGCCACAGGAGGTCCAGCACGAGGAAGACCACAGCGGCGACGAGGTACTGACCCACCGAAGACCTGAGGCTCATGCGGCAAACCTAGGGGTGGGACCCTGAGCGCGAGGTGAGGCGGTCCAGCTCGAGCGTCGCGCCCCGAGACGCCAAGCGCCAGGTCGACTACTCGCCGCGCCCGACCTCGGCCTCGGCCTCGTGGCCGGGTTCAGCGATCGAGGTGCCGCGCGCGGGCGAAGCAGAAGAGCCCGTAGCAGCCGATGCCGAGGGCCATCGCCGCGAGCAGGATCGGGCCGAACGGCTGCTGCTGCACGGTGCGCAGCGCGTCGTCGAGGCCGCCTCCCTCGTCCGCGTCGTGAGTCGCCGCGGCGTACACGAACAGGCCACCGATCACGGCGACAGCGGCACCCTTGGCCAGGTAGCCGACCTTGCCGAAGACGCGGTACGCCGTGCCGTCGTGACCCGAGCGGCCCTGAGTGTCGAGATGCTCCAGGAACTTCTCGCTCCAGCCGCGCCAGGCGGTGAACCCGGCGTAGGTGAGGACCGCCAGGCCTCCGAGCCCCACCAGCACCTGGCCGCCCGGCAGGTTCATCACCTTGGCGGTCATGCCGTCCGAGCCACCGCCACCGCTGCTGCCCGAGCCGAGCGCGACCTTGAGCGCACTGAACGCCAGGGCGCCGTAGAGCACCGCCTTGAGCAGCGACATGACCCGTTTGCCGAGCTTCTCCTTGCCGTCCTCCTGCTCGTGGCCGAACGCGGCCTCGACCAGTCGCCACCCCACGAGCAGCAGCATGCCGATGGCGACCGCCCACAGGGCGACGCCTCCGAACGGCTTGCTCGCCAGCTCGTGAAGCGCGCCGGTGCTGGACGCGGACTGGCTGGTCTCACCGAACGCGAGCTGGAGGGCGATCCAGGCGATCAGCAGGTGCACGAGGCCGTAGGCCACCAGCCCGAATCGCACGACGTGGTCGAGCCACTCGCTGTTCTCTGCCTGCCTGCCGGCGTCCTTCACGTCTCCCACGGGGACAGTCAACACGGCCCGAGCCGTGATCGCCTCACCCGTATGGCGTCACTTCTCCAGGATCGCCACGACGCCCTGGCCGCCCGCGGCACAGATCGAGATCAGGCCACGGCCCGAGCCCTTCTGGTCGAGCAGCTTGGCCAGCACCGGCAGGATCCGGCCGCCGGTGGCGGCGAAGGGGTGCGCGGCCGCCAGCGAGGAGCCGTTGACGTTGAGCTTGTCGCGGTCGATCGACCCGAGCGGCGCGTCCAGACCGAGACGCTCCTTGCAGAACACCGGGTCCTCCCAGGCCTTGAGCGTCGAGAGCACCTGCGAGGCGAACGCCTCGTGGATCTCGTAGTAGTCGAAGTCCTGGAGGGTCAGGCCCTCACGCTCGAGCATCCGCGCGACGGCGTACGCCGGTGCCATCAGCAGGCCCTCGTGACCGTGCACGTAGTCGACGGCTGCCGTCTCGTAGGCCGTCAGGTAGGCGAGCACGGGCAGGCCGTGCTCCTGCGCCCACTCGTCCGAGGCGAGCAGGACCGCGGAGGCGCCGTCGCTCAAGGGCGTCGAGTTGCCGGCCGTCATGGTCGCGGCCTCACCCTTGCCGAACACCGGCCTGAGGGTGGCGAGCTTCTCCACCGACGAGTCGGGGCGCATGTTGGTGTCTCGCTCGACGCCCCGGAACGGGGTGACCAGGTCGTCGTGGAAGCCCTCGTCATAGGACCTCGCGAGGTTGTGGTGCGACCGGGCCGCCAGCTCGTCCTGCTCCTCGCGGCCGATGCGCCACTCGACGGCGGTCAGCGCGGCGTGCTCGCCCATCGACTTGCGGGTGCGCGGCTCGCTGTTCTGCGGGATCGCCACCGAGATGTCACCGGGGCGGATCGCAGCCAGCGCGGACAGCCGGCCCAGCGTGTCCTTGGCCTGGTTGACCTTCATCAGCTTCTTGCGCAGCTTCTCACCGACGGCGAGCGGGGCGTCGGACGTGGTGTCGGAGCCGCCGGCGATGCCGACCTCGATCTGGCCGAGGGCGATCTTGTTGGCCACCTGGATCGCGGCCTGGAGGCCGGTGCCGCACGCCTGCTGGATGTCGGTGGCGGGGGTCTCGGCCGAGAGCTTCGAGCCGAGCACGCACTCGCGGGTCAGGTTGAAGTCACGGGCGTGCTTGAGCACGGCGCCGGCGACGACCTCGCCCAGCCGCTCGCCCTCGAGCCCGAAGCGGGTCACCAGGCCGTCGATGGCGGCGGTCAGCATCTCCTGGTTGGACGCGTCGCCGTAGACGGAGTTGGAGCGGGCGAAGGGGATCCGGTTGCCGCCGATGACAGCGACCTTGCGAGTCTTCGAGTTCATGCTCCTATCCTTGCGGACACCCCGCCCTCAGGGAACGCACTGAGGCCCACATCACGAGTGTGGACACCGAGTTACACAGGAAGTTACATACCACCATGAGTGATCGCTACCAAGGCTTCGTGACGTCCCCCGTCGGCCGGCTGCTGGTCAAGAACCTCGGCCTGCCCAACCCGAGCGAGCTGGAGCGCTACCGCGTCGGAGACCCGCTCGTCCAGGGCACCGTGCTGGTGGGCGGCGCAGGTCGTCTCGCCGGCTCGCTGACCGCGACCCTCGACGGACTCGGCATCACCGCCGTCGACAGCGACCCCGGCGACGGCTCCCGGTTCAAGGGTCTCGTCCTCGACGCCACCGGCATCGGCTCGTCGGCGGGCCTGGTCGCCCTCCAGGAGTTCTTCACCCCGCTCATGCGCCGGCTCGAGACCTGCCCGCGGATCGTGGTGCTCGGCACCGAGCCCGGCGCCGTCAAGGGTGGCGAGCGGGTCGCGCAGCGGGCCCTCGAGGGGTTCACCCGCTCGCTCGGCAAGGAGGTCGGCAGGGGCGGCACGGCCCAGCTCGTCTACGTGACGCCCGGAGCCGAATCGGCGCTCGACTCGACGCTGGCGTTCCTGCTCTCCCCCAAGTCGGCCTACGTCTCCGGTCAGGTCGTGCACGTCGGCGCCCACGGCTCGACCCACGCCGGCGAGGTGGCCGACTGGTCGCGTCCGCTCGAGGGCAGGGTCGCGCTGGTCACCGGCGCCAGCCGCGGCATCGGCGAGCAGATCGCGCGGGTGCTGCACCGCGACGGCGCGACCGTCGTCGGGGTCGACGTGCCGCAGGCCGCGAGCGAGCTGGTGAGCCTGATGAAGGAGCTCGACGGTGACCACCTCGCGCTCGACATCACCCACAGCGACGCAGCCCAGCGCATCGCCCACCACCTGGCCACCGAGCACGGCGGCGTCGACATCGTGGTGCACAACGCCGGGATCACGCGCGACAAGAAGCTGGCCAACATGGCCTCCGACCGCTGGGAGTCGGTGATCGCGGTGAACCTCACCGCGCCCGAGACCATCACCCGCGAGCTGCTCGACCAGGGCGTCGTCAACGACAACGGCCGGATCATCGGGGTCGCGTCGATCGCCGGCATCGCCGGCAACGTCGGCCAGACCAACTACGCCGCGTCGAAGGCCGGGGTCATCGGACTCGTGGACAGCCTCGCCGACGAGCTCGACAACGGCATCACGGTCAACGCGGTCGCGCCGGGGTTCATCATCACGGCGATGACCGCGGCAGTGCCGTTCGCGACCCGCGAGGTCGGCCAGCGGCTGAACTCCCTCAGCCAGGGCGGCCTGCCGGTCGACGTGGCCGAGACGATCGCCTGGTACGCCTCCCCCGGATCGACCGCCGTCAACGGCAACGTCGTGCGGGTCTGCGGCCAGATGATGCTGGGCGCCTGACATGGCCGGCGCACCGTCGTCCCTGGCGACCCTGGTCAAGGCAGCGCTGCCGGCGGTCCCCGGCGTCAACCTGCTGCCCGGCATCAAGAAGGCCTCGGCCGGCACGTTCAGCGGCCTGAGCCGCTCGCTCGACGCCGTGCGCGTCGACGGTGCCGGCGTGGCGGCGTACTCCCGGGTCTGTGGCTTCCCGCGCAAGGACGCCGCACCTCTCCCCTACCCGCACCTGCTGGCCTTCCCGCTGCACATGGCGATCATGAGCGACTCGGCCTTCCCGTGGCCCGCGATCGGCACCGTGCACCTGGAGAACTCCATCACCTCGCACCGGCCGATCCGGGTGGGCGAGACGCTTGACCTCACCACCTCGGTGGCTGCGCCCCGCCTGCACACCAAGGGCATCCTGCTCGACTTCGTCACCACCGCGACGGTCGGTGACGAGACCGTGTGGGAGTCGACGTCGTCGTACCTGCGCCGCGGCCAGGGCCACGAGGACGGGGCCGAGGGGCTGCGGTTCGAGTCGACGCCGCCGGGCACCGTCGACTGGTCGCTGCCGGCCGACCTCGGCCGCACGTACGCCGGGGTCTCGGGCGACCTGAACCCCATCCACCTCTACCCGCTCACCGCCAAGGCCCTGGGGTTCAAGCGGCAGATCGCGCACGGCATGTGGACCCTCGCCCGCTGCGTGGCCGCCATCGAGAACCGGCTGCCCGACTCGGTTCGGGTCGACGCGGCGTTCAAGAAGCCGGTGTTCCTGCCCGGCACGGTGTCGTTCGGGCTCGAGCAGCAGGGCGACGGCTGGGCGTTCGCGTTGACCAGCCCGCGCGACGGTTCTCCGCACCTGGTGGGGCGCACCAGGTCGCTGTGACGTGGGCCCGGTCCGGTGCCGCGCATCGACGACACGGCAGGCTGACGGCGTTCAGCGACGCGGGATCCCCCACTGCACCGCGGTCACCGATCGAGCGGCACCCATCGCCAGCGGCGCCTGACGCTGCGAGAACGTGGCCGTGCCCGACGTCCACGTGCCGACGTCGCTGGTGCCGTTGCCGTCCCAGTCCCCGATGACGGGCAGGTCGCCGGACATGCCGAACGGCACGACGACAGTCACCGGGACGCCCTTGGCATCGACGACGCGGAGGGTGAACGACGAGCTGAGCTGGTCGTAGACACCGAGGTCGGAGACGCCGTCGCCGTTCCAGTCGCCCGTCACGGGCAGGTCGTCGACGTCGCCCAGCCGCACCGACGTGGTGGTGCCGTCGGCCTGCCGCAGGAGGAACGACGACGTCGAGGGACGGCGTACCCCCACCTCGAACGGCCCGTCGCCACCCCAGTCGCCGGCCACCGGGAGGTCTCCCCGGATGCCGTACTTGACCGTGGTGACGCCTGCCGGGCTGCTGAGCTTGAACAGGCCGGTGCGCGGCGCGCGGACGCCGAGGTCGTCGTGCCCGTCGCCGTCCCAGTCACCCACGACCGGCTCGTCGCTGGCCACGCCGAACGGCACGGAGCCGCCCGCGGACGTCGCAGAGGGCATCGCCTCGAACGACGCCTTGGCCGTACGCCGGTAGACCATCAGCTCGGCCCCGGCGTCGCCGCCGAGGTCGGCGGCGACCGGTACGTCGACGCAGTTGGCCGAGGTCAGTGTGCTGGCCTTCCAGCCGACACCTGCCAGGACCGCGCCGACGACCGTCCGGCCGCTGCGCTCCTCGAAGTGCAGGTGCGGTCCGGTCGAGTTGCCCGAGGAGCCGACGACGCCCAGCAGCGCGCCCTTGTCGATCGACTGGCCGAGCTGGACGGTCACGGCCTTGAGGTGCGCGTAGAGCGAGCTCTCACCGTTGCCGTGGTCGACCACCACGTAGCGGCCGTAGCCCCCGCGGTCGACCTTCACGACGGTGCTCACCACGCCGCGGGCCGCGGCCACGACGCCGCTGCCTGCGTCGTTGGGCCGGTTGAAGTCGATGGCGTTCCGACTCGGGCTGTGCCGGGCGCGCGTCGCGCTGCTCCAGGCCTGGCCGCACGAGAACGGCAGGTCGTAGGAGACGGTCGGCGAGACGGCACTGGCCGGGCTGGCCGAACCGAGGACGGACGTGGCGCTGACGAGCACCGCACCGGCGACGGCGACGGCGGTCGCGGCCGGCAACGCATGGGACCAGCTGAGGCTCAACGTGACCACCCTCGAGGAGTTCTGGGAGTGGCCGCGAAGTCACACGAGCCACAGAAACGCCCAAAGGTAACCAGCGGTCGGCGTGTCGCGTGGTCAAATGCAGTGAATTACACGGCTGTAGTGGTACACGCCACTCAGTCCTGGTCGCGAAGGCGGATCAGGCCCTCCTGGGCCACCGTGGCCACGAGGGTGCCGTCCTCGGCGAAGACCCGCGCCAGGGCCAGGCCCCGGCCACCCGACGCCGACGGCGAGACCTGGTCGTAGAGCCACCACCGGTCGGCGCGGAAGGGGCGGTGGAACCAGATCGTGTGGTCGAGGCTGGCGGGCTGGAGCCGCGGGTCGGTGATGTTGATGCCGTGCGGCACCAGGGCCGCACCCAGCAGCGTCAGGTCACTGGCGTAGGTGAAGGCCGCGAGGTGCATGAGCGGGTCGTCGCCGAGGTCACCGTTCACCCGCACCCAGATTCGCGCCTGCGCGGGGTGCGCGGGGTCGGGAGCCAGTCCGCGGGCGGAGGTGCCGAGGTGCCGGATGTCGAGAGCGGACCACTCGCGGTCCCAGTCGTCGCCGGCGCGCTCGGAGGACTTGCGCGCGAGCTCGGCCATCGGGAAGCCCTCGTCCGGCCCGGGCACGTCCGGCATGACGTCCTGGTGGTCGAGGCCGGGCTCCGCGCGCTGGTAGTTGGCGGTCAGGTAGTAGATCGCCCGGCCGTGCTGGCGGGCGACCACCCGTCGGGTGGCGAAGCTGCGACCGTCCCGGATGCGCTCGACGTCGTAGATGATCGGAACGGCCGTGTCGCCGGGGCGCAGGAAGTACGAGTGCAGCGAGTGCTGGGTGTACGCCGGGTCGACGCTGCGGGCGCCGGCGAGCAGGGCCTGCGCTGCGACCTGGCCGCCGAAGACACGCTGCCGGCTCGTCTCGGGCTGGATGCCCCGGAAGAGGTCGAGGTCGAGGTCCTCCAGCTCAAGGAGCCGCAGCAGGTCCTCTGCCGAGGCCGGCATCAGGCGCCCGACCCGTCGCCCAGACCGTCGCCCAGACCGTCGCCCAGACCGTCATGGGGACCGTCCTTGGGCCAGTCGCCGTCCAGGCCGGCCAGGAACTGCTCGAACTGCTGGCCGATCTCCTCACCGGTCGGCATCGGCTCGTCCTGGGCGAGGAGCGACGAGCCGCTCTCCTCGGACCGCCGGAACGCGTCGTACTGCTGCTCGAGGGCGGCGACCACCTCACCGACCTCGGTGTTGGACTCGAGGTAGCTGCTGATCTCGACCTCGCACTGCTCGGCCGACTCCCGCATCAGGGTCAGGTCGATCGTCAGGTGCCCGCCGAGCTCGAGGTGCTCGAGCAGAGCGAGCGACGCGACGGGGTAGTCCATCTGCGCGAGGTAGTGCGGGATGTGGGCGACGAAGCCGAGCGCATCGTGACCCCACTCCCCCAGCCGCAGCTCCAGCAGCGACTGCGCGCTCGACGGGACCCGCAGCTCGCTCTGCCACGGGCTGGACGTGACGAGGAGCTCGGGCCGGTTGGCGTGCGGGGTGATGGCGATCGGCCGGGTGTGCGGCACCGCCATCGGCACGGCACCCAGGCTGACCACGCGGCGTACACCGAAGCGCTCGACGACCTCCCGGACGGCGGCTGCGAAGCCTTCCCACCGGGTGTCGGGCTCAGGACCGCGCAGCAGCAGGTACGGCGTGCCGCCGGTGTCGCGCACGAGGCGCACCGAGAGCCGGGGTGCGTCGTACTCGTCGTAGTGGTCGCGCACGAACGTCATCGCCGGCCGGCGGGCACGGTAGTCGTGCAGCACGTCGACGTCGAAGGTCGCCACGACCGGGCCCTCGGAGCCGTCCTGGAGGTACTGCACGGCCCGGTCGGCGGCCTGGCCGGCGTCGAGGAAGCCCGTGAGCACCACGACCATGGTGAGGTCGTCGACGCCGTCGAGCTCGGGCACCTCGTCGACGATGTGCACGAGCCTGGACTCCTGGGACACGCGGTTCCTCCTGATGATGCCGAGATGGCCGAGCCCACGATAGGTCGGCGCCCGGCTGAACGCCCACGGCGGTAGCCGCATTCCCGCGAACCTCACCCGTGGGCGAACCTTCGGGGCCGCCGACCGCGTCAGGGAACATGTACTCGTCCTCCTCGGAAAGGCTCACCCATGGCCCGACGCGATCCGGCGGTCTTCGCCGCCTTCGTAGCTGCTCGTTCACCTGCCCTGCACCGGGCGGCCTACCTCATGGTCGGCGACACCCAGCTGGCCCAGGACCTGGTCCAGGAGGCGCTGACCAAGACCTACGTCGCGTGGCCCCGGCTGCGCGACCCGCGGGCGGCCGAGGCCTACACCCGCAAGGCGATCACGACGACGGCGATCTCGTGGTTCCGGCGCAAGGGGTGGGCCAACGAGCGCCCGACCGAGACGCTGCCCGACACCGTCCGTCCCGGCCACGCCGACGACATCGCTCGCACCGACTGGCTCTGGACGGCCTTGCAGACCCTGCCGGCCCGGCAGCGGGCGGCGGTCGTCCTGCGCTTCTACGAGGACCTCACCGAGGCCCAGACCGCCGACGCGATGGGGTGCGCCGTCGGCACCGTCAAGAGCCAGGTCTCGGCCGGGCTCGCGAAGCTGCGCACGCAGCTTGGACAGACCGGGGCCGGCGACGTCGAGCTCCTTCCGATCGATCTGATGGTGGTGACCCGATGACCAGCCTTCTCCAGAACCTCATGCACGACCGCGCCGACGCCCTGCCGGCGCCCCACCTCGACGTCGAGGCGATGGTGCGCGACGGCCAGCGGCGGGTCACCCGCCGACGTACGGCGCTGGTGGGCGGTGGTGCCGCGGCAGCCGTGGTCGCCGCGCTGGCCATCCCGTCGCTGCTGCCCACCGAGGCCCGGCCGGTGGCCACCGACTCCTTCGCGTCGGCGCTCGCCAGCCACCAGCCGACGTACGCGGTCGGCACGACCCTGCACGTCGACGGCCGGACCTTCGCGGTGCCCACCGCCCCGAAGGCGATGGTGCAGACCGACCAGGGCGTGGTGTACGCCGACGACAAGGGTGGCGTGTGGTCGACCACGAGCGACGGCACCCTCGAGGTCGGCGCAACCGACCGGAGCAATCCGCAGCTGGTCTCCGACGGTTCGCTGGCGGCCTGGGTGGACACCGCCGACGACGTGCCCGCCTTCGCGGTGCTCGACCAGACGACCGGAGGCGTGATCTCCTCGCCGCTGAACAACGTCGCCACCACCGGCACCCGGCGCGGCCAGGACTCGGCGGCCGTCGTCTACGCCCTCGATGGCGACGACCTCTACCTGCGCGATCCGCGGGGCGTGGTCGCGTGGAACCACGTCACCGACGACCAGCGCGTGCTCGGCGACGCCGACGGCTTCGCCATCGACGACGTGCAGGACGGTCAGATCGCCTACCGGCCGCGCGAGGAGGGCGGCTCGACCGAGTCGTACCGGGTCGGTCCCGACCTCACTGGTGGCCACCGCCTCGAGGCCTGGACCGGGTTCGCGCTCTCGCCCGGCGCGTCGTACCTGATCGGGGAGGACGAGCCGGACCGGGCCAAGGTGTTCGACATCGCCACCGGCGAGGTCATCGACGCGGTGCCCGACGGCTACGCCTTCTTCGCGGGCTACGGCTGGATCGACGACGACACCTACGTCGGGATCGGGCTCAACCGGCCGTGGAACACCACCCCGGTCGACCTGCTCACCTGTGAGGTCCGAGGTGGGTGCACCGTCAGCGCCCGTGGGATCGGCACGGTCGACGGCGGCGTGGTCCTGCCGTTCGGCGAGGCCGACTGACGCGGGGCGTGGATCAGACCCCCGACGTGTCCGGGGCAGCCGGCTCGGCCTCGCGCAGGCCGACCCGGCTGTGCTGGCGCGAGTAGGTGAAGTAGACGACCAGTCCGATCAGCATCCAGATCCCGAACCGCAGCCACGTCTCCCCGATCAGGTTGAGCATCAGGTAGACGCACAGCAGCACCGATGACGTGGCCACGAACCAGACGGCCGGCGTCCGGAAGGCGCGGGGCAGGTCCGGCCGGGTCCTGCGCAGGACCAGGACGCCGACCGAGACCAGCACGAAGGCGAACAGCGTGCCGATGCTGACCAGGTCGCCGAGGGTCTCGAAGTCGACGAAGCCCGAGAGCAGGGCGACGCCGATGCCGGTGATGGCGGTGATGACGTGCGGTGTGCCGTACGTCGGGTGCACCTTGGCCAGCGCCGGCGGCAGCAGGCCGTCCCGGGCCATCGCGAAGGCGACCCGCGTCTGGCCCATCATCAAGATCAGGACGACGACCGTCAGTCCGATGGTCGCGCCGACGGCGATGATGTCGGCGATCCACTCCACTCCGACGGCGTCGAACGCACTCGCGAGCGGGGCGGCGTCGTCGGGGTCGATATCGGTGTAGCTCTGCATGCCGGTGACCACCAGCGACACCGCGATGTAGAGCACCGTCACGATGGCGAGCGAGGACAGGATGCCGATCGGGACGTTCTTCTGCGGGTTCCTGGTCTCCTCCGCGGTGGTGGCCACCACGTCGAAGCCGATGAAGGCGAAGAAGACGATCGCGGCACCGGCGATGACGCCGCCGATGCCGTAGACCGCCGGGTCCAGGCCGAAGAGACTCGAGATGAGCGGTGCCTTCCAGAACGAGTCCTCGCCGCCCGGTGCGGGCTGGCTGTCGGGGATGAACGGCGTGTAGTTCGACGTCTTGACGTACGCGATGCCGACGACGATGACCAACCCGACGACGGTGAGCTTGATGGCCACGACGACCTGGTTGACCCGGCTCGACAGCTTGATGCCCCCGACCAGGACGCCCGCCACGAGCAGCGAGATCAGCACCGCCGGCAGGTTGACGACGCCGTCCGACGCCGACCCGACCGAGGCCGGGATCTCCAGCGGCGTCCCCTCCAGCACGTTCTGGAGGTAGCCCGAGAACCCGGCGGCGAGGGCCGAGGCACCCACGGTGAACTCCAGCACCAGGTCCCAGCCGATGATCCAGGCGACGAGCTCGCCGAACGTCGCATAGCTGAACGTGTAGGCGCTGCCGGCGACCGGCACCGTGGACGCGAACTCCGCGTAGCAGAGCGCCGCCAGCGCACAGGCCAGGCCGGCGATGGCGAAGGAGATCGCGATCGCCGGACCGCTGTTGGTGGCGGCCACGCTGCCGGTGTAGACGAAGATGCCGGCGCCGATGATGACGCCGACCCCGAAGATCGTCAGGTCGAGCGCGCCCAGGTTCTTCTTGAGGCGGTGCTCGGGCTCCTCGGTCTCGGCGATGGACTGCTCGACCGACTTGGTACGAAAGACGCTCATGGCGCGACAACCTATGACCTACCTCCAGGTAGGTCACTCACCGGCGCGGCGCGCCTCGGTCTGATCGGAGGTGGCGCCGGCGCGGTTGCCCTGTCGGTCAGTCCTGGAAGTTGAGCCCGAGGTCCCCGACGACCAGCGGCCGGCCCTCGCGGGCGGCCGTGACGTCCTCCACGATGTCGCGGGCGATCGTCTGCGCCGTGAGGCCGATGCGCTCGAGGATCGCGGCCCGCTTGGCGTGCCCCAGGAACTCCTGCGGGATGCCGTGCAGCCGGAACGGTGTGGTGACCCGGGCGTCGTTGAGGGTCTGCAGCAGGACTGCGCCGCACCCGCCGACCCGGCCGTTGTCCTCGATGCTGACGACCAGATCGTGGTCGCGGGCGAGCTCGATCAGGGCAGGGTCGACCGGCATCACCCAGCGCGGGTCGATGACGGTGACGCCGATGCCCTGCGCGACCAGCCGCTCCGCGACGTCGACGCCGACCTCGGCCATCGAGCCGACGGCCACGACGAGCACGTCGTGGGTGCCGTTGCGCACCAGCACGTCGGTGCCGCCGGCCTTGCCGACAGCGGGGATGTCGGCCGGAGGCGGCCCCTTGGGGAAGCGCACCACCGTGGGGGCGTCGTCCACCTGGACGGCCTCGTTGAGCAGCTCGCCGACCCGGGCGGCGTCACGCGGCGCCGCGAGCCGCAGGCCGGGTACGACCTGGAGCATCGACATGTCCCACATGCCGTTGTGACTGGCGCCGTCGTCGCCGGTGACGCCCGAGCGGTCGAGGACGAAGGTCACCCCGCACTTGTGCAGCGCGACGTCCATCAGGACCTGGTCGAAGGCCCGGTTCAGGAACGTCGCGTAGAGCGCGAACACCGGGTGCAGCCCGCCCATCGCGAGACCCGCCGCCGAGGTGACGGCGTGCTGCTCGGCGATGCCGACGTCGAAGGTCCGGTCGGGGAACCGGCGGGCGAAGGCGTCGAGGCCGACCGGGTGCATCATCGCGGCGGTGATGGCCACGACGTCCTGGCGGCGCTCGCCCAGCTCGACGACGGCGTCGGAGAAGTGGTCGGTCCAGATCTTGCCCTTGGGCTTCTCCGCACCGGTCTGCACGTCGAAGGGACCCGGCCCGTGGAACTGGTCGGCCTCGTGCCGCTCGGCGGGGTCGTAGCCGAAGCCCTTGCGGGTGATCGCGTGCACGATGACGGGGCCGCCGAAGCGCTTGGCCCTGGCGAGCGCCTGCTCCATGGCCACGCGGTCGTGGCCGTCGACCGGGCCGACGTACTTGAGCCCGAGGTCCTCGAAGAGGCCCTGCGGCGCGAGCGCGTCCTTCATGCCCTTCTTGACCGCGTGCAGCGCGTCGTACGTCGCGTGGCCGACGCCCGGCACGGCGTTGAGGCGCTTCTTGACCAGGTCGAGGATCTGCTCGTAGCGCGGGTTGGTGCGCAGGCTGGTGAGCGCGGTGGCGAGGCCGCCGACGGTCGGCGTGTAGGAGCGTTCGTTGTCGTTGACGACGATCACCAGCCGGCTGTCCTGGGCGACCGCGATGTTGTTGAGGGCCTCCCAGGCCATGCCGCCGGTGAGCGCACCGTCGCCGATGACGGCGACGACGTGCCGGTCCTCGCCGCGGATGCGGTAGGCCTTGGCCAGCCCGTCGGCGTACGAGAGGGCAGTGGAGGCGTGCGAGTTCTCGACGATGTCGTGCTCGGACTCGGCCTGGCTGGGGTAGCCGCTGACCCCACCCTCCTGGCGCAGCTTCTCGAAACCGGCCTTGCGACCGGTGAGCAGCTTGTGGACGTACGCCTGGTGGCCGGTGTCGAACACCACGCGGTCGCGCGGGGAGTCGAACACCCGGTGGATGGCCATGGTCAGCTCGACGACGCCGAGGTTGGGGCCGATGTGACCGCCGGTGCGCGCACAGGTCGAGATGAGGAAGTCACGGATCTCCGCGGCCAGTGCGGTCAGCTCGACGTCGCCGAGCTCGTGCAGGTCGCGCGGGGTCGAGATCGACTCCAGGTACCCCATGTGACTCCTTCGATCCCAGGTGCGGTGTGCAGCACTCGAGTCTAGGTGATCGGGGTGCGGAGATCGGAGTCGAGCAGACCCGGCAGGGCGATCTCCAGGGAGCCCGTGAGAGGCAGGTCACCGAGAGAGGCCGGATCGACGAAGACCATCTGCCGGCCCTCGTGGCACTCCACGTCGTCGTCGGTCAGGTCGACGTGCGCGACGTACAGGGCGAACTGGTCCTCGGTGCCGCAGGACGGGCTGAAGAACGTGTGCTCCCCGTGCAGCGTCATCGCACCCACGTCGAGCCTGATGCCGGTCTCCTCCTCGAGCTCGCGGTAGGCCGCCTGCTCGAAGGTCTCGCCCGCCTCGAGACCCCCGCCGGGGAGCCCCCAGCACTCCGGGTCGATGTCGGGGTGCTCGTCGCGCTCCTGGAGGAGCAGCCACCCTCTCGGGTCGATCAGCGCGACGCTGGCGAAACGGTGCATCCCGACACGGTAGGACACGTCCTCGAATGCGGTTCAATGGCCTCATGTCCGCACTCGACCTGCTCCCCGGGGCCACCCGGTCACTGACTCGTACGGTCGACGGCCTCGCCGACGAGGCGTACGCCGAGCCCTCGCTGCTGCCCGGCTGGACCCGCGGCCACGTCGTCGCTCACCTCGCACTCCACGCCGAGGCGATGGCCACGGCCATGGTCGGCCTCGCAACCGGGGAGCGCGAGGTGGTCATGTACGCCTCGAGCGCCGCCCGCGACGCGGACATCGAGAAGCTGGCGGGCGCCGGAGCCGCGGCGGTGCGCGGGCGCCTGCTCGCCGGCACCACCGCGTTCTCCGACGCGTGCCACCGGATGCCCGACGCCGGTTGGCTGGGGTCGGTCCGCCGCACTCCCGACCACCACGTCTCCTTCCCGGCCACGCAGGTGCCGGTCAAGCGGCTCTACGAGGTGGAGATCCACCACGTCGACCTCGATGCCGGCTACGACCCCTCGTCGTGGTCCGAGGAGTTCGCCGCCAGCCTCATCGACGACCGGTCCGCCCGGCTGGCCGTGCACGGCCCCCTGACGCTGAGCGCGACCGACGTCGGCAGGTCGTGGACGGTCGGTGCCCCTGGCGGCCCGTCGATCTCGGGTTCCGTCGCGGACCTCGCCTGGTGGCTCTCGGGGCGCGGTGACGGTGATGACCTGACCACCGAGACGGGCACCCTCCCGCCGACCCCGAAGTGGTGAGCCCGGTGACGTACACCGGAGAGGTCACCCCCGGCGGCCCGGCCCAGACGCGCGAGGCCGGCGCCCTGCGGATCACCAAGCTCGCCGTCGACCCGGAGATGTCCAACAACTGCTACCTGCTGCGCTGCACCCACACCGGCGACCAGGTGCTCATCGACGCCGCTGCCGAGTCCGGCCTGCTGCTCGACCTGGTCGGCTCCGACGGCTTGCGATCGGTCGTGACCACCCACCAGCACTGGGACCACCACCGAGCCCTGGCCGACGTCGTCTCGGCGACCGGCGCCGTCGTGCTCGCCGGACAGCCCGACGCCGACGCGATCACCGAGCAGACCGGCGTCGACGTCACCCGCCGGCTCGTGCACGGCGACACCGTCGAGGTCGGCACCTGCACGCTGAGGGCCATCGCCATCGCCGGGCACACTCCCGGCTCGATCTGCCTCGTGTACGACGATCCCGATGGCCACCCCCACCTGTTCACCGGCGACTGCCTCTTCCCCGGTGGTGTCGGGTCGACGTTCGGCGACGCCGACGCCTTCGCGGAGCTCATCGGTCAGGTCGAGACCAGGCTGTTCGGCACGCTGCCCGACGACACATGGTTCTACCCCGGCCACGGCAACGACGGCCGGCTCGGCGACGAGCGGCCGAACCTCGCCGGCTGGCGAGCGCGGGGCTGGTAGGTCGTTCGAGAGCGGGGGCAGCGGCCCGGCAACCGTCCGACCGCTGATCGCGTCCGTTCGGCATGCGGGTGGCTGACGATGCCCTTCGCGTACGGTCGGGACCCACCGGGCGCATGCTGGGAGATGGAATGGCCGAAGCCGAGGACCTCGACAGATGGGCACGCATCGATCCCGGAGACATCGTGCTGTGGAGGGAGGCCGACGGCTCCCTATTGCGGTGGCGCGCCTCCAGCGACGGTTGGCTTCAACGGGACGGGCTCTTGGGTCCGAGCGTCGAGGAGGCGACCCTCGGCCTGTCGACGGCTGCCTTCATCAAGATCTGGGATCATCGAGCCTGGCTGTGGGCCCCCGAGGTACCTACTGAGATCCCGAAGCCGCCCACTTCCTCGTGGCTTGAGCTCGGAGAGGGCGACGTCGTCGTGACCGACCTCCCAGATGGCTACGGGCATCTCGCCCTGCGACTCGACGCAGGGCGCTGGCTTCCGGACCAGTTCCCCTACGGCGCCGTGCCGTGGGGGCCGTTGGGTCGGGAGCATGAGTTCTGGGCGATTCACGGCAGCGTGGAGGAACGACTCGCCTCCGGCGGTTGGCACAAAGCCTGGGACGGCAAGACGCAGACGGGTCGATCACAAGCCCGATAGGCCGCCTACGGAACCCGCCCTGTCCACGTCACCCATCTGACTGTCGGTCGGGACGTCCAACATTGCGTCCTCGACAACGCGCAGGTCATCGACAAGGTCGAGAGGCGGAATCTAGGTAGTCACGCAACACCGTGGTTGTCGGCGGTCTTGGCCGGTATGTCGTCGAGCGTGTCGGGGCCGTAGAAGGACAGGCCGCTGCCCTTGGGTAGGTACTGGCGGAGCAGGCCGTTGGTGTTCTCGTTCGTGCCGCGCTGCCAGGGCGAGTGCGGATCGCAGAAGTAGATCTCTAGGCCCGCCGCTTGGGCTATCTCGCGGTGGTTGGTCATCTCTCGCCCTTGGTCCCACGTCAGGGACCGGCGAACGTGATCATCGAGGGTCAGCATCTTGGCGACCAAGGCTTCTTGGACCGCCGGGTGCCGTGTCCGTCGGGCACGTGGAGCAGCATCACGAGCCGGTCGTCCGTTCGACCAAGGTGCCGACTGAGCTGTCGGAAACCTTTGAGCCCATGATCAGGTCGCCTTCCCAGTGGCCGGGACGGCCCGGTCCTCGATCTCGGGTGGTCGCTCGCTGATCATCACCATGCCCGGGATCCGGGTGTGCCGGTGTCCTGGCGTGCGGCGAGGCTTGCGCATGGACCGGCCCGTGCGCAGGTAGGCCGCGAGCTCACGCTTCAGCCCACCGCGGGCCTGGATGTAGAGCGACTGGTAGGTCGTTTCGGCCGACACCCACATCTCCGGTTCGTCGGGGAAGTCGATCTCGAGCCTGCCAGCGATCTGTTCCGGGCTGGCGTGATGCTCGAGCCGAGCCTGGACCTCTCTTCGCAGCCGGAGGTTGGTCGCGAGCTTTCGCGTTCCGAGGCCCCCGACGTCCTCGGTCGGCATGTGTTTGGGCATTCCCGCTCGATACCCAGGTACCCCGACCGCGGAGGGATGCCGGCTGATATCCCGAGCGATGGCACGAACCCCCAGGCCGCTGGCCTGAAGTCGCATGATCTCTTCGCGTTCCTCGAACCGCAGATAGCGCTGCCCGAGAGGATCGGTGGTCCTGGTGGGGTTCACCCCACCCAACCTGACGAAGATTCTCCGTCCCCAACTCCAGGACGCGCCGGCCGACGCGGCCGCTTCGTCGACGCTCAGACCGACCCGGATCCCTCGCCAGTTCCGAAGCTCGTGCTCACGCGGCAGATCGGGCTAGGTGATTTTCCGCATCGCAACTCCTCTAAGAGGGTGTTGCGTCACTTCTTTGAACCCGCCAGAGCTGGTTCGAAGCGTGTCCACAGTCTGGTCGTCCACGCCTGTTCCGGCCCCGAAAATGTCGGTGGTGCCTGGTTGGCTTCTCGTATGGCGATCAGCACTTGCGAGCTCCCCGACACCGCCGCCGCGGTGCTCGCGTTCGCGCGCTCGTCGCGGGACGCGGCGGATGCTGCCGAGGCTGAGATGTTGGTCGCGGCGTGTGCGTGGGCGGACCTGCACCCGGCCGATTCGATCGACGACGCGGCCGCGTTCCTGATCGGCGGTGGGTCGCGAGCACGAGGAGCCGGTCGCCGGTGTGGGGGCGCCGTTGGTGGCGGAGTTCTGCATCAGCGAGTTCGGCGCGGTCCTCGGGATCTCGACGGTCGTCGGCGAAGCGGCTGGTCGGGCAGGCCCTCGAGCTGCGACACCGGCTCCCGCGGTTGTGGCGCCGGGTGCAGGCCGGTGACCTGCCGGCGTGGCGGGCGCGGCGGGTCGCGGAGACCACCATCCACGCCGACCTGTCCCGGGAGGCGGCGGCGTACGTCGACGCCCAGCTCGCCCCGTTCGCGCACCGCACCTCGGCCACCGCGGTGGACCGGCTCGTCGACGCGGCCATCGCCCGGTTCGACCCCGCCCGCGCCGCCGCCGAGGCTCTGCGCGGGGCGGACGCCCGGCACGTGACCATCGAGGAGCAGCAGGTCTCCTTCGCCGGCACCATGCGCGTCACCGCGGAGCTCGACCTGGCCGACGCCCTCGACCTCGCCGCCGCCGTCACCCAGGGCGCGGAGACGTTGAAGGCGCTCGGGTCCGAGGAGACCCTGGACGCCCGCCGGGCCGCGGCGGTGGGTGAGCTGGCGAGGACTCAGCTGTCGCTCGACCTGCACGCGAGCCGGCCGGACGCGCGACCGCCTGCCCGGCAGTCGGTGCTGCACGTCCACCTCACCGACGGCGACCCGGTCGCCACCCTCGAGCGTGGCCCCAGCCTGGTGACCGTCGACCAGGTGCGGCACTGGTGCGGTCAGACCAATACCCAGGTGGTGGTGAAGCCGGTGCTCGATCTCACCGAGTCGATCACGTGTGCCGGCTACCAGCCCTCGGACCGGCTACGCGAGCAGGTCATCCTCCGCGACCAGCGGTGCGTCTTCCCGTGGTGCACCCGACCAGCAAGGTCCTGCGACCTCGACCACATCACCCCGTGGGAGGAGGGTGGCGCCACGTCCACCGACAACCTCGCCGCTTTGTGCCGGCCACATCACCGCCTGAAAACCCACACCGCGTGGCGATACGAGCGCACCGGCCCCGCGACGTACGAGTGGACCAGCCCCCACGGCCACCTGTTCCTCACCGACCCCACCGGCACCGACCCCGGTTGACCACCCCGCCCCGCACCCCGCCAATGAGCTGACCGGCGGGGGCGCACGCACGCCCCAGCACCTGCCAGCGTGGGCGACCGGTATGAGCGGGGACGTCGAAGGCATCCAGACCTGTCATCCGAAGATGGGAACGTCTGGGATTGACGAGGCGCGCGAGCACGAGGACGCCGCCGCGAGCATGGAGACCGGCATCTACGGCCAGACCCTGGCCATCGACGGGTGGTTCGCAAGCCACGCCGACCGTGGAACGTTCGGGCCGCATGTTCGGCTGGTGGCCGACGGCATCAACGGCGCGGTTCTCAAGACCAGCCAGATCCCCGAGCTCATCGAGTGCCTCACGCTCGTCGCGGAGCGGATCGACCGGCGATGGGAGCTGGACGGGGACGACTACCTTCGGCACTCCGACGACGCACCGAACGACAACGACCCCGCTGTCATCCGACAGCCCACCGGCTCAACAGCATCAACCTGTTCGCCATGACCCGTAGGCCGAGCGAGGCAAGAGCCGAGGAGCTGGCCGCCCTTCGTGAGCAACCGTGACGTCCGGAGTGCCGTGACCCGGCGCCAGCGAGTCCCACACGATCCCGGGCGGGGCGGGCAGCTTGCTGCTTCGCGCGCCGTACGGCGTGAGGGGCGACGCGTTCAGAGCCCGCTCTCGTCGATCACGTGCATGGCCGCCTCCTCGGCGGTGGCTCCGGCGCCGTCGATGCCCACGTCGGAGACGAAGCGGTCATCGGAGTCGCTGTCGGCCACCAGCCGGCCGGAGCGTTCGTCGCCGGGTGGCTCCTCGGCCGAGGACTCGTCGGGGTCCCACTCCCCCGTCCACTCGTCGCCGGTGACCTCTGGTTCCTCCCAACCGAGCTGCCGATCGAGTGAGGCGCCCTGACGCTGCTCGGCTGCGGTGTTGCCGAATCCCTGGGCGCTCGACCAGCGCTCCCGGGTGACGACACCCTCGTCGAGAACGTCCTCGACGCCTCGGTCGTCCAAGGTGTCCTCGGCCTGCAGCTGGGTCTCGTCGTCAAGGCTGTACTCGCCGTTCTCCTCATGACCGTCCATGCCCCCATCATGCTCCCGGTACGGTCGAGGTGTCCCGACCACCACCCGCAGGAGAAGATCCCCGTGCCACTGCTCGAGCTGACCACCGCCTCCTTCGAGGACACCGTGACCGGTCACGACATCGTCCTCGTGGACTTCTGGGCCGAATGGTGTGGCCCGTGCCGCCAGTTCGCCCCCGTCTACGAGAGGGCCGCCGCCGAGCACGACGACATCGTCTTCGGCAAGGTCGACACCGAGGCCGAGAAGGAGCTCGCGGCGATGGCCCAGATCACGTCGATCCCGACGCTGATGGCCTTCCGCGAGGGCATCCTCGTCTTCTCCCAGCCGGGCGCGCTGCCCCCGGCCCAGCTGCAGGGGGTCATCGAGGCCGTCCGCGGTCTCGACATGGCCGACGTGCACCGACAGATCGCCCAGCAGCACGACCACCCCGACGAGCTCGACCTCGACACGTTCGCGGCCGAGCACGCGGGCGGCGGGTTCGTGCTCGACGTGCGCGAGGCCACCGAGTACTCCGACGGCCATGTCCCCGGGGCGGTGCACATCCCGATGGGTGAGCTGCCGACGCGGGTGGCCGAGCTGCCCGCTGGCCAGCGCATCCTGGTGATCTGCCAGAGCGGCGGTCGTAGCCGGGCCATGGTCGACTTCCTGCAGGGCCAGGGCGTCGACGCCGTCAACGTCTCCGACGGCACGGCCGGGTGGGCCGCTCGCGGCTGGCCGCTCGACCGGTGAAGTAGCCTCCTCGCGTGCTGATCTCGCCAAAGCTCAAGATGGTCTTCGTCCACGTGCCGAAGACCGGCGGGGTGTCGATCCAGCAGTTCCTCGACTCGCACGTCGACGACCCGATCACCGGCAACGTGCGGCACGCGCGGCTCGGCTACATCCTGCGCAACTACCCCGAGACGGTCGACTACTTCTCGTTCGGCTTCGTGCGCAACCCGTGGAAGCGGATGGTGTCCTGGTACTCCATGATGGAGGCCTGGAACCGCACCTGGGGTCCGGCGTCGGGCAAGCCGCAGGTCGAGCGCGGAGGGATGAAGGACGGCAACGAGCAGTGGCGCGCGGTCGCCGAGTACGCCGACTTCGAGGAGTTCGTGATGCGCGGGCCGGTCGACCTGCCGAGGGTCGGTCTGGCCCAGATCGACTACCTCACCGCGAAGCGCAAGCGCGTGGACTTCATCGGCCGCACCGAGACCCTGGGGCGCGACCTGATGATCGTGGCGGAGCGGCTCGGACTGCCGGCCGAGGAGCCCCCGCACCGCAACAAGTCCAAGCACGGCACCCACGTCGACTACTACAACGACCGCACCCGGCAACGGGTGGCGGAGGTCTACGCCAAGGACATCGAGGCCTTCGGCTACACCTTCGACGAGTAGGCGTCAGTCCAGCCGTCGCTGGTAGAGCGCTCCCTGCGCCAGCAGGCGGTAGCCGAGCCGCTCGTTGACGCCGATCATGTGCTCGTTGGAGACGGCGTTCCAGGTGTCGACGTGCGCAAGCTGCGGCTCGACCTCACGCATCCAGCGGACCATGTCCGCCTTGAGGAGCTGCCCCAGCCGGTGGCCCCGGTGACTGGTCACCACCGACGTGTCGTGCTGCTCGCCGTACGCCGGCTGCTCGGGGTCCACGGCCACGACCGTGTGTCCGGCGATCTCGCCGGACTCCCGGTGCAGTGCGACGACCCGGTAGAAGCCAGGCCCCCTGGCCAGCTGGGCTGACTCGTAGGCACGGATGCGCTCGGGCGGGAACTGGTCCTCCTCGATGTCGAGATCGTCGAGGGGCGCGTCGTTGATCGCCGCCGTGGCCGTGGCCAGGGCCTCGACCAGCGTGTCGGGGGTCCGGCCGTGGATGCGCATCAGCTCGTAGTCGCCGGCGGCCGACAGCGCCTCGGCGTACAGCTCGTCGACCAGTCCGGCGGGCAGGTCGAGGAGGTCGTGGCGGCGGCGGGCCGACACCATGGCCCGCCGGAAACCGTGTGCCGTGGCGAACGCGTCCACCCCGTCGGTGTGCCACGCCTCGGCGGTGACGTTGGGCCGGTTCATCTCGCGGCACGCGTCGAGCGCGGCGTCGAGCATCGCGGACCCGTGGCCCCGGCGGCGCATGCCCGGGTCGATGAGGACCCAGAGGAACGCGAGCTCCGGGTTGTCGTACTCGGTCGTGCTGATCACGACGAAGCCGACCGGGCCGTCGCCGGTGACGGCGAGCAGGTGCCGCCCGGGCTCGCCGTCCCACCCGTGCCGGATGTCGATCTCCACGGAGTGCGGCGTCGCCTCGGGCTCGAACGGCGAGTCGACCGCCCGTGCGGCGTTGGTGATGCGCACCAGCTCGGCGATGCCGGCGGTGTCGTCGGCGGTGACCTCGCGGAGCTCCATGCCGATCATCGTGCCGCACGGCTCGGGCCGAGCGCACGCCATTTTGTCGCGTGCGCTGCCCGGGGGGAACGGTCAGGAGCCGGTCGACCCGTAGCGGCCGCGGTGGAAAGTCAGCCCGTGCACCCCATCGCCGACGGCCAGGTCCTGGACCCGGCCGATCACCACGAAGTGGTCGCCGGCCTCGTGCACCGCCGAGATCGAGCAGTCGACGTAGGCCGCGGCGCCGGAGAGCCGCGGCGACCCGGTCGCCTCGCTGGGGTGCCACGAAAGGCCGGCGAACTTGTCGGCGCCGCGGCTGGCCATGACGTCGGAGATCTCCACCTGGTCGTCGGCGAGCACGTTGACGCAGAACGCGCCCGACCGCCAGATCAACGGCCAGGCGCGCGACGTCCGGGCCGGGCAGAAGAGCACCAGCGGCGGATCGAGGGAGACCGAGGTGAAGCTCTGGCAGGTGAGGCCGACCGGGGTGTCCCCGTCGGCGCCGGTCACGACGGCCACCCCCGAGGCGAAGCGGCCCAGCACCTCCCGGAACTGCCGGGCGCGGGCCACGGCCAGGGGATCGGCGGCGTGGACGCCGCTGGCCTCGCCGGGCCGGTACTCGAAGTCCCGGCCGAGCGGGTCGCTCTCGTCGTCGTCGAACGTGTAGCCGCCGAGCCAGCTCTGGATCAGCGCCTCGTCCGGGGTCACCTGACCGGTCACGTCACCGTCTGCTGCGTGCTCCGGACCGGCCATGACCCCATTGTGGCAATCCGGCCGGTCCGGCGACGACGCAGGTCAGCAGCCGCCGCAGTTGTAGTACGTCACGTCCCAGTGGTTGCCCTCGTCGGCGTAGACGTTGCCGGAGGCCGACTGGTACTGAGGAGCGCCGTCACCACGCAGGCCGATGTAGGTGTAGGTGTTGTGCACCCAGCTGGTCAGGCAGGTGGTGCGGCTGAAGTCGAGCTTGTAGCCGTTGGCGTGGCTGTAGGTGCCGGCCGCGTGGCCGACCTCGGTGCCACCGGTGATGGTGAGGGCGCAACCGCTGGCGTTGCGCAGGGTGATCGCGCCGTCGACGCTGGCTTGGCGGAGCCCGTCGAACGAGGTGCAGGTGGGGTTGTTTCTGTCCGAGCAGCTGCCCGACGAGGTCCAGGCGATGCCGTTGGCGGAGAACGCTGCCGTGGCCTGGCTGTGGGTGACCGCCGAGGCCGGGCCGGCGAGGCCGACGACTGCGAGGAGGCCGACCGCGAGGACCGCGACGACGCGGAGCAGGGTCGAGAGATGGGCAGGGCGATGAGGTGTTCCCGAGATGAACATGCTCCCTGCCTATCAGGTCTCGCTGCGATAAGCCATGCTCGACAGGTCCGCCGAAATCGGCAACTTGGGTCGGCATGACGACCTCGGGAACTCAGTCAAGCGACGCCACGACCATCCCTCGCACGGCGTGGTCGGCGCGTTCCTCATGCCGTTCCTCTCCGTGACGCTGCTGTGGATCCTCAACTCCGACCGGGTCCCGCGGGGATGGCGCAACAAGATGTGGTCCAACGTGGCGATGGTGCTGTGCGCGCTGGCCTTCGCGGCGCTGGCGATCAACGAGATCCGAAAGGTGATCGCCAGCGCCTGGGACTGCGGCTCAGGCCTCGGGGTCCTTCTCGACCGAGAGCACGAAGTCGTCGCCGTGCTCGGTGACACCGAGGACGACCGCTGCGTGCACGGCCTCGCGCGCGTAGTGGGCGCGCACGATCAGCGGGTCGTCGGAGAGGTCCTTGACCAGCGAGACGCACAGCCCGACCATCACGAACACGAACGGCACGGCCGCCACGATGGTGATGTTCTTCAGCCCGTCCAGCGCCGTGTCCCCGCCGATCAGCAGCATCACGGCGGCGACGCCGCCCATGACGACGCCCCAGAAGACGACCGGGAGCCTGCTCGGCTCGATGGCGCCGCGCTGTGACAGGGAGCCCATCACGATCGCGGCCGCGTCGGCGCCGGAGACGAAGAAGATCCCCACCAGCGCCATGACGAGCAGGCTGGAGACCGTGGCGAGCGGGTACTGCTCGAGCAGGCCGAAGAGCTGGGCCTCGACCCCGCCGGAGCCGTAGAGATCGACCCCGTCCATCTGCAGCTTGATCGCGCTGCCGCCGAAGATCGCGAACCAGACGAGGCTCACGAGGCTGGGGACGAGGAGCACCCCGGTGACGAACTGGCGGATCGTGCGACCGCGCGAGATGCGCGCGATGAACATGCCGACGAACGGCGTCCACGAGATCCACCAGGCCCAGTAGAAGACCGTGTAGTAGCTCAGCCAGGTCGCGACGTCGCCGCCCTGCGCGTTGGTACGGCCGGCCATCTCGGGCAGGTCCTTGAAGTACTCCGCCATCGCGGACGGCACCAGGTCGAGGATGAACATCGTCGGACCGGCGATGAAGACGAACAGCGCCAGCACGACGGCGAGCACCATGTTGATGTTGGAGAGCCACTGGATGCCGCGCGAGACCCCGGAGACGGCGGAGACGACGAACGCGGCCGTCAGGACGGCGATGATGCCGACGAGCACGCCGTTGCCGACCCTGCCGATGCCGGAGACGATCTCGAGGCCGCTGGCGATCTGCACGGCGCCGAGGCCGAGGGAGGCGGCCGAGCCGAACAGGGTCGCGAAGATGGCCAGGATGTCGATGACCTTGCCGGCCGGGCCGCGCGCGTGCCGGCCGAGCAGGGGCTCGAAGGCCGCGCTGATCAGGTGTACGCGGCCCTTGCGGTAGACGCCGTACGCGATGGCCAGTCCGACGACGGCGTAGATCGCCCACGGGTGGAGCGTCCAGTGGAAAAGCGTCTGCGCCATCGCGCGCTCGGCGACGTCGCTCTGCGAGAGGCCGGAGCTGCCGGGCACGGCGAGCTCGCCGGTGTCGGCGAAGAAGGTCAGCGGCTCGTTCACGCCGTAGAACATCAGGCCGATGCCCATGCCGGCGGAGAACATCATCGCCACCCACGACATGGTCTTGAACTCCGGCTCCTCACCGTCGCGGCCGAGCGGGATGTGGCCGTACTTGCCGAGCGCCAGCCAGATGGCGAAGACCACGAAGCCGGACGCGGTCAGCACGAAGAACCAGCCGAGGTACGTCATCGTGCCCGCGAGGGCCGACGACGAGGAGCTGGCGAGGGTCTCGGTGCTCAGGAAGCCCCACACGAGGAAGGCGACCGCCATCGCCGCGGTGACGCCGAAGACGACCTTGTCCAGGGTCTGCCGAGACTCGGAGGCCGGCTCGACCTCGACATCGAGCGCCGGGTGATCTGCGTTGGCGAGGGGGTCTGCGAGGAAGGGGTCATCAGGTGGGCGGGGAACAACGTCATTATCCAAAGTCATATGGCTTGGACCATTTCAGGTCGTGTCGGCAATTACCAAACCGGGTGGTAACTTCCGTGGCCCCCGTCACACCCGCGAGCACAGCAGTAGCGTGCAGCCGTGACCGAGCCTCTCCCCCGCCTCCCCGATGACCTGGCCGCGCTGGTGCGCGCCACCAAGGGCTTCATGCCTGAGGACGAGGGCCTGCTGCTGCACCGGGTCGCGCTCGACCGGCTGCCGCACGGGCCGGTGCTGGAGGTCGGCACCTACTGCGGCAAGTCGGCGCTCCTGCTGGGTGCCGCAGCCCAGGCGGTCGGCGGCACCGTCTTCACCGTCGACCACCACCGTGGCAGCGAGGAGAACCAGCCGGGCTGGGAGCACCACGACCCCGACGTCGTCGACGCGGAGCTCGGGCTGATGGACACCCTGCCGTTCTTCCGCCGGGCGATCGCGCACGCCGGGCTGGAGGAGCACGTGGTCGCCGTCGTCGGGGCGTCCACGACGGTCAGTGCGCACTGGCGCACCCCGCTGAGCCTGCTGTTCATCGACGGCGGGCACGCCGAGGTGCACGCCCACAACGACTACGCCGGCTGGGCCCCGTGGCTGATGTCGGGCGGCCTCCTGGTCATCCACGACGTCTTCCCGGACCCCGCCGACGGTGGGCGGCCGCCGTACGACGTGTTCGTGCGGGCGCTCGCGAGCGGCTGCTTCACCGAGGTCGAGGCGCTCGGCTCGATGCGCGTGCTGAGGCGGACGTCAGGAGACGCGGGCGACAGGGACACACGGTGAGCAACCGCACTCCAGGGCCAGCTCCGCGAACGGCGCCGGGAGACTGGTGCCGCGCATGATGTCCGAGCCGGGCGTGCCCTGACCGAGCGCGTCGGCGGCCAGGATCACCGCAGCCGCGGTGTACGTCGTGTGCTCCCCCGGCCAGTTGGCGTCGTCGGGGAGGACGTAGCCGGTCCAGTAGCTGCCGTCGGCCTCGCGCAGGTGCTGCACGTCGGCGAACAGCCGCAGTGCGTGGTCGCGGTCGCCGACGGCGTCGAGGGCCAGCACCAGCTCGCACGTCTCGGCCCCGGTGACCCACGGGTTGGTCGAGACGCACCGGACGCCCAGGCCGGGCTCCACGAAGTCGCTCCAGCGACCCTGGAGCCGCTCTCGGGCCGCCCCGCCGGTGATCGCGCCACCGAGGACCGGGTAGTACCAGTCCATCGAGAACTGCGCCTTGTCCAGGAACAGGTCCTCGTGGGCGCGGATCGCGTGGCCGAGCCGGCCGCCGGCCAGCTCCCACTCGGGCTGGGGCTCGTCGAGCAGGTCGGCGAGCGCGACGCCGGCGCGCAGGGCCTGGTAGATGCTGGAGGACCCGGCCAGCAGCGCTTCGGCGTTCACCGCTCCCGGACGCCCGTCGCGCCACTCCTGCGACCAGGCGATACCACCGAACGGCAGCTGCATCGAGACGACCCAGTCGAGCGCCCGACGCACGGTCGGCCAGTAGCGGCGGACGAGGTCGAGGTCGCCGCGGACCAGCCAGCCGTGCCAGACGCCGACCGCGAGGTACGCCGACATGTTCGTCTCGCCGGAGGCATCCTCGACCGCGCCGCCGACCAACTTCATCGGGAACGAGCCGTCGGCACGCTGCAGGGGCGGCACCCACGCGAACGCCCGGTCGGCCGCCTCGACCTGGCCGCCGACGAGCAGCGCCATCGCGGCCTCGACGTGGTTCCAGACGTCGGTGTGCTGCCCGGTCGCCCACGGGACGGCGCCGCACGGCTCCTGCACCCGGGCGATCGAGGCGGCGGTCGCGACGACGTCGGCCCCGTCGAGGACACCCTCGACCTCGGGTACCCCGGCTGGCAGGTCAGTCCGCATCGGCTGGTCCGCCCAGGGGCTTGGTGAAGTACAGGACCATGCTCTTGCCGATCAACGGGTCGAGCACCAAGCCTGCGAGTCGCAGCACCGTGGGCTGCTTCATGATCTCCCACACCAGCAGCCGGTGGTAGGCCCTGGCGAGCGGGTGGTCGTCGTTGGTGACGCCGACGGCGCACTTGATCCACCAGTACGGCGAGTGGAGACCGTGCGCGTAGCCGACGCCGTCGTAGTCCATGCCGGCCTTGCTGATCTTGTCGACCAGCTCCTTGTCGGTGTAGATCCTGATGTGCCCGCCGGGGACGTTGTGGTAGTCGTCCGACAGCTTCCAGTTGATGATCTCGGGCAGCCAGCGCGGGACGCTGACCGCGAGGGTGCCGCCGGGGCGCAGCACCCGCACCAGCTCCTGGATCGCGGCGATGTCGGCCGGGATGTGCTCGAGCACCTCCGCGGCCACGATCCGGTCGAACTCGCCGTCGGCGAACGGCAGCTGCAGCGCGTCCCCCTCCTTGACGTCGGCCTCGGCGCCGGCGGGCACCTCACCGGCGTCCAGCATCGCGCCGAAGAGGTCGCGCACGCCGGCCAGCTCGTCGGCGTCCTGGTCGAAGGCGATCACGTCGGCGCCGCGCCGGTACATCTCGAAGGCGTGCCGGCCGGCACCACAACCCATGTCGAGGACTCGCTCGCCGGGCCGCAGGCCCAGCCGTTCGAAGTCAACGGTCAGCACGCGGACTCGTCTCCTGTCGTGTGTTCCTGTCATGGTGGTCGGCGACCACCTCGTCGTACGCCGCGGCGGTCGCGGCGGCGACGGCACGCCAGGTGAAGAGCTCCTGCACCCGCCGGCGACCGGCGAGCCCGAGTCGCGTCCGGCGCTCCGGGTCGTCCAGGAGCTCCGCGAGGGCGATGAACAGCTCACCCACGTCACCGGGCGTGACGAGCTCGGCGCACTCTCCGTCGGGGCCGACGACCTCGGGGATCGCCCCGGCCCGCGACACGACGAGCGGGGTGGCGCACGCCATCAGCTCGGCGGTCGGGAGCGAGAAGCCCTCGTAGAGCGACGGCACGCACGCCACCTCGGCCGAACCCATGATCCCCACCAGCTCGGCGTCGGTGACGCCGTGCACGAACCGGACGGACGCGCCGATGCCGAGGGTGTCGATGAGCTGCTCGGTGCGGCCGCCGGGCTCGGGGCGCGTCACGAGCACCAGCTCCACGTCGCGCTCGGTGCGGAGCTTGGCGAACGCCTCGAGCAGGGTCGCGATGCCCTTCATGGGGGCGTCCGCACTGGCCATCGCGAGGATGCGGCCGGGGACCCGCGGCGTGGTCGGCGGCACGAAGATGTCGTCGACGCCGAGCAGGACGACCTGCATCCGCGCCGGGTCGACTCCGAAGTCCCGGGCGATGTCGCGCCGCGAGGACTCCGACGGCGTCAGGATCTTGCGTGCGGCGCGCGCGACCTTGCCCTGCATGCGGAGGAAGCCGTACCAGCGACGCAGCGAGAGCCGCTTGCGCCGGGTGGGCGCGGCAGCGAGGTCGATCCGCCGGTCGAACGTGATGGGGTGGTGGACGGTCGTGATGAGCGGCAGGCCCATCTTCTCCACCTCGAGCATGCCGTAGCCGAGCACCTGGTTGTCGTGCACGATGTCGAAGTCGTCGACTCGCGCGCGGAGCAGCCGGGCGACGCGGGTCGAGAAGGTCTTCGGCTCCGGGAAGCCGGCCGTGCACATGGTCAGGAACTCCTCGACGTCGACCAGGTCCCGGAACTCGCGCAGCTTCGGCACCCGGAACGGGTCCGGCTCGCGGTAGAGGTCGAGCGAGGGCACCTTGGTCAGGCCGACCCCGGCGTCGAGCTCGGGGTAGGGCTGGCCCGAGAACACCTCGACCTCGTGCCCCAGGGCCACCAGCTCACGGCTGAGGTGGCGGACGTAGACGCCCTGACCGCCGCAGTGCGGCTTGCTCCGGTAGGACAGGAGTGCGACGCGCAAGGAGAACTCTCTTTCACCGGGCGGGGAGGGCCACGCCATGTTACCGGCCGGTTGCGCCCGGCCGCGCCGGGTCCGCGACCGGACCCGGTCAGGCCTCGCTGGAGTGGCCCGGGAAGACGTGCGCGGACGGGTCGATCACCACCGCGGCGTTGTTGACGGCGGTGGCCGCCTCCCCGAAGCCGACGGCGATGAGGCGCACCTTGCCGGGGTACTCCGTGATGTCACCGGCCGCGAAGATCCTCGGGAGGCTGGTGCGCATCGCCGAGTCGACGACGACGTGCCGCTTCTCGACCTCGAGGCCCCACTGCTGGATGGCACCGAGGTCGGCGATGAAGCCGAGCGCCGCCACGACGGCCTGGCAAGGACGCCGCACAGGTTCGGCGCCGTCCACGCTGATCTCGACCTCGCTCACGTGACCGTCGCCCAGCAGCCGGGTGACCTGGGCGCTGGTGATGATCTCGACCCGCGAGGCCCGCACCTCCGACACCGTCCGCGCGTGCGCCCGGAACGCCTCGCGGCGGTGCACGAGGGTCACCGAGCGGGCGACCGGCTCGAGGTGCTGGGCCCAGTCGAACGCACTGTCGCCACCACCCACGATGACGACGTCCTTGTCGGCGTACGGCGCGAAGCTGGGCACGAAGAACTCCATCCCGCGTCCCACCCACCCGTCCCCGGCCGGCAGCGGCCGCGGGCTGAACTTGCCGATGCCGGCGGTGATCAGCAGGGCCTTGGCGGTGATCCGGGTGTCGTCGTCGAGTCCGACCACGACGCCCTCGTCGACCTCTTCGAGGGTGCCCGCCGAGCGATCGAGGAAGTAGGTCGGCTTGCCCGTCGCGGCCTGCGTCACCAGCCCTTCGACGAGGTCGCGGCCCTTGATGGTGGGGAACCCGGCCACGTCGAGGATCTGCTTCTCGGGGTACATCGCGGTGATCTGGCCACCGAGCTCCGGGAGGGAGTCGACGACGGCCACCCGCAGCCCGCGGAAGCCCGCGTAGTAGGCGGCGTACAGGCCGGTGGGGCCGGCGCCGATGATCAACAGGTCGGTGTCGTGCTCGATGGCAGTCACGGCCGCGATCCTTGCGTGCCGCTGGGCCAGTCTCAAGGGCCGGGCCGAAATGTCGCGTCAAACGACCCTGTCGCCGGTGAGCCGCCAGTCGCCGTCGTCTCGCTCCAGGGTGACCACGATCCGCTTGAGCGAGACCGGGCCGGGCCCCGTGGGCGCCACGTCCACGAACAGCAGCACGGTCGCATCGCTGGCGGTGACGCTGATGATGCCGGAGTCCACGACGTCGGACGCAGCACCGGCGAACTGCTCCTCGGCAGCCTTCAGGGCGCCCCGCTTCAGCGTCTCGCTCTCCACGCGCGCACCGGCGACGGCGGGCGTGGTGCCGTCCACCGCACCTGTGGGTCCGGCCGACCCCGCGACGTACGACAGGCGCACGAGCACCACGGCGGCGAGCACGACCAGGACGGCCAGCACCCAGGTCAGCAGCCAGCCGCGTCGTGCGCTCGAGGTGGCCATCACTCGACCGCCTCCACGCCCGCCGTCAGCCAGCGTCCGTCGTGCAGGACCATCTCGAGCCTGAGCCGGTAGAAGCGCGACTGGGTCGTGCCGGTGGTGGAGTCGTTGCGAGACCTGCTGACGGCGGCCACCAGCACGGTGGCCGAGTCGGCGTCGAGGTCGGAGATGCCCAGCGCGCTGACCGCGGCTGTGGAGATCGAGCGCTGCGCGACGGCGCGCTCGACGAGACCGTCACGCCGCGACTCGTAGTCGCCGGCGAACTCGCCGGTGGCGCCGGCGAGCACCCGGTCGACGAGGGCGTCCATGTTGCGGTGGTCGACGGTGAGCAGCGCCAGCGTCTCGGCGCGGGCGGCCAGGGCGACGTCGCGGTGCTGTCGGGCGAGGGCGCCGGGCGTGGCGTCCCCGCCGACCCAGGCGGCGCGCCGGAGGGCATCGACCCCTGCGTCGGCGCGCAGGGTGACGACCACCAGCGCGGCGACGAGGGCCGCGAGCACCGCGGCCAGCGCGAGGTTGAGGGTGCGGGGTGTCACCACGTCGCGGACGCTACCGGAGTACGACCGGGGTTCGCGGCGTTCAGGTGGCCCGACCGGGCTCCTAGACTGCTCGCATGGCCACCACGGATCCCTGGGCAGCCTTCGAGCACGACCCGCGTCGCGCCGAGAACGCCTCCCTGCGGGCCTCGGACCTCGACCGCGACGTGGTGCAGGGGGTGCTCGGCGAGGCCTACGCCGAGGGTCGGCTCGACCGGGACGAGTTCGACCAGCGCAGCGATTCGGTCACGAGCGCGCGCACGCTCGCCGAGCTGCCCGGGTTCATCTCCGACCTGGTCCCCTCCCGGGCGGTCGCGCCGGCGTCCGCCAGGCACGACGCCGCCGTCGCGAAGTACCGCTCCGAGCGTCGCAGCGCCGTGTGGGGCTTCCTGTCGGCGTCCATCATCTGCTGGGTCATCTGGTTCGCCACGGGGATGTCGTTCCCGTGGCCGCTGTTCGTGATGCTCGGAACCGGGCTCAACGTCGGCCGGATCGCCTTCGAGCGCGAGTCCCTCATCGCCGACCAGGAGCGCCGAATCGCCAAGCGCGAACGCAAGGAGCTCCGGGGTCCCGAGGAGTGAGGCTCAGCCCCGATCGTCCCAGCCGTCGGGTCGCAGCGTCTTGGGCAGCCTGCCGGCGACCAGCCGGTAGGACTCCTCCACCGCCTCGATGACCTCGTCGTCGGGGATCGCGCCGTTCCACCTCAGGTCGTTCCAGCCCGACCGGCCGATGTAGGCCATCACCGCGGCGTCGTCGGGGAAGCGCTCCAGCCACTCGTCGGCGACCTCGCGGGTCATGCCGGCCTTGACCCCGACGCCGGTCGCACCGAGGAATGCGAAGATCTTGCCGCGCTCCCCCGGTCCGACCTTGAAGACGGGGTGCTCGTGGTCCCACGGATTGTCCGGCCAGGCGCCCGGCAACCCGGCGCAGTGCGCGGCCATCGTCTCGACGTCCATGCGTCTCATCCTGCTGCACCCTGCGGGCCGCTGTCGTCTGGCACGGCCTCGTGGTGGGCCGAGCCGTGCGTCCGCCGGTCCTCCTTCATCTCCGCCTCGAAGAGGTGGCGGCGGCCCCCGACGAGGGCGTCGCGGGCCTGCTGCTCGAGGGCGCGGAAGGACGACCAGTACGTGTCGTCGTACTCCTCCACCAGCTGGAAGCTCCAGCGCCCGTGCAGCACGTTGCGCCCGACCAGCTCTCGCTCGATCTGCTCGGCCAGGTCGGGGTGGCCGGCCTCACGGAGCTCGTCGACGGCCGCCCCCAGGGTCAGGTCGGCGGTGCCGCAGCGCCGGTGGAACGCGTAGAGGTGGCCGCGTGCCTCCTCAACCACCTCGAGCGCCTCGGAGAGCTTGCCGAGCGCCGAGACGGTGGCATCGGAGACTCCGGCCGGCCGTCGGTGCTCCGGCGTAGGCAGGTCGGCGCCTGCGGCGGTCACTCCTCGTCGTCCTCGTCGTCGAGCAGGCCCTCCCGGCGGGCCGCGGCGACGATCTTGCGCACGTTGGCGACGTCGCCGCAGTCGTCGTCGATCTGGGCGTTGCGCAGGGTGGCGAACGCCTCCCCCAGCTCGTCGCGCACCTGTTGCGAGACATCGTCGCGGGCCGGGTTGAGGATGGTCAGCTCCTCCTCGGTCAGGTGGTGGTTGACGGCCTTGGCGAGCTCCTCGACGGCGTCGTCGAAGGCCTGGGTGTCTGTGCCCTTCAGCTCGAGCACCGCGAGCAGTGCCTCGTTGCCCTCGGCGTGCTCCTCCTCACCGTGCTCGGCCTCGTGCTCGGTGATGGCGTCCTTGACGCGCAGCTTCGGGTAGACCTTCTGCTCCTCCGCGACGGCGTGCGCGACGTGCAGGGTGGCGAACGCCCGGCGTACGGCGTCCCGGTCGGAGCTGCTGTCGCGCAGGTCGCGCAGCAGCGCCTCGAAACGCCGGTGGTCCTCGAGGATCAGGTCAACCACGTCGCCGGAGACCGGCCTGCCAAGATCGATGGGAGTGCTCATGGCTCCACACTAGGACGGGCCGACCGACGGCCCTACGCTCGCAGGGGTGAAGAACGTCGCAAGGCGTCTGGTCGCTGCCGGCGTGGTTGCCGTGCTCACCGTGGGTGCCGGCTGCACCGGCGGCGGGTCCGGCCCGCGTCGGGCTCCTGCTGCTCCGCCAGCGCAGACCGTGACCGGCCCGGACCTCCTGCAGCCGCGCGCGGTCCACCGGTCGACGCTGCTCTCCGACGGGAGGGTGCTGCTCACCGGCGGGTGCACCACCGCTGGCTGTGGTGGCTTCGACGCCGGTCGGCGCAGCGAGCTGTTCGACCCGAGCACCGCAACCTTCGCGGACGGACCGCTGATGGCTCAGTCTCGGGCCAGTCACACCGCGACGCGGACACCGGACGGACGGGTCCTCGTGATCGGCGGGTATCCAGGCGAGG
This sequence comes from uncultured Actinomycetota bacterium, assembly GCA_963807335.1. Taxonomy (GTDB): domain Bacteria; phylum Actinomycetota; class Actinomycetes; order Propionibacteriales; family Nocardioidaceae; genus Nocardioides. The sequence goes on from CAWEBT010000006.1 coordinate 96,636, forward strand.
GCGAGCCACCGACCGCGACCATCGAGGTCTTCGATCCGTCCTCGGGGGCGTTCGGCGCGTTCTCGGCGCTGGCCCGTGCTCGGGCGGACCACACGGCCACACTGCTGTCCGACGGCAAGGTGTTGATCGCCGGCGGGTTCGGCGCCGACGGCGCGGCTCTCGACTCAACCGAGGTGGTCGACCCGGCGGCCGGCTCCGTCGACGCGGGGCCTCGGCTGGGCACAGCCCGGGGCGGGCATGTGGCTGTCTCGACATCAGCCGGCGTCCTGGTCGTCGGAGGGACGGCGACGGGCCGAGCACTCGGCACCACCGAGCTGATCACGGCCGACGACTCGACGCCCGGGCCGGCCTTGGGGACCGCGCGTGTCAAGCATGCAGCCGTCTCGTTGGCCGATGGCCGGGTGCTGGTGATCGGCGGGGCGAGCACGACCGAAGGCCGTCGCCGCCTGGCGTCGACCGAATTCCTCAGCATCGCGCCGCTCACCTCGCGACCCGGCCCCGCCCTGAGCCGGGGTGAGTACAAGCTCGACGGTGCGGTGACCACGCTGCCCGACGGGAGGGTGGTCATCGCCGGAGGCGAGCTGCTCGAGGTGTTCGACCCCTCCACCGGGGCGCTCACCCTCGGAGCGCCCCTTGGGACGCAGCGATCCTTCCTGACGGCCACCGCCGTGGGGCCGGACCGGGTACTTGTCGCGGGCGGCTACGACGCAGCGATCGTGCCGACGCGTCAGGCCGAGCTGATCGCCGTCGGGGCGCCGGCACGGGTCAGTCGAGGCAGAACTCGTTGCCCTCGGGGTCGGCCATCACGATGAACCCGTGGCTCATCGGCGGCGCGGGCTCGTGGCGCCGGCCGCGGGTAGCGCCCAGGGCGACCAGGCGCTCGCACTCGGCCTCCAGCGCGGTCATCCGCTCGTCACCCTCGACCCCTGGTGCGGCGCGGACGTCGAGGTGGACACGGTTCTTGGCGGTCTTGCCCTCCGGCACCCGCTGGAACCACAGGCGCGGTCCGGTGCCGTCGGGGTCGTGGCAGGCCGAGGCGCTGTTGCGCTCCTCCTCGGGGACGCCGAAGGACTCCAGCGCGGCCTCCCAGGTGTCGAACCCCGGTGGCGGGGCGTCGTACTCGTAGCCCAGCGCCTCGCACCAGAACCCGGCCAGGGCGTTCGGGTCGGCGCAGTCGAAGGTGACCTGCACCTGGCGCACGGCGGTCACTTGGTCGCCTCCATCATCTGCCTCAGCTCCTTCTTGAGGTCGGAGATCTCGTCACGCAGCCGGGCCGCGACCTCGAACTGGAGCTCCGCGGCGGCGTTCTTCATCTGCTCGGTGAGCGCCTGGATCAGCTCGGCCAGGTCGCTGGTCGGGATGCCGGCGGTGTCGGGCAGGTCGTTGTGCAGCCTGGACAGCGAGGGGGTCGGGCTCTTCTTGGGCTTGACGCCTCCGGCACGCCCCTTCTGGCCGGCGTCCGCCCAGGTCTGGAGCAGCGCCTGGGTGTTCTCGTCCTCGCGGGCGAGCATCTCGGTGATGTCGGCGATCTTCTTGCGCAGCGGCTGGGGGTCGACGCCCTTCTCGAGGTTGTAGGCCACCTGCTTGGCCCGTCGACGGTTGGTCTCGTCGATCGCCCGCTCCATGGAGGGGGTGATCTTGTCGGCGTACATGTGGACCTGGCCCGACACGTTGCGGGCCGCTCGACCGATCGTCTGGATCAGCGACTTGTCGGAGCGCAGGAAGCCCTCCTTGTCGGCGTCGAGGATCGACACCAGCGACACCTCGGGCAGGTCGAGGCCCTCGCGCAGCAGGTTGATGCCGACCAGGACGTCGTACTCGCCCATCCGCAGCTCGCGCAGCAGCTCGATGCGGCGCAGGGTGTCGACCTCGGAGTGGAGGTAGCGGGTGCGGATGCCGGCGTCGAGGAGGTAGTCGGTGAGGTCCTCCGACATCTTCTTGGTCAGGGTGGTCACCAGGACCCGCTCGTTCTTGTCGGCGCGGGTGCGGATCTCGTGGATGAGGTCGTCGATCTGGCCCTTGGTCGGCTTGATCACCACCTCCGGGTCGATCAGGCCGGTCGGCCGGATGATCTGCTCGACGACGTCGGGATCGCCACCGTCGCGGCTGACCTTGTCGAGCTCGTAGTTGCCCGGGGTCGCGGAAAGGTAGATCGTCTGGCCGATGCGGTCGAGGAACTCCTCGAACTTCAGCGGGCGGTTGTCCATCGCGCTCGGCAGCCGGAAGCCGTGGTCGACCAGGTTGCGCTTGCGCGACATGTCGCCTTCGTACATGCCGCCGATCTGGGGCACCGCCACGTGCGACTCGTCGACCACGAGCAGGAAGTCCTCGGGGAAGTAGTCGAGCAGGCAGTTGGGAGCGGACCCGCGGTTGCGGCCGTCGATGTGCATGGAGTAGTTCTCGATGCCGGAGCACGAACCGACCTGGCGCATCATCTCGACGTCGTAGGTGGTGCGCATCCGCAGCCGCTGTGCCTCCAGCAGCTTGCCCTGCCGCTCGAAGGTGGCGAGCTGGTCCTCGAGCTCGAGCTCGATGCCGGTGATCGCGCGCTCCATGCGCTCGGCACCGGCGACGTAGTGGGTGGCCGGGAAGATGTGCAGCTCGGTGTCGTCGGTGACGACCTCGCCGGTGATCGGGTGCAGCGTCATCAGCCGCTCGATCTCGTCGCCGAAGAACTCGATGCGGATCGCGAGCTCCTCGTAGACCGGGAAGATCTCCAGGGTGTCGCCCCGCACCCGGAACGTGCCGCGGGTGAACGCCATGTCGTTGCGGGTGTACTGGATCTCGACCAGCCGCCGCAGCATCGAGTCGCGGTCGTGCTCCTGGCCGACCTTGAGCCGGATCATCCGGTCGATGTACTCCTGCGGGGTGCCGAGGCCGTAGATGCAGGAGACGGTGGAGACCACGATGACGTCGCGCCGGGTGAGCAGCGAGTTGGTCGTCGAGTGGCGCAGCCGCTCGACCTCCTCGTTGATCGAGGAGTCCTTCTCGATGTAGGTGTCTGTCTGCGGGACGTACGCCTCGGGCTGGTAGTAGTCGTAGTAGGAGACGAAGTACTCGATCGCGTTGTCCGGGAAGAGCTGGCGAAGCTCGTTGGCGAACTGCGCGGCCAGGGTCTTGTTGGGCTGCATCACCAGCAGTGGACGCTGCACCTGCTCGGCCACCCACGCCACCGTGGCGGTCTTGCCGGTGCCGGTGGCGCCGAGAAGGACGATGTCCTGCACGCCGCCGTTGACGCGCTCGGTGATCTCCGCGATCGCGGCCGGCTGGTCGCCCGACGGCTGGTAGTCGGAGACGACTTTGAACGGCGCCACCCGGCGTTCGAGATCAGTGACTGGTCGCATGGGGCGAGCCTAGACGGGGCCGCCGACAGTCCGGTCAAGACGACCGTCCGGCTGCCGGATGCGGTCTAATACGTCCCGTGAGCCTCGACGCCAGGATCGCAGCGCACCACCTCGATCTGCTCGCGTGCCTGAGCCGGGTGTACGGCGCCGCCGCCGCCCCCGCCGTGGCCGAGCGGCTCGTCGGGGTGGCCCGCGAGGCGCATGCGGCCCGGCCCGAGGACCTGCTCGCGCTCGACGAACGCCGCCTCGCCGAGCCGGACTGGTTCCAGCAGCCCGGCATGCTCGGCTACGCGGCGTACGCCGACCGCTTCGGCGGCACGCTCGAGGGCGTGGCCGGGCACGCGTCGTACCTCGAGGACCTGGGGGTGGGCTACCTGCACCTGATGCCGCTGCTGACTCCTCGTCCGGACCCGAACGACGGCGGCTACGCCGTCATGGACTACCGATCCGTGCGGCCCGACCTCGGCACGACCGACGACCTGCGCTCGCTGACCACGACGCTGCGCCGGCACGGCATCAGCCTCTGCCTCGACCTCGTGCTCAACCACGTCGCGCGCGAGCACGAGTGGGCGGCGGCGGCCCGCGCCGGCGACCAGCGGCACCGCGACTACTTCTACGTCTACCCCGACCGCGAGATGCCCGATGCCTTCGAGGCGACGCTGCCGGAGGTCTTCCCCGACTTCGCACCGGGCAGCTTCACCTTCGACGACGAGCTCTCGGCGTGGGTCTGGACGACCTTCAACGACTACCAGTGGGACGTCAACTGGGCGAACCCCGACGTGCTGTGCGAGTACGCCGACATCGTCTGCTTCCTGGCCAACCTCGGGGTGGAGGTGCTGCGGCTCGACGCCATCGCGTTCTTGTGGAAGCGGCTCGGCACCGACTCGCAGAACCAGCCCGAGGTGCACGACCTCACGCAGGCGCTGCGCATCGTGGCCCGGATCGCCTGCCCGGCGGTGCTCTTCAAGGCCGAGGCGATCGTCGCTCCCGAGCAGCTGCCGGCCTACCTCGGCGTCGGCGAGCACGCCGGCAAGGTCAGCGACCTCGCCTACCACAACTCACTCATGGTGCAGATCTGGTCGATGCTCGCCTCCGGCGAGGTGGGGCTGGCCGCTGTCGCGCTCCAGCAGCTGCCCCAGCCGCCGAGCACCACGGCGTGGGTCACCTACGCCCGCTGCCACGACGACATCGGCTGGGCGATCGACGCCACCGACGCATGGCGGGCCGGGCTGGACGGGGCGGCGCACCAGCGGTTCCTCTCCGACTGGTACTCCGGCGACTTTCCCGGCTCGTGGGCGCGCGGGCTCGTCTTCCAGGAGAACGCGGCCACCGGCGACCGCCGGATCTCCGGCTCCCTGGCGTCCCTGGCCGGGCTGGAGGCCGGCGACCCGCACGCGGTGGCCCGCATCCTGCTCGCCCACGCGATCATCCTGGCCTTCGGCGGCGTCCCGGTCATCTGGATGGGCGACGAGCTCGGCCTCCTCAACGACCCCGACTGGGACCACGACCCTGCGCACGCACCGGACAACCGGTGGGTGCACCGGCCGCGGATGCCGTGGCCGGCGGCCGACCCGCACGGCATCAGGTCGTCCCTGACGTCCCTGCTCGACGTACGTCGCGGGCTGCCCCACCTGCACGCCGCGACCCCGACGGAGGTCTGGGACCCCCGCGACCCCGGCGTCCTGCTCGTCGTCCGCCGGCACGCCGGCGGGCCGTTGCTCGCGGCCTTCAACATGACCGACCAGCCGCGCCGGGTCGACTCCGACGTCCTGCACTGGCTCGGACTGCACACGCCCGGCCTCCGCGACGCGCTCACCGGCCGGGCTCCCCGGCTCGAGCACGGATCGGTCCCGCTCGCGCCCCATCAGGCCGCGTGGTTGGTGGCCCACTAGATTGGCGGCGTGAGCAGACCGCCGACCTCGACCGCGCGCCTGCTGACGATCCTGCGGCGCACCCTCCTGTCGTTCCTCGGGGTCCAGCTCGCGCTGGCGATCGGGATGTCGCTGGTCGACTCCCACCGGCGCCGCAGCCGGCTGCCCAAGCCCTTCCCCACCACCCCGCCGACCACGGTCGCGATCGGCGACGGCACGGTGACGACGTACACCTACGGCCAGGACCTCTACGACGACATGCTGGCCGCGATCGACGCAGCCAGGAAGCAGATCCTGTTCGAGACCTACATCTGGAAGGGCGACGAGATCGGCGAGGCGTTCAAGAAGGCGCTCGCGTCGGCGGCCGACCGAGGGGTCGAGGTCTACTGCATCTACGACGGCTTCGCGAACCTCGTGGTGTCGCCGCGCTTCAAGCACTTCCCGTCGTCGATCAAGGTGCTGCGCTACCCGGTCTACACCGCGGGTCTGCGCTTCTGGGAGCTGCGCCGCTACGGCCGCGACCACCGCAAGATCCTCGTCGTCGACGAGGAGGTCGGCTTCGTGGGCGGCTACAACATCGGCACCGCGTACGCCACCGAGTGGCGCGACACCCACGTGCGCATCACCGGTGAGGGCGTGTGGGACCTGAAGCGGACCTTCGCCGACATGTGGAACCTCAACCGGCGCCGCCTGATCGGGCACTCCGGGCGGCCGCTGCTGCTCGAGACCGCGTCGCAGTGGGAGCCGCGCATCCGGTTCGCGCGCAACGTGCCGCGGCTGTGGATGTTCCCCATCCGGTCGATGTACCTCGAGGCGATCAACCGGGCCACCGGCAACATCTGGATGACGCACGCCTACTTCCTGCCCGACCAGGACTTCGTCGACGCGATCAAGGACGCGGCGGGCCGTGGCGTCGACGTACGCCTCCTGCTGCCGCACAAGTCCAACCACATCGTGGCCGACTGGATCTCGCGCGGCTACTTCTCCCAGCTGCTCGGGGCGGGCGTGCGGATCTTCCGCTACCGCGACTCCATGGTGCACGCGAAGACCTCGACGATCGACGGCAGCTGGTCGACGGTGGGCACCGCCAACATCGACCGGCTCAGCCTGCAGGGCAACTACGAGATCAACGTGGAGATCATCGACCCGGGCATGGCCAGCGCTCTCGAGCAGATCTTTCTGACCGACCAGGGCAACTGTCTGGAGCTCACCATCATCGAGTGGGAGGCGCGCGACCTGCACCGCAAGTTCACCGAGAGCGTGCTGGCCCCGCTGCGTCCGCTGCTGTGAGCTAGCGCCGGCCGGGGGTGCGCCCGGGCAGGTGGGTGCGCGGCGCCATCCGGGGGCCCCGGCGTGGCCGGCCCAGCCCGGCCATCGCGACCAGCGCGGGCACCCGGCCGCGGTGCGGCCGCCAGGGCTCGAGGTACTCCTCCAGCTGCACGTCGTCGAACTCCCGGCCGGTCAGGGCGTGCCCGACGTCCTTGGCCACGTGGTAGTCGCCGAAGCTCACCGCGTCGGCGTCGCCGCAGGCGCGCGCGCGCACCTCGGCGCTGGTCCACACGCCGATCCCGGGCAGCGAGCGCAGCCGGGTGTCGACCTCGTCGGAGTCCAGGCCGGCGAGGCGTTCGAGCGAGCCGGCCAGCCGGGCCGCACGCACGATCGGCTTCGACCGCGCCGAGTCGATGTGCACCTGCAGCCATGCCCAGCTCGGGATGCCCCGCAGCACGTCGGCGCTCGGCTGCACCCGCAGGCGCAGCTCGACCACCGGACCGGGCGCCGGCTCGCCGAAGCGCTGCACCAGCGACCGGAAGCCCGCGAACGCCTCCTGACCGGTCACCTTCTGCTCGATGATCGACGGCACGAGGGCCTCCATCACCAGGCCGGAGCGGCCCAGCCGCCAGTGCGGGTGCCGGCGCCAGGCCTCCGCGACGACAGGGTGCCGCGGATCGAAGCCGGTGACGTCGTCGGCGGCGCCCAGCAGGTCGGGCAGCCCGTCCAGCACCCACGCGGCGCCGGCGCCCCACGCCTCGGCGTACACGTCGGCGGAGCCGGGCCTCACCTCGACGCACAGCGTGGCCGGCCCCTCGGGAGTCCCGATGCCGCGCCAGTGCCGGCCGGCCGCGTCGATGCGGTACGTCGGGTCGCCGCCGCCACGTCGCTGCTGCAGCAGGATCGCGCCCGCCGGGCACGGCCACCCCGGGCGCCAGGTGCGCTGCGCGGGGGCGGTCGAGGTCACCCCTGCACAGTATTCGCAGGCTCGTCACAGGCCTCTGACAGGTCGGTGGCGCAGATTGGCAGCACAAGATCCCACCGACTCGAGGAGCACTCATGGACAAGACCACGATCACCCGAACCGCGCTCGCCGGCGGAGTGGCCGGGCTGGGCCTGGCGGTCGGCGGCATCACGATCGCGATGGCCGACGACAGCGGCACGTCGACGTACGCCGCCGGGGTCGATGCCGGCGTCGGCATGCACGGCAAGCTGGCCGGTCGGGACGGCGACGCGGCCGCTCGGCTCGCGGAGAAGCTGGGCGTCAGCGAGCAGGAGGTGACCGACGCGTTCGCGGCCGTCCGCGACCAGCTCGAGCCCGAGCGCGCCGACCGGGTCGAGGGTGAGCGTCCCGAGCCGCCCACCGAGGCCGAGCGGGAGGCCCGGCAGGCCGAGATGGCAACCGCGCTGGCCGAGGAGCTGGGCGTCGAGGCCTCGGCCGTGACGGACGCCCTGGCCGAGCTGCGCGCCGAGGCCGGGGCCGCCGTACGCACCTCGCTCTCCGACCGCCTCGACGCGGCCGTCGAGGCCGGTGACCTCACCGCGGCCGACAAGGCGTCGGTCCTCAAGGCCTTCGACGCCGGCGTCCTCGGCGGGGGATCCGAGGGACGCGGCGGGTTCGGGCACGGCCGCCACGGCCGCTGACGACGCGCACCCGATCCGCGCCGCGGGCCAGCCACCAGGCGGTCCCGCGGCGGCGGTAGGTTTCCGGCATGGACGACGAGAAGAGCAAGCGCGAGCTCGAGGCCGGCATCCAGAGCGACTTCCGGCAGGACATGTCCTACGGCGACTACCTGAGGCTCGACACCCTTCTCTCGGCGCAGGTCCCGCAGTCCGACCCGCCGCAGCACGACGAGCTGCTGTTCATCATCCAGCACCAGACCTCCGAGCTGTGGCTCAAGCTGATGGTCCACGAGCTGCGGTCCGCCCGTGACCTGGTGCGGTCCGACGACCTCTCCCCCGCGCTCAAGCGGCTGGCGCGCGTCAAGCACATCCAGCACACCCTCACCGACCAGTGGTCGGTGCTGGCGACGCTGACCCCGAGCGAGTACGCCGAGATCCGGCCTTTCCTGGCCTCCTCGTCGGGCTTCCAGTCCGCGCAGTACCGCGAGGTCGAGTTCCTCCTCGGCAACAAGAACGCCGACATGGTGAAGGTCTTCGCGCACGACCCGGCCGCGCAGGCCGAGCTGCAGAGCCTGCTGCACGAGCCCTCTCTGTACGACGAGTACCTCGGCTACCTGTCCCGCCGCGGGTACGCCGTCCCGGCCGAGCTGCTCGACCGCGACTGGTCCCAGCCGTACCGCGCGAACCCCGCCCTGGTCGACGTCTTCGCCAGCGTCTACGCGGCTCCCGCCGAGCACTGGGGGGTCTACGAGACCTGCGAGGAGCTCGTCGACCTCGAGGACAACTTCCAGCTGTGGCGCTTCCGCCACCTCCAGGTCGTGCAGCGCACCATCGGCCACAAGGTCGGCACGGGCGGGTCGTCGGGCGTCGACTTCCTGCGCCGGGCCCTGGACCTGACCTTCTTCCCCGAGCTGTTCGAGGTGCGCACGCGGGTCGGTGGGTGAGTCGGTGTCGGCGGGTCGCGGTTGAATGGCGGCATGCTGCTCCACGACGTCGTCGCGACCTCCCGGGCCGTGGCGGCCACGCGCTCACGCAAGGCCAAGGTGGAGGCGCTGGCCGGCACCCTGGCCCGGGTCGACCACGACGACCCCGACGAGGTCGAGACCGTCGCCGCCTACCTCGCCGGCTCACTGCGCCAGCGGCGCACCGGCCTGGGCTGGCGCGGGCTCCAGGTGCTGCCCGACCCCGCCGACGAGCCGACGCTGACCGTCGGTGAGGTGCACCGCGCCTTCGAGGCGATCTCCGCGCTCGCCGGGCCCGGCTCCCAGGGGGCGCGCTCGGCCGCGGTGGCGGACCTCTTCGGGCTAGCCACCGCCGACGAGCAGTCCTGGCTGCGCTCGCTGGTCACCGGCGAGGTGCGCCAGGGTGCCCTCGACGCGCTGCTCCAGGACGCCGTCGCCGCCGCGTCCGGCCGGCCGGTGGCCGACGTCCGCCGGGCGGCGATGATGGCCGGTGCGACCGTGCCGGTCGTGCGCGCCGCCCTGACCGGCGGGGCCGACGCGCTCGACGGGTTCACGCTGACCGTCGGCACACCCGTGCTGCCGATGCTGGCCTCCAGCGCACCCGACGTCGCCGCGGCGATGGTGAAGGCGGGGGCCGGCCGCTCCGTCGCCATCGACACCAAGCTCGACGGCATCCGCATCCAGGTGCACCGCGACGGCGCCGAGGTCGTCGCCGTCACCCGGTCGCTCGACGACATCACCAGCCGGCTGCCCGAGGTGGTCGCGCTGGCCCGGTCGCTGCCTGCCGCCCGGTTCATCCTCGACGGCGAGGTGCTGCGCCTCGATGCCGACGGCCGGCCGCAGGCCTTCCAGGACACCGCGTCCCGCACCGCCAGCGGCGCCGGCGAGGCGCTCACCCCCTACTTCTTCGACCTGCTCCACCTCGACGGCCGCGACCTCGTCGACGAGCCGGCGCAGACCCGGCTCGACCTGCTCGACGGGCTCGTGCCCGGCGCACACCGCATCCGCCGGCTGGTCACCGGGGACCCCGAGGCGGCCGCCACGTTCCTCGCCGGGGTGCTCGCCGACGGCCACGAGGGGGTCGTCGTCAAGGACCTCGACGCGCCGTACGACGCGGGCCGGCGGGGTTCCTCCTGGGTCAAGGTGAAGCCGGTGCACACCCTCGACCTGGTCGTCCTCGCCGTCGAGTGGGGCTCGGGGCGTCGCCGCGGCTGGCTGTCCAACATCCATATGGGTGCGCGCGACCCCGCGACGGGTGACCTGGTGATGGTGGGCAAGACGTTCAAGGGGATGACCGACGAGGTGCTGGCCTGGCAGACCGACCGCTTCCTCGCTCTGGAGACGCACCGAGATGGCCACGTCGTGCACGTGCAGCCCGAGCAGGTGGTGGAGGTCGCCCTCGACGGCGTGCAGCGCTCCACCCGCTACCCCGGTGGCGTCGCGCTGCGTTTCGCGCGCGTGGTCCGCTACCGCGACGACAAGCTCGCCGAGGAGGCGGACACGATCGACGCCGTCCGGAGCCTGGGCTTGCCGTCACACGCGTGACACACGTGTGCAAACCCGAGTTGCACCACATCTAGACTCAGGCCCATGGCCACCACTGCTCCTCGTGAGGGCGGGACCGACGGGCGGCGTACCGCGGCCGCCACCCGGCGCCGCCAGCGCGAGAGCGACATCCTCGACGCCACCCGGGCCCTCTTCGACGAACGCGGCGTGCGCGACGCCCAGATCGAGGACATCGCTCGCGCAGTCGGCATCAACCGCGCCATCGTCTATCGCCACTTCACCGGCAAGGAGGAGCTCTTCGCGCTGACCCTCGTCGGCTACCTCGACGAGCTGCGGGCAGAGCTGCTGCGGGCAGCCGAGTCTCCGGGCACGCCCACCGACCGCCTGTCCGCGATGGTGTCGGCGTTCGTCGAGTACGGCGTCGCCCATCCTGCGTTCGTCGACTGCGCGCAGTCGCTGATGCGGCGTACCGGCACCGAGCTGCTGCAGGAGATCAGCGAGAACGCGATGTTCCGGCTGGGTCGGGGCATCTCCGGCTGCCTGGCGGTGCTGTCGGGCGGGCTCACCGCCGGTGTCGAGAGCGGCGACTTCCACGTCAAGGACCCCGTCGTCCTGGCGAACATGCTCTACGCGAGCGGGCTCGGCGCGCTGCAGCTGGCTCGCGTCGGCATCCAGGTCATGGAGGCGGCTCCGGGCGTGCCGACCATCGGCTCGATCTCCACCGAGCAGGTCAAGCACTACCTGGTGGCGTCGGCGCTGGCGCTGGCCACCCACGGCGACTGAGCTGTCCCGCCCCGGGGGCGGCACCCCGGTCCGAGCCGGCCGATACGATAATGTCCACGACGCATGAGATGGCAGCAAACGAGGTGTCCTCTGAGCTGGGGGCCAACTAGAGGGACGTGTGTGATGACCTCGCATGATGGATCGGTGCCGACGGGGACGTCCTCGTCCGCCCGCGTACCCGACACCGAGTCGAACGTCGACGACGCGCGTCACCTGAGCCGGATGCTGGCCGACCGGATCGTCGCCATCGCGCACCCCACGTCGGCGCTGGTCGTCGGCTGCGGCCGCGGCCTGCTCGTCCAGGCCCTCGTCGACCAGGGGGTCGATGCCCGGGGCATCGACGATTCCGATGCCAAGATCTCCGCCGCCGACGACGAGGTGCGCCCGCGACTCGAGGTCGCCTCCCCCACCAAGCCGCTGGGGAGCCGCTTCGACGTGGTGACCTGCCTCGACGTCCTCGCCGACCTCGACCCGGCCGACGCGCAGTCCGCGCTCGAGTCGATCAGCGCCGCCACCGGCCGCGTCGTGTTCGCCAGCACGCCCGGCACCGGCGCACCGCACGCCGGCATCCTCTCCCCCGCCGACTGGGCGACGTCGTTCGCCGAGCGCGGCTTCTACCGCCGTACCGACGTCACCCTCGACTTCTGGACCCCGTGGACCACCCTCTACGAGGTCGCCGACCTCCAGCCGCGGGACCTCGTCCACCGCTACGAGACCACGCTGGCCGCGACGGAGGCGGAGGTCCGCGAGAAGCGCGCCGCCCTCGCTGCTGTCGCCGACGAGGTCGGTGCGCGCACCGCCGACCTGCGCGACCAGCTGATCAGGTCCCAGCACCAGGTCCTGACCACGCGCGACCACGTCATCGGCCTCGAGGCCGAGACCGCCCAGCTGCACCTGCAGGTCGAGCGGCTCAACAAGCGGCTGATCGCCGCCCAGGAGCGCACCAAGAAGGTCCGCGCCCGGCTCGAGGGAGCCCGCCAGCGCCAGCGCCGGGCCGAGCGTCAGCTCGCCGCCCTCAAGGGCTCCCGCGCGTGGCGCATCGGCTCGATGCTGACCGGTTCACGCCGCAGCAAGCGGTGACCGCGACGATGAACCCTGCTCCGCTCTTCTCCATCGTCACGCCCGTCTACAACCCGCCGCTCGACGTCCTGACCGACACGATCGAGTCGGTCCTCGACCAGGAGTACGCCGGCTGGGAGCTGATCCTGGTCGACGACTGCTCCCCCGACCCCGGCGTCCGTGAGCTGCTGGCGGCCTACGCCGCGCAGGACTCCCGCATCCGCGTCGTCGAGCGCGAGACCAACGGTCACATCGTCGCGGCCAGCAACGACGGGATCGCCGCCGCGCGCGGCGAGTTCATCGTGCTGCTCGACCACGACGACCTGCTCACGCCCACCGCGCTGGCTCGCAACGCCGACGTCCTCGCGGCCCACGACGACGTCGACTACGTCTACTCCGACGAGGACAAGATCGACGACGAGGGCACGTTCTACGACACGTTCCTCAAGCCGGTGTGGTCACCCGAGCGGCTGCGTGGCCAGAACTACACCTGTCACCTCTCGGTGCTCCGCACGGACCTGGTGCGCGAGGTGGGCGGCTTCCACGACGGGTTCGACGGCTCCCAGGACCACGACCTGATCCTGCGGGTGTCGGAGAAGGCGCGTCGCGTCGTGCACATCCCGGAGATCCTCTACCACTGGCGGATCATCCCGGGCTCGGCCGCCGAGAGCCCGGATGCCAAGCCCTACGCCTGGGTGGCCGGCAAGCTGGCCGTGCAGGCACACCTCGACCGCCTCGGCCTGGCCGCGACCGCCGACTTCGGCGAGCACCCCGGCCTCTACACGATCCACCGCACCCTCGACCCCGACCTCCGGGTCAGCCTGGTCATCCCGACCATCGGCAAGGGCGGGATGATCTGGGGCTCCCGGATGGTCTTCGTGGTCGAAGCCGTGCGCACGGTGATGGAGAAGACCCGGCACGCCAACCTCGAGATCGTCGTCGTCTACGACCCGCCGACCCCGCAGGCAGTCCTCGACGAGCTCCGAGAGCTCGCCGGCGACCGGCTGGTGCTGGTGCCGTTCACCGAGTCCTTCAACTACAGCCGGAAGATGAACCTCGGCTGCCTGTCCTCCACCGGTGAGCGCCTGGTCTTCCTCAACGACGACGTCTCGGTCCGCTCCGAGCACTGGCTCGAGGACCTCGTCGGCCCGCTCGAGGAGCCCGATGTCGGCATGACCGGCGCGAAGCTCTACTTCGGCAACACCACGATCCAGCACGCGGGACACTCCTACAACGTCGGCCAGTACCTCCACCCGTTCATCGGTGAGCCCGGCACCTCCGCCGCCCGGTTCGGTGCGCTCAAGGTCAATCGCGAGGCCAGCGGGGTGACGGCCGCGTGCTCGGCCATGCGTCGCGAGACGTTCCTCGAGGTGGGTGGCTTCACCGAGTCGCTGCCGCTGAACTTCAACGACGTGGACCTCTGCTACAAGACGCGAAGCCTCGGCTACCGCATCGTGTGGGTGGCCACCTCGGAGCTCTTCCACTTCGAGTCGCAGACGCGCGAGCGCGTCGTCGAGGCGTGGGAGAAGGCGGTGACCGTGGGTCGCTGGGGCATCCCCGAGCACGACGCCTACCTGCCGCAGAGCCGGCCCATCGTCGAGGGCGCACCGCCTGCGGCGACCGGTCGGATCGGTCGGACCGGCGTCGACGCCCGGGTGGGCGTGGTCGCCTCGGAGGCGACCCACGCCCCGCGCCTGACCGGCAAGCAGGCCGGTCGCAGGCGCGCCTAGCTCAGGTCGTGCTCGGCCCCTGCATCGGGCTCGGTGGCGGGCTCGACCAGGTGGGTCTTGTTGCGCATCAGGTTGCCCAGGATGCCGTTGACGAAGGCCGGGGACTCATCGGTCGACAGGTCGCGCACCAGCGCCATGGCCTCGCTCACGGCGACCGCGTCGGGGACGTCGTCGGCGTACAGGAGCTCGTAGAGGCCGAGCCGGAGCACGTTGCGGTCGACCGCGGGCATCCGCGCCAGCGTCCAGCCCTCGGAGTAGTCGCTGAGCAGGTCGTCGATGCGGGCCTGGTGGGCCACGACGCCGCGCACGAGCAGTCCGGTGTAGTCGTTGGTCGGGCCTTCGCCGTCGGCGATGGCGGTGTCGAGGGACGCCACCGGGTCCTGCGAACGCATCTCGGAGGCGTACAGGATGTCTAGGGCCCGCTTACGGGCCTTGGAACGGGCTGCCATCGATCAGGACTTGACGCGGCCGAGGTAGGAGGAGTCGCGAGTGTCGACCTTGACCTTCTCGCCACCGGTGATGAAGAGGGGCACCTGGATGATGTGACCCGTCTCGAGGGTCGCGGGCTTGGTGCCACCCGTCGAGCGGTCGCCCTGGAGGCCCGGCTCGGTCTCGGAGATGAGCAGCTCCACGGCCGCGGGCAGCTCGATGTAGAGCACCCGGCCCTCGTTGGTCGCCACGATGGCGTCCTGGTTCTCGAGCATGAAGTTCTTGGCGTCGCCGACGATCGCCGGCGGGACCTCGAGCTGCTCGAAGGTCTGGGTGTCCATGAAGACGTACGACGTGCCGTCGTTGTAGAGGTACTGCATCGTGCGCTTGTCGACGCTGGCCGTCTCGACCTTGGTGCCGGCGTTGAACGTCTTGTCGACCGTCTTGCCGGACTCGACGTTCTTGAGCTTGGTGCGCACGAAGGCGGGGCCCTTGCCCGGCTTGACGTGCTGGAACTCCACGACAGCCCACAGCTGGCCGTCCAGGTTGAGCACCAGGCCGTTCTTCAGGTCGTTGGTCGATGCCATGCGCGCAAGTCAGCCTTCTTGTCGAGGACGGGGACTGCCGGCCCGGATCGAGTCGATCAACGGCTGGCAGGAACCACGGAGTCTATCGGTCGCGCTGAGGCCCGGGAAATCTAGGTATCCCGGTCGGCCAGCAGCTGGAGCGCAGCGCGGTAGCCCTGGACGCCGAGCCCCACGATGGTGGCGATGGCGTGCGGTTCGACCACCGAGGTGTGCCGGAACTCCTCCGGCCGCTGCTTCGGGTCGGAGATGTGCACCTCGACCAGAGGAGCCTCCAGCTGGGCGCACGCGTCGAAGAGCGCCAGCGAGTAGTGCGTCCACGCGCCGGCGTTGAGGACGACCGCGCGGCCCTGGTCGGCGGCGTCGTTGAGCCAGTCCAGCAGCTCACCCTCGTGGTTGGTCTGGCGAACCTCGACCTCGAGGTCCAGCTCCGCCCCCCAGGCCAGGCAGGCCGCGACCAGCTCGTCGTGGGTGGTGGTGCCGTAGATCTCCGGTTGACGCCGGCCCAGGCGACCCAGGTTGGGGCCGTTGAGCACCAGCACCCTCACCGGTCCGCTCCCGTCATCGTGTCGTACGCCGCGCGCAGCACCGCCAACGACGGGTCCGGCAGGATGCGGGGGCGGGCCACGTCGTCGAGCACGACGAAGCGCAGCTGGGAGCCCCTCGACTTCTTGTCGACGCGCATCGCGTCGTGCAGCTCGTCGAACGTCGCGCCGGACCAGGTGGTCGGCAGCCCGACGTGGGCGAAGGCCGTGCGGTGCCGGTCGGCGACGGCGTCGGGCAGGCTGCCCTCCCGCCGCGCGACCTCGGCGACGTACACGCAGCCGATCGCGACCGCCTCGCCGTGGCGCACGGCGTAGCCGGAGGCGCGTTCGACGGCGTGCGCCATCGTGTGGCCGTAGTTGAGGACCTCGCGTCCGGGGTGGCCGTCGACTCCCCCGGTCTCCCGCAGGTCGCCGACGACCACGTCGATCTTGACCCTGATGGCGCGCTCGACCAGCTCGCGCAGCACCGGGCTGTCGGCCGTCAGCGACTCGGGGCCGGTGGACTCGACGAGGTCGAGGATCACCGGGTCCGCCACGAACCCGCACTTGATGACCTCACCAAGTCCCGCGACGAGCTCGGCTCGTGGCAGCGTGCGCAGGAGCGCCAGGTCGCACAGCACGCCGGCGGGCTCGTGGAACGCCCCGACGAGGTTCTTGCCGGCGTCGGTGTTGATGCCGGTCTTGCCGCCGACCGCCGCGTCGACCATGCCGAGCAGGGTCGTCGGCAGGTGGATGACGCGAACCCCGCGCAGCCAGGTGGCGGCCACGAACCCGCCGAGGTCGGTGGTCGCACCGCCGCCGAAGGTGACCACGACGTCCGAGCGCGTGAAGCCGGCGGCGCCGAGCGCCTCCCAGAGGTCGGCCACCACCGCGGCGTTCTTGCCGGCCTCACCGGGAGGCAGACCGAGCGCGAGCACGTCGTAGGCGTCGACCAGGGAATCGACCAAGGGCTGGGCCAGCTCGCCCAGCGTGCCGTCGTAGAGGAAGGCGACACGCTGCACCGACTGCCCGAGCAGGGCGGGCAACCGGTGGGCGAGGTCGTGGCCGACCACCACGTCGTACGGCGCGGCTCCGCGCACCGGCATCACGGTGTCGCTCACCGCGCGGGCTCCCCGAGCAGCGCGGCGACCTCGCGGGCCACCTGGTCGGCCGTGCGGCCGTCGGTGTCGACGGTGTGGGTGGCGACCGACTCGTAGATCGGGGTGCGCTCGTCGAGCAGGCTCTTGATGCGCCCGCGCATGTTGCCCAGCAGCAGCGGGCGCCCACCGCCCAGACCGACGCGGGAGACCGTGTCCCCCAGTCCGACGCGCAGGAACACGACCGTGTGGCCCGCGAGCAGGTCACGGGTCGCCGGGTCGAGGACCGCGCCACCGCCAAGCGCCAGCACTCCCTCGTGACCCGCGAGTGCGGCGCCGACGGCGTCCGCCTCGAGCGTGCGGAACGCCGCCTCTCCCGAGTCGACGAAGATGTCGGAGATGCTGCGGCCCTGGTCGCGCTCGATGTCCTCGTCGGTGTCGCGCACGGGCACGCCCCACGCCTGCGCGAGCAGGCCGGCGACCGTCGTCTTGCCGGCACCCATCGGTCCGACGAGCACGACCCTGGGTCGGGTCACCGGAACCTCAACGTGTCGAGGTAGCTCTGCACGTTTCGGCGGGTCTCGCGCACCGAGTCGCCGCCGAACTTCTCCACCACTGCCTCGGCGAGCACCAGCGCCACCATCGCCTCGGCCACGATGCCGGCAGCCGGGACGGCACACACGTCACTGCGTTGGTGGTGGGCGACGGAGGCCTCGCCGGTGGCGACGTCGACGGTGCGCAGGGCGCGCGGGACCGTCGCGATCGGCTTCATGGCGGCGCGCACCCGCAGCACCTCGCCGGTGCTCATGCCGCCCTCGGTGCCGCCAGAACGCCCCGACGTACGCCGGAGCCCGTCGTCGGTAGGCACGATCTCGTCGTGCGCCAGCGAGCCGGGTGTGCCGGCGAGCGCGAAGCCGTCGCCCACCTCGACGCCCTTGATCGCCTGGATGCCCATCAGGGCGCCTGCCAGGCGGGCATCGAGGCGGCGGTCCCAGTGGACGTGCGAGCCGAGACCCGGCGGCAGACCGTGCACGACGACCTCCACGACGCCGCCGAGGGTGTCACCGTCCTTGTGGGCCTGGTCGATCTCGGCCACCATCGCCGCCGAGGTGTCGGTGTCCAGGCAGCGCACCGGGTCGTCGTCGAGTCGCTCGAGGTCGTCGGGCATGGGGATCAGCCCGTCGGGTGCGGTGACGGTGCCGAGCCGGACGACGTGGGAGACGATCTCGGCGCCCACCGCCTGGCTCAGGAAGTTGGAGGCGACCCGGCCGAGCGCGACGCGAGCCGCGGTCTCGCGGGCGGAGGCACGCTCGAGGATGGGTCGAGCCTCGTCGAAGTCGTACTTCTGCATCCCCACGAGGTCGGCGTGCCCCGGACGGGGCCGCGTGAGCGCCGCGTTGCGGGCCAGCGCGTCCAGCTCCACCGGGTCCACGGGGTCGGCGGACATGACCTTGGACCACTTGGGCCACTCGGTGTTGCCGATGGAGATCGCGACCGGGCCGCCCATCGACTCACCGTGCCGGACACCGCCGGTGATGGTCACCTCGTCCTGCTCGAACTTCATCCGGGCACCTCGGCCGTAGCCGAGACGACGACGAGCAAGGGAGTCGTCGATGTCGGCGGTCGTCACCCGCACATGGGCGGGCAGACCTTCGAGGATCGCGACCAGGGACGGTCCATGGGACTCGCCCGCAGTGAGCCAACGCAGCATGCGGGCAGTCTTTCACGCACCCTTCACGCGGCTGCGCCTCGTCCGCCGGTGAGACCTCCGAGGTCGCGGACCGCGGTGACCAGCAGGCTGCGCGCCCGCCGCACCGGCATCGGCCGGACCGGTGCACACACGCTCGTGCGGAGCCCGTCCACGGTCGCCACCACGATGTCGAGGCCATCCCGCTCCAGGCTGTGGTCGACCGCCCACGCGAGGAGCCGGCGTTCGTCGGCCCGTGCGGTGCTGACCATGTGCTCCACGCCCTCGTCGCTGCGCCAGAGCTCGAGCCAACCCAGCCAGGCGCGGGCCGACAGCACGTCGTCGTCGGTGGCGGGGAGGAAGGCGCCAACGCCTTCAGTCGGGACCCGCCACTCGATCGCGGCCAGGCGCTCGCGGGCCACGATGGACGCCGACACACGCATCAGCCGCTCGCGGTTGGTCAGGTGGCTCGTCAGGGCCGCCGGGCTGCGGCCGACCAGCCTCGCGATGTTGCGCAGGGTGACGGCCCGCAGACCGCCGGTGACGATGAGGTGGTCGACGGCGCGGGCGATCTCGTGGGCGCGGTCGGCGGTGTCCATGCGGTGCGGCATGTGGCCATCCCACCCGGAGGCACCGACACTTCTGCGCCGTGCCGCGACTTCGTCCACAGGAGCCTCGCCGACCTCGCGGACCAGTCCCGGCCGCGTGGTCAACCGTTCGACCACCGGCCCACTGTGATCAACCGTTCGGCCACAGATCGGTGCACAAGCGTTCGACCACAGGGCGCTCTTGGTCGAACGACCGACCACGCCGGGACACTCCTGCTGGAGTCAGCCCGAGTGGTACCCCGCCGCCTTCCTCCGCGCTGGTTGCCGTGTGAACACTGGCAGCGAACACTGGCAGGCCCAACGATGCCCGTGCCGAGACCCGCACCTCACGAGCACCGGTCGTCCTCGCACGGGACTCCATCTGGACCTTGTCGAGGGCCAGAGCCGCGACCCACGCAGAGCGCTCCGAAGCGACCTGCTCGCGCCTGGTGGCAGCCGGTGACAGCCGGTGACAGCCGGCGGCAGGACTCAACTCGAGTAGTACCCCGCCGCGGCCGGCCCGAGCGCCAGTCCGACCAGCACCCCGAGCAGCATGAACGGCCCGAACGGGTAGTCCTTGCGCTCGACGATGCGCAGCCTGCTGAGCAGCAGCCCGCCCAGGCCGCCGATGAGGAAGCCGGCGTACACGCCGATGAACAGCTCGCCCCACCCGACGTGACCCAGCGCGATGCCGAGCACCCCCGAGAGGCGCACGTCGCCGTAGCCGAGACCACGCGGGTGCACGAACCACAGCAGGAAGAAGATCGCGCCGGAGATCAGCCAACCGATCCCCGCTCGAGTGAGGTCACCGGTGTCGCCGGTGAAGGCCCAGGCGATGAGGACGCACCCGATCACCAGAGCGTAGGTGGGCGCGATGATGCGCGTGGGCAGCAGCCGGGTGCGCCAGTCCACGAGGCCGAGGGCCACCCCGATCGGGACCAGGGGCAGCAGGACGAGCAGGTGCCAGGTCGCCCCGACCGTCAACGCCACGATCCCCCCGACGAGGGCAGCGACCAGGGCCGTCTTCCGAGCGATCCCGGGCAGGGCCGCGATGTCGGCGTAGGGCTCCTTGGGCTCGTCGTCCTGGTCCGGCTCCGGCACCGCGCGGATCAGCGCAGGCACCGCGAGGCCCACGACGCCGCAGGCCAGGGAGGCGAGCACCACCGCCAGGAGCTCCGCACTCACGAGACGCCCCGGACGGCCAGGGCCTGCTCGCCCGCCGCGCGCATCGCGGCCAGCGGGGCCTCGACCCCGGTGAACAGGGCGAACTGGAGCGCCGCCTGGTGCACCAGCAGGTCGAGGCCCGACACGAGCGTCCGTCCACCGGCGGAGGCGGCGAGAGGTGTCGGCCACGGGTCGTAGAGCACCTCGAAGATGACCGGGGTCCCGGCACAACGCGCGACCAGACCGGCGTCTTGCGCGTGGGCCGGGATGGTCGACACCACGACGTCGCCGGTGACGACGGACTCGAGCCCGGCGACGATCACCTCGGGGTGAGCCGGGTGCGCGCGCAGGGCCGCCGCCGTCCCGACCGCGCGATCGGCCGACCGCACCAGCAGTCGGACCTCGCGAACGCCCAGGTCGCACAGCGCCAGTCCGGTCGACGTGGCCGTGGCACCACCGCCGAGGACGGTCGCCGACCTCGGCGCGCCGACCCCGTGCTCGGCGAGTGCCGCCCGGGCTCCCCCGATGTCGGTGTTGTCGGCCCACCACGACAGGTCGTCACGATGCACCAGCGTGTTGGCGGCGCCCGCGAGCCGGGCGGCGTCGGAGACGGCGTCGGCCACGCCCAGCGCCTCCCGCTTGAGCGGCATCGTCAAGGAGAGCCCACGCCACTGCTGGCCGAGCGAGCCGACGACGTCGGCCAGCGTGCCCGCCGGCACCCGGCGGGCGTCGTACTCCCAGTCGAGGCCGGTGGCGGCATAGCCCGCGCGGTGCAGCACGGGTGACAGCGAATGCCCGATGGGGTCGCCCAGGACACCACACCGTCGATGGCCAGGCATCAGCAGGCTTCGGACTCGTTGGCGCAGTAGTCGGTGTACTCGGCCTTGTACTGGAGGAACTCGTCGTAGGTCTCGGCGAACTTGGTCTCGCCCGTCGCCAGGTTGACCGTCACGTAGTAGTACCAGTCGCCCTCGGCCGGGTTCGCCGCCGCCGCCAGTGCGTCGTCACCCGGCGCCTCGATGGGCGTCGGCGGGAGCCCCACGATCTGGTAGGTGTTGTACGGCGTCTCGACCGCCCGCTGCTCATCGGTGAGCGTGACGCCCAGCTTCTGGTCGAGGCCGTAGTTCACCGCGGCATCCACCTGCAGCAGGCCGTTGGTGCCGCCCTTGTCGCCGGGGCCGTCGAGCCGGTTGAAGATGACGCGGGAGATCTTGGCCATGTCCTCGCCACGGCCCTCCGCCTCGATCAGCGACGCGATCGTCATCAGCTCCGCCGGGGTCCGTCCGAGCGCGCTCGCGGCGCCCTCGAGGTCGACCTTGTCGGCTGCCTGGCGCCAGCGGTCGACCATGGCCTTGAGGACCGACTTCGCGGTGGCGTTCGGCGGGATCTCGTAGGTCGCCGGGAAGAGGTAGCCCTCGGCGTTGCCGTTGGCGTAGTCGGGCAGCCCGAGCGCGGCCGGGCTGCGGAGCGCCTTGAGGTAGGCGGCCCGTTTGAAGTCGGTCTTCTCGGCCAGGATGTCGAGCACGTCGACGACGCGCAGGCCCTCGGGCACGGTCACCGTCGACCTCACCAGGTTGGCGGGGTCGATGAGGATCGCAACAGCCTCGGCGGCCGGCATCTCCAGCTGCATGGCGTAGAACCCGACCTGGATGCCGTTCGAGTCGGGCTCGGCGGCTGCGGCGTCGATGAACGCCTGCACGGAGGCGACGACGCCCTGGTCCTTGAGGTCGCGACCCATCTCGGCGATGGTGTCGCCCTCGGCGACCTCGAAGGTCACCTCGTCCCCGCCCGGCCCGGAGAAGTCCTCAGCCGAGGCGAACTGGTCGGAGATGAAGTCGACGCCCTTGGTGATCCCCACGTAGAACCCACCGGCCAGGACGGCGAGGGCCACGATGACCGCCAGGCAGCCGGGGAACCCCCGGCCCTTCTTGCGGGCACCGCCCAGGGCCTCGTACTCCCTGGCCGGCTCGTCGGCGGAGTCCTCCGCGGCGACGGGCAGGATCTGTTCGTCACTCATCGTTGACCTCGACGATCTCTCCGGGTGTGACTCCCGAGCCTCGCTCGGTGTCCAACGCGTGTTGCAGGATCACGACGGCTGCGGCCTGGTCGACCACCTCCCGGCGCTTGCTGCCCTTCTTCCCACGTTCGCGGAGCATCGCCTCCGCGGACACCGTGGTCATCCGCTCATCACACAACCTGACGGGCACGGGAGCAACTTGGCGCGCCAGCGCGGCAGCGAACTCCCGGACCTTCGCCGCCGCCGGCCCCTCGGACCCGGAGAGCGACCGGGGCAGGCCGACGACCACCTCGACGGCACCTTCCTCGGCGAGGATGGCCTTGAGCCGGCGGAGGTCGCCACGTCCCCGCCGCACCGTCTCGACGGGCGTGGCCAGGAACCCCGACGGGTCACTGCGCGCGACACCGATGCGGGCATCGCCGGGGTCGATGCCGAGACGAACGCCTGGCCGCACGCTCAGGCACCCGCCGCACGGGCGACCTCGGTGGGTACCAGCGCCAGGGCCTCGTCGACGCGCGAGACGTCGCTGCCGCCACCCTGGGCGACGTCGTCCTTGCCGCCTCCCTTGCCGCCGACGAGCTGGCCCACCGCGCGCACCAGGTCGTTGGCCGAGACACCCCGGGCCCGCCCGGCGTCGTTGACCGCGGCCACGACGGAGACCTTGCCGTCTGCCACGCCCACCACCACGACCGCACCGGGGCGCGACGCGTCCAGCCGACCGCGCACGTCGAGCGCGAGCGTGCGTACGTCGCCGGCGCCGGCGCCGTCGAGACGCTGGGCCACCACCGCGACACCGGCCACGTCGATCGCGGCGGCGGCGAGCGCGGCACCACCGGCCAGGACCTGGGACTGCCGCACCTTCTCGAGCTCCTTCTCGGCTGTCCGGAGTCGCTCGACGATGTCTTGGACCCGGGCGGCCACACCGTCGGGCTGCACCTTGAGCAACCCGGTCAGCTGGGCCACCAGGTCGCGCTCACGCGCCAGGTGCGCGAAGCCCTCGACACCGGTCAACGCCTCGATGCGACGGTTGCCGGAGCCCACCGATCCCTCCGAGGTCACCACCACGGTGCCGATCTGCGAGGCGTGCTCGACGTGCGTGCCACCACAGAGCTCGCGCGACCACGGACCACCGATCTCGACGACGCGGACCATCGTGGCGTCGTACGTCTCGCCGAACAGCGCGATCGCGCCCCATTCCTTGGCGTCGGCGAGCGTCATGTACTGCCAGCCCACGGGCAGGTCGGCGCGCAGTGCTTGGTTCGACACCGTCTCGATGTCGCGGACCTGCTCCGGGGACAGACCGGTGGTCCAGCCGAAGTCGAGCCGCAGGTAGCCGGGACGGTTGTAGGAGCCGGACTGGAGCGCGGAGGGGCCGAGCACCTCGCGCAGCGCGGCGTGCACGACGTGGGTGCCGGAGTGGGCCTGCCGGGCGCCGACGCGCCACTGGGGGTCGACCCGCGCGTGCAGGTCGCCGGTCGGGTCGAACTCACCCTCGACCACCCGCACCTGGTGCACGACGAGCCCACGCACCGGGCGCTGGACGTCGACGACCTCGAGCACGCCACCGGCGTACACGATCGTGCCGGCGTCGGCGGCCTGGCCACCCGACTCGGCGTAGAACGGCGTGCGGTCGAGGACCAGCTCGCCGATCTCGCCGGCGGCGAGGGACCGCACTGCCTGCCCGCCCTGCAGCAGGGCCAGCGGCCGCGACTCGGTCTCCAGGGTCTCGTAGGCCAGCCACTCGGTCGGGCCGTGCGCGTCGAGGATGCCCCGGTAGACCGACGTGTCGGCGTGCCCGCCCTTCTTGCTGCGGGCGTCGTCCCGGGCGCGCTGACGCTGCTCGTTCATCAACGCACGGAAGCCCTCCTCGTCGACGGTGAGCCCCTGCTCGGAGGCCATCTCGAGGGTGAGGTCGATCGGGAAGCCGTAGGTGTCGTGCAGCGAGAACGCCTCGTCGCCCGACAGCCTGCTGGCGCCACGCTTCGCGACGTCACGGGCGGCGAGGTCGAAGATCTGCGTGCCGGCCTGGAGCGTCTTGCGGAACGCGTCCTCCTCCGCGAAGGCGACGCGAGAGATCCGGTCCCAGTCGCGCAGCAGGTCGACGTAGGTCTCGCCCATCTTGTCGCGGCTCACCGGCATCAGCTCGGGCAGCGCCGGGTCCTCGTAGCCGAGCAGCCGCATCGAGCGCACGGCGCGGCGCAGCAGCCGCCGGAGCACGTAGCCGCGGGCCTCGTTGCCGGGCGTGACGCCGTCGCCGATGAGCATCATCGAGCTGCGCACGTGGTCGGCGACGACGCGGAACCGTACGTCGTCCTCGGGGTCGGCCCCGTAGCGCTTGCCGGTCAGCTGCTCGGCTCGCTCGATCACCGGGAACATCACGTCGATCTCGTACATGTTCTGCTTGCCCTGCATCAAGAACGCGACCCGCTCGAGGCCCATGCCGGTGTCGATGTTGCGCTGCGGGAGGGCACCTGCGATGTCGAAGTCCTCCTTCGAGCGGACGGCGCTGAGCTCGTCTTGCATGAAGACCAGGTTCCAGAACTCCAGGTAGCGGTCCTCCGCGCTGAAGTCGCCGTCCGCGCCGTACTCGGGTCCGCGGTCGTAGAGGATCTCCGAGCAGGGTCCGCCGGGTCCGGGCACGCCCATCGACCAGTAGTTCTCGCTCTTGCCCAGCCGCACGATGCGGTCGTCGGGCAGCCCGCTGACCTTCTTCCAGAGGTCCACCGCTGCCGGGTCGTCCTGGTAGACGCTCGGGTAGAGGCGGCTCTCCTCGAAGCCCCAGCCACCGTCGGCGACGGACTTGGTCGCCAGCTCCCACGCGAGGGAGATGGCGCCCTCCTTGTAGTAGTCGCCGAAGGAGAAGTTGCCGCACATCTCGAAGAACGTGCCGTGCCGGGTGGTCTTGCCGACCTCCTCGATGTCGGGTGTGCGCACGCACTTCTGCACGCTCACCGCCCGGTCGTAGGGAGGAGTCTCCTGCCCGAGGAAGTACGGCTTGAACGGCACCATGCCGGCGTTGACGAACAGCAGGTTGGGGTCCTCGGCCAGCAGCGAGCGCGACGGCACCGGGGTGTGGGCACCCCAACCGGAGCCGTTCTCGAAGTGCGCGATGAAGCGGCGGCGGATCTCAGCGGTGTCCATCAGGAGTCTCTCTCGGGGAGTGGTCTGCGGGTCGGGGGGCGGCGAGCTCGGGGATGCCGTGCGGCACCAGCCCCATCCGCTCGCGCAGCTCGGTCTCGGAGTCGTGCTGGCCGGCGCGGACCTCGTCGCGGAACAGCCGCGCGCCGACGACGAGGGCGCCGATCCGGTCGCGCAGGCCCTCGGTGGTGAAGGCCTCGGCGACCCTGCGGGCGCGGGTGACGGCGTAGATCCCAGCCCCCGCACCTGCCACGAACCAGATGCTTCGGCTCATGCGGCGTCCTCCGACCCCTGATCGCCTGAGGTGCCGGCGGCCCGCTCGCGGGCCCGGTGGGCGCGCAGCGCCTCCTGGATCTCCGCACGCCGGGACTTGCGCGCACGCTTGACCTCGCGGCCCATCTCGAACCTGATCCGGTTGCGGTTCTCGGGCGACAGCGCACGGCGTACGCCGTGGGCCCAGGACGCGGCCCTCACGACCGACTCCCGCAGCACCAGGTCGGCGAACAGGCGGCCCTCGATCGGCTTCGGCTGGTGGAGCGGAGCCGAGACCACCTCGGCACGCTCGAGCGACGTCGAGACCACGACCGACTCGAGCGCCTCGCCCTCGGCTGCCCGGGCGACGGTCCGCTCGAGCTCGTCGAGCCGACGGCGCAGCTCGGCGGCCTCGGCGCGCGCGCCGGCGACGTCACGACGCGACACGGCCCGCACTCGAGCGAGGGCGAGCGCGGCCACGGCGACCATCAGCGCGCCTGCGCCGATCGTCACCCACACCGCTGCGTCACCGGTCCACTCCATCACAGTGCCGAACCCTACCCGCCGCGGATGATGCGCCGAATGCGCTCCCAGCGCTCCTTGATCGCCGCCTCTGCGCCGAGGGCGGTCGGCCGGTAGTAGGCCGCGTCGGCGATCACGTCGGGGGCGTACTGCTGCTCCGCGATGCCGTACGGCTCGTCGTGGCTGTAGGTGTAGCTCTTGCCGTGTCCGAGCTTCTCCGCGCCCGAGTAGTGAGCGTCGCGCAGGTGCGCCGGTACGCCGCCGATCTTGCCCGCGCGTACGTCGGCACTCGCCGCATTGATCGCCATGATGACCGCGTTGGACTTGGGGGCGACGGCGAGCGCGATGGTGGCCTGAGCGAGGTTCAGCCTGGCCTCCGGCATCCCGATCAGCTGCACGGCCTGCGCGGCCGCGACCGCGGTGGTGAGCGCCGTCGGGTCGGCGAGCCCGATGTCCTCGCTGGCCAAGATGATCAGCCGCCGCGCGATGAAGCGTGGATCCTCGCCGGCCTCCATCATCCGGGCCAGGTAGTGCAGGGCCGCGTCGACGTCGGAGCCGCGCACCGACTTGATGAACGCGCTGGTGACGTCGTAGTGCTGGTCGCCCTGGCGGTCGTAGCGCACGGCCGCCTGGTCGACGGCGGTCTCGGCCGTCCTCAGGTCGATCTCGTCGAGGCCCAGGTCACGGGCGGCACCGGCGGCCGCCTCCAGGTAGGTCAGCGAGCGGCGGGCGTCTCCCCCGGCCAGCCGCACCAGGTGGTCGAGCGCGTCGTCGGCCAGCGTCAGCTCGCCGCCCAGGCCGCGCTCGTCGCTCAGCGCCGAAGCGACCACGCTGCGCACGTCGTCGTCGGTGAGCGACTCCAGGCGCAGCAGCAGGCTGCGCGAGAGCAGCGGTGAGATGACCGAGAAGAACGGGTTCTCCGTCGTGGCCGCCACCAGGGTGACCCAACGGTTCTCCACGCCCGGCAGGAGGGCATCTTGCTGGGCCTTGGTGAAGCGGTGCACCTCGTCGACGAACAGCACCGTCTCGCTGCCACCCCGGGCCAGCTCCCGACGGGCCTCGTCGATGGCGGCGCGCACCTCCTTGACGCCGGCGGCGACCGCCGACACCTCGACGAACCGACGGTTCGTCTGCTGGCTCAAGATGGAGGCGATCGTGGTCTTGCCGGTGCCCGGCGGGCCCCACAGCATCAACGACATCGGCTGGTCACCCTCGACGAGACGTCGCAGGGGCGACCCGGCCGCACGCAGCTGCGCCTGACCGACGAGCTCGTCGAGAGTGCGCGGTCGCATCCGCACGGCGAGCGGCGCCGAGGAGTGCGACACGCCGGTCAGCGAACCTCCGCCGGACGGGCCTCCCCGTGGAGGACCGTCCGCCGAGGCCGTCTCGAACAGTGCGTCAGGCTCGTCCAAACGTCTTCTTGTCCAGGTCGAACCACGTGTCGGCGTACCCGGGCGCGTTGCTGAGCTCGGGCGACGGGGTGGCACCGGGGTCGGCGTTCCCTTGGTCGTCGGTGCCGAGCAGGCGCGCGGTGATCGGGGTGCTCGGGTGCTTGGTGATCTCGCCCGGGAAGTGGCAGGCCACCTTGTGACGAGGACCGATCTGGAGCAACGGTGGCTCGTGCTTGGCGCAGATCTCCTGCGCCAGCGGGCAACGCGTGCGGAACCGGCAGCCCGAGGGCGGGTTGATCGGGCTGGGCACGTCACCCTCGAGCATGATGCGCTCGCGACGCCCGCCGATGACCGCCTGCTTCACGTCGGGCACCGCGGAGAGCAGCGCCTGGGTGTAGGGGTGGTGGGCCTGGGTGTAGATGCTGTCGCGGTCACCGATCTCGACGATCTTGCCGAGGTACATCACCGCCACCTCGGGGCAGAAGTGCCGCACGACCGCGAGGTCGTGGGCGATGAAGAGGTAGGCGACGTCGAACTCGTTCTGGATGTCCTGGAGCAGGTTGATCACCTGCGCCTGGATCGACACGTCGAGCGCGGAGACGGGCTCGTCGGCCACCAGCAGCTTCGGGTTGAGGGTGAGCGCCCGGGCGATGCCGATGCGCTGACGCTGACCGCCGGAGAACTCGTTGGGGTAGCGGTTGTAGTGCTCGGGGTTGAGGCCGACCACCTCGAGCAGGTCCTGCACCCGGCCCAGGATCTGCTTCTTCGGCACGATGTTGTGCACCGACAGCGGCGCACCGACGATCGAGCCGACGGTGTGCCGAGGGTTCAGCGAGGTGTACGGGTCCTGGAAGATCATCTGGATGTCGCGGCGCAACGGCTTCATCTCGCGCTGCGAGAGCTTGGCGATCTCCTGGCCCTCGAACTTGATCGAGCCGCCGGTCGGGTCGTACAGGCGCGTGATCAGCCGACCGGTGGTGGACTTGCCGCAGCCCGACTCGCCGACCAGGCCGAGCGAACCGCTCGCCGGCACCGCGAAGGAGATGCCGTCGACCGCCTGCACGTGGCCGATGGTGCGACGGACGAGGCCGGCGGACTTCACCGGGAAGTACATCTTGAGGTTCTCGATCTCGAGCACCGGCTTGGCGTCCGGGTTGAACCTCGAGGCGGTGTGGCCGTGCTTCGCCTGGGCGTCGAACGCCTCGTGGGACCTCTGCAGCTCGTTTCCCTCGTCGCTGGTGTCGCTGGTGTCGTCGGCTGTCGCGCCGATGCCAGCTGCCTTGGCCGGCTTGGCCGGTGCAGCGTCGGCGTGCCGGCCCGAGGGCAGGGCGTCGGTGTCTTCGGGGGAGGCCATCAGTTCTCCTCGACCAGGTCGGGTGCGATCTCGGGCAGCACTTCGCTCTGGTAGATCGCGTCGGGATCGGCCAGGTGGCAGCGCTTGAGGTGCGCGGTTCCGGTGGACGCCGGGGTGAGCTCGGGAAGCTGCTGGGAGCACAGGTTCCCAGGCACCCTCTCGACGTGCGCGCACCGGGGGTGGAACGCGCAGCCCGTGGGCGGGTTCAACAGGCTGGGCGGGTTGCCCGGGATCGGGATGAGCCGGGCGTCGATGTCGCGGGTGACGTCGGGGATGCTCGAGAGCAGACCCCAGGTGTACGGCATCTCCGGGTGCGACAGGATCTGCTTGGTGGTGCCGTACTCGACCGCGCGCCCGGCGTACATCACCAGCACGTCGTCCGCCATCTCGGCCACCACACCGAGGTCGTGGGTGATGATGACGACCGCGGAGTTGAACTCGCGCTGGAGGTCCTGGAGCAGGTCGAGGATCTGCGCCTGCACGGTCACGTCGAGGGCCGTGGTGGGCTCGTCGGCGATGAGTAGCGAGGGGTCGTTGATCAGGCCCATGGCGATCATCGCGCGCTGCCGCATGCCGCCCGAGAACTGGTGCGGGAAGTCGTCGACGCGCTTGTCCGGCTGCGGGATGCCGACGCGGTCGAGCATCTCGATCGACTTGCGCCGGGCATCGCGGTTGGACGCGTTGCCGTGGTGGACCTGGTACGCCTCGGCGAGCTGCGAGCCGACGCGGTAGAACGGGTGCAGGGCGGCCAGCGCGTCCTGGAAGATCATCGAGACGGCGTTGCCGCGCAGCTTGCGCATGCTGGGCTCGCTGAGGCCGACGACCTCCTTGCCGCCGATGCGGATCGAGCCGGTGATCTTGGTGCTCTTGGCGTCGTGCAGACCGAGGACCGCCATGCTGGAGACGGACTTGCCCGATCCGGACTCGCCGACGATGCCCAGGGTCTGCCCCATGCCGACGCTGTACGACAGGTCGTTGACCGCGCGCAGCGGTCCGTCGGGCGTGGGGAACTCGATGCTGAGGTTCTCGACCGCGAGGTAGTCGCCCTCTTCGGACATGGGCTGGTCGCGGGGCTCGGTCATGCTGTCGGTCATGAGACTCTCACTCGGGGGTCCAGGACGCCGTAGACGACATCGACTGCGATGTTGCTGACGATGATCACGATGGCGCCGAACATCGCGGTCGCGGAGATGACCGGCAGGTCGAACGCCGTCACCGCTCGCAGACCCCACAGGCCGATGCCCTGGATCTCGAAGATCCGTTCGGTGAAGATCGTGCCGGCCAGCAGCAGCCCGAGGTCGATACCGAAGACGGTCACGACCGGCACCAGCGCGCTCCGCAGGCCGTGGCGGTAGACCACGGTGCGCGGCGGCAGGCCCTTGGCCTTCGCGGTGCGGATGTAGTCCTCACCCAGCGACTCGACCATCGCGCCACGGGTGAAACGGGTGTACTGGGTGGAGTTGAAGATGCCCAGGCACAGCCAGGGCAGCAGCAGCCCGGCGAACCACTTGGCAGGGTTCTCGAAAAGGGGCGTGTAGCCGCTGTCACCGAGGATGGGCACGTCCCAGACCAGCGAGAAGTACAGCCAGGCCACGAGGGCGAAGAGGTAGTAGGGGATCGAGCTGATCACGAGGAAGCTGCTGACCAGCAGCTTGTCCCCCATGGTGCCGCGGCGGCGGGCTGCGGCGATGCCGATGGGGATGCCCATGAGCAGGTAGAGCGAGGCGCCGCCGATTGCCAGGGAGATCGTGGCGGGCAGGCGCTGCTTGAGCTCGTCCCAGACGAGGTTGCGGGAGCGGAAGGAGAAGCCGAAGCACGGGGCGTCGCAGTCGACGATGGCAGTGCTGCCCAGCTTCATCTCGCGGCCGGTGAAGATGCCCTTGGCGTACTTGCCGTACTCCTCGTAGATGGGGTTGTCGTAACCCATCGAGGCTTCGAAGTTGGCGAGTCGCTCAGGAGTGCAGCGACCGCTGGTCTCCTGGTTGCAGATCGGCCGCGCGGGGCTCTCGGGCCCGTACCACAACAGCGTGAAGACAGCCATGGAGACCAAGATGACGACGACCACGCCGGTCAGCAGTCTCTTGACGATGTAGGCGAACATGCTTGCCTTTCCTCCGGTCCTTCCGCGACACCCGCGACGGAGCCGCTGGAGCGTCCCGTGACGGACGCTGCTGACGGGCGGAGTGGGGGCCCAGGCACTTCGCCGGGGCCCCCACCACACCTAACTACTAGTGGAGCACTACTTGAAGCTGTTCGTCACTGCTTGACGAACAGGTCCTTGTAGTTGATGGCGCTCATGGCGGCGTTGCCGCTGAAGCCACCGATGTTGGCACCGGCACCGAAGAGGTCGTTGCGGTACGCGGTCGTGATCATCGGCAGGTACTCCGTGCCGATGGTCTCGTCCAGGTCGCCCCAGGCGGCTGCCTGGTCCTCGATCGGCAGGGTGGTGATCTCCTGGATCCGGTCGTCAACCTCCTGCTCGGAGAAGTACGACGTGTTGTACGGCTGACCGCTCTCGATGAGCGGCGGGATCATCGTCGAGCCGGCCGGCCAGTCCGAGCACCAGTTGACCGAACGCAGGTTCAGCTTCTGGTTGATCGGGTTGTCCGGGTCATCCCAGAGGGCGTAGGCGTCCTCCTGGTAGGGGATCATCTCGACGGTGAAGCCAGCCTGCTCGTAGCCCTTCTTCTCCGCCTGTGCGGCGGCAGCGGCCTCGGGGTCCGAGTCGTCGTAGACGAACGACAGCTTGAAGCCGGGCTCGCCGGCCTCCTCGAGGTAGCTCTTGGCCTTCTCCGGGTCGTAGGTGAACTGGTCGCCGTCGGCGAAGAACTCCTTACGACCGGCCATGCCGGGAGGCATGATCGAGCTGCCGGGGATACGAGTCACACCGGGGATGTTGCCACCGGCCAGCGTGATGTTCTCGAAGTCGTAGGCCCAGGCGATGGCCTTGCGGATGTTGATGTCGGTGATCTTGGTGTAGTCCGGGGTGCGGTTGTTGATGCACTGACCGGTCTGCTGGATGTAGTTCGCGCCGAGAGACGACTTGAGCTCGTTGGCGTTGGTGGCACCCAGACCGTTGGTGATGGTGGTGGCCGAGTCGGCGTTGCCCGACAGGAGGATCTGGTCGACCTTCTCCTGGTCCTGGTCGAACTTGATCACCCACTGGTCGGGGTACTGGTGGCGAGCCGGGTCGGAGGCCGGGTCCCACTGGTCGTTCTTGACCAGCGTCAGGGACTCGTTGACGCGGAACTCCTTGATCTTGTACGGGCCCGTCGAGAGCGGCTTGCGGCCGTAGGCCGGGAAGTCGGAGTTCTTGAGCGGGATCGGACCGATCGCCATGAAGGTGGACCAGAAGTTGAAGTCCGGGAAGGACTTCGTGGTGCGGATGGTGAGGTCCTGGCCGTCAGCAACGACCGCGTCGCAGTCGCCGCTCTTCTTCGGTCCGGCGTAGTCCTCGGGGCAGTCGACCCAGCCGACGGTGTACGCCTGGCCGGGGCCCGACGTGAACGTCTCGGTGTCGAAGGAGCGCAGGATGCCGTTCTTGACCTCTTCGGCCGTGACCGGGTCGCCGGTCTCCCACTTGACGTCCTTGATCGTGAACTTCCACTCGGTGAAGTCCTCGTTGGGCGTGCCGAGGTCGGTGGCGAGGTCGGGGACGAGCTCCATGGCGCCGGTGTCGGCGTTGCGGCGGTACTGGGTCAGCGCCCGGTTGGTGAGGTCCTGCTGAATCGAGTTGCCGAGCACCGACCAACCGTTGGTCGGGTCGAGGTCCTCGGGACCGGGGTCGCTCGGAACGAGGACGGTGATGGTGCCACCCTTGGTGGCGCCCTCGACCTCGGGTGCGGGGCCTTCGGCCTCGATCTGCTCGAAGCTCGAGCCCGGGTCGATGAACGTGTCCTTGTTTCCGGAATCTGCTGACTTACCGTCACCACTTCCACCACAGGCCGCAAGCGTGACCATGGCGAAGCCGGCAACAACGGCAAGCGACTTAGTGCGCTTCATGTTGTCCAGCCTTTCTTTTCTTCCGTGCCGCGAGACGGGCGCCCGCGACAACATCTGTGAGGACCTGCCGGGCCGGCAGGTCAGCCCCGGTCAGCGCCGGGTCTTCGGGTCCACGGCGTCGCGGATCGCGTCGCCGAGGAGGTTCAGGGAGACCGTCAGGAAGACGATGCCCAACAAGGGCTCCCAGAGGTAGAGGGGGTACTTCTCGAAGTAGCTGCTCGCCCGCAGGATCGTCTGACCCCATGAGGCGCCCTGGGTGATGCCGACGCCCAGGAAGGCGAGACCGGCCTCGGCGGCGATGAACGCCGGCAGCATCAGCGAGACCGAGACGACGATCGGCGCCACCAGGTTGGGCAGCAGCTCCTTGAACAGGATGCGGCTGGTCGGCATGCCGATCACGCGCGACGCCTGGATGAACTCACGCTCGCGCAGGGAGAGCGTCTCGCCCCGGACCAGACGACAGACGCCCATCCAGCCGAAGAAGACCAAGATCCCGATCAGGCTCCACTTCTGGAGCGTCGGGTAGAGGTCGGGCTGGTCGGCGAACCGCGAGTTGATGATCGGGGCGATGACCAGAGCCATCAGGAGGAACGGGAGGGTGAGGAACAGGTCGGTCACGAACGAGATGGCCTTGTCGAGCAGGCCGCCCGCGAAGCCGGCGACCAGGCCGAGGACCACACCGATGAAGGTGGCGAGCACGGCGGCGCTCGTGGCGACCGTCAACGAGGTGCGGCAGCCGTAGAGCCAGTAGGCCAGGTTGTCGTTGGCGGTGCGCGGCGCGATGCCGAACGGGTGCTCGGGGTCGAAGCCGTAGTTGGGCGGACCCTTGAGCGGCATGCCGTCGCCGAGGAAGTCGAGCTGCTGGGCGGGGCTGCCGACGGTGAGGTTCACGTTGAAGAGGTCAGCAAGCGTGCCGGCGAAGATCGCGATCAGCACGAAGATCATCACGATGCCGAGGCAGACCATCGCGACGAGGTCCTGGCGGAGCCGACCGATGGCGATGCGCATCGGCGAGCGGCCCGCCATCGGCTCCCTGGGTGCGGTGGAATCTTCGACTACCGAGTCTTCCGTGTGCGTGGTCATGACCTCGCCCTCGCCAGGAATCGACATGCTCACCTCGTTCGGACGGCCACACCGTCTTCAGTCCGCGCCGGAGAATCCCCGGTGACGCCGACGGCGCCGGAACGGGACTCTATGTGACACAGACCGCACGGGCGATCACCCGCGCGTAACGATCTGGTCTCGACGTCTTCTCCTGCGCGCACGCACGCTGCGCGCAGGAGCTTTCGCGAGTCACCCCGCCGTCGGGACGTCCTTCACCGGCGGCGCGTCGACGCCGGCCTCCTTGCGCTGCTCCACGGTGATGGGTGCCGGCGCTGCCGTCAGCGGGTCATAGCCGCCACCGGACTTGGGAAACGCGATGACGTCGCGGATCGAGTCGGTGCCGGCCAGCAGGGCGCAGATCCGGTCCATGCCGACGGCGATGCCGCCGTGCGGGGGCGCACCGAAGGTGAAGGCGTCGAGGAGGAAGCCGAACTTCTCCTGCGCCTGCTCCTCGGTGAGCCCCATGACCGCGAACACCCGCCGCTGCACGTCCTCGCGGTGGATCCGGATCGACCCGCCGCCCAGCTCGTTGCCGTTGCAGACGATGTCGTAGGCATAGGCCAGGGCACCGCCCGGATCGGTGTCGAACGTGTCGGCGTGCTCGGGCTTGGGGCCCGTGAACGCGTGGTGGACCGCGGTCCACGCGCCGGCGCCGACAGCGACGTCGCCACTGGCGACCGCGTCGGAGGCGGGCTCGAACATCGGCGCGTCGACCACCCAGGTGAAGGCGAAGGCGCTTTCATCGATCAGGCCGCCACGACGACCGATCTCCAGTCGGGCGGCACCGAGCAGGGCACGACTCGGCTTGGTCGCACCGGCCGCGAAGAACACGCAGTCCCCCGGCACGGCACCCACCTGCGCGGCCAGGCCGGCCCGCTCGTCCTCGGACAGGTTCTTGGCGACCGGACCGCCCAGCTCGCCGTCCTCGGCGACCAGCACGTACGCCAGGCCCCGGGCACCGCGCTGCTTGGCCCAGTCCTGCCAGGCGTCGAGCTTCTTGCGCGGCTGGCTCGCGCCGCCGGGCATCACGACGGCGCCGACGTACTCGGCCTGGAACACGCGAAACGGCGTGTCCTTGAAGTAGTCGGTGCACTCGACGAGCTCGTTGCCCATCCGCAGGTCGGGCTTGTCGGAGCCGAAGCGCGCCATCGCCTCGGCGTAGGTCATCCGCGGGATGGGGAGCGAGATGTCGACGTCGATCAGCTTCCACATGGCCGCCAGGACGTCCTCCATCAGCGCCATCACGTCGTCCTGCTCGACGAAGCTCATCTCGATGTCGAGCTGGGTGAACTCCGGCTGCCGGTCGGCCCGGAAGTCCTCGTCGCGGTAGCACCGGGCGATCTGGTAGTAGCGCTCCATGCCGGCGACCATCAGCAGCTGCTTGAACAGCTGCGGGCTCTGCGGCAACGCGTACCAGCTGCCCGGCTGGAGCCGGGCGGGCACGAGGAAGTCGCGGGCCCCCTCCGGCGTGCTGCGCGTCAGCGTGGGCGTCTCGATCTCGACGAAGTCGTGGCGGTCGAGCACGTCTCGGGCGGCCTTGTTGACCTTGCTGCGCAGCCGGAGCGCGTTGTTGGGGCCGGTACGGCGCAGGTCGAGGTAGCGGTGCTTGAGCCGTGCCTCCTCCCCCACGTCCACGTGGTCGTCGATCGGGAACGGCAGCGGGGCCGAGGCGCTGAGGACCTCGACGTCGGCGGCGATGACCTCGATGTCGCCGGACGGCAGGTTGGGGTTGGCGTTGCCAGCCGGGCGCAGGCTGACCTCGCCGGTGATCTTCAGGCAGAACTCGCTGCGCAGGCTGTGCGCCACGGCCTCGTCCCGGACGACCACCTGGACGATGCCGCTGGCCTCACGCAGGTCGAGGAAGGCCACGCCGCCGTGGTCGCGGCGGCGCGCCACCCACCCGGCGAGGATGACGGTCTGGCCGACGTGCTCGGCGCGCAGGGCGCCGGCGTCATGGGTGCGGATCACTTCGGGGTCTCCTCGTGGGTCGGGTGGTCGAGCGCGCTCGAGACCACGGTGGGCCTCAGGTCCTGCGCGGGTGGGGTCCAGGTGGCTGCGTCGGCAGCGACCTGCTCCCCCGTACGGATGTCCTTGACCTCGTGCGTCCCCTCGGCGGTCGTGAACCACACGAAGGGGATGCCGCGCCGCTCGGCGGTGCGGATCTGCTTGCCGAACTTCTGTGGCGATGCGGCGACCTCGCAGGCGATGCCGCGCGCCCGGAGCCGTTGGGCCACGGCGAGGCTCTCGTCGCGGGACTCCTCGTCGGCCAGGGCGACCAGCACGGCGCTCGGCACCGGCCGGCTGCCGTTCAGCGTGCCGTCGGCGAGCAGCGGCACGAGGGTGCGGGAGACACCGAACGAGACACCGACGCCGGGGTACGTCGTCCGGCCGTCGCTCGCGAGCGCGTCGTACCGTCCGCCGCCGCCGACCGACTTGAGCCGCTCGTAGCCGTCCATGAAGATCTCCAGGACGGTGCCGGTGTAGTAGTCGAGGCCGCGCGCGATGCGGAGGTTGGCCTCGACCCGCACGTGGTCGTTGACCGCGGAGGCACAGCCGTCGATGACGGCAGCCAGCTCGGTGAGGCCGACGTCGAGCAGCTCGTCCTCGACACCCAACGCCCGGACGCGCTCCACGAACGAGGTGTCGGGCACCCGGATGGTGGCCAGCTCGAGGCAGAGCCGCGCCTGCTCGGGAGTGGCCCCGGCCTGCTCCACCAGGAGCGTGGCCACCGCGTCGGCGGGAAGCTTGTCGAGCTTGTCGATGGCCTTGATGGCAGCCGTGACGTCGGGGATGCCGGCGCCGCGGTAGAAGCCCTGGATCAGCTTGCGGTTGTTGACCTGGAACGACAGCCCGGGCAGTGGCAGCGCATCGAGCGCCTCGACCATCACCCGCACCACCTCGACGTCGTGGTGGAAGCCGAGCGTGTCCCGGCCGACGATGTCGATGTCGGCCTGGGTGAACTGGCGGTAGCGACCCTCCTGCGGCCGCTCACCGCGCCAGGCCGGCTGGATCTGGAAGCGCCGGAACGGGAACTCCAGCTTGCCGGCGTGCTCGAGGACGTACCGCGCGAAGGGCACGGTCAGGTCGAAGTGCAGGCCCAGGGTGCTTGCCGAGTCGGCCTCGGCGTCCTCGGCCTGGAGCCGGCGGAGCACGTAGATCTCCTTGTCGATCTCGCCGCCCTTGGCCAGCCGGTCGAGCGGCTCGACCACGCGGGTCTCGATGTTGGCGAACCCGTGCAGCTCGAAGGTGTGGGAGAGCGACGCGATGACCTCGCGCTCGACGTGCCGCTGCGCAGGCAGCAGCTCGGGAAACCCGCTCAGCGGGCTGGGCTTGCTCATGTGGTCACAGTCCTCGGGTGTTTCGTCCTGCGGTGCCGTCGAGCAGCTCCAGGAGGAAGGGGTTGGTGGCGCGCTCGCGGCCGATGGAGGTCTGCTCACCGTGGCCGGGCAGCACCACGATGTCGTCGGCGAGCGGCAGCACCTTGTCGGTCAGGCTGCGCAGCATCGTGGGGTGGTCGCCGCCGGGCAGGTCGGTGCGACCGATCGAACCGGCGAACAGCAGGTCGCCCGAGAACATCACCTCGGACACGTCCGGGTCGTCGTACGGCATCCGGAACGTCACCGAGCCCTGCGTGTGGCCGGGTGTGTGGTCGACGAGGAAGCGGACGCCGGCGAGCTCGAGGGTCTGGGCGTCGGCCAGCTCACGCACGTCGTCCGGCTCGGCCCACTCGTAGCTGCCGCCGAGCAGCATCTGCGCGGAGTCGGCGGAGATGCCGGCCATCGGGTCGGTGAGCAGGTGCCGGTCGCTCGGGTGGATGAACGCGGTGGCGTCGTAGGTGCCGGCCACCGGCGCGACGCACCACATGTGGTCGACGTGGCCGTGGGTGACGAGGACGGCCACCGGCTTGAGCCGGTGCTCACGGACCACGTCGGCGACGCCGGCCGCCGCGTCCTTGCCCGGGTCGACGACCACGCACTCGGATCCCGGGCCGGTCGCCACGACGTAGCAGTTGGTCCCCCAGGGGCCGGCAGGGAAGCCTGCGATGAACACGGCGTGGGTCCTAGCGCTCGGGGGTGGTGACGTCGATCGGTGGGCCAGCCTACCGAGCGGCGGTCCGGCGTCGAATCGGCATTGACTAGCATGGGCGAACATGAGCGCGCAGAAGCAGTCCGATTGGGGCCGGGTGGCCGAGGACGGCACCGTTTTCGTGAAGACCGCCGACGGGGAACGAGCCGTCGGCCAGTACCCCGAAGGCACGCCGGAGGAGGCGTTGACGTTCTTCACCGAGCGGTACGCCGCCCTGGAGTTCGAGGTCAGCCTGCTCACGCAGCGGATCGCCGCAGGCGTGCTGAGCCCCGAGGAGGCCGCCGCCTCGGTCAAGACCGTGCGCGAGCAGGTGACGGGGGCGCACGCCGTCGGCGATCTCGACGCGCTGGGCGCGAAGCTCGACTCGATGGGCCCGGTCATCGCCGCCCAGCGCGAGGCCCGCAAGGTCGAACGGGCGCAGAAGGCTGCGGAGTCGAAGGACGAGAAGGAGAAGCTGGTCGCCGAGGCCGAGACGCTCGCCGACAGCCACGACTGGCGCAACGGCGCCAACCGGTTGCGCGAGCTGCTCGATCAGTGGAAGGCGCTCCCCCGTCTCGACAAGGCCACCGACGACGCCCTGTGGCGCCGCTTCTCCACCGCGCGTACGGCGTACACCCGGCGTCGCAAGGCGCACTTCGCCGAGCAGCACGAGAAGCGAGACGGCGCCCGGGTGGCCAAGGAGCGACTGGCCGTCGAGGCCGAGAAGCTCGCCGAATCGACCGACTGGGGTCCGACCGCCGGGCTGTTCCGCGACCTGATGCGCGAGTGGAAGGCCGCCGGACCGGCGCCCCGGGAGATCGACGACAAGCTCTGGAAGCGGTTCCGCGGAGCCCAGGACCACTTCTTCGGGGCGCGTGACGCCGCCAACG
This sequence comes from uncultured Actinomycetota bacterium, assembly GCA_963807335.1. Classification (GTDB taxonomy): domain Bacteria; phylum Actinomycetota; class Actinomycetes; order Propionibacteriales; family Nocardioidaceae; genus Nocardioides. The sequence goes on from CAWEBT010000006.1 coordinate 135,590, forward strand.
CCGAGCTCGACAAGGAGTTCGCCGTCAACGCCGAGGTCAAGGAGGCGATCCTGGTCGAGGCCGAGAAGCTGGTGCCCGTCACTGACCTCGATACCGCCAAGAAGGCCTTCCGCGACCTCTCCGACCGATGGGACGCCGCCGGCAAGGTGCCGCGCGACCGGATGCAGGAGCTCGAGGGCCGCATCCGCAAGGTCGAGCAGGCGATCCGGGGCGTCGAGGACGACCGGTGGAAGCGCACCGACCCCGAGAAGTCGGCCCGGGCCGACGACATGATCGCCAAGCTGGAGGCCGCGATCGCCGACACCCAGACCGAGCTCGACCAAGCGAGGGCCGCGGGCAACGACAAGGCGGTTAAGTCGCTGGAGGAGAACCTCGCCTCCCGCCAGGCGTTCCTCGACATGGCCAAGAAGGCGTCCTCGGAGTTCGGCGGCTGATCCTGCTCTCCGGTGAGTAGGGGTCGCTTTCGCTCGGCCAGTCCGACCCCCGCTCACCGCCCGGGGCGGCCTTGGAGCGCCAGCCGACTGGAGCGGTGAGTAGGGGTCGCTTTCGCTCGGCCAGACCGACCCCAGCTCACCGCCGGGGCGGCCTGGCAGCGCCAGCCGACTCGGAGCGGTGAGTAGGGGTCGCTTTCGCTCGGCCAGACCGACCCCACCTCACCGCCGGGGCGGCCTTGCGGCGCCAGCCGACCGGAGCGGTGAGTAGGGGTCGCTTTCGCTCGGCCAGACCGACCCCAGCTCACCGCCCGGGGCGGCCTTGGAGCGTCAGTCGGCTCGAAAGGTGAGTAGCGGTCGCTTCCACTCCCCCAAACCGACCCCACCTCACCGCCGGGGCGGCCGTGCAGCGCCAGCCGACCGGAGCGGTGAGTAGGGGTCGCTTTCGCTCGGCCAGACCGACCCCAGCTCACCGCCGGGGCGGCCGTGGCAGCGCCAGCCGACTGGAGCGGTGAGTAGCGGTCGCTTCCACTCCCCCAAACCGACCCCAGCTCACCGCCCGGGCGGCACGCCGTCCGGGCAGCAGGGCAGCGCCAGCCGACCACCAGCGGCCGTCTAGTGCGTGACGCGGTACGCGTCGAAGACGCCGGGGACGACGCGGACGGCGCGCAGCACGTTGTCGAGGTGCTTGGCGTCGGCCATCTCGAAGCTGAAGCGACTCTTGGCCACCCGGTCGCGGGTCGTCGAGAGGGTCGCACTGAGGATGTTCACGTGGGTGTCGGACAGGGCCATGGTGATGTCGGAGAGCAGGCGCGAGCGGTCCAGCGCCTCCACCTGGATGTTGACCAGGAACATCGACTGCGACGTGGGCGCCCACTCGACCGGCAGCAGGCGCTCGGGCTGCTGCTCGAGCGAGGAGGCGTTGGTGCAGTCACGGCGGTGCACGGACACGCCGCCACCCTTGGTGACGAAGCCCAGGATCGGGTCCGGCGGCACGGGCGTGCAGCACTTCGCGAGCTTCACCCAGACGTCGTCGACGCCCTTGACGATCACGCCGCTGTCACCGCCGCTGGACGCCTTCGCCCGGCCGCGGCTCCCCGTGATCCTGACGCCCTCGGCGAGGTCCTCGGCGGCGCCGTCGTTGCCGCCGTGCAGGTCGATCACGCGGCGTACGACGGCCTGCGCCGAGAGGTTGCCCTCGCCGACCGCGGCGTACAGAGCGGACACGTCGGCCAGCTTGAAGTGCACAGCGGCGAGCATCAGCGACTCGTGCGACAGAAGGCGCTTCAGGGGCAGGCCCTCCTTGCGCATCAGCTTGGCGATCTGCTCCTTGCCGCGGTCGATGGCCTCCTCGCGGCGCTCCTTGGTGAACCACTGCCGGATCTTCGAGCGGGCACGCGGCGACTTCACGAAGCCCAGCCAGTCGAGGGACGGAGCTGCCGTGGCCGCCTTGCTGGTGAAGACCTCGACGACGTCACCGTTGTCGAGCGTGGACTCCAGCGGCACGAGCCGTCCGTTGACCCGGGCGCCGATGGTGTGGTGCCCGACCTCGGTGTGCACGGCGTAGGCGAAGTCCACCGGGCTGGCGCCCAGCGGCAGGGCCATCACGTCGCCGCGCGGGGTGAAGACGTAGACCTCGGCCCGGTTGATCTCGAAGCGCAGCGACTCCAGGAACTCCCCCGGGTCGTCGACCTCGCTCTGCCAGTCCATCAGCTGGCGCAGCCAGGTCATGTCGTCCTGGTCGCCGGCCCGGTCGGTGTCGATGCCGTTGCGGCCGTCCTCCTTGTACTTCCAGTGCGCGGCCACGCCGTACTCCGCGCGACGGTGCATGGCGAAGGTCCGGATCTGCAGCTCCACCGGCTTGCCCTGCGGGCCCATCACGGTGGTGTGCAGGGACTGGTACATGTTGAACTTCGGCATCGCGACGTAGTCCTTGAACCGCCCGAGGACCGGGTTCCACCGCGAGTGCAAGATGCCCAGCACGGAGTAGCAGTCGCGGTCCTCGTCGACCAGCACCCGGATGCCGACCAGGTCGTAGATGTCGGAGAAGTCGCGGCCGCCGACGATCATCTTCTGGTAGATCGAGTAGTAGTGCTTGGGGCGACCGGTGACCTTCGCGTTGATCTTGGCGTCCTTGAGGTCCTGGTCGACCTTGTTGATCACCTCGGCCAGGAACTGGTCGCGCGACGGCGCTCGCTCGGCGACCAGCCGGACGATCTCGTCGTAGATCTTGGGGTGCAGGGTCGCGAAGGCGAGGTCCTCGAGCTCCCACTTGAGGGTGTTCATGCCGAGCCGGTGGGCCAGCGGCGCGTAGATGTCGAGGGTCTCGCGGGCGGTGCGCTCCTGCGAGGCGTGCGGCACGTAGCGCAGGGTGCGCATGTTGTGGAGCCGGTCGGCGAGCTTGATGACGAGCACCCGGATGTCGCGAGACATCGCCACGATCATCTTGCGGATGGTCTCGGCCTGCGCGGTCTCGCCGTACTTCACCTTGTCGAGCTTGGTGACACCGTCGACGAGGTGGGCGACCTCGTCACCGAAGTCGGCGCGCAGCGCGTCCAGGGTGTACGGCGTGTCCTCGACCGTGTCGTGCAGGAGCGCCGCCACCAGGGTCGGCTCGGTCATGCCGATGTCGGCGAGGATGGTGGTCACCGCGAGCGGGTGGGTGATGTACGGATCGCCGCTCTTGCGCATCTGGCTCGCGTGCATCTTCTCGGCGACCAGGTACGCGCGCTCGATCAGGGCCAGGTCGGCCTTCGGGTGGTTGGCCCGCACGGCCCGGAACAAGGGCTCGAGGACCGTGTTGCCAGGCTGGCTGCGGGTGCCGATGCGGGCCAGCCGGGCACGCATGCCTCGTCCCGACTGCGCGATCGGCTCGACGGCCGCCGGTACTGCCGGCTCGGGTGCCTCGGACGCGGCCTCCCGCAGGTGCGGGGTGGTGACGTCCTCGGCCATGGCGCAAGTCTAATGACGTGCGCCAGCCCCGCCGGACGGTGACCCGGCGTCAGACTGACAAGAGCACGGTGAGCGGCAGGTCGCCGAGCGCCGCCCGGCCGGGCAGGAACGTGAGCTCCATCAGCATCGCCACCCCGACCACCTCACCGCCACAGGCCTCGACCAGCTGCCGCGTGGCGGCGACGGTGCCGCCGGTGGCCAGCACGTCGTCGATCAGCAGCACCCGCTCGCCCGGTGCGATGGCGTCGCGATGGACCTCCAGCGTGGCCGAGCCGTACTCCAGGTCGTAGGAGACCTGGTGGGCCTCACCAGGCAGCTTGCCCGACTTGCGGACCGGCACGAAGCCCACGCCCAGGGTGAGCGCCACGGGGGCGCCGAGGATGAACCCGCGCGCCTCCATGCCCACCACCTTGTCGATCACGGTGGCACCGCCCTCGCCACGACCGGCATCGGCCAGGGCCGCGATCACGGCGGCGAAGCCGTCGTGGTCGGCCAGGAGCGGGGTGATGTCCTTGAACACCACCCCGGGCTCCGGGAAGTCGGGTACGTCTCGAACCAGCCGTGTCATCGCCTCGCGGGCGTCGATCACGACTTGCCCCTCTTGGACCGCGGCTTGCGGCTGGGCTGGTTGCGGCCGCCGGAGCTGGCGCTGGGGCCGACCGGCCCACGGGCCTCCGGTGCCACGCGACCGCGACCTGTGGGCTCGGGACGCCGCGACGGCGCCGTGCCCACCGGAGTCGAGCCGGCCGGTACGCCGTCGTCGTCCGGCTCGCGGTCAGCGGGCGCGAGCGGCGGCGCGTCCTCGGCGAGCGTCGTCGGCACGGAGGCGTACTTGACGGAGGCGGCCCGGGCACGTGCCTTGGCCCGCTTCTCGGCCAGCACGACGTCGGTCTCGTTCGACTTCAGTCGCACGAGCACCCGCGGTGCCAGGAAGATCGACGAGTAGACGCCGACCGCCATGCCGACGAACTGCGCGAGCGCCAGGTCCTGGAGCGAGCTGGAGCCCAGCTGCGTCGCGCTGACGTAGAGGATCGCGCCGATCGGGATGAGCGCCACGATGCCGGTGTTGATCGAGCGCACCAGCGTCTGGTTGACCGCCAGGTTCGCGGCCTGCGCATAGGTCTGGCGCGTCTGCCGCATCTCGTGGGTGTTCTCCTTGACCTTGTCGAACACCACCACCGTGTCGTACAGCGAGAAGCCGAGGATGGCCAGCAGGCCGGTCACCGCGGACGGCGTCACCTGGAAGCCCGAGAGCGCGTAGATGCCGATGGTGATGGCGATGTCGTGGAACAGCGCCACGAACGCGGCCACCGACATCTTCCACTCGCGGAAGTAGACCCCGATGAAGAGCATGACCAGCACGATGAAGACGCTGACGCCCATGCCCGCCCGCTGGGCGACCTCCTGACCCCAGCTCGCGCTGATCTCGTCCTGGGAGATGTCCTTGACGCCGTCGATCGAGCCCTCGATCGCGGCGGTGATGGTGTCGCTCTCGGCCTGGCTGACCTCCTCGATCTGCACGAGGATGGCTTCGCCGGCCGTCGTGACGATCGGTGCGCCGGCCTCGGAAACGCCCGCGCCGGCCACCGCCTCACGGACGACGTCGGCGTTGGTCTGGCTCACCTGGCTGGAGGGCAGCGACACCTTGTACTGGGTGCCACCGGTGAACTCGATGCCGAAGTTGAGTCCGCGGACCATGACGATCGCGATGGCGCCGAGGACGAGCACGATCGAGATGGAGTACCAGAGCGTGCCCTTGTGGACGAAGTCGTAGGACTTGCGACCCCGGTAGAGATCGTTTCCCAGACGCGAGAACTTGCCCATCAGGCCTTACCTCCCACAGCGACTGCATCCATGCCGAGCGTGTCGGTGCTGAGTCCGGACAACCGGTGCCCGCTGTTGAAGAACCTGAACCTGGCCAGCCACGACACCATCGGCTTGGTGAACCAGAACAGGATCGCCAGGTCGACGAGGGTGGAGAGACCCAGCGCGAAGCCGAAGCCCTTCACCACGCCGGTGGCGAAGATGTAGAGCACGGACGCCGACAGCAGCGAGACGACCTGGGCGGCCAGTCGGGTGACCTTGGCCCGCTTCCAACCGGTCTCGACGGCGACCCGCATCGACTTCCCCTCTCGCATCTCGTCTCGGATGCGCTCGAAGAAGATGATGAACGAGTCGGCGGTGATGCCGACCGCGATGATCAGGCCGGCGATGCCGGGCAGGGTCAGCGTGAAGCCGGCGGTCTTGCTCAGCAGCAGGACCAGGGCGTACGTCGTGGCGGCAGCCGCCAGCAGCGACGCGACGACGACCAGGCCCAGTCCGCGGTAGTAGAACAGGCAGTAGATCAGCACGAGGGCGAGGCCGAACGCGCCGGCCGTCAGGCCCGCGGTGAGCTGGTCACCGGCGAGCGAGGGCCCGATCGTCTCGGTCGAGGGGTCCTCGAAGGCGATCGGGAGGGCACCGAACTTCAGGCTGGTCGCCAGGCTGTCGGCCTCCGTCTGCGTGAAGTTGCCGGTGATGGACGCCTGTCCGTCGCTGATCAGACCGTTCATGGTCGGCGCGGAGATGACGTTGCCGTCGAGCACGATCGCGAACTGCTTCTGGGTGCCGAAGAGCGTCTGGCTGATCGTGGTGAACGTCTTGGTCGCAGGGCCGTCGAACTGGAGCCCGACACCCCACTGGGTCTGCTGCTGGTTGGGCGCCTCGGTCGCGGCGTTGTCGAGCGACGTGCCCTCGATCATGGACTTCGAGAGGAGGTACTTGATGCCGTTGGCGTCGCACGTGATCAGCGGCTTGGTGGGGTCGTCGTCGACGACCGGGATGGCGCCGCCGGGCGGGCAGGAGAACGCGTTGAACTTCTGCGTCCACTCCGCGCCGGGGTTGTCCATCCACTCCAGCGGCTTGTCGACCGAGGCCCCGGGGCCGGTGCCACCAGTGCCGGCGTTCGAACCGTCGCTGGGAAGGACGATCGTCGAGTCGTCGGAAGGCGCCGCGGGCTCGCTGGCCTGCTCGCCGGGTGCCGGCGACTCACCGCCGGCCCACGCGTAGGGCGCGCGGTTCTTCGGGGTGGCCGTGGGCGAGCCACTCGGCTCGAGCCCCGGCGCGCCGGACTCGGGCTCCGCGGCCGGGCTCTGGGTGGGCGTGGGCACGAGAACACCGGTGCCCGGGCTGTCGGTGGCTGCGGGATCGGTCGGCTGGGCGCTGCCGGTGCCCTGCGCGGCCAGGGCCACCACCCGGAACCTGAGCTGCGCCTGGCGCTCCACCGTCTCCACGAGGTTCCGCCGGTTCTTGCCGGGGATCTCGACGACGATGATGCCGCTGCCCTCCTTGACGACCTCGGCCTCGCTGACACCCGAGCCGTTGACCCGCTGGTCGATGATCTTGCGGGCCTCCTCGAGGTTGGCGGCGTCCGGGTTGCCCTTGGCGATCAGCGTGATCCGGGTGCCGCCCTGGAGGTCGAGCCCCAGCTCGGGCTTCCAGACGCCACCGATCGCGACCAGGCCGAACAGGATCGCCAGCCCGGCGAAGTACGCGATGAGGGTGCGTCCGGGGCGGGCCCCCCGATTGGCCGCCATGTCAGTTCTCTTCCGGTTCGTGTGGTGTCTCGACGTCGCCGACGCCGTGACCCTGGTCGACCGAGGCGATCGCGGCGCGCGCGACCTCGATGACGACCCCGTCGGAGATCAGCACGTGCACGCGGTCGGCGGTCGCCGCGGTGATGACGCCGTAGATGCCGGCGCTCAGCATCACCTGGTCACCGACGTTGAGCCCCGACTGGAGCCGGGCGATCTGCTTCTGCCGACGCGACGCCGGACGCACGATCAACAACCAGAAGATCAGGGCGATGGCCAAGATGGGGAGCAGAGTGGCGAGCGACTCCGGCACAGAGACTTCCTAACGATCTACGACGTGGGTGGTGGCCACCAGATTGTGCGGGGATTCCCCGCACCGGCCGACCAACGGAGGAGTGTACGCCGCGTCACAACGCGGTCGGTGCCCTACTCCTCGAACAGCGTGGCGTCGCCGATGCCGGCGCCGGGCGGCACGGCGAGTCCGAGGTGGCGCCAGGCCGCCGGGGTGGCCACCCGACCGCGTGGGGTGCGCGCCAGGTAGCCGCAGCGCACCAGGTAGGGCTCGGCGACCTCCTCGACAGTCTCGCGCTCCTCGCCGACGGCGACGGCCAGGGTCGAGACGCCGACCGGACCACCGCCGAACCGGCGGCACAGCACGTCGAGGACGGCGCGGTCGAGCCGGTCGAGGCCGGACTCGTCGACCTCGTAGAGGTCGAGCGCCGCCCGGGCCACCTCGAGGTTGACCACGCCGTCGGCACGCACCTGCGCGAAGTCGCGCACCCGCCGCAGCAGCCGGTTGGCGACCCGCGGTGTGCCGCGCGAGCGCGAGGCGATCTCGCTGGTGCCGTCGGGACGGGCATCGACGTCGAGCAGCCCGGCCGAACGCTTGACGATGCGGTCGAGCTCGTGCGGCTCGTAGAACTCGAGGTGCGCGGTGAAGCCGAAGCGGTCGCGCAGCGGGCCGGGCAGCAGCCCGGCACGGGTGGTGGCACCGACGAGGGTGAACGGCGGGATCTCCAGCGGGATCGCGGTGGCCCCCGGCCCCTTGCCGATGATCACGTCGACCCGGAAGTCCTCCATCGCCATGTAGAGCATCTCCTCGGCGGGCCGCGACATCCGGTGGATCTCGTCGACGAAGAGGACGTCACCGTCGTTGAGGCCCGAGAGGATCGCGGCCAGGTCGCCCGCATGCGTGATGGCCGGCCCGCTGGTGAGCCGCAGCGGCGTGGACATCTCGGCGGCGATGATCATCGCGAGCGTCGTCTTGCCGAGCCCGGGCGGACCGGAGAGCAGCACGTGGTCGGGGGCGCGGCCGCGCTGCCGGGCCGCTTCCAGGACCAGGCCGAGCTGGTCGCGCACCCGCGTCTGGCCGACGACCTCGTCGAGGCTGCGCGGCCGCAGCGCCGCCTCCACCGCCCGCTCGTCACCGTCGGCGTCGGCGGTGGTGAGGGAGCGGAAGTGCGCTTCCTCGGCGGCGTCCAGGTGGTCGTCGTACACGTGTCTACGCCTTGCTCAGGGTGCGGAGGGCCGCGCGGAGCAGGGCGCCCACGTCGGGGGTGTCGCCGGCATCGTCGGCGACGGCGTCGACGGCCTTGTCGGACTCCTTCGCCGACCAGCCGAGGCCGACGAGCCCCTGCTGGACCTGCTCGCGCCAGGTCGGGGCGGAGATCGGCCCGCCCCGGCGGATGACGTCGGCGGGCGCGCCGAGGCGGTCCCGGAGCTCGAGGATGATCCGCTGCGCGCCCTTCTGGCCGATGCCGGGCACCTTGGTGAGGGTCGAGACGTCCTCGGTGGCCACCGCACGGCGCAGGTCGTCGGGAGGCAGCACGGCCAGCATCGCCTGCGCGAGCTTCGGCCCCACTCCGGACGCCGTCTGGACGAGCTCGAACGTCGACTTCTCGTCGTCGTCGAGGAAGCCGAACAGGGTCAAGGAGTCCTCGCGAACCACCATGCTGGTCGGCAGGGTGGCGCGCTGGCCGGTGCGGAGCGTGGCGAGGGTGCCGGGGTTGCACATCAGCTCGAGGCCGACTCCCCCGACCTCGAGCACCGCCGAGCTCAAGGTGACGGCGGCGACCTCGCCACGGACGAAAGCGATCATCGGATGCTGCTCCTCGAGTGTGCGGCGAGCGCGAGCTGTTGACGGGCCAGGGCCGCCTCGATGCGGGCCTGGGCGCCACCGCGCCAGATGTGGGTGATGGCCAGGGCCAGCGCGTCGGCCGCGTCGGCGGGCTTGGGCGGGGCGTCGAGGCGCAGGATGCGGGTCACCATCGCGCCGACCTGGGCCTTGTCGGCCCGGCCGCTGCCGGAGACGGCCGCCTTGACCTCGGACGGCGTGTGCAGGGCGATGGGCAGCCCGCGCCGGGCAGCGGCGACCAGGGCGATCCCGCTGGCCTGGGCGGTCCCGATGATCGTGCTGGAGTCGGAGCGCGCGAAGACGCGCTCGACCGCGACGGCGTCGGGAGAGAACTCGTCGAGCCAGGCGTCGATGCCCTTCTCGATCGTCACGAGGCGCTGGGCGACGGGCTGGTCGGCCGAGGTGCGCAGCACGTTGACGTCGACCAGCGTGAGCAGCCGGCCGACCTCGCCGTCGACGACGCCGATGCCGCACCTGGTGAGGCCGGGATCGATCCCGAGCACCCGCATGCGCGCCTCCTCCCCCGGCTCGTCGGAGCAGGGTCGTCCGAACGTGTGTTCGGGAGTCAACGCTAACCCGGTCGGCCCGCCGGAGCTGGTACGACACGCGCGCCGACCTCCGGCGAGGACGTCAGTCGTCGTCGTCGGAGAGCTGGGCCATCACGTCGTCGGAGACATCGGAGTTGGCGAAGACGTTCTGCACGTCGTCGAGGTCCTCCAGGGCGTCGATCAGGCGGAACACCTTGGCCGCGCCGTCGGCGTCGAGCTCGACTTGCATGTCGGGCACGAACGACGCCTCGGCGGAGTCGTAGTCGATCCCGCCGGCCTGGAGCGCGGTGCGCACGGCCACCAGGTCGGTGGGCTCGGACACGACCTCGAACGCCTCGCCGAGGTCGTTGACCGCGTCGGCACCGGCCTCGAGCGTGGCCTCGAGCACGTCGTCCTCGGAGACCTGCTTGCCGTCCTGCTCGACGGGGACGATCACGACACCCTTGCGGTGGAAGAGGAAGGAGACCGAGCCGGGATCGGCCAGCGAGCCGCCGTTGCGGGTCATCGCGGTGCGGACCTCCATCGCGGCCCGGTTGCGGTTGTCGGTGAGGCACTCGATGAGCATCGCGACACCGGACGGGCCGTAGCCCTCGTACATGATCGTCTGGTAGTCGGCGCCGCCGGTCTCGGCACCGGACCCGCGCTTGACCGCGCGGTCGATGTTGTCGTTGGGGACCGACGACTTCTTGGCCTTCTGGATGGCGTCGTAGAGCGTCGGGTTGCCGGTGATGTCACCACCGCCCATCCGCGCGGCGACCTCGATGTTCTTGATCAGCTTGGCGAACATCTTGCCGCGCCTGGCGTCGACGACGGCCTTCTTGTGCTTGGTGGTCGCCCATTTGGAGTGGCCGGACATGAGCTCTCTTCCTACGACTTCCGGGACATCTGCTCGGTCACCAGGTTCACGAAGAGCCGATGGATCCGGTCGTCGTCTCCCACCTCGGGATGGAACGACGTCGCCATCAGCGGGCCCTGGCGGACCGCGACGATCGTACCCGCGGCCGGACCGCCCTCGACGCGGGCCAGCACCTCGACGCCCGCGCCGGCGCTCTCGACCCACGGTGCGCGGATGAACACGGCGTGCACCGGTGCGTCGAGCCCGGCGAAGTCGAGGTCGCCCTCGAACGAGTCGACCTGCCGCCCGAAGGCGTTGCGCCGCACCGTGATGTCGAGCCCGCCGATGGTCTCCTGGTCGGTCGTGCCGTCGAGCACCTTGTCGGCCAGCATGATCATCCCGGCGCACGTCCCGAAGGCCGGCATGCCGTCATGAACCCGCTGCCGCAGGGGCTCCAGCAGGTCGAAGGTCCGGGCCAGCTTGTACATCGTCGTCGACTCGCCGCCGGGCAGCACGAGGGCGTCGCAGCGGGCGAGCTCCTCGGGACGTCGTACGGCAAGGGTGTCGGCCCCCAGCGAGCGGAGCGCCGCGAGGTGCTCGCGCACGTCGCCCTGGAGGGCGAAGACCCCGATCGTGGGCGGTGCCGCCGACCGGGCGTCGTTCACCAGCCGCGCTCGGACAGGCGGTGCGGCTGCGGGATCTCGTCGACGTTGAGGCCCACCATCGCCTCGCCCAGCCCACGGCTGACCTTGGCGACGACGTCGGGGTCGTCGAAGAACGTGGTGGCCTTGACGATCGCCTCGGCGCGCTGCTCGGGGTTGCCGGACTTGAAGATGCCGGAGCCGACGAACACGCCCTCGGCACCGAGCTGCATCATCATCGCGGCGTCGGCCGGGGTGGCGATGCCGCCCGCGGTGAAGAGCACCACCGGCAGCTTGCCGGCCTCGGCGACCTCCTTGACCAGGTCGTACGGCGCCTGGAGCTCCTTCGCGGCGACGTACAGCTCGTCGGGCTCCATGCCCTGGAGGCGACGCAGCTCGGCGCGGATGGTGCGCATGTGGGTGACCGCGTTGGACACGTCGCCGGTGCCGGCCTCGCCCTTGGAGCGGATCATCGCCGCGCCCTCGGTGATGCGGCGCAGCGCCTCGCCCAGGTTGGTCGCACCGCAGACGAACGGCACGGTGAACTGCCACTTGTCGATGTGGTTGGCGTAGTCGGCCGGGGTCAGCACCTCGGACTCGTCGATGTAGTCGACGCCGAGGCTCTGCAGCACCTGCGCCTCGGCGAAGTGACCGATCCGGGCCTTGGCCATCACCGGGATCGAGACGGTCTCGATGATGCTGTCGATCATGTCGGGGTCGCTCATCCGGCTGACGCCGCCCTGGGCCCTGATGTCGGCCGGCACCCGCTCGAGCGCCATCACCGCGACGGCGCCGGCGTCCTCGGCGATCTTGGCCTGTTCGGCGGTGACGACGTCCATGATGACGCCGCCCTTGAGCATCTCGGCCATGCCGCGCTTGACGCGGCTGGTGCCGTGCTCGATGGGGGTCTCGGGGGTGTGCTCAGCCATACCCCGATCGTAGTGCGGCCACACCCCGAAGGACGCATCGGGCCGGGCAGCAAACCGGACCCGGCGTCAGCTCTGCGAGGCCGCCCGGGCCAGGGCCTGGCGGCGTACGACCCAGATCCGCTGCACCACCGTCACGGTGGCTGCGACCGCCAGCGCCCACAGCGCGATCTCCAGCAGGATCCAGAGGTCGAGCACATCGGCGAAGAAGGCCGGGACCAGCATGCCGACGAGGCGGTCGGGGCGCTCGGCGATGCCCACCTTGGCGTCGTAGCCGAGCTGCTCTGCCTTCGCGCGGGCGTACGACGTCACGGCGCCCATGACCAGGATGACGAGGCACAGCGCGAGGTAGAGGCGGCTCTCGGCGTGCCAGGCGAAGTAGAGGGCCAGACCGCCGAAGAGGGCGCCGTCCGCGACGCGGTCGAGCGTGGAGTCGAGGAAGGCGCCGAAGTCGTCCTTGCGGCCCGTCTTGCGGGCCATCGCGCCGTCGACGAGGTCGCTGAAGACGAAGGCGGTGATGACCACGACGCCCTGCCACACCATCCCCTGCGGGAAGAAGATCAGCGCGCCGGCGCTCACGCCGAGGGTGCCGACGAGCGTCACCGCGTCGGGGCTGATCCCGAGCCTGATGAAGAGGTTGACGAACGGCGCGAGCATGACGCCCTGCCAGAAGTTCTTGAACCTGTCGAGCACCCGCGCAGGCTATCGGTCATCGAGGGCGGCGCAGACGTCGGCCACCGATGTGGGCGCCCCGGCTACGTACCACTCGACCCCTGCTGCCGTCGTACGCCGGACCTCGCCGCCGAGGCCGCGGATGATCGCCTCGCCCGGCAACCGGTCCCAGTCGGCCACCGAGTGCTGGAACGTGACCCCGAAGTGACCCTGCGCCACGGCCATCGCGTCGAGGGTGCCGGAGCCCAGCATGCGCAGCGTGGCCAGGCCACCCACGACCCGGGCGAAGGCCGCACCGCGCTCGTCGTCGATCGGCGGGTGGAGGTAGGTCGCGGCGCACGTCTGGGACAGCTCGACGTCGGGGATCGGCACCATGGCCAGCCCGTTGCGGGTGGGGTGCAGGTCCGGCCCGCCCAGGTAGGTGATGTCCGGCTCGGGGTGGTGCACGGCGCCGAGGACCACGCCGTCCGGGTCGGACAGCGCGAGCGCCGAGCACCACCAGCCGAGCCCGTGCGAGAAGTTGTAGGTGCCGTCGACCGGGTCGATCACCCAGGTCCGGCCGCTGGTGCCGGGGTGGTCGGCACCCTCCTCCCCCACGATCGCGTCGTGGGGGCGCTCGGCCCTGAGCCGGCCGACGACGAGCCGTTCGGCGGCCAGGTCGGCAGCGGTCACGACGTCGGACACCGACGTCTTGCGCTCGGTGTCGAGCCCCTGGGCGAGCATCCGCGCGGCGAGTGCCCCCGCCTCTCGGACCAGGTCGGCGGCCAGCTGCGCATCGTCCACGGCGGGAAGGCTACCGGGCAGGCGTACTGTGACCGCACGGAGCCATTCAGGCTTCCGACAAGGGAGCTCCGATGGCAGACAAGTCGCCACGACAAGGCATGACCAAGAAGTCCAGCAAGTCCATCAAGGAGAAGCGGGCCGACAAGCACGCGAAGGCCGCCGGCGGCAACACCGCGGTGGAGAACCTGGGCAACAAGAAGAAGTGAGTCTTCTCAGCCTCGGCATCATCGGCACCTCCGCCAAGGAGAACGAGCAGCGTCTCCCCCTGCACCCCGAACACCTGGGGCGGCTCGAGCCGCACATCGCGTCCCGGATCACCCTCGAGCACGGGTACGGCGAGCGGTTCGGCAGCAGTGACGACGACCTGGCCGGGTTCGTCGCCGGCTTCGCGTCCCGCGACGAGATCCTCAGGGACTCCGACGTCGTGGTGCTGCCCAAGCCGCAGCACGAGGATGTCGCGGCGATGCACGAGGGACAGGTGCTCTGGGGCTGGCCGCACTGCGTCCAGGACACCGAGATGACCCAGCTCGCGATCGACCGCAAGGTGACGATGATCGCCTTCGAGGCGATGAACCACTGGACCCTCGACGGGTACGTCGGTCTGCACGTCTTCCACAAGAACAACGAGCTCGCGGGCTACTGCTCGGTGCTGCAGGCGATGCAGCTCGTCGGCATCACCGGCGACTACGGCCGACTGCTGAGCGCGGTGGTGATCGGCTTCGGTGCGACCGCCCGCGGTGCGGTGACCGCCCTCAAGGCGCACGGCGTCAACGAGGTCGCCGTGCTCACCACTCGTGGCGTCGCGGCGGTCGGCTCGCCCATCCACTCGGTGCGGATCCGGCAGTTCGACCACGACCCCGACGATCCGACCGCCAGCCACGTCATCACCGATCGCGGCCGCGTGCCGCTCGCGCCGTACCTGGCCGAGAACGACATCATCGTCAACTGCACGCTGCAGGACACGGCGGCTCCGCTCACCTACCTGCGCAACGACGACCTCGCCGCCTTCCGTCCGGGCAGCCTGATCGTGGATGTCTCGTGCGACGAGGGCATGGGTTTCGAGTGGGCCACGCCGACGACGTTCGACGACCCGATGTTCACCGTCGGCGACAACATCCACTACTACGCGGTCGACCACAGCCCGTCGTACCTCTGGAACTCCGCGACGTGGGAGAACAGCGAGGCGCTGCTGCCGTTCATCGAGACGGTCCTCTCGGGAGGCGAGGCGTGGGACGCCGACGAGACCATCAGCCGCGCCATCGAGATCCGCGACGGCCGGATCCAGAACCCGGCGATCCTGGCGTTCCAGGGACGTGCCGAGGAGCACCCCTACCCCGTGGGCTGACCCTCGGCCCAGGCCTTGGCCAGCAGGTCGCGGGTGTCCTCGAGCAGCTGGGGCAGGATCTTGGCACCGCCGACGACGGTGATGAAGTTGGCATCGCCGGTCCACCGCGGGACGACGTGCTGGTGCAGGTGGTCGGCCAGCGACCCGCCCGCCGAGCGCCCCAGGTTGAGCCCCACGTTGAAGGAGTGGGGGCTGCTGACCGCGCGGATCGCACGGAGCGACTGCTGGGTCATCGCCATCAGCTCCGCGGACTCCTCCGGGCTGAGGTCGGTGAGGTCCGCGACGTGGCGGTAGGGCAGGACCATCAGGTGCCCCGGGTTGTAGGGGTGGAGGTTGAGCACGACGTACGTCGACTCGCCCCGCGCGACGACGAGCGACTCACCATCGGGGTGGCCGGGGATCGCGCAGAACGGGCAGCCCTGGTCCTCGACGGCCGTGCGGACGTAGGCCATCCGGTGCGGCGTCCAGAGCCGCTCGAGGCCGTCCGCGCCCCCATCACTCGTGCCACCGGTCATGTCGGCGATCCTAGGGTGGCGCCATGACGTCGATCCGACCGGCCACGGGCGCCGACATGGCTGCCGTCGCCGACCTGTGGCACGAGGGCTGGCACACCGGCCACGCCGGGCACGTGCCCGAGGGGCTCACCGCGGCCCGGACCTTGGATGCCTTCCACGAGCGCACGCCGGCCAGGGTCTCCGACACCACGGTCGCGCTCGGCGACCGGGACGAGCTGCTGGGCTTCGTGATGGTGGTCGGCGACGAGGTCGAGCAGGTGTTCGTCGGGCCGGCTGGGCGAGGCACCGGCCTGGCCGCGGTGCTGCTCGCCGAGGCGGAGCGCCAGGTCGCCGCCGGTGGGCACGAGGAGGCCTGGCTCGCTGTGGTCGCGGGCAACGCGCGGGCGAGGAGCTTCTACGAGAAGTACGGATGGGCCGACGAGGGCGACCTGCCGTACGAGGTGGTGGCGGGCGGCGAGACGTTCGTGTCGCCGTGTCGGAGATACACCAAGCACGTCGAGACCCCACTCGCAGCCCCACGCGTCTACGTCGACATGGTGGGCGACCTGTTCCACGCAGGCCACGTCGCGCTCCTCCGCGAAGCTCGCCGCCACGGTGAGTGGCTCGTCGTCGGCGTGCTGTCCGATGACACCGCCGCCGCCTACAAGCGGCGTCCGATCATGACGCTCGCCGAGCGCGTCGCTGTCATCGAGTCCTGCAGGTACGTCGACGAGGTGGTGCCGGACGCGCCGTTCCGCGTGACCGAGGACTTCCTTGCCGAGCACGCGATCACAGCCGTGGTCCATGGTGACGACCTGTCACCGGAGGGGGCGGAGTCGATCTACGGACCGGCCGTGGCGGCGAGGAGCTTCGTCTGCATCCCCCGCACGAGCAGCATCTCCACCACGCACATCATCCAGCGAGTGCTCGACGCAGCCGATCCGGACGACAGCGACGACGCCTGACCGGTCGACGTGCCGGTGACCCATCAGCCGCGACTTCCTCAACCCGCGGTGGCTCTCGGGCTCAGACCTGCTCCCGCGACGCCACCGCGGCCGCCACGCGCGCGATCGCCTCGTCGACGGGGACCCCGTTGTCCTGGCGGCCGTCGCGGTAGCGGAACGACACGGCGCCGGCCTCGATGTCGTCGTTGCCGGCGATCATCATGAACGGCACCTTCTGCAGCTGCGCGTTGCGGATCTTCTTCTGCATCCGGTCGTCGGAGCCGTCGACCTCGACGCGCAGCCCCTGCGCCTTCATCCGCCTGGCGATGTCGTGCAGGTAGTCGGCGTGCACGTCGGCGATCGGGATCGCCTGCACCTGCACCGGCGCGAGCCACGGCGGGAACGCGCCGGCGTAGTGCTCGACGAGCACGCCGATGAAGCGCTCGATGGAGCCGAACTTCGCGGAGTGGATCATCACCGGCTGCTGGCGGGTGCCGTCGGCCGCCTGGTACTCCAGCTCGAAGCCCTTCGGCTGGTTGAAGTCGTACTGGATCGTCGACATCTGCCAGGTCCGGCCGATGGCGTCGCGCGCCTGGACGGAGATCTTGGGCCCGTAGTACGCCGCGCCGCCGGGGTCGTCGACAAGCTCGAGCCCCGAGTCGGTCGCCACCTGCTGGAGCACCGCGGTGGCCTCGGCCCACTCCTCGTCGGACCCGACGAACTTGTCGGGCTTGGTGTCGTCGCGCGTGGACAGCTCGAGGTAGTAGTCGTCGAGGCCGAAGTCGCGGAACAGGCCCAGGCAGAAGTCGAGCAGGTGCTTGACCTCGTCGGGCGCCTGCTCCTTGGTGACGTAGGAGTGCGAGTCGTCCTGGGTCAGGCCGCGCACGCGGGTCAGGCCGTGCACGACGCCGGACTTCTCGTTGCGGTAGACCGAGCCGAACTCGAACAGCCGCAGGGGCAGCTCACGGTAGGACCGCCCGCGCGACCTGAAGATCAGGTTGTGCATCGGGCAGTTCATCGCCTTGAGGTAGTAGTTGCTGCCCTCCATCTCCATGGGCGGGAACATGCCGTCGGCGTAGTACGGCAGGTGGCCGGAGGTGTGGAACAGCCCCTCCTTGGCGATGTGGGGAGTGCCGACGTACTCGAAGCCCTCCTCGATGTGCCGGCGGCGGACGTAGTCCTCCATCTCCCGCTTGATCACCCCGCCCTTGGGGTGGAAGACGACCAGCCCGGAGCCGATCTCGTCGGGGAAGGAGTAGAGGTCGAGGTCGCGGCCGACCTTGCGGTGGTCGCGGCGCTCGGCCTCCTCGATGCGGTGCAGGTGCGCCTCCAGCTCCTCCTTCGACTCCCAGGCGGTGCCGTAGATGCGCTGCAACTGCTTGTTCTTCTCGTCGCCGCGCCAGTACGCCGCGGCCGACCGCATCAGCTTGAACGCCGGGATCCGCTTGGTGGTGGGCAGGTGCGGACCGCGGCACAGGTCGCTCCAGGCGACCTCGCCACCGCGGCGGAGGTTGTCGTAGATGGTCAGCTCGCCGGCGCCGACCTCGACCGACGCGCCCTCGGCCGCCTCGCTCGAGCTGCCCTTGAGCCCGATCAGCTCGACCTTGTAGGGCTCGTCCTTCAGCTCGACGAGGGCCTCGGCGTCGGTGGTGACCCGACGGTCGAACTTCTGGCCCTCCTTGATGATCTTGCGCATCGCGGTCTCGATCTTGACCAGATCGTCGGGCACGAACGGGGTCTCGACGTCGAAGTCGTAGTAGAAGCCGTTCTCGATCGGCGGGCCGATCCCGAGGCGCGCCTGCGGGAACAGCTGCTGCACCGCCTGGGCCAGCACGTGGGCGGTCGAGTGGCGCAGGATGTCGCGCCCGTCGGGGCTGGCCATGGTCACGCCCTCGACCTCGTCGCCGTCGGCCAGCTCGTGGGCGAGGTCCTTGAGCTGACCGCCGATGCGGGCGGCGATCACGTCGGCGTCGTCCGCGAAGAGCTCCCACGCCTTCGTGCCGGTCGTGGTGGTCCGCTCCTGACGCTCACCGGCGTGGACGCGGACGACCTTGATCTCGGACACGGTGGTACTCCCTGAATGGGCGGGCTGTGGATCTGACCCGGTGATCGTATCGGCGCGCCGTCATGGATCTCGCGTGGGTTTCCCCGGGGCTTGCGGGCGATACCCTAGGGGGGTATGGTATCTGCCATGAGCGAGAGCGCCGTGCCCCCGGGCTACCGGAACCAGAAGGACGACTATCTCAAGCGGATGCGCCGCATCGAGGGCCAGGTCAAGGGCATTGCCCGCATGGTCGAGGACGAGAAGTACTGCATCGACATCCTCACCCAGGTCTCCGCCGTGACGAAGGCCCTGCAGGCCGTCGCGCTCGGCCTGCTCGACGAGCACCTGGCGCACTGTGTGCTCGACGCCGCCCGCGCAGGCGGGCCCGAGGCCGATGTCAAGCTCCGCGAGGCGTCCGACGCCGTCGCTCGCCTCGTCCGTTCGTAACCCCACCATCCGCGAGGAGTCCCCATGAGCGAGACCGCCCGCTTCACCGTCACCGGCATGACCTGCAACCACTGCGTCATGTCGGTCACCGAGGAGGTGCAGGAGATCGCCGGCGTCACCGACGTCGCGGTCGACCTCGCCACCGGTTCCGTCACCGTCACCAGCGACCAGCCCCTCTCCGAGACCGCCGTGCAGGCAGCCGTCGAAGAGGCCGGCTACCAGCTCGCATGAACACCCCGACCCGGGTCTCCGGCTTCCTGCTCGGCATCGCCGCGCTCTTCGGCGGATCGTTCGCGGTGGGCAGCCTGGCCGGTCCCGTCGCGGCCGAGCCTGAGTCGCACCACGCAGACGAACACGACCACGACCACGGCGATGAGGCCGAGACGGTGGGCGGCGACCAGCAGCCCGCCGGCGGACTGATGACCGCCCAGGACGGCTACCGGCTGGTGCTCGAGCCGACCGCAAAGCAGCCGGGTCGCGACCGGCCGATCGCGTTCCGCATCGAGGGTCCCGACGGCCGGCCGGTGACGGCGTACGACGTGGCGCACGACAAGCGGCTCCACCTCATCGCCGTACGCCGCGACTTCCGCGGGTTCCAGCACGTGCACCCCGAGCTCGGCAATGACGGGGTGTGGCGGGTGTCGCTCGACCTGACGGCCGGGGCGTGGCGCATCTTCGCCGACTTCAAGCCGACCGGTGGCGAGGCATTGACCCTCGGGACCGATCTGGCGGTGCCGGGCACCGTGCCGGCACGCGAGG
The DNA here is from genome assembly GCA_963807335.1 of uncultured Actinomycetota bacterium. Lineage (GTDB taxonomy): Bacteria > Actinomycetota > Actinomycetes > Propionibacteriales > Nocardioidaceae > Nocardioides. The sequence goes on from CAWEBT010000006.1 coordinate 155,117, forward strand.
ACCTCCCCGTCTCCCGGGTGGCGACCGTCGACGGCTACACCGTCACCCTCTCCGGTGACCTGGTCGCGGGCGAGCACTCGATGCTCACCCTCGACGTCTCGAGGGACGGCGTACCCGTCACGGACCTGCAGCCCTACCTCGGCGCCTACGGCCACCTGGTGGCGCTGCGCGAGGGCGACCTGGCCTACCTGCACGTGCACCCCAGCGGTGAGCCCGGCGACGGTGAGACCCCGGCCGGTCCGGCGATCGAGTTCGGCGCCGAGGTGCCGAGCCCGGGTGGCTACCACCTCTATCTCGACTTCCGGCACGACGGCGTCGTCCGTACGGCGCAGTTCGCCCTCGAGGAGGGCCGCTGATGACCAGCGCACCGTCGAGCGTGGAGCTCGAGATCACCGGCATGACCTGCGCCTCGTGCGCCAACCGGATCGAGCGCAAGCTCAACAAGGTCCCCGGCGTCACCGCGACCGTCAACTACGCGACCGAGAAGGCGAAGGTCTCCTACGACGACGCCGTCACGACCGACGCGCTGCTGGCCGCGGTCGAGTCGGCCGGGTACGCCGCCCGGCTGCCCTCCCCCGTCGCCGAGCCCGCGAGCGCACCGCTCGACCCGGCGGCGTCGCTGCGCCAGCGGCTGACCATCTCCGCCGTCCTCACCGTGCCGGTCATCGTGCTGGCGATGGTGCCGGCCTGGCAGTTCGAGTTCTGGCAGTGGCTCTCGCTCACGCTCGCCGCGCCGGTGGTGGTGTGGGGTGCCTGGCCGTTCCACCGGGCCGCCTGGACCAACCTGCGCCACGGCGCGTCGACGATGGACACGCTCATCTCGCTCGGCACCCTCTCGGCCCTGGGCTGGTCGCTCTACGCACTGTTCCTCGGGACCGCCGGCACGCCGGGCATGAAGCACTCCTTCGAGCTCACGATCGCTCGCAGCGACGGCGCCGGCAACATCTACCTCGAAGCCGCCGCCGGGGTGACCACGTTCATCCTCGCCGGCAGGTACGTCGAGGCGAGGTCCAAGCGAGAGGCCGGGGCCGCCCTCCGGGCGCTGCTGGAGATGGGCGCGAGCGAGGTGGTGGTGCTCAGGGACGGCGTGGAGACGCCCATCCCGGTCGAGCAGCTCGTCGTCGGCGACCTGTTCGTCGTGCGTCCCGGCGAGAAGATCGCCACCGATGGCGACGTCGAGGAGGGCACGTCCGCGGTGGACGCATCGATGCTCACCGGGGAGTCCGTGCCCGTCGAGGTCGGGGTCGGCGACGCAGTGGTCGGCGCGACGGTCAACGCGGGCGGTCGGCTGGTCGTGCGCGCCACCCGCGTGGGCGCCGACACCCAGCTCGCCCAGATGGCCCGCCTCGTCGAGGACGCCCAGAACGGAAAGGCCGCCGCCCAGCGGCTCGCCGACCGGATCTCCGGGATCTTCGTGCCGGTCGTGATCGCGCTGTCCGTCGCCACGCTCGGCTTCTGGCTCGGCACCGGCGGCGGCTGGGGCGCGGCGTTCACCGCGGCCGTCGCGGTGCTCATCATCGCCTGCCCGTGCGCCCTGGGCCTGGCGACGCCGACCGCCCTCATGGTCGGCACCGGTCGCGGCGCCCAGCTCGGCATCCTCATCAAGGGCCCCGAGGTGCTCGAGCAGACCCGCCGCGTCGACACGATCCTGCTCGACAAGACCGGCACCGTCACCACCGGCCAGATGGCCGTGCTCGACGTCGTGGCCGGATCGGGCGAGAGCCGAGACGACGTGCTGCGGTACGCCGGCTCGCTCGAGCACGCCTCCGAGCACCCGATCGCCAGGGCGATCGCCGCGGCCGCCGCCGAGCACGGCCCGCTCCACCGGGTCGAGGACTTCGCCAACCTCGAAGGCCTCGGCGTGCAGGGTGTCGTCGACGGCAGGGCGGTGCTGGTGGGGCGGCCGAGCCTGCTGGCCGACTGGTCCCAGCACCTCTCCGACGACCTGCAGAAGGCGCTCGACGCCGCCCAGGAAGCTGGCGGAACCGCTGTCGCCGTCGGCTGGGACGGTCTGGCCCGCGGCGTAGTCGTGGTGGCCGACGAGGTCAAGCCGACCTCGGCGCAGGCGGTTCGGGACCTGCGCGACCTCGGCCTGCGTCCGATCCTGCTCACCGGCGACCACGAGGCGGTGGCCCGCGCAGTCGCCGACGCGGTCGACATCGCGCCCGGTGACGTCATCGCCGGGGTGCTGCCCGCCGACAAGGTGGCCACCGTCAAGCGGCTCCAGGCCGAGGGCCGGGTGGTGGCGATGGTCGGCGACGGCGTCAACGACGCCGCAGCGCTGGCGCAGGCCGACCTCGGCCTGGCGATGGGCACCGGCACCGACGTGGCGATCGAGGCCTCCGACCTGACCCTGGTGCGGGGCGACCTGCGGGTGGCGGCCGACGCGATCCGGCTGTCGCGGCGCACCCTCGGCACCATCAAGGGCAACCTGTTCTGGGCCTTCGGCTACAACGTGGCGGCGCTGCCGCTGGCGGCTGCCGGCCTGCTCAACCCGATGTTGGCGGGCGCGGCGATGGCGTTCAGCTCGGTGTTCGTCGTGGGCAACAGCCTGCGGCTGCGCCGCTTCCGCTGAGGACAACAGCCGACCGGACCGCGAGTTCGACCAAATCGGGGTTGCCTGCGGCTCCTGCCGTGCGGATCCTGAAGGTCTCGGATCATCGCTCTCGGACAGGTCGGGAGGGCACCGGTGTTCGGCAGCACGACGGTCTCGGTCCTGGCCGCGCTGGTCGCGGGACTCCTCGCTCCCCCGGTCGCGTCGCCGCTCGAGGCACGACCCAGCATCACCCTGCGGTCGGTGCCGGCCACGACCGTGAACACGGTCGTGGTGCTGAGCGGTCGCCTGAAGCGGACGGGAGGCGCCGACAACAAGGTCGTCGTACTCCAGCAGCAGTACGCCGGGCGCTGGCAGGTCGCGGGGCGGCGGACGAGACAGGACGACGGCCGCTACACGTTCAAGCGCCAGTTCACCCAGACCGGCGACTACCCCTTCCGCACCGTCGTGCGTCGCGGGGGCGTCCGGCTGGACACCTCACCGGTGAGAACGATCCGGGTGGTTGCGCCGCCATCCCCGGCCCCGGCCCCACCGCCACCGCCACCGCCGCCACCGCCACCGCCACCGCCACCGCCCACGGTGCCCCTCACAGGTCCTCCTCCGATGGCCGCACCGACGACACACTCGGGCAACAACCCCACCGAGATCGCGGCGGTCCTGCCCGGGCGGCTCAACTGCCCGCACGCCGCCGGGCTCTTCGAAGTCTTCGCACCGGCTACTCCCACCTCGCTGAGCCCGCTGGTCGACGCCTACCTCGACTACCTCTGGCGGTGGGACGGCGGGCAGTGGGTCGGCGTGGGCTGGGGACCGCTGGCGACCAAGCCTCGCTTCTCGCAGTCCTGGACCCTGTCGAACGGGCTCCAGGCGGACCAGCTGACCTTCAACGCCACCCCAGGGAGCTGGTACGCCGCGACGCAGTGGTTCTTCGACGTGCAGAAGGGCGGCTACTGGCCGCAGATGCATCCGACGTACCTCGGTGGTGTGCAGCCGTTCTGCCTGGTCTGGTGAGCCGCGCTGGTTCGCTCCGGCCCGGGGCGACCAGGACACCCTGGCCGCCGGCCTGCAGCTCCAGCCCGGCAAGTACCTCGTCTCGGTCCTCGCCGACGGCTACGAGATCGACGGCGCGCACTTCTCCATCCCGCTGCCGGACACCACGCCGGTGGCCGGAGGCGGTGGTGACTCGAGCCGGCCAGCATCACGCGGCAAGCGGTTCCGGGTGCTTGCTCTGTTCCCGCCTCAGTCGGGCGGGCGGTGGGACCAGATCCACCCGACCTGGCGTCGGCGGCTCAGGGCCGTTCCGCCTGGTCTCACGAGGCGCGCGCTGGCTGTCACAGGTCGTCGGCGGGACTGCCGGATACCGCTAGCCGGGCACGTCCCGCCACACGTACCCGTGCTCGGGCCGACCGGCTGAGCCGTACCTGGGGTGCACGTCGGCAAGGCCCATGGTCGCGAGCTGCTCGAGATAGCGGCGGGCGCTGACCCTCGAGAGTCCGCACCGGGTCGCCGCCTCACCGGCCGACAGGTCGCGTCCCGCGTCGCGCAACGTGTCCGCCACCAGCGACAGCGTGTGCCGGGACAGCCCCTTGGGCAGGTCGCTGTCCCCACCCCTGCGAGGGCGCGAGGACAGCAGCCGATCAACCTCGTGCTGGTCCTGCACGGTGACCTGCCGCGCCGACAGCCGCCGCAGGCTGTCTCGCTGCGCGGCGTAGCTCTCGAGACGCTCCTTGAACAGTCGGAGCGGGAACGGCTTGATCAGGTAGTCCGACACGCCTCCGGTCATGGCTGTCCGCAGGGTGTCGACCTCACGAGCGGCGGTGATGGCGAGGACGTCCACGTCGGCGCCGTCGCTCCTCGCGCGCAGCCTGCGCAGCACCTCGAGGCCCGAGATGTCCGGGAGGTGGATGTCGAGCAGCACGAGGTCGGGGCTGAGCTCGTCGACCGCGTGCAGTGCCTGAGCGCCGTTGTGGGCGACGGCGACCACGGCGAAACCGGGCAGGCTCTCCACGTAGGCGCGGTGCATCTCCGCCACGGCGAAGTCGTCGTCGACCACGAGCACCCGGATCGGCGCCTCCTGGCTCATCGGTCACCACCGGCCGGTCCGGGGCCCGCGGAGACCAGCTCGACCGCGGGTAGGAGGACGGTGAACAGCGCCCCGCCGCCGGGGCGTTCAGCCACCGTGATCGAGCCGGTACGACGGGCCACGATCCGGGCCACGAGCGCCAGTCCGATCCCGCGGCCCTGGTGCTCGTTCCACGACGGCTTCGTGCTCACCCCGAGCTGGAAGATCCGCTCGCGCAACGCGTCCGGGACACCGGGGCCGTCGTCGCCGACCATCACGGTGACGTCGCCCCCGCTGCTGTGCTGGACCAGGAGCTCGACCAGGCCCCCTGCTCCGGACGCCTCGAGCGCGTTGTCGACCAGGTTGGCGATGATCGTGACGACGTCGTCGCCCACGCCGGCGGCGACGTGCGAGTCGGCGTCCAGCTGCAGGGTCATCCCCTGCTCGCGGGCGGTCGCGGCCTTGGCCAGGACCACGGCTGCCACCGCCGGATCCTCGACATGACGCACCGAGGCACCGGTGGCGGTCCCGCTGCCACCGCCCACCCGCTCGATGAAGCCCACCGCCTCCTCGCCGCGTCCCAGCTCGATCAGCCCGGACAGGACGTGCAGGTTGTTCGAGAACTCGTGGGCCTGGGCACGCAGCGCATCGGTGATGGTGCGCTGCCCCTCCAGCGCGCGCAGGGCCTCCGACAGCTCGGTCCGGTCGCGCAGCACCAGCACCCGACCGACGTCGCGACCCTCCACCCGAGCTGCGGTGCTGTTCACGACGAGCACGCGTTCGCCGACCAGGACGACCCGGTCGGAGACGTCCTCGGTCTGCCGCAGGAGCGGTAGCAGATCGTCCGCGTCGAGCACCTCCTCCGCGTGTCGTCGGGTGGGGTCCTCGTCCAGCCCGAGCAGCCGCATGGCCTCGTCGTTGACGAGCGCGAGGCACCCCTGCTCGTCCACGGCGAGCACACCTTCGCGGATGCCGTGCAGCATCGCCTCCCTGGCCTGCAGCAGCTCGGCGATCTCCTCCGGCTCGAGGCCGTGGATGCGGCGTCGGACCAGCCGGGTCAGCGCCACCGCACCGACGACCCCGACGAACGCGGCGCCGGTGAGCCACGCCACCAGGCGGGGCAGCACGCCCGCCAGGTCGGCGGACAGCTCGCTCTCGAGAATGCCGACCGACACCACGCCCCGGACCGCTCCGGCGGGGTCACGCACCGGCACCTTGGCTCGCAACGAGACGCCCAGGGTCCCGGTCTCGGTGCCGACGAACTCCCCACCGCCGAGGGCGACACTCGGGTCGGTCGAGACGCGACGGCCGATCTTGTCCGGGTCGGGGTGGGAGTAGCGCACTCCCCGGATGTCGGTGAACACGACGAACTCCGCGCCGGCCGACGTACGCACGAGCTCGGCCAGCGGCTGGAGGGCCTCGGACGGATCCTCCGAGGCGTACGCCTCGCGGACGGCGGGCTGCTGGGCGAGGCTGCGCGCCATCTCCAGCACCCGCCCCGCATAGGTCTCCCGGATCTGCTCCTGCTGGAGCTGGAAGGCGAGCAGCCCCGCGGCTCCCAGCACCGCGAGCACGATGGCGATCTGCATGGCCAGCAGCTGTGCTGCCAGGGGAAGCCGTCGTCTCACCCCGTCATCGTGCCCCACCGGGGACGTGTTCTGCATCACGACCAGAACGACCAGTACGACCGGTACGACCGAAGGCTGGCCGGCGCCCAGCGGCCGGACCTAGCGTCCGGGCATCTCACTCCCGCACCTCCCCCAAACGAAAGGTCAGACCCATGGTCCTGCCCTCAGCCGCTCCGCGCACCTCTGCCCACACACCTCGACGCTGCACCCGGGGACGAGCCGTCGCCGCCGTCCTCGGCGCGGCCGCCTTGACCCTCTCGGCCTGCGGCGGATCGTCCACCGACTCCGCGTCCGACGGCCAGGTCTCCCGCATCCAGCTGATGGCCCCGGCCGACCCCGGTGGCGGCTGGGACGGCACGGCGCGGTCCATGGCGGCCAGCATGGAGGGCGCCGGACTGGCGAAGTCGACGCAGGTCACCAACGTGCCGGGGGCCGGCGGCACCATCGGCCTCGCCCAGCTCGCCAACGAGAAGAGCGAGGACTACCTGATGGTGATGGGGCTGGTGATGGTCGGCGCGATCGAGACCAACCAGTCCAAGGTCACCCTGGACGACGTCACGCCCATCGCACGCCTGACCGCGGAGGACGAGATCATCGTCGTCCCCGAGGCGAGCCCCTACGAGACGATCCAGGACCTCGCTGACGACCTGGCGGCCAACGGCCGCGACGTGGCCATCGCGGGCGGCTCGGCCGGAGGCACCGACCACATCGTGGCCGGCCTGCTGACCGATGCCGCCGGCGCCACCCCGGAGGACCTCAACTACATCGCCTACTCCGGTGGTGGCGAGACCCTGGCCGCACTGCTCGGCAACAAGGTCTCGGCGGGGATCTCCGGTGTCAGCGAGTACGCCGAGCAGGTCAAGGCCGGCACGCTCCGCGCTCTCGCGGTGACCGGACCCGAGCGGGTCGACGGCATCGACGCGCCCACCCTCACCGAGGCCGGGTTCGACATCGAGTTCATCAACTGGCGCGGCGTCGTCGCGCCCGCCGGGCTCTCCGACGAGGCCACCGACCGACTGGTGGACCTGGTCACCCAGATGCACGACTCCACCGAGTGGCAGGACGCCCTGGAGACCAACGGCTGGGACGACACGTTCATGACGGGCGACGAGTTCGCCGCCTTCATCGACGAGGAGCGCACGGTGACCACCACGGTCCTGCGCGACCTCGGCCTCGTGAGCTGACCATGTCCGGTCCTGCTCGCACGGCGTCGGGGGCGGTGCACCGCGTCGCCCCCGACGTCTACGTGGCTGTTGGCGTCGTCCTCCTGGGTGCCGCGACACTCCTGGGGGCGACGCGGATCACCGTGCCGCTGAGCTCCAACGTCGTCGGCCCGCGGGTCTTCCCGTACGCCGTCGGTGTGGCGCTGCTGATCTCCGGCGCCGTGGTGCTGGCAGATGCACTCCGGGGCCGGCTCGGCGCCCCGGAGGAGGGCGAGGACGTCGATGTCGACGCCCCGACCGACTGGGTGTCCCTGGCCAAGATCGTCGCGGCGTTCGCCGCGCACATCGCCGTGGTCGACGTGGCCGGCTGGGCGTTGGCCGGGGCGTTGCTGTTCGCGCTGGTGGCCTGGTCCCTGGGCGCGCACATCGGCAAGGCCGCCCTGATCGGCGTAGTCCTCGGCTTCACGGTCCAGGCACTGTTCGTCTCGGCGCTCGGAGTGACGCTCCCCGCCGGCCCGTTCGAGGGGGTGACCCTCCTCGATGGGTGACTTCGCTTCCCTGATGGACGGCTTCGCGGTGGCGATGCAGCCGGAGTACCTGCTCTACGCGTTCATCGGCGTCACGCTGGGCACCGCCGTGGGCGTCCTGCCCGGCATCGGCCCGGCGATGACCGTCGCGCTCCTGCTGCCGCTGACCTACACGCTCGAGCCGACCGCCGCCTTCATCATGTTCGCCGGCATCTACTACGGCGGGATGTACGGCGGCTCGACGACGTCGATCCTGTTGAACACCCCCGGGGAGTCCGCGTCGATCATCACCGCGCTCGAGGGCAACAAGATGGCCAGAGCCGGGCGGGGGGCGGCCGCGCTGGCGACCGCTGCGATCGGCTCCTTCGTCGCGGGCACGATCGCGACCCTCGGGCTCACGATCGCGGCGCCCACGCTCGCCGACCTGGCGGTGAAGGTGGGTCCACCCGACTACGTGGCCCTCACCGTGGTCGCCCTGCTGACCGTCTCGGCCCTGCTCGGCACCTCGGTCTCACGAGGCGTTGCCGCGTTGAGCCTGGGGCTGCTCGTCGGACTGGTGGGGACCGACAGCCTCACCGGTCAGCAGCGCTTCACCCTGGGCCTTCCGGTCCTCGCCGACGGGATCGACGTGGTCACCTTCGCAGTCGGTGTCTTCGCCGTGGGCGAGGCCCTCTGGGTCGCGTCGAGGCTGCGCCACGGACCCTTGCACATCATCCCTGTCAGCAAGGGCTGGATGACCCGCGACGACCTGCGCCGATCCTGGAAGCCGTGGCTGCGTGGCACCGCCCTGGGCTTCCCGATCGGAGCGATGCCCGCGGGCGGCGCCGAGATCCCGACGTTCATGTCGTACGCCCTGGAGAAGAGGCTCTCGAAGAACAAGGCCGAGTTCGGCCACGGCGCCATCGAGGGTGTGGCGGGTCCGGAGGCAGCCAACAACGCGTCGGCCGCCGGAGTCCTCGTCCCGCTCCTCACGCTCGGCCTGCCGACCTCGGCGACGGCGGCGGTGCTGATCGCCGCGTTCCAGACCTACGGCATCCAGCCGGGGCCGCTGCTGTTCAAGAGCGAGGGTCCGCTGGTGTGGGCGCTGATCGCGAGCCTCTACATCGGCAACGTGATGCTGCTCCTGCTGAACCTGCCGCTCGTGGGTCTGTGGGTGAAGCTGCTCCAGGTGCCGAGGCCCTACCTGTACGCCGGCATCTTGATGTTCTCGGCACTGGGTGGCTACTCCCTCAACGGCGTCCGCACAGACCTGTGGGTGCTGCTCGGCGTCGGTGTGCTCGGCTACCTGATGCGCCGCTTCGGCTACCCCGTCGGACCTGCCGTGATCGGCCTGATCCTCGGCCCGATCGCCGAGGAGCAGCTGCGACGCACCTTGGCGATCAGCCAGGGCGACCCGACCGCCCTCGTGTCCAGCCCGTTCGCCGCCACCGTCTACGCCCTGCTGGCACTGGGCGTGGTGCTGAGCGTCGTGGTCCGACGCAGGACGCGACGGGCCGGACGAGTGCCGGTGCCACGATGACGTTCAGGCAGAGGCGATGGCCGCTCTCAGCTGCTCGACGGTGGGCGCTCCCGCGGGACCGTCCGGTGTCCGGTAGACGCGACACGACAGGCCGACGGCGGCATCCTCGTCGGCGAACACGTCGATCCCGTCCACGAGGATGCTGGGCGATCCGTGGAAGCCACGCCGCTCGGCCTCCTCGGCCGACTCCACCAGGTGGCGGGTCAGGGTGACGTCCGGGCGCCCGGCCAGGACGACGGCGAGGCGTTCGTCGGCGATCTCCCAGTTGGGACAGCCGGTGAAGTAGAGCAGCTCGATGTCCACGCAGCGACGGTAGCCCTCGATCCCTGGCTACTGCTGCACGGACACGTCGGCGAGCCCCGCCGCGTCGAGGATCCGCACCCGGCCGTAGCCGATCTCCACCAGCCCACCGCGAGCGAACTTGCGCAGCACCCGGTTGACGGACGGCCGCCGGACTCCCAGCAGGGCGGCCACGGTGGTCTGCGGCAGCGACACCACGTCGTCCGAGCTCTCCGCCAACAGCAGCTGTGCGACCTGGACCTCGAGCGGCTGACCCAGCAGGCTGGTCAACCGGGAGTGTGATCGCGCCAGGCGCTGGGACACGCTCGTCAGCCACCGCCGGGAGACCTGGGGGTGGCTGGCGAGGAGCTCCTCGAAGTGCCGGCGATCGATCATCAGGCACGTGGTCTCGGTGTTCGCCCTGGTCTCGTACGGCATCGGCGCACCCAGCAGGATCTGGATGTCGCCGTCGATGTCACCGGCCCGGAGCGTCTGGATGACCGTCCGCCCACCGGGCCCGGGCACGGCAAGGTCCAGGCCGCCCTCCCGAACGATGCACACCGCCGCTGGCACCTCCCCGAGGCGCTGGAGCGGCTCCCCCGCCGCCAGGGTGCGGACCTCGATGAAGCGCGCCAGCCCTTCGACGTCCTCGAGTCGTAGTGGCGTCGTCTCCGCGTGCCCCACGCACCGGGAGACCCACAGTGCGTCACGGAACGAGGCCGACTGCTCTTGACGCTTGCGCATGGCTCTCCTGGCTGGTTCGCGGAAGGGACGTCTGTCCCAACAGTGTCATCGAGGAGACATTCCGGGACGCGAGCGGGACCGGTCCGGCTTGTACTCCCCGGAATCACCAATCGACCGATGCCTCCACCACATAGGAGAACCACCCATGGCCAGGATCCCCGTCCACACGACCGAGAGCGCCCCCGAGCAGAGCCGCGACGAGCTGAAGGCCTTGGAGGCGAAGTTCGGCAAGGTCCTCAACATCCACGGCGGGATGGCCCACTCGCCGGTCGTGCTGCACAGCTACCTCGCGATCCAGCGGGTCATCGCCGACTTCGGGTCCTTCGACGCCCGGACGCGCGAGGCGATCGCGCTGGCCGTGGGCAACGCCGACGAGTGCGACTACTGCCAGGCCGCCCACACCGGTGGAGGCAAGGCTGCCGGCCTGACCCACGACGAGATGATCGCCATCCGCCGGGGCCCCGTGGAGTCCGACGCCAAGCTGGACGCGCTGCTCACCCTCGCCCGTCAGTTCACCACCGACGTCGGCGCCGTCGAGGACGCCTCGTGGCAGTCAGCCATCGACGCGGGCTGGACCGACGAGCAGCTCGCAGAGCTGTCCACCCACGTCACGCTGAACCTTTACACGAACTACTTCAACCACTTCGTGCGCACCGATCTCGACCTGCCGGCGGCCCCGGCGCTCTGAGGTCGCCCCGCAAGGCACAGGCAGGCCCCGGCACCCGGTCCGGGGCCTGCTCGCCGGCTCAGCCGAGCTGGTCGGCGAGGTCCGTCACGGACACCGCCTCCATGTCGGGCGCGCGGAAGTACGCCGGGTAGGGACCTCCGGTCCGGTTCAGCCATGCGGTGGCCAGGCCGGCTCGTGAGGCGCCGTCGATGTCCCAGGGGTGCACCGCGACCAGCATCGCGTCCTCGGGGTCGACGCCGCACTCCCCCAGCGCGTAGGCGTAGGACTCGGGGGCCGGCTTCCACCGGCCGGTGTCCTCCACCGACAGCAGGCGTTCGAAGTGCTGGCGGATGCCAGCCCGGTCGAACAGCGCCTCGGCGACCGAGGCCGAGCCGTTGCTCAGGGTGACCAGTCGGATCCCGAGACTGCCGAGGGCGCCGATGCCGTCCGGCACGTCGGCATGCACGGGCAGGCTCGCGAACCCGTCCATGACGTGCGAGACCGCGTCCTGCGTGCCACGGTCCAGGGGCACGCCGTGCAGGCCGACTCGCAGGGACTCGGCGGCGAGATGGGCGAACGTGTCGCTCGAGCCGACGGCGGTCAACGCGAAGCCGTCCCGCAGCAGGCCCGCGAACCAGGTGGGCGCGAGGTGGGGCGGCGCGCCGACGTCGTCGAAGCGCTCGGCCATGGGCGACATGTCCGAGAGCGTCTCGTTGACGTCGAAGACCAGCAGTCGTGGCAGTCGCGGCCCGTCCGGACTGGCGGGGTGGTCGACGCTCAGAAGGGTGGGGTCGAGGTGCTCGCTCGTCATGTCCGTCACCGTAGCGTCAGGTCGACGCCCTTCCCCCGGAACCGCTCCTCGCCGGCGATGAGTCGTCCGGGTCGACGACGGTGAGCGGCAGGAGCCGACGCAGGCGCTGGTTCTCCCCCGGGTCGAGGACCGAGTGCTGGACGCAGGCGGGGACCAGCTCACCGGTCTCGGGGTGTGCCATCGCGTAGGTGCATGCCGCCAGCCGCTCCTGCGTGGCCCGGACGGCGGGATCGGTCGCGACGCGGTCGGCCTGCATCAGCCGCCACGCGGGAGCGACGTCGGCGGCGTCCATGAAGCTGTGCACCACATAGGTCATCGGCGTGACGGCCCCGCGACGCACGGCGGACGAGACACGACGGGCTCCACCGGACCGCTCGACCAGCCGGCGTACCCAGGCGACGGCGACCTTCACGTCGCCGGGATGGCGGACCAGGACACGCGCCAGCTTCACCGCCAGCAGCAGCGGCGGCGTACCGCCGAAGTTCACCCCACCGAGGTGCGCGAGGGCACGGTCCCTCGCGGCCAGGTCGGCCACGCTGTCGGGGTCGAGCATCGGGACCCAGCGTTCGTCGACGCGGATGCCGAAGGCGGTCCGGTTGCAGCGGGGGTCACCGAACTGCAACGCCTGCCAGGCGATGCGCTGCCCGAGTCCGGCCTCGAGCCGGTCCCAGACGTCCTCGATGCCGACGGTGCGGTAGTCGCCCCCCGTCCAGCGGCGCTCGTCACCCACGTGGGCGGCGGGCTGGAAGGACAGCATGGAGAACCCCATGGCACTGACGTCGGCCACCACCTGCTCGACCTGGTCGAGGTTCGCCGGCGTGATGGTCATGTTGTGAGCGAGGTAGGAGCGGATGCCGTGGTCGCGTTGCAGGTCACGGAACATCTGCACGAACCCGGCACGGAACGGGTTCAGCTCGACCTCGGTCCGCGGCCGGGGAATCCCGGTCCGGCCCCGCATCAGCGAGTCGAAGTGGGCTGCGAACGAGAGACGACCGAAGCGTGGGCGTCCTTTCTCGTCGAGAGCCAGCGCGAGCAGGTAGTCGGGGCCGAAGTCGCCATGGCTCATCGACATCGGCTCCCGGCCGTGCCTGCGCATGATCGCCAGCGCGGCTGCATGGTCCTCGGGGTCCAGGAGGGACACCTCACCCCCGATCAGCTGCGCGTGCGCGCGCGGACCGCGCTGCGCCTCGAGAAGGCTCATCTGTGCCTCGACCTGGGCGAGCGTGTGGGCACCGTCCACGCGGACCTTGTTGGCGTCCTTGGAGTGGTAGCACGGTGAGCAGGTCAGGTCGCACTTCGGGAAGACGCCCTGCGTGCCCTCGCAGCCCACGGCGTGCCGCCCGAGGATCTGACGGTCCGTCCTGACCCCGGGAGGAAGCGAGGCCCACCGCTGCGCCAGCACTCGTTCGGTGACCGGGTGCACGGGTCGAGTGGCCCGCTCAAGACTCTGCCACCAGGACCGCAACCTCATGAGGCACCCTACTGATCGGTGGCGCCGAGCACTGCCGTGTCGACGTGGAAGCTGGCCCAGGCGAACCAGAACGTGTCGAGGTGCCGGTAGGCCTCGAGCCGTGCTCCGCGGAGTGGTCCTGCGGTGGACCGGCCGAGCACGTTCCAGGTGCTCCCGGTCTCGAGGTCCCGGAAGCCGTCGCGGTCGGCCTCGAAGTGCAGTCGCTCGCCGTCCAGCACCGGGACGAAGACGCCCACCGTCCCGATGTCCGCGCCGCCCGCGATCGTGCCGGCGTCCAGGGCCGATGCCTGTCCGGGTCGGTGCCAGATGACCAGGCGGCGGGTCCCCACCGTCACCTCGGTCGGATCCCTGCCTGCCAGCCAGCTGCGCACCACGGCGACGCTGTCCGATCCGTCGACCAGCCCGACCACCCGCTCCTTCACCGGGAGCCGGGCGTCGGGATCGTCGGGCAGCTCGAACAGCAGGCGACCGTCCGGGTCGTCGTACCCGGTGTAGGGGTTGGCGCCGTAGCGGCGCTCGAAGCCGGTGTCCTGCGACAGCACCTTCGCGGTCGGGTCGGCGGCGACGAAGTCGCGCCAGGCGACGGTGCCCATGGGGATCGCGTCGAGCATGGTGCCGGTCAGGTGCCCGACCGAGGCCTCCCCGGTGAGCTGCGGCCACAGGGACTCGGTCTGCCGGTCGTACATGACCAGGTTGTCGGCGTACAGCAGGCCCGAGGTCCCGAACGAGAGGACTCCGTGGTCGGCGACGGTGCGCTCGAAGGCCACACCGGAGTTGCACAGCGGGCAGTAGGTCACGGCGACCGGCACGCCGCCCACCACGTCGTTGACGATCTCGTGCCAGGTCATCACTCGCAGGGGGTACGCCCGGGTCTCATCGCCCACCGTCAGCGACAGCACCGCCTCGGTGTCCTCCAGCCAGTCCACCCGGTCTGCCCGTTCGAACTTCGGCGCATCGATCGCGGGGATGCCGTCCGGTGGCGGTCCGCCGGAGATGAGCTCGTCGAGGTCGATCAGCGCGGCGGGGAACGCCGGGTCCTCGCGATCGTCGAGTGCCGACGGCACGTCCTGACGCGAGGCGTCGACGACCTGGCCGGACGGCTCCGGTCCGGGAGCAGCGTTCTCGGCAGGGTCGACGCCCGAGCAGGCGGTCACCAGCGTCAGCATCGCGACGACCACGAGGTGGGTCCACCGCTGGGACAACGTCGTCGCCTCCTGCCGGGCATCTCGCCGAGACTCGCTCGTGTGCGTTCTCTGGAGTCGAGGATCCACCACCTCGGTCTGGAGGTCCGTAAGCCCGGTCACTGAACCTGCCCGACGCCATCGGCGATCCTGATCGTGTCGACCACGAAGGAGGCGCCGTGCGCGCGAGGACAGTTGCCGGGCTGCTGCTCGGCCTCACCATCGTGGTGAGCGGGTGTGCCGCCTCCGGGACCGACCCGGGCGGTGCAGCCGCACCAGCAGCGAGTTCCGTCAGCCTGACGTTCACCGGGGAGGACATCGACGGAGCGGCGTACGACGGTGAGCAGCTGGCCGGCAGACCGACGGTGCTGTGGTTCTGGGCCCCGTGGTGCCCCACCTGCCGGGCGCAGGCAGGCGGGGTGGAGGCGCTCGCCGCGGAGTACGCCGGCCGGGTCAACGTCGTCGGTGTGGGCGGCCTCGCCGACGCGGCCGACGTCCGGGACTTCGCCCACCAGGTCGACGGCCCGACGCACCTGATCGACGAGGAGGGCGAGATCTGGCGGCACTTCGGCGTCACGGCCCAGAGCAGCTACGTCGTCCTCGACGCGGACGCTGCCGTCGTCAGTGAGGGCTACCTCGACGACCAGGCACTGGCCGACCGGGTCGCGCGGCTCGTGGGCTGAGATGCTGACCGTACGTGGGGCCGGCGCCCCTGCCGGCCCGCCCGACCGCGACCCGTCGACGTACTGTCTGGTCAGACGACTTGACGATCTCGACCCCCTCGGCGTGCGGCCGTGGGCGCCGGGACGCCGTGAGGAGCTTGTCGACGTGGAGCGTCGCGCGGAAGGGACCGACCTCCCCTGGTGCATGTCCGAGGTGGACATCTTCACCGACCTCGACGAGCAGGAGATGGCGACCATCGCCGCGGCGGCACCGATGCGGCAGTACGCTCCAGGCGAGCTGCTCTACTCGCCGACCCAGCCCATGGAGACGCTCTTCATCCTCAAGCAGGGACGGGTCCGCATCTTCCGGGTGTCCCCCGACGGACGTGCGCTCACGACCGCGATCCTCACGCCCGGGACCATCTTCGGCGAGATGCTCGTGCTCGGCCAGCAGATGCACGACAACTTCGCCGAGGCCCTCGACCCGGTCACCGTCTGCGTCATGACCAGGTCGGACGTGCAGACGCTTCCTGCTCTCCGACGCACGGATCGCCGCGCGCATCTCGGAGATCCTCGGCAACCGGGTCTCGCAGCTCGAGCGCCGGCTCTCCGACACCGTCTTCAAGAGCGTCCCGCAACGCGTCGCCACCACACTGTGCCTGCTGGCCGACCAGGAGCCACGACGCCTGCTCGCGCGCGGCATCCAGGTCCAGCTCACCCATGAGCAGGTCGCTGCCCTGGCCGGCACCTCGCGCGAGACCACTACGAAGATCCTCAACGAGTACGCCGTCCAGGGACTGGTCCACCTGGGTCGCGGGCGGATCACCGTCTTGGACCTGCCCCGGCTGACGCAGGAGACCGGCGAGTCCTGACGTTCGTTCACACGTGCTCCGGACCTGCCGGGACACAACACGCGCGGTCGGTCTGCGCCGGATCATCGCTCTGAAGTAGCGCGATCAGCGGGTGCCGCTGTGGACCGGGAAGCAGACCGGCTTCGTCGTCAACCGCCCGCGCTGGCCGGCTGCCACGTGGTAGCGCCTACCCAAGTGTGATGGTGTTTGCCGTCGATCTCCCGCGCAGACCCGCCCCCGGTCAAGATCAAGCCCGCATCCCAATCTGGGATGCGGCGCTGTCCCGGGGGGGCCCGGGCGGAGCGGGCCTTGTGCCTCCAGCCTCCCGCTCTCAATTGGAGACAGCATGTCAGGACGCGTTACGCCGTTGGGCCGCATGAGGCCCAGCGTCAAGGCTCTGGTGGGTGGCGCTGCCACCGTGGCGCTGCTGAGCGGCGGCCTGACGGCTGCCCAGGCCGCAGTCGTCGAGAACGGCGTGATCAACGCCTGCTACGTGCGCAGCACCGGCGCCGTCCGCCTGATCGACGTGTCGACCCAGTCGTGCCGGGGCTCCGAGACGCTGGTCTCGTGGAACCTGCAGGGGGCCCAGGGGCCGCAGGGACCGCGGGGACCGCAGGGCGTCCAGGGCATCCAGGGCATCCAGGGCGTGCGAGGGCTTCAGGGCATTCAGGGTCCGACCGGCGCCAAGGGCAGTAAGGGCAACACCGGTGCCACCGGTGCCACCGGCGCGACGGGTGCGACCGGTGCGACCGGCGCGACAGGTGCCACCGGCGCGAACGGCACGAACGGCGCCATCGGCGCGAACGGCACCAACGGCACCAACGGCACCAACGGCCTCGACGGCGCCAACGGCACCAACGGCACCAACGGCCTCGACGGCACGAACGGCACCAACGGCCTCGACGGCACGAACGGCACCAACGGCCTCGACGGCACGAACGGCACCAACGGCCTCGACGGCACGAACGGCACCAACGGCCTCGACGGCGCTCAGGGCGCACAAGGCCCCGCCGGTCCCGCAGGTCCGGCCGGCGCTGACGGCACGAACGGCACCAACGGCCTCGACGGCGCCAACGGCACCAACGGCCTCGACGGCGCCAACGGCACCAACGGCACCAACGGCCTCGACGGCGCCAACGGAACCAACGGCACCAACGGCCTCGACGGCGCCAACGGAACCAACGGCACCAACGGTCTCGACGGAGCCAACGGCACCAACGGCCTTGACGGAGCGCAGGGCGCACAGGGCCCCGCCGGTCCCGCAGGTCCCGCAGGCGCTGACGGTGCGGACGGCGCGGACGGCACCGACGGCCTCGACGGCGCCAACGGAACCAACGGCACCAACGGCCTCGACGGCGCCAACGGAACCAACGGCACCAACGGCCTCGACGGAGCCGACGGCACCAACGGCCTCAACGGACCTCGACGGCGCCGACGGCCTCAACGGCACCAACGGCGCCGACGGCGTCGACGGAGCCAACGGCACCAACGGCCTCGACGGAGCGCAGGGCGCACAGGGCCCCGCCGGTCCCGCAGGTCCCGCAGGCGCTGATGGTGCGGACGGCACCGACGGCCTCGACGGAGCTGACGGCGCTGACGGCACTGACGGAACCGACGGCACCAACGGAACCAATGGGCACGACGGTGCGAACGGCACGAACGGCTCGAACGGCGCTGACGGAGCCACCGGAGCAGCCGGCGCCAACGGCGCTGACGGCGCTGACGGCGCTGACGGCGCTGACGGAGCCGACGGAGCCACCGGAGCGGCCGGCGCTGACGGCGCTGACGGCGCTGACGGAGCAGCCGGCGCTGACGGCGCTGACGGAGCAGCCGGCGCCAACGGCACCAATGGCACGGACGGTCTTGACGGAGCTCAGGGCGCACAGGGCGCCCAGGGCGAGGTCGGACCCCAGGGCCCCGCAGGTCCGGCGGGACCCGCGGGCGCTGATGGCACCAACGGTCTGAACGGCGCCAACGGCACCAACGGCACCAACGGGACCGATGGAGCGGCAGGCGCGACTGGTGCTGCCGGCACGGACGGCGCTGCCGGCGTCAACGGTGCTGACGGAGCCACCGGGCGACCGGGCTGACGGCGGCGGACAGGCGCGGCCGGCGCGCCGGCGCCAACGGCTCCAACGGGACCGATGGCGCTGACGGAGCCAGGGCGTACAGGGCGAGGCCGGCGCAAAGGCCGCCGGCGCGAGACGGCACCGACGGCGCTGACGGCGCCGACGGCACCAACGGCACCAACGGTGCCGACGGCGCTCAGGGCGCACAGGGCGCCCAGGGCGAGGTCGGACCTCAGGGCCCCGCAGGGCCGGCGGGTCCCGCGGGCGCCGACGGCACCGACGGCCTGAACGGCACCGGAACGGCACCAACGGCACCGACGGCACGAACGGCGTCGACGGCGCCCAGGGTGCTGCTGGGCCGGTCGGACCGGCTGGTCCGCAGGGAGAAGCCGGCGCCATGGGCCCGGCTGGTCCTCAGGGTGGCACCGGAGCCGACGGAGCCGACGGAGCCGCAGGTGACGACGGTGCCGCTGGCGCTGCCGGTAACGACGGAGCTGCCGGCAACGACGGTGCGGCAGGAAGCACCGGCGCCACTGGCGCCGACGGGGCGACCGGCCCCATCGGCCCGCAGGGTCAGGCCGGACCGGCCGGCGTCGCCGGCCCGCAGGGAGCGCAAGGAGACACCGGACCCCAGGGGGCACCCGGGGCTGACTCGACGGTGCCGGGACCGGTGGGTCCCGCGGGCACGAACGGCACGAACGGCGCGCCGGGCGCAACGGGTGCAACGGGTGCCAGTGGGACGGCCGGTCTTGCAGTTACTAACAGTACGAGCACCAGTTCGACGGTGTCAGTCAACTGCCTTAACGGCAAGGTCGCGATCGGCGGCGGCGGCAACGGTGGCACCCAAGGCGGAAGTGACCGGTTCCTTCGTGGTTCGTATCCCGTGATGTCGGGGTCGACGGCCATCGGCTGGACCGCGAGATTCGACGGAGGCACCAACCAGGGCAGCGTGAACACGGTGTACGTGATCTGCGCCAACCCCTGATCGAGGCTCCAACGGGTGGGCCCGCCGGATCGTCGGCGGGCCCACTCGGCATGTCACCAACGTGTCGTCGGCGATTCGGCCGTCAGGATCACGCACGTCGCTTAGCCTTCGAGTTCACCTGGGATCGACAGCGACTCCCCCGCACCGACCCCAGCGAGACCCGGACCCGGCGCGGTCACACCTCACCTCGATCCTCGGCAACACGCTCGAACCCAAGGTCTCACTCAGGAGCGCAGCAATGAACAGCCTTCCCAACAGCCCACGTCGAGCCACCTCTCTCGCGCGCTCGGTCGCCATCGTCGCCGTGCTGGCTCTCGGCGCCACCGCATGCTCCGACGACGGCACGCCGTCCACCTCCGATGCCTCATCCTCGGACGTCGCGCCGGACGCGAAGAAGGCCGCGACTGCCCTCGACGCCGGGCTGAAGGCGCACTCCGCCGGTGACCTCACCACCGCGGCGGAGCGGTACGAGGAGACGCTGGCGTTGGACCCGACGAACAAGTTCGCCTTCTACAACCTGGCGCTGATCGACGAGGCCAGCGGCAACTACGGCCTCGCCGAGGAGAAGTACCGGTCCGCTCTCGAGACCGACGAGAAGTACGAACCCGCACTCTTCAACCTGGCGATCCTGCGCACGAGCCGCGACCCGGAGGAGGCCATCAAGCTCTACGAGCGCGCAGTGGCGTCCGACGCGACGGATGCAGCGGCCTGGCTGAACCTCGGGCTCCTGCTCCGGGCTGCGGGCAAGAAGGGCGCCGGCAATCGCGCCGTCGTCAAGGCCATCAAGCTCAACCCTGAGCTGAAGGACCCGGCACAGGCAACGCAGTAGCCGGTACCGCCATTGGCACAGTGGCTCGCCGGAACTCCTCGGCGCCAGCTGCAGCGCCCAACCTTGAGGATGCCCCTCCGGGTGTGCGGGCGGCCGGTTCAGAGCCCCCCACCGTCCGCGGCTAGCGCGAACCGTGGCGACGAAGGGGATTCGTGGTGCCATGCCTCCTGGCTCAGAGCGTCCACGACGCCGATCAGAACCTGCGCATACGACGACGGGTCCTCGAAGGGGTGCATGTGACCACCCGGCACGACCATCTCCTCGACCGGATTCCGCGAGATGGCCTGCCAACCCAGGGTGTCACTGCGGCTGACCAGTGGGTCTTGCGCCCCACGGACCACCACCACGCACGCGTCCAAGGGGTTTGCACGTTGCGGGAGATCCATGAGGCAGGTCAGGTCCGCACGCAGCGCTGGCAACAGCACCCGGCGCATCCGGGGATCCTCATAGGCAGGATGGGAGTAGCCCGTCAGCCTGGCCACGGCCGAGACGAGCGCCTTGTCCGGCAGGTGAGCCAGCGGTACCCGGCGGCGACTCGGCGACGGTGCCCCGCTGACGACGAGCACGACAGACGGCGATCCTGCCGTGTCGGCGACACGGGTGGCCACCAGCCAGGCCACCACGGCGCCGAAGCTGTGCCCGGCGAGAACGAGTCCCAAACCTGCATCCGGCTGGGCGCGAAGCAGCGCATCGACGTGCGCGGCGGCCTCGTCGACAGCACACGTCAGGGTCCCGCAGGCCGGTTCCGCGGCGCGGCTCTCCCGGCCCGGCAGGTCCACCCCCACCACGTCAAGCCCGCATCGGCGGACCGGCTCGAAGAACGACGCACCGACCCCGGCGGGCGGAAACCCGACGACCCGGATCGGCAGATGCTCGTGACGTGCAGCGATCGGCACGCTCAGGCTTCTGCGGCGGCTGGTCGTCGGAACTGGCCCGGACGACGCTCATCGCCCGGAGCGCCGCGATAGGCCTGCGCGACTGCCATCCAGCGTCGCGCAAGGTCGGTCCCGGCCTGCAGGTACAGGTCGTCGAGATGACGACGCCTCGTCACCAGGAGTGCCAGCTCCCACGCCGAGCCGGTGACGGTGTCAGCTCCCTGCGGCGCACCGAGTCTCGGGTCGCCTACGTCGAGGCCCACGACGACGAGACCAAGGAAACGGCCACCCAAGTCCTGCGCAACGCAGTCGCCTGGTTCGCCGAACGCGGTGTGAGCGTCCAGCGGGTCCTGGCTGACAACGGCAAGATCGAACGGTTCCACCGCACCCTGGCCGAAGGCTGGGCGTTCAAGAAGTTCTACGACTCCGAGTCCGCCCGACTCGCAGCACTGCCAGCATGGGTCCACGAGTACAACCACCACCGGCCCCACTCGGCCATCGGGAAGCGCTCACCCATCACGAGGTTGAACAACCTGGCTGGGCATCACAGCTAGCACGCGCCCACGCCCAGCTGGGTGTGACCGAGTTGGTCGAGGTGAAGCGCGTGTGCCGTCCGGCGCTGCCCTGGCACGAGCCCGGCGACGGTGGCGATCACGTTGCCCGGGATGTGCCCGACGCCTGATCCGACGTCCCGACTGGCACGCGAGCGGTTGGGCGCCGGTTCCAGCACGTGGTGGCCGTCGGCACCGAGAACTCTCACGGTTCGACGTACGGCGGGGCTGTCCCACATGCGCGCATTCATGCAGGGCTGAAAGTAGACGCCTGGTCCATGCGCGCAGATCAGCGCGGACACCAAGGTGTCGCAGACGCCGGTGGACGCCTTGGCCAGAGTGGTGGCCGTCGCCGGCGCGATGAGGAGGGTGTCCGCTCTCTCCAGGAGCGTCACGTGCAGGGGGCTCTCGCTCCAGTCATCGTCGGTGTACAGCGGCACGGGCAGCTCCCCGACGAAGAGCCGGGCGGCCGTTGGTGTGGCCACCACGACGACCTCGTCGGCATACGCGAGCGCATCAGCGACAAGCTCCGCCGTCGACACCGCCGCACTGGATCCGCAGACCCCGATGACCAGGGACCCCAAGGGAGCGTCAGCCACGGCGACCTCGGCCCGAGGTCGGAACGTGAGCGTCCTTCGACCCTGCTGCGACGGTGCACACGATCAACCTCCCCTCACTCCTCCCCGCCCTCTGGGGCGCGCCACGGTGTCGTTGGGGTGGAGCCACCGTCGGCGACACCACCCCAACAAGAGCCTCAGCAGTCGCAGGGCTCTCCGGTCATCACCGAGGGAGCGATCGCCGCAGCGGAGAAGTCCACTCCGGAGATGTCGGCGGCCTTGAGAAGCTGGTCGTCGGACGTCATGAAGATGTCGGTCATTGTGCTTCCTCCATTTCAGTGCCGGGAAGACTTTTCCCGACGGTTGGCCATTCAGGATGTGGTGACCGCTTCCATGCACACCACTCTTGGATTGCTCAGCCACGCTCCCCGTCACGAGTTCGTGCCAATCTGGATGCCCATCACCACTGCGACACCACTGCAACCGTGTGAGCATCGCAATCCGGGTGCTGCTGACATCCGCCATGGGAGGACGTGATGAGTACCAACAAACGCGACACGAAGGACGTGGAGCGCCAGGCTGCCACGACACGCAACACGCGGACCGTTGCCGCCTACGAGGGATACGCGGAGACCTACGCAGCCATCGTGGGCACTGAGCCATTCTCCGAGAGCGCGAACGCGATGCGCCGCCTCGCAGCGGTGCTCCCCCGGCCTTGCCAGGTCCTCGAAGTCGGGTCCGGCACCGGGTACGACGCCGACTTCCTCGAGGAGTTGGGGATCTCGGTCCGGCGAACCGACGCCACCGGGGCCTTCGTGGCCATGCAGCGAGATCGGGGCAAGGCGGCGGCGCGCCTCAACGTGATCTCCGATTCGCTGGGAGGTCCCTATGACGCCGTACAGGCGCTGTGCGTCTTCATCCACCTCGACCGTGTCGCGATGCCCGACGTACTGCGAAAGATTCACGATGCCCTGCACCCGCGCGGCCGACTCCTGGTCTCGATGCGAGAGGGAGAGGGAACGCAGACCAGCGGCGACTGGCACACCGTGCTTTGGCGCAACGACGACCTGGAGGCGCTCTACGCCGATGGCGGGTTCAGCGTCGAGTGGCACTCGTTTCACGAAGGCGGTGACGACGAGCGGTGGAACACCCACCTGCTCCGGAGGGTGTAGCTCCGGCTTCTCAAGTCGTGCGCTCTTCTCGTGGCGGGCTGGTCCCGCTGCTCCTCGCAGTGTGACGCTGAGGCGGGATCATCGGGCGACAGGGAGCGTAGGGGAGACATGGCAATGCTTCAGATCTCGGGGGCGGCCGACGCTACCCTGCACAGCGAGCGGAGCCTCCCATGAACACGACCACGGCCCTGGCCGCACTGCGGTTGAGCGATTCCTGCGATGAGGGGGCGGTGGCCCGCGGACTGATACGGAGCCTGTCCACCACCGGTCACGAGACGTCGCTTGCCACCTACTTCGAGCGAACCCTCGCCGAGGCAAAGGTGATGTTCACCGAGAGCACCGTGGTTCCGCTCGCGGACCTGAGGGAGTGGGATGCCAGCCCCGACCGCGAGCTCATCCGGCACCGGGGTGGAGGGTTCTTCACGGTGGAGGGGATCGAGGTCACCCGCTCGGTCGGCCCACAGCCCCAGAGGTGGCAGCAGCCGGTGATCGTCCAGGGCGAGGTCGGGATCCTGGGCATCCTGGCACGGGAGATCGACGGCGTCTTGCACTTCCTCATGCAGAACAAAGCCGAGCCAGGCAACCTCAACGGGATACAGCTCTCACCGACCGTCCAGGCCACTCGCAGCAACTTCATGAGGGTCCACGGCGGGGCGCCGACGCCCTATCTCGAGTACTTCATGGGCAACCCTGGCTCCAGGCAACGAGTGCTCGTCGACGTGCGTCAGTCCGAGCACGGCTCGTGGTTCCTCAGAAAGCGGAATCGCAACATCGTGATCGAGGTTCGAGACGAGATCCCCATGAGGCCCAACTTCCATTGGCTCACACTCGGCCAGATATCGGAGCTGATGAGGATCGACAACTTCGTCAACATGGAGACACGGTCGGTCATCTCCTGCTTGCCGATCCACTCCTCGGGCTGGCTCCCGGAACAAGACCCCTGCTCCGACTTCCGGCGGGCACTCGCGCGCTCCTTCGCCCGCTCAGCAGGGTGTGTCACCCCGCGCGCGGAGCTGAACAGCTGGATCACCAGCGCGCGCACCGAGCAGGAGGTGGACGTACGTCGCATCCCGCTGGGCGATGTCTCCGACTGGGGGTACACGCGCGAGACCATCTCCCATCACCAAGGGCGATTCTTCCATGTCTTGGGGGTCCGCGTCCGGGCGAACGGACGTGAGGTCCACACGTGGGACCAGCCGATGGTCTCGGGAGGTGGTGAGGGTGTGGTGGCATTCGTCGTGCGCCGGGTCGAGGACTCTCTCCACGTCTTGGTCCAGCTCCGCTCGGAGGGTGGGAACCTCGACGGACCGGAGATCGCGCCAACCATCCAGTGCACCCCGTCCAACTACGGCGGCGAGGGGCTCCCACCGACCCCGCCCCTCCTCGACGAGGTGCTGGCAGCACGACCCGAACAGGTGCACTTCGACCAAATGCTCTCCGACGAGGGCGGGCGATTCTTCCAAACCACGAACCGGCACCTCGTGGTCGAACTCGACGACATCGAGGCTCCAGAAGGCTTCAGGTGGCTGACCGCCGCCCAGCTCGGCGATCTCTTGCAGCACGACAACTATCTCAACGCACAGGCACGCAGCCTCATGGCGTGTCTGCAGTCGCTCCTGTCCGGCGCACAGTGGTGATCACCGTCCACGCGAAGGGGCGCCAACCCCGCGGGAAGTGCGAGGCGCATCGATGAGCATCAGCGTGTGGGGCTACCTGCAGGAGTACGAGGCTGAGCGCGACGACCTTCTGGACGCGGTTGACAGCGTCTTCAGGTCCGGACAGCTCGTTCTCGGGCAGAGCGTCGCCCGTTTCGAGGAGGCCTTCGCCAAGTATCACGACGTTGCCCGCTGTGTCTCGGTCGACAACGGCACCAACGCACTGGTCCTAGCACTGCGAGCCCTCGGAGTTGGACCCGGCGACGAGGTCGTCACCGTCTCGAACACGGCGGCGCCGACCGTCGTTGCCATCGACCAGATCGGCGCGACGCCGGTCTTCGTCGACATCGATCCCGATACCTACCTCATGGACACCGGCCAACTGGTCGACGTCATGACCGAGCGCACGAGATGCCTGCTGCCCGTGCACCTCTACGGCCAGTGCGTCCCTATGGAGGCAGTCTTGTCCGCGGGCGCCGAGCGCGGAGTCCCAACCCTGGAGGACTGCGCGCAGGCCCACGGGGCCCGCCAGAACGGCGTGATCGCTGGAAGCATGGGTGACCTCGGAGCCTTCTCCTTCTATCCCACCAAGGTGCTAGGTGCCTACGGCGATGGAGGAGCAGTCGTCACCGGCCGCGATGATCTCGCCGCAGCCTTGCGTCGACTGCGCTACTACGGCATGGAGGATGCCTACTACGTCGTCGCTACGCCTGGGCACAACTCCCGCCTGGACGAGGTGCAGGCAGAGATCCTCCTGCGCAAGCTAGCCCGGCTGGAGTCCTACATCTTTCGTCGACAGGCAGTGGCCCGCCGCTACGAGGAGGGCTTGGCCGACACAGGCCTGGTCCTACCTGTGACTGCCGCCGGAAACAAGCACGTGTTCTACCTGTACGTCGTGAGGCATCCCGAGCGCCAACGCGTGCTCAGCGAGGCCGCCGCGCGCGGCGTGAACCTCAACGTCAGCTACCCGTGGCCGACACACACCATGTCGGGCTTCGCGAAGCTCGGCTACTCGAAAGGCAGCTTGCCCGTGACCGAGCAACTCGCCGAGCAGATCTTCTCGCTCCCGATGTATCCGACGCTTAAAGAGGCAGACCAGAACCGCGTCATCGACGTGCTTCGGGACATCGTCTGACCGACTCCTCCAGCGTGTCCGGATCCTGTAGCAGGGGCTCGCCGCTCATCATGCGGCGACGGCCACCGCATCGATCTCGAGGAGCCACCGCGGATCGACGAGCGCGGCGATCACGATCGTCATCGCGGGCCGGTGATCGCCGAGGAATTCATTGCGCACCGCGGTGTTTATGGCCAGGAGGCTCCGGTCACTGAGGTAGACGCGGACCTGGACGAGATCGGTGACGTTCAACCGGGCCGATTCGAGACATGACACGATGTTGCGCCAGACCTGACGGCACTGCTCCTCGGGTCCCGCCGGAACGGCCCGGTCGCGCGTCTCTGGAATCTGACCACCGATGAACAGGGTTCGACCCGCGTCCCGGACCTCGAGAGCCTGCGTATAGCTACTTCGCGGTGCGGGAACGGTCGTCGGGTCGTGCCAGGTCAGGTTCATGCTCGGAAGCTACCAAGGTCGGGGCTGCCACAGAGCTGACTGGATTGCGCTTTGCCACTCACCACGTCGATGTCGTATCGACCTTGGTGATCCTCAGTCGCGAACGCGTTGATCCCGGCTCGCTGCGATGTGCGGCCAGTTGCTCGACCAGAGGAGCGGCAAGGGGGCAGTGACCCACTGCAGCTTCTCGAGCGAGCCACTGCGACTCCACGTCTCCCAGCAGGCCGGCGGACCGTCCGGACCTGCCCCGATGCTCTTACTCGACCGCACACCCGCGGTCTGTACGCGAACTGGCAGGAGGAGGCTGCCGGCGCAGTCGCGTCGTAGCGCCTGGTGACCGTCCCCGGGCCGCGTGTCCCGGAGCCTCTCCCACACCTCGGTCTCGGCCGGTCACGCGAACTTCGGTGACTCGGGGATCAGGCGGGGCATCAGGCAACCCTCGCATCGAGCGCGCGCCTCGTAGCCGGAACCGGAGCATCAGCGCCCGGTCCCGCACTCGTCCTCGTCGAACAGCGACAGCTGGTCGAGCTGCACCTTGCGAACCGGCGCGTCGACCACCAGTCGCAGCGCGGCGCGCATCCGGCCGGTGAGCTCGCGCAGGTACTCCTGCCGCCCTCTCGCCACCTGCTCGGCGTGACTTCGGCCCTCGTCGCGGGCCGTGCGAGCCTTCATCCGCATCTCCCGCCGCCGTTGCTCGTTGATGCGGACCGCCTTGAGCAGCAGCCCGGTGTCGTTCTCGAAGATCCGAGCCATCGTGGCCGGCCCGACCGAGCCCCGCTGCTCGCGTTCGAGCTCGACCAGGACGGCGAACGCCGTCGCGAATCGACCGCCCGTGGGCAGGTCCGCGCCGGCGCCGGCCGGTCGCCGCGTGGTCTGGTCGTCCATGCACTGGCCACCGACGCGCGTCACCAGGTCGGTGGCCCACCCGTCCACCTGGGTCACGAACCGCTCGATCTCGATCCGCAGCTGGGCGGGGATGAGCACCGAGACATCCAGATCGCGCGTCACCCGGATCCGACCGTCGCTGAGCGCGAAGGTCAGCCCGAACTCGCGCTGGTTGAGCAGATTGACCTCGACGAGAGCGCGCGACTCGTCGACGACCTCGTCCACCAACGGAGCATGGATGAGGATCCGCGCCGCGTGCAGGGCCACCGTCACCCAGACCGTGCCGCGCGCGGTGGGCAGCACCAGGTCACCGTCCTCGTCCCACTCCGGCCTGTCGTCCAGCAACCCCCGTACGGCCAGGTCGATCGCGCGACGCACCTCGTCGGGACCCTCCGGCATCACCGGGTCCTGCGGCCGGGGCCTGGGCGGGATCGCGCACGCCACCACCCCGGCGTCCGCGGCAGCCTCCCCCGCTTCTGGCTCCAGGTAGGACGGGTGCAGCACGGCATAGACCTCGCGCAGCGCCCGCACCACCATCACCGCCGCGCGGTCTGCCTCGCGCTGCTCAAGGTCGCACCAGAAGTTGCTGGGCTCCTCGGCGTTCTCGTGCCGCTCGTCGGACGCCGGCGAAGTGAACCCGAGGGCGACCAGCGCCTCGTGCTCCTGGACGTCCAGCTCGTAGGAAGGTGCGAGGAAGACGTTGCTTGACGCCTCGACCCGGAGACACCCCCGAACTGCGACCGCCTGGCAGTACGGCGCGACGCCCTCGCCCTCGTCCGACACCTGCACGATGAGCGACTCGTCGGCCGCCAACCCCGCCAACCGATCGGCCAGCCGCCGGCGGAACTCGCGCCACGCCGACTCCACCGCGTCGTCCCAGCGACGCTCCAGCACTCCACTCATCGCAACCCCCTTGCCGGCTCGTCCCCGCGACCGTGTGTCTCCGACACTAAGGACGACCACCGACATTGCTGGGGGCGCCGGTCTAGTCAGGCCTCTGCCCGGGGTTCCGGCGATTGCGCTAGCGAACCGCCCCGGCACAGGACGCACCATGGCGACCCAACCGTGCCGCTGAACTCTCCCCACCACCAGGCAGCGAACGCTGCCGGTCTACGTCAGGGTCGAAGAAGCGCCCAGGTGATGTCGGTGTCAGCCAAGACGATCAGGCAGCGCATCGCGTTGGTGAGGCAAGCCAGCATCACCGCTTTCACGCGTGTGGCCGTCGCAGCTCGATGACGATCTCCGAGGACTCGAGCAGGTGACGACTGAGTCCGGCGCCGTGACCGCCGGTCCCCTCGATCGCCCACGCTCGCAGCGTCGCGTGGTTGTTGGCGAACTCCACCAGCTCGCCATAGCCCTGGGCTGTTGCATCGACAGTGATCTCGTCGAGGACCCCACCGGTCGCAGCATTGACTACGGCCGCGGAGTGGGTGTGGACGTGGGTGTCGACGCCGATAACGACATCGACCACCTCGCGTAGATCGGTCAGACTGTTCATGCGTTCTCTCCTTCGCCGGACGGGACGTGGTTCCGGTCCGGGACGGAGGCTCGGCAGGACTGTGATGAGACACGCCAGGCGCCGTTAACGCCAGGTGGTCAAGCTCCTGATCAGGCCAGCTCCTCCAACCGGGCCGGGGCCGATGACCGCGAGCGGACAGGTCGCAACAAGGCACGAAGCCAGTCATTCCGGGGGTCACACTCGCGCTCACCCACCACAGCCCAGCACCAACAGGCTGCGTTGGCGATCCTCACAGTCACTTCGCCGCGAATGACTTTCAAGCGCGGGCCGCCCCGCGCGCGACGCTCAGGTTCTTTCCGTCCCGCCAACCAGTCCGCAAACGGAAGGTTCGCTCCTTCTCGGCATCCCCAGTCAGCAGCCGGGGCGTCTTACGCACCTACCCAGCAACGGACAACGTCTCCCCGCGGCTTCCGGGACGGGATCCAGCGGTGACGGAGCGCACGAGAACAGGAGCACCGCCATGCAGCACACGAAGCAACTTCCGACGTACCTCAGCATCGACGAGGCTGCCAAGATCATGTCCGTCTCGACCAGGACCATCCGTCGCCGGATCAGCGACGGCACCATCCCGGCCTATCACTGCGGCCGGCGGCACATCGTCATCCGCCTGGACGAGCTCGAAGGGGCCCTTCGACGCATCCCCACGATCGGTTGGTGAAGGTCAAGTGGCCATCCGAGCACAGAGTTGGGGCGACGTATGGGCTACGCGGACCAAATCAGAACCGCCTCCGAACTGCAGTCTTCGCAGGTCAGAGGCGGTTTTGGAGTTGGTGGGCGATACTGGGTTCGAACCAGCAGGTGAGCCGATTCCATACCTCGCGCTGACCTGCGTCTTTAGGCGTCTGACCTGCATGTTTGATGTTTGACAGCCGTGATCACTGGCGATCGACGATGCGACTCGAAATACACTCTGATAGGACACGTATAGGACACGAAACGGAGGTTGCGTCGCCATGACTCGGGCACAGGACCAAGACGATCAGTTCGGCCAGATCGTCAAGCTGCCCAGCGGCCGCTATCGAGCACGCTACAGCGATCCCTACGGTCGCCTCTCCGAGGACGGGAAGCAGACTCCGACACCCCGCGCCGCACACCTTCGCGGCCAAGGTCGACGCCGAAGCATGGCTCGTCGACGAACGACGACTGATCACGAGCGGCGACTGGACTCCCCCGGCCGATCGACTCGCAGCACCGGCGCGCGAAGGCGCCAGACACTCGGGTGACTACGCACCGCGCTGGCTGGCCGCACCGCAAGGTGAAGGGACAACCCCTGGCCGACCGCACCCGCGACCACTACCAGGACCTGCTCGAACCGCGTCATCCTCCCGACCTTCGCCGACGTCGAGCTCAAGGCGATCACCCCCGAGGTCGTCGCCCACTGGTACGACACGGCAGCACCCGACACGGCCCACCTACCAGGCACACGCCTACTCGCTCCTGCGCGCGATCATGCGCACCGCCGCCGACCCGACGAAGAACAACGGCCGGCCCCTCATCCCGTTCAACCCGTGCGGGATCTCCGGCGGCGGCTCATCTGGCACCAAGCGCCGGATCCGACCGGCCACGGCCGCAGGAGGTCGCCACCATCGTCGCGGCCACTGCCCGAGCGGCACCGGCTGATGGTGCTGCTCGCCGACGGCTGCGCCCTGCGCTTCGGCGAGATCGCCGAGCTCCGCCGCTCCGACATCGATCTGCCCAACGCCGTCATCCGCGTACGACGCGGCGTCGTCCGCTCACGTTCGGCCGGCGTCGTCGCCAAGGCTCCCAAGAGCGAGGCCGGCATCCGCGACGTGCCGATCCCACCCGACATCCTCGACGCCGTTCGCGAGCACATCGGCCATCATGCCGCTCCGGGCTCTCAGGGACTCCTGTTCCCCGGCCGCGGACAGCGAGCACCTCTCCCCCAGCGCCTTCTACGGCAAGGTCTCCAAGAAGCGTCGCGGCAAGCCCGACACCACAGGGTTGGGGTTGGTACGAAGCCCGCCGCCTCGCCGGCCGCGAGGACCTCCGCTTCCACGACCTCCGGCACGGCGCCCTCACCGAAGCCGCCCGACACGGCGCCACGCTGGCCGAACTCATGGCGCTCGGTGGCCACTCCACCAACCAAGCGGCCATGCGCTACCAGCAGGCCGCCTCCGATCGCCTGGCCGAGTTGGCACGCAAGCGAGCCGAGGCACGCGGCTGGACGCCGATTACCGAGGCTGAGGTCGAGAACTGAACCCGCCCCTGGATGACGTCAGCCTCGTCACGAGTTCATACCCAATAGGAAGCGAGGCGCTTGAAGCCCTCATGCGACCGGAAGGCTCAGTGCCGATTGATCTGGGTCGGCAACAAGCGAGTAGAGCCCGTCCTCTGGCTTCTGGCCTTGAACACGCGCGACGGCGATCTTGAGCGTGGCCGCTGCACCGGGGGTTCTGCGGAAGTCGAGAACGGATTCGGCGCTCGGTAGTCCTAGCCAAAGGCGATGGCGGCTCGCTGCAATGAGGCGCAGCGTTCGGAGGGCCGGCAGCGCGGATAGTGCAGCGTCCCGTTCGATTGCGCGGGCAAGGCGATCGGCCAGCGGCCCCCACTCTTCGATGACGGGGTCGCCGGGTTCGTACACATCAAGGTCGGACGATCGCTTCCGGGTCGTGGTCTTTACATCGCGAAGGAAGGACCACGAGAGTTCGCGAACGGCAGCTGCCGTCAATTCGGATACTTGTGTTGCCAGCTGCTGTTCGATCGATGACGAGACCGGTGATCCCGAGCCAAAGTCATATGGCATGAGAACGCGAAGCTCAGATCCAGAACGAACAAGCCGGCACTCGAGCAGAACGTCGCCCAAGTCGCTTTCGAGTAGGCCGGCATCGACCGTCGCTTCCGTGAGCCACCACCGACGAAGTCGCGCCGCGACGGCAGGCGCCGTGAGGTCCACAGCCGGCGTCGAGCGATCTGTACCAGGCAGAGCATGAACCCGGTCAGGCTCAAGGGACTCTGGGGTGGCACCTGTCGGTTTCTCGGCCGAGCCTTCCAACTCATCCTTCCACGCAAGGAGGCGGCGAATCTTCCAATCCTCGATCGACTTCAGCCACTCGCCGCGGGCCGGGTCGTCTCCAACAACGGCCCCAATCAACTCCCTTGTCGACTTGACCTTTCGCGCCCTACGTAGCAACTCAAGACTGAATCTGGTCGCGACGATGAGCCGGCACCTTGTCCCAAACCGCAGTGGCGAGGTCGACTCGAGCGGCAGTCCCGGTCGAGGAGATGCGCTGCAGCACGGTGGCAAGCATGTCCTCGGGAAAATCGGCCACCTGCAACGCCGTGTAGACGTAGGCGTGGCTGAGTTCGCCAGCGAGGAGGAGGGTCTCGATCACCTGCCGAGTGGCTGACTCAGGAAGTTCCGAACGCCCAAGAAGCGGCCCGACAAGCCAAGGATCCCGCTTGCTCGCCAACTCGGCGAGCGCGGACGGAGGGAGGCAGGGATTCTCGGCTGCAGCCATCCTGATGGGGCCTCCTGGGCACCGACGGCGATCTCTACAACGGTGCTTGGATCGCCGCTCAGCTCGGCCGCGGCGACCAGCATCTGATAGTCACCGCTGTTGCAGAAACGATGGTCCCCCAGACGCAAGGGCCGGTTGGTCCCTCCCGCGCGGAGGTGCGATAGTGCCCGGGCGTCACGTTCGGTGGGGTCAACATGAAAGTGGCGATCCTGCTCATCACGAGCACGACCGGTCGTGACCTCGCCGCGGATGGCCCGAATAAGCACGGCCCGAGCGTCGAGAGTGTCCTCGACACGCGGGATATAGGACACGTCACCTCCTGGCGCATAGAAGTGTTCATTTCCGGCGCCGCGTGCGACAACCTTCAACGAGTCCATCGGTCCAAGTTCAAGGCTGACCTGAAGGCCGAGCATGAAGCCGTACAAACGCCCCGAAGCATCGGGGCCCGTGAAGAAGCCCCACCGGCGAAAGGCATCCCACCCGTCTTGGAAAGTGTCGGTTGAGCGGAGCAAGGCCACCTCGGGCATAACGCGATGTACTTCGGAATCACCCGATCGGGAACCTCCTCCTCCAGCAGCAGCAGCGTCGCCCGCCCATGTCCCAGCACGGGGTCCCCCTGACGGACGAGGCAACAATGGCAAAGACTTGCCCACGCCGCACTCTGCCGCCGCACCTGTGACTCGTAGCGCGCAGCCCCCCACCCGCATAGGTCACACCGGGGCAGCTCCCCTGCGATCACGACCGTACCGAAGTCCATCGTCTGCGGCAGCTCGTCCTCATCGGTCCAGTCGCGGGCCAAAGCATCGAGGACGTGCTCGTCAGGTATCGGCGTCGGCCATCCGTCTTCATCTGCCGCGGGCGTCTCGACCCGGAAGGCGTTGTAGTAGCCAAGCTCGAGGTCGGAGATGTCCTCCAAGGTACGAGTTGAGGAATCGACCTTGGACTGGACCCATTCATCCAGCGTGGGCACCTTGCGAAGCAGCTCTTTGGGACTCACGCGTGATTCCTACCGTGGCGGGCCGACAATGGTGCGGGAACGACCAAGGAAGGCCCGCATCCGGACGCAGAATGCATCGGGACCGAACATCTGGTCCCAGGCTGCGGAACTCCGATCATGCCGGGGTCTTCCGCCCGTTCAACGGCGCTCACGGCAGCTCGCCCTGCCAGTCCTTGACCACTCGGTCGATGTGGTCCGGCAGCGCATCTAGTCTGTCAGCGTCGCTCCAGGTGCTGATGAAGTTGGGATCGTCGCTCTTCGGCGGGTTCTCGACATCGCGGACTCGCACCGCAACGGGGACGCCCGTGCTGACGCCAGTTACGAGGGCATGTTGCTGAGCGAGACTCGGCAACTGGTCAAGCAGGGCACGCGAACTGAGTGCCGTCGCGTGCCGGAGCAAACTCTGGTCCGCTTCGTGCGTGAGGCGGTGGGCAATGACGGTGCCGCACTGAGCTACGACAGTCTCACTCAGCTCGCTCGGCCGCTGGCTCGCGAGCAGTAAGGACAGCCCGAACTTGCGCCCCTCCTTGGCGATCCGCTCGAACACCGCGGCCGACCGGCTTGCGCCGCCAGCTGGATCCTGCCGCGAGGGTATGAAGCGGTGGGCCTCTTCAAGCACTAGGAGGACCGGGTGCTCTGCGCGCGGTTGGCTCCGAACCGCGAAGTCGAAAAGGATGCGCCCGAGCAGCGCGGTGACGTTCTCAAGAACGTCGTTGGCCACAAGGCTTAGGTCGAAGATGGTCACAGACGGCCCGGCGCCGTGCAACAAGGCTTGGCCGTCGTGGTGGGCTACGGCCGGCCAATCCGAGGTGGAGTCGCCGCCCTTCGGATCAACCCCCATCAATGCCTTCAGGTAGTTGCCGAGAGGATCTGCGTGCTTCTCGACCCTGGTGATGAAGTCGTAACGCCCATCCGCGAGGAGGCGACTCAGACGCATCTGGAGTGTTGCCACGTAGCCAGCGATCCTGTTGTCGGCCGCTTGCTCAAGCTGGATTCGAGCCGGAAGGAAGTAGTCGCATAGCTCCTGCAAGGAGTAGTAGAGCGGTGCGTCGAAATCCGGCGCAGCCTGGCCGCTTCCCATGCCGAGCGAGTCGAAGGCGAGAGATACCTGGGTGCGGATCGCACCGATCATCTTGGCGAGCACGTCGCGTTGCTCTGGAGCCAGGGCGGTCCACTTCGCGTTCGGGACGTTAGCCGTAGGTATCCCGTAGTCGAGGCACTCCTTGATCTTGGCCCACTGCGCCGCGCACACGCCGCCCGCAGCCGCTTGGTCATCGACGACGTTCTTCAGCCCTGCAAGCTGAGCGAAGGTGGTCTCGGCACCGCCCTTCGAGTCAGTGAAAGCCCCCTCCACCAGGGCGAGTGAACTACCGACGTTTTGAAGCCGGAGCATGTCGACGTTGGTTGTCGCCCCAGCGACACGCGCATCCGCGATCGCACGCTGGAGAACAGGTGCTTGCACGCCTTCGCTGGCGCGAAGAAGGGTCAGGTGCTCCTCGTTGTTCATGAACCAGTGCGGCAGGAAAAGGCCGGTGTCCGTCCCCGGCTTGGGACCGAGCACCAACGGTCGCGTCTTCTTGCCACGAGGCGTAGAGGCTTCGAAGGACTGTGCGTACTCGCCGTTGATGTCGAAAATGACGATGTGACCGTTAGGGATCTCGTGGTCCAGCAACCCGTCGATGACTGCGGTAACGGTGCACGACTTGCCCGAACCGGTGGAGCCGACCACGGCACAGTGATGGCCAAGGAGCAGATTGGCGTCAAGGTGGACTGCCTGCTCGGAGGCGACCGCCGAGGTGCCAATGCGAAGGGACGGGCCTCCCTTCGGGAGAAAGATGTTCGTCACCTCACGGGGTGTAGCCGCCTGCACTGGTGCGTGGAGTGGCGGGTACCCGGTCAGACCGGACTTGAACGTCTCTCCCTCGAAGCGGCCAACCACCGTTGCTTCGAGTTCGTACGTCGCCGTGTCGTCCTGGCTGAGGAGGGGGCCTTGGCCCCTC
>CAWEBT010000007.1:0-180370 GCA_963807335.1 uncultured Actinomycetota bacterium
TTCGCCGCGATGAGTGCGGCCTTGTGGCGACGACCTGGTCGGCGAACACGCCCTAGTTGCGTTGGTCGTTGTCGATCCGGCCGTCGCGCACGGTGATCGTGCGCTGGGAGCGGTCGGCGATCGAAGGGTCGTGGGTGGCCATGACGATGGTGGCACCGAGGTCCTGGTTGAGACGGAGCAGGAGCCCAAGGACCTGCTCGGCATTCGCGGAGTCGAGATTGCCGGTGGGCTCGTCGGCGAGCACGAGGCGGGGGTGGTTGATGAGCGCCCGAGCGATGGCGACGCGCTGCTGCTGCCCGCCGGAGAGCTGCGATGGCAGGGAGGTGCCACGGTCGGCGAGCCCGACGAGCTCCAGCACCTCTTGGGCCCGTTCGCGGCGGTCGTAGTCGGTACGGCGTGCCACCAGCGGCGCGAGGATGTTGTCGGTGACGGTGAGGGAGGACACGAGGTGGAACTTCTGGAACACGAACCCGACGGTGGAGCGGTAGTCCGCGAGGTTGCGTCGGCGCAGGCCGGTGATGGGGCGGCCGTCGACCTCGATGGTGCCGCTGTCGGGAGTGTCGATGCTGCCGATGAGGTGAAGCAGGGTCGACTTCCCGGACCCGGAAGCCCCGACCAAGGTGGTGAACTCGTGGCGGCGCAGGTCCACGCTGACGTGGTCGGTGGCGGCAAGGACGGAGCCGTCACCGAGCCGGTAGGTCTTCGTGACGTCGTCCAGGCGCACGGCCGTGTCGGTGAGGGTGCTCGCGGTGGTGCTCGGCATGGTCATGGGTGGGGTCACTCCTCGGCGAGCAGTTGGGCGGTGGGAAGTCGGCGCAGGCTGGTGGCGGGCAGCAGCGCAAGGACACAGGCGGCCAGGACCCCGGACCCGGCGACGGCCACGGTCACGACCACGACGCGGTCGTTGAGCGGGGCGAGAGTGGACACGAGGTAGAGCCCGGCGCCTGCGCCGGTGCACGCGCCGAGCGTGCCGGCGATGGCTGCCTGCCAGACGATCAGGCGCACCAGCGTGGAGTCGCGCCACCCGGAGGCCTGAAGGGAGGCGTAGGCGGCGGCCTGCTCGCGGATATCGAGGTAGAGCACATCGGCCACGGCGCCGAGCCCGATGACGCACAAGATGATGCCGGCGGCGATGTCGGCGCCGCGGACCTGGACCGACACTGTGTCGCCGAGCAGACTCCCGACCACAGCACCTTGGTAGCCCAGGCTGATGCCGACCAGGGACACGAGAGCGGCGACGCCGACCGCGAGGGCGAGAGCACCGGTGAGAGTGCGCGAGGGCGTACGGGCGACAGCGGCGCGAGCCATCCCGAACGGGCCGGTGAGACGGACCGCCCGCCGCGGTGCACGGATCTGCGGGCGGACAGCCTCCGCGGGGACCGCGCGCGCCGCGGCGAACGCGGGCCACATCGCGGCGAGCGCCATCACGAGGAGCGCCGCAGGCACGGCCTGCAAGGCACGTGCAGTGGAGACTGGTGAGCCGATGAGGTGTCCGAGCGGCCAGGACGC
Organism: uncultured Actinomycetota bacterium; assembly: GCA_963807335.1. Taxonomy (GTDB): domain Bacteria; phylum Actinomycetota; class Actinomycetes; order Propionibacteriales; family Nocardioidaceae; genus Nocardioides. Next base: position 1,510 of record CAWEBT010000007.1, read on the forward strand.
CACCGCGCCGACGATGCCCCCAGCGACACCCACCGCGATGAGTTGACCCATGACGTGACGCCAGAGCGTGAAGGGACGCCAGCCCAAACAGGCCAGGACGCCGAGCTCAGTACGGCGTGCGCGGACCGAAGCGTTGGCCGAGATGGAGATTGCGGTCCCGGCCGTGAGCAGGACGAGGAGGAACAGGGCCAGGCTCTTGCGGTCGATCGCCCGGACCACCGTCCCGGCCACTCCCTTGAGGACCCACGGCTCCGAAACCGAGAGCACCTCACCCGCGAGCGGCAGTTCGACGGTAGTCGGGCTCGGTGAGGAACCGACGGTGATGTCGACGTCGAGTCCGGTCGTCCTCTGGATGGCCTCGGCGACCAGACGTACTCGTTCGCGGCTGATGTCGTCGGCGCCGGTGACCCCGGCCACGCGCACCCGGATCACGCTGACCGGCTTGGCTTCCTTGTCCCTGCCTTCGGGCCAGCGGTACACGAGCGGGTTGAGGAGCTTGTCGGCTGCGTCGAGGGTCGTGATGAGCAGCGGCGGGTTCTGCAGGTAGCCGGCCGGGTTCGCGTCTGGCAGCAGGTCCTGGTCGCCGAGGAGGTCGCTGGTCGCGGTGTTGGCCGCCGTCACGGCTGGCGACTGGTACGTCTCCAGGGGCACCGTGCCGAGCCCCAGGTCATCGAACGCGCTCGGGTCGAAGGTACCGACGCTCCTCAGCGCGGGCAACGAGACTCCCGGTGAACCGGAAGCCGAAGCGATACTGCGGAACCCGACGCCACCCGCGGACCAGGGTGCGGGAGCGAACCTCTGCCCGAAGTAGGCATCGGAGCGCCACACCGAACGTGGCTGCTTCACCGGGCGGGCGCGCAGCGTTCCGTCCGCTCTGGTGTCGTAGTCCACCTGGCCGACGGTGAAGAACGACTGCGGGGTCACCTCCGCAGCACCCTCTCGGGAGTGCACGCTGCGGCCGGCCAACCAGTCGTCGATCGCTTCCTGCGCGGTGAACGAGAACCCGCGGGACTGCGCAGGCTCGGCGGCCTCGACCGTGGTGCGCGCAGCTTCTCGTGACATGCCGCGGCTCAGGGTGCGGGCGGTCTCGGCGTCCAGCGCGTCCGCGGTGACGGCGATGTCCTCCTCGATGTAGGAGCGTGAGGAGTTCAGCACCGGAAGGGTGTTGACCAGGAGGTTGCCGCCCTCGAGCTTCGAGGTCTCCTTGCGGCGGAAGTACCGGCCGGCATCGACGGCGTCGTCGAGGCCGGTGAGCTCGCTTTCAGTCTGCGGGTCGATCGCCGCGACCGTGACGGGGAACCGGACCGGCACGTCGATCGAGTACCGGCCCTGCCGCTCCGGCCACCCCAGTCCGTAGCGACCCTTCTCCCGGTCCCAGCACTGCGGGAACCACCGTGCGTCAGCGGAGAACGGTGCCGCCAGTCCGGCGCCGCGATCGTCACACACGCGCGCCGGACTGACGCCGGGGCGCCGCTCGAAGGCGGACGTGTCGTCGATGCTCATGTCGACCGCCACGCCGGCACCGGCGTACACGTAACCCTCCGGTCCGGGCGAGGTGGACAGTCCCCGGTCGCCGGTGACGGTGGTGGAGAACCGCACCAGGCCCGAGCCCTCGCGCACCAGGTCGGTGACGTCGACCTCGTAGTTCGTCTTGATCATCGCCTGGCCGATCATCGCGATCGGTGCCGCCACCTCGACGCCCGCCAGCCCTTGGACCTGGTCCACCTGTTCGGTGCTGATTCCCCCGTACATCCCGGACAGGTAGTTGGGGCGGACCTTCGACGTCGCCGCTTCGATCGCGGTCTGTGAGTCACGCGGGCGCACCAAGATGTCGTAGGAGGACCGGAAGTTCTCGTTCACCGTCCGAGTGACCTCGAGGCGAGACTGCTCCGCGGATCCGGTCAGCAGAACGAAGGAGCACACGCCCATCAGGACGGTCGCGAACATGGCCGCTGATCGCCGCGGGTCCGGGACCAGTTGCCTCAGCAGGCGCACGACGACACCACGTTGTGGTCGATCACCACAGCCCCTTCCCCCGACCCGTGGTCGCTGAGGCGTCGACCATCGGATCCCTTTCCTACCGCAACGGTGTCGATTGTCAAGCAGCGCCTGACCAGTCGCCGCCCTCCGGCTCGTTCAGACGCGGTCCCGCCACCAGCCGACCTGAGGTCGAACCGGGGGTGCCCCTGTCAGGAGCGACGGGACACGTGTCACGGCCGGGACGGGGACACCCAGTCAGAGCTGAGTGAGCCAAGGGTGGTCCGGCGATGTCAGCGTCAAGGAGCGCACCAGCCAGGCCCGCTGCGCTGGCCCGAGGACGTCCTTCACGGCGAGGAGGTCCGCCTCGTCCTTCGGGCGGCGGGACTTGCTCTTCTGCAGGAGCTGGATCTCCGGCGCGAGCACCCGCGGGTCGCCGTCGCAGGCGTTGCCGTCGAGCTCGTCGACCGGGCGCTCGATCCTCGGGTCCCGGCGATACCTCCAGGTCCCGTCCGTCGCATCGTCGATCATGAGCTGGAGCGACCACGGCGAGCTGGGCGTGCGGCGGCACCAGATGTCGTGCACCTCCGTCGGCAGGACCTCACCTGGCCGCCAGCTGCGCAGGCTGCCCGGAGGATCGGCGGCATGCAGGTCCCAGCCGGACAGGGCCTCCTGCATCACCAACTGGTCGTCGCGGAGGATCAGCACGTCGATGTCCCCGTGGGCGCGCGTCTGGCGCCCCAGATAAAGGTCGATCGCCCAGCCGCCCGCGATCCACCAGGGACACGCAGCGCTGCTGAGGAGATCCGTGACCTCGGCCGGGACCATCGGTGCCCACGGTCCGAGGTCGGCTGTCATCAGGACATGGTGGCAGCCCGCAGCGTCGGGAGGGTCCGGCTTGTCGGCGCGGGCGGTCAACCGGGGTCGGTGCCGGTGGGGTCGGTGACGAACCGGTGGCCGTGCGGGCTGGTCCACTCGTACGTCGCGGGGCCGGCGCGCTCGTATCGCCAGGCGGTGTGGGTCTTGAGGCGGTGATGCCGCAGGCAGAGGGCGGCGAGGTTGGCCGTCGTGGTCTCGCCGTCCTGCTCCCACGGGACGATGTGGTCGAGGTCGCAGGACCTTGCTGGTCGGGTGCACCACGGGAAAACGCAGTGCGGTCGCGGAGAACAACTTGCTCTCGCAGCCTGGCCGAGGGTTGGTAGCCGTCGCAGGTGATGTGCTCGTTGAGGTCGAGGACCGGCCTCACGATCACCTGGGTGCGGGACTGGGTGCACCAGTGCTGGACCTGGTCGAGGGTGGCGAGGGTGCCGCCGCGTTCGAGCCGGGCGACCGGGTCGCCCTCGGTCAGGTGGACGTGCAGCACCACCTGTCGCCGACCGCTGCGGCCCGGCGGGCGTCCAGGGTCTCGTCGGCCCCGAGCGCCTTCAACGTGTCGGCCCCGTGGGTGACGGCGGCGGCCAGGTCCAGGGCGTCAGCGAGGTCGAGCTCGGCGGTCACGCGCATGGTGCCGGCGAAGGAGACCTGCTCCTCCTCGATGGTGACGTGCCGACCGTCCGCCGCCCGGGACGCCTCAAGCGCAGCCCGGCCGGGGTCGAACCGGGCGATGGCGACGTCGACCAGCCGGTCGACCGCGGTGGCCGAGGTGCGGTGCGCGAACGGGGCGAGCTGCGCGTCGACGTACGCCGCCGCCTCCCGGGGAGGTCGGCGTGGATGGTGGTCTCCGCGACCCGCCTCGCCCGCCACGCCGGCAGGTCACCGGCCTGCACCCGGCGCCACAACCGCGGGCAGCCGGTGTCGCAGCTCGAGGGCCTGCCCGACCAGGCGCTTCGCCGAGACCGTCGAGATCCCGAGGACCGCACCGAGCTCAGCCAGGCAGAACTCCGCCACCAGCGGCGCACCCGCACCAGCGACCGGCTCCTCGTGCTCGCCGCCACCAACAGCTCCGCCTCCGCAGCATCCGCCGCGTCCCGCGACGAGCGCGCCAACGCCAGCACCGCGGACGCGGTGTCGGGAAGCTCGCAGGTGCTGATCGCCATACGAGAAACCAACCAGGGACCACCGACATTTCGTGGGTGTCTCCGCGGCGACTGGGGACGACCGGCCGGGGGCCTGCCCGCTCGTCGGCGTGGTCGGTGAACCGTGGCTCAGGCTGAGGCGAAGATCGCGCCCATGGCGGCGATGTGCGCAGGTGTCGAGCCACAACAACCGCCGACCAGGTCGATGCCGAGCCCGGCCAGCCGGGTGGCGTGCGCAGCCAGGTCGCCGGGGGTGGCGTCGTACTCGAAGTGGTCGCCCACCACCTGCGGGAGGCCGGCGTTCGACTGGGCGATCAGGAGCAGGCCGCCGGGCCGGGCCCGGCCCATCTCCGCGGCGATGGTCTCCATCTCGGCGGGACCGCGACCACAGTTGGCGCCCACGGCGTCGGCGCCGGCTGCCGCCAGGTGCACCACGGCGTCGCCGGGGCGGACGCCCATCATGGTGCGGACGTTGGTGTCGAAGCTCATCGTGACCGCGACCGGGAGGCCGGGTGCGACCTCCCGCGCCGCAGCGAGCGCCGCGTCAGCCTCACCGAGGTCGCTCAGCGTCTCGACCAGGACCAGGTCGATCCCGCCCTCGACCAGCGCAGTGAGCTGTTCGGCGAAGAGCGCCTGGGCCTGCTCGCGCGACATGGTCCCGAGCGGCGCCAGCAGCTCGCCCGTCGGGCCGAGGTCGCCGGCGACGAGCAGTCCGCGCTCGTCCGCCACCGATCGCGCGAGCTGCGCCGCCGTCCGGTTCACCTCGCCGACGTGGTCGCCGAGCCCGTGCATCTCCAGACGCGGCCGGGTGCCGCCGAACGTGTTGGTGGTCAGCAGCCGCGACCCCGCCTCGGCGTACGCCGCGTGCGCAGCGCGGACCGCGTCGGGGTTCTCGAGGTTCCAGAGCTCACCGGGCGCACCGTCCTCGAGGCCGCTGTCTTGCAGCAGCGTGCCCATGCCGCCGTCGAGCAGCACCGGACGGGCCGCGCCCAGCAGTGCCGCAAGCCGGTTCACCGGTCCAGCCCTTCGAGATAGCCGGCGATCCGGTCGGCGGGCCACTGTGCGTCGAGCTCCGCGGCGACCCGGTCGAGCACCTCGGCCGGCGTTCCGTCCGCCTCGGTCCAGGGGGACCGTTCCCAGCCCGCGAGGTAGTCGTCGGCTCCGGTGTCACCCAGTCGCATCGCAGCCTCATCGATCGCTTCCTGGAACCGCGGTGCCAGCTGGGACTTCACGGTCTCGTCGCCCGTCCGGGCCGCGACCATCGACGGGAGCTCCCGCCACCGCGTCACCTGGTACTCCGTCATGCATCGCAGCCTAGGTCCGACGGCACGGCACGGCCGGACCGTCCCGGCGGGTGAACACCAGCACCCCGGCCGGGATCGATCACTACGCGCCCGAGCTCTCGTCCTCCGAGCGCAGGATGCAGAACTCGTTGCCCTCGGGGTCGGCCAGCACGACCCAACCGGTGCCGGGTCCGTACTTGCCGCGGTGGTCGGCCACCTCGGTCGCGCCGAGCGCGCGCACGCGCACGACCTCCTCGTCACGGGTGCCGGTGCGGGGGCGCAGGTCGAAGTGCAGCCGGTTCTTCACCGACTTCTCGTCGGACACCTCGATGAACAGGATCTGGTGCCCGGTCTCGGCGTCCCGGATCAGGCACTCCTCGTGGCCGGGCTCGTTGGGGTCGTCGGGCAGGTCGACGTACCCGAGCAGCTGCTTCCACCACTCCGAGAGCTCATAGGCGTTGCGGCAGTCGACGGCGGTGTGCGAGATGAAGGAGCTCATGTCGCCAGCCTGACACCGTGGTCGGCGAGCAGCGAGCGGATTTCCGCGGGACCGTCGCCGATCGTCCACTGCACGGCGGGCATCCCGGCGGCAACCGCGCCGCGCACGTTGGCTGCGCTGTCGTCGACGAACAGCACCTCGCCGGTCGGCACACCCAGCGCCGCGGCCACCCCCGCGAAGTACGCCACGTCGGGCTTCGCGAACCCGAGGTCGCAGCTGTAGAAGCAGGTGTCGAACAGGTCGTCGTACCCCAGCTCGCTCTTCATGTACGACGCCCGCTCGGCGTGCTGGTTGGTCCCGAGGTGGACGCCGTGGCCGGCGGCCCGGAGCGACCGCACGAGCGCCACCGAGTCGGGTACCACGTCGATCGCCAGCCAGAGCTCGGCGTAGAGCTCGTCGACCGGCACGTCGAGACCGCGCTCGACGAGGGCTGCCGCCAGCGCGGCGGTGAAGTGGCCGTCCCCGGCCAGCGTGGGCGTCTCGATGCCCGGCAGGAGGCCGGCGAACTCGTCGGCCCGGTCACCCAGCAGGCGCGTCATCGTCGCGCGCCACCCGCCGCGCACCTGCTGCACGACGCCATCGGCGTCGAGCAGGACATGGGACACCAAGACGTCAGTCGGTGCCGTGCGTGCGGACGAAGCCGACGATCGCGTCGGCCAGCTCCGGTCGGCACACGATCAGGTCGGGCAGCGAGACGTCGTCCTTGTTGTAGACGAGCTCGGAGCCGTCCACGCGCGAGCAGAAGAGACCGGCGGCGCGGGCCACCGCGACCGGCGCCGCGTTGTCCCACTCGTACTGACCGCCTGCGTGCACGTAGGCGTCCGCGACGTCACGCACCACGCTCATCACCTTGACGCCGGCGCTGCCCATCGGCACCAGGTCGGCGCCGAGCTCGGCGGCGAGCGCCTCGACGAACGCGGGCGGGCGGCTGCGGGAGACGGCGATGCGCGGCCGGTCGGACGTGCGCGCCGGCACCACGCTGGGGACGGCGGTGCTGAACGTCTCGCCGAGCTCGGGCTGCGCCACGGCACCGGCCGTCAGCTCGCCGTCCACCCAGAGGGCCACGTGCACGGCCCAGTCGTCGCGCGGCGGCTCGGAGAACTCGCGGGTGCCGTCGAGCGGGTCGATGATCCACACCCGGCTCGCGGTCAGCCGCGACTTGTCGTCACGCGCCTCCTCGGAGAGGACGTGGTCGTCGGGGCGGTGCTGCGCGAGCAGGTGGGCCAGCAGCTCCTGGGCGGCGGCGTCACCGGCGTCCTTGAGCTCACGGCCCTCCAGTCCCTCCGCGCGGACCTCGAGCAGGCGCGCTCCGGCCTGCTCGGCGGCCCAGACGGCGAAGGCGTGGTCATCGGAGAGGTCGACGGTCGGGTTCTCGGTGGTCACGAAGGGCAGCCTCTCACGCCGTGCCCGGGTCCGAAGGGGCGTCCCTCACGGTTCCGGGCGCCCGGCCCTGTGCATCGCCGCGCTGTCAGTCGGCCTTCCTCTGTCGCGGGAAGGTGAGCGGTGAGCCGCCGATCGAGCCGTCGAGCCGGCGGACCACGGCCACCGCGTCGAGCTGGTCGCCGACGCCGAGCTTGCGGCGCATCGACTCGATGTGGCTGCCGACCGTGGCCTCGGCGATCTCGAGCTCTGCCCCGATGTCGTCGAGGCGGTAGCCGCGCGCCAACAGCTCCAGAACCCTCCGCTCGTTCGGTGAGAGCAGCGCCATCCGGGCTCGGAGGTGGTCGTCCTCGGCCAGCCAGCTCTCCCACTCACGGACGAGGCGGTCCCGTCGGCCGTCGGGCATCGGCGAGCCACCCCTGAGCACCAGGGCCACCCCCTCCTCCACGTCGTCGAGCGACGACTCCGACGGCATCAGGGCCGCCGCGCCGCTGGCGAGCAGCGCCCCCCACCCTGGCCCCTCGGGGTGGTTGGTCAGGACCAGGAACCTGGCCGAGGACGCGGTGACCAGGGCTTGCGTGGCCTCCACGGAGTCCCGGTCCTCCAGGTCGTCGAGCAGCAGCACCACGTCGATCTCGGTGAGGTCGTGGGTGGCGCGGTACACGCCCGCAGCCCAACCCGTCGTCTCCGCGTGGACACCGCGTCCCTGGAGCGCCGCAGTGACCGTCTGCGACATCAGCTGGAGTCGAGACAGGATGAGGACGACGCCGACCGGTGTCATTGACCCGTTCTCACCCTTCTCCGCCGTACGCGTGCGCACCATGAGCCTGCCCTCCTGCCGGGACCGGACGTGTCATCACGTCTGGTCTCACGATGCACCCACTGATGCACCGGCACCAGCCCAACAACAGGGAAGTGCACCCAATTGGGGATGCCGAAAGCCTCGGTCGTCTAGTCATTGAATCCATCCTGACCCTCGTGCCCCAAATTGAGTATCCGGTCGGGTGGGGCTGGACACGCCCGAGAACTGGCCTACAGTAATTACGCGGCCGATCGGGGGACGCATACGCAGCGATCCGTGGGGGACCGTTGTTCGGCGGGAGTCGAGACGGGTTGGCAACGACCGGGCTCGGCACTAGGGGTAGTGGGGCACGGACGCATGCGAGATCTGGCGACGAAAAAGAAGAACGACAGCGGCAGACCCGAGGCGGTCTCGCGCGCTGCACCCAGCGAAATCCCGACCGTGTCGGCCGACGCGCGAAGCCGGACGGCCTAGTCATGTCCGCGACTCCCGTCGTTCGGCTCAACAGCCGGGTGCTCATCATCGAGGACCACGTGCTCTTCGCCGAGTCGCTCGAGCTCGCCCTGTCCCTCGAGGGCTACGACGTGCGCACCCTCGCCCTGCCCGAGGTCGGCGGGTCCATGGCCACCCTGCGATCCACTGCCCTGCGCAGCCACCCGCGCCTCGTGCTGCTCGACTTGGACCTGGGTCGCTTCGGCGACGGCATGTCCCTGATCGCGCCGCTGGCCCAGGCAGGCGCCAACGTGGTCGTGGTGACGGCGTCGACCGACATGGGACGCTGGGGGGCCTGCGTACGACAGGGTGCGCGCAAGATCCTCCCGAAGGTCCGGCCGCTCCAGGAGATCCTCAGCGTGGTGCGCAAGCTCCACCAGGGCCTGCCCGTGATGACGCCCGATGAGCTGGAGTCGCTGCTCGACGCCTGGCGCAGCGAGCGAACGGTGACCGATGACATGCGGCGCCGGCTGGAGCTCCTCACGCCACGCGAGAAGCAGGTCCTCGGCGGCCTCATCGAGGGGCAGAGCGTCCGAGACATCGCCCGCCTCAGCGTGGTCTCGGAGGCGACGGTGCGGTCCCAGGTGAAGTCGATCCTGGGCAAGCTCGAGGTGTCCTCGCAGCTGGCGGCGGTCGGCCTGGCCCATCACGTCTACTGGCAGCACGCGACCTGACCCCCTTGGGCCCCGTGGCCGGCCTTCCTGCGACCCGCAGCTACCAGCCCCAGGCCTCGCCGAGTCGGAGCCCCAGGGTGCGCTCCAGCGACTCGATCTCGGGCGCCAGGGCGTTCCGCACCGTGAGGACGTCGGCCGGGTCGGGTCGTACGGCAGCGCGGTCGATCGGACGGTAGAGCACTCTTTGGACGAGCGGAGAGCGCTTGACCGTCCCCACGAGCTTCGCGCCGTCGTGCAGCCGCACCCAGTCGGCGCTGCGCCGGGCCACCGAGGCGATGCGCACCGATCGGGCCTTGGCCGCGGGCAGCCGGGCCTCGAGGTCCTTGGTCGCCAACGGCAGCGGGGCGACCCCCAAGAACCCGGTGACGGAGTCGATGAACTGCTGCGGGTCGGCCGCCAGGTCGTCGAACAGGGCGACGTGGACCAGCTCGCGCGGCCACTGCTTGAGGAAACGGTCGAGACCCGTGGCGTAGCGACCGTGCTCGAGGAGCTCGGGTCGGCTCCGCAGCGCTTCGGCGAAGGTGTCCGGGCCGATGCCGTGCTTGCGCATGTAGAGGTACGACGACCAGGCGCGCTCCACCGGGTCCCGTAGCGAGACCATCACCCGGACCGGGCCGAGGGTCTCGTGGATGCGGCTCGCCGCCTCGGGGTGGAACAGGTAGTCCTGGCAGACCTCGCCCACGACCTTCTCGTTGCGCGCGTCGCGGAACTGGGAGGCGTACCACTCCAGCCCACGGTCGTAGTAGCGGTCGAAGAAGTAGAGGTCCTTGGCCGGGCTCAGGTAGACGTCGGGGTGCTTGAGGAGGACCTCGTGCAGCCAGGACGACCCGGCCTTGTCGGGGCCGACGTACAAGAAGTTGGGCAGCCTGCTCATGACAGCCCCCGCCCGAGACGACGCGACAGCGACAGCATCCGACGAGGCTCGATGCCCGGCCCGGCCACCGCGAGCGCGAGCCACGCGTGTGGCGCGGCGGGATACCGGCACAGCGCGCGACCGGCGATCCGGGCGCCGCGCCCCCGCTCACCGGCCGCGGCTCGCGCATAGGCGATCTGGCCGAGCATCCGGGCGTGGCCGCGTCGACGATCACGGAAGTCGGGGTGCTTCTCGAGCAGGTACTCCAGCGCGGTGGCGGTGTTGAGCCAGCGATCGCGGAACCAGGACGGCACGTCCTTGCGGATGTCGGCCAGGATCTCCTGGACCGCTCCCACCGAGCCCACCCGGCTCGCCCGGAGCAGCCAGTCGTAGTCCTCACCGTGGCCGAAGGGCAGCTCCTCGTCGTAGAGCCCCGCGACGTCGAAGGCGGAGCGACGCATCATGAGCGTCGAGCTGTGCAGCTCCTTGACGCGGTTCTCCAGCAGTCGGGCGTGCGTGACGATGGGGTCGCGAGCCGGCCACTCGACGTCACCGCGCTCCCCCATGAGCAGCCTGATCCCGGCGCCGACGGCCAGCAGGTCGGTGTCGGTCCTGAGCCGCTCGACCTGGAGGCGCACCTTGGCGGGGTACCAGAGGTCGTCGTCGTCGCAGCTCGCCACGAAGTCGGCCCGGGACAGCAGGGCGCCGGTGTTGCGCGCACCGCAGAGTCCGCCCGTGCGGGTGTTGACCATCGGGACGATCTTCCGGCCGGGGCGCGAGAGGTCGGCCAGGCTGTCGTCCGCCTCCTCGCGATCATGGACCACGAACACCTCGAGGGGGCCCGCGTAGTCCTGGGCGACGATGGCGGCCAACGTCTCCAGCAGCAGAGCCGGACGGCCCCGCGTCGGGATGACGACGGTCACCAGCGGAGAGGCGTCAGTCGTCGAGTCTGCGGTCGCTGGTCCGGGTTCGGGTGCGGTCACGGGTGGCTCCTCGGGTCGTGTCGATCGCGTCTTGGCGGGCGCCGGGGCCTGACCCGCGACAGTGGGGTAGCCGTAGGCGCTGAGCAGGGGCAGGGTCAGGGCGGTGACGACGGCGCGATCGGTCGCGCGCATCTGCGTGGTCCAGCCGTCGTCGCGCCGGAGCTCGATGGGCCCCGATCGGAAGCGTCCGGGATTCCCGGACAGCCCGTGACTGGGGCCGAGCACGATCCGGCCGCCGTCCACGGTCGGCAGGTCGGCGGCGGAGAGCGGCACCCCGAGCGTCTCGGTGGCGGACACCAGGGTCTGGACCGGGTCGGTCACGAAGTCCTCGTAGCGCAGGCGCGCGAAGGGCACGCCGCCCCACGTCGCGATGGCCGCCATCTCCAGCTGCAGGGCGCTCCACTGGGCGCCCGACCGACGGGCGGGGATGCGCCACATCTCCTCGGCGCCGCCCGTGGTCTGCGGCCGCTCGACGTGACGCTGCCAGGACCAGGCGACGGCTCGGGGGTCGCGCACCACGTTGAGCATCCGCAGGTCCACGCCGGGCGCACCCGAGAGGGCGAGCCCGAAGGCAGGTCCCTTCGACGCGTCGACGATCACCTCGGCGCCCGTCACCTCGGCCACCGCGCGGTAGATCCGCTCGTAGTCAGCGCGAAGCTCGGTCAGGGAGTCCGACACCGGCAGGCGGCCGCCCAGCAGGCCGGGCAGGTGGCGTTGCCGGGCAGCGGCGCGGTGCAGGCGGGTCAGCCGGTCCAGCACCTCGGGGGTCCAGCCACCGAACGCGGACTCACCGACCTGCGACCACACCGGGCACGTCGAGAAGCGCTCTCCGCAGCCACAGAGCTCGTCGGCGGGCGCGACGGAACGGGCGAGGTCGACGAGCTCGCCGATGTTGACCCAGCCGTCGGCGGCGCCGAGCACGCGCTCGACCAGCGTGGACCCCGAGCGCCCGAAGCCACCCAGATACACGACGGTGATGCGTGACACGCCTGTCCCCCTATGCCCGTGAAACCTAAACCGCGAAGCTATGCCGGTGAACCGTGATCGTCTCCCGTGACGACGTTCCGTGCGGCCATCGTCGCTGACCGCACATCCAGTCTCGCCCGACCGCGGCCGAACGTCACCCATTCGCGGTAAGTCATCGAGATGTACGCCGCCGACCCAGCCGGCGCGGCCGGAGCGCGGCGACCTCGTCGAGCTCGGAGGCCGCCCGCGCCCGCGCGGCGTCCCTGTCCTGGTTGGTCGCCCGGACCGCGCGCAGGGCCTGCTCCGGGGCCAGGGCGTTCTCGAGCTCGTGGTGGAAGGTCTCGGCGGACGCGATGAGACGGACGACACCGGATCCGCCGGCGAGCGAGGCGAAACGCTGCTGGTGACCGTCCACGTGCTCGCCGAGCAGCGGGTCGCGGGGGATGCACAGGGGCACGTGCCCGGCCTCCCGGGCATCCATGATGGTGCCCGGACCGCCGTGGCACACGACCACGGACGCCTCCGAGAGGAGCGCGACTAGACGGTCGTGGGCGAAGAAGTCGCTTCCCTCGGCCACCCGTGGTGGCCGGGTCGCCCCGTGCTGGATCACGAAACGTACGTCCTCGCGACGGGCAGCCGCCGCGTCGATCCAGTCCACCATCCGCTCGAACGGGTGATGGTCGGTCCCCGTGAGCGCTACCACCAGGGCCGTCATAGCAGCGGTCCCACGAGGTGGGCGTCGGGGTAGAACTCGAGCTGGCTCTCCCACTGGACGATGCGTCGCGTGGTGAACGGCCCGCACAGGCGCCCGGTCATCGTCGGGCTGTCGATCCGGTCGTAGACCTCGATGAAGACGGTGGGGACACGGAAGAGCCACGCGGCCACGAAGAACGGCACGGCCACTCCGGCGCCGGCGCTGACGACCAGCGAGGGACGCTCCCGTCGCATCACCCGCCACGCGAGCACCGAGTTGCGCACCAGGTTGGGCACGTTGCGGGTCGTGGGCGAGTGCGACCAGACGATGCGCTCGCCGGCGAGCCGGTCCACCACGTCCGGGGTGTCGGGGCACACCCACAGGCGGTCCTTGCCCTCCCACCAGGAGCGCAGCGCGAGCAGGTGCGCGAGGTGACCCCCCTGCGTGGTCACCAGCAGCACGGGGCCGGTCATCGGCCGGCTCCTCGCACGATGGCGCACCGGGGCACGGCTCGGCACGCTCGTTCGGTCGTCATGGTCGTGCCATCTTCACAAACCGCCGCCGACCCGGCGCGGGTCCCCTCCGCCAATCCTCATTATTGGGGAGTGTTTCCGCGCACTCTCCCCACTTTGGGTGACCTCGCCCGGCACCCCTCGCGGGCCTTTGCCACGATGCATAGGCTCGTGCCATGACACTCGCTCGTCGGGACCTGCTGGGGCTCGGCGCCGCCGTGGCAGTCTCAGTCGTGGCGACGTCGTGTCGCAGCGAGCGCCCGATCGTTGCCGAGACGGCTGCTCCTACGCCCCCTCCGCAGCCCGTGACCCCCACTCCTCGGGTGTCGTCGCCCGTCGCCGCCCCGCACCTGCCGGCGCCCGGACAGATGTACTACGGGGCGTCGGTCCCGAGCCATCGGTCGCTGCTGGAATGGGAGAACCGGCTCGGGCGTCCCCTGTCGGTCAACCGGTCCTTCTTCACCCCGGACCTCAACGAGACCCAACAGCTGATCAACCGCTGCCTCGACGATCTCGCCAATCAGCGTCTGCCCCACGTCTCGATCAAGCCGCAGGGGACCTGGAGGGACATCGCGACCGGGGCGCAGGACCAATGGCTGGCCAGCATGCTCGACCCGCTGGCCGCAATCTCGGCACCCCTGCTCTTCACCCTTCACCACGAGCCCGAGAACGACACCGGGCCGCCGGGGATGCAGCCGCCCGACTTCGTGGCCATGCAGCGTCGGTTGATCGAGCTGGCGGCCGAGACCGCGCCCCTCGTCATCGTGTGCCCCGTCTTGCAGCAGTGGACCTTCGACCCGGTTCGCCACGACGCCGACCCGGCTGCGTGGATCGTCCCGGAGGCGTCAGTCTTGGGATTCGACCTCTACAACCACTGGTCTCCCTCCAACGGGAAACCCTGGAACAGCTTCGGCAGCAAGGCCGACGAGATCATGAGCTGGGTCGGCGACCGCCCGATCGCGATCGGTGAGTACGGCTGCCGAGACGACCCGAGCAACCCCGGCCTGGCGGCGGAGTGGCTCCGCGACGCGGCGCAGTATGCCCGCGAGCACAACATCATCTCGATGTCCTACTACAACTCCAACCTGAACGCGCCGGAAGGCACGTGGGAGCTCCAGGGCAGCAGGGAGCGGGCCTTCGCCGACCTGCTCGCCTCCGACTGGGTGGCCCGCCCGGCCTGACGTCAGTCCTCGGGGTCGATCCTCAAGAACACGTCGTCGACCCGGCCGTGGAACTGGTCGTCCAGATCGCCCACCCCGGGGCTGCCGATGCGGATCGGCCAGTCGTTGTCCACCGACTCGGCCGGCCCGTCGACCCGGTCGGTGACGTCGTCGACGCTGATGGTGACGCCGGTCGCGTCGCGCCGGCACTTCACCCGGTGCCACTCGGAGTCGGCGATCGAGACGGTCGACCGCACCTTGACCAGGTCCTCTCCCGAGCGGAAGACGCAGCTGGGCAGACCCTCTTCGCTGTCCACCTGGAGCTTCCACAGTCCGCCCTCCGTCGCGAACCTGCCCTTCTGCATGATGTTGGACCCGGTCGTCACCTGATCCGGCGCCAGCCAGACGCTTGCGCCGTACTCGAAATCGCTGACTCCGGGATTGAGCGCCAGGTCCGACTCGACCTCCAGCATGGCGCGAGGGCACCCCTTCCGCGCCTTGCAGAGCTCCGGGAAGGCCACCGCGTCACCTGCCTCGTCCGCCCCCGGGACCACCTCGACCTCACCGTCGTTGGCCGCCACCACTCGGCCGGCGAAGACACCGCCGAGCGCGTCGGGGAACTCCGTGACTCCCTCGCTGGACGTCGACGAGTCCTCGAACGACAACCACAGGTCCGCATCGGACAGGTCCGGACCGGACGTGGACTCCTCCGCCTGCGGGGTCGGCTCCTGCTCCACCCCGTCCTTCGCATCGGTGTTCGCACATCCGCTCACCGCCGCACACAACAGCAGTACTGCGACAACCGACGAAAGCGACCACCATCGGACCGTGGTTCCTCGTCCTGCTGCTGACAACGCCGTCTCCTCGAGGTCGAACCCCCCGAAATTCGGGGATGGATGGTCTATCCGACGCCACACTTCTCACGTGCAATCTAGCGTCGGGGGCGCAGCCCGCTCGCCGGGCCATGGCATCCTAGTAATCATGCTGCGGGGGAACGTCTTGAAGGTGCTCCACATCGTGGGCGTATGCCTACCGGGCAGCCCCTGCTCGAACGCATGCTCGGCGCCGTCCCCGGATCTGTCAACGCGGGCGAGGTCAATGCACTGTTCTCCAGGGTGGCGACGCAGGACCAGCGCTGCGGCTGCGGCGAGCCCTTCTCCGCCTGTCCCTTCTGGACCGCTGTGGGCGAGAACGCGTTCGGTGGCTGGTCGACGGTGACCGGCCGGATGTCAGACCTCCAGCCGCGCGTGGTGCGGCAGCGGTACGTGCCCCAGATGGTGACCGGGCTGGCGGGGCGGCGTACCTGCGCGACTCGACGAGTACCTCGACGCCCACCTCCGGCTCTACCGGGCGATCGCTGCCGTGTCCGGGTGCGACGTGGTAGTGGACGCGAGCAAGTCGACCGCCCAGCTCTTCGCGCTGCGCCGCATCGACGGCCTCGACCTGCGGGTTCTCAACCTGGTCCGCGACTCGCGCGGCGTCGCCAACTCGTGGAACAAGACCGGCATCCGCAAGCCCCAGTCGACCGACGGGGACCTGATGGGGACCTACTCCCCGCACCGGCTGGCCATGCTGTGGGCCGCACTGCAGCTGGAGTCCGCCGTCTTGTCGGCGGATGCGCCGCACGCCGCCCGAGTCCGCTACGAGGACCTCGTCGCGCGTCCGCGGCCGACGCTCGAGCGCGCCCTGCAGGGCGTCGGTCTGGCGCCGGCGCCCGGAGCCCTGGCGCACGTCGGGAGAACAGCGTCACCCTCGATCGCAGCCACGGGGTCGCGGGCAGCCGGACGCGGTTCACCGAAGGACGCATCGAGCTGCAGCTCGACGACGCCTGGCGCTCGGCGCTGCCTGTCACGGCGCGCCGGGTCGTCACCGCGTGACCTGCCCAGCTGGTCGAGCGACGGTACGGGTGCGGCTCACCGCCAAGGGGCGCGTGATGTCGGCGCGCACACTTCAGTCCTCGCTCGCCGCGCCCGAGGCGCCGGGCCCCCGATTCCTCAAGCCGGGCTGGCCCCTTGCCGCCCTGTATCTCGGTTTTCCCCTGTGGTGGGCCCTCGGCCTGGCCGAGCTGATCTTCTTCGCAGCGGCGGCCGCGATGGCGGTCATCTTGTACCGGCAGGGGTCCGTGCGCGTTCCGCGCGGCTTCGCACTCTGGCTGCTCTTCCTCGTGTGGACGCTCGCCGGCGTGCTCCTGATCAAGGCCATCGCGCCCGGGACGGTGCCGGGCGGAGGACTGGGCCGGTTCGCCGGGTTCACCGTCTGGTACGCCTGGTACGTCGCGATCACGATCGCGATGCTCTACGTGCTCAACACCGCGCGCCAGGTGTCCACGCTGTGGATCGTGAGGCTCCTGGCGTGGATGTTCGTCGTGACGATCGGTTTCGGGATGCTCGCCGTGCTGATCCCGACGCTCGAGTTCACCTCGCCGATGGAGCTCCTGATACCCCAGAGCCTCACATCCAAGAACTTCGTGCGCACGCTCATCCACCCGTCCCTGTCCTCGACGGTCGACTTCTTGGGATATGCGCAGGCGCGGCCGACGGCGCCCTTCGCCTACTCCAACTCCTGGGGCAACAACCTGGCGTTGTACCTGCCCTTCTTCATCCTCGCGTGGTTCGGTCGAGATGCGGGCTGGCGACGCAAGGTCGCTCCGTTCATCCTGCTCGGGGCGGTGTTCCCCATCGTCTTCTCCCTCAACCGGGGCCTGTGGCTCTCGCTCGTGCTGGCCGCCGTGTACGCCGCCGGGCGGCTCGCCATCAACGGACGCGGTCGCGCCCTGCAGGGCCTGGTCGCCGCGCTGCTCGTGGGTGGCCTCCTCTTCGCCTCCTCACCCCTGTACGACACCCTGCTGCTGCGGGTGGAGACCCCGCACAGCAACGACCGCCGGGCCGGCACGGCACAGACGGTCGCGTCCGTCACCGCAGCAGGGTCCCCCCTGGTCGGCTACGGGACGACCCGCACCATGCAGGGGAGCTTCAGCTCGCTGGCGGGCGGTGAGACCGAGCAGTGCCACCAGTGCGCCGCGCCACCTCTGGGGACGCAGGGGTTCATGTGGCGCCTGATGCTGACGACCGGCTTCGTGGGGACGATCCTCTGCCTGGCGTTCTTCGGTGTGCAGTTCCTGCACCGCGCCCGAGGGGTCTCGCCGCTGAACGTGACGGGATGCAGCGTCTTGCTGGTGGCGGTGCTGTGCTTCTTCTTCTACGACTCCCTGGGCTCCGCGATGTTCACCGCCCTCATCGCGATCGGCCTGATGGCTCGTGCCGACCTGCCACCGGAGGAGGTGTCGACGTGAAGCCGTCCCCCACCGACGCATCGTCGTCGTACGCCGCAGAGGTCGCCGAGCTGCTGTGGCCCGCGCCCTGTGGCAAGCCGTACGTCACCCGGAGCATCCGTCGCGCCGAGGCCACTCACCGCGACGCCTACATCTTCCCCAGCACCCGCAACCCGCGGCTGCTGGTCCCGGCTGACCTGCCGGCCGCCGCCACGATGCTGCGGCGGCTCGGCAACGACGGCTCGAGGCTGGTCGGGCCGATGCGCAGCGTGCTGCAGCGGTCTGTCCGGTCACCCGCATTCGCGCTGTCGCGTTGGCCGCGGCTGCGCGTCCCGGGCATGGAGCCGGGGACCGACTCGATCGAGACCCATCTCGCGAACGTCTTCGGAACGCAGGTCCGCGTCGGCGTGGTGCTGGGCCCCCGCAGGGTCAACCAGAAGCCCGTGCTGCAGATCTTCGCCCTCGACGGCACCTTGCTGGGCTACGCGAAAGTGGGGCACAACGCCCTGACGGCCGGGCTGGTCCATCGCGAGGCGAAGTCGCTGGCCTGGATCGGCCGACTCGGACCCCAGTCCTTCCGCGCGCCCCAGCTCCTGGACGACAGCCCCTGGTCCGGTCTCGACGTCCTCGTGATGTCAGCCCTGTCGCCCGACGCCGCGGTCCCGGTCAGTGCCGAGACGCGCATCGCCGCCATGCTCGAGGTGGCGAGGCTCGGCGGGGTGCAAACCCTCCCGCTGGCTGAGAGCGCCTTCTGGTCCCGGCTGCGCGAGCGCGCCCGGAGCTGCTCCCCGGCACGCCGGCCAGGGTTCGAGCCTGCCCGCCGCCGCCGAGGCGATCGAGGCCCGCGACGGGGACGTCGAGGTGAGTCTGGGCGGCTGGCACGGGGACTGGGGCCCGTGGAACATGGGCATGGGCGACGGGGTCCTGCAGCTGTGGGACTGGGAGCGCTACGACGCCGAGGTGCCGCTCGGTTTCGACGGTGTCCACTTCATCGCTCAACCGGTCCGCCCGGGGCACCGTGACGAGCAGCTCCAGGAGGATCGTTTCCTGCGTTCGGTCTCCCCCACGCTGGACATCTTCGGCGTGGACCCGGCCAGCCACGACCTCATCGTCCGGCTCTACCTGCTCGAGATGGCCGTCCGGTACGTCGACGCGTTGACCCATGGCTCGACGTCTGAGTTCGCGCGCCGCACGGCCTGGGTGGTCTCGCTGCTCGCACGTCTGCTGGAACAACCCCATCGCGAACCGTCGGAAGGACGATCATGAGTGTGCGCTCTGCTGTCCCCCACCCGCTGAAGACGGTGGGGCGGTCCGTGTCCGTGCAGCTGGGCTCGATCACCGCCGAGCGTCGTCAGCTCCCGTCGTTCATCTTGGTGGGAGCCCAGCGAGCGGGCACCACGTCGCTGTTTCGAGCGTCTGATGACGCACCCGCTGGTGAACCAGGCCAACTACCACAAGGGCGTCAACTACTTCGACATCAACTACCACCGCGACTTCTCCTGGTACCGCGGTCACTTCCCGACGACCGCCACCGTGGCCAGGCGGAGCAGCGGACACGCCCGGCGCTCCCATCACGTTCGAGGCGAGCGGCTACTACATGTTCCACCCGTGCGCCGCGGAGCGGATCGCCAGCCACCTCCCGGAGGTGAAGATCCTGGCCATGCTCCGCGACCCCATCGAGCGCGCGTACTCCGCCCACAAGCACGAGCTGGCGCGCGGCTACGAGACCGAGCAGTTCGAGCGCGCGCTCGAGCTGGAGGACGAGCGGTTGGAGGGCCAGGTGGAGCGCATGGTCGCCGACCCGGCGTACCAGAGCTTCAGTCACCGCCACCACGCCTACGTGCGCCGCGGCCAGTACGCCGAGCAGCTCGACCGGATGGGCCGGTTCTTCGCCAAGGACCGGATCCACGTCATCGAGAGCGAATCCTTCTTCGAGCGCCCCGAGACCACGTACGGCGGCGTCCTCGACTTCCTGGAGCTGCCGCAGGTCCTGCCCGACCGCTTCGACCGCTGGAACGCCCGGCCGAGCTCGCCGATGCCGGACGCGACGCGCAGCCGGCTGCGTGAGCACTTCCAGCCCCACGACCGGGCGCTCGCCGCCCTGCTCGGACGAGATCCCGCATGGGTGTCCTGACCGAACCCCAGGGGCTGCCCCTCTGGTCCGACTACCCGCGGTTCGTGCGACGGCACCGTGAAAGTGATCGGGGCGCTCATGGCGGTGGGGCTGCTGGTCGGCCTCGGTTGGTCGTCCCTTCAGCCGACGACGTACTCCTCGACCGCGTCGGTCGCGCTCTCGCCGGTCCCCAAGTACGTCCTGCCCACGGGCGTCGGTCTCGCACCGCCCGAGGTCAGCATCGACACCGACGCCCAGCTGCTCCACAGCCCGCAGGTGCTGGAGGTGGTCGGGGCGGCCCTGGGCACCCCCGCGGACGCCGCCAGGGAGCACCTGTCCGTCACCGCGTCGCCCAACAGCCACGTCCTGCACGTGACCGTGACGGCGACCTCCGCCCCGGCGGCCGCACAGGCCGCGAACGACGCCGTGGACGCGTTGGTGCAGGTCCGCCGGAACACGCTCGGCTCGCTGCGCCTCGACCAGCTCCGCCTGCTGCGCCTGTGGCTCGGCGGCCAGGAGGACCTGCTGGCACGCGAGCAGAGCGGAGGCGTGGTCATTCCCGCCGCCGACGATCTCTTCGTGCAGATCCTCGAGCTTCGCAACGGCCTCCAGGAGCTGGAGGAGGCTCGCCTGATTCCCGCCGAGGTGGTGGACCCCGCACGCGTGCCAACCGTGCCGGACTACTCCAACTCCGAGGTGCCCATCACCTCGGGTGCGATGATCGGGTTGCTCGCCGGATGCCTTCTGGGTGCCCGCCGCGACCGGAGACGCGCCGGGCAGACCCAGCCGAACCCACGACCTCGACACCTTCCTGACCGAAGCCCCGTTCCTACCCAAGGATGATCACCATGCAGGCTGAAGGCCCACCGGCCGTCTCCCGTCCCTCGCTGCTCCGGGCCGTACGACGCCACTTGTTCATCGTCGTGTCGTTCCTGGCCGTCGGCGTGCTCGTCGGATGGCTCGTGGCCGCGGCCCAGCCGGCGACCTACACCAGCACCGCTCGCGTCCTGGTGAATCCCGCAGTCGGGAACCCGTTCGCGCCCGCGCCGTCCTCGGTGCGTCAGGACGAGCTGACCAGTCTCGAGACCGAGGCTCAGGTGGCGCGCTCGGCAGAGGTGCTCGAGGCGGTGGTGGCCGATCAGAACCCGACCCTGACGACGGAGGGAGTCAAGCGCGGGGTGGAGATCACGGTGCCGGCCAACACCCAGATCCTCGAGATGTCCTACTCGTCCGACGATCGGGTCGTGGCCCGACAGGTCGCGGATGCGTTGGCCCGTCCTACCTCGACAACCGTGAACGGCGCGCCACCGAGGTCAACCAGGAGCGCATCGACCGCGTCGAGACGCAGACCCTCAGCGTCGTGGACGACCTTCGTGCCGCGACGGTCGCCGCCCAGAAGGGCAGCGACGCCCAGCGCCTCTTCCAGTCGGAGCTGGCCACCGCCCTGCGCAACGAGCTGGTCAGCCTCCGCGCCCAGCGCTCCTACCTGGAGAACAGCGAGTCTCCGGCCGGCACCGTGATCTCCCCGGCGGCCGCGGCCACGAGCACCGGCAACCTCACCCCGCTCCTGATGCTGATCGCTGCCTCGCTCGCCGGGCTGGCGCTCGGATGCCTGATCGCCGCGATGGTGGAGCGGTTCAGCGGACGCGTCCGGTCCGCGCCCGAGGTGGAGGCGTTCGGCCTGCCGGTCCTCGCCGCCGCGCCTCCTCGGGGATGGCGACCCGGGGTGCCCCGAACCAGTGCCGTCGAGAACGTCGAGACCACCATGAGGCGTCTGCGCGCCAAGATCCTGGACCTCGAGAACACGCCGGAGATCATCGCCGTGGCCCCTGCCGGGAGCGGCAAGGCCGATGCTGCCGTCTCGGAGGCCGTGGCGGAGTCGTTCGCCAAGGCCGGTCACCGCGTCGTGCTGGTCCGGACCGACGGTCCGACCGGACCGGCAGTGGCCTGGAGGTCGAGGAACGGGGCCTGGCCGAGGCGCTGCTCCACGAACGGCTCAGCGTCCTGAAGATGCTGCAGCCCAGCGTCGAGCCCCTGCTCTGCCTGCTGCCCTGGGGGTTCAGCCACCAGAGCCGTGAGCTGCTCACCGCCGACCGGCTCCGCACCGTGCTCGCACCGCTGCTCGAGGCCGGTCACCTGGTCGTGCTCCAGTCGCCGGGCATCGACAGCGTCGAGGGCGAGGCGGTCGTCGGCGCCGCCGACCTCGGCCTCGTCGTCGTGACCGCTGGACGGACCCGCCTGCGGGAGGTCGCGCAGATCGCCACCCACGTCAGCACCCACGGGGCCGCGCTCGCCGCCCTGGTGGTGCACTCGCGGGCCGCGACACGTCGCGGCCGGCCCGGCCGCGTTCGACCTCGACCCCGGCCACGCCCGCGACGAAGCAGACAAGCGCGCGGTGACCCGAGCACCTCGATGACGACAGCCCCGCGCCGACCGACGTCGACCACCGAGGTCAGCTGGCGAAGCTCGCCAGGCGAGGAACGGCGAGCGTCGTGGGCGCGGGGTTCAGCGCGGTGTTCGGCGTCCTGCTCGTCGTCGTCGTCACCAACGGCTTCTCCCCCACGGTGGCGGGCACGCTGTTCGCCGCGACCTCGACGTTCCTCATCCTCGAGGCGGTCGCCCTCCTGGGCACCGACACCGGGCTCGTCCGCGCGCTGCCGGCACAGCTCGCCTCCGGGCGCGCCGCCGACCTGCCTCGCACGCTCGCGATCGCGGCCGTCCCGGTCATCGTCTTGTCCTTGGGTGCCGCCGCGGGCTGTACGTCGCGGCTCCGCGCCTGGCTCCGCACCTGGTCGGTCAGGACGCCGCGTCCACGATGACCGAGATGCTGCGGGCGCTGTCGCTGGTCCTGCCGGTGGCCGCGCTGCACGACCTGGTGCTGGCCGGCACCCGGGGCATCGGCTCCATGCGGCCCACCGTGGTCGTCGAGAACATCGGCCGGCTCGGGTTCCAGGCACTGGCCGTGCTGGTGGTCTACCTGCCCGGAGCCGGACCACTGATGCTCGCCCTGGCGTGGTCGCTGCCCTACGTGCTCGGTCTCGTGGCGTCGGCCGGCTGGCTGCGCCGCCAGGTGGCGGGCACCTCGTCAGCCGGCGACCGGCCCCGGCCGTGGGGCACCCTGGCACGCGAGTTCTGGTCCTACACGGCTCCGCGCGCCATCGCCCGGGTCACCCAGACCGCACTCAAGCGCTCCGACATCGTGCTGGTGGCGGCGCTGGCCTCACCCGCCGAGGCGGCGCTGTACACCGCGGCCACCCGGTTCGTCGTGCTCGGACAGCTGTTCGTGCAGTCGGTCCAGCAGGCGCTGTCGCCGCAGCTGAGCTCCCTGTTCGCGCGCGGCGAGACCAGGGCCGCCAACTCGGTCTTCCAGGCCGCCACCCTCTGGAGCATGATCGCCGCCTGGCCGCTCTACCTGGTGACGGCGGCCTGGGCGCCGATCCTGATGGGGGTCTTCGGAGACGGGTACGACGCCGCCTCCGACGTGGTCGTCATCTTGTCGCTGACCATGCTGCTGGCCACGGCGTGCGGCCCGGTCGACTCCGTGCTCCTGATGGCCGGCCGCAGCTGGCTCAGCCTGAGCAACAGCGTGGTGACGCTGGTGGTCAACATCGGCCTGAACCTGGTGCTGATCCCGCTCGACGGGATCCGCGGCGCCGCGATCGCCTGGTCCGTGGCCATCGTGGTGCGCAACCTGCTGCCGCTCGTCCAGGTTCGGCGACATCTGTCGATGTGGCCGATGACCTGGTCGACCGGGCAGGTCGCCCTCGGCGCGCTCGTCTGCTTCGGCGGCGTCGGCGTCGTCGTGGCGCTGACCCAGCTGCCCCTCGCTGTCGAGGCGGCGCTGCTCGGCGTGGGCCTGCTCGTCTACTCGGCCGGCGTCTACGCCCGGCGCACCGTCTTGGGACTCGACGCGTTCCACACCGCGCTGCGACGCCGCTCAGCCCCGCCTGCACGCGCGCTCGCACCCGAGAACTGACTCCTGCGAGCAGTTTCAGGAGGTTCCCTCATTTCGAGGATGAGCACCCCTCTGGGCGGTTCTAGTGTCCGAAGCGATCGGGCAGCCATGATCCACCAGATCTCCGGCCGTTCGAGCCGGGCCGGGCCGGCAACTCCTCACCTACTCGAAATGCGGAGACGGCCATGAGTGCTCATCGATCGAAGCTGGCAGGGCTGCTGGCCACCACCATGACCTTGGCGGGGGTCGTGGCCGTCACCACCGCGCCGCCGGCCGCTGCGGCGGCCACTGACGTCGTGATCAACGAGATGATGTGCCACGCCCTGTCCGACCTCGACGGCGACGACTACCTCGAGCTCACCAACATCGGCTCCACACCCGTCGACCTGTCGGGGTGGAGCTTCAGCGGCATCACCTTGACCCTGCCCGCCGGGACGACGATCGCCCCCGGCGGCTTCCTGGTCGTGGCCAAGGACGCCGTCCAGTTCCAGGCCCGCTACGGGTTCGCACCCGCCGCCGTCTA
Organism: uncultured Actinomycetota bacterium; assembly: GCA_963807335.1. Classification (GTDB taxonomy): domain Bacteria; phylum Actinomycetota; class Actinomycetes; order Propionibacteriales; family Nocardioidaceae; genus Nocardioides. Next base: position 25,662 of record CAWEBT010000007.1, read on the forward strand.
CGGCGGCAACCTGTCGAACTCCGGGGAGACGATCACCCTCAGGGACAACACCGCCGCCACCATCGACACCGTGACCTACGGCCAGGAGGACCCCTGGCCGGCCCGTGCGGACGGCACCGGCCCCTCCCTGGAGCTGATCGACGCCACCCTCGACAACGACGACTACCTCAACTGGGCCACCGCCACCAACCAGTTGGGGCGCACGCCCGGCGCCGCCAACTCCGTGCGCCGCACCGGTCTCGGCCCCCGCATCACCGGAGTCACGGCCACGCCCGCGATCCCGGCCGTCAACGAGCCCGTCACCGTGACCGCGACCATCACCGGCCAGACCAGCGCCGTGCTGCGCTACCGCGTCGACTTCGCCGCCGAGCAGACCGTCGCGATGACCTCGACGGGCGGCGACGGCTACACCGCCACCATCCCGGGCGCCGGCGCCGGCAAGCTGATCCGCTACCGGGTCGAGGCCACCAACGCCGTCGCCACCACGCGGTCGCCCCGCGTCGACGACACCATCAACTTCCGGGGCGTCGCCGTCCCGCACGGCATCACCAGCCCGATCCCGGTGCTGGAGTGGTTCCTGGCCGACGCCGACTACAACCTGATGGTCAACAACCCCGAGACCGACATCGTCCGCAACGGGGCGATCGCCTTCAACGGCACCGTCATCGACAACGTCGCGATGAACATCAAGGGCCACGCCTCCCAGCGGGACCCGAAGGTCAGCTGGGCGTTCGAGTTCCCGCAGAACCACGAGCTGGAGATGCCCGGGCTGCTGGTCGCGCCGATCGACGAGTTCGACATGCAGGCCGACTGGAGCGACCGGGCCCACGGGCGGGCCATCCTCTCGTGGGACGCCTACCAGCGGGCCGGGGTCGTCAACCACCAGATGTTCCCGATCCGCACCCAGCGCAACGGCGTCTTCCAGGGGGCCTACAGCTTCCAGGAGGACCACGACGGCACCTGGCGCGAGCGCGAGGGCTACGACACCCACCAGTACTTCGAGGCCGAGACCAGCGCCTTCCAGCAGAGCAGGCCGGTCAGCGTCCGCTTCACCAAGAAGGACCCCGACGAGACGGACTACGCGCCGTTGCAGGCCTTCCTGAACGGTGTCGCACTGAGCGGCAACGCCGAGCGCGACTTCCTGCTGGGCAACGCCGACCTGCCGAAGATGATCAACTACGCGGCAGTCACGGCCATCATCGAGCACCACGACTCGTCGTCGAAGAACTTCGACCTGGCCCAGAACCCCGTCACCGGCCGGTGGACCATCCTCCCGTGGGATCTCGACCACACGCTCGGCAACGGGTGCTGCAACGTCAACAGCCAGTTCGTGACCCCGGCCGAGCCGGGTGACAACATCAGCGAGCTGATGCGCGCCATCCTCGCCGTGCCCCAGTGGCGGGAGATGTACTTCCGTCGGCTGCGGACCCTCGTCAACGACATCTTGGCCCCCGGACGGATGGAGGGGCTCTACGACACCCGGATCGGCCCCGCCGCGCCGGTGCTCGCCCTCGACTACGCGCGCTGGCCGTACCCCTCGTCGCCGAGCTACTCCAAGTACCGCACGTGGCTCTTCAACGACATCGCCTCCCGCCGCACGGCGTTCTCGTCGGACTCCCGGGTGCCGGGCAACCAGCCCGCTGTCCCCGCCATGGTGATCAACGAGATCCAGCACTCCCCGGCCTCGGGCGACACCGCCGAGTTCGTGGAGCTCTACAACCCCAACTCCCAGGCCATCGACCTGGCCGGGTGGACCCTGAGCGGAGGGCTCTCCCTGACCGTCCAACCCGGGACCGTCATCCTGCCCCAGCAGACGATGACGTTCATCGCCAACGACCCTGCCTTCCGCAGCGCCTACGGCTCCACCGTCTTCGTGGGCGACCGCTACTCCGGCGCGCTCGCCGCCAGCGGCCCGCTGACGCTGACCCGACCCGACGGATCCGTCGCCGACGCCATCACCTACGGCGGCGCCGGCTGGCCGACCTCGACCACCGGACAGTCCCTCGAGCTCACCGACCCCGCCGCCGACAACAACGACGGCGCCAACTGGACGCTCTCCACCGGGTCGGGCACCCCCGGCTCCGCAGGCGGACTCGTCGTCACCGCGCCCGGCGCACCCACCGTCGGCACCGCCACCGCGGGCAACGGCACGGCCACGCTCAGCTGGACCGCCCCCGCCGACAACGGCGGCTCCGCCATCACCGGCTACCAGGTCCGCGTCGTCGACAACGCCGGCACCCAGGTCGGGGCCCTGCGACCCGCAGGCGCGACGGCGACCAGCCTGACCGTCACCGGGCTGACCAACGGCACCACCTACCGCCTCCAGGTGGCCGCCACCAACAGCGCCGGCACCGGCACCAACTCGGCGCTGTCCAACGCGGTGACGCCGACCGCCAGCGCCACCACGGTCCCGGGACCACCGGTGATCGGGGTCCCGCTCCAGGGCGCCACCGGTGGCTCACTGACCGCCACGGCCCGGTGGACTCCGCCGACCAGCACCGGCGGCTCGGCGATCACCGGCTACCGGGTCACCGCGCTGCGGATGAGCTCCAGCGCCGAGGACGCCACAGTGGTCTCCAGCACGACCTCACGCATCCTCGGACCGAACGTCCGCCAACGCCAGTTCACGCTCGCCGCCGGCAACTACCGCTTCGAGGTCGTCGCCATCAACGCCATCGGCACCAGCCCGCCCTCAGCACGCTCCGCCAACGTCGTCCCACGCTGAGGAGCTCACCCGGACCATCCACCACAAGCACCACGCGACACGGGGGAAACACCATGAGAACAGGTCGATCAAGCCTGCCCAGACACCTCGCGCTGGCCAGCGTCCTCAGCGCCGGGCTCGCCGTCGTCGCCGCGCCACCGGCCCACGCGGCAGCCACGGACGTGGTGATCAACGAGATGATGTACCACGCCCTGTCGGACCTCGACGGTGACGACTACCTCGAGCTCACCAACATCGGCACCGCGCCGGTCGACGTGTCGGGGTGGAGCTTCAGCGGCATCACCCTGACCCTGCCCGCCGGCACCAGCATCGCCCCCGGCGGCTTCCTGGTCGTGGCCAAGGACGCCGCCCAGTTCCAGGCCAGCTACGGGTTCGCGCCCGCAGCGGTCTACGGCGGCAACCTGTCGAACTCCGGGGAGACGATCAGTCTCAGGGACAACACCGCAGCCACCGTCGACACCGTCTCCTACCTCGATGTCGACCCGTGGCCGGTCACGGCCGACGGCACCGGCCCCTCACTCGAGCTGATCGACGCCACCCTCGACAACAACGACTTCCTCAACTGGGCCGCCGCCACCAACCAGGCGGGGCGCACGCCCGGCGTGGCCAACTCCGTGCGACGCACCGGCCTCGGCCCCCGCATCACCGGCGTCACCGTCGACTCCACCACTCCCGCCGCCGGGCAGCCCGTGACCGTGAGCGCGGTCATCACCGGCCAGGCCAGCGCCGTCCTGCGCTACCGCATCGACTTCGCCGCCGAACAGACCCTCACCATGGCCGCCGTCGGCGGCGACACCTACACCGCCACCATCCCGGGCGCCGCCGCCGGTCACCTGATCCGCTACCGGGTCGAGGCCACCAACCCCATCGCCACCACCCGGTCACCGCGTGTCGACGACACCATCGTCTATCGCGGCGTCGTCGCGACGGACACCGTCACCTCGCCCCTGCCGATCTTCCGCTGGTTCATCGCCGACGCCGACTACAACGCCATCACGAGCAACCCCACTGCCGACATCAGCCGGCCCGCGGTGCTGGCGTACGGCGGGGCCGTCTACGACAACGTCACCGTGAACATCCGAGGTCAGGGGTCCCAGACGACGCCGAAGCCCAACTGGAAGTTCGAGATGGCCAAGAACCACGACCTGGACATGCCCGGGCTGCTGGTCGAGCCGGTCGACGAGTTCGCCATGCAGGCCGACTACAGCGACGTGGCCCACGGTCGCTCGATGCTGAGCTTCGACGCCTTCGCGCGGGCAGGCGTCGTCAACACCCAGGTCTTTCCCGTCCGCACCCAGCGCAACAGCGCGTTCCAAGGGGTGTACAACTACCTCGACCTGTACGACGGCACCTGGCGCGAGCGCGAGGGCTACGACGACAACCAGTTCTTCAAGGCGAACATCAACGCGTTCGACTCCTCGGTGCCGCTGGCAGACCGACGCTTCGAGAAGAAGACGCCCGACGACAACGACTACGCGCCGCTCCAGGCGTTCCTGGACGGGGTAGCCCTCAGTGGAGCGGCCGAGCGCAACTTCATGGTCGCCAACTCCGACGTGCCCCAGCTGATCAACTACGCAGCCGTCACCGCGATCCTGGAGCACGTCGACTCGTCGACCAAGAACTTCTACCTGGCGCAGGATCCCGCCACCACGCGCTGGTCGATGCTGCCGTGGGATCTCGACCACACCCTCGGCAACCACTGCTGCTTCGTCAACAGCAGCTTCGTCACTCCGGCCGAGCCCGGTGACCGGGTGAACCCCATCATGGAGGCGCTGCTGGCCACCCCGGAGTGGCAGGAGATGTACTTCCGTCGACTGCGCACGCTGGTCAACGACCTGCTCGCCACCGGACGCATGGAGGCGCTGTACGACGCGAAGGTCGGTGTCGCCCAGGCCGACATCGCCCTCGACTTCCAGCGGTGGCCCTACGACGCCAACCAGAGCTACAGCCAGCAGCGGAACCTGCTGTTCAAGGGGATCGCGAGACGGCGCACGGCGTTCTCGTCGGACTCCCGGGTGCCGGGCAACCAGCCCGCTGTCCCCGCCATGGTGATCAACGAGATCCAGCACTCCCCGGCCTCGGGCGACACCGCCGAGTTCGTGGAGCTCTACAACCCCAACTCCCAGGCCATCGACCTGGCCGGGTGGACCCTGAGCGGAGGGCTCTCCCTGACCGTCCAACCCGGGACCGTCATCCTGCCCCAGCAGACGATGACGTTCATCGCCAACGACCCTGCCTTCCGCAGCGCCTACGGCTCCACCGTCTTCGTGGGCGACCGCTACTCCGGCGCGCTCGCCGCCAGCGGCCCGCTGACGCTGACCCGACCCGATGGATCCGTCGCCGACGCCATCACCTACGGCGGCGGAGGCTGGCCGACCTCGACCTCCGGACAGTCCCTCGAGCTCACCGATCCCGCCGCCGACAACAACGACGGCGCCAACTGGGCGCTCTCCACGCGGGTCGGGCACCCCCGGCTCCGCAGGTGCAGTCGTCGTCACCGCTCCGGGCGCACCCACCGTCGGCACCGCCACCGCGGGCAACGGCACGGCCACGCTCAGCTGGACGGCCCCCGCCGACAACGGCGGCTCCGCCATCACCGGCTACCAGGTCCGCGTGGTCAACAACGCCGGAACCCAGGTCGGGGCCTTGCGGCCCGCAGGCGCGACGGCGACCAGCCTGACCGTCACCGGGCTGACCAACGGGACCACCTACCGCCTCCAGGTGGCCGCCACCAACAGCGCCGGCACCGGCACCAACTCGGCGCTGTCCAACGCGGTGACGCCGAGCGCCAGCAGCGCCACGGTCCCGGGACCGCCGGTGATCGGGGTCCCGCTCCAGGGCGCCACGGGTGGCGCGCTGACGGCCACGGCCCGGTGGACTCCGCCGACCAGCACCGGCGGCTCCGCGATCACCGGCTACCGGGTCACCGCGCTGCGGATGAGCTCCAGCGCCGAGGACGCCACAGTGGTCTCCAGCACGACCTCACGCGTCCTCGGACCGAACGTCCGCCAACGCCAGTTCACGCTCGCCGCCGGCAACTACCGCTTCGAGGTCGTCGCCATCAACGCCATCGGCACCAGCCCACCCTCCGCGCGTTCCGCGAACGTCGTCCCGCGCTGACGAGCCGACGCACAAGGGCCACGCTCGCCGACCTGACGGTCGGCGGGCGTGGCCCCGTTGGCGTTCAGACGGTCGCCGCCTACGGCAGCGGGTCGCCGGCGCGCGGGTCGGCGACCGTGGCCCGGAAGGCGTCCAGGCGATCGCCGCTCAGCTCGACGCCGACGCCGCCGGTGGAGTTCCAGAGGCAGCCGAACCACACGTTGGGCGTGCTGAGCAGCGCCTCGCCGGCCTCGGCGATCGCCGCTGCGGTGTAGCCGTTGTACTCGCCGACCCCGATGGGCAGGTCGTAGCCGCGGGACTTCAGGTGGGCAGCGACGGCTCCGATCCGGTCCGCGGGCTTGATCTTGCCGGGCGAGCTCATGGAGCCGCTGTGGTAGGTGTCGATGCCGAAGTACTGCCAGATGTCGAACAGCTCATCGGGGCAGAACGACTCGAACTCGGCCATCTTGTTGTCCAGCAGCCAACCGTTGAGGATCGGGCCCACGCGGAGCTCTCCGCGCTTGAAGATCGGCAGCAGCTGCTTGGTGAGTGCGGTGTACTGCTGGCCGGTCATGTCGCCGTACGGCTCGTGCCAGATCGTGACCGCCGTCGGCAGTCCGTAGGAGGCCAGCTGGGCGGCGGCCTGCTCGGCGACGGCGTTGTACTTCCCGTTGATCGCGCCGGCGACGTCGCCGCCGACCTTGTAGGAGATGACGGGGAGCATGCCGTCGGCGTGCGCCTGCTCGACGAGCTTGATCTGGCTGTTGGCACCACCGGCGAGATCCGCGAAGATGCGGCGGGCGCCCAGGCCGGCACCGACCTGCGCCACCTTCTTGTCCCAGACACCGACCTTGGCACTCATCCCGATCAGGGTGGCGCCGCTCAGGACACCGGTGCGGGTCACGGCGGAGCCGCCCACCTGGTAGTCGAGGCGGTTGCGGAAGACCTTGCCGTCGGCTCGTGTGGTGACGACATCGACCGTGCCCTCGCCAGGCTCAGTCGCGACCGCGGTCCACCGCTGGTAGCGGCGCTTCTTGGCGACCCGCTTCCAGACGAGGCCCGAGTTGTCCTTGACCTTGATGCTGCGGCCCTGCTTGAGGTTCTCCGCAACGTGGAGGGTGAGCCGCTCGCCCGACTGGACGACGCTGCTCGTGAGACGGGCCTTGACCTTGGCGGAGGCGTGCGCCGGGGCGAGCACGCCGCCGGCGACGAATCCGGTGGCACCGACCGCGCCGACGGCGCTCGTCGCAAGGCGGAACATGGTACGACGTGAAACTGACTGCATGTATTTGACCCTTCGGGGGGATGGTCAAGTGGAAATGTGGCACGCAGCTCCGCGTCCTGCGCTCAACCGCGGCTCCGCGCCGAGGCGCGGGCTGAAACGGAACTGGGTTCCTTCGGAACCGAAGGCAACCTACGGGACGCTGCCCGAACGATGTCAAATCGTGACCAAACTTTTACTATCGAATACCCCAGATTGGCGATGACGAGCGCTGGGCCGCCCTGCCGCAGTGACTCCTCGACGGGAAAGGGGCCGCGGACGTCGTCCGCGGCCCCATCCCCCGCCGCTGTCAGGTGACTGTCACCGTCCGGGTCATCGTGCTGGTGCGACCCCAGTTGTCGGTCGCGACCAGCGTGATGGTGTAGGTGCCGGCCGCCGCGTAGAGGTGGTTCTGGGTGTTGGTGGACGTGGTCACCGTGTCCCCGGTCCCGTCGTCCCACTTCCAGGTGTAGTTGCGGATGCCACCGTCGGTGTCGGTGGTGCCGGCGCTGCTCACCGAGCAGGTCCGTCCGTTGCACGTGGGCTGGTTGAAGACGATGACCGGCCCGTTGTTGCCGGCCGGCTCGGCCGCCGTGGTCACCGACGTCGTCACCACCTCGCTCGCCCGGCCCCACTTGTCGTAGACCCGCAGCGTGACCGTGTAGGTGCCGGGCGTCGGGAAGACGTGCGCCTGGGTGGTCGACGTGCCCGTGGTGTCGGTCGTGCCGTCGCCCCAGCTCCAGACGTAGCTGCGGACGGCGTCGCCACTCGCCGTGTCGGGGTCGCTGCTCCCCGTCGCACTCATCGTGCAGGTGGTGTTGACGGCGGTGCAGGTGCCGGAGGCGATCACGGCGGTCGGCGCGTTGTTGCCGGCCGGCTCGGTGATGGTGACCGAACGGGTGGCCGTGCCCGCCTTGCCCCACACGTCGGTGACGGTGAGCACGATCGTGTAGGTGCCCGTCGTGAAGTAGGTGTGGGACGGGTTGGCCGTCGTGCTCACCGCGGTGTTGTCGCCCCAGTCCCACGAGTACCGCATCGCGTCACCCTGGGGGTCGGCCGTGCCGGCACTGTTGATCTGGCACAGCGTGAACGACGTGCAGCTCGCGGTGAAGGTGACGCTCGGCGCCGTGTTGTTCGCCGGCTCGGACAGGCTCACGGTGCGGGTGGTCGAGGCAGCCTTGCCCCAGCCGTCCGTGGTGGTCAGCGTGATCGTGTAGGTGCCGGCCGCCGCGTAGACGTGCGCCGCGGGTGACGCGCCCGAGCTGAGCGCGGTGCCGTCACCCCAGTTCCACGAGTAGGTGATCACGTCGCCCGTGTTGGGGTCGGTCGTGCCCTGGCTGCTCACCGCGCAGGTCAGGCCCGGGCAGCTCTGCGCGAAGGTCGGCACGGGGGCGGAGTTGCCCGACGGCTCGACGATCGTCACGTTCTGCGCCGCCGAGGTGTTGGTCAGCGTCCACTCGTCCCGGACCGTCAGCGTCACCGGGAAGGTGCCGGGCGCGGTGAAGGTCCTGGTCGGCAGCGGACCCGTCGCGGTCCCCTGGGTCCCGAAGTTCCACGAGTAGGTCAGCGAGGTGGTGTTCTCGTCGGTCGAGCTGCGACCGTCGAAGGTGCAGACGTTCTGGTTGCAGGTGTAGGTGAAGCTGGCGACCGGCGGGTTGTTCGACGGCGAGGTCACCACGATGCCCGTCGAGATCCGCGGCGGATCCATGATCTGGTCGTGGACGTCGACCGACCTGGACGATGACGCTGTAGGTGCCGGCCGGGATGACCGGGGTCGTGTAGGAGTAGTTGGACCCCACGCTGCCGGGGCTGTTGAGGAACGCGGTGCGGTAGCTCGCCGTCGTGCTGGTGAACGTGCCGGTCGAGCTCATGTACTGGCCGACCGAGTTGACGACCGCGATCTCGACCGGGGCGATGCCCGCGTAGGCGTCCGGGGCGTCCTCGGCGCGGCCGGTGACGACGATCTTCCCGTCGGTGAACGAGGCGCCGCTCACCGGCTGTCCGAGCGTCTCGCTCAGGGTCGGGAGCCCGTCACCGGGGTAGAACCGGTAGTTGCCGACGGCCGGGCTGGGGTCCTGCTGGCCGCGGGTGTCGAAGGCGATCGCCGTGAAGCGCCAGTTGCCTCCGGTCGGCAGGGTGATGGCCGGCAGCGACCAGGTCGTGCTCGTGCCGCGTTGGCGGGGTCAGGTCGGCGTTGCGGTAGGCGATCGCCGCCGCCATGGTGCCGTTGGCCTGCAGGTAGCGACCGGTGTCGCGGTCCTGCAGGGAGACCCGCACGCTCTCCACGCCGACGTCGTCGGTGGCCGAACCGGCCAGGTTGATCGTCAGCGACTTGTCGGTCGGTGCCGTGAAGGCCATGGTCCCGTCGGGCGCCAGGTCACCGGCGTACTGGGCGTTGATGGTCAACGAGCCGCGGTTGATCGTGGCGGTGGTCAGGTCCTCGTCGTCGGTGGCCCGCACGGTGAAGGTGTAGGTGCCGGGCGAGAGGTTGAACGGCGTCGTGTAGGTCCAGTTGTAGTTCGACCCGCTGATGTTGACCGGCGAGACCCGGTAGGCGCCGGCCGAGATGCCGGTCCCCCAGGTGCCGTCGTTGCCGAGGTTCTCACCGGTCGAGGTGTTGCGCAGGGTGATCTCGACGTTCTTGAGGCCCTCGTCGTCCGACGCCGTGCCGGCGAACGTCATCCGTCCGCCGGGCTCGACCGTGACGGCCGGCACGGTGAACGGCGGCGTCATCGCCACCGGGTCGGTGATCGTGACCGTCGGCGCGACGGCGGTGGAGTCGACGCGCCAGTCCCGCGTGGCGCTGCGCAGGTCGGCCTGGCCGATGGTGTCGACAGCGGTGGCGCTGCCGCGCCAGACGCCCTCGTGCGGCAGCGTCACCTCGTAGGACCAGGTGGCGCTGGTCGCGCCGATGACGTCCGGGGTGCCCCGGAAGGTGTTGTAGATGTCGTCGACGGTGCCGTCGTTCTGCAGGTAGCGGCCCTGCTCGTCACGGAACCAGAACGTCAGGGAGTTGACGCCCTTGTCGTCGTTGGCGGTGCCGGTCACCGTGAAGGTGGTCGAGGTCTGGACGCCGGTCGGCCCGGAGATGCCGGTGGTCGGCGTCTGGTCCGTCGGTGCCGAAGGACTCGAACCTCTTCGTCGCCTTGGTGGTGTCTCCCGTGCCGCCGGTGGCCGCGGTGAACGCCTGCGCCGAGACCAGCAGGTTGCGGTTGGTGGTGATGCTGGTCGCCGGGACGGTGATCCGCCAGGTGCGGGTGGTGCCGGTGCCCGGGTCGAGGGTGGCGTTGAGCGTGTTGGCGGTGTTGGCGAACGTGGTGAACGCCGTGCCGTTGTCCTGGAGGGACTGGTTGTTGTCGCGGTCCTGGATCTGCACCTGGACCCGGCCGACGGTGCCGGTGGCGACCCGCGCGGTGCCGGTGATCTCGAACGCGGTGCTGTTGGCGAACGACGCGACCCTCGATCGGCGCGGTGATCGTCGTGTCGGGAGCCGGAACGGGGTACGGAACGGTGTTGAAGTCGAAGAAGCCGACCCGGCCGGTGCGGACGCCGCCCTTGAACATGCCGTCCCCGCCGATGAACAGGCCCCGCGGGGTGGCCTCCATGGCCTTGTCGCCCTCGAACGAGTTGGAGCCGTCGGTCGGGTTCCACTCGAGCGACTTGCCGTCCGCGGGGTTGAGCGCGGCGATGTGGTCGCGGCGGACCACCTGGTCGCCGAGGCCGTAGCCGGCCAGACCCTGCCCGGTGCCGTAGCCGACGTTGGTGAGGCCGGGCCACGGGTCGTCGGAGGTCGGCGACTCGATGAAGCCGAAGTGACCGCCGGCGTAGACGGCGACCTCGGTGACGGCCAGCGAGTAGATGCTGTCGAAGTGCCGGGAGATCCACAGCGGCTCGACGTCGGAGTTCTGGAGCGCGGCGGTGTCGAGCGGGTAGGCGATCACGGTGTCGCTGATCGGCGGTGCGTCGCCGCCCGATCCGCTGCCGACCACGAAGTAGGAGTCGTCGGGGGCGATGTCGCCGGCGACGATGCGGGTGACGCCACCGACGCGGGCCAGGTTGTCGTCCCAGAGCTGGCTGCGCCAGGGCAGCAGCTCCTTGGTCGCGGTGTCGATGATGCCCATGCCGAGCCGGTCCTGGCCGTCGATCTGCCGGCCGGTGTGCACGACCAGCAGCTTGGACTGGTCGTGGGTGAGCTTGAGCTGCGGGACGCCGAGCTGGCCGTTGACGCCGATGCCGCCGGACGATCTGGTTGTCGAAGCCGGTGTCCACGACGCCCGAGGCGGCGTTGACCGCGGCCAGGCCGGTCATGCAGCTGGCCGTTGATGCGGCTGTAGCGACCGCCGACGTAGAGCGTGCTGTTGGTCGCGGCCAGCGACTGCACCTGGTTGTTGGTGTTGTTGGTGAAGCCGAAGGTGGTCAGCGGGGCACCGGTGGTGAGGTTGAGGCTGGCGACCTTCTGCTTGGCGACCCCGTTGACGGTGTTGAAGGAACCGCCGACGAAGAGCTTGCGTGCCGTCCGGGCTCGCCTCGACAGCGGTGACCCCGCCGTTGAAGGTCGGCCGGAACTGGGTGTCGATCAGTCCGGTCTGGTAGTTGTAGCTCGCCAGGCCGGCCTGGTTGATGGTGGTCGTGGGGCCGATCGTGTTGGCCAGCGACGTGAAGTTGCCGGCGATGAACACCCGGTTGAGCGACGGCACGACCTCGATGTCCCAGATCTCACCGTTGCTGATGCGCGGGGTGTTGGTCCGCGGCCGGTCCGGCACCAGGCGGTTGTGGCCGGGCACCGGCTGGGTGCCGGCGCCGCCACCGACGGTCGGGTTGGCGGTCCGGGTCGCCGGCGCGGACACCAGGCCCTGGTTGTCGGTGACGATCAGGGTGATCGTCTTGGCGCCGCTGGTCGTGTAGGCGTGGGTCGTGGTCACACCGGTGCCGGTGGTGCCGTCACCGAAGTCCCAGGCGTAGGAGGCGACGGTGCCGGGCGCGGTGTCGGAGGAGCCGGACGCGTCGACGGTGCAGGTGGCCTGCGGGCAGCTCACCGTGAACGACGCCACGGGGGCGACGTTCGGGTTGGCGCCCTGGTCGGCGTCGAGCACGACCGTCCACATGGTCGCCTTGGCGCTCGAGGCGGCGGAGGTGGCGGCGATGCCGGCGCTCGCACCCGCGGCCGCCGGGGCGTTGGAGTCGGTGGCCATCGAGGTGATGTTGCCCGCGCCGGTGCCGACGGCGTGGCTGCGCCGGGTCTGGCCGGCCGGCGTGGTCCAGCCGGCGGTGGTCGAGGACTCCTTGTCGGCCCAGTAGGAGACGACGTAGGACCCGGCCGTCGCCACCGAGGCACCGGGGGTGGTGTGCGTGGTCCGGTTGACGGTCTCCGCGGCCGAGGCGAACGCGGCCACCGGGTCGGCTGCGGTGCCGTCGTAGGCGAGCAGCGTCATGGTGGCCTTGGCTGTGGCCGAGAACGTCACCGCCGCGTTGCGGCCGGCGTCGTTGGCCACCGCGACCTTGCTGTAGAGCGTGGTCTCGGTGTCGGTGTTGGACCGTCGCGTGCCCTCGAGGGTCCAGCCGGCGGGGGGAGAGCTCATCGTCGCGGCCGCGTTGTTCTTGGTGACGAACAGCAGCATGCCGTCGGTCTCGCGGACCGCGGCCGGGATGGTCACCCGGTGGGTCGAGAGGTTCGCCGCCGACTCGGTCCCGGCCCGGAAGGCAATGGTGTCGGCCGCGAAGGCGGGTGCCGACGTGAGGCCCAGCACGGCGAGCAGCGACGCCACCATGGCGCCCACCGCTCCGATCGCCGACCACCGGCGCACGTCTACCTGAGAATGGACCATTGCTGCACTCCTCATCGGGACGCAGACCCTTCCCCCGGGTCTGTCGGGGTGAATGTAGGACCGCCCTCCCCGTGCGGCGTCATTCGGCGGCACAATCCCCGATATCGGGGAGCCCCTTGCGGCTGGCCGGGACTCCCCCCGAACCGGCATCCCCAACATGAGGGGCATGGGCGCCCGATCCTCGCTCTAGGCGCAGAACTCATGTGGAATACGGATACAGCGCGGCATCCGTCGCGTCAGCCGCGGAAAGCGATCGCGGATCCTTGAAGGAAGCGAATCGACATGAGCGGAACTCCGGACGACGCGACTGAAGGCCACGGCATTGCTGGGTGGGCTGGCGATCGCCAGCTCGGCCCTGATGGTGCCGACCGCAGACGCCGCGCGGAGCGCGAAGCTGATCGAGGTCGAGGCGAGCTGGGAGATGAACGAACCGGCGGAGGCGACCACGATGGTCGACAGCGGCCCGAACGGTCACGACGCCACGGTCGACCAGAGCGGCATCGACACGGGCTTCTGCTACGACGGCGCCACGGGTTACCGGTGGCTCTGGCGAGACCCGATCGCCCCCCCGGCCAGCCCGGAGCGGGTCATCGTCATCCCGGACCATCCAGACCTGGACCCGCTCGACGACATCTATCACGGTCGAGATCCGGTACCGGACCCGGAACAAGTTCGGCAACATCACCCAGAAGGGCCAGGCCACCAGACCGGGGGCCAGTGGAAGATCCAGAACCCGGGCGGCCGACCCTCGTGCCTGTACAACGGGTCGATCCGGCGAGGTGCCGTTCGCGCGGTCAACCCGCTCAACGACAACGCCTGGCACGTGCTGCGCTGCGTCAAGACGCCGACGGCGGTCGAGCTGTGGGTCGACGGGGTGCGGGTCGGCCGCAAGAACGGAGCAGTCGGCAACATCGACAACAACTGGCCGATGACCATCGGCGGCAAGAGCAGCTGCAACCAGGAGAAGGTCACCTGTGACTACTTCTCCGGCGAGATCGACTACGTCCGCCTCTACCGAGGCAGCTGAGACACTGGTGTTCATGGGAGACCTTCTGGGCGACGCCTTCTTGGCCATCCTGGTCGCGGGGTTCTTCGTCGGGGTGATCGTGGGTCTGACCGGGATGGGCGGCGGCGCCCTGATGACTCCAGCCCTGATCTTCCTCGGGGTGGGGGACGCCGCCACCGTGGTGACGGCCGACCTCACCGCCGCAGCGGTCTACAAGACGGGTGGGGCGGTGGTCCACCGCCGCGAGGGCTCACCGCACATGAAGTTGGCACTGTGGCTGGTGCTCGGCTCCGTGCCGACCGCGCTCCTCGGGCCACACCTGCTCAAGGCGCTGGCACCTCCGGGAGAGCTCGACCGGGTGCTCACGCTGACGATCGGCTTCGCCCTCCTCATGGCGGCGACGACGTACGCGGCTCGTCTTGCCCTCAACCTGCTGCGGATCCGCGCGGGACGCTTCAGCGATGACCGCGACCCCGTCGTGCGGCCCCTGCCCACGCTGCTCGTGGGCGCGCTCGGCGGACTGCTGGTGGGCATGACCAGTGTCGGTTCGGGCTCGATCATCATGATCGCCTTGTTGATGCTCTACCCGGGGCTGTCGGCGGTGCGTCTGGTCGGCACCGACCTCGTCCAGGCGGTCCCGCTGGTGCTCGCCGCCGCGATCTCCAACATCGCCCTGCACGGACTCGACTGGGGGCTGCTCATCCCACTCGTCCTCGGCTCGGTCCCCGGCACGGTCCTCGGCAGCATGGTCGCCCCGCGGGTGCCGCAGTCGATCGTCCGGCGCGGGATCGTGGTCGTGCTCACCATGTCGGGAGTGGCCCTGCTCGACAAGGGCGGCTGGGCTCCACTGGGCGCAGGAGCCGATGAGACCCACCCGGTGCTCATCGCGGTCGTCGGTCTGGTGATGGTGGTGATGGTGCCTCTGGCCTGGGGGTTCGTGCGCCACCGGGCCGGGCTGCCGGTCTTCGGAAGGCCCACCCTCGCCGAGCTCGAGGACCCGACCTACCGCCCCGGCGGCTGGCGGGCCGCGCGGCCCCCGGTGGGGGCCAACTCCACGAACGGCGACGCAGATCCCGATAGTGGCCGCACTAGGTCTTGACGCTCGTCCGCCGGGCAACGCCGATATCCGGGGTCCCCGCCCGGCAGGGCAACGACCCCCGCGACCGCATCCCCAACATGGGGGGGATGAGGACCAGATCGCCAAATTCATGCCGATTTCATGTGGAATGGGTACATAGCGCGGCAGCCGATCGCGCTCGGCCCGGGGCGACACCGCGGGCCCTCCCCCGGGGCCCTCCCCCGGGGTCACACCTCGGGTTCCCACAGGAGGCGAAACGCACCATGATCCCAACTCACACGTCGTCGCGACTCAGGGCCACAGCACTGCTGGGTGGGCTGGCGATGGCCAGTTCGGCACTGATGGTCCCGACCGCCGACGCCGCTCGGAGCGCGAAGGTGATCGAGGTCGAGGCGAGCTGGGAGATGAACGAACCCGCCGGGGCGACCACGATGGTCGACAGCGGCCCGAACGGTCACCACGCCACGGTCGACCAGAGCGGCATCGACACTGGCTTCACCTACGCCGGAGCCACCGGCTACCGGTGGCTCTGGCGCAACCCGACCGCGCCCCCGGCAAGCCCGGAGCGGGTCATCCTCATCTCGGACCACCCTGACCTGGACCCGCGCAACGACACCTTCACCGTCGAGATCCGGTACCGGACCCGGAACAAGTTCGGCAACATCACCCAGAAGGGCCAGGCCAAGACGACCGGGGGCCAGTGGAAGATCCAGAACCCCGGTGGCCGGCCGTCGTGCCTCTTCAAGGGGTCGATCCGGCGGGGAGCGGTCCGTTCGCGGGTGCCGCTCAACGACAACAACTGGCACGTGCTGCGCTGCGTCAAGACCCCGACCCAGGTCGAGCTGTGGGTCGACGGTGTCCGGGACGGTCGCAAGAGGGCAACGACGGGCTACATCGACAACAACTGGCCGATGACCATCGGCGGCAAGCACAGCTGCAACCAGGGGAAGGTCAGTTGCGACTACTTCTCCGGCGAGATCGACTACGTCCGCGTCTACCGCGGTAGCTGAGTCACTGGGTTCACGGGCGACCTGTGACTCCAGCGGTGTCCTCCACCGGAGTGGGGACGCCGCTGGTGACTGGTGCGTGCCCGGCCGGGTGGGGCGAACTCGACGAACGGCGACGCAAATCCGCCAAAGTGGCCCCCAATAGTGGTGAATGAGGGGCCACGCGCGCCCATCGGGGTCCCGGGTGACCGACGATGGTCCCGGTCGTCGCGACGGTGGGTTCCCGGCGGCCATTTGAGCTCGAACCGGGGAGAACGCATGCGTCACCAGAGGATCATCGCGCTGCTCGCAGGAATCGCCCTGGCGCTCCCCGTCACTGCGCTCGGTGGCACCGCCGCCGTGGCAGCGGCACCGGCCGCAGCCCCGGCTCCGCCGGCGGCCGACCGGATGCCCGGCGACGTGCCCAGCAAGAAGACGCCGTGGGTCCTCGACGGTGAGGTGTCGAAGATCGTCCAGGTCGGCGACGTGATGATCGCCGGCGGCCTGTTCTCGCAGGTCAAGGACCCGATGAACGGGACCCAGTATGCCCGGCAGAACCTGTTCGCGTTCGACGTGAACACCGGTCTGGTGAGCCAGACCTTCAACCCCACGGTCGACGGCCAGGTGCAGCAGCTGCTCCCCGGCCCGATCCCAGGCACCGTCTACGTCGCCGGCGACTTCACGAAGATCAACGCCAAGGGTCCCAACCACGTTCAGCTGATCGACGTGACCACCGGCCTGGCGGTGACCGGCTTCAAGGCGCCGTCGACCAACGGCGGCATCCAGACCATCGAGATGCTGCCCGGCAACCGGCTGTTCATCGGTGGCTTCTTCACCAAGATCGGCGGCGTGACGCGCGGTCAGCTCGCCACCCTGAACGCCACCACCGGCGCGTTCGACCCGTTCCTCGACATCGCGGTGTCGGGCCACCACAACAACACGGGTACAGGCGCCCAGGCGCCGGTCGGTCCTCGCGAGTCCGGGCTCACGCCCGCCGGCGACCGTCTCGTCGTGATCGGCAACTTCCGCACGGTGGGCGGGCTGACGCGCGACCAGATCGTGATGCTGGACCTGACCGGCCCCACCGGCGTCGTGGCCACGAACTGGTACACCACGCAGTACACCCCCATCTGCTCCTCCCGGGCCTTCGACAGCTACATGCGCGACGTCGAGATGTCCCCGGACGGCTCCTTCTTCGTCATCGCCACCACCGGCGGCCCGCACAGCGGCACCCTGTGCGACGCGGCTGCTCGCTTCGAGACCTATGCCGTCGGGACCGCGCTGACGGCCACCTGGGTCGACAACTCCGGCGGCGACACGCTGTGGGGCGTCGAGGTGACCCGGTCGGCGGTCTACATCGGCGGGCACAACCGCTGGATGAACAACCCCAGCGGCTCCGACCGCGCGGCGCAGGGCGCTGTCCCCCGCCCGGGCCTGTCCGCGCTGGACCCGCAGACCGGGGTGCCGCTCAAGTGGAACCCGGGTCGCAACCCGCGGGGCGAGGCTGCCTACGAGATCTACGAGACCGACGCCGGGGTCTGGGTCGTGAGCGACACCGACTGGATCGGTGACAACCGCTACCAGCGTCCACGTATCGCGTTCTTCCCCTACAGCGAGGGCTACAACACCGCCTCCAAGGACACCGGCTCACTGCCCGGGAACGTCTACGTCGGCGCGCCGCTGGCTGCCAGCAACGTGCTGTACCGCGTCAACGCGGGCGGCGCTGTGGTCACGTCCGCCGACAGCGGGCCCGACTGGGTCTCCGACAACGGCGCCACCAGCCCGTTCCACAACACCGGCAGCTCGACCTCGACCTTCAGCGCCCTCACCGCGGCGAACCTGGTCAACGTGCCGTCGACCACCCCGCTGGGGATCTGGACCTCGGACCGCAACGACCCGTCCGGTGGCAACGAGATGCAGTGGACGTTCCCGGTCGCGAGCGGGACGAGCACGCAGGTGCGTCTCTACTTCGCCAGCAGGTCCAGCTCGACCCGGCGGTTCAACGTGCTCATCGACGGCGTCACCAAGCTCTCGAGCTACGACCCGAACGTCGACCCGGGCGTCAACAAGGGCACGATGAAGTCGTTCGACATCACCAGCGACGGCACCGTCAACATCGACTTCACCCGCGTCACCGGCAACCCCCAGCTCAACGCCGTCGAGATCATCAACAGCTCGATCGGCTCCAACTCCAACGCGGCAAGCATCATCAACTTCGACGGCTCGAGCATCGCCTCGCAGAGCAACGTGAGCACGGGCGACCTCGACTGGAGCACCGTCCGCAACGCCGTGATGATCGGCCGCACCCTGTTCTACGGGCAGACCGACGGCTACCTCTACCGCCGCTCGTTCGACGGCGTGAGCTTCGGCGCACCCGCGCAGGTCAACCCCTACATCGACCCGCTCTGGAACACGGTGCTGACCGGCAGCGGGCCGACCGGGCAGACCTACGTCGGCGTGTTGCCGACCTGGTACACCCAGCTGAGCTCGGTCACCGGCATGTTCTACGCCAACGGCCGGATCTACTACACGCGATCCGGGCAGAACTCCCTGTACTGGCGCTGGTTCTCCCCCGACAGCGGCATCATCGGCGGCGTCGAGAACACGGTCACCGGCGGCAACATCACCTGGAGCGCGACCCGAGGCATGTTCATCGACGGCACCAATCTGTACGTCGTCAGCTCGACCAACGGACAGCTGCTCAAGATCGGCTTCGTCGACGGCGCGCCGACCGGCACGTCGACGGTGGCCGACGCGACCACCGACTGGCGCGGCCGAGCAGTCTTCCTCGCCTCGGTCCTGCCCAACAACGCGCCGTCGGCGGCCTTCACGTCCGACTGCTCGGGCCTCTCGTGCACCTTCGACGCGAGCGGGTCATCCGACGGCGACGGCAGCATCGCGGCGTACGAGTGGACCTTCAGCGACGGCGACGAGGCGGGTGGCCCCAACCCGACGAAGGACTTCGCGGACACCGGCACCTACGACGCGACCCTGACCGTCACCGACGACGGCGGGCTGACCTCGTCGGTGACCCACCCGGTGTCGGTCGTGAAGCCGAACGTGCCGCCCACGGCCGCGTTCACGACGACGTGCGACTACCTCGAGTGCAGCTTCGACGCGGTCGCGTCGGCAGACTCCGACGGGACGATCGACGACTACGCCTGGGACTTCGGTGACGGCGCGACCGGGACCGGCATCGCCCCGACGCATGCCTACCAGGACCCCGGCAGCTACACGGTCACGTTGGTCGTCACCGACGACGACGACGCGACCGACGACATCTCCTCCCAGCAGGTCGTGGTCGCCGCTCCGGCGGCGAGCACGGTCTCCTACGTCGGCGGAGCGGTCAACCAGGGCAACGTCACGGCCCCCAACGTGACGACGCCGACCACCGTCTCGGCCGGCGACCGTCTCGTGATGGTGCTGTCGGTCAACGCCAACAACCGGGTGCTGTCGGCGCCGACCGGCGTCACCGACTGGACGGTGCTCGGCACCACCACGTCGGGCACCCTGCAGACCAGGGCCTACACCAAGATCGCCACGTCGGCCGACGCGAACAAGAAGGTCACCGTGACGATGGACGCGGCGGCCAAGTACACGATGACGGTCACCGACTACTCCGGCGTACGCCCCGGCTCGCTCGTCCACGCGGACTTCGCCGAGACTGTCAACCGGGCCGGGCACCCGACGCCCAACGTCGACGCGCCCCCCGGCTCGTGGGTCGTGTCGTACTGGGCTGACAAGTCGGCCGCCACGACCGGCTTCGTGCTGCCGGGATCGGTGACGGGACGACAGGCGCTGTGCGGGACCGGCTCGGGCCGCATCTGCAGCTCGCTCGCCGACTCCAACGGCGCGGTGCCGGCGGGTCAGTACGGCGGCCTGGTGGCCACCGCGGACACCGCGAACGCGACGGCGACGACCTGGTCGATCGTGTTGCGCACCAGCGAGGCCAACCAGGCTCCGACGGCGTCCTTCAGCTACACCTGCGACAGCGCGGACTGCGACTTCGACGGCAGCGGCTCGAGCGACCCGGACGGCTCCGTCGCGTCGTACGCGTGGGACTTCGGTGACGGCGGGGCCGCGACCGGCAGCCTTGCCGGCCACGACTTCGGGACCTCCGGGACCCGTGACGTGACGCTGACGGTGACCGACGACGAGGGGACCCAGGGCTCGCTCGTCATCCCGGTCTCCGTGGTGCGCACCAACGCCGCACCGACGGCATCGTTCACCACGACCTGCACGTTCCTCTCCTGCAGCTTCGACGCGACCGCGTCCGGAGACAGCGACGGCAGTGTCGCGTCCTACGCCTGGGACTTCGGGGACGGCGAGACGCAGACCGATCCCGGTCCCCTGTCGAGCCACTCCTACGACGTCGCGGCCCCGTACGTCGTGACGCTGACGGTGACCGACAACGACAGCGGCACGGCCAGCACCACCCGCAACGTCTCGCCGACCGCCGTCCGCGCGATCGCCCTGGTGGGCAGCAGCGCCAACCAGGGCAACGTCTCGACGCCGAGCACCACCGTGCCCGCCGGCACGGCGGAGGGCGACCGCCTGCTGATGGTGTTGTCGCTCAACGACACGACACGCACCGTGGGGCCGGCCACCGGGGTGACCGGATGGACCCTGGTCGACACCACCACCTCGGGGAGCATGCGGACCAACGTCTACACCAAGGTCGCCGCGGCAGGCGACGGCGGCAAGACGGTGCGGTTCGCCATGGACGCGGCCGCCAAGTACACGCTGACCGTCGCGGCGTACACCGGGGACATGCTGGCTCCACAGGTCGTCAAGGCGTCGGAGACGGTCTTCCGGACCGGACACACCACGCCGACCGTCGAGGCCGCCGCAGGCGACTGGGCGGTCTCCTACTGGGCCGACAAGTCCTCCGCGACGACGTCCTTCGCCCTCCCGGGTGGGGTAACCGGACGGCAGGCGATCTGCAGCACCAACTCCGGTCGCATCTGCAGCGTGCTCGCCGACTCCGACGGGGGTGTGTCCGCAGGCACGTACGGCGGCCTGACCGCCACGGCCGACGCGGCTTCGGGGAGCGCGACCATGTGGACGGTCCTGCTGCGGCAGGCCGGCTGACCCGCACTCACGAAGTCATCCGATTTGGGGGTGCCGCCCACCGGGCGGCTCCATAGCTTGGACATCTGCGAGCGGAGGGTGTGCTGTGAGGTGCTGGGGGCTGTCGCGCCGAGGGACCGCTGGTGTTGCGGCACTGTTGATCGTGGGGGTCGCCGCCCACGGGCCGGCCACTGCGCAGGAGCCGGTCGAGACGGCGGCGATCGCTCCCGGCGCAGTCCCCTGGACGTGGGGCGCGAACGGGTTCGGCCAGCTCGGCAGCGGCAGCACGCAGGCCAGGCTGGCGCCTGGACCGGTGACCGGGCTGAGCGACGTGGTCGACCTGCACGGCGGCCGCGAGCACGTCGCGGCGCTGCGCGGCGACGGCACCGTCTGGGTGTGGGGCAGCAACCAGCAGGGCCAGCTCGGCGTCGGCGGGACCGCCAATCGTTCGACTCCGACCCAGGTGCCGGGACTCGCGGGCGTCACGGCCGTCGAGACCGGGCACAACTCGTCGCTCGCGCTGCTCACCAACGGCACGGTCCGGACCTGGGGGCTCAACGCCGACGGTCAGCTCGGCGACGGCTCGACCACGCTGCGACGTACCCCCGTCACCGTGGCCGGGCTCGACAACGCCGTCGCCATCGCCGCCGGCCGCAACATGAGCTACGCCCTGAGAGCCGACGGCACGGTCGTCGGCTGGGGGCGCAACGACGAGGGACAGCTCGGTGACGGGACCACCGTACGGCGCACGACTCCCGTCCGGGTCGGTTCGCTGACCGACATCGTCGGCATCGCAGGGGGGCGCGACCACGGCCTCGCCCTGCGTAGCGACGGCACCGTGTGGGCGTGGGGGTCCAACGACTACGGGCAGCTCGGTGACGGAAGCCTGACGGACCGGACTGCGCCCACCCAGGTCACCAGCGACGTCCTGCAGGTGATCGCCGGCGCCCACCACTCCTACGCGCTTCGCAGCGACCACACCGTCGCGGCGTGGGGACGCAACTACCGCGCGAACCTCGGCGACGGCACCACCACGACCCGGACGCGTCCGGTCAGTGTCCGCAACGTGTCCTCGGTCGACTCGATCGGTTCCGGTCGCGACACGGGGATGGCCGTGCTGACCGACGGGCGGGTGATGGCGTGGGGCTCCAACTCGGCCGGCCAGATCGGCGACGGTACGACGACGAACCGCTCCACGCCGGTGGTCGTTCCCGGCATCCAGGACGCTGTACTCGCGGGTGGGGGCGGCGAGGGGTACAGCGTGGCCCTCGTCGGTGCGACCACACCGCCACCACGCAGCGACCCGATAGCGGCGTTCACCTCCTCCTGCGTCGGCCTGGCGTGTTCCTTCGACGCGGGTGGTTCCACGGATCCCGACGGCGGCGCCCTGGTCGCCTACGCCTGGGACTTCGGCGACGGCGAGTCGCAGACGGGGTCGGACGCGACCGCCCAACACGGCTTCGCGACACCCGGCAGCTACCCGGTGACGGTGTCCGTCACCGACGACGAGGGCGAGACCGGCTCGATGACGCATCAGGTCGACGTCGACATCGTGGTCGAGCCGCCGCCGGCAGCAGTGCCGCAGTGGCGGACGACCGGCACGTCGGACTCGAACACGGTGCGACCGGTGGTCACCGTCCCGGGCTCCGTTCAGGCCACCGACCGGCTCGTGCTGTTCGTGACGACCAACCGGGCGGCCACCTTGACCACGCCGGCGGGCTGGACCGTGCTCGGCAGCGTGTCCGACGGCACCGACGTGCGGTCCTTCGCGCTGACGAGGTCCGCGGGCCCGGGCCTGGCCGGGACGAGCCTCCAGCTGACGCTGGACGCAACGTCCAAGACCAGCCTGGTGCTGCTCGCCTACTCCGGCGCCGGAGCACCCACGGCCTGGACCAGCAGAGCGGAGCCGGGCACCACCAGCACGCACCTGGCACCGGCAGCGGAGGTGGCGGCAGGCGCCTCGCGCGTGGTCAGGTACTACGTCGACAAGACCAACGCCCTCCACACCTGGTCACTGGCGCCGGCGCTGTCGCAGCGGGCGACCACGACGGGCAGTGGCAGCGGGCTGCTCGTCGCGGTCACGGGCGACGAGGCATGGGACGACGCGGGGACGGCCCCGGCACTCGCCGCCACTTCAGGTGTCTCGTCGAGCAAGGCGCTCGCGTGGACACTCGTGCTCCCGCCGGCCTGACCCAGCCCTCCTGGGTGGCTCGCCTCAGGGGGTCGTGAACCCGCTTGCCCGGATCTGCCGCCGGGCGAGGAGGCGGCTCACCGCCGTGACGGCGAGGAAGACCGGAAGCTTCGGCACGAGGCGCGGATGCCGGACGCAGGTCCTGGCCAGGTCACCCCACGTGGTTTCCGACCCCGGCCGACGGGCACCAAGGGCAACAGCCTGCGCATTGCCGACCACCACGTGAATGCGTCGGCGAACCAGGTCGACGAGGTTGTGCGGCGCCAGCACGTGGACCACCGCATCCTCGACGACGGTGAGCTCCCCGGGTTCGAAGACCTCGGAGGCCGCCAGGTCGTCGCTCACCAACCGGGGCAGCGCATCGACTCGATGCTGGCCCTCCTCCGACAGGGCGACGGCTCCTCGTCCGAACAGCCCGGTCCGGACTTGAGGGAGCTGCTCCCAGACCTGGTAGTACCACCGGACGGCGACCGAGGAATGCGCGGTGACCAGGAGCCGCTGCGGTGCGGCGGCGAGCACCGAACCGTCCTGCAACGGCTCGAGGAGGCGGCGGAGATCGGCTCCGGGCAGGACCGCGTCGGCGTCGAGGTGGACGCGTGGAAAGACCTTGCTCGCGGCGTCCCCGATCCGGGTGGCGTCGGCGACGGAGAGCTGCCCGATCTCCAGGACACGTATTCCCAGCGATTCGTCCCTGACCCGAGCAGCGGTGTTGTCGGTGCACCCGTTGCAGACGACGAGCACCTCGAGCTCGTGGTCCCAGACCTCGTGGTAGAGGTGGCTGAGCACGTGGCCGATGTGGGCAGCCTCGTTGTGCGCCGGGATCACGACGCTGGCGATCGGGCCGGCGACGACCATGGGACACCCCCCAACAGGAGACACTGCCGCCCCACCGTGGTGCGACCACCACCAGCGTGGGGCATATCGGTTGAGTCCTGGTCGGATGTACCGAGCTATTCGCCAGAACTGGGGAGAGCGGGGCAGGCTCTCGCTGAGCTCATCTCGAGTTCCGTGGTTCGTGGGACAGATGCGTGCGCGTGAGCGCGGGCGGCTGTCCAGGACACTTCCTTCGCCTCGACCGATCCGTGGAGCGATCGTCGCCCACCTGGTCGGCGTCGGAGCGAGGACCCTCGTCCCCGGCGCGCCGGCGCAGTCGCAGGGCCGGGTCGGGCATGGTGGAGAGGCGCTCGAACGACGCCGGGCTGAAGCTCTCCGGAGCCCAGCTCGTGGGGCGGAGCAGGTCGAGTCGGACGGCGCGCTGACGGATCTCCATCAGTAGGCTCCTGTCGAGCGGGTGACGGCGGCGAAGGTCTTCATCCCGATGCGGAGGTCCTCGCCGATGTCCCAGTTGTCGGTGTACTCGAGGTCCAGCCGCACCGACTCGTCGTGGCTCAGGTCGGAGCGGCCACTGACCTGCCACAGCCCGGTGAGGCCAGGAAGCACGGCGAGGCGGCGGCGCTCGTCCTCGTCGTACTGCGCGACCTCGGTCGGCAGTGCCGGCCGTGGGCCGACCAAGGACATCTCGCCGCGCACCACGTTGATCAGCTGCGGCAGCTCGTCGAGCGAGGTCTTGCGCAGCAGGCCGCCGACCCGGGTGATGCGGGGATCCGCCTTCATCTTGAACAGCCGGCCGTTGCCTTCGTCGAGGCCGGCCAGTTCGGCCTTGCGCTCCTCGGCGTCGTTGGACATCGAGCGGAGCTTGTACATCGTGAAGGGCACGCCGTCGCGGCCCACGCGGACCTGCTTGAACAGCGCGGAGCCACGGCTCTCGACGCGGATCGCGATCGCACAGGCGAGGAGGACCGGAAGCGCCATCAACAAGATCAGGCTGGCAGCGACCCGGTCGAGCACGAGCTTGGCGACCCGGTCGAGCCGGCCCGGACGGGGAGCGGCGACCTCGACGCCCGTCGCGAGGCCGAGCCTGGACGGGGACACCCGTCGGCGGCAGACGCCGTCCGGCAGACCCAGCAGCACGAGGCGCACGTCGGCGGCGGCGAGCCGCCACGACAACCGGCGCAGCGCCATCGAGTTGAGGTGCATCGAGGGGGCGATCGCCACGGTGTCGGCGCGCCACGCCACGGCCATCTCGACGATCCGCTCGATCGAGGTGAGCGCGCAGTTCTGGACGTCGGGAAGGTCGAGCGAGCTCTCGGAGACCTTGCCGAGATGGCCGACCCCGACGACCTCGCAGTCGGCCGCCCCGCGCAGCGGCCCGAGGGCGCCGGCCACGCCATCGTGGTCGGCCACCAGCATCACCCGGCGCGCGGTCGCCCGCTTCGCTGTGACGCTGGTCGCTCCGCGAGCGAGCACGCCCACCACCACGAACTGGGTGGCGAACCCGCCCAGCACGGGCGCCAGGTGTGCGCCCATGAGGGCGACGAGCACAGCGACGGCTCCCAGCGTCACCAGCTGGTGGCGCAGGTAGACGACGACGGTGGCCGCGGCTCCGCGGGCCACGTCACGACGGGCCAGCGCCACGCCGACCACCGCACCGACGACCCCGAGGCCGGCGGCCGGCGCGGACAGGCCGGAGAGCAGGCCGATGACGGTGCCGGTCGTCAAGATGCCCACGATGAGCGCGACCACTCCTGCGGCGTAGGCGCCGAAGGGCCACACGAGTCGGCGCGAGCGGCCGGCGCCGACCGAGAGCTCTAGCGAGGTCATGAACGCGCCCGACCCATCACGCAGGAGCGGTGGGCGGGGCCCTCCAAGAGGCACTGGTTGGCAGTGTCTCGTCTTGGGCCCCACCCGTGCAGAGGCTCCGAAGGGGGGGACTTCGTGGATGCGGCCAGAGTATGGCGCGCACCTAGCTCATCTGCACTCCGACGACACCCACACTGAACGCGGTCTGGGCACCGTCGGAGATCGGAGAATTCCCTGTTCTTGGCCATGCAACACCCCCGGCTTCGCTTACGAGAACAGTGTTCTCTAGCGCGAACACTGTTGTCATACCCCGTATTGACGAACGTGGGCCTCCATCGTCGAATGTGGCCTGGACAGGCCCGATGCTGGACGAAAGCGGCATCCTCGTCGCTACCGTGCCAGCCGTTCTCGGGCCCATATCCAGACAGGTGCGCAACGTGTCATGACGTCCGAACCGCCTCTAGATACGGCAGCCGACCGGCGTGCGCGCGTGCGGGATGCCGCCGTCCAGGAGATCAAGCAGGCGGCCCGGGACCACCTGCTGAGGTACGGCCCCGGCGAGCTCTCGCTACGGGCGGTGGCGCGTGACGTGGGGGTGACTCCGTCGGCCCTCTACCGCTACTTCGAGTCCCGTGGCGCCCTGGTCGCGGCGCTCAGCGCCGATGCCCTCGAGTCGGCCGCCGACGCCGTCTCGAGCGCCGCCTCAGACGGGGCGCTCGCCCCCGTCGAGCAGCTGCGGGCGATGCTCGTGGCCATGCGTGCGTGGACGCACACCCACCGCTCGGAGTTCGAGCTGATCTTCGCCAACCGCGACGAGCAGACCCGTCCCGACATGGCCCATTCGGAGGAGATGCAGCGACTGGTCGCGCTGCCCATCGCAGCGGCGATGGCAGCGCTGGCGGACGGCAGCCTCGCGCCGGGCAGGACCCGGCCGGCGCTGAGCGCCGCCGCCGTGTCGACCGTCGAGGCGTTGCCGGTCGAGGTCGACCAGGACCTGTTCGGCCAGGCCATGTTGGTGTGCACGCGCTGCTTCGGCTGGTTGTACCTCGAGCACTTCGGGCTCGTCACCTGGGCCGTGGTCGACGGTGACGCCGCCTTCGCGTCCTACCTCGACGCCATCCTGGGCGCCCGTCCCTGACCCAGCACCGGTCACGTCAGCCAGTGCCGGATCAGGACGGGCGGGATCAGGGTCGCGCGATCGGCAATCGCGCGGATCAGGCGGATCAGGCAGTCGGGTCGAGCCGTTGCCCGGGCCAGCGCACCCCGGACGCGGCGGGCGCGCGCGGGAAGCCGAGTGCGGCGCAGACCAAGGCGGTCACGAGCGGTCGGGCCAGGCGCAGGTCGTAGCCACCGGGCTCGCGCTGGAGGACGAGCAGCCACTCCCGGGCGTCGGGATCGCACCCGTCGATGAGGAGCTGGGCGTCGTCGTCGCGGTCGATCGCGCTCTGGATCGGGGCTCCGCCCGAGGACCCGATCGTCACCAGCTCACGGTCGAACACGGCGGCCACCCACCACGCTCGCAGGCCCAGGAACTCGTGCACCCGGGTGGCCAGCCAGACCAGCCGATCTTCTGGGAGCTCGCGATCGCGGGCGTCGAGCTGCTCCATGCACTCCTCGATGAGGAGCGTCCAAGCCTCCGGCGAGGGCGACGCGATGATGCGCGCATCGGGCCCGCCACAAATGTTGTCAACCATGAACGGTGCTTCTCCCCCCACCCGTGCGCCGGGACCGACCTCCCCAGGTCCGCACGCTAGGAGCGTAAGGGCACCGAGGCGTCCACCGCTTGGCCCAAATCGGGTAGGTCCATGCTGGTCCAGACCATTGGACCAAGTCCTTCAGGAGTTGAACTTCTGCTGCGTCTTCTCGAGTCCCTCGGTGACCAGACACTCGACCGCGTCGGCAGCTTCCATCACCTGGAAGGGCAACTCCTTGCGCTCGACCGACGAATAGTTGGACAGCACGAAGTCGGCCACCGACTGCCTGCCCGGGGGTCGGCCGATGCCGGCCCGGACCCGGTGGAAGTCGCCGCTGCCGAGCGAGGCCCGCATGGAGCGCAGACCATTGTGACCGTTGTCGCCCCCGCCCAGCTTGGCCCGCAGGGTGCCGAACGAGAGGTCGAGCTCGTCGTGGACGGCGACGATGCGAGCCGGCGGCACCTTGTAGAACCGGGCCAGTGTCGACACCGCGCCGCCGCACTCGTTCATGTAGGACCGCGGCTTCATCAAGACGACGCGGGGGCCGGGCGTACCAGGAGCCCCGATCCGGCCCTCGACCAGGTCGGCCCGGCCGGACCGGTCGGCCTTGAACGACTGGCCGAGCCGCGCTGCGAGCTCGTCGACCACGAGGTACCCGACGTTGTGCCGGTGCCCGGAATAGCTCGGACCGGGATTCCCCAGCCCGACGACCAGCCACACATCGTTCGTCTGGTCGGTCGTCATGGCAGGAGTATCCCGGTCCGGGAGGCCCGTGGCGTCGAGGCGGTCGGCGAACAACCCCCCCAGCCAGCGGGCCGCGGTCACTCGGCGGAGTCGCCCTCGGGCGCGTCGCCGCTCTCGCGGGCCTGGTCCTCCGCAGCAGCGTCGACCTGGGCCGCGCCGAGGTCCGCGTCGGACGGCTCGTGCACGATGCCGGCCTCGGCCTCGGCCTCTTCGAGCTCGGCGTCCAGGGACGCCTGGGTGGCCTGCTGGGTGACGTTGATGACCAGCGTGTCCGGGTCGGTCAGCAGCGTGGTGCCCTTGGGCAGCTGCAGGTCGGAGGCGTGGATCTGGGTGCCGATCGAGGCGCCCTCGATGTCGATGTCGATCTGCTCCGGGATGTGCGTGGCCTCGGCCTCGACCTGCACGGTCGCGTTCTCGGTCACGACCAGGGTGTCCGGCGCGGCCTCGCCGACCAGGTGGACCGGGACGTCGACGGTGACCTTCTCGCCGCGACGGACGGCCACGAAGTCGATGTGCTCGATGAGGCGTCGCAGCGGGTCGACCTGCACCTCGCGTGCCAGCGCGAGCTGGGAGGTCCCGTCGATGTCGAGGTCGAGGAGGGCGTTGGCGCCGCCGCGCTTCAGGGCGAGCATCGTCACGTGACCCGGGAGGGTCACGTGCACGGTGTCGTTGCCGTGGCCGTAGATCACGGCGGGGATCTTGTTGTCGCGACGGATGCGGCGGGCCGCACCCTTGCCGAACTCCTCGCGGACCTCGGCGGTGATCTTCTCGGTAGCCATGGGGATCTCCTGTGCAGCGGATGGGATCGAAACTGTGTGGCTGCCACGTCAGGCGAAGGAGACGACGAACGCCGCGCTCCCGACAGGAGGCGCGGCGCGAAGGCTGGACCTGCCCTGTCGATCACGGAGTCGCAATGCTCTCCCTCGCCGAGGCAACCCGGGAAGACTACCCGCGGATGCGACCCGCGACCAAACGACGGCAGCACCTGGGTCGACGGGCGAGCACAGCACTGCCCCCGGGAGCGGTGAGACAAGGTCGGTTCCACTCCACGAAGACCGACCCCAGCTCACCGCTCGCACGACACTGCCCCCGGGAGCGGTGAGACAAGGTCGGTTCCACTCCCGAAGACCGACCCCAACTCACCGCTCGCACGGCACTGCCCCCGGGAGCGGTGAGACAAGGTCGGTTCCACTCCCGAAGACCGACCCCAACTCACCGCTCGCACAGCACCGCCCCCGGGAGCGGTGAGACAAGGTCGGTTCCACTCCACGAAGACCGACCCCAACTCACCGCTCGCACAGCACTGCCCCCGGGAGCGGTGAGACAAGGTCGGTTCCGACTCCACAACACCGACCCCAACTCACCGCTCGCACAGCACGCCCCCGGGAGCGGTGAGACAAGGTCGGTTCCGACTCCGCAACACCGACCCCAACTCACCGCTAGCACGGCACTGCCCCCGAGGCGGAGCTCGTCCCGCCCGCGTCCCCGCACAACCGGACTTCGCGGGCCTCGGGCGCTAGCCTCGGGGCCGTGTCCCTCACGCTGAACGAAGCCCGCGCCCGTGCCGCCCTCGTCTCCGAGGTCTCCTACGACATCACGCTCGACCTCACCGACCGAGAGACCTTCGGGTCGACGACCACGGTGCGGTTCTCCGTGCGCGAGGACGGCACGAGCACGTTCCTCGAGCTGTTCGAAGCCAGCGACGTCGACGTCACCGGGACCGATGCCTGGCAGCACACCGGCAACCGGGTCACCCTCGGCGGGCTGAGCGCCGGCGCCCACGAGATCACCGTCACTGCTCGGCTCCCCTACGTCACCAACGGCGACGGCATGCACACCTTCACCGACCCGGCCGATGGCGAGACCTACGTGTCGGCGTACCTCGGCATGGATGTCGCCCACCACGTCTTCGCCTGCTTCGACCAGCCCGACATCAAGGCACCCCTGTCGCTCACCACGGTGGCTCCCCAGGGCTGGAAGGTGGTCGGCAACGGCGTCGCCACCCAGCTCGGCGACACGTGGTCGTTCACGACCACGCCGGCCATCTCCACCTACCTCTTCGTCGTCTGCGCCGGGCCCTGGCACTCGGTGACCTGGGAGCACGCCGGACTGCCGTTCGGCTGGCACGCGCGACGCTCACTGGCCCCGTTGCTCGACCGCGACGCCGACGAGCTGCGCAGGATCACCGAGGCGTGCTTCTCGCACTACACCACGACGTTCACGCCGCCGTACGCGTTCGACTCCTACGACCAGATGATGGTGCCGGAGCACAACTGGGGTGCCCTCGAGACCCCCGGTGCCGTGACGTTCCGCGATGAGATGCTGTTCCGTGGGGTGCCGACCCCGATGCAGCGGGTCGCGCGGGCGAGCGTGATCGCGCACGAGATGGCGCACATGTGGTTCGGCGACCTGGCCACGTTCGTCTGGTGGGAGGACTCCTGGCTCAACGAGTCGTTCGCCGACTACATGGGCTACCAGGTCGCGGCGCACGCCGTTGGCGAGCAGGACGCCTGGACCTCGGTGGCGCTGCGCCGCAAGACCACCGGCTACCGCGCCGACCTGCGCCGCTCGAGCCACCCGATCGCCGAGGACGCCGAGTCGATGGTCGACGTGGACACCGCGTTCGGCAACTTCGACCAGATCACCTACGCCAAGGGCAGCGCGGCCCTGCGCCAGCTCGTGACCTGGCTCGGCGAGGAGACGTTCCTGGCCGGCGCCAACGCCTACCTGACCGCGCACGCCTTCGGCAACGCCACGCTCGCCGACTTCCTCGACGCCCTGGACGCGGTCTCGGACCGCGACGTCCGTACCTGGGCTGAGCTGTGGCTGCGCTCCACCGGCTTCGACACGATCCGGGTCACCCGCGACGGCGACGTCCCGGTGCTGCACCGCGACGGCACCCGGCCGCACCGCTTCACCGTGGCGGCGTACGACGCCGACGGCACCCACGTCGGCAGCCGGCTCGTCGACCTGGCCGACGAGCCGGTCGAGCTGACGGAGTACGCCGGCTGCGCGGTGCTGCCCAACGCGGGCGACGAGACCTTCGCGGCCCTGGACCTCGACGACCTGACGTGGGAGTTCGTGCACGCACGCCTCTCGTCGGTCGAGGAGCCGCTGACCCGGGCCGTCACCTGGTGGGCGGCGATCGCGGCGACGCGCGCCGGCACCCTCTCGACCGATGACTTCTTCGGGCTGGTGGCCCGGCACCTGTCCGCCGAGCGGCACCCGATGGTGTTCGAGGGCGTCCTCTCCCTGACCCAGGACGCCGTGCTGACCCCGCTGCTCTCCCCCGACCGGCTGGCCGCGGCCGAGGCGGTCGTGTCGTCGGCCTGCACACTGGCGCTGGCCGGGTCCCCGGAGCCGTCCCTCGCGGTGGCGGCCGCCCGCGGGCTGGCGGGCACCACGGACGACCCCGAGCTGCTGCGCGAGTGGCTGGCCGCCCGGCAGGTCGGCGGGACCGAGCTCGACCGTGACCTGCGCTGGCTCGTCGTCCGCCGCCTGGTCGTGCTCGGCGCGGACCCTGCCCTCATCGCCGCCGAGCTGGCCGACGACCCGTCCGCGGCAGGCCAGCTCGGCGCCCGGGCGGCTCGGGCGGCGATCCCGACCGCGGAGGCCAAGGCAGCCGCATGGGGTGAGCTGTACGACCGCGACCCGTCGAACCGCGAGTTCACGGCGACGTCCACCGGATTCTGGAGCACCGGCCAGGCCGACCTGGTCGCGCCCTACCTCGTGCGGTACGCCGCCGAGGCGCCCGCCGTCGCCAAGCGTCGTGGGCAGGCCTACAGCGTGGTGGTCGGCAACAGCTTCCCGTTCCTGCCGCTGGCGACCGCCGACCTCCAGGCGTTGCGCGACGCGCTGGCCGCCCGGGTCGACGAGGGCGTCACCACGGTGCTCGCGCGCACCTGGAGCGACCGCATCGACGACCTGGACGTCGCCCTGAGGCTGCGCGGCTGACGCTCGTCGCGCCGACCCCGGGTCGTGGCCCGACCACGCTCAGCGGTCAGGCGTGCCCGTCGAACATGCTGGTGACCGAGCCGTCCTCGAAGACCTCGCGGATGGCGCGCGCGAGCAGCGGGGCGATCGACAGGCAGGTCAGCTTGTCGAACTGCCGGTCCTCGCTGATCGGCAGCGTGTTCGTCACGATGATCTCGGCGGCCGGGCTGTTCTTGAGCCGGTCGACGGCGGGGTCGGACAAGATGGCGTGGGTCGCGGCGATGATCACGCCTGCGGCACCGTCGTTCATCAGCGCCTCGGCGGCCTTCACGATCGTGCCGCCGGTGTCGATCATGTCGTCGACGAGCACGCACATGCGGCCGGTGACGTCGCCGACGACCCGGTTGGCCACGGTCTCGTTGGGCCGGTCGGTCCGTCGGGACTTGTGGATGAACGCCAGCGGCGCGCCGCCCAGGCGGGCCGACCAGCGCTCGGCCACCTTGATCCGGCCGGCGTCCGGGGAGACCACCGCGAGCCGCTGGTCGCCGTACTTCTCGCGCACGTAGTCGGCGAGGATCGGCAGCGCCATCAGGTGGTCGACCGGGCCGTCGAAGAAGCCCTGGATCTGGTCGGCGTGCAGGTCGACGGCGATCAGCCGGTCGGCGCCGGCGGTCTTGAAGAGGTCGGCCATCAGCCGGGCCGAGATCGGCTCACGGCCGCGGTGCTTCTTGTCCTGCCGCGCGTAGCCGTAGAACGGCATGACCACCGTGATGCGCTTGGCGGAGGCCCGCTTGAGGGCGTCGACCATGATCAGGTGCTCCATGATCCACTCGTTGATCGGAGCGGTGTGGCTCTGGATCACGAACGCGTCGCACCCCCGCACCGACTCCTCGTAGCGGATGTAGATCTCGGAGTTGGCGAACTCGTAGGCCGACTGCGGGACCAGCTCGGTCTCGAGCAGGGAGACGACCTCCTCGGAGAGGCTGGGGTGCGCCCGGCCACTGAAGACCATCAGGTTCTTCTCGGTGGTCCGCTTCATTCCGCTCACGCTGGGTGGCTCCTCGTTCGGGGGTGGAGTGCCGCTCAGGATTGTGTCTCACCGGAGCCATCGGCCCCAACTCCGGGGTCCACCTGTTGTTCATCTGCCTGACCCCCGGCGCCGGCCGCCGCTGTGGCCTGCGGGGTGCCCGGCCGCTTGCTCTGCGCCCAGCCCTCGATGTTGCGCTGCGGGCCGCTGCTGACGGCCAGCGCGCCGGGGGGCACGTCCCGGCGTACGACGGTGCCACCGGCGGTGCCGGCGCCGTCACCGATCGACACCGGGGCCACGAACGTGTTGTTGGACCCGGTGCGCACGTGCCGACCGATGGTGGTGCGGTGCTTCGCCACGCCGTCGTAGTTGGCGAAGATCGTCCCGGCGCCGATGTTGGTGCCCTCCCCGATCTCGGCGTCGCCGACGTAGGAGAGGTGCGGCACCTTGGCGCCGTCGCCGATCACGGCGTTCTTGGTCTCCACGAACCCGCCGATCTTGCCGCCGACGCCCAGGCGGGTGCCGGGCCGCAGGAACGAGAACGGTCCCACTGTGGCGCCGTCACCGATCACGGCCAGCTCGGCGTGCGTGCGGACCACCCGGGCGCCGGCGCCGATCTCGCAGTCCTTGAGCGTGGTGTCCGGCCCGACGACGGCGTCCTCGCCCACGACAGTCGCGCCGAGCAGCTGGGTGCCGGGCAGGATGGTGGCGTCCTGGCCGAGCACCACGTCGGCGTCGATCCAGGTGGTGGCCGGGTCCATGATCGTGACGCCGTCTCGCATCCAGCGGGTGACGATGCGGCGGTTCAGCTCGCGGCCGAGCTCGGCGAGCTGGACGCGGTCGTTGGCACCCTCGGTCTGCATCACGTCGGAGATCGCGTGGGCGCCGACGGTGAGGCCCGCCTCGCGCGCGATCCGCACGGCGTCGGTGAGGTAGTACTCGCCCTTGGCGTTGTCGTTGCTGATCTGCGGCAGCGCCTCGAGGAGGAACTCGACGTCGAAGGCCAAGATGCCGGAGTTGATCTCCCGGATCAGCCGCTGGTCGTCGCTGGCGTCCTTCTCCTCGACGATCGCCTCGACGTCGCCCTCCGAGGTGCGCACGATGCGGCCGTAGCCGAAGGGGTCGCCGACCAGCCCGGTGAGGATGCTGACCGCCCGCTGGGCCGCCTCGTGCTCGGCCGCGAACGCCCGCAGGCTCGCGCCCTCCAGAAGGGGGGTGTCGCCAGCGGCGACGATCACGGTGCCGCCCGTGGGCCCCGCCGCCTCCATGGCGACCCGCACGGCGTGCGCCGTGCCCTCCTGCTTCTCCTGCACGGCCAGGACGGCGTCGGGCACGAGGGACAATATGTGCGGGCCGACCTGCTCACGCTGGGTGCCCACCACGGCGACGATGCGCTGCGGCTCCATGGCCCGGACCGCGGCCAGCACGTGCCCGATCATCGAACGCCCGCCGACGGGGTGCAGCACCTTCATCGTCTTGGACTTCATCCGGGTGCCACCACCCGCGGCCAGGACGATCACCGTGAGATTGTCCATGCTCTTGCCTTCTTCCCCCGTGGGTCACGCGCAGGTCAGCGCGCATCTTGCTCCCCGGGTAGGAGTCGAACCTACGTCGCTAGTCCTGATTCAAAGTCAGGCGGGCCCTGCCGGCAGACCAACCGGGGAATGAGACACCCAAGGGTAGGGCCAGCGTCGGCGCGGAGATGGATCGGGAGCACCGAGTCCTCCGCCGCCCGGGATCAGGACAGCTCACCGACCACGGAGCCGACCACGGCCGCCCAGTCGCCGTCGGTGGCCTCGGCGACCCGACGTTGGCGTTGGTAGGACGCGCCGCGGCGTGGGATCTCCTCGACGAGGGCCAGGTCGTCCTCGCAGCCGAGGCGGCGGGCCACCGGCGCCAGCCGCTCCAGCAGGTCGGTCAGGTCGTCGAGCAGGAGCCGCTCGCGCGAGTCGGAGTCGAGGATGATCCACGCATCGAGCCCGTAGCGCGCCGCTCGCCACTTGTTCTCCTGAACGTGCCAGGGCGGCATCGTGGGCAGGGTCTCGCCCGCGTCGAGGCGGTCCCCGAGATCGGCCACGAGGCAGTGGGTCAACGCCACCAGCGCCCGCATCTCGTCGTACGTCGACACCCCGTCGCTGATGCGCACCTCGACCGTGCCGAGGTGCGGCGCGGGCCGGACGTCCCAGCGGATCTCGGTGACGTCCTCGATCACGCCGGTGGTGAGCAGGTCGTCGGTGTAGGCCTCGAACTCCGGCCACGAGTCGAACTGGAACGGCAGCCCGGCCGTCGGCAGCTGCTGGAACATCATCGCGCGGTTGCTGGCGTAGCCGGTGTCCTGGCCGGCCCAGGCCGGCGAGGACGCGGAGAGGGCGAGCAGGTGGGGGTACTGGTTGAGCAGGGCCGACACGATCGGCACCGCATGCTCGCGACGCACCCCGACGTGCACGTGCACGCCCCAGATCAGCATCTGCCGGCCCCACCACTGGGTGCGCGAGATGAGCTCCTCGTAGCGGGGGCTGGGGGTCAGCTGCTGCTCGGACCACCCGGCGAACGGGTGCGTGCCGGCGCTGTAGAGGTCGACACCGAGCTCGTGCGCCACCGGGCGCACCTCGTCGACCAGGCCGCGCAGGTCGGCGATCGCCTCCCCGGTGGTGCGGCACACACCGCTGGTCAGCTCGACGGAGTTGCGCAGCAGCTCCTGGTGCAGCCTCGGGTTGTCGCCGTACCGGCCCCGGTAGCCCTCGAACACCCGGTCGGCGGCGTTGACGAGGTCCCGCGTAGTGCGGTCGACGAGCGCGAACTCCCACTCGACTCCGAGGGTGTCGCGCTCGGAGTGCGCGAAGTCGATGGCCACCCGTTGATCGTCGCAGAGTCTGGCGGTGCGACACAGACGCCAGCTGACCGTTCCCGGCCGACCGAGCCGACGGGACTACGGTCTCTCCATGGACCTGCCCGTGATGCCGCCCGTGCAGCCGATGCTCGCCAAGCCGGTCAAGGCCGTCCCGCAGGGCGACGGCTACAGCTTCGAGCCGAAGTGGGACGGCTTCTGAGGTTTTTGTACGTAATCCATCTATGCTCAGTCTATGAGCGCTCGACGAACCCCCTGCAAGCACTACGTCGCGGCTGGGTGTGGGTTACACGCGGTACTCGACCGAGGAGCAGGGCTCGACGGCTGAGCAGCGAGCGATCAACGAGATGGTCGCGGCCGATCACGGGGTCACATTGCCTGAGACGTTTACGGACGAGGGCGTCTCCCGACCGGCCGGGTCTTCAGGAGTTGTTCGACTATCTGGAGGATCGCCGCGATGTGCGGTACCTGTTGGTCAACGAACTGGAACGCATCACGGCCGGCGTGGGTCAGCGCCAGAAGATCACGTCGTTGTGCAAGGGGTCTGTCCGACTAACGGTGTAAGCAGCGATTCCATTGTTAGATGTTCTCCGGGGCCGGCATCCGGTCAGCGAAGGTGATCGCGAAGGCGTTGAGTGCTGGCTTCCACCTCATCGTCCATCGTGTCTGACCGGTGCCCTTGGGGTCCAGTGACCTGGTGACCATGTAGAGGCACTTCATCGCGGCCTGCTCGGTCGGGAAGTGGCCCCGCACCGTCACGGCTCGGCGGTAGCGGGCGTTCAAGGACTCGATCGCGTTCGTCGAGCACAGCACCTTGCGGATCTCGACGTCGTAGTCGAGGAACGGAGTGAACTGCTCCCACGCCGAGCGCCACAGGCCACTGATCGCGGGGTACGGCTTGCCCCACCTCTCATCGAACTCCTCGAAGGCCCGCCAGGCCGCCTCGCGGGTTGGGGCACCGTAAATCGGTTTCAGATCCGCGGCGATCTGGCCCCAGTACTTCTTCGAGGCGTAGCGGAAGGTGTTGCGGATCAGGTGGATCACGCAGGTCTGCACGATCGCCTGGCCGTACACCGCTCCGACGGAGTCGGGCAGGCCCTTGAGGCCGTCACAGATGACGAAGAAGATGTCCTCGACGCCGCGGTTCTTGAGCTCGGTCAACACCTGGAGCCAGAACTTCGCCGACTCTCCGCCACCGGTGCCGGCCCAGATCCCGAGGACGTCCTTGTGACCGCCCAGGTCGACACCGATCGCTGCGTAGATCGGACGGTTCCCGACCTGGCCGTCACGGACCTTGACGTAGATCGCGTCGATGAACACCGCGGCGTACACCTTCTCCAGCGCCCGCGAGGTCCATTCGGCCATCTCGGCCACGACCTTGTCGGTGATCCGCGAAATCGTGTCCTTCGACAACGATGCGCCGTAGATCTCAGCGAAGTGGGCGCTGATCTCTCCAGTCGTCAGCCCCTTCGCGGACAGCGACAACACGATCGTGTCCACATCCCCCAGTCGGCGCTGGCGTTTGGCCACGATCACCGGACTGAAAGTGCCATCACGATCACGCGGAACGGTGATCTCGATCGGCCCGACGTTGTCGGTCAACACCGTCTTGGTCCGGACCCCATTGCGGGAGTTCCCGCTGTTGCGGCCGGCGACTTCGTGCTTGTCGTAGCCGAGGTGCTCAGACATCTCTTCGTCCAGCGCGGTCTCGATCACCGTCTTCGTCAACGCCTTGAGCATCCCGTCCGGCCCGGTCAACGCGACCCCACGAGCGCGGGCCGTGCGGACCAGCTCGCGGGCGATCTCGAGTTCCTCAGTCGATGGCTGAGCAGGCCCTTCGGATTCAGGGTCACGGTCCTGGGCAACATCCGGCGGTGACACCGCCACATCCTCTGCTGGGCTCACAGAACTCAGTGTTTCGGTCATCGTGACTCCATCTCGCCAACCAGCCGGTCAGCGTGTCGGGCCACTTACACCGTTGTTCGGACAGTCCCCATCAACAGTGTTGATCCACGCGGAGAGGGACTGTTTTCCTGCATCGGAGGAACGCTTGCGACCGTTGCCGGGGTAGGGCTAGTCGGAGTTGGCATCCTCTCGGAAGCTCTTTCTGCTGGGGCCGGCACAGCTATCGTGCTCGGTGGCATCGCGGCAGTCGGTACAGGGCTTTCGACCCTCGACGACTGCGTATTTGCTCCCTAAGGAGAACTCCAGATGACTTTCCGCATTCTGCAAATCTTCAGCGTCATTGGAGTCCTCGGCAGCGTCTTTCTGCTGGCGGGCGGCCAGACATTGGCTGGGCTGCTGATTGCCGTGATCTTTGTAGGAG
The DNA here is from genome assembly GCA_963807335.1 of uncultured Actinomycetota bacterium. Taxonomy (GTDB): domain Bacteria; phylum Actinomycetota; class Actinomycetes; order Propionibacteriales; family Nocardioidaceae; genus Nocardioides. Next base: position 64,115 of record CAWEBT010000007.1, read on the forward strand.
TAGGCGTGTATGCCACAACGCAGCGATCTTCCCGCGGCTCATGACCCAGTCGCGGCGGTCCAAACGCCCGACGGCCGGCGCCACCGAAGGAGCATCCGTTGAACCTGATGCAGACTGAACTCACGACGGTTGGCGCCGTCATGGCCGCCGTGTTCCTGATTGCCGGTTGCGTAAGCGTTGCCGTCCTGATCCGCCTACAGACGATCCGCGTGAGGGCGATCACAAGCTCGAGGGAAGTGCCAGGGTTTACGCCGATCACGGTCGCGATCCTTGCAACGATCGCTTTCGTGGTCGCCGCACTAGTCGCACTTAATGTTGGTCGGGGGGTAACTGCGGCGCCGGCGTGAAGGACCGCACCACCGGCTGGGGAGTCTGCTGAACGATCAGGCGACAGGTTGGCCTGACGCACGGTTTCGTTTCCAGGTCGCGTGGTGAGCCGAGGCACCGAATTGAAGCGCCAGGTTCGCGCCCGCCCCTAAGTCAGTTGCAGCGTTCGGCCGAGGGGAGCGCGTAGTGCGTGTTCGTACCGGGCTGCCCGCCGAGTGCAGCCCATCAACCCAGCACATGACAGGTTGTCGTCCCGCAAGTCGATCCCGATTTGGCGAGGCGCTCCTCGGACCAGGTGCGTGACCTGGCCCAATGAGCGCCTCGGGGTCAGTGTTGGGCAAGTAGCTCACCGTGTCTACCAATTGCGTGTGCCGATCGGATCAGGATCCATATCGGAACGCACTCAGTCGGATGGGGACGTTCCACCCTCGCCGGAACCACCAGAACCGAGCGCTGCGCAGGCGGCTACACGCTGACCGTTCACGGGGTGAGACCCTGACCGGCAGGCAGAGCCCCGCGGGGTGGTGGGCTTTGAGGTGATCCTCGGTGCCTACTCGTCGCTGCTCTTGATGGCAGCGATGGGCTCAGTATCGCTGGTGTCGTAGAGCTTGGCCATAGATCCCTCGGACAGGTAGCGGCGGTCGCCGGCGATCCACTCGTCGTGCATGTCGATCAGTACCGCGCCGACCAGTCTGATGACAGCGGCGGCGTTGGGGAAGATCCCGACGACTCGGCTGCGGCGTTTGATCTCCTTGTTGACCCGCTCGAGCGGGTTGGTCGACCAGATCTTGCGCCAGTGCTCGCGGGGGAACGCGGTGAACGCGAGGACCTCGGCCTTGGCGTCGTCCATCAGCGGACCCAGCTTGGGGAACCGGGAGGCGAGCTCGTCACGGGTCTTGTCCCACGCGGTGTGGACATCCTCGGAGGTGGGCTGGGCGAAGATCATCCGGAACGCCGCGGCCACGTAGTCGGCCTGTCCCTTGGGGACGTGGGCGAGGAGGTTGCGGGCGAAGTGGACCCGGCAGCGCTGGTGCGCAACGCCCTGGAACGCGCGTTTCAACGCCTTCACGAGCCCAGAGTGCTGGTCGCTGATCACCAGCTTCACCCCGGCCAAGCCGCGTTGCTTCAGCGACAGCAGGAAGCTGCGCCAGAACACCTCGTCCTCGCTGTCACCCACGTCTAGGCCGAGGATCTCTCGTTCCCCGGTGGCGGTGACGCCGGTAGCGACGACCACGGCCATCGACACCACCTGACCACCCTTCCCGGGCTTGTTGCGGACATGGAGGTGGTCGCATCGAGGTAGGCGTAGGGGAACTCGACGTGCTCCAGGGTGCGGGTGCGGAACGCGCCGACGGTCTCATCCAGGTTGGCGCAGATCCTGGAGACCTCGGACTTGGAGACACCGGTGCCGCCCATCGCTTCGACCAGGTCGTCGACCGAACGGGTGGAGATGCCGTGGACGTAGGCCTCCATCACGACCGCGTACAACGCCTGGTCGATGCGGCGCCGGGGCTCGAGGATGATCCAGAAGAACGACCCCTTGCGCAGCTTGGGGATCCGCAGCTCGACATCACCGGCCTTGGTGGTCAACGACCGGGGCCGGTGGCCGTTGCGTTCGGTCACGCGGTCCTCGGTGCGCTCATACGGCGCAGCGCCGATGCGTTCGGTCGCCTCCCACTCGATCAGCTCCTGCAGCGCGACGCGGACCGAGTCGCGGATCAGGTCCACGCCGTCGCCGGCACGGAAGGCATCGAGGAGTTCGGACAGGGCAGACTGGGACAAGGCCATCGGTTGGGTCTCCTTCAATGTGTCTCTTGGTCGATACACACCGAAGATCCCGCCGATGGCCCTCTACGTCCTCACGCCGCGCCGCCAGCCCTCAAACCCCACCACTCCCCGGGACTCTCCTTTGGCCGCAGTCCTCGACCGCCACCCTCACGTCGTGGCCGCCCTTGTCGGCCACGCACACACCATTAGTGGCTCTTAACAGTTGACGGTGTGGAATCCGCTTTTGCTAATCTGAGTCGCCTGGGCTCGCGATCGGTCAAGGAGTGAGTAACACGTACTCATCTCCCTTCGAGCCGGCGGCGCAGTCCTGCCAAGCCCGCTCTTCGTGGAGTTCATCGACGGTGAAGTACCCACCACTTCCATCCACTTCTTCGCCGACCTTCCAAGACCCCGCGCCCTTGACCCGGATGCCCTGGCCGCCGTCGACGATCTGTCCGTCACCTGCGACGACCAACAGCATGTCTCCAACCTCGAAACATCCGGCCCTGTTGACGCGCAGGGGTCCGATGACGGCAGCCCCCAGCGCCATTTCCCCTTGCGCCTCAACGAGGAGCATCGACCCACTTTTCTCAACGACGGAGTACTTCGGTTGCTTGGGTGGCTGTGCAGGCTCGTCCATTGAGCAGCCTGCTGCAAAAATCAAGCTCACGATGACTGTCGAAAGGATGACTGGCTCTATCTTGCGCTCACTCATTAGACATCAATTCTGTTTGATCGCTGCGCCGAGTTGGCCGCTAATCGCAGAGACCCTGGTGAACCACGTCTGATTGTTCGTGTTGCCCGTCAGGCTTCCCCGTGCCGACCCCCCATTGAACACAGGACCACCACTGTCCCCTCCTTGATTGATGACCGACCCCAGGCCGTCGACGCCACAGGCAGTTCCGTCTGCTCCAAAGCTTCGACACTCGTTCTGAGCGGTCACGTATTCGCACCTGGTCGCGCTCGTCTTCTGCCCCCAACTGCATACGTACGCAAGATAAGGGGCATCCGCTACTCCCGTCACGACCTCGTCGCCAGTCTGGGTTCGGTTGTAGGCACGGAACTGCTTCGACGTGCTGTGCCCTGCGAGCGCAGGATGAAACTGAACATCGTAAGGAGCAGCCGCTTCGACAGCACTTCCCAACGTGTTCTCGTTCTCGTTGTAATACACGGTGTTCGGGCAATGCCTTGCGGTGAGTAGCCCGTCAACCCCACTCCTCACCGCGGTGAAGGCAAATGTGCAAACTTTCGCGTACGTAGTAGTGACGACGTCCCTGCCGCCCGCCAAGATGGCTGTGAAGTGCCCGCCCTCGAGTTCAGGGTTCTCTTGGAGGCTCACGGGGAGCGGCAATGACGCGCGAGATCCATCACCACCCGCTCCAGCCTCAAGCGCGTCGCTCAGCGTCTTCGACACTGCCTCGTCGCTGGCCCCCTCGGCGGGGAGATACTCCACATTCAACACCTGGGTCAGCGGGTCGTAACGCGTGCCGGATTCCTCAATTACCTCTCGATCCTTCTGCAGTGTGGTAACTAAGACCTCGCTGAAGTCCGCGAGTTCTGCTGAGCTCGCCGGCGCTCCGTACTGCAACTCGACATCCACTGGCAGGTCGCTCAAGTACTTCATGGCGTCCCCGTCGGGATAGCCCTTCCATTGAATCCAGAACCGATCCATGACTCCGAGCCGTGGCACCCCAGCGCGAACAAAACTATCTGGCCACTTCTCCTGCAGTGCTGTCGTGAGCTGACTGAACTCCTCAACGCCTACTTGCAACCTCATTAGCTGATCGAGATCTAAGCTCTTTTGACTACTCAAGATTTTGAGCTGGCGCAGTTCTGGCAGTGTGAGTGGCTGAGGCTTATGGCCGGCAGTCAGTGTCCGAGCGCCCTCGGCGGTCGAATTCGGTCGGACGTCGAACCGCTGCATAATCGAGTCGTTAGACGTCTCGCCAGACTCTGATTGCGCTGGAGCGAGAGGAACTGCCAGGGCCGCGCCAAAGGCGGCGGTTGCAACAAGTGCGCAAGCAATCTGCATGTACCGTCGCTTCATCAGGCCCTATTTCCCGAGAGTCGGCCGATCAGGATCGGCCATGATTCGGATAGAGTTTCACCCAATATCTCCGGCTTGTCTACTGACCTTCGACGCCATGCGGCTTCCGTTGCCTAACTGCAACTGAGGCCGTCACCTGAAACAGGTGCAGACCGGCCCAGCTGCGCGGAGTAGACCTGGTCAAGCTCCTGAGCGCGGCCACGGCCACTAAGAGATGAGGTGAGCGATGAGCGAGAGCGACGGCGAGGAAGAGACGGTCGAGGGCGGCATGCGGGTGGCCATGACGGCCGCCGCGCGGGTGGCAGAGGGCCTGGCGCGAATACGACAGCAGCAACTCGAGCAGGCGGTCGGCGAGGGTGAGCAGCAGGCCCGCGCGCTCACGGAAAGGCTGCGCGCCGAGATGACAGCTGCCCGGGAGGCGTACGCAGTGGTGAAGGACCCCCACTGGTGGGCTTCCGCCGGCGTCGAGGAGATCGCGAGGACCTACCGGATCGCAGCCGCTTGGCGCGACGCCGACCCTGAGTCGGCTTGGGTGGAGCATCGCATGGCTGAGGAGGTTATGGACCGGCATGGCGTCGACGTAGGCACCGTCGAGACCTCGATCGTTGGACCACACCTGGAGGCTGCTGCCGCCGAGATAGGCCGCGACATTGCGGTGGACGTGCGTGCAGCGACGACACTTCTAGCCGGCGCTGAGCGAGCCGACCGTTTAGCCGGCGACGTCGACGATCCCCAGGAGGCACGGGGAGCTCGTCATGGCACGGTGTCGGCTTTGCTGGGGGAAGCGGAGCCTGGGGGGACTCGGCCGATAGGCGCTAGTCGACGGTCCAAGAAGTTGTCGAGCAGGATCTGCGACACCCGTGCCGCTTGTGGCCACGATGCGCGCCGACGTCGTTCAGGCTCACCGGCGACAGGGCTTCGGACCAGCGACCGGTGGCCCGTCGGCTCGTGGAGCGTACCGGTGACCGATCCGCCAACGGCGATAGGCGATGCGCTTAGCGGTCGAGCCAACATCGCATCCCGCCTGGGCACGCGTTTGGCATGGTGGCCGTGACCGACTGCGTATATGGGCCGATCGAGGTCGTCCGCAGCTCGGCCACTTACGACTCACGACCTCGCGCCTCGGCGCGGGCGAGAAAGTCGGCTGTGGTGTTCTCGTGTGGAAATGGCACGTCCGGTACCGGTACGTTGAGGGCACGGCAGATCGGCTCCCACCCGTCACCGGGTTGCCATTCAACCAATCGCTCGGGTGCGATCTCGGCGCGAACTTGCTCCAGGCGTCGCTCGTAACCCTCGATCACCTCGGCAGGATCCTCGGCGTTGGTGAAGTCGTCATCGAACATCACCCTGAACAGCGGCACCATGGGGTCGGCGTCGTCGTCCATCGCGAGCATGTCGCGGGTGCGGGCCAGGACGGTCGTGTCCATGCTGCGGTGCCAGACCTCGGCACTGCTGCGGTGCGACAGCAGCACCGGCGCCTCCGGGTAGGCCGCGGCGAGGTCGCGCCAGCAGGCCGAGAACGGGGTATCGACTCCCGCGGCATACCCGACCAGGAAGTCGTCCCAGACGGGTGGGTCTCCCTGGATCGCCGCCACCCACGTCGCGACGTGCTCGGGGTGTGCGAAGGCCTCGCTCATGTGGTAAATCGGGGCGTCAAGCAGGTGTCGGAGTGCCTCACGCAGCGAGGACGTGCCGGTGCGGGGCAGGCCAGCGCCGACGAGTCTCAGAGTCACGTTCCCACGATAGAGCCCAAGGCCGTCGCGCTGGCCGGTCCCAGACCCGGTCCTTCCACAAGCCGGAGGGCCGCGGGACCTGGTGCGACGGCCAACACGATCGCCCTCGTCACCGGTTGCGGATCCCCTACCGGCGATCGCCGGAGCCCACGGCAGCGACGGCGTCTACGGCTTGAGTTGCCGGAAGCCGTTTGCTCGAACAGACCATGCGCGAGCGCCCCGACGACAACTAGAGTCCTGCTTGTGGATCTTCCCGTGATGCCGCCGATCCTGCCGATGCTTGCGAAGACCACCACGCTCGAGAAGGCACTCGCTCAGCTTCCTCACGTACAAATAGAACCCAAGTGGGACGGCTTTCGCTGCCTGGTCTTCCGCGACGGCGACGAGGTCGAGCTGACCAGCCGCAACACCAAGCCGCTGACCCGCTACTTCCCCGAGGTCGTCGAGGCCGTCCGGGAGCAGCTGCCCGAGCGCTGCGTGCTCGACGGCGAGCTGTTCGTCGCGCTCGACGACCGCCTGCAGTTCGAGGCCCTCCAGGAGCGCATCCACCCGGCGAAGTCGCGGGTCGACATGCTCGCCGAGAAGACGCCCGCCGGGTTCGTGGCGTTCGACCTGCTGGCGCTCGGCGACGAGTCGTACGTCGACCGGCCGTTCGCCGAGCGGCGCGCGGCCATGGAGTCGGCCCTGGTCGGGCTGGCCGGGCCCTGCTTCCTGACCCGCACCACCACCGACGCGGCAGAGGCCGAGCAGTGGTTCACCGAGTTCGAGGGGGCCGGGCTGGACGGCGTGATCGCGAAGCCGCTGGCCGCGCCGTACGCCCCGAACGTCCGCACCATGCTGAAGATCAAGCACGAGCGCACCGCCGACGTCGTGGTCGCCGGCTATCGCGAGCACAAGACGTCGACTCCTGAGCAGCCGCTGCTCGGCAGCCTGCTGCTCGGTCTCTACGAGGACGGCAGGCTGCAGCACATCGGGGTCAGCGCCAGCTTCACGGCCGCCCGCCGCGCCGAGCTGATCGAGGAGCTGCAGCCGCTGGTGTGCGACGTGGCGGACCACCCCTGGGGCGAGTGGTCGCAGTGGGCGACCGCGAACCCCGACCGGGCGCCCGGCACCCAGAGCCGCTGGAGCGCCGGCAAGGACCTCTCCTTCACGCCGCTGCGCCCCGAGCGGGTGCTCGAGGTGAAGTACGACCACATGGAGGGCCGACGTTTCCGGCACACTGCGCAGTTCAAGCGCTGGCGGGCCGATCGTGACCCGGAGTCGTGCGGCTACGAGCAACTGGAGGAACCCGTGTCCTACGACCTGGGTAAGATTTTGCGTGCCGACTCGAAAGGTGGCGCGTGATGACTGAGGACTATGACGTCGTACTGCTCGTCGAGCAGGCTCTCTCCCCCGCGGACGGGGCCCAGGTCCACTCGCTGCACGAGGGGCTCGACCAGCCGGTGACCTACCACGTGCTGCTGCCGCTGGAGGACGCCTCGGCCCGCGTCGAGGCGGCCATGGGCTCGCTGGCCGCCGGCGAGGTGATGGCGTCGCCCGCGATGGCGATGAGCGAGGTCGACCTCGACGCCGTCCGGCAGGACTGCCAGGACCGTGCCGATGCCGACCTCAAGACGACCATCGCGTCGCTGGCCGCCTCCGGCGCCACGGTCACCGGCGAGGTCGTCAGCGAGTCACCCATCGAGGCCCTGGCCCGGAAGGTCGGCGAGGTCGACGGCCGCGAGGCGATCATCTTGACGCGGCCGCACATCGTGGCCGAGTTCTTCCACGTCGACTGGACCTCGCGGGCCCGGCGCAAGATCGGCGTCCCGGTCCTGCACCTGCTCGAGCACGAGAACTTCGACGAGCAGGCCGGCGGCGGCGAAGGCGTCACGGGCCTGTGAGGCTGGGTCCGTCCAGCCCGGTCCTGTGAAGATGCGCCTGTGAAGATGTGCCTGTGAAGATCGCCCCCCGGCGGCGACGGGCCCGTCCCGGTCGCGGCGACCGCCTCCGCGTCGCGTTCTGCGTCTTCAACCTCGACGGCATGGGCGGCACGTCGCGTTCGGCGATCACCCAGGCCAACGCGCTGGCCCGGCTGCACGGCGGTCACCACGAGGTGCGCCTGGTGAGCGTCACCCGCTCCGCCGACGCTCCGCACTACCCGATCGACCCGGCGGTCTCGGTCGACTACCTCCTCGACGTACGCGGTCGCGACGGCAGGCCCGCCCCGTCGGTGCTGGTGCCGGCCCGGTGGGACGGCCAGTTCGACGCCGACACGGACGCCGCGATGCTCGCCTACCTGCCGGGACTCGAGGCCGACGTCCTGGTGACGGTCACCCCGGCGCTGCTGGCCGCGGCGGTGCAGCTCGTGCCGCGAGGCGTCGCACTGGTGCACCAGGAGCACCGGTCGTCGGCCGACCGGGTGGGCGGGCTCGAGCCGCTGCTCGCGTTCGCGCCGCGAGCCGACGTCGTCGCCCTGCTGACCGACGCGTCCGCGACCTGGCTGGCCGACGAGCTGGGTCCGGTCGCGCCCGAGCTGGTCGTCGTACCCAACCCCTTGCCGGAGACGCCGCAGCCGCGCTCCCCGCTCGACTCCAGGCTGATCGTGGCGGCCGGACGGATCGTCGCCGAGAAGCAGTTCATCCACCTGGTCCGCGCCTTCGGCGAGATCACTGAGTCCCGGCCCGACTGGCGGCTGCGCATCCTCGGCGACGGACCGCTGCGCCCCGAGCTCGAGGCGCACGCGGCGAAGGCCGGTCTCGCCGGCCGGGTCGAGCTGCCCGGCCCGGTCACCGACATGGCCGCCGAGTGGGCCGCCGCTTCGGTCTGCGCGCTGACCTCGCGCACCGAGGGCTTCCCGCTGGTGGCCCAGGAGGCGATGTCCGCAGGGGTGCCGGTGATCACCTACGACTGCCCGTCCGGCCCGCGCGAGCTGGTCGAGCACGACGTGAGCGGGTTGCTCGTGGCCGCGGGCGCCAAGGCCGGTCTCACCGCCGCCCTCCTCCGGATCACCGGCGACGGCGCGCTGCTCGGCCGGCTCGGCGAGGGCGCCCTCGAGGCCTCCCGGCAGTACGACGCCGACGTCATCGCCGCTCGTTGGGAGTCCGTCTTCGCCGGAGCCGTCGCCCGCCGGGCCACGGGCGAGCGGCCGCCCCGCTGGGATCGTCCGCACACCAGGGAGCGTGCCGAGGGCGCGACTCCGCTCGTGGGTTCCACGACGCCGGAGGCTGCGCGGGCGGAGGCGTTCGGCCTGGTCGTCGACGCGGCCACGGCCGCCGGACCGGGATGGTTCGTGATCCCCGCGCATGCGGCTCCCACCGCCACCGTCGTGGTGCCGGCCGAGCACCGCACCGCCTTCCTGGACGGCCTCGCCGCGCCCGACCACCTGTCGCTGCGCGACCCCGGCGACCGGGGCTGGCCCGAGCGGCGCCTCCCCGTCGCGACGATGGTCGACCTGCAGCGCCGCGCGATGACCCCTCGGCTGGTGCTCGAGCCCTGGCCACGCGGTGACGGCGGCCGGCGCTCGCACCTCGGCGCGGGCTGCGGGGTCGGGATCGAGTTCTGGGACCGCGGCGTCGACGGCGACCTGGTCGCACCCCGGCCCAACGACTTCGTGCAGCGGGTGGGGCCGCCCGACGCGATGGTTCCGGTCCTCGGGCGCGAGGTGCCGTCGTACCCGTTGGTGAGCGGGCCTAGCGTCGACGAGTGCCGGTTCCCGGTCGACGTCGTCTACACCTGGGTCGACGGCGAGGACGAGGCGTGGGGCTCGGCCCGTGAGCGGCGGCTGGCCGACGTCGGTGGCGACGAGCAGCGACGCGAGGCCAGTGGGCAGGCCCGGTTCCGGAGCCGGGACGAGCTGCGCCACTCGATGCGCAGCGTGCACCTCTTCGCGCCGTGGGTGCGGACGATCCACCTGGTGACGGCCGGTCAGCGGCCCGCGTGGCTGGCCGACCACCCACAGGTCCGCGTGGTCGACCACCGCGACATCCTCCCCGCCGATGCGCTGCCGACGTTCAACTCCCAGGCCATCGAGACCGCGCTGCACCGGGTGCCCGACCTGGCCGAGCACTTCGTCTACCTCAACGACGATGTCTTCCTCGGCCGGCCGCTGCGCCCGGAGCTGTTCTTCTCCCCCGGCGGCGACGCGGCCGCCTTCGTCAGCGACGGCCTCATCGGCGAGCCCGGGCCGGACGCCAAGCCGTTCCTCCAGGCAGCGCTCAACAACCGCCGCCTGCTCCACGACGCGTTCGGCGTGAGCATCACCCACGTCCTGGCCCACTCACCGCACCCGCAGCGGGTCTCGGTGCTGCGCGAGATCGAGGCGCGCTTCGGCGAGGCCGTCGGGGCCACCGCGCGCTCGCCGTTCCGCTCGCCCGGCGACGTGTCGCTGCTGTCGTCGTTCGCCCAGCACTACGGCCTGATCACCGGGACGGCGTTCCGCGGCGAGGCCGCACACGCGTTCGTCGACCTCTCCAACGCCCGGATCGCCCGGCAGCTCCGGCAGCTGCGGGCCCGCGACAAGGACTTCTTCTGCGTCGGCGACCACCACGACTTCGCGCTCGACGCCGACGAGGTGGACGCGCTGCTCGCGGACTTCCTCGGCGCGTACTTCCCGGTCGCGGCGCCGTGGGAGCTGCCGGGTCGGTGGTCGTGACTGGCCTCAGCGGCGCCTGAGCCGCCGGGCCACCCGGTTGGTGAGCGAGGTGCGCAACCCGGCGTTCTCGTCGCGGAGCGCGTGCAGCTCGCGGCGAACCTCGGCCAGCTCGGCGTCCTTGCGCCTGCGCACGGTGCGCTTGCCCTCGGCCACCTTGGCGGTCGTCGCGTCCATGGCGATGGCCGCCGACCAGTCGAACAGCTCGGCGTACTCGCCCTGCAGCTGCTCGAGATCCGCGATCGCGGCGGCGTCGTGGGGTTGGTCGACCAGCGTGTTCATGGCCTCCCAGGTGCGGTCGGCCAGGTCGCGGAGCACCGCGGGCACGGCGAGGTCGTCCCACGTGATGCGCGACCGGTTGAGCCTGACGTCGATGAAGTCGTCGACGTCGTGGTGCACGCGGGACGACAGGTCGGCGTCGTAGGCGATGCCGAGCTGGTCGCCGGCACGCAGCATCGCAGCTCGCCAGTCCTCGATCAGGTCGGGGTACCGCACGAACGCCCGCGGCATGCCACGGGTGGCGAGCTCGGTCTGGAAGGCCGCGTTGACCCACGCCGCGATGTTGGCCGTCTCGCGCTGACGGCGGAAGGCGGGCTCCTGCTCGGTGAGGTACGCCGTGTCGCGCGAGCGCACCACCTCCGTGGGGTGGCGCAGCATCGTGAGCGTCGAGACGTCGGCGCCGAGCTCTCGGGCGACCTTCGCCCAGACGGGCAGGATCCAGAACGCACGCGGGTCCTTGACCAGGATCTGCGGCTCGTCGAGCTGCCCCGACAGCCAGTCGCGCAGCCGCGCCTCGACCTCCGGCGCGGAGCCGGCCGCGGCGGCGATCGCACCGGCGTCGGGGCGGGTGTCGATCGTGCGCACCGGCACCGGGTTGAGCACGTCCTTGTGGAACTCGGTGACCCAGAGGGGTTCGTAGTAGCCACGGGGGTTGGCATCGTCGGCCTCGACCTCGGGCTGCGGGATGTGCAGGCCGAGCCGCTTGAGGGTGCCGGCCACGCTGCTGGTGCCGCTGCGTCCCGAGCCGGTGACGATGACGAGCTTCACGCGATCTGGCACGAGCGAGAGGCTACCGGTCGCCCAGCTCGGCGACGATGTCGAGATGGCCCGCGTGCCGGGCGTACTCCGCCAGGACGTGGAAGCAGATCCACTCCAGCGTCGGCGGATCGTCCGCGAACCGGCCGCCCGTAGCCGAGACCGCGTCCAGCGAGTGGTCACGCAGCACGGCCCGGGTGCGTTCCCCGATCGTGCGGAGCCGCTCAGCCAGCTCGTGGGCGGTCACGTCCGGAGCGACGTGCCAGCGGCCCTCCGCCTCGGGGTCCCAGGGCTCGTCGACGGTCCAGTCACCCCAGGGCTCGGCAACCTCCTCACCCAGGAAGCCCCACACGAACCAGCGCTGCTCCATGTGCAGGACGTGGCCGAGCAGCTCGACGGGCGTCCACCCCGACGGGACGCGCGGCGTGCGTTGTTCTCGTGGATCCATGCCCAACACCCCGCCGATGAGCTCCTCGCGGACCCAGTCGAGGTAGCCGATCCAGCGTTCGGGGCCGCCGGGGCCGTCCTTGGCCGGCTCCCCCGGGTTGCGACCCACGCGACCGTCCTCGCTCACGACTCGACCCGGTTGCCGTCGCCGTCCCAGTGCGCGGCCACCTTCTTGCTCGGCTGGACCCGCGGCGGCTCGCCGGGCATCTTCGGGTAGTCGGGCGGGTAGTTGAGCTCGACCGGGTGCGACTCCCACAGGTCCAGCAGCGGGGTGAGGTCGTGGTGGACGTCGTCGATGGCCGCCCAAGGGTCGCCGTCGGCCATCCGCTCCGGGACGGTGAACAGGTTGTGGGCACCCGGGTCGGTCACCGTCGCGAGCTCGTCCCAGGACATCGGCGTCGAGACCGGGGCGCCGGGGATCGGCCGCAGCGAGTACGCCGAGGCGATGGTGCGGTCGCGGGAGTTCTGGTTGAAGTCGACGAAGATCCGCTCGCCCCGCTCCTCCTTCCACCACGCGGTGGTGACGCCGTCGTCGCGCTTCTCGAGCTCGCGGCCGAAGGCGATGGCGGCGTGGCGCACGTCGGCGAACTCCCAGTCGGGGCGGATCCGCACGAAGAGGTGGATGCCGCGGTTGCCGCTGGTCTTGGCGAACCCGACCATCCCGAGGTCGTCGAGCAGCCCGCGAGCCACGCCGGCCACACGCACGGCGTCGGCGAACGTCGTACCGGGCTGGGGGTCGAGGTCGATGCGCAGCTCGTCGGGCCTATCAAGGGAGCCGACGTCGGCGCTTCGTCGGACCGGCCAGGGGTGGAAGGTGAGGGTGCCCATGTGGGCGCACCACACCGGCACGGCGATCTCCGTGGGGCAGATCTCGTCGGCGGTGCGGCCCGACGGGAAGGTGACGGTGGCCGTCTCCAGGTAGTCAGGAGCCCCCTTCGGCACCCGCTTCTGGTAGAACGCGTCGGCGCCCCTGTCCTGGGGCCCGGTGGCCAGCCTCATGCCCGGCCGAACCCCCGACGTCCAACGCTCCAGGGCCGTCGGCCGATCCTGCAGGGCGCGCATCAGGCCGTCGCCGACATGGGCGAAGTACTGGGCCACCATCAGCTTGGTGACCTCCGGCGTGGAGTCGGTCGCCTCGTAGATCACCCGGTCGGGGCTCGACACGCGCACGGCACGCTCACCGTCCGGTCCGGGTACGACGACCTCGGCAGCAGCAGGCTTGGCCATGTCTGCCAATCTATCGCCGGCCGATAGCATCGCCGTGCCCGACCGCTCGTGACGCCGCAATCCAGGGGATCCCATGACCGACCAGACCGACAGCACCTTCGACCTCGTGGTGGTGGGCGGCTGCGGCCACGTCGGGCTGCCGCTGGCCATCGCCTTCGCCGACCGCGGCAAGCGCGTCGGCATCTACGACGTCAACGAGGCAGCGGTCAAGCTGGTCGAGAGCGGTGAGCTGCCCTTCGTCGAGAACGGCGCCACCGAGGTCCTCCAGCGCGCCCAGGCCGCCGGCCGGCTCACGGTCAGCACCGACCCGTCGATCATCTCCGGCGCCGACGCCGTCGTCGTCGTGATCGGCACGCCCGTCGACGAGCACCTCAACCCCGACCCGCGCGCGGTCACCTCCGCGATCGCCGAGATCCAGCAGCACTTCCGCGACGGCCAGCTCCTCGTCCTGCGCAGCACCGTCTTCCCGGGCGTCACCGCGGGCGTCGAGCGACTGCTCGCCAAGGCCGGTCTCTCGATCGACGTCGCGTTCTGCCCCGAGCGCATCGCCGAGGGCAAGGCGATGGAGGAGCTGTTCACGCTCCCCCAGATCGTCTCCGGTCGCACCCCCGAGGTGAAGCTGCGCGCCGGCGAGCTCTTCGGCACGCTCACCGGGAGCATCGTCGAGCTGGAGACCGAGGAGGCCGAGCTCGCCAAGCTCTTCACCAACACCTGGCGCTACATCAAGTTCGCCGCGGCCAACCAGTTCTACGTGATGGCCAACGACCAGGGGCTCGACTTCGACAAGATCCGCAAGGCGTTGGCGCACGACTACCCGCGGGCCGCCGACATGCCGGGTGCCGGCTTCGCTGCCGGGCCCTGCCTGTTCAAGGACACCATGCAGCTGGCCGCGTTCACCGACAACTCGTTCGTGCTCGGCCACGCCGCGATGCTCGTCAACGAGGGCCTGCCGCTCTACCTCGTCACGCACCTGGAGAAGACCCACGACCTGGCCAACATGACCGTGGGCATCCTCGGCATGGCGTTCAAGGGCGAGAGCGACGACATCCGGTCGAGCCTCTCCTACAAGCTCAAGCGGATCCTCGAGTTCCGCGCCGGCGAGGTGCTGTGCACCGACCCGTACGTCACGGTCGACAGCTCGCTGCTCCCCCTCGACGAGGTGCTCGAGCGTGCCGACCTGCTGATCCTCGCGGCGCCGCACCGGGCGTACGCCGACCTCGAGACCGCCAAGCCGGTCGCCGACGTCTGGAACTTCCTGGGTCAGGGCAGCGTCGTATGACGCCGGCCCCGCGGCCCACCCAGGTCCGTGTCTCCGTCGTGATCCCGGCCTACAACGAGGGTGAGCACGTCGTCCCGGTGCTCGACCGGATCTTCGAGTCCGTGGAGACGCCCTGCGAGGTGCTCGTCGTCGTCGACTTCGAGGCCGACACGACCGTCCCGGTGCTGGCCGCCTACGCCGCCCGGGAGCCGCGGCTCACCACGCTGGTCAACACCTACGGCCGAGGCCCGGCCAACGCGATCCGGTTCGGCATCGACCAGGCCAACTCCCCCGTCGTCGTGGTCACCATGGCTGACGGAAGCGACGACCCCCGCCAGATCGACGCGCTCGCGCGGCTGGTCGATCGGGGTGTCGTGGTCGCGGCGGCGTCCCGCTACTCCGCCGGTGGGCAACAGGTCGGCGGGCCGCTGCTCAAGGCGCTCGTGTCGCGCAGCGCCGGCAGGTCGCTCGGCCTGCTCGGCCGGGTCGGCACCCGCGACGCGACCAACAGCTTCAAGGCCTACTCCACCGAGTTCGTGCGCGAGGTCGGCATCGACTCGCGCAGCGGCTTCGAGATCGGGCTCGAGCTGACCGCGAAGGCCCGTCGGCTCCGGCGTCCAGTCGCCGAGATCTCCACGATCTGGCTCGACCGCACCGCCGGCGACTCCCGTTTCGACATGAAGGCGTGGATCCCCAAGTATCTGCGGTGGTACCGCTTCGCCTTCGGTCCCGAGCTCACGATCGACCAGCTCCGCGTCCAGGCGGCTCGGATCGCCGCCCAGAACAACCGTTAGGAAAGCCATGTCAGAGCAGCAGAAGGTCCTCGTCTCCGGCTCCGCCGGCTTCATCGGAGGCTACGTCGTCGAGGAGCTCCTCGGCCGTGGCTACAAGGTCGTCGGCATCGACAACTACTCCAAGTACGGCCCCGTCGAGAAGTCCTACGACAGCCACCCCGACTACGACTTCACCGAGGGCGACGCCCGCGACCCGGTCCTGATGGAGAAGCTGCTCGCCGACTGCGACCACCTCATCGCCGGGGCGGCGCTGATCGGCGGCATCTCCTACTTCCACGCCTACGCCTACGACCTGCTCGCCCAGAACGAGCGGATCATGGCGTCGCAGTGCGACGCCGCGATCGCGGCCGCGCGCAGCGGCAAGCTGAAGAAGGTCACCTACCTCTCGTCGTCGATGGTGTTCGAGTCGACCGAGCACTGGCCGTCCAAGGAGGGCGACGAGCGGAAGATCCCGCCGCCGCTGTCGTCGTACGGCTTCCAGAAGCTGGCCGTGGAGTACTTCGCGAAGGCCGCCTGGGACCAGTACAAGCTGCCGTACACGATCGTCCGCCCGTTCAACTGCGTCGGCATCGGCGAGGGCCGTGCGCTCGGCGACGTCGAGGTCTCCTCGGGCAACGTCAAGCTCGCGATGAGCCACGTCGTGCCCGACATCGTGCAGAAGATCGTCAAGGGCCAAGACCCGCTGCACATCCTCGGCGAGGGCAACCAGGTCCGGCACTACACCTACGGCGGCGACCTGGCGAAGGGCATCGTCGAGTGCATGTCGCAGGAGGCCGCCTACAACGAGGACTTCAACATCTCCACGGCCGAGTCCACCAGCGTGCGCGAGCTCGCCGACGTGATCTGGCGCAAGATCAAGGGCGACGCCCCGCTCACCCTGGTCAGCGACGAGGCCTACGAGTACGACGTGCAGAAGCGCGTCCCGGACGTGCAGAAGGCCAAGGACGTGCTCGGCTTCGAGTGCACCACCTCGCTCGACGTGATGCTCGACGAGGTCATCCCGTGGGTGACCCAGGCGGTCGCCGACGGGCGTCTGTGACGTGCCTCGACGGCTGACGTCGACCGGTGAGGGGCGGCTGCACGGGGCCGCCCTGATCGCCGGCCTGCTCCTCGCCGGCGCGATCCTGGTCGCCTTCGCGCGGCGCCAGTACTTCTTCGGCGACGACTGGGACTACCTGGTCAACCGAGGCACCGGCAACATCGACTTCGGCCTGTTCACCCCGCACAACGAACACTGGTCGACGCTGCCGATCCTGCTCTTCCGTGGGCTCTTCTCCGTGTTCGGCCTCGACCACTACCTGCCCTACGCCCTCCCTGTCATCCTCGTCCACCTGCTGCTGTCGGCCCTGCTCTACGTGGTGCTCGTGCGCCTGGGGTCGACCCGAGGGCCGGCGCTGGCGGCAGCCCTCGTCCTCGCGTTCTTCGGCGGCGGAGCCGAGAACACGCTGTGGGACTTCCAGATCGGCTTCATCGCGCCGGTGGCCCTCGCCCTCCTCGCGATCTGGTCGTGGCACCGCTGGCCGGCGAGCCTCCTCGGCAACATCGCGACCATCGGACTGCTCGTCCTCGGGCTCATGTGGTCGGGCAACGGCATCTCGGCGGTGATCCTGGTCGCGGGCTTCGCAGCCATCAGCACGGGCATCCGCAGTGCTCTCGCCGTGGCCGTCGTCCCGGCCGGCGTCTACCTGACCTGGTACGCCGCGATCGGCCACACCGTGCCCATGCTCGGCGTCACCGACCGGTGGGACTACGCCCTGGTCCCGCAGTACGCGTGGACCGGCCTCACCTCGGCGCTCGAGCAGGTCTCGGGCATCGACGGCTCGGGTCCGGTCCTGCTGCTCGCCCTGGTCGCCGTGCCCTTCGTGGTGCGCGACGTCACCCCGGGCGTGCGCGCTCTCGCGATCGCGGGGGTCGTGACGGCGTTCGTGCAGTATCTGCTGCAGGGCACGACCCGCATCAGCCTCGGCGTCGAACAGGCCACCGCAGCCCGCTACGCCTACCTCACCCTGGCGCTGTTCGCGCCGTCGCTGGCGATCGCGTTCGGATGGCTGGCTCGTCGCCTCAGGGGGCCGCGATGGGCTGCGGCCCTGCTGGTGGCGGTCCTCGCGGGCATGTACGCCGTCAACGGCATCAACGCGCAGCACGACTTCGTCGAGTCGCGCCGGGCCCTCTCGCCCGACCTGCACCGCCTGCTGCGCGGCATCCAGGCCGTCACGGTCGGCGACGACCCGGTGCTCAACGACGTGCCGTTCCCGATCTACCACCCGAACATCAACACCCGGGTCCTCGACACCGACGTGATGCGCGAGGCGATCTCGCAGGACCCGGTGTCGCCGCTCACCGAGCTCGACGGGCAGTCGCTGGTCAACGTCGGCGTCCGCCCCACGCCGATCGGGCTCCCCCTGGCCACGAAGGTCGACACCGGTCCCGAGTTCGTCGCGCAGGGCGAGCCCGTCGACGGCTGCGCCGCCTACCGGGCGAAGGCCGGGACGGCCGCGATCGCCCTCGTCTCACCCGAGGAGGGCGCCGAGGTCTCGGTGTCCGGCCCAGCGACGCAGATGCAGACCGAGCTCGACGCCGGCGAGCTCGAGAGCGTGTCGACCACGCGCATCGTCACGCCGGGCCAGCAGCTGTTCATCGGTGTCCGGGTGCCCGGAGCGACCCTGCGCGTGCTCTTCGACCAGCCGGGCACCTACACGCTCTGCTACGCGCCAGACACCGCGCCCGTATCCTGAGGCCATGGCCTACGACGTGACGAAGACCGACGAGCAGTGGCGCCAGGAGCTCAGCGCCGAGGAGTACGCCGTGCTTCGCCAGGCCGGCACCGAGCGTGCCTTCACCGGCGAGTACAACGACACCGACACCACGGGCACCTACTCGTGCAAGGCATGCGACGCGGAGCTGTTCACCTCCGACACGAAGTTCCACTCCGGCTGCGGGTGGCCGAGCTTCTACCAGCCGATCAGCGACACGGTCGAGTACATCGAGGACGTCTCGCACGGCATGAAGCGGGTCGAGGTCCGCTGCGCCAACTGCGGCTCCCACCTCGGCCACGTCTTCCCCGACGGCCACGGCACCCCCACGGGCGACCGCTTCTGCATCAACTCGGTGAGCCTGAGGCTCACGCCGAAGGAGTAGGCCGCCCGACCATGAAGGCCTGCGCGCCCAGCACCCGCCAGGCGAGCGGCACCTTCAGGTAGAGCTTCACCAGGCCGGGACCGCTCGGGAGCCGGCCCTTGGTCGTGTAGGGCAAGAAGCGCGGGATGTTCAGCTCGACGTCGAAGCCCGCCGCCGTGAACGCCTCGACCAGCGCCCGGTCGTCGACCGGCGTGATGTGGTCGAAGAACATCCAGTAGTCCTTGGCGCAGTAGCGCACGTTGGGCTGGAGCACGAGCAGCCGGCCGTCGGCCTTGAGCACCCGGCGTACGGCGAACAGCGTCGAGGTGATCACCTCGCGCGGAACGTGCTCGAAGAAGTTGCTGATGAACACCCGGTCGATCGAGCCGTCCTCGATGCCGACGAGCTCGTCGGAGCGGGTCACGAACGCCTCCACGCCCGGTCCGGCCTTGTGCACGACGTCGGGGTTGAGATCGACGGCGATGCGCCGCTTCGCCACGATGTTGTTGACGAACTCGCAGTGACCAGCAGCGATGTCGAGCACGGTGGCGTCCTCGGGCACCCACTTCTGGAAGAAGCGCGAGCAGAGCACCTCCCACACGTCGAGCCGCTGGGACTCCTCGTTGTGGAATCGGTTGGCATAGAGCTCGCGGAGCTCCTCTGGTTGCGAGGTCACCTGCGCAGCCTAGTCAGGGCAGGCGCTGCAGGAGGTCGGCGACACTGGCGCGGGACCCTGTGTAGAACGGCACCTCTTCACGCACGTGCCGGCGAGTCTCGGAGCCACGGAGGTGACGCATCAGGTCGACGATGCGGTACAGCTCGTCGGCCTCGAACGCCAGCATCCACTCGTAGTCGCCGAGGGCGAAGCTCGCGACCGTGTTCGCCCGGACGTCGGGGTAGTCGCGCGCCATCTTGCCGTGCTCGGCGAGCATCGCCCGGCGCTCACCGTCGTCGAGGAGGTACCACTCGTACGAGCGCACGAACGGGTAGACGCACACGTGCGCCTTGGGCTCCTCGTTGTCGAGGAAGGCCGGCACGTGGCTCTTGTTGAACTCGGCCGGCCGGTGCAGGGCCAGCTGCGACCAGACCGGGTCGAGCCGGCGACCGAACGCCGTGCTGCGGAGCCGGTGGTAGGCGTCCTGCAGGGCCTCGCTGGTCGCGGCGTGCCACCAGATCATCACGTCCGCGTCGGCCCGCAGGCCGGCGACGTCGTAGGTGCCGCGGACGACGACGTCCTCGCCGGCGAGCTTGGCGAAGAGGGTCTCCACCTCGGAGGCCTCGGCCGAGCGGTCGGCGTCGCCGATCAGGTCACGGAGCCGGAAGACCGACCACATGGTGTAGCGGATGCCCTCGTTGAGCTCCTTGATCCGGGACGCGTTGCTCTGCTCGCTCATGCGCTCATTCTGCCGCGCCGACCATGAGCGCCGCGCGTCGGGCCGACCCGATGACCGCGGGGATGCCGACGCCGTCGTACGCCGCTCCGCACACCGCGACCCCCGTGCCGTCGAGGACCGCACGGATCCGGGACACCCTGGCCACGTGGCCGACGGCGTACTGCGGCAGCGCGCCGCCCCAGCGCTGCACGTGGCTGTCGACGACAACGGCCCCGATGCCGGCGATCTCGCGCAGGTCGGCGAGCGATCCGGCGACCAGCCCCGCGTCGGAGTCCTGGAGGGCGGCCTGGTCGCGGTGCCGGCCCACCGAGGTGCGCACCACGAGCAACCCGTCACCGGCCGCACGCACCCAGTCCCACTTGGCGAACGAGAACGTCGAGGCCTTGATGTGGCGCTGCTCGACCGGAGGGACCAGGAAGCCCGACCGGTCGGACAGGTCGGGCAGGTCCTCGGCCCGGAAGGCCAGCGTCACCACGGCCACGGAGGCCGTCTCGATCGGCCGCGAGCTCCGCCGCGGCGGCGGGGGCGAGCTGGGCCAGCAGCCGGGCGGTCGGCGCCGGAGGCGTGGCGAGGACGACGCGGTCGGCGAGCACGGTCTCGGGGTCGACCGTGGAGCCGACGGTGAGCTCGAGGCCGGCCGGCGTACGCCGCAGCCCGCGCACCGTCGCGTGCGTGCGGGTCACGAAGCGGCCGCTGTCGACCAGGGCCTGGGGCAGTCGCCCCATGCCGCCCTCGACCCCGGCGAAGACCGGGTCGCCGGAGGCCGAGATCGCTGCGGCCTGCTCGGTCAGCGACCCGCGGGCGGCCATGGCGGCAAGCTGGGGCATGGCGGCGAGCACGGAGATCTCGCGTGCCCGCCCGGCGTACACACCACCCAGCAGCGGCTCGACCAGCCGGTCGACCACCTCGTCGCCGAGGCGTGCTGCGACGAGGTCGCCGACGGACGTGTCGGCGCCGCTCCATGCGGTGACGACCTCGGCGCGGGCTCGGGCCAGGCCGCGAGCCGTCAGCACACCCGAGGCCGCCAGCTCCTCGAGGTCGAAGGGCACGCCCATCAGCGAACGCGGCAGCGGCCGCAGCCCACCGTGGCTCCAGACCCGTGAGGTCGCCCCGGTCGGGTGTACGACGGGCAGCCCGAGGGCGCGGACGAGGTCGACTCCCTCGGGCCGGCGGTTGAGCATCGCCTCGGCGCCGACGTCGACCCGGACCCCGGCCACCTCTGCCAGCCGCAGCTTCCCGCCGACCACCGGCGAACCCTCGAGCAGCAGGACGTCATGGTCGGTCCCGAGGGCGTGGGCAGCGGTCAGGCCGGCGATCCCGCCACCCACCACGACGATGCGCAGGCGGTCGGCAGTCACGCCGGCCAGCCTCGCACAGCGCCGGTGAGCATCCGCTGTCACGTCACCGGCGGCTCCCAGGTCACGTTTCGGTTGCGGGCCGTCCCCATCGGGCCGCGGGACGGAACCAGTCCCCCACCCTCGGCGTCCCAGCCACATGATGACCTCCCACCGGGCACCGGCCCTGCTCGCCGGCATCGCGATCGCACTGACCGTCGGCCTCGCGGGCTGCAGCTCCTCGGGCGGCGACGACCGCTCCAGCTCGGCCGACTCCGCCATGTCCGGCGAGTCCGCCGGGGAGGACGGCTTTCTCGGGGAGCCGGACTCGTCGGGCGGCGGCACCGGCGACGTCAGCGGCCCCGGGGCCGAAGCACCCGCTCGGGCGGCCGTGCAGCAGCGCTCGATCATCTCGGTCGGCACGGTCTCGCTGAGGTCCAAGGACGTGCAGGCGACTCGCAACGAGGTGCAGAAGATCGTCGACACCCGTCAGGGCGAGGTCACCGGCGAGGAGACCCAGACCAGCGAGGACGGCGAGATGACCTGGTCACGCCTCGAGCTGCGGGTGCCCAGCGCGGACTTCGGCGAGACGATGGCCGACCTGGAGAAGGCCGGCACCCTCGAGAACGCCAGCCGCAGCGCCGAGGACGTCACCACCCAGGTCATCGACACCGACGTGCGCGTCCGCGCCCAGGAGCGCAGCCTGCGCCGCATCGAGGTGCTGCTCGACAGCGCCACGTCGTTGCGCGACGTGGTCGCGGTCGAGGCCGAGCTCACCCGGCGACAGGCCGACCTCGACTCGCTCAAGCAGCAGCAGGCCTACCTCGCCGACCAGACCAGCTCGTCGACGATCACCGTGCACATCGACCACGCGACGACCGGCAAGCCGGACGACGACGACCCGGCCGGCTTCGTGGCTGGCCTCAAGAGCGGCTGGTCGGCGCTCACCACGCTGGTCGCCGGGCTGGCCACCGTCACCGGCGCGCTGCTGCCGTTCGCGGCCGCGCTCGGCCTGCTCGGTGTGCCGCTGTGGCTGTTGCTGCGGCGCTTCGCCGCCCGCCGTACGCCGCGCGTGGTCGAGGCCGAGGCCGAGGCCAGCTAGCCGTCCTTGACGAACTGGCGGAAAGATCTGCGCGACACCATGGCAATCCGTTGTGCTTTTCCGGGGCCAACCCCATAATTCACTCGAACTGAGCTCCATCGGGGAGCTCAGAAGTTGGGGGAACAACATGAAGAAGACAGTTGGGGCGACCCTTGCCCTCGCCATTGCGATGGTCTTGGGTTTCACGGCCAGCGCCATGGCAAAGACGGGCAACGGTTCGTTCGTCGTGTCCAACTCTGACGCCGAGTTCTCGGGCACCGTCTACTGGCACCCGAACAACGTGCAGCACGGCGGCATGCAGGTGAGCGGAAACCTGAAGGACATCAACAACAACGGCGACTGGGTCTACTTCTCCGCCAAGGTCGAGGGCTATGGCTACAACCGGCTGGCTGAGAACCACAAGGGCAAGGGTGGCGGCACGGTCTACGTGAACAGCGTCGTCTACGACGGGGCTGCCACGTACGTCGACGACGGCTACACGAAGGTCTGCAACAACGACGCCTTCGGAGACACCTGCGCGGCAGAGTTCATGCGCCGCTGACCGACCCGCATGGTGACTGCATCGTTGTCGACGCTGAGAGGCGTCTCGGGACCAAGAGGGACCCTCGCATGCTCGAAGCAAGAGAAGTGTCACTGGACTATGGCCAGGTGAGGGCTCTCGATGCCATCACGTTGACCGTGGACCGCAGGGAAGTGGTCGCCCTCGTGGGGGCGAGCGGATCGGGCAAGAGCTCGTTGCTCTACTGCATGGCCGGTCTGCTCGCTCCTACCAGCGGCGAGATCACCATCGCCGGAACCTCACTGACCGGGCTCTCGCGAGAGGAGCTCGCAGAGCTGCGTCGAAACCAGATGGGTTTCGTCTTCCAGTTCGCACAACTCGTCCCCGAGCTGTCGCTCCAGGACAACATCGCGCTTCCGCTGGAGCTGGCAGGATGGCGACGACGTGCATCGCGGCAGCGCGTCGGGGAGCTCATCGCGCGGCTGGGTCTCGACGAACGTGCCGATGCGAAGCCGCACCAGGTCTCCGGCGGCCAGGCCCAGCGCGCAGCCGTCGCTCGCGCCATCGCGCATCGCCCGTCGGTCCTCTTCGCCGACGAGCCGACCGGTGCTCTCGACACCGAGAACGGGCGAGCGGTGCTGGATCTCATGATCGACCTCGCTCAGGAGAACGACGCGAGCGTCGTGCTCGTGACCCACGACCACTCCGTGGCCGCGTCCGCCGACCGTGTCGTCGAGCTGAAGGATGGCAGGCGTACAGACGGGAGCCTCTCGGGCTCGGGATCGGGTGGAGCGGTCGCGACGTGAGAGCTGACTACTCCCTCGCCTGGCGAATAGCTCGGGGAGGCGGCGCCAGTGGCTTGGGACGGATGGCGCTGCTGGCCACCGGGCTGGCGCTGGCCCTGACGACTGTGCTCTTCGTGTCGCAAGTGCCGACCATCTTGGCGGCCAGGTCCGAGAGCGTGACTTCGCGAGCCCCCGTCCCCGCCGTCGACAAGGGTCAGGACGCCGACTTCGAGTTCGCGGTGGCCGAGAGCTCGTGGGGCGCGGCCCCCTTGCGGCGGGTCTTCCTGGTGGGAACGTCGACATCCACCCCGCCGCCGGGACTGGACGCGTTTCCCATGCCCGGCGAGACGGCTCTGTCGCCGCGCGCTCGTGAGCTCATCGGCAGCGACGCCTTCGCTGCGATGGTTCCGGGAGAAGTGCGCGAAACAGTCGGGGCCGAGGGTCTGACAGATCCCAACGAGCTCTTCGCCTACGTCGGGGTGGAGGCCGCCGACGCGCCGACGCTGCGCCGGGCGATCGGTTGGGGACTGCCGACAGGGACCCGGTTGAACGCCGACCTGAACCCCCGCCTTCTCCCGCTCGAGCTCGCCGTGCTCGTCTTGCCCAGTCTGGTCGTGTCCGTGCTCGCGGCGGGCCGCCTGGCGGCGAGCACCCGGAGGCGACGCAACGCGGCCCTGCAGGTGATGGGGGCGAGCCGCGCCACGATGCAACGGGTCTCGTTCATGGAGAACGGTGTGGCCACGGTGTTCGGCACCGTAGTCGGGATCGGCCTGTACGAGCTCCTCGACGCCCCCCTGGGTCGCAGCGGCTGGTTGGGGGTGAGCTGGTTCCCGGAGCAGTCGTCGTACAACCCTGGCTCGGTCCTGCTGCTGGTGCTGGGGGCGCTGGTCGTGGCGCGCCTGGCGGCCTACGGGGCCTGGCGCCGAGCGGCCGTGAACCCCCTGTCGGAACGCAACGCTCCCATCGAACGCAAGCTGTCGTTCTGGACCTTGGTGCCCCTCGTCTTGGGAGTGGGACTGCTGTCACCGTGGCTCCCGGTCTTCGGCGCCACGGAACCTCAGCGGAACGCGGAGCCCTACGTCCTGGCCGGGACGATCCTCTGCGTGGTGGGGACCCTGCTCGCGGCCAGGTTCTTGGTGACGAAGGTGGCTGGTGTGGGCGAACGTGCCTCGCTCCCTCTCGGTGTGCGCCTCGGTGCGAGCCGCATCACCACCGAGTCGGCCAGTGCCGTTCGCCTGTCGAGCGGATTGGCTTTCCTGGTGCTCGTCGGAGCCTCGGCAACGGGCATCACCACCGGCGCCGAAGCCCGGGCATCCTCCGACTCGGCACCCATTCGGGTGCATGTCTACGGTGACGAGGTCTCTCCGGCTCACCGCGATCAGGTCCGGGGGCTGGGAGCCGACGGCGGCTCCTGGAGCACGGTGACGAGCGTGGTGAAGATGGACCAGGAGGCCTACCAGGACGACGTTGCCTGGAAAGCCGATCACTTCGGGGTGCGTGTGCTGGTCGCTGACTGCAGCACCGTGGAACGCCTGTTCGGCACGCGCCTGTCACGCTGCGAGCAAGGGCGTCTGTACAGACTGAGGTCCAAGCAGGGGGACTTCGCGCTCCCCGCAGACTTCCCCGTCACGTTCGCGGGTGAGAGCGGACCCCGTGTGCTCGACAGTCCGGTCGAGCAGATTCGGGTCACTGGCGACTCGCCCTTGGCGGCATCGTCCCAGCTCTTGTACACCGGTGCGGCGCTCCCGGGCGGCTGGTATCCCGACACGACGTTCTTCTTCCGCATCCCGGCCGGCCTCGACGCACTCGACCAGTTCTCCTCCCGTCTGTCGGCCGTCGCGCCCACGTCGGTCGCCAACGCCAGCATCGACCTGTCAGCGGTGTTCGGCTACCGGATGCACCGGGCGGCGATCAGGGTCGGCGTCGGTTTCGCCTTCGCGCTGGCAGTCCTGGCCTCTCTCGTCACCCTCATCGACCGGAACGTCAACCGCCGCGGCCTCGTCACGAGTCTGGTGACGCTCGGGACTCCGACGAGGACGCTCAGAGCCGCGCAGACGACCTATTCCATGGTCCCCTACCTGGCGCTCTCAGCCTTGACCCTCCCGGTGGGACTGATCGTGGCGAACGCGTTCGTCAACGTGGACACGGGTCGCGGCACCTGGTTGTGGGAGCCGCTGTGGAGTGCGATTCCCTTGCTGGCAATGGGTGCAGCGGGCCTGTTGCTGGCCAGTTTGCTGGTGTTCGGACTTTCCCTACGCTCGGAGGACCTGCGGCATGAGTAGCCACCAGACCGTCTTGAACGACACGAGCCGCGGGGCTGCCTCCACGCGACGGCGCAAGGCCTGGAGAGGCCCGACGATCTCCATCCTGCTGCTGACGGCGGGCGTGACATCGCTGACGGGCTTCTACGACCTGCACCGCATGCCCTCCCAGACGATGGAGCCCACGATCTCGGTCAGGGAGGTCGGGGTCTACGCCCCCCTCGACAACGACGAGGTACGCCTGGGCGACGTGGTTCGGGTCGCTCCTGACTGGACTGGTGGACAGGTGGTGACCTTCCGCGTCGTGGGCATGTCCGGAGACACGCTCAGTCGCGACGAATCCGGCCAGCTCTCCCGCAACGGCGAGGAGCTCGAGGAGCCGTATCTCTCCGAGCACGCGACCATGTCGTCCACGCCGTTCAACGTGGACGTCCCGGACGGCAGGGTCTTCTTGGCGGGTGACTCGCGTGCCATCTCCAACGACTCGACTGCGCACGTACAGGACGGAGCCGGTGGCAGCGTGTCGCTGTCGGATGTGTCTGAGCGGCTGGTGGGGGTGGCGTGGCCCGCCTGGAACTGGTCCATTCCCGCCTCGCAGAGATCCCTGCCGCTTCCCTTCATCATTGCCAGTCTGGCGATCGGAGTGGGGGCCCTCCTGCTTGTGCACCAGCTCGGGAGAGCGGCTCTCGCAATGGGTGCTTCGATCAGTTCACTGCGGTCGCGACGATGAGCGAGTCGAGCCGTGCGCCGGGTCCGCCTCACGATCCCGGCGCCGAAGGTGTCTCCCGTGTTCGTCGCCGTCGCGCCCTGACCCTCGCCCCGCTGTTCCTGGCAGTCCTTCTCGCGGTCGTCCTCAAGTCGTGGGTGGCACAGGCCTACTACATCCCCTCGGAGTCGATGGAGCCCGGTCTCGTCAAGGACGATCGGATCCTGGTCGAGAAGCCGAGCTACTGGTTCTCCAACGGTCCGGAGCGCGGAGACGTCGTCGTCTTCCGCGACCCCGGCGGGTGGCTGCCCGGAGATCCTCCGCGCCCCGGGGCGGTCGCCACCCTGGCCGGGAAGCTCGGCCTGCTGCCGAAGGGAGAGCATCTCGTCAAACGCGTCATCGGCGTGCCGGGGGACGTCATCGGCTGTTGCGACCAATCTGGTCGTCTGCTCGTCAACGGCGTCTCGTTCCCCGAGGACTCGTTCATCGAGCCGCAGGAGCGCTGCGACGGGCCGATGACGGGGACCTGCAGCTGGCGTGCTGGGCCGGTGCCTGACGGCGCGTACTTCGTCATGGGCGACAACCGCGACGATTCCGGAGACTCCTCGGTGCACATGTGCGCCGGGCCCGCTGGCTCCTGCTCGGCAGGCGGGGGCTACGTGGACGAGGACCTGATCGTCGGGAAGGTCGTCCTTCGGTTCTGGCCCGGGTCGCGGGTGGGCACCGTCACGCGTCCGAGAGCCTTCGACGCCCTGCCGTGATCGTCGTCGTCTCCGACTAGTCGAGCGGGTACGACTGGACGTACTCCGTCAGCCGGGCCAGCTGGTCGGGGTCGGTCGAGGGGATGACGCCGTGGCCGAGGTTGAAGATGTGGCCCTTGGCGGCCCGGCCGGCGTCGATGATCTGACCGGCCCGGGCCAGCATCACCTCGGTCGGCGCGAAGACCAGGGTTGGGTCGAGGTTGCCCTGCACGACCTTGTCGCCCACCAGCGGGAGCGCGTCGGCCAGCGGCGTACGCCAGTCGACGCCGACGACATCGGCGCCCGCGTCGCCCATCAGGCCGAGCAGGTTGGTGGTGCCGACCCCGAAGTGGATGCGCGGCACGCCGAGCTCACCGGCCGCCGCGAGCACCCGCGCGGAGTGTGGCATCACGTGCTCGGCGTAGTCGGCGGGGGTGAGCGCACCGGCCCACGAGTCGAAGAGCTGGACGGCGGACGCGCCGGCGTCGACCTGCACCTTGAGGTACGCCGCCGCGATGCCCGCGATCTTGCGCATCAGCGCGTCCCAGACGTCGGGAGCACCGAACATCATCGCCTTGGTCTTCGCGTGCTCCTTGGACGGCCCGCCCTCGACGAGGTAGGACGCGACGGTGAACGGGGCCCCGGCGAACCCGATCAGCGGCGTCGCCCCCAGCTCACCGACCAGACCCTGCACGGCCTGGGTGATGTACGAGACGTGGTCCGGCGTGAGGTCCGGGATCGCCTCGACGTCGGCGAGCGTGCGCACCGGTGAGGCGACGACCGGTCCGACGCCCGGCTTGATGTCGAGATCGACGCCGACCGCCTTGAGCGGGAGCACGATGTCGGAGAAGAAGATGGCGGCGTCGACGCCGTACCGGCGAACGGGCTGCATGGTGATCTCGACGACCAGCTCGGGGTCCATGCACGAGTCGAGCATCGCGACGCCCTCACGCACCTTGAGGTACTCCGGCAGCGAGCGGCCGGCCTGACGCATGAACCACACCGGCGTGTGCGAGACGGGCTCCCCACGAGCGGCTCGGAGCAGGACACTGTCGGCGGCGGCAGGCGACGGACTCACCCGCGAATCCTCGCAGGTCAGGCGGCGTGTTGGCACATCGAGGGCTGGACGGGCGACCTACTGTTGGGGCATGGCTGCCCGTGAAGAGACGCGCCCGGGCACTGGTGCGGGCGCCCCACCTCCGGAGTTCGTGGCGGCGGTTGGCGCGATGCGCGC
The DNA here is from genome assembly GCA_963807335.1 of uncultured Actinomycetota bacterium. GTDB lineage: Bacteria > Actinomycetota > Actinomycetes > Propionibacteriales > Nocardioidaceae > Nocardioides. Next base: position 92,552 of record CAWEBT010000007.1, read on the forward strand.
AGCACCTCTGCGGCCGGAGGTGTTCTGCGAGGAGATGCCCGCCCCGCAGCGCATCGCCCCGCACTCGTTCGCGCTCAGCGCGGACGTCACCGTCGACGATGTCGACCTCGGAACCGGCCGGATCATCCTGCTGCACGACCCGGCCGGCAACGACGCCTGGCAGGGCACCTTCCGGTGCGTGGCCTACGCGCGCGCCGACATCGACCCCGAGCTGATCACCGACCCGATGCTGGGTGGGGTCGGCTGGACCTGGCTCACCGAGGCGCTCGACGCGCACGGCGCGCGATGGACCGCCGCCTCCGGCACCGTCACCCGGGTGGCCACCGAGAGCTTCGGCGGCATGTCCGACGAGGAGGGCACCGCACAGGTCGAGATCCGCGCGTCCTGGACCCCCCTGCCGCCCGCATCCGCCCCCGACTCCCCCGGCTCCGCGACCGTGGGCCCGCCCGACCTCACCCCGCACGTCGAGGCCTGGGGCGAGCTCCTCTGCACCGCCGTCGGCCTGCCACCCGTGCCCGAGGGCGTGACCGCGATGCCGAGCCGCCGCGGTCAGCGCGGCCGCTGACCTCATGCCCGCCGAGCCGCCATCCGACGAGTCGGTCGAGACCGACGAGTCCGACCAGACTCCCGGACCCGATACCGAACCCGATGCTCCGCTCCTGCTGCTGCGCGACGGGCTCACCCCGCTCGTCGACACTCCTGAGCTGCTGGAGGAGGCGTGCGCGGCACTGGCGAGGGCCAGCGGACCGGTCGCCATCGACGCCGAGCGCGCCTCGGGCTACCGCTACTCGGCCCGCGCGTACCTGATCCAGCTGCGCCGCGAGGGCGCCGGCACCTGGCTCATCGACCCGATCGCCTTCGAATCCCACCTGCCGATGCTGCAGGGCGCGCTCACCGGCACCGAGTGGATCCTGCACGCCGCCACCCAGGACCTGCCCTGCCTGCGGGAGGTCGGCCTTGAGCCGGCCGCCCTGTTCGACACCGAGCTGGCCGGGCGGCTGCTGGGCTACCCGCGCGTGGGCCTGGCCACCCTCGTCGAGGAGATCCTCGGCCAGCGGATGCGCAAGGAGCACTCCGCCGCCGACTGGTCGACCCGGCCGCTGCCGACACCCTGGCTCGAGTACGCCGCCCTCGACGTGGAGGTCCTCGTCGAGCTGCGCGACCACATGATCGAGAAGCTCGAGGAGGCCGGCAAGACCGAGTGGGCGCGGCAGGAGTTCGACCACCTGCTGGGCTTCCAGCCGACTGTCCGGGTCGACGCCTGGCGCAGGACGAGCGGGGTGCACCGCCTGCGCGGACGCCGCGCCCTGGGCGCCGCGAGGGCACTGTGGGAGACGCGCGACCGCATCGCGGCCGAGCGCGACGTGACGCCGGGTCGCATCATCCCGGACGCCGCGATCGTCGCCGCAGCCACCGCGATGCCCTCCGAGAAGAGCGCGCTGCTGAGCACCAAGGGCTTCCACGGTCGCGGCGCCGACCGCTACTCGCGGCAGTGGATGGCCGCGCTCGACGAGGTCGTCGCGATGGCCGAGGAGGACCTGCCGTCCAAGGCGCCCCGCGGTGACGGCCCTCCCCACCCGCGCACCTGGGCCGAGCGGGACCCGGTCGCCGCGGCTCGCTTCCAGCTCGCCCGCGCCGCCATGCTGGCGATGTCGGAGGAGCTCGCGGTCCCGGTGGAGAACCTGCTGACGCCGGACTACCTGCGCCGGGCCATGTGGGCGCCACCGGCAACCCGCGACCCGGGAGAGCTGGCAGCGGCGCTGGCTGAGCAGGTGTCGGCGTACGGCGCCCGGGCGTGGCAGACCGAGCTGGTCATCCCCGCCCTGGTCGACGCGGTGCTCGGCGCCGAAGCGCAGGCTCAGCCAGACGACTCGGACGAACTCGACGACGCCGCTCCCGACGGCGAGGGCGACGCGGTCTCAGGCACGTAGTCGGGATCGAGGATCGGCCGGGAGATCTCATCGATCTGCTCGGTGAGCGCATCGAGGTCGAGCTGGCCCGGCGCAGTGAGCAGCTCGTGGATCAGGTCGGCCACGGCGCTCTCCAGCTCCGGCCCGGAGTCCAGCAGCGGCGGGATGAGCATGCCGCGGATGGAGGCGTTGAACACGAACGACGACACCGGCTCGCGGTTGGACTGCAAGAAGGCCTCGGACTCGGCGACCGAGCTGTTGGCCGGCACCATGAACCCCGCCGCGGCCACCTTGGCGGAGGCCTCGTCGGACACGAGCGCGGCGATCACGTCGGCCGCGGCCTGCGGGTCCTCGGCGTCGGCCGACAGGCACAGCCCGGTGATGTCGCCCACCGTGGCCGCGGAGTCGATCCGAGGCATCGAGATCACGTCGAACGCGAGGTCCGGGACGCTGCGCAGGGTCGGCACGAGCTCGCGATCGCCGGCGAGCATGCCGAGCTTGCCCCGCTCGAACAGCTCCAGCGGCGTTGACTTCTCGAGCTGCTTCTCGGTCAGCGTCAGCTGGGCGTCGCGCAGCACCGCGAGGCTGCGCTCGAGAGCGCTGCGGGTGTCGCCGTCGGAGAAGGCCAGCGACTTGGGGTCGTCCTCGTCGTCGAAGAAGTGGCCGCCCGCGGAGTAGACGTACGGCGCGAGCCCGCGCAGGCTCGGCTCGACGTAGAAGCCGCGGGTGCCGCGCGCCGGCCGCGACGCGAACTCCGCAGCGGCCGTGAACTCCTCGAGGCTCCAGAAGTCCCGGGGGTCCCGGGCGGGCACCTTGAAGCCGCGTCTCCGCATCTTGTCGAAGTCGACGAGATCGGTGTTGATGTACATCACCACCGGAGACATGGAGTACGCCATGCACTGCAGCCGCGCGTCGACGCCGAACGCCTGGACCGCGTCGCGGGAGAAGCCGTCGCCGAAGTCCACGCCGCGCTCGTCGAGCAGCTCGTCGACCGGCCGCAGCGCGTCGCGCGCGAGCAGTCCCGGCAGGTCGCGCCGCGAGATCATGAAGACGTCCGGCATCACACCGTCCTCGACGCTCTGCACCGCCATCGCGCGGTCGCGCCACGACTCCAGATCGATCTGCCCGGTCAACGAGGTCTCGTTGTAGTCGTTCACGATGCTCTCGTACGCCTCGAGCTCCGCCTCGTGCCCGTAGAGGCCGAGACGCACCGGCTGCGCCTCGGTCGCCGGCGAGCTGGTGGCCGCCGACGGCGTGCCCGAGGGCGCCGGCGAGTCTGCCTCGCCGCCCTGGCACGCCACGAGCGCCGGGATCAGGCAGACCACCAAGCCGATGGCGGCAGCCCGGACCGGGCGGCGTCGATGCATGCGGGAGTGCTCCTTCTAGGTGCTGGGGACTGCGGCCACCCTAGCGAGCCGTGCGAAGCCGTGGCGTCCGGATCGGCCGGCAGTGGCGAGGGTCACCCGAGGGCGTGGAACGCGCCACCGACCGCTCGCTCCGAGAAGGCTTTGTGGGGTACGCCGGACCGGGAGCGCCTCACGGCGCGTGGCCGCTCTAAGCGGCACATTTTGGGACCCGGGGCTGCCACAGCCCGACGTACCACAAGGTGAGTGTAGGTGGTCAGGCCAGCTCGTGTCGCAGTTCCAGGTGTCCGGCCGACTCGAGCTGCTCGGCGAGCGTGAGCATCCTCACGGTCTCGTCGTGCGGAGCCTCGAGGCCGGCCCGGCCGGTGGCCACCACCCGGGCGAACGCGGCGGCCCGTAGCAAGACGTCGGCGAAGTCGCCGGTGGTGATGCCCCGGAGCACGTCGTCGACCATGGCCTTCAGCTCGTCTGGCCCGGGCGGGTCGGCGACGCCCGACACCACCCGCGCCACCTGGGCGCGCGCCCGGCCGGCCTCGAACTGGGTCGCGACCCCCGCCGGGTCGACGTACACCCACGCCCGCATGACGTACAGGCGCCACAGCGACCCGGCCAGGGAGTCGGCCGGCGACCCCGCCCACAGCTCGGCCAGCGCCTCCAGGCCCTCGTTCTCCGCCAGGTGGAGCACTCGCTCGGCGATGTCGGCGTCGGCGCTGCTGCGCGCACCCCGCACCAGCAGGGTCGCGGCCCGGTCCGCCGCCTCCTGCAGCATCGCCGGGTCGTCGCCTGCCTCGATCTCGTCGAAGAAGCCCGCTCCGGGAGTCAGCGGTCGGTGGTGCCTGCGCATAGACGCACCCTAGTGGCGGGTCTCCGACCAGGTCTCGGCTTCGCGTTCGGCGGTTCGTCAGGCGAGCGCCTTGCGAATCCGCTGGTCGCTCACCGGCTGGGCGGTGCCGAGCTGCTGGGCCCACAGCGAGACGCGGTACTCCTCGAGCAGCCAGCGCGCGGAGCGCTGCGCAGGGCTGGGCGGGCGACCGGCCGGCAGGGCGTCGAGCTGGTGCAGCAGCGCCTCTTGGAGGTCGGTGATCTGGTCCATCAGCTGACGGTCGCGGGCGACCTGCTCGTCGAGCCGGGCGCGCCGGTGCTCGATGGCGGCCAGGTAGCGCGGCAGGTGTCGCAGCCGGGCCGCGCCGGCCTCGCCCACGAAGCCGGGCCGGACGAGGCGCCCGAGCTGGGCCTTCATGTCGGTCAGCGCCGGCAGGGTCATCAGGTCGGCCCGGCCGCTGAGGGTGCGGTCGGTGCGGCGCCACGCCTCGAGCACCCGCATCACGTCGTGCATGGTGGCGCGCAGCCGGGCCTCGAGGTCGTCGCCCGCGGTGGCCAGCAGCGCCGCGTACGCCTGCTCGTCGCGCACCACCGGCCGGGCGTCGACGACGTCGCCGAGCACGGCGGCCCGGCAGTCCTCCAGCAGCTCGGCGACGCTGGGGTACGGCGAGCCGGCGAGGCCGAGCTTCTCGGCGTTGTCCAGCCCGTCGACGATGCGAGCGACCGGGCTGCCCGCACGGGCGAGGTCGAGCATGAGCAGGCGGCGCACGCCGAGCCGGTGTCGCGACTCGGCCTCCTCCTGGGAGCCGAAGATGCCGAGGCCGACGGTCGCGCCCTCGTCGACGAGGCCCGGGAACGCGAGGACCTCGTGCCCGGCGCGACGCTGCGTGAACGACGTCTCGAGGCCGCCGAACGTCCAGGTGGTCTGCCCGCTGGAGGTGACACCGGCGTCGGCGGCGACCTCCGCCATGGCCCTCGCGAACGTCGGGCGCAACGGCTCCTTGAGCGCTTCGAGGTCCTTGCCGCGCCCGGCCTCGGAACCGCTCTCATCGACGACCCGGAACGTCGGCCGCAGGTGCTGGGGCACCTTGGTCCAGTCCCACGCCTCGCGGGGCACGAAGACCCCCGTGGTCGAGCGCAGGTGGCGCTCCAGCGCCTCGATCAGCGGCTCCTCGCCGGCCGGGACCTTGGCCAGGAAGTCGCGGGCGGTGTTGGGGGCCGGCACGAAGTGCACGCGCAGGCTCTTGGGCAGGCTCCGCACCAGGCTGACCACCAGCTCCTCGCGCAGCCCCGGCACGACCCACGAGAAGTCGTCGGCCTCGACCCGGTTGAGGGTCGCCACCGGCACGTCGATGGTGAGGCCGTCGTCGCTCGAGCCGGGCTCGAAGTGGTAGCTGATCGGGAAGGTCAGTCCCTCGCTGCTGCCCTGCCACACGGTCGGGAAGTCCTGGCCCGCGACCTCGCCGACCGTGTCGTGGGTGAGCATGTCGAGGTCGAAGGTGAGCAGGTCGGGACGCACCCGGCGCTCCTGCTTCCACCACTGGTCGAAGTGCGCCCCGCTCACGACCTCGCGACCGACGCGGGCGTCGTAGAAGTCGAAGAGCGTGTGCTCGTCGACGACGATGTCGCGGCGCCGGGCGCGGTGCTCGAGCTCCTCGGCCTCAGCCAGCAGTGCCCGGTTCTCGTCGTAGAACCGGTGCCGGGTGTGCCACTCGCCGTAGACCAGGGCGTGCCGGATGAAGAGCTCGCGGGCGAGGTCGGGGTCGATCCGGCCGAAGTTCACCAGCCGGTCGGCGACCAGAGGGACGCCGTACAACGTGACCTTCTCGTGCGCCATCACGGCGGCCCGCTTCTTGGACCAGTGCGGCTCGCTCCACGTGCGCCGGACCAGGTGCGCGGCCAGCCGCTCGGCCCACTCGGGCTTGATGGCCGCGTTCTGGCGCGCCCAGAGGCGCGTCGTCTCGACGAGCTCGCCGGCCATCACGAACGCCGGGTTGCTGCCCTTGAGGCCGGACCCGGGGAAGATGGCGAACTTCGCGCCGCGCGCGCCGACGTACTCCCGCATCGGCCGGCGTTCGCCCGGCTTGCGCCCGGCCGTCGAGCCGGACGAGACGCGCTCCTCGAGCGCGCCGATGTGGCTGAGCAGTCCGGACAGCAGGGCCTGGTGGATGCCGTCGGCGTCGGGCGTGTCTGCCGGCTGCCCCACCTCGATCTTCATCTCCTTGCAGACCCGGCGCAGCTGCGACTCGAAGTCCTGCCACTCGCGCACCCGCAGGTAGTTGAGGTACTCCCGCTTGCACATCCGCCGGAACGCGCTCGACGACAGCTCGCGCTGCTGCTCCTTCAGGTGGCGCCACAGGTTGAGCCAGGTCAGGAAGTCACTGCCCTCGGCCTTGAACCGGGCATGCTGCTGGTCGGCCTGGGCTCGCAGCTCCGCCGGCCGCTCGCGTGGGTCCTGGAGGCTCAGCGCGGCGGCGATGACCACGACCTCGCGCACGCAGCCCAGCCGCTCGGCCTCGAGCACCATCCGGCCGAGCCGCGGGTCGATCGGCAGCCGGGCGAGGCGGCGTCCGAGCGGGGTCAGGTGCGGGCCCTGGTCCCGGCCGCGCTCGCCTCGCCGGGCCGGCTGCTCCGGGGAGTCCGCCGCGGTCGAGGCGAACGCGCCGAGCTCCTCCAGCAGCTGGACGCCGGCGGAGACGTTGCGCTTGTCGGGCGGCTCCACGAACGGGAAGCGGGCGATGTCGCCCAGCCCCAGCGACGTCATCTGCAAGATGACGGAGGCGAGGTTCGTGCGCAGGATCTCGGGGTCGGTGAACTCGGACCGGGCCTCGAAGTCCTCCTCCGAGTAGAGCCGGATCGCGATGCCCGCGGCGACGCGCCCGCACCGGCCGGACCGCTGGTTGGCCGACGCCTGGCTGATCGGCTCGACCGGGAGCCGCTGCACCTTGGTGCGGACGGAGTAGCGGCTGATGCGGGCCACGCCGGAGTCGACGACGTACCGGATGCCGGGGACGGTGAGCGAGGTCTCGGCGACGTTGGTGGACAGCACCACCCGGCGCACCGTCGCCGGGTGCGACGAGAAGACGCGGTGCTGCTCGGCGGCCGACAGCCGGCTGAACAGCGGCACGATCTCCCACTGCCGGCCCGGGGTCGACGGCAGCTCGGCGAGCGCGTCGGCGGTGTCGCGGATCTCGCGCTCACCCGGAAGGAAGACGAGCACGTCGCCGGGTCCCTCGCCGGACAGCTCGCGTACGGCGTCGACGATCGCCTCGGTCTGGTCGCGCATCACGGCCTCGCCCTCGTCGTCCTCGTCGGACAGCTCGAGCAGGGGGCGGTAGCGGACCTCGACGGGATAGGTGCGCCCGGACACCTCGACCACGGGTGCGTCGAAGTGCTCGGCGAACCGCTCCACGTCGATGGTGGCCGAGGTGATGATCAGCTTGAGGTCGGGCCGCTTCGGCAGCAGCCGCTTGAGGTACCCGAGCAGGAAGTCGATGTTGAGGCTGCGCTCGTGGGCCTCGTCGATGATGATCGTGTCGTACTTGCGCAGCTGCCGGTCGCGTTGCAGCTCGGCCAGCAGGATGCCGTCTGTCATCAGCTTGATCCGGCTGTCGCGCGAGGTGCGGTCGGTGAAGCGCACCTGGTAGCCGACCAGGTCACCCAGCTGGGTGCCGAGCTCCTCGGCGATCCGCTCCGCCACCGACCGTGCGGCGATGCGGCGGGGCTGGGTGTGGCCGATCAGCTTGTCCTGGCCACGCCCGAGCTCGAGGCAGATCTTCGGCAGCTGGGTGGTCTTCCCGGACCCGGTCTCGCCGGCGACGATGACGACCTGGTGGTCACGGATCGCGGCGGCGATGTCGTCGCGGCGCTGACTGACGGGCAGCTCGGCGGGATAGGTGATGTCCACAGCCCGCCCATTGTCGCGCACGGCGGCAAGCGGGTTTCACCGAGCCCGGCGCCGACCGGATCGGGTCAGCCGCCGTAGGTGTCCACCAGGCTCGTGGCCATCGGCTCCCACTGCGCGTACGCGTTGGGGCAGCAGGAGCGCTGGACCGCGTCGGCGGCGAGCGTCTTCGACATGGACTCCCAGCCGGACACGTCGAACAGGCCGCGGTTGCCGGTGGACGCCGAGACGCCGAGGAAGCCCTGCGTGGACGTGGTGGGGTCGACGCACGCGACGCTGCCGGGGCACCAGCCCTGGCTGACGCGCTGCTGGAAGAGGCCGAGCGAGTCCCGGTCGCCGAACTGGATGTTGCACAGCCGCGACTCCTGCATCGCGGTCATCAGCGCGATGATCTGCGCGTTGCGGTTGCCGCCGGCGGCCTGCGTGGCGGCGATGATGCGCTGGGTGTTGTCGACCTGCGCGGTGATCACGGTGGACGCCGAAGAGCCGCCCGTCACGTAGCACAGCGTCTGGTCGTAGGTCTGGCTGTAGCCGACGAGCTCACGCCACGTCGCGGCGTCGACCGTGCCGGTGGCGGGGAGCCCACGACTGTTCTGGAACGCCACGACCGAAGCGCGCGTGCCGGCGCCGAACACCCCGTCGACGACCAGGTTGGCGCCGTACTTGTTGAGCTGGGTCTGCGCCGCCTTGTTGGCGTTGACGTTGGTGCCTCCCTGGGACACGGGGACGACGAGGGCGGTCCAGGTGTCGTTGCCGACGACGCCGTCCGCGTCGAGTCCGCGGGCCGCCTGGAAGGACTGCACGTTGGCGGCGGTGCCGGGGCCGAAGTCGCCGTCGGCCGTGGTCGGGTGGCCGTGCGAGGTGAGCAGGTGCTGCACCGTCATCGCGTTGCCGCTGCGGGGCATCCCCTGCTTGGTGATCGGGTAGGCGCTGGCCGCCTGGGCCGGCGGGGCAGCCAGCGTCGCCGCCAGCAGGACGGCGACGGCGATGGACAAGACGAGCGCGCGGACAAGACGCATGTGGGGCTCCCGAGATGGTCCCAGCCCTCCGAGTCGGGCCGGGTCGTGACCTCGACCCTGCCCGACGCGAGCCCGGCTGGCCACCCCGCAGCCCCCTCATCTCTGGCGCACAGGTCGCGCACAGCCGGCGCGCGCACGCTCCTTGACATGACTGAAACCGCTGCTGAGAACGACCTGCCCCGGAGCCGCTCCCTGCTCGACCGCACCCTCGGGCTCCGTGGCGTGGCTGCCGTGGCGCTCGCCTCCCTCGTGATCGGCGGCGCCGGCGGGGTCGCCCTGGGCGCCGTCACCGACGGTGCCGACGACAGCCGGACCGGCCGGCTCGGCGGTCCCGGTGGTGGCGGCGGCCAGACGCAGCTGCCGCCGGGGCAGCAGGGACAGGTCCCCGGTCAGCAGCAGGGCACCACGACCCCGCCCGGCACCACGACCTCCTGACCGCCCGCACAGAGCGTCCACAGCAAACGCACAGCAAGCCGCGGCAGAGTACGGCGCATGGAGCTGATCAGACCGGACGGCACCCCCGTGCGGGTGCTGGTGGTCGACGACGAGGTCAACATCGCCGAGCTGCTCGCGATGGCACTGCGCTACGAGGGCTGGGAGGTCCAGATGGCGCACACCGGCTCGAAGGCCGTCTCGGCGGCCAAGGACTTCCGGCCGGACGCCGTCGTGCTCGACGTGATGCTGCCGGACTTCGACGGACTCGAGGTGCTGCGCCGGATGCGCGCCTCGTCCTCCGACGTACCCGTGCTGTTCCTGACCGCCAAGGACGCCGTCGAGGACCGCGTCGCGGGGCTGACCGCCGGCGGCGACGACTACGTCACCAAGCCGTTCTCGCTGGAGGAGGTCGTCGCCCGGCTCAGGGCGCTGATGCGCCGATCGGGCGCGCGGGCCGTCACGGCCAGCAACGTGCTCACCGTCGGCGACCTGACGATGGACGAGGACAGCCGTGAGGTGCACCGCGACGGCGAGGAGGTCACCTTGACCGCGACCGAGTTCGAGCTGCTCCGCTTCTTCATGCGCAACCCGCGCCGGGTGCTGAGCAAGGCACAGATCCTCGACCGGGTCTGGAACTACGACTTCGGCGGGCAGGCCAACGTGGTCGAGCTCTACGTGTCCTACCTGCGCAAGAAGATCGACGCCGGTCGCGAGCCGATGATCCACACGATGCGGGGCGCGGGCTACGTGCTGAAGCCGGTGAGCTGATGCGCGACCGGCTGGCGTCGCTGACCTCGCGGCTGGTCCTGACGGCCGTCGCCCTGGTCGTCCTCGTGTCGGTGCTCATCGGGGCCGCCGCCACCCTCGCCATGCAGAACCGCCTCACCGCCCAGGTCGACGCGCAGCTCGGCGACGCCCTGCGCCGGCCGCCCTTCTCCGCTGCCGACAACAGCGGCCGGGGCCGAGGGTTGGCAGTGGGCAACATCGAGCCGGGCACGGTCATCGCGCAGCTGCCCGACAACGGACAACCGTCCGGCGTCCGCTCGGGCCGCGGACCCGACAGCAACACGGCGCTGTCGACGGCGGTGCTCGACGAGCTGTCCTCGGTCGAGCCGTCCGACGGCTTCACGAGCATCCGGCTGACCGCCCTCGGCAGCTACCGCGTGCGGGCGGTGGACGCCAGTGCCGGCAGGTTCGTCGTCGGCCTGCCGGACGAGGAGGTGGACGAGGCGGTCGCGTCCCTGATCGGCTACGAGGTCCTGTTCATCGCGCTGGGCGGGCTGCTCGCGGCGGGCGTCGCCCTGGTCGTCGTACGTCGCCAGCTGGCCCCGCTCCGTGAGGTCGCCGCCACCGCCCACAGCGTGGCGACGCTGCCGCTCGCGACCGGCGCCATCGACCTGTCGGAGCGGGTGCCCGACAGCCTCACCGACGAGCGCACCGAGGTCGGCCAGGTCGGTTCGGCCCTCAACACCCTGCTCACGCACGTCGAGTCGTCGCTGGAGTCCCGGCACCGCAGCGAGCAGCGGGTACGGCAGTTCGTCGCCGACGCGTCCCACGAGCTGCGCACCCCGCTGGCCACGATCCAGGGGTACGCCGAGCTGGCCCGTCGCCACCCGGCCCAGACCGGGGTGGCGCTGACCAAGGTCGAGGGCGAGACGCTGCGGATGACCTCGCTCGTCGAGGACCTCCTGCTCCTGGCCCGGCTCGACGCCGGCCGCCCGCTCGCCGGGGCGACCGTCGACGTGACCCGCCTCCTGGTCGAGGCGGTCTCCGACGCGCGCGTCCTCTCGCCCGACCACAAGTGGCGCCTCGACCTGCCCACCGAGGCGGTGGAGGTCACCGGCGACGAGCAGCGACTGCACCAGGTGGTGATGAACCTGCTGACCAACGCCCGCAAGCACACCCCCGCAGGCACGACGGTCACCGTGCGCGCCCGGCCCGGGATCATCGCCGTCCACGACGACGGTCCCGGATTCGCGCCCGAGCTGGCCCAGGAGGCGTTCGAGAGGTTCGCCCGGGCCGACGTCGCTCGGACCCGGGGGCCGGACCGGGGCGCGGGCCTCGGCCTCGCCCTGGTGAAGGCGATCGTCGAGGCGCACGGCGGCACGGTCGCACTCAGCAGCGTGCCCGGCGACACCACGGTCACCGTCTCCCTGCCGGGCCTCACAGCCACCTGACAGCCTGGTCGCGGGGCACGCCCAGCGGGGTCGTCGAACGTGGGGTGCATGACGACCGAGACCCTGACCTCCGCCGCCGCCTCCGCCGCTGCCCACGACGTCGAGCCGCACCGCACCCCCACTCCGCGCCGGGCGCGCCGACCGAGCGTGATCCGCCGACACCCCCAGCCGGCCGAGCGGGTCGCGCTCGTCGCCCTCCTGCTCGGCACCGGGGTGCTCTACCTGTGGGGCCTGGGCGAGTCGGGGTGGGCCAACTCGTTCTACTCCGCCGCGGCCCAGGCGGGCTCCGAGTCGTGGAAGGCGTTCTTCTTCGGGTCCTTCGATGCCGCCGGCTCGATCACCGTCGACAAGACCCCGCTCTCGCTGTGGCCGATGGCGCTGTCGGTGCGGCTGTTCGGGCTCTCGTCGTGGAGCATCCTGGCCCCGCAGGCGCTGGCCGGGGTGGCGACCGTGGCGCTCCTGCACCACACGGTCCGTCGTACGACCGGGTCGGCGGTTGCCGGGCTGCTGGCCGGCACCGTGCTGGCCCTGACCCCGGTGGCGACGCTGATGTTCCGGTTCAACAACCCCGACGCGCTCCTGGTGCTGCTGCTCGTCGGGTCCGCCGCCGCGACCCTCCGCGCGCTCGAGAGCCCGCACGCCGTGCGCTGGCTGGCCCTGGCCGGCGCGCTCGTCGGGCTCGGCTTCCTCACCAAGATGCTGCAGGCCTTCTTGGTGCTGCCCGTGCTCGCCCTCGTCTATGTCGTGTTCGCGACGGCGCCCCTGTGGAAGCGGGTCGGACACCTGCTCGTGGCCTTCGCCTCGGTGCTCCTGGCCGGCGGCTGGTGGATCGCCGTCGTCGAGCTCTGGCCGGCCGCCGCCCGGCCGTACATCGGCGGCTCGCAGGACAACTCGATCCTCGAGCTCACGCTCGGCTACAACGGCCTGGGCCGTCTCAACGGCGACGAGACCGGCTCGGTCGGCGGCGGCAACGGCTGGGGCGAGACCGGTCTCGGCCGGATGTTCGGGTCCGAGATCGGCGCGCAGGTGGCGTGGCTGATCCCGGCCGCACTGGTGCTGGGCGCGGCAGCCCTGTGGCTCGCCCGCGGTCACCGGCTGACGCAGGCGGCCCTGACCCTGTGGCTCGGCTGGCTGCTCGTGACCGGCCTGACGTTCAGCCTGATGGCCGGCATCTTCCACTCCTACTACACGGTCGCCCTGGCGCCGGCGATCGCGGCGCTGGTGGGCATCGGCGCGGTGGTGCTGTGGCAGCGGCGGGAGGCGCTGTGGGTGTCGGCACTGCTCGGCCTGGTCGCCTCGCTGACGACGTCGTGGGCGTTCGTGCTCCTGGCCCGCACGGACTGGCAGCCCTGGCTCAAGTACGCCGTCGCCACCGTCGGCTTCGCGTCCGCGCTCATGATCGTGGGTGCCCGTCACCTCCCTCGCCGCGTGGCGCACGGCGTGGTCGCCGCCGCACTGGTGGCCGCCCTGGCCGGCCCGGCGGCGTACTCCCTGGCGACGGCGGCGACCCCGCACACCGGGTCGCTGCCCTCGGCCGGACCGGTCGTGACCGACGGCGCGGCCGGCCTCGGTGGCCGCGCAGGTGGGGCCGGCGGTGGTGCCGGTGGTGTGGGCGGCCTGCTCGAGGGCAGCGAGTCGACGGACGCCATCACCGCACTGCTCCAGGACGACGCGTCGTCGTACACCTGGGCGGCGGCAGCGGTGGGCAGCAACTCGGCCGCCGGCTACCAGCTGGCCAGCGAGCTGCCCGTGATGGCGCTCGGTGGCTTCAACGGCAGCGACCCGAGCCCGACCCTCGCGCAGTTCCAGGAGTACGTCGCGAACGGCGAGGTCCACTGGTTCATCGAAGGCGGCGGCGGCATCGGCGGCCGAGACGGAGGCTCCTCGGAGATCGCCACGTGGGTGGCCGGCACCTTTGCCGCCCAGTCGGTCGACGGCGTCACGGTCTACGACCTCAGCACGGGTGTCCAGTGAGTGCGCTCGAGGTCCTGGAGCCCACGCCCAGGCTGGAGATCGTGATCCCGGTGCACAACGAGGAGGTCGCGCTGCCGAGGGCGATCGCCGACCTCACCCGTCATCTCGACACCCTGCCGTGGACGTGGCAGGTCACCATCGCCGACAACGCCTCGACCGACGCGACCTCGCTGGTCGCGCACCGGCTGGCCCACGAGCACGCCGCCGTCCGCGTCGTCACGATGGCCCAGAAGGGTCGGGGCCGGGCGCTCAAGCAGGTGTGGTCGGCCTCGGGGGCCGACGTGCTGGTCTACATGGACGTGGACCTCTCCACGGACCTCAACGCCCTGCTGCCCCTGGTCGCACCCTTGCTGAGCGGGCACTCCGACCTGGCGATCGGCTCGCGGCTCTCGCGCGGTTCCCGGGTCACCCGTGGCCCGCGCCGGGAGATCGTGTCGCGGTCCTACAACGTGCTGCTCCGCTCGACCCTCCGCGCCGGCTTCCGCGACGCGCAGTGCGGGTTCAAGGCGATCCGGCGCGAGGTGGCCGCGGTGCTGCTGCCCCTCGTCGAGGACGACACCTGGTTCTTCGACACCGAGCTCCTGGTGCTCGCGGAACGGTCGGGGCTGCGCATCCACGAGGTGCCGGTCGACTGGATCGACGACCCGGACTCCCGCGTCGACGTCGTGCGCACCGCCCTCGACGACCTCCGCGGCATGCGCCGGCTGGGCTGGTCGCTGCTCACCGGGCGGGTGCCCCTCGACGCGGTACGGGCCAGCCTGGGCACGGCGCGGGCGGCGGGCAAGCCCGCTGCTCAGCTCGTGCTGTTCGCCGCGGTCGGGGTGCTGAGCACGGTGGCGTACGCCGCGCTCTACCTCGCGCTGCGGCAGGGGATGCCGGGGCAGGCGGCCAACCTGGTCGCGCTGCTGGTGACCGCGATCGCCAACACGGCCGCCAACCGGCGCTTCACGTTCGGCGTGCGCGGCCGCGGCGGCGCGGCGACCCACCAGCTCCAGGGGCTGGCGGTCTTCGGTCTCGGGCTCGCCCTGACCAGCGGCAGCCTGTGGCTCCTCGACCGCCTCGGCGGGTCGTCCCACCCGACCTTGGAGGTGGCCGTGCTCACGACGGCCAACCTGGTCGTCACGGTCAGCCGCTTCCTCGCGATGCGGCTGTGGATCTTCCGGGCTACTGGGGACGAGCGATCGGGATGCTCAACGGGTGGATCCCCGGGCGCCGAGCCCGGAACAGACCAGCCGGTCGACCGGGACCCTGCGACGGGCGCATGCGCCCCGTCTCGGTGATGAAGTCCTCGGTCTTGGTGACCTTGCGCTGGAAGTTGCCGGGATCGAGCGGGTGCCCCCACACCACCTCGTAGACCGAGCGCAGGTCCGACAGCGTGAACTCCTTCGCCATGAACGACGTCGCCAGGGTGGTCCGCTCGAGCTTGGTCCGCACCCGCTCGACGGCGTCGCGCAGGATCAGCTTGTGGTCGAACCCGAGCCGGGACCGGCTGCGCAGCAGCGGCTCGACGGGGTGCCAGCCGGCCTCGCTCGCGTCGTCACCCGCACGGGCCGACACGGGCTCGGGCAGGATCGCGAGATGGGCCACGCTGACGATGCGGCCGCGCGGGTCGCGGTCGGGCGCGCCGTACGACGCGAGCTGCTCGAACACCACGTCGGTCACCCCCGTCTCCTCCTGCAGCTCACGACGGGCCGCCTCGTGGAGGTCCTCGCCGGGATCCACGAAGCCGCCGGGCAGCGCGAGCTTCCCGGCGAACGGGTCGTGGCGGCGCTTGACCATCAGCACCTGGAGCTGATCGGCGTGCACCGTCAGGATCGCCATGTCCACGGTGACGAAGAAGATCGGGTAGTCGCTGGTGAACCTGGCCATCTCACGACACTAGTCACCCGAGTCGCGTGCTGCCGATGACGCACCCCCCACAGGACTGCGCACGCGACTTCCTCCGGTCGATAGCGTGGTGGCATGTCCGGTCAGCCGCGCTCACTCCCCCGGCACGTCCGGCACCTCGTCATCGGCGCCGGCTTCTCGGGACTCGGCGCGGCGATCAAGCTCGCCGAGGCCGGCGAGGACGACTTCGCCGTCCTCGAGAGGGGCGACGACGTCGGCGGCACCTGGCGCGCCAACACCTACCCCGGCGCCGCCTGCGACGTCCCCAGCCAGCTCTACTCGTTCTCCTTCGCGCCCAACCCCGGCTGGACGAGGTCCTTCTCGCCGCAGCCCGAGATCCACGCCTACCTCCGCCGGGTCGCCGAGCGGTCCGGCACCCTCGACCGCTTCCACTTCGGTACGACGATGCGGGAGGCCCGTTGGGACGACGCCGCCCAGCTGTGGCGGGTCACGACCGACCGCGGCGACCTGACCGCGACCACGATCATCAGCGGCACGGGCGGACTGTCGGAGCCGAGGCTGCCCGACATCGACGGCATCGGCTCGTTCGCCGGCGCGGTGTTCCACTCGGCCCGCTGGGACCACGACGTCGACCTGGCCGGCAAGCGGGTGGCCGTGATCGGCACCGGCGCCTCGGCCGTCCAGATCATCCCGGAGGTTGCCGGGGTCGCGGCCCACGTCGACGTCTACCAGCGCACCGCGCCGTACGTCATGCCGCGCGCCGATCGCCGATACACCCGCGTCGAGCGCTTCGCCTTCCGGCACGTGCCGGGGGTGATGCGGGCCTACCGCGCCGCGATCTACTGGTTCCACGAGCTCTACGTTCCGGGCTTCACCCGGCAACGCAGGCTGCTGACCCCGGCCAAGGTGCTGGCGCTGGGCAACATCAAGAAGGGGATCGACGACCCGGACCTTCGTGAGCGCGTGACGCCCGACTACGCCGTCGGCTGCAAGCGCATCCTCCTCTCCAACAGCTACTACCCCAGCCTCGCCGCCGACCACGTCGACGTCGTGACCGACCCCATCGCTCGGGTGACCAGCAGCGGCGTCGTCACCGCCGACGGTGTCGAGCGGCCCGTCGACGCGCTCGTCGTCGCCACCGGCTTCCACACCACCGAGCAGCCGATCGCCCAGCACATCTTCGGTCGTGACGGCCGCTCGCTCGCCGAGGCCTGGGCCGAGCACGGGATGGCCAGCTACAAGGGCACGACGGTGCGCGGCTTCCCCAACCTCTTCCAGCTCTTCGGCGCCAACACCGGTCTCGGCCACAGCTCGGCGGTCTTCATGATCGAGGCGCAGCTGACCTACGTGATGGCGGCGATCCGCACGATGCAGGTCAACCACTTCGGTGCGGTCGAGCCGCGGCAGGACGCGCAGGATGCCTGGAACCGCGACCTCCAGCGCCGCATGAGACGCACCGTCTGGAACACGGGCGGGTGCTCCAGCTGGTACCTCGACGCCCAGGGCCGCAACACCACGCTGTGGCCGCGCGCGACGTACACCTTCCGTAGGCTGCTCGCCACGTTCGACGTCGACGCCTACGAGGTGTCCGCTCTGGTCGAGCGGGCCCCTGACCACTCCACCGAAGGATCGCCGGCATGAGCCTGAAGAGCGTCACCGACAAGGTCGTCGTCATCACCGGCGCCGGCTCCGGCATCGGCCGCGGACTCGCCGTCCGTGCCGCTGGCCGGGGCGCGCTGCTGGCCATCTCCGACTGGAACCCCGACGGCCTCGCCGAGACCGTCGACCTGGTCAAGGGTGCGGGCGCGCGTGAGGTGCGCAGCGACGTCGTCGACGTCTCCGACCGCGCGGCCATGGCCCAGTGGGCGGCGGCGGTCGCCGACCAGTTCGGTCGCGTCAACCTGGTGGTCAACAACGCCGGCGTCACCGCGACCGGCGACTTCGCGGACATGAGCTACGACGACTTCGACTGGATCGTGGGCGTCAACCTGATGGGGGTCGTGCACGGCACGAAGGAGTTCCTGCCCCACGTGATCGCCTCGGGCAACGGCGCGATCGTCAACGTCTCGTCGCTCTTCGGCCTGATCTCGGTGCCCGGCCAGTCGGCGTACAACGCGACCAAGTACGCCGTCCGCGGCTTCACCGAGGCGATCCGCGAGGAGATGCTCGTGGCCGGCCACCCGGTCACCGTCACCTGCGTCCACCCCGGCGGCATCAAGACCGGCATCTCCCGCAACGGCCGCAAGAACGCCGGAGAGGACGCCGACGCCCTCGACCGCCTCTTCGAGCAGAAGCTGGCCAGGATGTCCCCCGACAAGGCGGCCGGGATCATCCTCGACGGCGCCCTGGCCGGGAAGGCGCGAGTGCTCGTCGGCATCGACGCCCACCTGCTGCACCACTTCGCCCGGCTCGCCGGGTCGCGCTACCAGGACGTCGTAGCCCGGACTCACAGACGTCTCGCGCCACCCGCCCGGAAGCCTCGGAAGTAGCGTGCACAGGTGACCCTCTCCCGAGGCGACGACGTCCGTTGCGAGATCACCAAGTGGGGCGACCAGCCGCACTGGGTCTACCCCGGTGTCTACCTCGGGGCCGACCGCCACGGTGACTGGATCGGCTTCCCGAAGGGCACGCGCTTCCACCGCCCGGGCGTCGAGTACGTCGCGCCGTACGACCAGGTGGGGCTGATCCCGCACGCCGACCTGGCCGAGCGCGGCTGGATGGCGGCGTTCCACGCCACCGGCGGACCGGTCCAGGTGTACGTCGACATCGCCACCCCGCCGGTCTGGGACGGTCCGGTGGTCCGCTCGGTCGACCTGGACCTCGATGTCGTGCGCGGCGCCAACGGCCGCGTCTGGGTCGACGACGAGGACGAGTTCGCCCAGCACCGCGTGGCCTTCGGCTATCCCAGCGAACTGGTGCGCGCCGCCTGCGCGAGCTGCGACCACGTGCACCGTGCCGTCCGCGACGCCCGCCCGCCGTACGACGGCACGCACCTGCCCTGGCTCGACCGCCTCGCCGCCCTAGCGGGGTAGTCCGGGGCAGATTTGTCGTGAATGCGCTCCCGGACAGCAAATCTGCACCGGACTATCCCGCCAGTACGCCGGGCAGATCAGGCAGATCAGGCAGGTCAGCGCTTGGTGCGGGCCCGGAGGGGCCCGACGAGCCGCGGCCCCGACAGCCGGTCCTCGAGCCGCCGCGCCTCCCGCTTGAGCGGCTGGGCGACGTACTCGCCGAGGATCACCCCGGACGCCAGGGCGATCGCGACGCCGGCGGCGGTCACCATGGCGAGCAGGCCGAGGGACACCAGCGCGTCGTCCTCGGCGAGGAGTGACAGGCCGCGGTAGATCGACAGGCCGGGCAGCAGCGGTACGACGGCCGACACGACGAT
Source organism: uncultured Actinomycetota bacterium (assembly GCA_963807335.1). Lineage (GTDB taxonomy): Bacteria > Actinomycetota > Actinomycetes > Propionibacteriales > Nocardioidaceae > Nocardioides. The sequence goes on from CAWEBT010000007.1 coordinate 111,393, forward strand.
GACCAGCGGAGGCACCCGGATCCGGCCCGCCACGAAGTACGACACCAGCCCGACGGCGAAGGCCGCGGTGCCGGCGCCCCAGGTGCGGCCGAAGCCCGCCTCGTCGACCAGCCGGAAGGTGGCCGCACCCAGGGCGGCCACCGCGGCGATGGGCAGCAGCGCCCGCATCGGCGAGTACGACGCGAAGGCGAAGGCCGCGGCGCACAGGGCCGACCCGACCACCAGCACCCACGTCGCCTCCCACCCGGAGTAGCCCGGCTCCAGCCGGCCGACGTCGAGGCCGATCGACTCACCCAGCGACAGCCCGCCGCTGACCCCCGCGATGATGCCGGCCGTCGCGAGCAGCGCCTCGATCAGGCGCGCGGCACTCGTGACGTAGAAGCCGGTGAGGGCGTCTTGGATGGCGCCCATGAAGCCCACCCCGGCCAGCAGCATCACGATGTTGGCCGTCACCACCAGCGACGGGTTGACGCCGATGTCGGTGGCCACGGCCCCGAGCGCGAACAGCGTCGCCACCACTCCTCCGGCGATCTGCTGGTAGAACGTCGGCAGCCGGCGTCGCGACATCGCGAGCTGGAGCCGGTCGATCGTCATCGCGGCCAGGCTGGCGATGCCTGCGACCAACGGTCCGCCGCCGAGGAACACCGCGACGCTGGCGCACATCACGCCCCAGGCGAGCGTGACCAGCCACCGCGGTGTCGGGTGGCCGATGGAGACGATGGTGGCCATCCGGGTACGCGCGAGGTAGACGTCCGCCTGGTCGTCGAGGATGTCGCGCACCAGGTGGTCGACGGCGGTGAGGTCGCCGTAGTCGAGGTCGCGCTGCTTGACGTTGCGGATCATCGACAGCGCCGGCTCCTCCTCGTCGTACTGGTAGCTCATGGCCAGCGAGGTGAACGTCACGTCGATCTCGGGGTTGCGCATGCCGAGGTGACGCGCGACGGAGCCCATCGTGGCGGTCACGTCGGCCGCGCCCGCACCGGAGGAGAGGAGCACCTCGCCGACCCGCAGGCACAAGTCGATGGTGAGGTTGAGTTCCTTGACGTCGCTCATCGAGGGCGACGCTATCTGCTCAGTAGCCGCCCTCCGGAGGCGCCATCTCCAGGCGTACGCCGAGGAGCCGGACCGGCTTGTCCTGCTCGACCCGCTCGAGCAGACCGACAGCCACCTCGCCCAGGGCGACCGGGTCGTTCGTGGTCTCCTTCAGGGTCCGGACCCGGGTCACCGTGAAGAAGTTCGGGTAGCGCACCTTGATGTGCACCCGCGTCGCCGGCCGGCCCTCGCGGTCGATGTCGGCGACCACCCGCGCGGTCAGCTCGCGCACGGCATCGGGGATCTCGGACCAGTCGAGGTCGCGCTGGAAGGTCTCCTCGCGCCCGTGCGCGCGCGCTACCCACGGCTCGTCGCTCACGGGGCTGTCGTCGACCCCTCGACCCAGCCGGTGGAACCACGGACCCATCGTCGGCCCGAGCCCGGCCGCCAGCCGTTCCACCTCGATCGCGGCGAGCTGCCGCACGGTCTCGATGCCGAACGGCTCCAGCCGCTTGGCCGTCTTCTTGCCGACTCCCCACAGCGCGGTCACCGGCCGGTCCCCCATCTCCTCGAACCACGTCTGCGTGCTGATCCGGTAGGCGCCGCGCGGCTTCCCGAAGTCGGTGGCGATCTTGGCCTGCAGCTTGTTGTCGCCGATGCCGACAGAGCAGTGCAGGCCGGTCGCCGCCAGCACCTGCTCCCGGACCTGCCGCGCGAACTCGAACGGGTCGCGACCGCTCGTGTCCGCCGGTGGCCGGGCCGCGACGAACGCCTCGTCCCAGCCCAGCACCTGCACGACCACCGGGTCGCCGTCCCAGGTCATCGCCTTGAGGGTCGCCATCACGACGGCCGAGGCCGCGTCGTACGCCCCGTGGTCGACCGGCAGGATCACCGCGTCGGGGCACTTGCGAGCGGCGACCCGCAGCGGCATTCCCGAGCCCACGCCGTACTCGCGTGCCTCGTACGACGCGGTGGACACGACCGCCCGCTGGGTCGGGTCGCCGCGGCCACCCACGATGACCGGCAGCCCGGCGAGCTCCGGGCGCCGCAGCACCTCCACCGCCGCGATGAACTGGTCCATGTCGACGTGCAGCACGAACGGGGTCATCGCGGCGGCGGCAGCGCGTCGGACGCCTCGAGCGGATCCATCCCGGTCAGCAGGAGGAGGTCCGCGATCACCGACCGCAGCTGGGCCAAGATGACCTCCGCGGCCAGCACGTCGGTGCGCTCCACCATGCCGGTGGCCTGGCCGACCTCGAGCAGGGCCGGCCGGGCGACCTCGGCCATCCGGTTGGCCGAGAGCTCGTCGGCCGCCTGGTCGGCGGCAGCCGCCAGCTCGCGCGCGACGACGGCGTAGGAGCCCGGCACCGGCAGCCGGTGGTACGCCGTGACCGCCGCCTGCCGCACCAGCACCCGCGTCGAGCGCAGCGACCGGTCGAGCGGGTCGACGAGCTCGGCCATCCGGCGTACGTGCCCCTTGTGGCGCACCCGGAACGGTGAGGACGCGACCACCGAGAGCCCCTCGTCGGCGGCCGACCTCAGCTCGTTGATCAGGTAGTCGGTCGCGCGCGCGTCAGCGAGCAGGTCGAGGGCGTGCTCCACCTCCCCCTCGAGCATCACGTCGCCGGCGGCGCGCAGCAGCTCGGCGACCTTGCGCACCACGACGGCCGCCTGTTCGCGAGGCCGTCGCAGCGGCGCCGCGGGCACCACGGTCGCCGCGACCAGGGCCACCGCACCGCCGATCAGCGCGTCGGTCCAGCGCGTCAGCGCCATGCCGGGGTCGGGCAGCAGGGTGCTGACGACGATCGACTGCACCGCCGCCTGGGTGACGAACAGCTGGCCGCCGTCGAGCAGGAACGCCGTCGTCATGGCCAGCGACACGATCAGCGTGAGCTGCCACGCGCCACTGCCGACGAACGACACGAGCAGGTCGGCCAGGAGCACCCCGACCGCGACGCCGACGGTGACCTCGACGACCCGGCGCAGCCGCTGGCCGTACGACGTACCGAGGCTCACCACGGCGGCGATCGGGGCGAAGAACGGGGTCTGGTGGCCGAGCAGGTCGGCGGCGATGAACCAGGCGACTCCCGCCGCCAGGGCGCACTGAGCGATCTGGAACCGCTTGGACTTCCAGCGGTCGATGCGGGTCCGCGCGGAGGTGCGGCTGCGGGTCCAGGCCCGGTCCAACGGTGTCGCCTCCATGAGCGCGATAGTGCCAGACGCGGCGCTGCGGCGGACGCCTCACTTGTGGCACGGCGGCGCGGCCGCGAGGATCACCAGATGGTGACACCGATCGACCCCACCGGCGTGGGGTTCCTGATGACCGAGAACCGCTCGATGCCCATGCACGTCGGCGGGCTGCAGCTGTTCCGCAAGCCAGATGACGCCGGGCGCCAGTACGCACGCGAGCTGTACGAGCACATGAGCAGTACCGAGCGCATCGCGCCGCTCTTCCTCCGCCACCCGCACCGCTCCGCCCGGACCGCCGGTCAGCTCGTGTGGGAGCAGGACGAGCAGTTCGACATCGAGCACCACGTCCGGCACAGCGCGCTGCCCAAGCCGGGGCGGGTGCGTGAGCTGCTCGAGCTGTGCAGCCGTTTGCACAGCACCCGGCTCGCGTGGGAGCGGCCACTGTGGGAGGCGCACGTCATCGAGGGGCTGCGCGACGGCCGGATCGCTCTCTACACAAAGATCCACCACGCCCTCGTCGACGGCGTCTCGGCGACCCGGCTGATGGCCAGCTCCCTGTCGCCGGACCCCGACAAGCGCGGCATGCAGCCGCCGTGGGCCTACCGCGAGCGGCCACCCCGTGACGTCGCCGACGTGCCCCTGAGCGCCCTGCGCACGGCGCTCGGGATCAGCGCCGAGGCGGCCGGCATGCCGGGCGCACTGATCAAGACCCTCACCAAGAGCGTGCGCAACGAGACCTCCGCGCTGTCGCTCTACGCGCCCCGCACCATGCTCAACCAGCAGATCACCGGCTCCCGCCGGTTCGCCGCGCAGGACTGGCCGATCGAGCGGATCCGTGGCGTCGGCAAGGCCACCGGCACCACGATCAACGACGTCGTCATCGCGATGGTCTCGGGAGCGATGCGGACCTATCTGCTCGACTTCGACGAGCTGCCCGAGGAGAGCATGGTCGCGATGGTGCCGATCGGGCTCAACGCCAAGAAGTCGCAGATCCCTTCGGCCGAGGGCGGCAACGCGGTGGGCTCGATCATGGTCAAGATGGGCACCGAGCTCGCCGACCCGGCCGACCGGCTGCGCTCGGTGCATGCGTCGATGAAGGACGGCAAGGAGGCGTTGTCGTCGATGACGCCGCTGCAGATCCTGGCGATGAGTGCGCTCGGCCAGGCGCCGGCGATCCTGACGCCGCTGCTCCGGATGCAGGGCATCGTGCGGCCGCCGTACAACGTGATCATCAGCAACGTGCCGGGTCCGCGGACCACGCAGTACTTCAACGGCGCCCAGCTCGTCGGCAGCTATCCGTTGTCGATCCCGATCCACGGGATGGCGCTGAACATCACCTGCACGTCCTACGACGGCCTGATGTGCTTCGGCCTCACCGGTTGCCGCCGCACCGTGCCGCACCTGCAGCGGCTGCTGACCTACCTCGACGACGAGCTCAGAGCGCTGGAGAAGGCGGCCGGCATCTGAGCCGTCCGGCGCGACAGGCACGACCGACGTTTCAGGTCCGAAACCGGCCCGATCTGGCGTTCGTGCCTGTTCTGCGTGACGCCATGCGGAGCGCAACGGCGTCGGCCAGCACGACGGCCACGTCGTCGGGGGCCAGGGTCACGTCCTCCCACGAGAACCGGAGCACCAGCCAGCCGTGCAGCGCCAGCCGGTTGTAGCGTCGGCAGTCGCGCATCAGGGCCCTTCGGTGACCGTGCCAGGTGAAGGAGTCGGCCTCCAGCACGATGCGCCGCCCGGTGTCGACGAGGTCGGGTCGCACCAGCTCCCCGGAGAGGTCGAGCTCGACCTGCGGGGTCACGGCCAACCCGGGCACCCCGACCGCGATCGCCCGCAGCCCGGACTCGAAAGGGTTCGCGGCCCGGCCGTCGGCCAGCTCGAGCACCCTCCTGGCCTGCCGCGCGCCGGGGCCGCGCACGACCAGCGAGGCGAGGTCGCTGCGGGTCACCGAGCCGCTGCGCAGCGCGGAGTCGGCCACCGCGAGCGCCTCGTCGAACGGCAGGGCGAGGGCACAGTCGCCCACGGTACGAAGCGGCGAGGTGGCCGGGCCGTCGACCTCGCTCGGCGTCAGGTCGCGCCACGTGACGCGCACCCCGCGACGCCGGTGTGGATCGACTCGTCGCTTGCGCGGCACGATCACCTCGGGCTGCGGCGGTTGCGTCCTGAGCTCCCAGCCCCAGTACGCCGCGGCGCTGCGGTGCGACATCGTCGCCTGCAGCCCGGTCGCCGCACACAGCGCGTCGGCAGCCGTGGGCAGGGCGAACCGCCCGGGCGCGAGCCGGACGACGCTGCCGCTGGCGACCAGCTTCTTCAGCTGCCGGTCAGAGCACGGCAGCTGACGTCGGGACGCCACTCCGCCACGACGGAGGAGGACGTCGACGGGGTGCACCCCGCCACCCTTGCGCGATCCCGCCGCCCACGGCGCGGGTCGTCCACAGGCGTCAGCCGTACATCCGCCGGATCACGAAGTCCATGCCGGCGTCCGGCAGCACCTTGCGCGCCCGCACGACAGTGCCGGCGCCGCGACCGACCGGGTAGCGCGCCTTCGGCTTCCCGGTCGTCGCGGCCTTGAGGATCTTGGCGGCCACCACGTTCGGCGGGCTCGCCATCTTGCCGTCCCCCCGCTCCATGGTGCGGCGGACCCGGTCGGCCTGCTTCTCGTAGGCGCCGCCCGCGGAGGTCTCGCTGAGGCTCTCGCGGGAGATCGCGTTCCACTCGGTCAGGATCGGGCCGGGCTCGATGATCACGACGTCGATGCCGTGCGGCGCGAGCTCGACGCGCAGGCTGTCGCTGAGCCCCTCCACGGCGAACTTCGTGGCGTGGTACCACCCGCCCAGCGGCTCGTAGAACTTGCCGCCGATGGACGAGACGTTGATGATCCGCCCGGCGCCACGCGCGCGCATGTGCGGCAGGGCCAGCTGCGTGAGCCGCGCCAGCCCGAACACGTTCACCTCGAACTGCCGCCGCGCCTCGTCGATCGGCACGTCCTCGAGGGCACCGTAGGAGCCGTAGCCGGCGTTGTTCACGAGTACGTCGAGACGCCCCGTCTCAGCGATGACCCGGTCGATCCCGGCGACCATCGAGGCGTCGTCGGTGACGTCCATGGAGAACGCCGTCGCGCCCTTCTCGACGAGCGCGGTCATCCGGTCGACGCGGCGAGCCACGGCGTACACCCGGAAGCCGGCTGCGAGGAAGGCGAGCACCGTCTGCTCACCGATGCCGCTGGAGGCACCGGTGACGAGGGCGACGCGGGAGTCTGAGGTCATGTGGGCATCTTGTCGCACGCCTCGACGAGCCCCCCACCCAGCAGTACGTCGACGGCGCGGAGCCGCGCCCGGGTGATGTCGGCGACGGTCGCCAGCCCGGCGAGCTCGGCGTTCGATCCCGGCCGCGTCGGCTGACCGATCTCGATGGAGATGCACTGGCGAGCACCGCCGTCCTCGACGTTCGCGAGCGAGACCGCGTGGCCGGTGGTGCCGCTGCCGGCGAAGAAGTCGAGCACGATCGCGTCGGCCGGCATGGTGCGGAGGATCCGGCGGATCAGCCCGGTCGGCTTGGGTGACTCGAAGACGTGGCCGATGATCTCCTTGAGCTCGGCGACCGCGGTGTCGGTGGAGCCCACCTCCTGCGCGAGCCAGATCGTGTTGAGCTTCTTGCGGCGGCCCTCGTGCAGCCAGTCGCGCTGGAAGACGTCGACCCGCTCGCCCTGGCGGCCACGGATGGTGCGGCACACGAGGTCGTCGGGTCGCTGGTCGATCAGCGGCCGCGACCAGCGCCACACCGCCGGTTTCGCGTCGCCGAAGACCGGCCAGACCTCCTGGCCGCCGGCGAACGGCTCGGTCGCCACGCGGCCGCCGACGGGATCGCCGTACACCGGGAAGTGGAGGGTGCGGGCGGTGACCGGGTTGAACTTCTTGTTGGTGTTGCGCAGCGGGAGGTGGCGGAAGCGCCGGCCGTCGGGCGCGGTCTCCGGGAAGTCGGCGGGGTCGACCGTGTCGGTGGTGCTCGCGTCGAGCACGCAGTGACCGGCGTCGCGGGCGAACGCGAGGAGGTACTCATGGCTCGTCGCGAACCCGCCGCCGAGCTGGCGGCCCTTCGGGTTGAGGTTCACGACGATCTGGGCGAGGAAGTTGGTCTCGCCGAACACGTCGTCCATCAACAGGCGCAGGTGCGCGACCTCGTTGTCGTCGATGCTGACGAAGATCGCGCCGGTCTCGGCCAGGGTGTGGCGCGCGGCCTCCAGCCGGGGCCGCATCATCGCGGTCCAGGCGGCGTGCCCGCCGTAGCGATCGGCGTAGGCGAAGTCGTTGCCCGTGTTGTACGGCGGGTCGACGTAGATCAGGTCGACCGACCCCGACGGCACGGTCGGGAGAACGTCGAGGTTGTCGCCCTCGACGAACACGTTCCACGCCCGCTGGTCCACGCGGTGACCCTACTGGCGAGCAGACACGGTCGATCGGATGTCGTGACTCTTCGCGTTCGTTGTTTACTCTGGAGCGCATGCCTGCTTTGAAACGCTTTGCCTTGCCCGCACTCAGCCTGGCCACGACCGCCTGCGTCGTCGCGTCGGTCGGAGCCGCGGCGCCGTCGTCGGCGGACCCGACCCCGACCGCGCAGCCCACCGCTGCCGCGAACGGCGAGCGGGCACCCGGCACCGGCTCCACCGACCACCCCAGGCACAGCAGCGACGGCGTCGCCGGGCCGGTCGCCCCGGAGCTGCCCGCGGGCCGCGTGAAGACCAAGGTCCTCAACGAGTCGACCTGGGACATGGCGCCCGGCATCAACTTCCGCCAGTGGGACCAGATCGACCCGCGCGGCCAGATCCGCGCCCGGCTGCTCACCATCGACATCAACAACCCCGCCAACGAGTTCGACATCGTCTCCCCTGCGAAGGTGCCGGTACGCAAGCCGGTCAGCGAGCTCACCACCAAGGCGGGTGCGGTCGCGGCGGTGAACGGCGACTTCTTCGACATCGGTGACACGGGCGCGCCGCTGGGCGTCGGCATGGACCGCGAGAAGGGCATGCGCAGCGCGCCCAAGCAGGGCTGGAACAGCTCGTTCTGGGTGGACTCCGTGGGGCACCCCTACATCGGCGAGCTGCCCTACAAGGGCAAGCTGAAGCAGCACCCGAAGCTCAAGTTCACCAACCACAACTCGCCGAGCATCGAGGCCAACGGCGTCGGGGTGTTCGACAAGACCTGGGGACCGACCCAGGGGTCGTCGGTCACCGCCGGCCAGAAGCGCGTGCGCGAGGTCGTCGTCCGGGGCGGCCGGGTGCGGTCGAACAAGACCAAGGTCTCCGAGGGCCAGAAGATCCGGGGCAAGGGTCTCGTCTTCGTGGCCCGCGGCAGGGCCACGAAGATGCTCAAGAAGGTGAAGGTCGGCGAGAAGGCGACCGTCGTCGAGTCGGTCGCCGGGTCGCCGACCATGGCGATCAGCGGGGACCGCCCGTTGCTCACGAACGGCGCCCGCGTCGTCGTCGACGACAAGCAGATGCACCCGCGCACGGCGATCGGCATCGACGCCGACCTGGGCCGCGTGCTGATCCTCGTGATCGACGGACGGCAGTCGTTCAGCCGCGGCTACACGATGGTCGAGCTGGCCAACATGATGACGGCGCTGGGTGCGGAGAACGCGCTCAACCTCGATGGCGGTGGCTCCTCGACCATGGTCGGGCACACGGCCGCCGGCCAGCTCGCCGTACTCAACTCCCCGTCCGACGGGCAGGAGCGCCTGGTGCCCAACGGCATCGGCATCTTCTCGCGCCCCGTCAGCTGACGGCCGGGCCCAGGTCGGCGGTGTCGAGCACGAGGATCGCCACCGACGTCTGCGGCGCGAAGCACTGCACCTGACGCTTCGGCAGCACCGGCGACACCTGTACGGCGCCGTCCACCCGCTCGACCGTGACGCCGGTCGGCGGGTCGCAGCCGATGACGAGCACGACGCCGACCAGGGTCTGCTCGGAGCCGGTCTCCGGGGCGTTCGCCACGGCGTTGCGGACGTCCTCGGCCATCCGGGAACCCGTGAACTGCTCGGTGAAAGCGGCGACCGCGGCGTCGCTGTCGAGCGGCACGGGCGTCGGCGACACCGTGCCGTCCTCCTCGGTGTTGGTGATCAGCGCGACCTCCGTGAACGTCACCGGGCCGTCCGCGCCGGTCTCGGGCGCCGGCCCGTCGGTGGCTGGGGCCGTCGGCTCGGGGGTGGGCTCGCTGGACTGCGAGGTCGCGTCGCTGCCGGGGTCGGTGGCGGTGTCGTCGCCCTCCCCACAGGCGCTGAGACCCACGGTGAGCAGGGTCGCGAGGACGAGGGCGGGAGGTCCGAGGGTGCGTCGCATGGTGATCTGACGTTAGCGAGTCGCAGGTCGTTCCCGACAGGGCGGTTGTGCACAGGCGGCCGACGAGTGGTTTATCCGAGCCGGGTCGGGTGCATATGGTGAAGATGCAGGTCTGACTCTCGGGAAGCAGGTACTCATGACCCGCCTACGCGTGGCCGCCGCCACCGCTCTCCTCGTGCCACTCGCGCTCGCCGGTTGCGCCGAGGACGACCCACAGCCGAAGCTGCCCGCGGCCTCCGCCTCCTCCCCCACCACGACGGCGCCAGCGACTCCGGACGCTGCCGTGGAGCCGACCCTCCCACCGGAGGCGCAGGGCAAGGACGAGGCCGCCGCAGAGGCGTTCGTCCGGTACTTCTATGACCTCATCAACTACGCCCAGAGGACAGGCGACGTGAAGACGTTGCGAGCTGCCTCCTTCCCTCATGCGACGCATGCGCCGAACGGCGCCAACTTCGTGCGCGACCTGTACGCCAAGGGCGGTCACCAGGTCGGCGGCGGCTACACCGTCAACCGACGTCTCAGGATCACCCTTGCTCCCAAGGACCGCGGAATCCGAGACCTTCGACGCACTGATCACAACCGCCATCTGCGCCGTATACCGCTCAGCAGTCGTCCTCGGCAATTCCGCGAGCACTTCGCCTGAGGACAGCGCAAGACTGGACTGTGCTTGTGACCTGGGACAAGTCCGGCTTCAGGGTTGGCGAGCTTGGAGCGTCGAATGAGTCCGAGTCTGCGCAGTCTTCGCTGCTGTCGTCATGCTGCGTCTTGCGAACGTGGCCCAGGCGCTTGCGCAGCGGATGAAGGCTCCGGGCGAACCGTCCGCGACTCCCACTGTCTACGACCGCCGGCGACAACGACGGTGGCGGCTTCCAGACAGGCGGCGACCGGCGCCGGGGGAGGCTGGAGAGGATTCGCCGCCGGCCATCCAGGCACATCTCCCCCAGCGCCCGTCCGGGCACCTGGACCAGGAGGGCAAGGCATGCGCCACTGGCGGGCACGGGCACGTGCACGAACTGACGTCATCTGTGCCGGACGAATCTCGATCCCGGATCTACTGGGTCAAGACCTTCGAGGGTGAGCCAATCGATCAGATTCCGGCAACTTGTCCCGGCGAAGAGCCCACCGATTCGCCAACCGACGGCACGCCCCGCATCGACCCCCGCGAGGAGCTCAAGAAGGTCCTCCTGCCCGAAGCGGTCATCGACGTCCAGCCACCCGAGGGCGAGACCCTGGTCAACCTGCCGACCATCTTCTCCACCACAGCCCAGACCTACACCGCCCCACCCCTCGACGTGCTCGGCCAGAAGGTCGTCTTCACCCTGACCCCGACCACCTTCGTCTGGCGCCACGGCGACGGCACCCAACAGACCACCACCACGGCCGGGAAGAAGTTCACCGACGGCGACGACCCCGCCGCCCTGATCAACCACCTCTACCGCCACACCGCCACCGACCTGCAGGTCAGCCTCGACATCACCTGGACCGCCACCTGGACCCTCAACGGCCACGCCCAAGGGACCGTCGAGGGCACCGTCACCAAGATCGGCGCCGCCCAGGACCTCGACGTCCTCGAAGCCAGACCGACACTGGTCAACTGACTCCCGGCTAGCCTCGCCGCATGCCCCGCTTCACCCGTGCCGAGCTCGAGTCCTACCGAGGCACCGAGGTGCCCGACCTGCTCGGGCCGGGGCTGCGGCTGCTGTTCGTCGGCATCAACCCGGGGCTCTGGACGGCCGCGACGCAGACCCACTTCGCGCACCCGGTCAACCGCTTCTACCCGGCGTTGCTGAAGGCCGGCATCACCGACCGCGCGATCAGCCCGTCAGCCGGGATGACCGATGACGACCGTGCCTACCTGCGTGCCCGCGGCATCGGCGTCACCAATCTCGTCCGCCGAGCGACTGCCCGCGCCGACGAGCTCACCCCCGACGAGCTGCGGGCAGGCGGCGAGGCCCTGTCGGCGCTCGTCGCCGAGCGCAAGCCACGGGTCGTCGCGGTCGCGGGCATCACGGCGTACCGGCAGGCGTTCGGCGATCGGAAGGCCACCGCAGGCAAGCAGCGCCAACTGCTGGGCGGGGCCGAGCTCTGGGTCGTCCCCAACCCCAGCGGACTGAACGCGCACCACACCGTCGACACGCTGGCCGCGGCGTACGCCGAGCCCGCCCGGGCGGCGGGCCTGCTCTGACCGGTTCGACCACCGCTCGATCACGCCGACCGGACGGCGCGACGATCTAGCTCGGGAACTGCTGGTCCTTGCCCAGCACGGTGAGTCCACCCTCGACGAGGAACCCGCGCGACCGGTCGAGCTCCTGGTCGACGCCGACCGTCTCGCCGGGCGGCACGATGACGTTCTTGTCGAGGATGGCGTTGCGGACGATGGCGCCCGGGCCGACCCGCACGCCGTTGAGCAGCACCGAGTCGGACACCTCGGACCCGGCATCCACGCGCACGGCCGGCGAGAGCACGGACTTGCTCACGGCTCCACCGGTGACGACGACGCCCGGCGACAGCACGGCCTCCTCGGCGGTCGCCTGCTGGCCCTCGGCGCCCTGCACGAGCTTCACCGGCGGCTGCGGCCCGTACGACGTCATGATCGGCCACGCGAAGTTGTAGAGGTTGAACACCGGCAGCGGGGAGACGACGTCCATGTGCGCGTCGTAGTACGACGCGAGGGTTCCGACATCGCGCCAGTAGCCGCGGTCGCGGTCGGTCGCGCCAGGCACGTCGTTGTCCTTGAAGTCGTAGACCGCCGCCGCTCCCTGGTTGACGAACGCCGGCACGATGTCGCCGCCCATGTCGTGCTTGGAGCCCTCGAGCTCCGAGTCGCTGGTCACCGCCTCTACGAGTGCCTGGGCGTCGAAGACGTAGTTGCCCATGCTGGCCAGCACCTCACCGGGGCTGTCGGGCAGGCCGACGGGGTCCTTCGGCTTCTCGAGGAAGTCGCGGATCCGCGAGGTGTCCGACGGGTCGACGTCGATGACCCCGAACTGGTCGGCGAGGGCGATCGGCTGCCGGATCGCGGCCACCGAGCACGGCGCACCCGACGCGATGTGCTGGTCGACCATCTGGCTGAAGTCCATGCGATAGACGTGGTCCGCGCCCACGACCACCACGATGTCGGGCTTGTCGTCGCGGATCAGGTTGAGCGACTGGAAGATCGCGTCGGCGCTGCCGCGGTACCAGTGCTTGCCGACGCGTTGCTGCGCCGGCACCGGCGCGACGTAGTTGCCGAGCATCGTCGACATCCGCCAGGTCTGCGTGACGTGCCGGTCGAGGCTGTGCGACTTGTACTGCGTCAGCACGACGATCTTCAGATAGCCGCTGTTGACGACGTTCGACAACGCGAAGTCGATGAGCCGGTAGATCCCGGCGAACGGCACAGCGGGTTTGGCGCGGTCCGCCGTGAGCGGCATCAGCCGCTTTCCCTCTCCACCGGCGAGCACGATCGCAAGAACGTTCTTTCGCTGCATGTCGCTCACGGTGGCATCCGCCGCCCTTCTTGTCGAGGGCGTGTCCGAGTACGTTGCTGACATGCGAGTCGACGTACTGACCAAGGAGTACCCGCCCGAGGTGTACGGCGGAGCCGGCGTGCACGTTGCCGAGCTCGCCCGCGCGCTGCGCCGAAGAGACGACCTCGTGACCCGCGTGCACGCCTTCGGCGCACCCCGCGACGAGGCCGGCACCACGTCGTACGGCGACCTGCGCGAGCTGGCCGACGCCAACGGCGCGCTGCGGACGATGGGGGTCGACCTGGCCATCGCCGACGCGTGCGGCGGGGCCGACCTGGTGCACTCCCACACGTGGTACGCCAACTTCGCCGGCCACGTCGCGAGCCTGCTGCACGGCATCCCGCACGTCATCAGCGCCCACTCCCTCGAGCCCCTGCGGCCGTGGAAGGCCGAACAGCTCGGTGGCGGGTACGCCGTGTCCTCGTGGATCGAGCGCACCTCCTACGAGGCGGCGGCCGGGGTCATCGCGGTCTCCGCGGCCATGCGCGACGACGTGCTGCGCTGCTACCCCGACGTCGACCCCACGCGCGTGCAGGTCGTGCACAACGGCATCGACACCGACGAGTGGTCGCCGGTCAGCAATCCCGACCGCGTGCGCGAGCTCGGGGTTGACCCGGACCGCCCGTCGGTGGTGTTCGTCGGCCGGATCACCCGCCAGAAGGGGCTGCCGCTGTTCCTCCGGGCCGCGGCACAGCTGCCACCGGACTGCCAGCTCGTGCTCTGCGCCGGCGCGCCCGACACCCCGGAGATCATGGCCGAGGTCGAGGCGCTGGTCGCCGACCTGGCCGCCACGAGGTCGGGCGTCGTCTGGATCAGCGAGATGCTGCCGCGACCCGACGTGGTGGCCCTGCTCTCCGCCGCCACCGCGTTCGCCTGCCCGTCGGTCTACGAGCCCCTCGGCATCGTCAACCTCGAGGCGATGGCCTGCGAGACCGCGGTCGTCGCCACCGCCACCGGCGGCATCCCGGAGGTCGTCGTACCCGGGGAGACCGGGCTGCTCGTCCCGATCGACCAGGCCTCCGACGGCACCGGGACGCCGCTCGACCCCGACCGGTACGTCGCCGACTTCGCGGCTGCCCTGAACGAGGTCGTGGCCGACCCCGATCGCGCGGCGACGATGGGCCGCGCGGGTCGCCGGCGCGCGATCGACTCGTTCAGCTGGGACTCGATCGCGGGCCGCACCGTGGAGATCTACCGCTCCCTGCTGTGACCTGCCGTCATCAGCACCGCGTCGGCGTGGACGCGGTTGCGACGCACTGACACCAGGTAGCACCGATCACCTTCCGGCTCGAACCACACCCGACCCTCGACCCGGTGCTCGAAGGTGAGCCCGAGCCGGGCCAGCCGGCCCCGGCGGGCGGTCGGCCGGAGGAAGGTGTGCACGAGGAACCGCAGCCACGTCGCCGCGGCGTCCACCGACTCCCCGTCCCGGATCACCAGGCAGCACCCCTCAGCGCACGACACCCACGGGCTCCAACCACGCGGGCGGCCCGGCCAGAGGCGGCGTACGCGCGGCCCGGGCTCGTCCGCGCCGGCGCCGTCGTGCCCAGCGAGCGGCTCCCGGCTGAAGCCGGCGAGGAAGGCCACCTCGTCGGGGCTCAACGGTGGGTGCACCCGCAGCCGGCCCACCGGCTCGAGGGGTGTGGTCATGGTCGCGTCTCCAGTCGTGAGGGGTCGTGGTGACACCCTTCCCAGGTCCGACCGGGCGACAACCTGCGTCCTCGACCTCTGTGGATAACCGGCCCGGCCGCGCCGCGATCTGGGGCAGCCTGCAGCCATGAGCCCCTACCGACCCCGCATCGGCAACGAGTTCGACCTCGAGCGCGCGTGGCGCGTCATCGCGCCGCCGGACGAACCGCGACCGCACGCCTTCTGGATCATGCTGATCGGCGCCGACCGCCGCGCGTTCACGCAGGTGGTCCAGGTCGAGGAGGCGTTCGAGGTCCCGCCACCAGCTCGCAGCCACGTCTTCCCCGACTTCGTCACCGAGCTCGTCGGCGCGGCGCCGGCCGCCGTCGCGCGGCTGGCGTTCCTCCGCACCCGCCCGGGACACTTCGGTCCCACGGACACCGACCTCGCCTGGGCGGACTGCCTGTACGCCGTCGCGCGCGACGCCGGCCTGCCGTGCGAGCGGGTGTTCCTGGCGACCGATCTGGTGCTGGTGCCGATGCCGCGAGACCCGGTCGGGTCTGCGGCCACGGCGTGAGGGGTCAGGCACACTGAGGTCGTGGACCCACTCGAGCGGCGCCTGGAGTCGGCCATCCTCGACCTGCTCGCGCAGCGTCGGCCGGGAGCCTCGATCTGTCCGTCGGACGCCGCCCGCGTGGTCGGCAGCGAGGCCGAGTGGCGTGAGCTGATGGAACCGGCCCGTCAGGCGGCGAGCAGGCTCGCCGGCTCAGGAGAGGTCGAGATCACCCAGGGCGGCCGGGTCGTCGACCTCACCTCGGCGAAGGGACCGATCCGGATCCGTCTGGCCTGAGGCTCAGTAGGGCCAGCCGGCAGGAGCGGGACCGACGGTGACGGACTCGCAGTCGTTCGCCTGGAACCTGCCGATCTTGTCGTTGAGGTCCATGCTGCCGACGAAGATGACCCGGTCGTAGCCGGCGTCGCAGTAGATCTCGTCGTACTCCCCGTCGTTGAGGAGGTAGAAGACGTCGTCGCCCTCCTCGCCGTAGACGTCGTCGACGCCCGGGCCGAGGAAGAAGGTGTCGCCGCCGCCGTCGCCGGTGCCCTGGTCGTTGCCGGGACCGTCGATGAGCAGGTCGTCGCCGGGGCTGCCGTCGAGCTCGTCGTCGCCGGGTCCGCCGTCGATGTGGTCGTTGTCCGGGCCGCCGGCGACGTGGTCGTTGCCGTTCCCGCCGAGCACGATGTCGACTGCCGTACCACCGAAGGCGTAGTCGTCACCCTCGCCGCCGACGAGCGTGTCGAGCCCCGGACCGCCGGTCAGCGAGTCGTTGCCGTTGCCGCCGTCGAGGAGGTCGTTGCCGTTGTTGCCGAGGATCCGGTCGTTGTCGTCCTCGCCGTACAGGCGGTCGGAGCCTGCCTGCCCGTTGATCTGGTCGTTGCCGGTGCCGCCGTAGACGGTGTCGTTGCCGGCGCGGCCCATGATCACGTCGTCGCCGCCGAAGCCGAAGATCTCGTCATTCCCGCGCAGGGCGTCGATCCGGTTGGCGTTGTCGTTGCCACGGATGACGTCACTGCCGTTGGTCGCCTTTCCGGCGTAGGCAGGAGCGGCGATGGCGAGGCTGGCGATGAGCGCGATGAGGACAGGTGTGCGACGCATTGGGGGGACCCTTCGGGGACGAGTTCTGTATCGGCAAAACCCCGCAACCATCGCAGGCATACCTAGTTTTGGGTATTCGGCGCGGCTCCGAACCACTTTTCGTAAATTTGGTCGTATCCGTTTTCCGCCTTGAGATCGGCCAGTACGTCGTTGATCGTCCGCAGCAGGTCGACGTTGCCGTTCTTCTTCACCGCCATGCCGTACTGCTCGCCCGTGTCGAACTCCGCAGCCACCGCCACGGCGGGGTTGTTGGCGACGACGTCGCCCACCACGGTGTTGTCGTAGACCGCTGCGTCGACCTCCCCCGCCTCGAGCGCGACGTCCATCGCGGCCGAGTCCTCGAAGGGGACGATCTTGGCGGTGTCGGGGGCGTTGTCGGTGACGTACAGCTCACCTGTGGTGCCGCCCTGCACGCCGATCCTCCGGCCGCCGAGGTCAGCCAGGGAGGTGACCGCCGAGCCCTGCTCCAGGACCAGCGCCTGCGAGGCGTTGAAGTACGGGCTGGAGAAGTCCAGGACCCGGGCCCGGTCGCCGGTGATGGTCATGGCGGAGATCGCCACGTCGCAGGTGCCGGAGTTGAGGGCCTCGCCCGACGCGATGGCGTCGAAGTCCGTGTCGACGATCGCCGACTTCACGCCGAGCCGCTTCGCGACCTCGGCGACCAGGTCGACGTCGAAGCCCGCCGGCTGCCCGTCCTCCTCGAACTCGAACGGCTCGTAGGGCATGTCGGTGCAGACCGTCAGCGAGCCGTCGGTCATGACGACCGGCGCCAGCGCGGCGGACGCGACGTCGTCGTCGCCGCCGCAGCCGGCCGCACCGAACGAGACGATCAGCGCCACGACAGTGGCACAGGCGGTACGCGCGAGCATTCAGATCACCTTCGCTGTGAGGGACTCGGTCAGTCGCTGCAGGGCATACTCGGTGACCCGCACCAGCGCCCTCTTGGCCGACTCCCGGTCGCGGGCGTCGATGTCGATGATCGGTACGTCGTCGGGCAGGGCGAGCGCGGTGGCCACCTGCTCGAGGGTGTACTTCTCGGTGCCCTCGAACTGGTTGACGGCCACGATGAACGGCAGCCCCTTGGACTCGAAGTAGTCCAACGGCGAGAAGGAGTCGTCGAGCCGAGCGGTGTCGACCAGCACGATCGCGCCGATGGCACCCAGGCACAGGTCGTCCCACATGAACCAGAACCGGCGCTGGCCGGGAGTGCCGAAGAGGTAGAGCACCAGGTCCTCGGCGAGGGTCAGCCGACCGAAGTCCATGGCCACGGTGGTGGTCGCCTTGGTGGGCACGGCCTCGAGGTCGTCGATGCCCTCGGACTCGTTGGTGACCAGGGCCTCGGTGCGCAACGGGACGATCTCCGACACGGAGCCGACGAGCGTGGTCTTGCCCACGCCGAAGCCGCCCGCGATGACGATCTTCGTCGACGCAGCCGAGCGCTTGGCGCTAGTAGTTGCGGAGTCCACGGAGAGTCCTTTCGATGAGCTCGAGCCGTTCGTCCCTCGACGAGTTCTCGGTGATGGTGGCTTGCACCTGGACGAAGCCCTGCTCGACCAGATCGCTGAGGAGGACGCGGACGACCCCGATCGGCATGGAGACCAGGGCGGAGACCTCGGCCACGGAGCGGGTGTTGCACATGCCGAGGATGCGGGCGGCGCCGGGGCTCAGGCCGCCGTCGACGGCCTTCGGCTGACGCCGCAGGGTCGCCTCCATCGGGAGGTCGACGGTCGCGCGAGTGCGACCGGCCGTGATCGTGTACGGACGGACGAACCGCGCGGAGGACACGACCTGACCGTCTCGTCCGTCCGGATCAGCTGGCGCCATGACCACTCACGTTCAGCTTCTCGCGGTCGCGACGCGGGCGTGAGCCTGCACCATCTGGCCGACGCGATCGACGAGCAGGGCCATCTCGTAGCCGACCTGGCCGATGTCGGCAGCCTCGGTGGTGAGCACGGCGAGGTTGGAGCCGTCGCCGACGCTCATCAGCATCAGGTAGCCGTGCTCCATCTCCACGACCGTCTGCAGGACCGCGCCGCCGTCGAAGAGACGCGCGGCGCCGACGCCGAGGCTGGCGAGCCCGGACGACACCGCCGCGACCTGCTCGGCGCGGTCGAGGGGGATGCTGGAGCTCGCTGCCATGAGGAGGCCGTCGGCCGAGACCAAGATGGCGTGGGCGGCGTCGCTCACCTCGCTGACGAAGCGGGTCACCAGCCAGTCGAGGTTGCGCTCGTCCTGCTGGGCGGCGTGGCCGTGGAGCTCGGTCATGCGGGGCCTGCTTCCGTGTGCTGAGGGTCGTTGGACGTGGCCGCGGCGGAGCGGCCGCGGGAGACGCCTGCGGCGTGTGCCTGGAGGCGGGCCCGGATGGCTTCGGGGTCTCGCACGGTCGGGGCAGCCTGCTTGGTGACCCCACCCGGGACGAGACGGTTGCCGGGGCGGCGTACCGGCAGGCCGGCGTCGGTGACCGGCACGTCGGTCGGCGACTCCGCGACGTCGTCGGCCCGCTCCCAGCCGGCCTCGACCTCGGAGGACTCCCACGGCTTGTCCGTGCCACCGGCACTGAGCCAGGCGGAGCGCATGGACCTGAAGATGGGGGTGTCGAACTCGGTCGGCTGCTCGGGGACGACCGGGGCATCGAGGATGCCCAGCACCTCGGGAAGACTCGGCACATCGAGGATCCCCAGGACGTCCGGGAGACTCGGCTGCTCGAGGATCGGCTCCTCGAGGATCGGCTCCGCGACGATGGCCAGCGTCGGGGCGGCCGGCGGGCTCGGCACGGCGAGCACCGCGGCGACGACCGGGGTGGGCGCCAGGTCGGGGGCCGGTTCGGCGACGACCTGCAGCGGCGGCTCCGGCGTGGCGACCGTGGCCACCGCAGCGAGCGGGGCCGACGCAGCGGGGGCGGGCACTTCTGCGACCGGCGCCTGGGCCGCCGGGCTGTCGGTCTCGGCGCCCCGGCGGCGCTGGGGCAGCCCCGTCTCTCCGTTGACGCTGGCTTCGAGGGAGGGTGCCTCGGCAACCGCCGGCGCCTCGATCGGGACGGGGTGGTGCTGGACCGGAGCAGGGGCCGCGACCTCGCGCACCGGCCTCGGCGCCGGCTTCGACTGGGGCTGCTGCATGTCGGGAAGGATCGACAGCGGGAGCACGACGGTGGCCGTCGTACCACCGCCGGCGCTGCGCCGCAGCCAGGCGCTGATGCCGTGCCGCTGGGCGAGCCGGCTGACCACGAAGAGCCCCATCCGGCGAGCCGTGTCGGGCGTGACGTCGCCGCCGGAGCGCAGGGTCCCGTTGATCTGCGCGAGGTACTCCGCCGGGATGCCCAGGCCGGCGTCGGCGATCTCGACGGTCACTCCGTCCGACGAGGTGGAGGAGCTGAGGGTGACGAAGGTCGTCGGTGCCGAGTAGGACAGTGCGTTGTCGACCAGCTCGGTGAGCAGGTGCACGACGTCCGCCGCGGCCTCCTCACTGAGGCGCAGGCTGCTCGAGGAGCCCACGTGGACGCGCTGGTAGTCCTGCACACCGGACGTCGCCGCCTGGAGCGCGTCGCCCACGGTGAGCCCGATCTCGCCACCGGTGTGGGTGGGGGCGTCGGCGAGGATCAGCAGGCTGTCCGCGGTCCGCCGCATCCGCGCGGCGAGGTGGTCGAGCCGGAAGAGGCTCTCGAGGCGACGTGGGTCCTCCTCGTCCTTCTCGAGGCTCTCGATGAGATCGAGCTGCTGGTTGATCAGCGAGGTGTTGCGGCGCGACAGGGTCACGAACATCTCGCCGACCTGCTCACGCAGCTGCGCCTCGCCCGACGCGAGGTGCACGGCTTGGCGGTGCATGTCGTCGACCGCACGGGCCAGCTGGCCGACCTCTTCGTGCGTGGTGACGTCGATGGGCACGATCTCGCCCGGGTCCTGGCCGGCGCGGATCTTGGCGACGGCCTCCGGGAGCTGCACCCGGGCCACGGCCAGCGCGCCTTCGCGAACCTGCCGGATCGGCTTGAGCAGGGTGCGCGAGACGAGCAGGGCGAGCAGGATCGCCAGGAGGAGCGCGCCGAGCGTGATCGCGGCGTTGACCGTGGCGCTCTGCTTGGCGCTGCTGGCGGAGGCGGCCAGCTGCTCGTCGATCCCGCCCAGCAGCGACGAGACGAGGGCGTCGTACTCGGTGTAGGCCTCTTCACCGCCGAGGTCGGAGCCGCCGGTGCGGATGGTGCGGAAGCGCTGGGCGTTCTCCGTGCGCAGGTTGGACAGGGAGGCCTCGGAGTCTCCGAGGGCACTGGCGAGGCGGTCGATGGCGGAGCCTTCGACGCCGAGCTCGGCGAAGAGCTCGAGAGAACCGGTCTTGCCGGTGCGGTCGGTGGCGACCAGCGCCTGCTGCATCGCGAGCGAGAACCGGCCGGCGAGGGTCTGGGAGAGGAGCTCGAGGCGCGGCTCGGGGTCGCTCTGGGCGTTGACGATGGTGGTGATCAGCTGCGTCACCCCGGAGTTCAGCTGCCGCAGCTGCGCGATCCAGGTGCCCGGGCTGAGGTTCTCGGTGTCCTCTCGAAGGGCCTGGCTCAGGTCGAGCACCACGTCCACCTGGTAGCGCTGCTCGGCCGTGAGGTCTGCGGTCTCGCGCACGTCGGAGATCTCGGCGGCGGCCGTCTGGAGGTCGATCAGGGCGCCACCGAGGTCGGTCTCGCTGGTCTCGGTGGTGGCCTGCGCCGCCACCATGGCCCGTTCGGCAGCAGTCAGGTAGGCGACGGCCGGCCGCAGCACCGTCACCTGCGCGGCACCCGCGGAGGAGTTCGACGATGCCTGCAGGTCGCTGGACACGCGCAACCCGCCGAGGGTCGCGGCGAGCAGCAGCGGTACGGCGAGGGCCAGCGCCACCTTGCGGCGCAGCGGCCATCCGGTGATCTTGAGTGAGGCTGACTGTCCGTGCCGAGAGGGGCGCTTCTCGCTCATCGTTCCCCAGCTGGTTCGAGTGAGGCGTCGCCATCGACGACGAGCCCCAGGGATGGTGGGGCGCCATCCAACATATGAACTCGCGGAGGTCCGCGTGGTGGTTTCCCCAAAAGTGGTGATGACGAACGTTCTGCCGGGTCCGGGCGGAGAGCATGGTGCTGAGGAAGTACGGCGTTGACAGGAGTCGCGTAAACCGCGCACTCGGTCCTGGTGAGGTCGGGCCCGATCGGATGCTGGGGTGCGACAAGTTGGCCACGGTCTACGTCGCCCGCTAGGGCGACGCAGACCGGACCTCTCGATCAGCGAGCGCCCTGCGACCGCCAGTACTCGTTGAGCGCGCCGTTGACCTTGACGAACCAGACAATGGCCCCGACGAGGAAGAACCAGGTGAGCAGCAGGAACCACAGACCGGTGGCCCCGTTGACCGGCGCGCGCTGGCCGCGGCGTTCGTAGAGACCGCCGACCTCGCTGGCGCTGATGAACGGCATCACGATGCTGGCGAATATCGCCAGGACGAGAGCCAGGCCGCCACCCACTCCCGCGTTGGTGTGACGCTTCATCTCCTCGTGGGTCTTGAAGTACCAGACCCACGAGTAGATCCCGAACGTCACGAAGGTCAGCAGGATGCAGGTGCCGGTGTTGCGGATCTGACCGATTGGTGCAGCACCCATCGGCATGCCTGCAGGCAGTCCACCGGCGTACGGCGCCATGGTGCCGTACGGCGCCCCGTAGGCGGGCGGCAGCGGTGCTGACGCGGTCGGATCGGGCTGAGCGGGCGAGAATTGGTCGCCAGTTGACATGGGTCCCCCTAGGTAGTCGCCTGTCAACCTAGGGGGCGTGGCTAGACAGGCGTGGCGAATCAGCCTGCCCACCCGGGATCAATTCACGGCGAGACAGAGGTCAGGCCGCGAGATGGCCAGGCGGTCTCAGCGCCGCTCGCACTCGACTCGCTTCTCGGCCCGGCACAGGTCGTTGTCACCGCGACCGTCGGCCCGGCCCGACCAACGATCGTCTGCCGGCATCCCGTTGCTTCCAGAGGTTGGCGGCCGGGGTGCCGCGAAGGGTGACGGTGCGGGCGATGGCGTGCGCGTCCTCGAACCCCGACGCCTCGGCATGCCGCGCGCCGTTCAGGTCGAGCCGGCCCTTCTGCAGGTCCAGCATCAGCGAGTCGTCGGCCGAGGCAATGACCACCAGATCCCGGCCCGCACCGCCGGCGTACGCGCTACCCGCGGCTCCCGGGGAGTCGGTGTGGAGCACGTCGTCGCCCGAGCCGAGGGAGATGTTGGTCGTCCCGACCGGGCCGCTCCTACGATCGCCCATGAAGGTGACGGTCTCGTCGCCCGGACCGCCGACGAAGGCCAGGTCTGCGGAGACCTTGGCCGTCCGATGGACCCAGAAGGTCTCCAGGCCGGACCATTCCAGCGTGGCCAGGCCATCACGAGAGCCTCGCCCGGCGACGTTGTCGAGCACCAGGCTCCCGCGACCGGGTGTGAAGAGGGAGTCGCGGCCGTCCCCTGCGTCGATGCGGCCGACACCGCCCGTCGTGCCGCGTCCGCGCCAGGTGACGGAGTCATCCCCGGCGCCGAGGTCGATGGTGTCGAGGTTGACCGAGGCCTCGTCACCGCTCTCCACCTTGTCCCTTCCTCCGCCTCCGGTGATGGCGTCGGGCTCGGAGTCGTAGGTGGTGATGTGGTCGGAGCCGCGGGTGCCGGCGGTGATGGTGTCCCCGTTGGGTCCCCCGTAGAACTGGTCGGAGCCCTCGCCGAGCACCGCGCGAACCGCCCAGCCGCCGGCACCGGTGACGCAGATCAGGTCGTCGCCGCCGAGCGCGTCGACCTCGGTCGCGTCGTCGGTGACGATCACGTCGCGGCCCTCCGTGCCCGTCATCTTGGCTCCCGGGGACCCCACGAGCGTGACGGCCTCGCCCCGACAGGTCCCGACGGCGGAGGCCGGAGACGCCGGGGCGGCCGCCAGCGTGGCGCCCACGACGAGTGCGGAGGTGAGCAGGCGACGTACCGACGACATGGGACCCCCGAGCAATGGGCCGCCTACCGGACGTCGATGGGCAGCAGGCGCGTGACTTCACCGGCCGAGGTGAACGGCCGCGCGGGCGACATCGGCGTGGCTGCGCCCAGCTCCCTGGTCTCTGTTGAACGGCGCAGGCCCGGCCCCATCAGGGGCCGGGCCTGGCAAACCGACGATCAGCTGCAGCCGCTGGTGCTGCCGCAGCCCTCGCAGACGTAGCAGGAGCCCGCCGGGCGCATCTTGGTGCCGCAGGTGAAGCAGAGCGGGGAGTCGACCGCGGTGCCGGTGATCTTCTCCAGGAGCTCGGCGGAGGTGTGCGCCTCCTTCGTCTCGACGATGACGGCGTCGACGGGCTCGGCGGCCTCCACCTCGACGGTCTCGACCTCGCTCGACCTGCTGGGGTGGTCGGCCTTGAGGGCCTCGGCCTCGCTGATCTCGGCGAGCGGCTCGTAGGAGCCGGTCTCGAGGTGGCGGCGGCGCTCGTCGGCGGAGTAGATGCCGAGCATCGAGCGGTCCTCGAAGGACAGGTAGTCCAGGGCCAGGCGGCGGAAGATGTAGTCCATGATCGACTGCGCCATCCGCACGTCGGGGTCGTCGGTGAGGCCGGCGGGCTCGAAGCGCAGGTTGGTGAACTTCGAGACGTAGGTCTCCAGCGGGACGCCGTACTGCAGGCCGATCGACACGGCGATCGAGAAGGCGTCCATGACACCGGCCAGGGTCGAGCCCTGCTTGCCGAGCTTGAGGAACACCTCGCCGAGGTTGCCGTCGTCGTGGGCACCCGAGGTCATGTAGCCCTCGGCGCCGCCGACGGTGAACGACGTGGTGCGCGAGACGCGCGACTTCGGCAGGCGCTTGCGGGTCGGGGCGTAGACGACCTTCTCGACGACGGTGGGCTCGACCGGGGTGGTCTTGCCGTCGTCGGCCTTGCCCTTGTTCTCGCCCTTGCCGGACGACATCGGCTGGCCGACCTTGCAGTTGTCGCGGTAGATGGCGGTCGCCTTGAGGCCGAGCTTCCAGCTCTGCAGGTAGACGTCCTCGATCTCCTCGACCGTGGCGGTCTCGGGCAGGTTGACCGTCTTGGAGATGGCGCCGGAGAGGAACGGCTGGCAGGCCGCCATCATCCGCACGTGGCCCATCGGCTTGAGGGCGCGCGCACCCATCGCGGTGTCGAAGACCTCGTAGTGCTCGGTCTTGAGGCCCGGCGCGTCGATCACGTGACCGTGCTCGGCGATGAAGGCGACGATGGCCTCGACCTTCTCGGCGTCGTAGCCGAGCTTGGTCAGGGCCCGCGAGATCGTCTGGTTGACGATCTGCATCGAGCCGCCGCCGACGAGCTTCTTGAACTTCACCAGGGAGAAGTCGGGCTCGATGCCGGTGGTGTCGCAGTCCATCATGAAGCCGATGGTGCCGGTGGGGGCGAGCACCGAGGCCTGCGCGTTGCGGAAGCCGTTGGTCTCCCCCAGCTTCTGCACGTCGGCCCAGGCGGCCGTCGCGAGCTTGTGGACCTGCGCGTCGGGGATCCCGAGCGTGCGGACCACGTCGTTGGCGGCCTGGTGCTTGCGCATCACCCGCTTGTGGGCGTCGGCGTTGCGGGCGTAGCCGGCGTACGGGCCGACGACGCCGGCGATCTCGGCCGAGCGCTTGTAGGAGACACCGGTCATCAGCGAGGTGATGGTGGCGGCCATCGTGCGGCCACCGTCGGAGTCGTAGCCCAGGCCCATCGCCATCAGCAGGGCGCCGAGGTTGGCGTAGCCGATGCCGAGCTGGCGGTAGTCGCGGGTGGTCTCGGCGATCGGCTCGGTCGGGAAGTCGGCGAAGCAGATGGAGATGTCCATCGCGGTGATGATGACCTCGACGGCCTTGGAGAACAGCTCGCCGTCGAAGGTGTCGTCCTCCTTGAGGAACTTCAGCAGGTTCAGCGACGCGAGGTTGCACGAGGAGTTGTCGAGCGACATGTACTCCGAGCACGGGTTGGACGCGGTGATCCGGCCGGTCTCGGGGTTGGTGTGCCAGTCGTTGATCGTGTCGTCGTACTGGAGGCCGGGGTCGGCGCACTCCCACGCGGCGGTGCTGATCTTGGTGAACAGCTCGCGGGCGTCGACGCTCTCGATGACCTCACCGGTCGAGCGCGAGCGCAGGCCGAACGACGTGCCGTCCTCGACCGCACGCATGAACTCGTCGGTGACGCGCACCGAGTTGTTGGCGTTCTGGTACTGCACCGAGGTGATGTCGGCGCCACCGAGGTCCATGTCGAAGCCGGCGTCGCGGAGCGCGCGGATCTTGTCCTCCTCGCGCGCCTTGGTCTCGACGAACTCGACGATGTCGGGGTGGTCGACGTCGAGAACGACCATCTTGGCCGCGCGACGCGTGGCGCCACCGGACTTGATGGTGCCCGCCGACGCGTCGGCGCCGCGCATGAAGGAGACCGGGCCGGAGGCGGTGCCGCCGCTGCTGAGCAGCTCCTTGGAGGAGCGGATGCGGGAGAGGTTCAGGCCGGCACCGGAGCCGCCCTTGAAGATGAAGCCCTCTTCCTTGTACCAGTTGAGGATCGAGTCCATCGAGTCGTCGACCGAGAGGATGAAGCAGGCACTGACCTGCTGCGGCGAGGTCGTGCCGACGTTGAACCACACCGGGGAGTTGAAGGAGAAGTACTGGTTGACCAGCAGCCAGGTCAGCTCGTGCTCGAAGAGCTCGGCGTCGGCGGGGGTCGCGAAGTAGCCGTGGTCCTCGCCGCCCTTGCGGTAGGTCTTCACGACGCGGTCGACGAGCTGCTTGAGGCTCCACTCGCGGGCGTCGGTGCCGACGGCGCCGCGGAAGTACTTGGTCGTCACGATCGTGGAGGCGTTGACGCTCCAGAAGTCGGGGAACTCCACACCACGCTGCTCGAAGACGGTGTCGCCGGTCTTCCAGTTGGTCTGGACGACATCGCGACGCTCCCAGGTGAGCGCGTCGTAGGGGTGCACGCCTTCGGTCGAGAAGACGCGCTCGATGCGCACGCCCGACTGCTTGTGCGAGCCCTGTGCGGTGCCGGTGTTCACCGTCTCGGTCATGGTTCTCCCTTGATCCCTCGTGTGTTGATCTTCAAAAAAGATGACCCAGGTCGTGCAGTCACCGAAGTTGGTACGCCCGGCACGCAGCTTCCCCACTACGTGCCGGGCAGTCTGTGGTCAGCCCGTCTCGACGAGGACCGCATCAGCGGTCTCCGGCGGGCTTGGTACGGCGCGCTCGGCGCGCAGCATCGCGATCTCGTCCTCGAAGTCGTCGGCCGACTCGAAGGCGCGGTAGACGCTGGCGAAGCGCAGGTAGGCGACCTCGTCGAGCTCGCGCAGCGGCGCCAGGATCGCCAGGCCCACCTCGTGGGCCGGGACCTCGGCGAAGCCGTCGCTGCGCAGGGTGTCCTCGACGGCCTGCCCCAGGCAGGCGAGCTGGTCCTCGCTGACCGGCCGGCCCTTGCAGGCCTTGCGGACGCCGGAGATCGCCTTGTCGCGGGTGAACGGCTCGGTGGCGCCGGAGCGCTTGAGGACGACCAGCTGCATCTGCTCGACGGTGCTGAACCGCTTGCCGCAGTCCTGGCAGGTGCGCCGGCGCCGGATCTGGCCGCCGTCGTCGGAGACGCGCGAGTCGATGACCCGGGTGTCGGTGGTCCGGCAGTAGGGGCAGTGCATCGCGGTCTCCTCTCGTCTGGCCGGTGGATCTGGTCGGTGGATCTGGTCGGTCGCCTGGTCCATCCGGACGGCGCGGCGAACATCGCCCTTCAACGGTGTAACACCTGTGGATGAAGGTCTGTTTCCTGTGGATGAACTACCGCTGCGCTGTGGGCCACCGCCGGCTAGTTGTGCACTAGATGTGGATAACTACACCGGTGTAAGTCCTAGATGTTGTGGTAACCGTACGTCGCGGCCCCAGGGGTTGGCAAGCGGAACGCGCCAAGTTTTCGCACCGGTCTCCGCGGGGGGACAAAGCCGCAGGTCAGGGGCCGGATCACCACGCCACGGCGGCCCTTCGTGGCGGCGTGTCGTGCGCATCGACCCCATCGGTCACAATGTCTGCGTGACGGGGAAACGGGCGGGGTCGCGCCGGGCTGCGAAGCCGGCGCGTCGCAACCCCACGGCCGCGCTCGCCTTTGCGGTGGCGATCACCCTGCTCGTGGTCGCCTGGGGCTACCTGGTCTACGTCGCCATCGACTTCGGCAGCTCGGCCCGGGCCGGGCAGCAGGCCGGCTGGTGGCTGCTCGGCCTGGCCTCGCTGGGGGCCGTGGCGTGCCTGTTCGTCGGCCTGATGCTCACCACCCGGCTGGTGCGGGTGCTGCAGCCGTCGCCCGAGGCCGACACCGAGCCCGCTCCCCCGCGGGTGCCCGGCGGTCGACGCGCCGCGCGCTGACGGACTCGACTCAGCGCGACACCGGCGCGGACGCCGCGAAGGGCGGGCCGATTGGCCCGCCCCCCGTCTTCCCCGGCCCACCAGCCGGGGTCGAGTCGGCTGGTGGAGTATTCAGTTGTGGGTCTGGGTGCTAGCCGGCGATCGGGATCCGCAGCTTCTGGCCCGCGGTCACCATCGCGGTGTCGAGGGCGTTGATCCGCTCGATCCGGGAGACCATCTCGCGGGTGCTGCCGTCACCGGCGGCCTCCGACGCGATGCCCCACAGGGTCTCGCCCTGGCTCACCATGACCACCCGCGTCGGCTCGGGCGTGCCGCCCTGCTCGCTAGCCACGGAGCCGGTGCCCAGGAAGACGCCGATCACCAGCACGGCGAGCAGCGTCGCGAGGAGCACGACGACCCGCCCACGCCGGGTGAGACGCAGCTGGCCGGCGGCATGCGGCGCCGACGTGCGCACAGGCCGCACGACGCGGACCGGGGCCAGCGCCAGGGTGGGGTACGGCATCGTCGTGGTGGTGGTCATGGTGCTCATCGGGACCTCCTGGGGAAGGGGGCGGTCTGCCTGTCGGATGTGTTGGTCGATGTCTAGTGGCGACCACCGACAGTCGGACTGATCAGCCGGTGGATCGATCAGACGTTCGATCGAACACATGTGCGACGTTAGAGCACCTGTTCGAACAGGTCAAGCACCTGGCCGAACAATTGTTCGAAGGATGCGGCCGCCTCAGGCGCCGACAC
This sequence comes from uncultured Actinomycetota bacterium, assembly GCA_963807335.1. Taxonomy (GTDB): domain Bacteria; phylum Actinomycetota; class Actinomycetes; order Propionibacteriales; family Nocardioidaceae; genus Nocardioides. Next base: position 139,812 of record CAWEBT010000007.1, read on the forward strand.
GCCGTTCGAACACCTGTTTGAAGTCGGGTCGCGATCGGACTACGGTGAGGCAACCCAGAAGACGGCCCAGAAAGCGGCCCAGAACCTCGCCGCCAAGACGGCCCAGCGACGATCCACCGGCGTGACATCCAGGAGGACCCATGGCCAAGACGAGCGGCACCGGCAAGAAGGTGCTCGAGATGCCCGACGGGCCGCCCGACGCCACCGGTCTGACCCCCCGCCAGCAGCGCGTGCTGGCCACCATCAAGGACGCGATCGAGATGCGCGGCTACCCGCCGAGCATGCGCGAGATCGGCGAGGCGGTCGGGCTGACCAGCTCGAGCAGCGTCGCCCACCAGCTCAAGACGCTCGAGGAGAAGGGCTTCCTCAAGCGCGATCCCAACCGCCCGCGCGCCCTCGAGGTGTTCCTGCCCGAGGTGATGGCGGCCCGCCGTTCGCTCGGCCACTCCGCCGAGGAGAGCTCGGTCGACGAGTCCGACATCGGCGACGCCATGCCGCCGGCCACCTACGTCCCGATGGTCGGCCGGATCGCCGCCGGCGGTCCGATCCTGGCCGACGAGCGCGTCGAGGAGGTCTTCCCGCTGCCCCGCTCGCTGGTCGGCGAAGGCACGCTGTTCATGCTCGAGGTCGCCGGCGACTCGATGATCGACGCGGCCATCTGCAACGGCGACTTCGTCGTCGTCCGCCAGGAGCAGACGGCCGAGAACGGCGACATCGTCGCCGCGCTGATCGACGGCGAGGCCACCGTCAAGACCTTCCAGCGCAAGGACGGCCACGTCTGGCTGCTCCCCCACAACGCCGCCTACGACCCCATCGACGGGTCCAACGCCAGCATCCTCGGCATCGTCACGGCGGTCCTGCGCCGGATGTGAACCACGCGTGAACATCACGCAACCAGGCCCTCGCCGGCGTCACGCGGCGGGGGCCTTGCGCTTCAGCGACCCCGCGATCACGTCCAACCCGATCCCGGCGACCCGCGGCGGCTCGGTGGCTGTCGGAGCCTGCACATAAGGTGCCCGGGTGACCGATCAGGACGACACCTCCAGCCACCCGCAGAGCCGGGTGCACGAGGTGCTGTCCGAAGCCGTGGCGGCCCTCGGCGGCGAGCAGCGCGACGGCCAGGTGCGGATGGCCGAGGCGGTCGCCGACGCGATGGAGGATGGCGAGCACCTCCTCGTCCAGGCCGGCACCGGCACCGGCAAGTCGCTCGGCTACCTCGTGCCGAGCCTGCTGCACGGCAAGCGGGTCGTGGTCGCCACCGCGACCCTCGCCCTCCAGCACCAGCTCGTGGAGCGTGACCTGCCCCGCCTCGTCGACGCGGTCGGCGGCAGCATCGACACGTCGTACGCCGTGCTGAAGGGCCGCTCAAACTACGCCTGCCTCCACCGCATCCGTGAAGGGGTGCCCGACGACCAGGGCGTGCTCGTCGAGGCGCCCACGGGGTCGCTGGGCGGCGAGGTGATCAAGCTGCGCGAGTGGGCCGAGCAGGAGAGCAAGGACGGCGGCAGCGGCGAGCGCGACAACGCGCCGCGCCACACCGACCGGGTCTGGCGGCAGGTCAGCGTCAACCACCGCGAGTGCCTGGGCGCCACCAAGTGCCCGTTCGCGCAGGAGTGCTTCGCCGAGCGCGCCAAGGAGAAGGCCCAGCGCTCCCACCTGATCATCACCAACCACTCCCTGCTCGCGATCGACGCGATCGAGGGGGTGCCGATGATCCCCGAGTACGACGCGGTGGTCATCGACGAGGCGCACGAGCTCACCGCACGGGTCACCCAGGCGGCGACCGACGAGCTGTCCGCCACCGACGTCGAGCGGGCCGCCCGCCGAGCGCAGCGCCACATCGACGGCGAGCAGGCCGACGACCTCGCCGACGCCGGCGAGACGCTCGGCGACGCCCTCTCCCGCACCGAGCCGGGCCGCATCGACACCGTGGGCGAGCAGCTCTCCGACGCGCTGGTGCTGGTGCGCGACGCCGCCCGGGCGCTGGTCTCGGCGTTCCCGAAGGAGTCCGCGGGCGACGGTGACACCGACGCGGGCCGCACCCAGGCCAAGGGGTTCGCCCAGGACGTGTTCGTGACCGCCGAGCGGATGGCCCGGCACGCCGAGGCCGACGTGCTCTGGCTCAACGAGGCCCGCGAGCGCATGCCGGCCCGGCTCTGCGTGGCGCCGCTCCAGGTGTGGGGCCCGATGCGCGACAAGCTGCTCACCGACACCACCGTGGTGTTCACCTCCGCGACCCTGATGCTGGGCGGCGACTTCAACGCGGTCGCCACCTCCCTTGGCCTCAAGCCCGCCGAGCGCGTGCTCGACGAGCCGATCAAGCGCGCCGACGGCGTACTGCCGTGGCGGGGCATCGACGTCGGGTCACCGTTCAACTACGGCCAGCAGGCCATCCTGTACGTCGCCCGCCACCTGCCCCCGCCCGGCCGCGACGGCCTCGGCACCGCCCAGCTCGACGAGATCGCCGAGCTGGTCGACGCGGCCGAGGGGCGAACGCTGGGCCTGTTCTCGTCCCGGCGCGCCGCCGAGGCGGCCGCGGAGGCGATGCGCACCCGCCTGCCCCACCTCACCATCCTGGCGCAGGGCGATGCGCAGCTGCCCGAGCTGGCGCGCCAGTTCGTCGACGACCCGCACACCTGCCTGTTCGGCACCCTGTCGCTGTGGCAGGGCCTCGACGTCCCCGGCGAGACCTGCCAGCTGGTGATCATCGACCGCATCCCGTTCCCGCGGCCCGACGACCCCCTGATGTCGGCCCGGCAGCGCGCGGCCGACAAGGCCGGCGGCAACGGCTTCATGCAGGTCGCGGCCACCCACGCCGCGCTGCTGCTGGCCCAGGGGTCGGGGCGGCTCATCCGCACCACCACCGACCGGGGCGTCGTCGCCGTACTCGACCCACGGCTGTCGACGGCTCGCTACGGCGGGTTCCTCAAGGCCAGCCTGCCGCCCATGTGGACCACCACCGACCCGGCCGTGGTGCGCAAGGCGCTGTCCCGGCTGGCCGGCAACTGACTCGTCGCTCCGCCCTCGAGCTGGGGGTCAGCCCTCGTGCCGGGATAGTCCGGTGCAGATTTGTCGTCCAGAGGCGTGCCGGCAACAAGATTGCACCGGACTATCCCGCCGATCGAGGAGGGGGCAGCGTCAGCGCTTGCGGTTGATCTGCCGGTTGACGCGGCCCTCGGACTGGCCGAGCAGCTTGGCCATCAGCGGCACTCGCATCCGCCACGCGAGCGCGGCCGCCACCACGACGATCATGATGATGAGAAAGGTCATGCCCCGAGCGTACGCCGGGGCGCGGCACGCCTCAGACGACGGCGCCGGAGTCCTCGGTCTCGCGCGGGCGGCGTACCTTCGCGGCCCGCGACATCGGCCAGCGCTCCTGGAGGTAGGTCACCAGCGGGGTCGCGGTGAACACCGAGGAGTAGGTGCCGATGGCCAGGCCGAGCAGCAGTGCGATCGCGAAGTCGCGCAGCGAGTCGCCACCGAGCACCGCGAGCGCGGCCAGGATGAACATCGCGCCCAGGCCGGTGTTGACCGTGCGCGGCATCGTCTCCACGGCGGCCTTGTTGGCCAGCTGCGTGAACGTCTGGTCGGGCCGTGAGCCCTGCCAGCGTTCGCGGACGCGGTCGAAGACCACGACGGTGTCGTTGACCGACAGACCGACGATGGTCAGCGCGGCGGCCAGGAAGATGCCGTCGATGGGCTTGCCCAGCCACGCGAACACGCCGGTGACGATCAGGACGTCGTGGAACATCGCGGCCACCGCCGCGAGGCCGAAGGTCCACTTGAACCGGAACGCGAGATAGATCATCTGCACGAGCAGCGCGATGCCCATGGCGATGAGCGCCTTGTCACGCAGCTCGGTGCCGAGCGACGCGCCGATCTTCTCGTCGCGCTCCTTGACGGCACCGCCCGCGGCGTCGCCGATCGCGGTCTCGATCGAGATCGCCTCGTCGTCGCTGATCTGGCCGATGCGCACGGTGATCTTGTCGTCGTCGGACTCCTGCACGGTGGCTTCGGGGTAGCCCACGTCGGACACCACCTCGCGCGCCTTGTCGGCGGAGATCTTGGTGGTGGTGGAGTACTCCAGCACCCGGCCGCCGGTGAACTCGACGCCGAGGTTGAGGCCCTGGCCGACGATGCCGGTCACGGCGAGGACCAGAGCCGCACCGGAGACGCCCAGCCACAGCGCGCGACGCGACATCAGGTCGGGGTTGCGGCGCTCGAGCCAGGTGCGGACCCGGCCGACCGAGCCGAGCCCGCTGAACGCCGGGCGCTGCGCGACCCAGCGGTTGGCGACCCCGACCTGGGTGAGCACGCGGGCGATCACCAGCGCCGAGATCATGGACGCCACGACACCGATGGACAAGGTGACACCGAAGCCCTTGATCGGACCCGAGCCCAGCAGGAACAGCAGGGCAGCAGCGAGCAGGGTGGTGACGTTGGAGTCGATGATCGCGCTCCACGCCTTGTTGAAGCCGATCGTCAGGGCTCGGCCCAGGCCGGCCGAGGGGTTGGCGGCGTACTCCTCGCGGGCGCGCTCGAAGACCAGCACGTTGGCATCGATCGCCAGTCCGATCGCCAGCACGAAGCCGGCCAGGCCGGGCAGCGTCAGGGTCGAGCCGAGCCCGACGAGCAGGGCGTAGGCGAGCAGGGCGTACGACGTCAGCGCCAGCGTGGCGAGGAGGCCGACGAAGCGGTAGACGCCGGCGATGAAGAGGCCGGTCAGCAGCAGACCGATGAGGCCGGCCTGCCAGGACGCCTTGATGGCCGCCTTGCCGAGCGTCGGGCCGACCACGCGCTGCTCGATGACCTCGACGGGCAGGGGCAGGGCGCCGCCCTCGATCAGCACGGAGAGGTCCTTGGCCTCCTCGAGCGTGAACCCGCCGGTGATGCTGGTGGAGTTGGTGATCGAGCCACCGCAGGGCACCTGCACCGTCGGCGAGGAGATCACCTCCCCGTCGAGGAGGATGGCGATGCGCTTGGCGTCCCCCTGGGCGCACGCCGCCGCGGCGGACAGCTGGCCGAACGCGGTAGAGCCCTGGCCGGAGAAGTCGACCTGGACCTCCCACTCGACGCTGGCTGCCTGCTGCCCGGCTCGCGCGCCGGTGATGTCGTCGCCCTCGAGCGCGCTGGGGCCGACCTCGATGATGTCGCCCTGGTCGCTGGGCAGCACCAGGTTGCCCTTCACGGACGGCTCGGTCTCCGGGGTGGCGATCGCGCCCAGGACCACCGGGTGCACGGTGAGCTGCGCCGTACGACCGATGGTCTCGACGGCCTGCCGCGGGTCCTGCACGTCTGGCAGCTCGACGATGATCCGGTTCTCACCGGCGCGGGTCAAGGTGGGCTCGGAGATGCCGAGCGCGTCCACGCGGCCGCGGAGGATCTCGATCGCGCGGTCGGTGGCCACGGCGTCGGCCTTGACCCCGGACGGGGAGTCGGAGGCCTGCAACGTGATCTGCGTGCCACCTCGGAGGTCGAGCCCGAGCCGCGGCTCCTGGGTCAGCGCGAGTGCCGCGCACCCCCCGAGCAGACCGAGGACGAGCAGGAGACGGACGAGCGCACCGCGTGACATGGGGCGAATCCTCCCTCAGCCGGTGGGCGCGCCCCAACCCGAGGTCGGCCCAAGGGGGTGGTCAGGCGCGAAATGCCCGTGATCCTGGGCTCCACGAGAGCCGTCTCGCGCCTGACCACCCGCTCCCTGCGTCAGCGGCGGCGCCGGTGGGAGACCACCCCGGCCGCGCCACCACCACGCCGGGTCGGCTCGGCCACGGCGGTCAGCCTGCCCCGGCGGCCGAACTCGATCGCCGTGGCAGCACCGATCTCGGGGCTGCTGGTCAACCCGTCCCCCGCAGGCACCAACGTGTGTCCCAGCGGCTTGAGCAGCGCGTCGTAGGCCGCGATGAACGCCGGCTCCGCGGTGACGTTGGCGGTGTTGCGCTGGGTTGCCCTCGGCGCTGCGATCGCCTCCTGCACCGTCATGTCGCGGTCGATGCGGTTGAAGATCATCTGCAGCACCGTGGTGATGATGGTCGAGCCACCCGGCGAACCCAGCGCCAGGAACGGCTTGCGGTTCTTCAAGATGATGGTCGGCGACATCGACGAGCGCGGGCGCTTGCCGGGCTGGATGCGGTTGGGGTCGGTCTCGACGTAGGTCGTGGAGAAGTCGGTGAGCTCGTTGTTGAGCAGGAACCCGCGCCGGGGCACGACGATGCCCGAGCCGCCGGTCTGCTCGATGGTGAGGGTGTACTCCACGACGTTGCCGTGCCTGTCGGCGACCGTCAGGTTGGTCGTCGAGATGTTCTCGGTGTCGGCGTCGACGCTGCCGCGCGCGGCCGCGGCCGGCGGGCACACCCCGTCGTACGACGAGGCGTCACCGGCCGGAACCGGCTTGACGAGCGCCTTGGCGGGGTTGATCAGGCAGGCCCGCTCCTTGGCGAAGGTGTCGTCCAGCAGGTCGCGGAGCGGCACGTCGACGAACCGGGGGTCGCCGAGGTACTTGCCGCGGTCGGCGAAGGCCAGCGCACTCGCCTCGAGGTAGCGGTGGAGTGCGTCGGTGTCGGACAACGACTCGATGTCGTACTGCTCGAGGATGTTGAGCGCCTCACCGACCGTGGAGCCGCCCGAGGAGGACGGCGCCATGCCGTAGACGTCGTAGCCGCGGTAGCCGACCTTGCTCGGCTTCTGGGTGATGGTCTTGTACTTCCGCAGGTCCTTGCGCGTCATCGAGCCGACCGGCACCGGCAGCGTGGTGGTGCTCGTCTTCGGCGGCTTGGTCACCGCCCTCACGATCTCCTTGGCGAGCCTGCCGCGGTAGAAAGCCTTGGGGCCCTTGCGGGCGATGGTGGCGTAGGTGCGGGCGAGGGCCTTGTTCTTGAACACCGAGCCGACCGCCGGCGCGTCGCCTCCCGGCAGGAAGAGCCTGCGCGTGGGCCAGAAGGCGTCGAAGCGCACCTTGTTGTCCAGCGTCTGCTGGCGGAACGTCTCATCGACGGGGAAGCCCTTGCGCGCGACCTTGGTGGCGGGCTTCATCGCGCGGGCCAGACTGCTGGTGCCCCACTTGCGCATCGCCTTGTCCCAGGTGGCGAGGGTGCCGGGTACGCCGACCGAGACGCCGCTGGTGACCAGCTCGGGCGTGAAGTTGTAGGGCTTGCCGGTCGCCGGGTCGATGAACGCGTCGCCCTTCATCGCCGCCGGCGCGGTCTCGCGCCCGTCGATGGTGGAGACCTTCTTCTTCTTCGCGTCGTAGTAGAGGAAGTAGCCGCCACCGCCGATGCCGGCACTGAAGGGCTCGGTCACGCCGAGCGTGGCCGCCATGGCCACGGCGGCGTCGACGGCGTTGCCGCCGCGCTTGAGCACCTTGAGGCCGACGCGGGTGGCGGTCGGGTCGACGCTGCTGACCGCGCCGCCGTAGCCGGTGGCCGTGGGGTTCTTGCCCGGGCCGGCCTGCTGGCTGCGCGGTCTCTCGGCGGCGGCGTACCGGGCGGCACCCTGGGCCGACGCTTGGGCCGACGCTTGGGCCGACTCTTGGGCCGAGGCCTGGGTCGCGGTGAGTGCCACCGACCCGGCGAGTGCCAGCGCGAGGCCGGGGACGAGCAGTGCTCGTGGGGTGGGGCGAACATTCGACATGTGGAGGGACCTCCCGAGGTAGAGAAGGCTTCACAGTGCCGCGCCCGCCCCGGTCTTGTCGAGGGTCCCGGCCGATGTACCCGACGCGCCCCCGCCGAGAGGGCGGGGTCAGACGGCGTACGCCGCGAGCTCTCCCGCGAGGTCGTCGTTGGCGCGTCCGGTGACGTGGGTGCCGTCGGCGGTGTGCTCGAGGGTGGCGATCTCGCCCTGCTGGTGGATGCGGTTGAGCAGGTCGCCGCGTTCGTAGGGCAGCAGCGCGGCGAAGGCCACGTCGGGGCGTGGGAGCTCGCCCTCGATGACGGCGAGCGCCTCGGCGATGCCGGCGCCGGTGCGGGCGCTGACCACGACCGAGTGCGGCTCGCGCTGCCGGAGCCGGGCGATCACCATCGGGTCGGCGGCGTCGGCCTTGTTGATGACGACCAGCTCGGGCACCCGGTCGGCCTTGATCTCCACGAGCACCTCGCGCACGGCGGCGAGCTGCCCCTCGGGGTCGGGGTGCGACCCGTCGACGACGTGCAGGATCAGGTCGGACTCGCCGACCTCCTCCAGCGTCGAGCGGAACGCCTCGATCAGCTGGTGGGGCAGGTGGCGCACGAACCCGACGGTGTCCGACATCGTGTAGACGCGGCCGTCGCTGGTGGTCGTCCGCCGGGTGGTGGCGTCGAGGGTCGCGAACAGCGAGTCGTCGACGAGCACCCCGGCGTTGGTGAGCCGGTTGAGCAGGGACGACTTGCCGGCGTTGGTGTAGCCGGCGATGGCGACACTGGGGATGTGGTGGCGGACCCGCTCCTGGCGCTTGGTCTCGCGGGTGCCCTTGAGGTCCTTGAGCTCGCGGCGGAGCTTGGCGATCTTGGTGTTGATGCGCCGCCGGTCGGTCTCGATCTTGGTCTCACCGGGGCCGCGACCACCGATGCCGCCGCCGTCGGCGCCGACGCGCCCACCGGCCTGGCGGGAGAGGTTGCCACCCCAGCCGCGGAGCCGCTGCTTCATGTAGTTGAGCTGGGCCAGCTCGACCTGCGCCTGGCCCTCCTTCGACTTCGCGTGCTGGGCGAAGATGTCGAGGATCAGGCCGGTCCGGTCGATCGCCTTGACCTTGAGCTTGTCCTCCAGGTTGCGCAGCTGGCTGGGCGCCAGGTCGCCGTCGAGGATGACGGTGTCGGCGCCGGTGGCCTGGACGATCTCGCGCAGCCCGTCGACCTTGCCGCGACCGACGTACGTCGCGGGGTCGGGCTTCTGGCGGCGCTGGTAGATCGCCTCGAGCACCTCGGACCCGGCGGTCTCGGCGAGCAGCGCGAGCTCGGCCATGGAGTTCTCGGCGTCGGCGACCGTGCCCTCGGTCCACACGCCGACGAGCACGACCCGTTCCAGCCGGAGCTGGCGGTACTCGACCTCGGTGATGTCCTGGAGCTCGGTGCGCAGGCCGTCGACCCGGCGCAGCGCGTGGCGCTCGGCGAGCTCCTGGGCACCGATCGTGGGGTCGGCCTCCGGGTCGGGGCCGTCGACCGGGACGTGCTCGTAGGCAGCGTCGTCGGAGTCGTCCCAGTCGGCGGTGGCGGCCAGCTCGGTCTCGAGCGTGAAGTCAGGTGCGTTCGTCATATGTCCCCAAGAGTAGGTCGACCGGGGTCACGAGGCGAACGGGTTTGACGGACTCACGCGAGCAGGGCGTTCAGCGCTGGCTCGGCGGCCTCGCGCGGAAGGTGCCCGAGCATGATCAGCTGCGCCATGCCGTGCACCGTCGACCACAGGGCTGCGGACAGGGCCAGCGGGTCGCGGCCGGCGTAGCCGGGCTCGGCGACCAGCGCCGCCACCTCGCCGCCCAGCAGCTCCTCGTTGCGGGCGATCAGCGGCGCCATCTCGGCCGACGGCTCGCCGGCGGAGCAGTACTCCGGGTCGAAGATCAGCGCGAACGGCTGGGGGTGCTCGGCGGCGTACCCGACGTAGGCGGCACCCAAAGCCCGCAGCCGCTGGACCGGGTCGGTGTGCGCCGCGACCGCCTTCTCCTGCGCGGCGAGCAGGTCGGTCATCGCCCGCACCCCCAGCGCTCCGAGCAGCGCCGCCCGGTCACCGAAGTGGTGGTAGGGCGCGTTGTGGCTCACGCCGGCCCGGCGGGCCACCTCGCGCAGGCTGATCTTGGCCGCCGGCTGGGTCTCGAGCAGCGCGAGCGCGGCGTCCTCGAGGGCAGCCTGCAGATTGCCGTGGTGATAGGTAGCGCTGGATCTTGACACGAGCAACATCCTACCGCAAAGTGGGCAGTGTCCAGATTGTTGACAGTGTCCAGATAGGAGCACCCCATGTCCCGCATCCTTGTCATCGACGGCCACCCCGACGCCAGCTCGCTGACCGCCGCCCTCGCCCAGCAGTACGTCGCCGGGGCCGGCGCCGACGCCGCCCTGCTGACTCTCCGCGACCTCGCCATCGACCCGGTCCTGCACGGTGGCTACCGCAGGGACCAGCACGTCGAGCCCGATCTCGCGAGAGCCCGCGAGCTGATCGAGTGGAGCGAGCACATCACCGTGCTCACGCCCGTGTGGTGGGGCTCGGTGCCGGCCCTGCTCAAGGGCTTCTTCGACCGCACCCTGATCATCGGCTGGGCCTTCCGCTACCAGGACAACGGGCGACCCGAGGGGCTGCTGAGCGGCCGCACCGGCCGGCTGATGGTGACGTCCGACTCGCCGCGGTGGTACCTCCCGCTCGCCGGCGACAGCACCGTCAAGCAGGTCAAGGGCAGGACGATGGAGTTCTGCGGCATCAAGCCGGTGAGCCTCACCCGCTTCACCGACGTGCGCAACGCCAGCGAGGCCAAGCGGATCGGCTGGCTCGAGCAGGCCCGCGCGCTCGGCGCCGCCGACGCTGGCGCAGCCACGCCGAAGGTGGCGAAGGTCGCTACGCCGGCTGCTTGAGACGACTCACTTGGGGGGCATCCGGATGCCGCCGTCGACGCGCACCGTCTCGCCGTTCATGTAGGAGTTGGTCACGCACTCGATGACCATGCTCGCGAGCTCGTCGGGCTGGCCGAGCCGCTTCGGGAACAGCACCGACTCCCCCAGCTTGGCCTTGAACGCCTCGGCCTGCTCACCCTCGCCGTAGATCGGGGTGTCGATCAGGCCGGGCGCCACGGTGTTGACACGGACGGCGATCGCGGACAGGTCGCGGGCCACCGGGAGAGTCATCCCGACGATGCCGCCCTTCGAGGAGGAGTACGCCGCCTGGCCGATCTGGCCGTCGAACGCCGCCACGCTCGCCATGTTGACGATCACGCCGCGTTCGCCGGTCTCGGTCGGCTCGAGGAGGCCCATCGCGGTGCCGGCGACCCGGATCGCGTCGAAGGTGCCGATCAGGTTGATCGCGATGACCTTCTTGTACAGGTCCAGGTCGTGCGCCGACTCGACGGTGCCGTCGCGGCCGACCGTCCGGGCGGCCGGTCCGATGCCGGCGGAGTTGACCAGGACGCGGAGCGGGCCGAGCTCGGCTGCCGTCGCCACGGCGGCCTTGATCTGCTCGGTGTCGGTGACGTCGACGTGCGCGAACACGCCCCCGATCTCGGCGGCGAGGGCCTCGCCCTTCTCGTCCTGCACGTCGGCCACGACGACACGAGCGCCCTTGGCGGCCAGCCGGCGGGCGACGGCTGCACCGATGCCCGAGGCGGCGCCGGTGACGAGGGCGGAAGATCCGGTGATGTCCATGCCGACGAGGTTAGTGGGCTCCCAGATCGGTGACGCCGCTGGCCACCACCACAGCGGGGCCGGAGAGCAGCACCCGGTCGTCGGTGGTCCAGGTGACCGCCAGCTCGCCCCCGGGCACGTCGACCCGGTAGGTCACGTCCTCGGCCGGCGGCGCGGAGATTCCGTCGGCCAGCGCGCTCGCGACCATCGCGGCACAGGCACCCGTGCCGCAGCTGCGCGTCTCGCCCGAGCCGCGCTCGTGCACGCGCATCGCGACGTGCCGCTCGCCGCGGCGTACGACGAACTCGACGTTGACCCCGTCGGGGTACGTCGCGGCGTCGTGGGCCGGGGCATCGAGGAGGTGGCCGGCATCGGCCAGGTCGTCGACGAAGGCGACCGCGTGCGGGTTGCCCAGGTCGACGTGCAGCGCCGGCCACGAGCGGTCACCGACCGCGACCTTCGTCTCCCCGAGGACGCCCGGCCGGCCGAGGTCGGCGCTCAGCAGGTCGCCGGCACCGGTCACGGTCTTCACCCCGGAGCGCGTGCCGATCTCGACGGGCAGCGTCGCGAGGCCCTCGTCGACCAGGTGACGCGCGAACACCCGGACGCCGTTGCCGCACATCTCGCTCACCGAGCCGTCCGCGTTGCGGTAGTCCATGAACCACTCCGGCCCCTCGACGCCCAGCGCGGCCGACCGGATCACGCGCAGCACACCGTCGCCGCCGATGCCCGCGCGGCGGTCGCACAGCGCCCGCACCCGCTCGGCTCGGAGGTCACCGTGCACGGTGCCGTCGTGGTCGGGCAGCAGCACGAAGTCGTTCTCGGTGCCGTGGCCCTTGAGGAACGGATAGGTCACCGGGCCAGTCTCGCACCCGGGAGGCTCACTTCACGACGGTGAACCTGCTGCAGACGAGCTCGCGGTTGCGCACCACCTCCTCGAGCGTCAGCTCCAGCCGGCGCGGCAGGAGCGGCGCTCCCGAGCCGAGCGTCACCGGCGCGTGCTGCACCCAGATCTCATCCAGCAGCCCCTCGTCGGCGAACTGGCCGACGAGGTCGCCACCCCCGACGATCCACACCCCGAGACCTTCGGCCGCCTCGACCATCGCGCGGTGGACCTCGGCGACGGGGCCCTGGGTGAAGGTCACGCCCGGCGCCGGCGGGAGCTCGCGATGGGTGAAGACCCACGTCGGCTTCGTCGACCAGCCGTCGGAGTCGTTGTCATTGATCCACTGCCAGGTGGTCGCCCCCATCGCGCAGGAGCCGATCAGCGGGCGGAACGTCTCGAAGCCCATGTCGGCCTCGTGGTCGACGTCGCGGCTCAGCAGCCACGACAGCGAGTTGTCGGAGTCGGCGATGAACCCGTCGAGAGACGATGCCGTGTAGTAGTAGGTCGTCATGGCTCCATGCTGCACCCGACCGCCGACACCGCCTTGATCAGTGTTGCGCCGCCGCGAGGGCCTTCTCGACGCGCTCCGGGTCGTCGTACCGGATCCAGACGACGCGGGGGTCCTTGCGGAACCACGAGTCCTGGCGGCGTGCGAAGCGCCGCGTCGCGAAGACGGTCCGCTCGCGGGCCGCGGCCAGGCTCAGCTCACCTCGCAGGTGCGCCACCACCTCGCGGTAGCCGATCGCGCGACCGGCCGTGACGCCGTCCGCCAGCCCCTCGGTCAGCAGGCGGTCGACCTCCTCGACGAAGCCCGTGTCGAACATGGCGTCCACCCGGGCCTCGATGCGGACGTCGAGGGTGGGCCGGTCGATGTCGACGCCGATCTGCACGCTCGCCGGGTCGGCGTACTCGAGCTGTGGCAGGTTGGCGCTGTAGGGCCGGCCGGTCAGGGCGATGACCTCCAGCGCCCGGACGATGCGTCGGCCGTTCTCGGCGAGGATGCGGCCGGCCGCGTCCGGGTCGAGGCCCTCGAGGCGCTGGTGGAGGGCAGCCGGGCCGATCTCGGCGAGCTCGCCCTCGAGCCCGCGTCGCACGGACTCGTCGGTGCCGGGGAACTCGAAGCGGTCGAGGACCGCGCGCACGTAGAGCGCGGATCCGCCGACCAGCACCGGCGTGCGGTCGCGGCCGCGGATGTCGGCGATCGCCGCCCGTGCCCAGCGCTGGAAGTCCGCGACGGTCGCCGTGTCGCGGACGTCGAGCGTGTCGAGCAGGTGGTGCGGGATGCCGCGCCGGTCGGCGACCGGCTGCTTGGCCGTGCCGATGTCCATGCCGCGGTAGACCTGCATCGCGTCGGTGTTGACGATCTCACCGGCGAGCCGCTCGGCGAGGTCGAGCGAGAGCCCGGTCTTGCCGGACGCGGTCGCGCCGACGACGGCCACGACGCGGCGAGGGTATGCGGGGGTGGCCACGCTGGCTAGTGTTCCAAACTCATGGTTCCAACCTAGGAGACGACATGGGATTCCTGGACAACGCCAAGGACAAGCTCGCCAAGGCCGTCGACGACCACGGCGACAAGATCGCCGACGGCATCGACAAGGCATCGAAGAAGATCGACGAGAAGACCGGCGGCAAGCACACCGAGAAGATCACCGGCGGAGCCGACAAGGCCAAGGACGCGCTCGACAAGCTCGACGGCAAGAATGACGACATTCGCTGAGTCGTCGAGCCTGCCCGACATGCGTTTCGTCGTCGTACCCGCGGCCTACGTCTACCTGCTGCGCGACACCCGCGGAGGCACCGAGGTGCTGCTGCAGCTGCGGCGGGGCACCGGCTACATGGACGAGCACTGGGCGGCCGCGGCGGCCGGTCACGTCGAACGCGGCGAGACCGCCTTCGACGCCGCGCACCGCGAGGCGCGCGAGGAGCTCGGCCTCGAGGGCCTCGACCTCGTGTTCGAGACCACGATGCACCGCACCCGGCACGCCGACCCGATCGACGAGCGCGTGGACTTCTTCTTCTCGGCTCGGTCCTGGACCGGCGAGCCGGAGATCATCGAGCCGGAGAAGTGCGCGGAGCTGCGCTGGTGCCGCCTCGACGACCTCCCCGAACCGGTGGTGCCCCACGAGCGTGTCGCCCTCGCGCACCTGGGTACCGGCACGGCGTACCTCACCCACGGATTCTGACGAACGGAGAAGTCATGGCGGACGACAGCACCCTCAGCCCCCAGCCCGAGCCCCAGATCGAGCCGGGCGATCCCAACCCCGGCGGCGCCGACGCCATCGACGAGCTCGAGCGACTCCCGCTCACACGCGACCTCGACCCCGACGCGAACCCCGCGGTCGACGAAGTGCTCCCCGAAGAGGTGGCCGAGGGCGACGACAAGCCGCAGGAGCCGACCAGCGACGGGGCCAGCAACCCCGAGCAGGAGTCGCCCGCCTGATCGTCACGCAGAGCACACCCTGACCAGGGTCGCGCGGGTGGCCACGCCACCCGCTCGAGGTGCTCCAGGACCGACCTGCCTCGAGCATGGCCCGAGGTCAGCCCCGAGGTCAGCTCAGGGCGCGGGCCTCATCCACAGGCGGGTGCGGGCGGCAGCGGCGCGGGCACCCCGAGTGCCGGCATCCCCAGGCCCACGGCTACGGGTCCGGCCGGTTCGGAGGTGCGCGCCTGCCAGGCGTCCCCCGAGCGGGTACGCCGCACGCTGAGGACCCGGCCGTCGGCGACCAGGTGGTGCGGGGCCGCCTTGGTGATCTCGACCTCGACCATGTCACCGGGCCGGACGCCGTCGGCCCCCTCGGGGTTGAAGTGCACGAGCCGGTTGTCCGGGCCGCGACCCGACAGCCGGTGGGTGGCGGCGTCCTTGCGGCCCTCGCCCTCCGACACCATCAGCTCGACCGTCGTGCCCACGAGCAGCTTGGCCTCGTCCCACGCGACCTGGTTGACCAGCTCGACGAGACGGTTGTAGCGGTCGGAGATCACCTCGGCAGGCACCTCGCCGGCCATCGTCGCCGCCGGCGTGCCCGGACGCTTGGAGTAGATGAAGGTGAACGCCCCGGAGAACCGTGCCCGGCGGACGACCTCCAGCGTCTGCTCGAAGTCCTCCTCGGTCTCGCCGGGGAAGCCCACGATGATGTCGGTGGTGATCGCCGCGTGCGGCATGGCGGCGCGCACGCGCTCGATGATGCCGAGGTATTTCGACTGCCGGTAGGAACGACGCATCTCGCGCAGCACCTTGTCGGAGCCGGACTGCAGCGGCATGTGCAGCTGCGGCATCACGGTCGGCGTCTCGGCCATCGCCGCGATGACGTCGTCGGTGAACTCGGCGGGGTGCGGTGAGGTGAACCGCACGCGCTCGAGACCGTCGATCTCCCCACAGGCCCGCAGCAGCTTGGAGAACGCCTGCCGGTCGCCGAACTCCACGCCGTACGCGTTGACGTTCTGGCCCAGCAGCGTGACCTCGCTGACGCCCTCGGCGACGAGGGCGCGGATCTCGGCGAGGATGTCGCCGGGGCGGCGGTCCTCCTCCTTGCCGCGCAGCGCGGGCACGATGCAGAACGTGCAGGTGTTGTTGCAGCCCACCGAGATCGACACCCACGCGGCGTACGCCGACTGGCGCTTGGTCGGCAGCGTCGAGGGGAAGACGGACAGCGACTCGAGGATCTCGACCTGCGCCTCGTCCTGGACCCGCGCGCGCTCCAGCAACGCCGGCAGCGAACCGATGTTGTGGGTGCCGAAGACGACGTCGACGTACGGCGCCTTCTCGGTGATCGTCGCGCGGTCCTTCTGGGCCAGGCAGCCACCGACGGCGATCTGCATGCCCGGTCGCGCGGCCTTCACCGGCGCCAGGTGCGACAGGTTCCCGTAGAGCTTGTTGTCCGCGTTCTCCCGCACCGCGCAGGTGTTGAAGACGACGACGTCGGCCTGCTCCCCGGAAGGCGCGGCGGCGTACCCCGCTTCCTCCAGCAGGCCGGTGAGCCGCTCGGAGTCGTGGACGTTCATCTGGCACCCGTAGGTGCGCACTTCATAGGTACGCATGACGTGCGGATTCTACGGCGGTCTGCAGCACCGCCCCTCATCGGAGCACCGCGGCCGACGGGTCCGCGGAACAGGAGCGGACCGGGCCCGCAGGCTCGATCTGGGGGGTGACTGCCACGCATTTCGGTCGGACAACGAATTGCGTGACCGCCAGCGCCCCCGTAGCCCCCGGCTCAGGATGTGGATAGGTTGCCAACATGACTGAGCAGCAGGAGTCGGCCAGCGCCAGCCCAGGTGAGCCCCTGGTCGTCCTGGACAGCGTGAACAAGTGGTACGGCCCGTTGCACGTGCTCCAGGACATCAACGTGTCGGTCAGCCGGGGCGAGGTGGTCGTGGTCATCGGCCCGTCGGGCTCGGGCAAATCCACCTTGTGCCGGGCGATCAACCGACTCGAGACCATCGACCAGGGCTCGATCACCCTCGACGGCGTCAGCCTCCCGGAGGAGGGCAAGGAGCTCGCCCACCTGCGCGCCGAGGTCGGCATGGTCTTCCAGAGCTTCAACCTCTTCGCCCACAAGACGATCCTCGAGAACGTCACGCTCGGTCCGATCAAGGTCCGCAAGCAGAAGAAGGCGGACGCCGACAAGCGGGGCATGGAGCTGCTCGAGCGGGTGGGGGTCGGCCACCAGGCGCAGAAGTACCCCGCGCAGCTCTCCGGTGGACAGCAGCAGCGCGTCGCGATCGCCCGCGCCCTCGCTATGGAGCCGAAGGTGATGCTCTTCGACGAGCCCACCTCGGCGCTGGACCCCGAGATGATCAAGGAGGTCCTCGACGTCATGGTCGACCTCGCCGAGCAGGGCATGACCATGGTCGTGGTCACCCACGAGATGGGCTTCGCCCGCACCGCCGGCGACCGCGTGATCTTCATGTCCGACGGGGCGATCGTGGAGGAGAACACCCCCGAGGAGTTCTTCACCAACCCGCAGACCGAGCGCGCCCAGGACTTCCTGAGCAAGATCCTCAAGCACTGACCCTCGAACCACACGGCCCGGGACGCGGGCCAAGAAGGAGACAACATGCGATTCAACAAGACCAAGACCGCAGCCGCGGCTGCTGGCCTGGCACTCATCCTCGCCGCCTGTGGCGGCGGAGACGCGGAGCCCGAGGTGGTCGAGGATGCCGACTTCCCGGCCGGCTCGACCATGGCCGACCTCCAGGCTGCTGGGGCGATGACGGTCGGCACCAAGTTCGACCAGCCCGGCTTCGGCCTGCTCGGTCTCGACGACGTTCCCGAGGGATTCGACGTCGAGGTCGCCAAGATCATCGCCGGCGCCATGGGCATCGCCCCCGAGGACATCACCTGGACGCAGGCGAGCTCTGACATCCGTGAGCAGGTGATCGAGGACGGCGACGTCGACATGGTCGTCGCGACGTACACGATCAACGAGGAGCGCGCCCAGCGGATCACCTTCGCCGGTCCCTACTACGAGGCCGGCCAGCAGCTGATGGTCGCCGCGGACAACGACGCCATCGCCGGCCCCGAGGACCTTGCGGCCAACCCGGACGCCAAGGTCTGCTCGGTCACCGGCTCCACGCCGTCGGAGCAGATCAAGGAGTACCTCGCCAGCGACAGCCAGCTGGTGCTGTTCGACATCTACGACAAGTGTGCCGACGCGCTGAGCAACGGCCAGGTCGACGTCGTCACGACGGACAACGTGATCCTGCTCGGCTTCGTCGCCGAGAACGAGGGTGAGTTCAAGCTGGTCGGTGAGCAGTTCACCGAGGAGCCGTACGGCATCGGCATCGCGAAGGGCGACGTCGAGTTCTGCGAGTTCATCAACGACACGCTCGCCGAGAACGAGGACGCCTACGTCGCCGCCTGGGAGAGCACCGCGGGAGAGAACGAGGGCACCGAGACCCCCGCGCTGCCCGAAGCCGCGCCCTGCGTCTGACCCGTAGCACCCCTGTCGGTGGGGACGCCCAGCGTCCCCACCGACCCTGCCGAGAGGAGACGCCGTGGAGGCGGTCACCGGAAACCTGGACCTCTACTGGTCCGGGTTCCTGCGGTCCCTGAGCCTGATCGGCTGGAGCCTGGTGGGATCGCTGGTGCTCGGCACCGTCATCGCCGCGTTCCGCGTCTCCCCGATCGCCTCGCTGCGCGCGTTCGGTGCCGGGTGGGTCACGGTCTTTCGGAACTGTCCGCTCACCATCGTGCTGTTCTTCATGGCTTTCGGCCTGCCGGAGCTCGGCATCAACGCCACGTTCTTCACCTTCGGCGTGGCCGGGCTCATCCTCTACACCTCGTCCTTCGTCTGCGAGGCGATCCGCTCGGGCATCAACTCCGTCGACGCCGGCCAGGCCGAGGCGGCCCGTGCGATCGGCCTCACCTTCACCCAGACGATGGGCCAGGTCGTCCTGCCGCAGGCGTTCCGCTCCGCGGTGCCGCCGCTGGGCAGCGTGCAGATCGCGATGTTCAAGAACTCCGCAGTCGCCGGCGCCTTCGGCATCGGTGGAGACCTGTGGAGCGTCGGCAGGAACCTCACCAGCGCCCAGGGCTTCTCCTACATCCCGGTGCTGACCGGGGTGGCCATCGGCTACCTCGTGATCACCCTGTCCGGTGGAGCACTGTTGGCCGTCATCGAGCGAAAGGTGGCGATCGCACGATGAGCGACCAGTCCGTCCTCTACGACGCTCCCGGTCCCCGCGCGCGTCGTCGCGCCATGCTCGGCACCATCGGCGCCCT
Organism: uncultured Actinomycetota bacterium; assembly: GCA_963807335.1. GTDB lineage: Bacteria > Actinomycetota > Actinomycetes > Propionibacteriales > Nocardioidaceae > Nocardioides. Next base: position 158,704 of record CAWEBT010000007.1, read on the forward strand.
CGCCGCCTTCGTGATCCTGGCCGGCCTGATCGTCAAGCGGCTGGCCGACCAGGGTCAGTTCGACGGCGATCTCTGGGGTCCGTGGCTGAACCCCTCGGACGACCGGTTCAGCCAGGTCTGGTCGCTGGTCGGCAAGGGCGCGCTGGCAACCCTGGTCGCCGCGATGCTGGCCATCTTGCTCTCGCTGGCGCTGGGCGTGCTGCTCGGCGTCGGCCGGATGATGCTCGGACGCGTCGGCAGGACGCCCGTGATCGGCTTCATCGAGCTCTTCCGGGGTCTGCCGGTCGTGGTCACCATCGTCTTCGTGTGGCGGGCGCTCGTCGAGCTGGGCATCGACCTCAGCGTCCTGCCGGGCGGGGCCGCGCTGTGGTACCTCGTGATCGGCCTCGCGCTGTACAACTCGGTGATCATCGCCGAGATCCTGCGCGCCGGAGTGGCCTCGCTGCCCCGCGGGCAAGGTGAGGCGGCCCTCGCGGTCGGGCTGACCGAGGGCCAGGTGATGCGCGCCGTCCTGCTGCCACAGGCTTTCCGGATCATGCTGCCCGCGCTGATCAGCCAGCTGGTCGTCGTCCTCAAGGACACCTCGCTCGCGGCGGTCATCGGGCTCGGGTACTTCGAGCTGCTCAGGCGCGGCAACCAGATCTCGCAGGTGCTCGACAACCCGATCCAGACCCTGTTCCTGGTCGCCCTGATGTTCATCGCGATCAACTACTCGCTCGGGCGGCTGGCAATCTACGTCGAGCGCCGCCTGAGCCAGTCCAGCGGCGACTCCTCGGCGGCGGCCCAGGTCGTCCCGCAGACCTGAGCCGGACTACTTCCGCGTCGTCACCCAGAGCCGGATCACGCCCTCGATGACGACCGTGCCGTCGTCGCGGACGCCCTTGACGCGTACGCCGACGTCGGGGTCCGCGCCGGTCCACTGCTCGGGGTCGGTCTCGGCGCTGCACACGATGTCGCTGGTCGCCTTGGCGGTGTAGGCCACCTCCATCCCCTTCGGGATCCACCGCCTGTCACGGGGGATGCTCGACTCGGCCAGCGCACCCATCGCGGCCTCCAGCCCGTTGCAGAGCGCGATCGCGTGCACCGTCTTGATGTGGTTGTGCACGCCCCGGCGCTTGGGGATCACCAGCTCGGCGTAGTTGGGCCGGATCTCGGTGAAGCGCGGCCTGATCGTCGCGAAGTACGGCGCGCGGCGCGAGAAGAGGAACGAGAAGATGCGCTTGCCCTGCGGGAGGGCGCGGGTCTTCTGCCAGAGGTCGAGTACCTGGGTCATGCGGGCATGTTACCCACAGGTAACCGGATCAGGCGCCACGGAGCCAGGTCAGGATCTCCGCGGCGGCCCCGGCAGGAGCGAGGTCGCTGTTGTCGAGCCGCAGGAAGCGGTGCCGGTCGAGGAGGTCCTCGGCGAGCGTGCGGTGCTTCGGGCCGGTGTTCATCACCAGCCGCTCCGCCTCGCGCACGTTGCCGTCGGACCACTCCACGTCGCGCTTCGAGGCCTTGTGCGCCAGCCGGTGCTCGGTGCGGTTGCGCGCCAGCCGGGTCTCGAGCGGTGCGGCCAGCTCGACGAACGCGACCTGCTTGCCGGCGTCGACGTACGGCGCGATGTAGCGCCCGACGGTGGCGAGGTCCTCGACGTCGTCGAGCGGCCACAGGAACGTGAAGACGAGGTCCAGGTCGGCGGCCGCGGCCTCTTCGACGATCCTGATCCGGAACTCGTCGTTGAGCGCGTTGAACGGCGGCGTGCCGTAGCCGAAGATCTCGAGCAGCGGCTCGATCGTCAGGTGGTTGTGGAACAGCCGGAAGTCGCCGGCGGCGGCGACCGCCCGGCCGACGGTCATCTTGCCGACGGCAGGTGGGCCGAAGATCACGAGCAGCATGGGCGCGATGCTGTCACGCGGGCTCCAGCACCTCGACCCGATTTCCGTGGGCGTCGAAGGTGTGGAGTCGGCGGTAGCCCTCGAAGGTGTGCTCCTGCGAGCGGTCGACCTCGAAGCCCAGGCCCGCCAGCCGGTGCGCGATCGCGTCGAGTTCGTCCACCACGAGGGCCGGGTGCGCCTTGCGGGCCGGGACGAAGGGGTCCTCGACGCCCACATGGATCTCGGCGGTGACGCCGCCGGTGACGCCGTACCCCCGGAACCAGGCGCCGCCGCGAGCGCGAAGCTCAGCCGGCTTCTCGACCTCGGTCAGGCCGAGACCGTCTGCGTAGAAGCGGCGGGCGAGGTCCTCGGCACCCGCGGGCATGGCGACCTGGACGTGGTGGAGGGCGATCATGCCAAGACCCTAGGCGGCCTGCCGCGAAAGATAAGGCATCCGGCCGATCTGCGGCACTAGGTCTTAGGCGAAGCCTTGAGGCATCCCGACCACCCAGGAGCCCATCATGTTCAACCAGGACCCGCACACCATGCTCACCCTGGCGAAGTTCCACCAGGCCGACGTACGCCGCTCGTTCCCCCGCAGGTCGGCCAAGCCGGGGGCAGACGTCACCGCGCAAGAAGCCCCTCGCGGAACGCGTGTGCCGCAGCCTCGGTTCGGTTGGCGACACCCAGCTTGGTGATGATGTGTGAGACGTGGACGCTCGCTGTCTTCACAGACATCACGAGCTCGGACGCGATCTCCGCGTTCGACCGGCCTTCGGCCAGGAGCGCCAGCACTTCCGTCTCACGGGCCGTCAACCCTGGAGCCAGGGCAAGACTCGCCCGCACGCCACTGATGTGACCGCGCCGTGCGGTGGACTCGACGACTCTGCGCAGCGGCTCCGCGCCGATCCGGGTCGCGGCGCTGTGGGCCTTCGAGAGCACCTCGCGTGCTCGCGCGAGGTCGTCGTCGCGCAGCGCGCACTCCGCCTCGAAGATCCGGCACGACGCTGCGTCGTACACCCGACCGGCGGCTGACCACAGCCGGGCCACGTCGGCCCAGGCGTCCACGTCGTCCTCGTCCGCCACGCGATGCAGATGGATCGTCATCTCAGCCCTCAGGGCGGGGACAATGAGCCCGCTGCTGTTCCTGGTCCTGTCGATCAGGGCCGCGACCTCTGTCACCACATCGACGCTGTCAGGATCCGTGGCGCCGCGCAGCAGGGTCCACCGCAGCACCTGCACGTACGCGTCGCACAGGTCGTCGGGCGGATCCGATTCGTGGGACAGCTCCACCAGTTCTCGACAGGCGCTCCGTAGCCCGGCGGAGTCGGAGTCGGCTGTGGCGATCTCACCGAGAAGGACAGTGCGCCTGATTGCCTCGCTGGACCAGCGGATCCCGGCGGGGGTCCCCGGCGGTGGAGATGGGATTGCCTCTAGATGGCTCCGGGCCGTGGACACGTCGCCGCGCCTGGCCCGGGTCAGTCCGGCGATCAGGTGCCACGCCGACTCGATGTCGCCGCCGATCGCTCCGCCGCGGGCCAGGTCGAGGTGCTCGTCCGCGCCGTCCCACTCCCCGACGTGCAGGAGGACGATCGCCGAGATGATGTGCTGGGCACCCCACAGGTGCGGGTGCAGTCGAGCGTCGCGGATGTCGACCAGGTTGTCGGAACCGAGCGCTTGCGACTCGGCGTACCGGCCGGCTGCGATCAGGCTGAGGGCCAACGACACCCGGGCGTCGAGCACCCCCGCCCGATGGTGGCGAGACATCCAGCCCACACACGCGCGCGCATGTTCCACCTCGCCCTCCGGGTTGCCGCGGCAGGTCTCGAGCCAGCCGAGCATGGCGAAGGCCAGTCTGACCGCCTCCGAGTCGGTCGCCGGGTCGGCCCGGCTGACCACTTCTCGCAGCATCTCCCCTGCCAGCTCCGGCAGGTCGCTCTGCCACTCGTCGGCCAGTCTGGCCAGCACCTCGGTCGCCCGGAAGTCCTGGGGGAGCGAGCGAATGGCACGCAGCGTTGCCTCCGCCTCGTCCGGCGAGAGCGTGGGCGTGAAGTCCAGCTGCAGTGCACGTAGCGCGTTCTGACGACTGAGCCGCAGCCACAGGTCCCGCAGCCAGTCGGTCTCGTCCGCGCTCTCGATGTCGAGCACGTCGACCAGGGTCTCCAGCCCGCCGACCGCCCAGAGGGCACTGAAGTACCTCGCCAGCGCGCCGTCCCTCTCGAGACGCCGCGTCGGGTCCGGGTGGGCCGGCCACACCTCGAGGGCCCGGGCCCACCACCGGGCCCGCACGGCGTCGTCCTGCACCTCGTCGGCTGCTCGAGCCGAGGCCAACACCGCAGGAAACGCCTCGGCGCCTCCGACGGCGTACCTGTGCCGGCCGCGCTCCATCAGCAGCCGCAGGTCGTGCGGTTCGGTCTGGATCGCCTGGTCGATGTGACCGGCCCACGCCCGGTGCCACAGGACTCGCTCCTCGACCAGGAGCCCGGCATCGACCGCCTCGCGCAGCAGCGCGTGCCGGAAGCGGAGCTGGTCGCCCTGCGCATCCGGCAGGAGGACGCCTCGCGTCCGGACCTCGGCCAGTGCGTCGTCGAAGCCGTCTCCCAGCGCACAGACCGAGCGCAGGTGCGACGACGTTGCCAAACCCTCCCCGACCGCTGCCGCCGCCAGCACCACGTGCGCGTCGGCCGACAGCTGCGTCAGGGATCCGTGCAGCACTGTGCGCAGTGAACCCGTCACCTGACCGCCCTCCCGCACCAGCTGCTCGACGAAGAACGGCAGCCCGTCGCTGACCTCGCAGATGCGAGCCACGTCCTCGAGCGACAGCGCCCCGGCCCCAAGCCCGGCCACCTGGGCGGCCACCTGTTCGCGCGTGAGCGGGATGAGGCCGAGGACGTGGGCGACACGGCCCAGTTCGGCGAGCGGACCGGGCAGCACAGTGGGCTGGGTCGGGTCGGTACGCACCGTGCCGAGCAGGAGCAGCGGGGTCCGGTCCGGGACGCGCGCCAGGTAGGCGACGAGGTCCTGGGTCATCGTGTCCATCCACTGGAGGTCGTCGAGCACCCAGCAGACAGGTCGCCGGAGCTCCTCGATCAGGGAGAGCACGGCGCCGAACAGCTCCCCTCGTTCAGGTGGGCGGCCCGGCACGTCCGACAGGGTCGGGGCGAGCCAGCCGAGCGGGCGTGTCGCACGTGCGACGCGTCGACGTACCTCCGGTGCGCCGAGCTGCTTGACGACCGACCGCACCAGCTCCGATGCACCTCCGTAGGGAAGCTCCCCGCCTGCGAGGGCGACCCCATGGCTGGTCGCGCACAGCCACTCGGAGTCGTCGAGAGCACCGACCAGCTCAGCGGCAAGACGTGTCTTGCCGACTCCGGCCTCACCCAGGACGAGGACCGTGGTGGCGTCCCCCTCCCGGGCCCGCCCGGCGGCACGCACCAGCGCCTCGAGCTCCTGCTCGCGGCCCACCATCACGCCGTCGCCGCCGATCACCTCACCAGAGTGACGCAGATCCCGGACGGCGTCACCTGCCCCGCGTCGACCTCATGCCGGCACCTGCGCGACCGCGAAGACCCGGCGGAAGGGCAGCGCGACGCCGTAGGGGTGTTCGGGGTACGCCGCTGCCAGACGTCGCTTGAACTCCGCCACGAACTCCTCGCGCAGCCCATCGGGCAGCAGGTCGAGCACCGGCCGGGCGCTGGTGCCGGAGACCCAGGCGAAGACCGGGTCCTCGCCGGTGAGGAGGTGGAGGTACGTCGTCTCCCAGGCGTCGACGGTGCAGCCGAGTGCGGTCAGCGCGGCGACGTAGGTCTCCGGGTCGTGGCTCGCCGGCGCCGCGGCGCCTGCCGCGAGCTCGCGGTAGGGCTCCTCGGCGGCCAGCTCGGCGCGGATGGTGTGGCTGGGCTCGTCGAAGTTGGCCGGCACCTGGAAGGCGAACCAGCCACCGGGCGCGACCCGCTCGACGAGGCCGGGCAGCAGGTCGAGGTGCCCCGGCACCCACTGCAGCGTGGCGTTGGAGACGAGCACCTCGACCGGCTCGGGCGGCTGCCAGTCGCGCAGGTCGGCCACGTCGTACTCGATGGCGGAACCGGCCGCTCGGGCCCTCTCGATCATCTCGGGGCTGGAGTCGACGCCGACGACGTCCGCGCCGGGCCAGCGGTGCGCGAGCAGGCTGGTGAGGTTGCCGGGGCCGCAGCCGAGGTCGACGACGGTGCGCGGGTCCGCCGCGGCGACGCGGGCGAGCAGGTCGACGAACGGGCGGCCTCGCTCGTCGGCGAAGGCGAGGTAGCGGTCCGGGTCCCAGCGCGAGGTCATGGCAACATCGTCGACCGAAACAATCTTGATGTCAAGATTCTCGACGCGTCTGGTTCAATGTGCCCATGAGGGACGAGGTCGACACGCTGGTCGAGGCATGGGCGCGCGAACGCGCCGATCTCGACCTCGCGCCCGTCGAGGTGTTCAGCCGCATCGGTCGGTTGGCTCGGCACCTCGACCTGGCCCGCAAGGTCGCGTTCACCGCGCACGGCATCGAGAGCTGGGAGTTCGACGTGCTGGCCGCGCTGCGGCGCGCCGGGGAGCCCTACGAGCTCTCCCCCGGCCGGTTGCTGCGCGAGACCCTGGTGACCAGCGGCACCATGACCAACCGCGTCGACCGGCTGGTGACGCGCAGCCTGGTGGAGCGGCTGCCCGACCCGCACGACCGTCGCGGCGTGCTGGTGCGGCTCACCCCCGACGGCAAGACCGCCGTCGACGGCGCGTTCGAGGCGCTGCTCGGCGCCGAGGGCGCCCTGATGGCCGACCTCTCGACACACCAGCGCACCGAGCTCGCCCACCTGCTCCGGGCCCTCCTCGCGCCGTTCTCCCCGCCGGAGTCCTGACCGCTCAACCGAGCGCGGGGCCCCTGCTCACTCGAGGACCTCGGAGGCCTCGAGCCACTCGTGCTCGACCCTCTCGCGCTCGTCCGCGAGCGCGGCTCGCTGCTGCCCGAGCTCGGCCAGCCGCTCGTAGTCGGTGATGTGCTGGGCCATGTCGACCTCGAGCTTGGCCTCCTGCTCGGCGATCTTCTTCAGCTGCCGGTCGAGGCGGGTGAGCGCCTTGCGCGCGGCACGCTCCTCGGCGCTGCCGGCCTTGGCGCGCTTGGTCGAGTGGCCGGCGGCGGCGTCCGGCGTGGTGACGGCTATGGCGGGCGCGTTGAGCGCTGCGGCCCGCCGCTCGAGGTACTCGTCGACACCGCGCGGCAGCATCGAGATCTGGCCGTCGCCGAGCAGCGCCCAGACGGAGTCGGTCACCCGCTCGAGGAAGTAGCGGTCGTGCGAGACCACGACGAGCGTGCCCGGCCAGCCGTCGAGGAAGTCCTCGAGGACGTTGAGGGTGTCGATGTCGAGGTCGTTGGTCGGCTCGTCGAGCAGCAGGACGTTGGGCTCGGTCAGCAGCAGGCACAGCAGCTGGAAGCGGCGTCGCTCCCCGCCCGAGAGGTCCCCGATGCGGGCCGTGAGCCGGTCGCCGGTGAAGCCGAAGCGCTCGAGCATCGAGGTCGCGGTGATCTCGCCGTCGGCGGTGCGGGTGATCCGGCTGATCGACTCCACGGTCGGGAGCACGCGCTTCTCGGGGTCGAGGTCGTCGAGCGCCTGGGTGAGGTGCTGGAGGGCGATCGTGCGGCCGTGCTTGACACGGCCGGCGTCCGGCGTCAGGTCGCCCGAGAGCAGCGAGAGCACCGACGTCTTGCCCGCGCCGTTGACGCCCACGATCCCGACCCGGTCACCCGGCCCGAGCCGCCAGGTCGCGTGCGAGAGCAACTTCTTCTCGCCGCGGCTGAGGTCGGCGTCCTCGATGTCGATGACGTCCTTGCCGAGCCGCTGGGCGGCGAAGCGCTGGAGCTGGAGCCGGTCGCGCGGCTCGGGCACGTCCTCGATCAGGGCGGTGGCGGCCTCGATGCGGAACTTCGGCTTCGCGGTCCGGGCCGGGGCACCGCGCCGCAGCCAGGCGAGCTCCTTGCGGGCCAGGTTCTGCCGGCGGGTCTCGGAGGCCGAGGCCTGCCGGTGGCGCTCGGCGCGTGCCAGCACCATCGCGGCGTACCCGCCGTCGTAGGAGTCGACCACGCCGTCGTGGACCTCCCAGGTGGTCTCGCAGACGGCGTCGAGGAACCACCGGTCGTGGGTCACCACGACCATCGCGGAGGAGCGGCCGACCATGTGCGCGGCCAGCCACGCGACCGCCTCGACGTCGAGGTGGTTGGTGGGCTCGTCGAGGATGACCAGGTCGTGGTCGCCGAGCAGCAGCGCGGCCAGGCTGCACCGGCGGCGCTCGCCACCCGAGAGCCCGAGCACGGGTCGGTCGAGCGAGACGCCGGCGAGCAGCACCTCGACGATCTCGCGGGTGCGGGAGTCGGCCGCCCACTCGTGGTCGGAGCGACCGGCGAGCACGGCTTCGCGCACCGAGTGGGTGTCGACGAGCTCGTCGCCCTGGTGGAGGTAGCCGACGTGCAGGTTGCGCGAGTGGGAGACGCGGCCGGCGTCGGGGTCCTCGAGCCCGGCCATGATCTCGAGCAGCGTGGTCTTGCCGTCGCCGTTGCGGCCGACGATGCCGATGCGCTCGCCCTGCTCGATGCCGAGGGAGACCTCGGTCAGCAGCGGGCGCACGCCGTACGCCTTGGAGACGCGTTCGAGGTTCAGGAGGTTGGCCATCAGGCGTACTCCACCACGTGCGCGCCGGCCACCGGACCGTTGGCCGTCAGCACGACGTCTCCGACACCGTGGAGGGCGACAGCCACCTCGCGGGCATGGTCGGCGGACGTGCAGAGGAACAGGCAGGTCGGGCCGGAGCCGGACAACAGACCATGGAGTGCACCGGCTTCTTCTCCTGCAGTGAGTACGTCGCGCAGCTCAGGCCGCAGGTCGAGTGCGGGCTCCTGCAGGTCGTTGTGGAGCAGGTCGGCGATCGCCTCGACGGGGTCGGCGAGGAACGCGACGAGCTTGTGGGGTGCTGCCGGCCGCGCGGAGGCGCCGGGGTTGAGCGTGTCGAAGCGGCGGTAGACCGACGGGGTCGAGAGGCCCTCGCGGGCGGTCACGACCACCCACCAGCGGGCCACGTCGCCGCCGCGCACCGACTCGACGACCTCGCCACGACCGGTGCCGAAGGCGTTGCCGCCCAGCAGCGCGAACGGCACGTCGCTGCCGAGCCGGGCCGCCAGCCGGAACAGGTCCTCGTCGCTCGTCTGCACGTCCCACAGCCGGTCGAGCGCGACCAGGGCCGCGGCCGCGTCGGCCGAGCCGCCGGCGAGACCACCGGCGACCGGGATGTCCTTGCGGATCAGGACCTCCGCGTGCGCTGGGCGCCCGTGCAGGTCGGCCAGCAGGTGCGCGGCGCGGGTGACGAGGTTGTCGGCACCGAGGGGCACGTCGGCCGGGTCGACGTAGTCGGCGGCCTCGAGGGTCAGCGACCACGAGTCGGCGGTGCGCACCGTGACGTCGTCGTAGAGACCGATCGCCTGGTAGACGGTCATCAGGGGGTGGAAGCCGTCGTCGCGAGCGGCACCGACGCCGAGGTGCAGGTTGATCTTGGCGGGTGCGCGCACCGTCACGGCGTTCACTCAGAAGATCCCTTCGGCGATGCGGGCGAACTGCTCGACGTCGATGACCTCGCCACGCGCCTGCGGGTCCACACCCGCTGCCTCGATGGCGGTCTCCGCGGCCTCGGCCGAGCCGGCGAGGCCCTTGAGGGTGGAGCGGAGCGTCTTGCGCCGGGTGGCGAAGGCCGCGTCGATGACGGTGAAGACCTGCTGCCGGGTGGCGGTGGTGACCGGCGGCTCGCGACGGGTCCAGGCGACCAGGCCGGAGTCGACGTTGGGCATCGGCCAGAAGACGTTGCGACCGACCGCGCCGGCGCGGCGTACGTCGGCGAACCAGGCGGCCTTCACCGACGGCACGCCGTAGATCTTGCTGCCCGGACCGGCCGCCAGCCGGTCGGCGACCTCGGCCTGCACCATCACCAGACCGCGCTCCAGCGACGGCAGCAGGGTCAGCATGTGCAGCAGCACCGGCACCGAGATGTTGTAGGGCAGGTTGGCCACCAGGGCGGTGGGCGCCGGCCCGGGGATCTCGTCGATCCGCAGCGCGTCGGCCAGCACGACCTCGAAGTTCGCGGCCTGGTTGGGCGCGAAGTCGGCGATGGTCTGCGGCAGCAGGCCGGCCAGCGACGGGTCGACCTCCACGGCGACCACGCGACGTACGACGTCGAGCAGGCCCAGGGTCAGCGAGCCGAGTCCGGGGCCGATCTCGAGGACCACGTCGTCGGCGGTGACGCCGGAGCCGCGCACGATGCGGCGCACGGTGTTGGCGTCGATGACGAAGTTCTGGCCGCGCTGCTTGGTCGGGCGCAGGTCGAGGCTGGCCGCCAGCGCACGAACATCCGCCGGGCCGAGGAATCTCGGCCCGGCGGAGATGTCGTGGTTCACGGTGGTCAGGGTACGGGTGAACCCTGCCGACTCGTTGATCAGCGAGGCAGCCCGAGCTTCGCGGAGCAGCCCGGCCACGCGCCGTACCCGCCGGCGGCGTCACGAAGCTTCGTCGCGATGGCGATCTGGGTCTCGCGGCTGGCGTTGCTCGGCAGGCCGCTGCCACCGTAGGACTGCCAGGTGCCGAGGTTGAACTGGAGGCCGCCGTAGTAGCCGTTGCCGGTGTTGATGGCCCAGTTGCCGCCGGACTCGCACTGTGCGAGGGAGTCCCACACGGTGCTGCCTCCGGCGAAGTTGGCACCGGACTCCTTGGTGCCGACGTTCACGATCGCGGCGATGGGCTTGCGGCTGACGCCGGCCTTGACGACCTTGCGCTTGGCCAGCTTGCCGTTCTCGTACGTCAGCTTGTAGGTGACGTCCCGCAGGCCGGTGCGGCCGGCGCGCTCGGTCGAGGTGTCGCCCTCGTACATCGAGGCGTCGTCCTTCTCGATCGTGCCGAAGTCGATGACCTCGTCCTGGACCTTCTTGGTGAGCACCTTGACGCGCGTGACCAACACCTTGTCGCCGTTGCTGATCTCACGGTCCAGGGCGGGCTTCACCTTGTCGTCGGCGTCGACGTCGACGTCCATCTCGTCGAGGACGTCCTCGACGGTGAGCGCGGTCACCGAGACCTTGCGCTGCTTGTCGGCGATCTTGACGGTGAGCTTCTTGGGGGTGACGACCTCGAGGGACATGCCGCCGCGCTGGATGTCCGCGCCGCGGCTGGTCGACAGCGCCGAGCTGTCGAAGCTCCGCCCGATCTGGCTGAGCGCCTCGCTCACGCTGGTGGCGGTCACCCAGTGGGTCTCGGTCTCGCCGTCGACGTTGAGCTCGAGCGGCCGGCCGAAGCGGACCGCGATCTCGCTGCCGTCGCCGACGGGCTGGTCGAGGGAGGGGGCGACCTCGTCGTGGGGGCCGATCTCGATGCCTTCGCCGGCGAGGACCTCACCGACGGTGCCACCCATGGCGTTGACCTGCTCGGTCTCGCCATCGAGGGTCAAGGTCACCGACCTGGACAGGGCTGCGTAGCCGATCGTCGTACCAGCCACGGCGGCGATGACCACGGCGACCAGGACGGCCATGACGGCCTTGCTGCTGCTGAGCAGTGCGATACGGGAGCGCACGATTCTCCGAACGTCGTTCTTCCCGGGCCTCGGGACCAGTGCCTCGCTCGGTCCACCGCGCGCAGCACTCACCGGTCAGGGCGAATGGGGAGGCGAGCGGGGGTCTCGCGAAGGTGACCTCATACTCCCGACACTCCGGGGGCCACCTCGTGCACTGGCTGAAATCGTCCCGATCCCGGCCATTAGTCACAGAACGATAACGGCGACCCGCTTCGATGCAAACTCCTCGACGACCCCATGGCTCACCACGGGCCGCCGAACGCCCGCTCGGTGTTGGCGTCGACGGCCGCGCACAGCTCCCCCAGGTCCTCCCCGCGGACCTCGGCCATCGCCCGCATCGTGTGCGGCACGAGGTACGACGCGTTGGGGCGGCCGCGGTAGGGCACCGGGGTCAGGTACGGCGCGTCGGTCTCGACCAGGAGCCGGTCCTGGGGCGCCATGGCCAGCGCCCCTCGCTGCCCCTCGGCGTTCTTGAACGTGACGGTGCCGGCGAAGCTGAGGTGGGCGCCGCGGTCCAGGCAGGCCCGGGCGAACGCGGCGTCGCCGGAGAAGCAGTGCATCACCCAGCGCGCGGGCGCACCCTCCGCGTCGATGACCCGCAGCACGTCGTCGTGCGCGTCGCGGTCGTGGATGACCAGCGTCTTGTCGAGGCGCTTGGCCAGGTCGATGTGGCGCCGGAAGCTCTCCTCCTGGGCGACCAGTCCGTCGCCGGTCGTGCGGAAGCGGTCGAGCCCGGTCTCGCCGATCGCCCGCACCTTGTCGTGCGCGCGGGCCAGCGCCTCGATCTCGGCCATCGCCTCATCGAGGGTGCCGGCCGCTGCGAGACGCGGCGCCTCGTTGGGGTGCAGCGCCACCCCGGCGATCAGCGCGTCGTGGGTGGCGGCCGCCTCGACGGCCCAACGTGCGCCCGGCAGGTCGCAGCCGATCTGCACGATCCGGGTGACGTTGACGGCGCGCGCGGCCTCGATGGCGGCGACCGTGTCGAGCCACTGCCCGTCGGCGATGTCGAGGTGGCAGTGGTTGTCGACGACCGGGTGCGGCAGCGGCTCGGGAGCCGGCGGCCGCTCGCGGTCGCGCCGGGCACCCGACTTCTCCTCGGTGGCCGCGCGCTCCCGGCCGGGCCGACCCTGGGCGCGGGTCATCCGCCGTGCACCAGGTTGTAGACGTCACGCTTCGGCACGCCGGCCGACCGCGCCACGTCCACGATGGCGTCCCTGCGGCTCATGCCCTGCTCCTCCAGCCGGGCGACCGCCGCGCGCAACGACTCCGGGTCGTCGGCGATGGACGGTCCGCCGGGCGCTCCGGTCACGACGATGGTGACCTCGCCGCGCACCCCCTCGGCAGCCCAGTCGACCAGCTCGCGCAGCGGGCCGCGGCGTACCTCCTCGTGGGTCTTGGTCAGCTCCCGGCACACGGCGGCCGCCCGGTCGTCGCCCCAGGCCTGCGCCATCGCGGCGAGCGCCGCCCCCGTGCGGTGCGGTGCCTCGAAGAAGACGAGCGTGCGTTCCTCGGTGGCCAGCGCGGCCAGGCGACGGGCTCGCTCCCCCGCCTTGCGGGGCAGGAAGCCCTCGAAGCAGAACCGGTCGACGGGCATGCCGCTGACGGCGAGCGCGGTGAGCACCGCCGACGGACCGGGCACGGCGGTCACCCGCACCCCCTGCTCGACGGCCGCGGCCACCAGCCGGTAGCCGGGGTCGGAGACGCTGGGCATCCCGGCGTCGGTGACGAGGACGACGCGGCGACCGGCCAGCAGGGCCTCGACCAGCATCGGCGTGCGGGCCGCCTCGTTGCCCTCGAAGTAGGAGACCACGCGGCCGCCGATGGTGATGCCGAGGTCGGTGGTGAGCCGCTTGAGCCGCCGGGTGTCCTCGGCGGCGACCACGTCGGCCCCGGCCAGCTCGGCCGCGAGTCGGGGCGGGGCGTCGCCGGGCTGCCCGATCGGCGTACCGGCGAGGACCAGGACGCCCGGGCCGTCGCTGTCATCGCTCATGGGCCCCATCCTGCCCGGTCGGTTCCCGCAGCGCGGATACAGTGCCGACCGTGAGCACGACGGCGCCCTCGGAGCAGCAGACCGCGCCCCAGACCGTTCCCCAGACCGTGTCCCTGTCTCGGACCACGTCGGGCCGCGAGGTGCCGCCCGCCTCGGTCCGGGCGCGCGGCTGGCGGAGCGCCGAGGACCCGATCATCGGCTGGACCGGCGCCGTCGCCATCGCACTGCTCGCCTTCTTCCTGCGCATCTGGCGGCTCGGCACACCGCACCAGTTCTCGTTCGACGAGACGTACTACGCGAAGGACGCGTGGTCGATGCTCAACAACGGCTACGTCCGGTCGTACGTCGACGAGGCCGACCGCACGATCCTCAACGGCCAGACCACCGGGCTGTGGAAGGACGAGCCGTCGATGATCGTCCACCCCGAGGTGGGCAAGTGGCTGATCGGACTCGGCGAGAAGGCGTTCGGCATGGACCCGTTCGGCTGGCGCATCGCCGCCGCCGTGGTCGGTTCGCTGATGGTGCTCCTGATGTGCCGCTTCGTCCGTCGCGTCACCGGCTCGACCGCTCTCGGCCTGGTGGGCGGGCTGCTGCTGTCCTTCGACGGCCTGCACCTGGTGCTGTCGCGGCTCGGCCTGCTCGACATCTTCCTGGCGTTCTTCATGCTGCTCGGGGTGCACTGCATCGTCGCCGACCGGGCCTGGTTCCGCGACCGGCTCGCACGACGGACGCCGACGGTGACGACCTCGGGCTGGGGCGCCCGGGTGCTGTGGCGGCCGTGGCTGGTCGCGGCCGGGGTGTCGTTCGGGCTCGCGGTCGGCACGAAGTGGACCGCGCTCTACCCGCTCGCCGCGTTCGGCGTGATGGTGTGGGCGTGGAGCGCCGGCGCCCGGCGCAGCCACGGCGTGCGCTGGGCGACCGCGAAGTCGGCCCTGCTCGACGGCGTACCCGCCTTCTTCTCGCTCGTCCTGGTCGCGCTCGTCGTGTACGTCGCGTCGTGGGGCGGCTGGCTCGCCCACGCGGCGGACTACGAGCAGTCGACCCTCAGCGACTCGCAGTACACCAAGTACGGCGGCGGGGAGGAGTGGCCGACCGCGACGGAGCCCGACGCGACGGGGCTGGGCGAGGTGGTCCAGTCGCTGCGGTCACTGGCGCACTACCACCACGACGTCTACGTCTTCCACAGCCACTTCCTCAACGACAGCACCCACGTCTACGCCTCGAAGCCGAGCGGCTGGCTGCTGATGAACCGTCCCGTCGGGGTCGACGCGCAGCTCGACATCCAGCCCGGCACGCAGGGCTGCGAAGCGCCGCCGGGCAGCGACTGCCTGCGCCAGGTGCTGCTGCTCGGCAACCCGATCCTCTGGTGGGGCGGCTGCCTCGCGCTGCTGTTCGCCGTGGCGATGTGGGCCGGCGCACGCGACTGGCGCTTCGGCGTGGCCGTCGTCGGCGTCGCGTCGACCTGGCTGCCCTGGCTGCTCTACGACGACCGGCCGATCTTCATCTTCTACGCGATCACCTGCCTGCCGTTCGTCGTGCTGGCCATCACCTTGGCCATGGGCAAGCTCATCGGGGCGTCCCGCGCGCCCTCGGCCCGGCGTACCGCAGGGGTGATCGTGGCCGGGTCGTTCTTCGTGCTGGTGCTCGTGAACTTCGCGTGGTTCTGGCCGATCTGGACCGACGTGCTGCTCACCCACGCCGAGTGGGTGGACCGGATCTGGTTCAAGCGGTGGATCTAGGCCTGCTGATTGGGAAGCGCCTCCGACCGGGTGCTATCTTTTCGGACGCACAAGGGGCTGTGGCGCAGTTGGTAGCGCGTCTCGTTCGCAATGAGAAGGTGGGGCTGTGGCGCAGTTGGTAGCGCGTCTCGTTCGCAATGAGAAGGTCAGGGGTTCGAATCCCCTCAGCTCCACCATTGAAGCCCTTTGGGTGACCTGCGGAAACGCACGGATCACCCGGGGGCTTCGTCGTTGTCACTCGCCTGCGCGTCCGGCGGATGGCCCCCCGGTGGCCCCCGGCGCCCTGTTGAGGCGCTCCAGGCCAGCCAGATCGGCGCCGGTGCCGAGGTGGTGCAGGTAGAGATTCGTCGTCGCGATCGACGCATGGCCCATCCAGCTCTGGACCGTGCTGACATCGACACCGCGCGCCAGCCAGAGGCAGGCGGCGGTGTGTCGCAGGTCGTGGATGCGGCGGCCCCGCCCGGTCCGCTCCCACCTCATCGTGCGCAGCACCGCGGAGCGGTGGAGGCGGGAGCCGGCATCGGTGGTGAAGAGCAGGTCGCTCGGCTTCTTGCCAACCTTGAGTCGCTCGACGATCGGGAGCACGCGGTTGGCGATCGGGACGCGCCGCGATCGCCCGCTCTTGGTGGCCTTGGTGGCGATGCCTTCGGGTGCTGATCGGCGAACGATCAAGCCCGGTGCCGGCACCTCCATCACGTCGCCCACGGTCATCGCGCGGGCCTCGCCCCAGCGCAGACCGGTCCAGCCGAGAATGAGCAGGATGTCCGCGAGCCGGGCGTTCTGCTCGCGCCAAACCCGGTACGCAGTCTCGAGCTCGTCCTCGGTGAACGGGTTCATCTCGGTGCGCTCCTCGGAGCTCCTCGGCACAGGCACGGCGGTGACGGGATTGGTCGCGATCAGCTTCTCCCGCACGCACCAACCGAAGAAGGAGGACAGGCTCGCGCGATAGCGCACGACCGAGGACTCGACCAGCCCGGACGCGAGCAGATGCTCGAAGACGCGCGCGACCTCCCGGCCCGAGACGGCCGAGAGGTGGAGGTTGAGGACGCTGGCCGTGGTCAGCCGCTCGACGTCCTGGTCGGCGCGGTAGGTCTTCTGGGCGACCGTCGTCGACCGGATGACGAGCCAGCGCCGCACCGCGTCTCTGACCCGCTCCTTCCCGGCTCGGGGATCGACCCCGCCTGCCAACGCGGCGCGCTCGCGAGCGAGCCAGGCCCTGGCCTCGCGCTTGGTATCGAAGACCTTGCTGGCCACATTGACCCGCCCGCTCTTCAGCCGGGCGCGGAAGCGGCCGTTCGGGGTCTTCGAGACACTCACGCTGAGACCTTCTCCAACCAGCTCTCGACGTCAGAGCGCCGATAGCGCGGACAGGTCCTCGACATCCACGTCACGCGTGGCCCGCAGCCGGACTGCCGCCACCGACACAGCGTCGCTTGGGAGACCCGCAGCCACTGCGCGACCTCCTCGGACATCAGGAACTCCGCGCCACGCGTCGCGTAGTCCTCCGGTGCTGCCGCGCTGCTCGCCTTGTCGCGCTTCCTCATCGTGTAGCTCTCGCCATCATCGCCGCCCTTGCGCGTGGTTTTGCCGAACCATTCGATTGTGCCTATCTTCGCGTGGAAATGCAAGGACCTGACATTGGGGCTGATTCTCGATAGGTTCGGAGCCATGAGGTATCCCGAGGACCCCCCGTACGCCCAGCAGGACGCTGATGGCCTGCTGACGCCCGCGGACATGCCTCCGGGGTGGCATCTGCCGACGGTGTTCCCGGGGCATCGCTCGGCTGACGAGAGTGCACGGATCGACGAGGTCCTCGGGTACGACGACTCCGCGCGGGCGTCGACGGCTCCTGACGCCGACGATGACGCGGTGGCGAACGAGCCGGACGGAGCGCTGTGGCGCTATCTCGAGCACGCCGACTCCGGGACCCGTGTGTACCTTCGACTGCAACGCCAGGCGTTCGCGGTCCCGGAGGAGGTGCGCATCACCGGCGTTGTCTATCTGCCGCGGGTCCCGGGCGATCCGATCACCTCGCGCCTGCTGCGCGAGCTGCCGACCGCGTACATCGAGACCTCGATCAACAAGCGCCTCTTCGCGATGAAGTCCACCGAGACTCTGACCGGCAACAAGATCGTCCTGCCCTCAGGTGCGAAGATCGCCCGCCGCGACCTCCTCAAGCCACTGGCCGGAACCGGCAAGACCGACCCGGACTTCTACGAGCGCGTCGCTCTCCAGCACGGGCAGCTGGTCAAGCAGGGTGATCGCAACCCGACGGCGACGATGGCCGAGATCAACGGGGTGGCGCTGACAACCGCGCAGGGATGGGTGGCAAAGGCCCGGAACCGTGGCCTGCTGCCCCCGGGGCGTCGCGGCCGCGCCGGCTGACCTGCTCTGCCTGCCTCGCCTCTAATCCCTCACCTCGGCCTTCCTTCTCGCTTCATTCGCCCTCTCTGCCGCCCTCCACCGATCGCCCCTCCTCTGCTCCCCGCTCGCCCTCCCTTGCCTCTCCCGTCCTCTGCTCCTTTCCATGTCAAACCGATGTACGTATGCTACCTTCGGTATTAGCGCATGCACGCGCAGATACACGCGATGTTGGATCTGTTGGGAGGCTCGGGCGTGAAGGGTGGCGTCATCCTGTTCCGCGGCACCGGTGGTGCCGCACGCCGCTACCTGGAGTCGGACCGCTCGACCGCTGATGAGTACTACTTGGGGGCGGGGACGGCGTTGGCGGAGTTCGCTGTCCTCGACCGTGGCGGCCGTGTGACGGCGGAGGGCGTGTTCACGCCGGAGCAGTACGCGGACTGGGTGGATTGGCGCAACCCGTTCACGGGAGCGACCCGGGGCACACCTCGGCTTCCCAGTCAGAGCGAGGCGACGGTGCCGGGGCAGCGGAGGCATGCGGGTGCGAGGCGGGGGTCGCCGCGGTTCGCCGAGATGGTGATCAACGCTCCGAAGTCGCTCTCGATCGCCGCCGCGTTGCATCCCGATGTCTCCGAAGCGCTCGATCGCGCGCAGGCGGACGCGGTCGCGGAGATCCGTTCATGGTTGGCCCCGCACTCGGTGACCCGCGTCGGTCCGCGTGGGCTCCAAGAGGTCGTCGGTGTGGACCAGCTCGAGACCGTTGCGGTCGTCCACAAGACCTCTCGGGCGGGGGACCCGCATCGCCACATCCACTTCCAGATCGGCACCCGTGTCTTCGCGGCCGGGAAGTGGCGCGGCCTCGACACGGCTGCGCTGTTCAAACAGCAGGGCGCGATCCGGGCGCTCGGAACCGCAGTCATCGCCGCCCACCCCGAGCTGACGCGCGTGCTCGCCGCCCACGGGTTGAGCCTCAACCACGTCACCGGCGAGGTCGTCGAACTCGAGCAGTACAACGTGGTGCTGTCGAAGCGCGCCGCCCAGGTCGAGCACAATCTCGCCGTCCTGGATGCTGCATGGGAGGACGCCCATCCCGGCGAGCAGCCCGGGCCGGTCGTGCGAGCCAGGATGCTCGCCCGCGCCTGGGATCACCAACGACCGCACAAGAAGCCGGCCCCTGAGGGGCTCGGTTGCGAGGAGGGCTGGCGCCGCGAACTGGCGGCCGCTGGCTATCGGACAGATCCACGGTTCTGCTCAGTCCGGTCGCCAGCGCCCGTCGGCATCGATGACCTGAGTGTGGAAGAGCTCGCGGCTCGGGCGCTCGACCGCTGCGCCGCGTCGGCATCGACGTGGACGATCCACGACATCCAGATGCACGTCACGCACATGGTCACCGAGGCCGGCATCACCGCGACCGGTGGCGATCTACGCAACCTGATCACCCTCGCGACGAACCTCGCCGCATCGGACTGCCTCTCGGTGCTGCCGCCCACGATGGCCCACCCCGAGCAGGTCGCCCACCTCACCGCGATCAGCGTCGTCGCGGCAGAGCAGACCTTGCGTGACTTGATCGGCGCCCGTGTCGAAACGAGCGGGCCCGCCGGGGGCGAGATGGATGCGATGGCATCCGCGGACGCAGAGGCCGCCGAACGGCTCGCAACAGAACGTGGACTGGACACCGATCAGGCCCAGGCCGCCGCCGCGATCGCGTCGACAACCCCGCTGGTCATCGTCGAGGGCGCGGCGGGCGCAGGAAAGACCACCATGCTCGGCGCCGCCATCGCTGCGGCCGAGGCTCAGGGGCGACCTACGCGGATAGTGACTCCGACGAAGAAGGCCGCCGCTGTCGCCGCCCAGGAACTCGGCGTACCCACAGACTCTGTGGCCGCACTGGTCCACGCCTACGGGTGGCGCTGGGACAACGACGGCGTTTGGCGCCGCCTCAAGCCCGGCGAATCCGACCCGGTGACCGCTGCCGTCTATGCCGGCCCACCCACACGCGGAAGGCTGTGTGCGACGGAGCGGATCGTCGTTGACGAAGCAGGCATGCTCGACCAGGACACCGCCACCGCCCTCCTGATCGTCGCGGCCGAGACCGGCGCGAGCATCGCCTTGGTCGGTGATCGCGCCCAGCTGCCAGCAGTGGGCCGAGGCGGCGTCCTCGACATCGCGGCTGACCTCGCCAGTGCGTCTGGACTCGAGGTCCATGACCTGACCGGCATCCACCGCTTCGCAGATCCGACCTACGCGGCCTTCACCCTCGACCTGCGCGACGGCAAGCGTGCCGAGCAACTCTTCGATCGCCTGCAGCACTTCGGCCTCGTGCGGCTCCACGAGTCGACCGAAGCCATGCATGCGGCGCTGGCAGGCATCACGCGACCCGGTGATGCCGTCACCGTCGCGACCAATGATCAGGCCAGAGAGGCAAATGCCGCGATCCGCCAGGCGCGCGTCGCCCGTGGCGAGATCCCCGACGTCACCGCCGCCGTAGGGTCTGATGGCCTCCCGGTCGGGCCCGGCGACCTGGTCATGACCCGTCGCAACGACAACGCACTGGGGGTTGCCAACCGGCAGACCTGGATCGTCCAGCGGGCCGACGACGCAGGTGACGTCTGGGTCCTGCCAGCAGGCGCGGTTGGTCATCCAACGAGCAAACGCCTCCCGGCCGCCTATGTCGCCGAGCACGTCCACCTTGCATACGCCTCAACCGCCTATGGCGTCCAGGGCGCGACCAGCGAGACGGCCCATGCCATCGTCAACAGCCCAACCAGCGAAACCTTCGAGAGTGTGGGCCTGGACGCTGCCGGCATCTACGTCGGTATGACGCGCGGCCGCGAGGCCAACCTGCTCCACGTCGTCGCGGCCGACATCGAAGGGGCACGCGAGCAGTTCGCCTCCGCGATGGAACGGGACCGCGCAGATCGCGGACTCGTGCACGCGGCCCGGACGGCGCGCGAAGCGGTTGCCGGACTCGTCGCACCTTCCACCATCGACGCCGACGTCGAGTACGTCGCATCCGAACGCGCCCGACTGCGAGCCGACATCGACCGCGCCAGCGCGGAGGCCGACCGCTGGGAGAGCGCCCTCGCGACGCTCGCCACCCTGGACAGCGAGCACCAGCGAATCCGGGCACCCTACGAAAAGGCGGTCGCGTCAGCGAAAGCAAGCGAGGAGGCCATTCGTGCCGCGGTTCACGCGGACCTGCTGGAACAGGCCGCCCACGCGGCCGCCGCCATCGCTGACGCTGCTGGCCGCATGTATGCGGCCAACCAAGCAGCCCGCCACTCAGGCAGATTCGGGCGCCGCGCCGCGGAAGATGCTGCTCAACAGAGGTCGAACGACCATGGCAGGCTTACCTCTGCGGTCGCCGCTCGCTGGGGAACCGCGCCGGCCCCAGGAGCCGACCGCACCCGCTGGGCCCAGCACGCAGCCGACCTGGCCACCGACGATCATCCGAGCGTCCGCGACGCCAGCCGCGACAAGGCAGGTGCGGTCGACAGGCTGGCGCTGATCGACAGCAACCAGGAGACCATACGAGCAGACAGCCGTCGACAGCTCCTCGGCAATCGCCGGGCTGCCGACATCCGGCGCCGCACGGCGCAGTTGCGCGCGCGAGCCCAGGGCGCCGAGCAACTCCTGTGCGAGCTCGACGCCCTGCCACCCGCAGATGCCGCTCGTGCGCTCCGAGCGATGCGCGAACCTCCAGAGCCGGTCAAACAAGCCGTCCGCACCCTGGAGACATCGGCGGGCGTAGGTAGAGAGACGCAGACGCGCTCCGCGCCCGGCACCAGGGAACTGTCGAGGCTCGCGGAACAGGCGCGTGGGCAGAGTCCGAGCCTCTAGTGAGCGGTCCTCGGTCCTTGGCGCGGACGCTGAACTGACGCCAGATGAGCCCGGCCGACGCACTTGCTAGGGGTGCAGCGGACAGAGATTGACCGGCCGGCTGCGGAGCATCTTGCCGCGCTGATTCTGATCGGTCGCCGGTGTCAGAGTGGGGGAGCGCACTGGCTTCTCCGGATAGGGACCCGTCCCCGGTGCATGTCACCGGACGGGCCTTCCGGGACAACCAGCCATCACTCGGCCCCCTGGTCCGTGGCGAGTCCGTTGAAGGT